>NZ_NUOT01000069.1 GCF_002584535.1 Bacillus cereus
CACTCATTGATATTTTTCTATTCGAATTATATTTTCAAATGAAATATAAAAATCATTTTTATATTCCATTTGAAAAATCATTAGTTTTATATTTTTTTATAAATGTAATAGGCTTTACATTAACCTATAGCAATTTTGCTTTCTTCCCTTTCCTGTCTCCTTTAATACATATGATTTTACTACGAGATCGGTTAATGAATCTGTTAATGTTTTATATGATAAATTAGATAGTGCTAGCAGATCATTTGTATATAAAATTTTATGTTTTTCTAATAGTAATAATACTAATCGTTCAGATGGCTTTAATGTTTCATCACTTTCTAGTATAAAATCTACATCTTTCATAGGGATATTACATTCTCCTTATTTTTAAAATTACAATTATCGATTATTAGTACGAAAATATTATATAATAAATCTGTTATTATTTCAAAATAGCGTAGTATATAGTGCATATTGTTTTAGTTAAAGCTACTCCCTTCGCTTCTTCCATTCCCTTTATAACACCCTTTTGGCAATTTCATGTTAAGATCCCTTCCTTTTTTAGTACAAAAAAGCCTCCACATTCGGAGGCTTCCTTCTATTTTACGATTGGCAATGTTAATTCACTTAATTTCACCGTAAGTTTCGTCCCTGCTTTTGGACGAATCGTATAGTCATAGTCACTTGCAATTAATACGACTCCTATTTGATGCCCAGCTTGGAATACATAATCATCCGGCTGCATGTCCCATGTAAATGAGTAATCTTTTCCTGGTATAATTGGTTCTGAGAAGTTTATTCCATTTAAGTTTTGTGGATCCATCCATCCTCTCGTCACAATTTCAGGTTTTACACCACCATAATCAACAAGCAATGCAGTTAAGTTTGATACGGGGCGATCAATACTACCCTTAAATGAAATTTTTGGTGTACCACTTATTCTCATTTCTTTTTCAAGCTTAGGCATTACATATACTAACCGATTTGGTGATTCTAATTCTGGATTTGCTACTAATTGATTCGTTTTTATTTTTGCATCATCTAATAATGAGGACACTTGTTGTACCGCCCCCATTCGAAGCGGTAAATCTACTGCTTTATTACTTAAAAGCATACGTATTTTAGACGGAGCCGCTGCAGGGTCTGGCCAATTTTCAAGTTTTTGCCACGTTTTATTTTCTCGTTGTACATCTACCATCGGTTCGTTCATAATTCCATTTTCAATTCCGTATAACCAATAATCGAACCATTTATTTTGTGTTTGCTGCCAGTTATTACTTGATGTTCCACCATGTCCCCCTTGATGTAACCACATTTTGCGAGGAACATTATTTTCTCCAAGAGCTTCCCACCACCCTGAAAACTGTTTTGTCTTTACATTCCAATCATTTAAACCATGTACAATAAATACACTTGCCTTTATGTTTTTAGCATCCTTCACGTAGTTACGCTTGTCCCAAAAATCATTATAATCTCCCGTTTTTCGGTCTTGTCCATCAGTTAGCTCTTTCGTGATTTTTTGACAAACTTCAGGATTCTCTCGTGTTAGCACTGCTTCTGCCATATTATCTGTATCTTCACCTTGGTAACCACCTGGTGCAACAACTGCCCCATTTGCACGGTAATAATCATACCAGCTACTAATTGCCGCAATTGGAATAATTGTTTTTAACCCTTCAACTCCTGTTGTTGCAACAGCATTCGGCAATGTTCCATTATAAGATGCACCTGTCATTCCAACATTTCCTGTAGACCAATCTGCTTTTATTTCCTTACCATCTTCTGTGAATGCTTTTGCTCTTCCATTTACCCAATCAATGACAGATTTTGTGCCAAGTATTTCTTGTTCGTCACCAGTTGTTGGGCATCCGTCTGATTTTCCAGTACCAATACTTTCTCCTAAAATAACCGCATATCCACGAGGAACATAGTAATTTCCATATGAACCGAGATTGGCTGGTCCTGCATAAGGTTTGCCTCCAGTAGGATGTAATTCTTCATCAACATTATAAACCGGTACATCTTTTATTCCCGACCGGTAAGGACTCATTTCATAAATAACGGGAACTTTCACATCTAGTTCTGTTTTCGGTCGCATTACTTTTATCGACACACGATCCTGCTTCCCATCTCGGTCACTATCAATCTCAGTTTCTACAAATAAATTTTCTACAATCGCCTCATCAATTGAATAAATAGGTTTCGTCATTCCATTTTCCAACTCAATTCTGGTCGACTGGGCTATTGTTTCTGGCACTTTACCATTTAACGGTAGCGAAGAAAATTTTATCGAACTCTCTTCGTTCTTTTCTGCATGTACTGTAATACTAGAAATACCTGATGTAAGTGTTAAAGAAAACATTGTCGAAAGCGCAATTATAAACTGTTTTTTCTTCAAATCCCTTCCCCCTTTATATTCTTCTATCCCTTCACTATACAATAAAATGACAGAAAATTCAGTTTATAAGAGAGCGAAAACTTGAGAAATTTGTAATATTTTAATCTTTCTTATATAGCTTATATAATTTCTCTAACCCAACATTATATTGCGTGTTATTATCTGTCCAATCTTCTCCTAAATTTCCAGGCCACCCTGATGTATTGGCGACATATTTCAAAAGCGCTAATTCTGTTAACCCCTTGTTTACTCCGCGTTTATAGGAACTCACCATATGCGAGATCGCTATAGTTGCATTCGTTTTTGCATCTTTTAAGTTCTCTTCTGAAAATTGTGCAGGTGCTAATCCGCCTCGATGTAACTGAAATAGCCCAAAAGATGTCCCTTTATCTCCAACAGCTTTTCGATTAAATTTTGTTTCATGATCAGCAATTGCAAGTGGAATCCATTCTGGTACACCGTATTGCTTCGAGATTTCAGTAATTACTAATTTATTATTTTCAATTTCTTTTTGTTTTTCATACTTCATATAAGCGGCATAGCATAAAAGTGTTAACGTACAAATTACTACTATATATTTTAATAATTGTTTCATAGATTCATCTCCTATATCGTTTATGCTTAATTCGGGTATACCTATACTATAAAATGTTCATGTGACATCTATTTGACAGAATAAAATTTTTATAAATAAAAAGAGCTTACGAAAGTAAGCTGAACTGTACCTTGAATCGTGGAAACTCAAAAAAGATGGTTCCGGTATTGTACCGGAACCATCTTTTAAGTGCTTAATTTCTAAAGGTCTTTTTATTAAACGGTCCACTTTATAAGATACAGTTCATTTTTCAATTGTTTTTTCTGTAATTACAGCCTTTTATCAGTGTTTAAAATGTGTTATAAACTTGTTCACAAGTTGCGGCCGTTGGTTGAAAAAAACAGTGTTTTTTATAACGTCCTACAAAGGGCTGATTATACCATTGTTGAGGACAATCGCCTGGTGGCCTAAAATACCACAAACTAAATTTCCCAGGCCAGTACCTCTCTCCATTGATAACTCGACGAGCTAAACGTTTTTCACTTTCTCTTGCTCTTTGATAGAAATATCCATGCGTAACAGCTTCAAATGCATGTTCTTGGAAAATCATTTGTCTAATGGTACGAAGATTTTTAAAGTCAGAGCAATTTGCTCTTAGTCGGTTAATTCCTACATTTCCAACGAGTAACATACCCTGAGTTCCTTCTCCTTCGGCTTCTGCTCTGAGTAATCTTGCTAAAAGTGCAATATCTGCATCTGTAGCGTTAACAACTCCCATAACTCCACCTCCATTATATTTTTCTCTTTATAGCATTGTTTATTGGTCAGGATAATGACTTGTATAATATAGGTTGAGATGTTGTCGACTCGGTATAAAAATAAGGATAAGTTGGGGCAAATGCTTATAAAAAATATTAAAAGTACAGTAACAATTTGTTTCTGTACTTTTTACTGGGATTATCTCCAGATATGAGGTATATGATAAAAATGCTGTGTAAAACAATTTTTCATACATCCCGAAAGACAAATATTTTTTACTGATGGTGGAAGAGAAAAGCAATGGTTACATATATTAGAACATAAAAGTGTAAGGTTATGATGATGCTCTACATACGGTCTCAAGTTTTATCCCTCCAAATTGAGGATTATAGATTACTTTATTCTAAATAAGCACAAAAATTAGATTGTCCATTATGAATCAAACAAATTTAATAAATAAAAGTAGATATGGTCAATAAAACCTTTATTATTAGTTACTTGAAGGTGTAGGCACTTATTACTTAGAACAACTATCTCTATTGGTTCCTTTGGCTTGAATTAGAGAAGGGTTTAGCATTTGATAAACAAGTTATTTCAACGTGTCAAAAACCCAATCATGTAACGTTTGATTATTCATTATGTTTTTTACCTCACTCAATTTACTCCCTCTTTTCTATATACATAAAAAATTGTATTTCCTCTTTTATAATGGAAACACCATAATCAAAACCATGTCGTTCTAAAATGCTCTTTACAATCGCTAGTCCTAATCCAGTTCCTGATATTTCTTTATTGCGTGAGGTCTCTCTAACACATAAAACGGCTCCCAAATTTTTCCGATATCTGTACTTACTTCAGGATCAATTCCGTTTTGAATACTAAAATATACATAACTATTTCTTTCTTCAAACACAATCTTGATATTTTGATTTGTTGTATATTTTATTGCATTTGAAATTAAATTATTAAATACCATTTTCATTTTATCCGAATCTGCATAAATAATCGCATCTCTCGCGCGACAATCCATTTGTAAATGTATATCCTTAGCTTGGAATCCAATTTCATGTTTATCAATTATATTTTTAATAAGCGGTTCTATCCGTACCTCTTCTTTTTGTAATGGGTCTCTTTCTAATTTCGAAAAACGTAATAACTCTTCTATTAAATTTGAAATTTGATCAGTTTGTTTAATAATTGTATCTAAGTATATCCCATCATCAAGACCATCTTTAATCCCTATAGAGTACGCCTTTACTAAAGCTATAGGTGTTTTTAATTCATGGGTAATATCCCCCATAAATCGCTTCAATTTTTCATTTCTATTCGTTAAATCCTGATGAGCTTCATATAATTTATCACTCATAATATTAATACTATTGGCTAAATCGCCAATTTCATCGTTTGTTTTCACTTTTGTTTTCTTAAATTCTAGATTGGAAATATCTTCTGCAACATCTCTTAATTCTTTTAGCGGTGTTGTAATCGTTTTTGATAATATCCAAACAAGTACAATGACAAGAAATATTGCAAATCCAAAAATATATATATTATTTGAGGGAATAGTAAATATGAGGTGTTGTTTCATGTTAAAAAAAATAGGATTCATTTTTCTGTTTTCATTTTTATTATCCGCAAATGTTTTCGCAGAAACAAATAAACAAATCGAAGTTTTTGATTGCCAAAAGGAGATGGTCGTGCAAAAACAATCCCTAGACATAGAAATTCAAAAAGAGGCAATACAATATGCCCAATCCATTACTGGAGCATTTAAAAACCTAAACGTTGTCCCTAAAACTGGCCATATGATAAAAGTCCCTTTATCTAAACCGGTTACCATTACAAATCAATGGATTCATACAACAATAGATGAAGTACTTGTACTCCTTCCACTTAACGAAAAACCTTATATCATGATTTATGATGATGAAAATAATCCACACTTTTATTATGTACAAGGTCATCCGGAACGTTTATTGAAGCATTTAAAAGTAAAATCATAATTACTTATAAAGAAAAAGATTCCATANNTATGGAATCTTTTTCTTTATTTTTTTACCTTGAAAGATTTTATTTTAAATTATTTACGCCGTTTTTTCAAATATCTTTAGATAAGTGAAAATCTTTGTCTATACAGAACCTACAACTTTCTCATCATCTACTTCATATTTTACTAAACAATCATTTTCCAAGACTAGTTCTTTGTCAACTAAGTTACCTGTGACACGATCAACTATTTTTTTATAAACTTTATTTTGTCTGTATACTTTATCTATTTTTTTTACAAAACAATGATCTTCTTCAACGATAGAATACTTATATGGAGGATACTGAGATGCCCTAATTTCTCCGTATATATATTCTTCGTCAAGATGTAGATTGACTTGATAGGTAATATTTGAATTGTTTCTCAATTTGAGATCAATAATACCATTCATCAAAGTGGCACCTGTTCCAAATGGAATTACACGTCCGTAGTCAGGGAATGGATCGAAACTATGACGATATCTTTCCACTGTTTCCAACTCTGAATGAAGAAACATCCAGTAGAGAAGATTCCCTAACTGACAGAGACCACCGCCTATTCCCTTTATCGCTTCGCCATTCATTAGAATAATTCCTTCTTTATATCCAGCCTTTTCATTAGAATTACCAACAAGATGCCAAAATGAAAATGTTTCTCCCGGTCTAATTACTACCTGGTTTATTTTACAGATAGCTAACCTTAAATTGGTGATTTTGTTATATTGCAGCTGTATATCCGTATCACCTAACTTTCTAATAAGCAAAGATTTATGTTTATAAATCCTGTAAGGTAATGGATTTCGCTCAAATGTTTTTGAAAATTTATGCCCTTCAAGACGGTCACTTATTTTTTTAAATAGCCTACGTTGTCTAATTCTAATAGGAATTAAAAAAGGAAATCTTTGCGTTAATAATTTTCTTGCCATTGAGAGTCGAGCTCCTTTACATATTTTTAATCTGTATATTTCAATTTATATTGCTCCAATAATACCGATCTTTCTCATTGATCGTTTAGCTCTTCTCGATTATAGATGAAGTTTCTATCAGAAAAAGTTAATGAACACTTTTCCGGACTCTCTCAGCCATAACGGATACTAAAAATTTCGGAAGGATCAACTGTCGTTTTATTCTTTTAGGCTGTGTTACTAATCTATATAACCATTCTGTACCAGTATCCCTCATTAGTTTTGGAGCTCGTTTTACCGTGCCGGATAAAATATCAATCATACCTCCAATACCAATAGATAAAGGTACGTTTAACCTTTGAAGATTTTCATAAATGAATACTTCTTGCTTAGGAGATCCTAACCCTACCAATAGTAAGTGTGGTTCAAATTTTTGAATGTGAAGTTTGACTTCTTCTAACTGCTCATTTTTGACAAAGCCATGTTGTCCTTCAAAAATAGCATGTGGAAAGCGCATTTTTAAATTTCCTAACGCTTTCTCATTACTTTCTGGTGCAGCACCGAAAAGAAATACACGGTACCCCTCTTGATTACAATACTCTATTAAGTCATGCGTTAAATCTGCACCTGTAACACGCTCTTTCAATGTTCCTTTTAAAATTTTCGAACCGAGTATCACACCTATTCCATCTGCTGTTATTAAATCCGCAGATAGTAAAATGTTTTTGAAATGTACAGATTCCGCTGAAGTTTGTTTGGCCGACATCACAATTTCAGGATTCGCTGTAACAATAAACTTTGGTTTATTTTCCTTTTCAGATAACCAATTTTTTAATAAGTCTATTACTCTCTTATACTCTAAGCTACAAAATGGTATACCTTTTATGTACTGTTGTTCCATTTCTTACATACACTTCCCCTACGTGTTTTCTTATAATAAATGGCTTAAACTTTCTCTTATACACGCTGTAAATACTCATCAATATCCTTATTTATTTGAAGCAATGATTTCTCCCAAAACTCATTATCCGCAAGGTCAATGTCAAAGTATTGTTTCACCAACTCTTCGACTGGGCGCTTTCCAGTCTCACACAAGAATTTTTTATATTTGGAATGAAACTCACCACCATCTTGTTTTGCCATTTCTAATAATCCTAAACTTAGTAGATAACCAAATGTATATGGATAGTTGTAAAAAGGAACATTCGCTGAATAAAATTGGCCATATTTCATCCAAACAAAAGGTTGATATTGAGTTAGAGAATTTCCATAAGCTGCTTTTTGTGAGAGTACAAATAATCTCTCTAATTCATCCGCACTTAAAGGTCCCTTATGAATTTCTTCATAAAATGTTTGCTCAAATTGAAAAGAAGCTCGAATGGCCATTACATAATTAAAGCTGTTTCTGATTTTCCAGCTAAGTAATGATTTTCTCAGTTCTTCACTTTCTGCTGTTTTAACTAAATAATCTACAAGTACCATTTCAAAGAATATGGATGCTGATTCAGCCATACTCATTGGAAGGTAATCATCCAAAAATGCGGTAGACTGCTCATCGCTCATTACATAAAAATGCCATGCATGTCCTAATTCATGTGCTAATATTCTTACACTATCAATTGTTCCATCATACCGTAATGAAATTCGAGACTCTCCTTCACTTAAGAAAGGAGCGCAAAACCCACTAGGAGGCTTATTATCTCGTGGCTCAGCATCTACCCATTCATTCATAATAGCGCATTTTGCAAATTGTGCTAGTTCTTCATCAATTTCCTTTAAGGCATCATAAATATTCTCGATCGCTATTGAAAAAGGAATTTCAATCTGTTCATTTTCTTCTGATGTCATAAGTTTATGCCATGTAAGTGTTTCTTTACTATTTCTATAAAAATCTAAAACACTCGATAACTTTTCAAGATTTCCTTCAATGGCATTCCACATTTCCAATAATGCATTTTTAGAAATCCCGTTTGATTGAAGGGATTGTGACAATACCTCTTTTTCTTGTAAGAGGTTACTTTTTAGATTACGCAATCTGCCCATATGATTTAGCACGCTAGCAAATACCGCTTCCTCCTTTTCCAATGCCTCTGTAAGAGAAGAAAATACCGATAATCTTTCATGATGAGTTTCAGCATTCATCGCAAGATAGTTTGCTTTTCCAAATGAGAATATTTCATTATTATTATGTATTTCTAATTTATTTCGCAATTGTATGTACATATCTTCCCAAGCTTTTAATTCATTTTCTATAAAGTTGATATTTTGATTTTCGGGGAAGTTACTTTTTTCATGATTCGATTCTTGTAGTAATATATGAACTTCTGTTTTCAAAGTATTTATTTTTGTGTGGGGGAAAGCAGTAGTTGCTTCATCTGTTTGTTCAGTAGAAAGGCAATAAAAGTAATACTCTGCCTTTTCGATATTTTGTATAATTTTCGAAAGAATTGCTGGGTCTCGATTTTCTTTATATGTTTCTATTAATTGCTCTATTTTCTCTATTTCTGTAGATAACATAGGGTCTTGTTCTTCAGGATATAGCCTTTTCAAATCCCAATTCGTCGGGTGATCAATTATTTGATTCATGTTATAGCCTCCTACTTTTACAAATAGTTACAATACTGCCTTCATTAGCTAATTATATATGAATTAATATAATTTTCATATCTTTCAATATTCCAACTTTTCAAAGGAGACTCCGCCAGTAATCTTACAAATCTCTCCATACCAATCTTGTACATGTCCATTGTTGTAACATAAAAAGGGATTGATCATACTAATCAATCCCCTTACTTTGACAAAGATATTTATACAAAAAATTGATTTATTTCCAAATTTCATTTACCCATTCAGGATGATCTACAAATGGATTTCGGTTATGTTGATACTTTGTATAGATTATTTCATTACGTTTTCGCTCAAAATCATCAACAGGGTCTTGTTCATTCCATTTTAGTAAGACTGATAATTTCCCCATATATGGATCTTTATTGTTATTTACTTTTTCATTAAGTTCTAAATCTACTTCACCGCTATCTCCTTCATAACGAACAGCCATGTAAAATAACATTCTAGCAATATCGCCTTTCACACTATCACGAGGTTCCCAAGAATCTTTATCGTATTTACACTCTGTCGCTTCTGAATGATTCACACCGCCATTATCAAAATCCAAATTCCCACGTGAACTATTGACTGATACATCCGTAGCTCTTAAATGATGAAGGTCAGTTCCAGGACCTGCAGCCGTTCCAAAATCACCGTGAGATTTTGCCCAAACATGCTCTCGGTTCCAATTATCAACCCCTGAACCATTCGTGAATTTCCCTTGTGAACGTCCTGTATATAAAAGGAGCACATTATTTTTATTATTTGGATCTTCATCAGTATCTCTTAGTGCATCCCAAACTGCACTGTAGGATATCTTTGTATGATTATCAATAATATTATGAAGTTCCTTTTTCAATTCTACTCCCGTTTTCCCCTTCGCGCTATTATAATATGTATCATCATAATTCGCTGCCGCTACACCTTGATTTACTTTTGAAGTCGAAGAAGTGCCTTCACCATATACGGTATCTGTAAACGATAAAGATGAAGAACCTAGAATAAATAATGAAGAAATAGTAAAAATAGCAAGTTTTGTATTTCGGAACACCATATACACATATCCCCTTTAAAATTTAATTTTAACTAATGAACGAAAACAACTCTTTCTAAATACATGAAATATTTCAAAACTACATACACATTTTCTTTTAATATTATAGAAAATCCTATTCAGCCTCTATAAGTTTCCATGCTTTTGGTTTATCCGTTTTTTTCCCTAAAACAATCCAGCTTTTTTCTTTTCCATTTTCTTGATAATTGATTGGATAGCCATCTGTATATAAGAAATATTCAGTTGGATTATTTGGATTTGGATACACTTTAAACTGTGCAGTATTTGTTTTTCGTTTCGCAAGGTGTACCCAATTTGTCATGTTAGAGTAATTTAGGAACACATAATTATCATAGTTGGATTGTGTCATTTTCAGCAGTACACTTTCTCCTCGATGAAGGATTCCGTTATTATCTTTATCAAATACAAACTGAACTGGTGTGCCATGAACTTTATTATCATCTACGTGATTCGATAATAATGCGTAGTCATTAGAAGCATATACTTCAAATGTTAAGCCTCTATTTAGAAACTCACTCGGTACGACGAAGTATTTTTTATTTTCTTGTATTGCTTCTCCCTTAGAATCTTTCACTATCGTATTTTCAATATCTTCAGCAGCCGTTTTGCCAACATATGTTTTAAACCATAAATGGATAAATCCCGCTGTATTTCTTTGGGCTGTTTGCAAGCTCCTCTGAACAGCTGGCATAACTTCTTGCTGCCAAAGAGCATTGTTTCCTTTATTATAGTGAGATTTAATCTCGTCATTGGTAATGTTTCCGATTTCCACTTTTGCGAGTCTCGCTGTTTCATGGATCCACTGTTTTGGATCATTAGAATTCACTAAATTATATACGCCCTCACCATCAGATACTTTATACTGATCCTGAATTGTCGTCACGTAATTTTCAAAAGCACTATGAAACTTTAAAGCACTCATATCGACAGCTGTAAAATTAGCGGCATGCATTGGTTGGGTTGCATCTGTAAAGTAATGCGTCGCAACACCTAAATAATAAAAAGCTTGTTTTCGGTCATCCTTCTTGAAGTATTCACCTGCTAATTTAAAATATTTATCTCCTTGCGAGAGAGCTGTTGGTTCTTCTTCTCCTTTATAATTCTTTCCCGTATCAGGATCATAGAAATGAGATTTCCATCCTCCCCTAATTAGCCCATCGATGCCAATTGTACCTGTACCTCCATCGTTAAATTCATCCAGGTAATCAGCATCATAAAGACCTCTTTCAAATAACTCCTTATATTCAGGCGTATTTAAAAATTGCAATTCATTTTCTTGAACTGTCTTATCTTGATTGCGACTCATAATTTGAATTGCATTTTGTGCAATCCATAAATGTGTACTTTCATTTGAATGATGCGGATGCTCTGCAGACCATCTTTTCACACGTTTATGTTCTTGTTGTTCTTGGTTTTCTTGTTTCATTACTTCTCCTATTCCACAAGCTTGTACTTCTGCTGGGATTACCACTGTACCAGAAGCTATCGCTGTGACAAGAGCCATTGTACATAATTTCTTTTTCATACGAATCTCCTAAACCTTAATTTCATCTATAACGTAAACGGTTTCACTTTAAGCAAAGATACCCTTCTACATTAAAATGTAGTTTAATCATAACTTATATATTTCAATTTATTTATGCAATTATACATATTTGATTACTAGATAAAAATTCTCTATGCAATGAAACAGAAAAACGAAGATTAAAAACAATTTCTATCCAGTTTGTTTTCAGGATACAAGTTCCCCTTGCGGCAATCCTTTATGTATACGAATTTGTCGTATTCGTTTCCCGATTTGCATGTTTCCACCCCGTATTCAAACATTCCTAATAATGAAATAACTATTTAAATACTGATTCTATTTTAATTATACTGTTGTAATTCTATAATTTCTATCCACTTGTTAAAAAAAATTGGTAAAAAAGCCAATTTTTTTATCATTTTTTTATAAAATTTAACTACTTGTTATTAACATAAACGGCATTGTATATTTTAAATATGATAAACTTGCTAGAAAAAAGATTTGAAGCAAATATAAACAATTGTTATTTCTACCCTATCTCTAGCAGCTTGCACTTATTTATTACACAAATATGATGTATGGATTTCTTATCATACATGTGATATTCGATTCATCACACCAACTTATTACATATGGATTTGTCTATTACGTATTCGGAAAAATCAAGACATCTTATTAAACAAAATAACGGTTGTTAAATGAGCTACAAGGAGTTATTGTTTATCGATTATTACAATCAAAAATATTTATTAAATAAGAAGAGGGATGAATATGATTTAGAGAACACATGACAAAAAGGCGCGAAAAATAGTAAGATATGTTGCAGGATTTACTACACTTTTAATACTAGTATCCTTTATTTATCAATGGAATAACGGTTTAAACATTGATACGACTGAGAGAGTTTCTTTCGGACTAGTTCTCACTTCACTACTTTCCTTTGCAGCTTTTTACCCGTAAAAAAACAAATCAATGAATAATAAAAAAGTACTTGAGGATAGACCTCAGGTACTTTTTTTGCAAGATAACATGTTATGTCTAATTATGTTAGCAGTATTCTTAATTGTATAACAAAAAGGATTGATCAAAAGATCAATCCTTTACTCTACTTCATTTAAGAAAAACAGTGTTACAACGCCTGGTCCTGTATGCGCACCGATTGCTGCACCAATTGTATTTACAATAAATACTTCACAGCCAAATTTTTCAGTAATTAATGCCTTTAATGCATTGGCAGTTTCTAAATCATCACCATGTGTGATTCCGATTGTTTGATCTTTCAGGTTCTTTCCTCGACCTTCCATGATATCAACCATTCGGCCTAAAACTTTCTTTCTTCCTCTTATTTTTTCAAGCGGTACAAGCTTTCCTTCTTCAACGTTTAAAATTGGCTTAATGTTTAATAGGCCACCAATAAATCCAGCTACCTTACTTAAACGCCCACCTCTAACAAGATACTGCAGGTCAGCTACAGTAAAGATATGCTCCATATGTTTTGTTAGAAAAGCAATTCGGTTCAAAATTTCTTCCTTTGAAGCACCCTCTTTAGCCATTTTCGCAGCCTCTAATACAACAAGCCCTTGACCAAGTGAAGCGCACTTTGTATTAATAATCTCTAAATCTAAATCCGCATATGTTTCTTTTACTTCTTCTTTAATTACTACTGAAGATTGATATGTACCAGAAAGTTCAGATGAAAAAGCTACATATATACAAGGTGTACCTAGCTTTGCATATGTAACAAATTTTTCTTGAAATGTTTCTAATGATGGTAACGACGTTTTGTACACTTCGCCCTCTCTCATCTTTTGTAACAATTGAGTCGATTCTAACGTTACCCCGTCTAAATACTCAGTTTCCGCTTCATCATATACACGAAGTGGAATCAAATCAATATCGTAAGTTTGCAGCAATTCTTTTGGTAAATCCGCCGCACTATCCGTAATGATTTTGACGCTCATTTTTTAAACCTCTATTCTATTATAAGTATACGAAAAAAGAATAATTACCTTTAAATTATATACGTAAAACACTTGTGAAGAAAGAAAAAGTATTATTAGACTATTCTATGCATGAGATAGCAAGAAATGAACTTCTTTTCAACATGATTTATATGGAGATACGAAACTATTATTTTATTACAAGTCACGTTATCACCTATATAATAGAAATATAAAAACTTTTCAAGGGGTGTATTTTTATGGGAATCAAGTTTGCTTCATTAGAAGATTTAGAATGGATTAATTATCAATATGAAGACGCGGGATTTGTGCCAAGTGACTTGAAAAAGGATAAAGTTGCGATTATAACGTACAACGGAGAATATGCAGGGTTAGGACGTTTAGTATATATTGATCAAAATACGATAGAGATGGGCGGTATTTACATCCTTCCCAAATACAGAGGTTATAAATTAGCTGGAGATCTCGTTTCTTTTTTAGTGCAAGAAGCCAAACAATCAGATGCATCTCATGTCTATTGTATTCCTTTTGAGGAACTTGCGGATTTTTATAAAAAATATGGTTATAAAAATGTTGATACAGATCAAAAAGCTGTTCATCCTATTATCATAGCTAAATATAAGTGGTGCTTACAAGAATACGATAAGAATGTTTTATTGTTTGCACTATAAAATTTTAATCAGTTACGACTGACAGAAGTCTCCTCCCTAACACATGCCTTGAGACAGGAGACTTCTGTTTGAATGCAGTTAAAGTGTATTATACTTTTTCACTTGTAATGGAATGGTAACTACATATAAATCAACCGCATAATAAGTAATCCAAATTCCTTTTCCTTCAGCATCCAGTTTTGATTGAAAAAATTGTTCCGACACTTTTCTTTTCCCCCACTTTTTAGGAAACCATTGAAATACTTTAGGAACATTATACTTCTTGTTAGACCACACTTTTAACCTCCATAGAGCAAAAATAACTACAATCAGGATGATTAAATTTAAAAAATCAGAATATGAAGCTTTCAAAAAAAACACTCCCCCTTTTTATTAAAAATGTAACAACTACCCTCTTAAAATAGCCTTTTTCACAAAAAAATACATGATAGAAAATAGTAAACATGTACCTACTATACCAACAATCGCGATCGAAATTTCACCTGCCATCGTTTCATTTGGATCTAAAACATGAGGGAAAACTGTACCAAAAATTTCCACACACGCTAACATTACCATCGTACCTTTTAAAACTTTCACTTTCTTATTCATACTAATTATCTCCTTACGTCCTTAATAGTGGGAATAATAAGGTTCTTGTTATGAACTGAAAAATAAATTCTTTATTCCTTATAAAATAATACACAATGATAGTATAAAATCCCATCTAAAAATAAGGAAACAATTTCATGTTTTCATCAAAAAACGTTATAATAGATTGTAGCCTCTACGACTATGTTATAAAGGAGAATGAAATAATGGCTAAAATTAAAGTATACCAAGCAAAAGAAGAACACATGGAAACAGTAAAAGACATTATTGATGTTCAAGAAGAAAACCCAACTGCTGAACATTTACAAATGCTATACACATGTGTATTAGATACAGAGGATATGGCATTGCCTGAATCATATATCGAAGAAGATATTTTAATCGATTCTATTGAAGTAATGGTAAATGTGTCTCAAAATAAATTAAGAGACCTAGGCACATACGATGTAATTGAAGTACAAAACAAAGGCAAAAAAACACAAATTTTATTATTAGCAGACGAAGAATACGAAATAATTGAAGGCTAATTGGTTACGTTACATACGAAAAACTCCTTTCTAATCTAGAAAGGAGTTTTTCGTTTTCTATGCTTTTGATGTCTCTGCTTTTATATTTTTTTGTTCCTTCTTATATACCATTCGCTCATTCCCCATAAAGAAGATAAACAAGAATGCTAAACCTGCTGGAACTAATGCCCACATAAATGTCTGAACGATAGAACTCGAAAGTGCATCAATAATTTTATCTAATATTTGCGGTGGAATTTGAGATCTTGCGCCTTCTGAAAGGATTGCTCTTGCATCCCCTAGCGCATTACTATTGATTCCATCGTCCATGCCTTTAAATGCTTCTTCTAATTGATCTTGAAAACCTGTTCTTTGAATCATACCAAAGATAGTAATTCCAAGTGTCATCCCTAGTGAACGAACAAAGTTACTCGTTGAAGTTGCCGATCCTCTTTGATTCATACCGAAATTATGGATTGCAGCCATACTTAATACCGAGAATGAGAAACCTACGCCAAAACCGATAATAATCATATAAATCGTTAACCATACACGACTTGTTTCTGGTGTTAATGTGCTTAGTAAGAACAATCCACCAAGCATAATAACAGCTGAAATAATCATGATATTACGGTAACTTAGCTTTGATGTTAAAAATCCACCTAACTGTGCTGTAACGACTGACCCTAACATCATTGGTAATAGTAATAGACCGGAATTCGTTGCGGACCCGCCATATACTCCTTGAATGAATAAAGGAATATAGACAGTTGCTGACATAAAAGCAGCCCCGTAAAATAAAGCGATAATTGTACTCATCCCAAATAAACGCTGTTTAAACATTTCAAACGATATGATAGGTTCTTCCACTTTTCTTTCGATGAAAATAAACATAATCATTAAAATAGCGAATGCTGCAAATAAACTTAAAATAAAAGTAGAATCCCAATCATACTTCTGTCCGCCAAGTTCTAATGCAAACATTAAGCACACGACTGCACCAACAAGTGTAATTGCACCAAACCAATCGATCTTTTGTTTTTGATGAACGCGTGATTCTTTATAAAAGAATATAATAAAAATAAGTGATAGAACCCCTAGCGGCAAGTTAATATAAAACACCCAGTGCCAGCTAATATAGTCTGTAATATATGCACCAAGTAACGGACCGAAAATACTAGACAATCCAAACACCGCACCAAACAATCCGCCCATTTTCCCTCGTTTTTCGGGCGGAAAGATATCAAATACAATCGTAAATGCAATCGGAACAAGCGCTCCCCCGCCAATACCTTGAATCGCACGATAAATACCTAACTGCGTAATATTTTCTGCTGTACCACAAAGTGCAGAACCAATCATAAAAACAATTAAACCGAAAATAAAGAATTTCTTTCTCCCATACATATCTGATAACTTTCCAAAAATCGGCATCCCTGCCATTTCCGCTACCATATAGGCGGATACGACCCAGACAAAGTTTTCTAATCCGCCTAAATCACCAACAATCGTTCCCATTGCTGTCACAACAATGGTATTATCCATTGATGCCATTAAAATCCCTAGCAATAAACCGGCAACTACAAAGCCGAGTTTACTATCCTTTGCAACCATGTGTCTTACTCTCCCTCTTAATACCTATATTTGTTTATGATCTTTTACAACTGATTTTCCTTTTTGATTAAAACTAGTATGGTATTCTACAACACCAATTTCACACCTAGGACCAATGGTAACATTGTTTCCCCTTACTACTTCAGCTATTGTATGTTCTAAATAAATATCATCCCCTTCAATAAGGCTTGCTTGAAGGGTACCAGTATGGGGTGTAAAAGGCATAAATCTAGATTTTTTTTGTACCGTAATCTTTTTGCCACCTATTTCTCGTATTTTGCTTCCTTCATAACGGAGTGTAATATGAATATTTTCAGCATTTAATAGACCTTCACTTTCAAGTCCACCTGTTAATAATAGCTCTTCTACTTCAATATCCTCCTTAACATGTAAAGCTCCTTTAATATCTACAACATTTCCAGATAATTTGCCTTTGACTTCAAACATACCTCTCACTTTCATCTTCTCAACGTGGCCATTACCTTGTACTTGCGTATTTCCATACACTTTCACATATTCTGCCTGTATATTTCCTTGAACTTCACTTTCTCCATAGACGACATAATTTTTTGCCTTCATATCACCAGAAACATCACTCGTTCCATACGTCTTAAATTCATTACAACTAACATGGTTAGAAATCGTTCCTTCACCACGGATTTTCACTTTATTATAAGCTCCACCTGCTGAACTACCTGATCCGTTCACAGTGAAACTATGCTGATTTCCCATATCTATTCCTCACTTCCTCCCAAAATTAAACTTGCTGAATTTCTTTTACTTTCGCATTTTTATCCACATGAAGAACTCCCGTATATTCAATCAGTCCAATCTCACAATTTGGCCCTACCGTAACATTGTTCCCTCTTACTGTTTTGATTTGTACGTGATCAATATCTATATTGTCACCTTCTAATAATTCAGCTTCTAAGTGCGACCCAAACACTGTTTTAAAAAGTCTACTAAATGCTGTTTCTCTATGCCTTACTTTAATTGTTTGACCACCTATTTCTTTTGCTCTACATGTACCGTGAATATCGATGTCAATTTCATCGGCGCTTAGTAGACCTCCAATTGTAAACTGTCCTTCTGACGAAAAGATATCTACTTCACAATTACCGTCAATAGTCGCTTGCCCGCGGATTTTAAGCTCTTCACCTTTCAAAGTACCACCAATTGCTCCTTTTCCAGCAATTTTCAAATCGTTAGCCGTTACATCTTTTGTAATCGTTGCTTTTCCATCAATTCGCATATTTTCAGTGCTTACTGTACCGTCAACTTTACCAGACCCACTAATTTTTGCGCTCTTGCTTTTTAAATCACCATTTACACTACCAGAACCGTTACATTCAAAGTTGTCACATTCAACATTCCCGTTCACAGTTCCTTTTCCGTTTAATTGTACTTTATGAAACTCCCCACCATTAGAAGAACCGTAACCATTTATAATTAAATTTTCTGTACGCACTATTTCTCCTCCACTATAATAGTTTTGATTTTAACGTTTCTGTATATTGCATAATTGTTAAACGTACAACTACCTTCGTACCTTTCTCGAAAAATAAATCATCTACATTTGATACTAAGAAGCATGTAGAAATACCGAGTTTACGAGCCACAACTAATTCACTATTCTTTTGTTTCATGATTTCATAATGTTCTTGAAATACTTGCAGTATCATCTTGCCTTCTTCCAAGCTAATTTCTCCGGATTGAAGCAATTCCTCTAAAATAAATACATAAAGAATATCTACAAACTGAAATTCTGCCTGTTTATTCATTTGTTCTATAAAAAATTGTACAACCGGTTCTGAAGCAATACCCTTTCGGATGATGTCTTCTTTCATGAAAGAAATCTCAGATACACTTGGTGAAAACATATTTGCTAATTCATCAAGCGATAGGTCTTCTTTCATCGTTTGAATTTTATCAATACGCTCTAATATCTTTTCTTTCGGAAAAAATGTTTCTTGCCCTGTAAAAGTCGATTTCCTGATAAACCAATCTTCTGGTATTAAATTCTTTCGTTTCCACCTATATAGCTGCCCGTATGAAATACCAGTCAGTTCCAATAAATCTTTTTTTGAAATTAAATCTGTACTCAACTGTATAACACTCCTTCCTGATAACAATGTAACATAACACTGTTACATTGTAAATGAGTGTTTTCCATAAATATGCATAATCATGTTCACAACCAGACGTTTATTCCACATAAAAAAGACCCTTTCGTATGCCATTTCATTTCGAAAGAGTCCCTTTATATCAAGGTTTAAACCATATATGGTAAAAATCAATCCATCCTTGAGAATTAATTCTTATATTTTGTACTTTTTCATGTGTACTTATGTGCTGTTTATTACGATATAAAGGAATAATATGAATGTTACGTAACAATGTGTCCTCCACATCGCGTAACAATGTCATTCGTTTTTCTGCATTCGGTTCATTAAAGTACGCATGTAATTGTTTATTAAAGTCTAGAGAGCTATGTTGATTTATAAAACTATTTTTTGCAAGAAACATTTGTAAAAAACTTAGCTCTATTTTCTCACTAATTGTGGCGCTATCATGAATCAAATCCGCTTGTTCCATTGTTTCCGCTCGTAATAATTCCAGTGCATCGAGAAAATGTATTTCAATTGTAATTCCGTACTTTGCACATTCTTTTTGAATCCACTTAGAATCTTCCACATGATCTTGTTCTTTAAACGTATATAAGTATAATACTTCGCCACTATATTCGCTCTTTTGTAGAAGAGTGTTCACACCCTCATTTATGCTCCAAGTTGCACGATTTGCTAGTAATAATTCATCTGCTCCCTCACCGCGTTCTCCCTCTAACTCATCTATTATTTTATTACTATGAATTATTCCATATAATGCTTGCCTAAATGTACTATTTTGCAAAGGTCCTTGTTTTTTAGTATTTAACGTAACATACGTTACGTTAGATTCCATTTTAGAAAGTTCTTTATGAGGGTTCTCTATCTCTTTATGCTCAGCTTTCATCGAAACGTCATATTCATCCGTACTTTTCGGCACATTCCAAAGTTCAATTCGATCAAGAAATGGTCGTTCACGAAAGTATGAATTATGTACTTCTAATACAAAGATAGAATCGTTATTTTCTCGTAATTTAAATGGCCCTGTTCCACTTACATTCCCTTCTTCATCTTCCGTTACAATAGAACACTGTTCTGCACCTAGAATATGTAATAGCAACTTATTTTCTGTATGCAAGTATATCTCCACAATATGTTCATTTACAATATGGATTCTTTCAACATGCTGCAACATCCACAAGTACGGATTATCCTCCCTATTCATAAATCTATCGAATGAGTAGACAACATCATGAGCTGTGAAACGTTTACCATTATGAAATTGCACACCTTTACGCAAATAAAAAGTCCACACTTTTTGGTCGTCATTATACTCCCAATGAAACGCAAGTCTCGGCTCTATTACATTGGTACTTTCGTTCACATATACAAGCGTGTCGTAAACATGTTTCACCATATGACATTCTGAACGCATTGTAGCATATACAGGATCCAATAGAATCTTCGGACGCATTTCAACTTGTAAACGAAGTACATCTTGTCTACCTTGAGTCGTCATTTCAATTTGATAACCAAATATTGAATTTATCCAAGTTTGGAATTGTTTTTGCAGCATTGGAAAATACTCCATATATTGTTCAACAAATTCTTTTCCGCCTTTTACATCCCCCTGTTTCGTTATTTCTTTCCCCTTTTCTAAAATTAATACAGCGGGATCTTTTTGAAACCATACCTTTGATCGATTCCCTCTCCCGCGTCCTGGAGACCAACAAACCCATCCTAGCTCTTCTAATTTTTTTATAATAAATTTACTGTTTCTATCAGTACAAAACAATGTTTCAGATATATTTTGTAATGTTATTTCTATTTTTTCTCCCTCTGGTCTCCCTTTTCCATACCGGATCCAAAGCTGAACGTACTGATCTAAAATAACCATATTCATCCCCCTAAAAGGTGAAAAATCCCACTCTTTCATTCTACCCTTTTTCATTCCTTGCTTCTATCTTAAGATTTCCATATAGAAAGGAGGAAATAAAGAATGAAAACTCTTATAAAACGTTATAGTAAACCGATTTGGATTCGACTACTAGGTGAATTGTTAACAAGAACAACTGAGGCGATGTTAGCAATAATTTTTATTGTACATGTCAATAAAGCTTTAGAAGGAAATGTCGTCCTGACGATGCTTCTCTTTGGCTTGCAACCACTTTCTGATATCATATTCACAATCATTGCTGGAGGCGTAACAGATAAGTACGGTAGAAAGAAAATTATGTTACTTGGATTATTCATACAGGCAATTGCAATCGGTGGATTTGTTTTCGCTGCATCAGTCCCGTTCTTTGCTTTGTTATATGTAATGAATGGTGTTGGCCGCTCCCTATACATTCCTGCTCAGCGTGCTCAAATTGCAGATTTAACTGCGCCAGAACAACAAGCGGAAATATTTGCTGTTCTTCAATCAGTGGGAGCAGTCGGAGCTGTAATTGGTCCGTTCATTAGTGCCTTTATTTATAACAGTCATCCTGAATACTTATTTATAATTCAAGCTATGGCTCTCCTGCTATATGCCATTCTCGTATGGACGCAGCTTCCCGAAACAGCGCCAATCATTCAAACAGCTCAAAAATCAACACAAGTCACAACAAAGAAAGAATTTATTTTTAAGCATTATGCCGTATTCGGACTTATGATATCTACTCTTCCGATTAGCTTTTTCTATGCTCAAACTGAAACAAATTATCGTGTATTTGCAGAGAATATCTTTCCAAATTTCTTATTCGTTCTCGCATTCATTTCAACTTGTAGAGCAATTATGGAAATCATACTACAAGTTGGTCTTGTCAAATGGTCTGAACGATTTTCAATGCCAAAAATCATCATGATTTCATATGTTTTTTATACATTGGCAGCCATCGGTTATGGTTATTCTACAACATTATGGTCACTCTTCTTTACATTGCTTTTCCTTACAATTGGTGAAAGCATTGCTTTAAATCACTTACTCCGCTTTGTTTCAGGAATCGCACCAAGTCACATGCGCGGATTATATTTTTCCATTTACGGCATACACTGGGACATTTCTCGAACATGCGGTCCCGTTATTGGAGCAATGGTATTAGGCCATGTAAACGGCAGTACCCTATTTTATATTTGTGCTTGCTTATTAATAATCGGTGGAATCATCCAAACCTATTTTGTTTCTTCTGTAGAGCGCAACAAATCAAAAGAGCTGTCTTTGTAAAAGAACAGCTTTTTTCTTCTCTTTACTAACCAGCACCATTATTCATGTTATCTTCTAGAGAAAATACAGAGATACGATCCTTGGATAATTACTTTTAATGCAATTTGTTGTATCCCCGCCGGTTATTCGTTTATACCGATCGTAATATTACAGGCGCTTATGAGAAAAAATTAGATATAAGTACTGTTTTGAAAAAATAAACCATTAAAAAAAGCTGCCCATTAAAGAGCAGCCCTAAATATGTATTTATACCTCAATATCTTTACCATCTTCAACAATATGGTACAGTAAATGAGCCAAATGATGAATCGGACCATACTCTTCCTCTTCTTCATCTGTTTCACCTTGGAACTCAAGATCATTTAAGTATAATGCTAAAAATTGATAGAATAATTTCAAATCAAATCCATAGCAAGCACTTGGTTCTTCGTGATCTCCTTCATATTGTAACATTAAGTATTGCTCGTTTCCTTCTGCATCTTCCGCATCAAAGAATACAAAGAATCCTACATTTGTATCTAAATCAAATAGATGGCGAGTACCGTTTTCTGTTACTTTATTGAAGTCCTCTTCACTTAATTTATGTACTGTTGTTGCTTTTGCATTGTCTTCTTGATGAAAGTTTACTGTAAATGATTTCAATGCTGACACCTCCTGATTGTATAACAGTAGCATAACAGATTAGGACAAATAATACAAAAATGGATTGCTGACAATTGACAGCAATCCACTTAATTCACTTTCGCAATGCACGCAGTAATAAGCTAACAATAAATATTAAAATGATTGCACCAATTAATGCTGGAATAATTGCATAACCTCCGATAACCGGTCCAAACGTACCCAATAATAATGTTCCAAGCCAAGAACCAATAATCCCAGCAATAATATTTCCAATTACACCACCAGGTACATCTTTACCAACGATTAAACTTGCTAGCCACCCTAAAATACCACCAACAATTAATGACCATATGAATGCCATATTATTTCCTCCTTCATATCATAAAAAAATAATCCTAAATCATCGCTTACCATTAGTTATGTTACTTTTTTTATTAAGTTATACTTTTAACTTGTGTGTTGTAAAAATACGATTAACCCAAACGATTTAAAGTAACACTGCCATCGTCAACAAGGATTTTACGGGAGACATAATCTATATCTTTATTCTTTGATCTAATTATTCAAGATTGGGTTTAATGGGTGCATGTATAATCCCCCAAAGGCTCCACAAACAGAACGCATGTTTTTTTATTTTTCTTAAGATTCAGTAAAATGAACATATGAAAAGGGGAGCATAAATTGAACAAAGTCGATTTACTATTATTAAACCCATCAGAAGTGAGAAGACGAAGCATAAAAGTTTGGACAACTATTCCTGAGGATACATTAGATTGGAGACCAGATGCTGAGGCATTAAGTTGTAAAGAGATGATAAGACATGTTTTAGAAGCTGAATACATTTATCTGCAAATATTAAAAAATCAAGGTGATGCACAAAATGTAACGTCACCTTATGAGACAAGAGCATTTACATCTGTTTCGGACGAACTCCATTTTGCACAACCATACCATGAACTGTTTATTGATTTTATAAAATCTTTATCAAATGAAGAATTAGAAAATATAAAAATAAATCGTTCAAACCTAACTGAACTTGGATACACGGGATATATTCGCTCTTTAGGTGATATGCTACTACGAATGCGTATCATGAAAGTGTTCATACAGGACAAATATTAGATTATATGAGAACGATGCAGATAGATCGACCAGGTATTTGGGACTAAGGTGCTTGATATTTACACATTGAAGAGAATAATTCTCTATTCGGCGGAATAATTGATCCTAGGCCGTGATTTCCATGGATTTCCGAAAAAACAAAGGATCTTCCGCCATCATTGGTCGGCTCGCTCCTTTCATTATTTTTTACCTTCGTAACATAAACATTTCAGTTACAATCTCAAGGATATCAATATTACATGTTTTATCAGCACAATTTAAAGCAGCCGCATCATTGATACCAAAATCTCCAAAAAAAGATTGTTTTTTATTAACTCTCTTCCCCCTCCTTATCATATTCTACTATTATTAGTATGTGAAAAAGACAAGGCGGTGAAACAATAAAAAATAAAAAAGCCACCTATTTGCTGGCAGCTATAAAGAGATAATACAATTGTTTTCCTTATATTCAACTAACGTTCATTTTTTAAATATGAATACAACTTAGTTAGCTTTCATTTTCCTCTTAAAACCTAAAACAGCAATTACAAAGATAATAATCGTATTGCCAACTACCCATAATAAAGGTACAACCAGATCACGGTATTCACCAGATAAAGCAAATCGTGTAGCATCAACCGCATGAGCAAATGGCAATGCGTAACCGATTGTTTTAATTGTACCACCCATCATATCTAACTTGAACCAAGTGCCACTTAACCATGTGGAAATGAAACAAGTTTATCATATTTAGCGAGAAGACCTCTACCTCAAGCGCGTAACGGTAGGTGGGGGGAGTTCAATGTTAAAGGACTTTATTATTAACAGCAGTTTCCCTCTTTTTATAAGACAAATATGCTAATACATTCTTACTTGCATCATATTTGGGATTATTTCCTTTTCTTGGCTCCCTAACATGTGTCTTCTCAAATCCAGGAATTTCAGGCATGCTCTCCAAAAATTCGACAATTTCTTTTTCAGTTCCCTCAATACGTACACGAATCATTTTTACTACTCCTCAATCTTGTTTTTCTCCATATTAAGTATAACGTATCTGGAAAAGGCTGCAAGATAATTATCTTTTTAAAGTTGGGCTTTTTTGACATACAAAGAGCGCCATCTCAGTATAAAACGATTCTACTTTATTATTTTCAAAACAAATTTTGAAAAACTCCTTTATTTCATTTGAAGTCTTCATCATACAATCTGTTAACTTTGAGCGCGTTTGCTGTGGCACATCCATCATGTCGCACCACCAATCAAAATTAAATTGTTTCTCAAATGTAATACATGATCGCATTTGCAAACCGTTTTTTTCTAATAATGAAATCCATTCTGTTTTTGTCAAAGCCCGCTCGTGACTCGGATCACGTTTCTTCTCAATAAAATTATAAAATGTATCATACTCTGGATTTTCTGGAGAAACATTATCAATTAAAACGAAAAAACCCATTTCTTCTAATACTCGATGTACTTCCTGAATGAACTGAGATGGATTTTGGAAATGATGTGCTGCAATACGACATACTACTGTATCAAATGACGCATTAGAGAATGGTAAATTCTCAGCATTTCCAGCTACAAATGAAACGTTATCATGTCCATTAGAATGAATAAATTCTTTTGCTTTTTCCAACATTTGTTCCGTTAAATCAAGAGCAACTACACTTTTGAATAATGGTGCTAATGTATTCGCTACATGTCCACCTCCTGTAGCAATATCAAGAAGACGAGCATTTTTATGATCTTGAACTTGCTGCATTAAGTATTGCAAATCTGACCCTTTTGCATGAATTTGACTTTTGACATACTTTTCAGCGTTACTACCAAATTGAGTCTTTATAAGTTCTTCATTATTCATTCTGGATCAACTTCTTTCAACATATATTTACATATTCTTTTTCAGCAAGAATATATAAATATCCTCTTTTCATCGTAGTATAGAAGTTTATTTGTACCTTCTCTTTTTAACTTCGCCAAAATCCCCTCTATATTTTTATCACGCCAAGCATACACTCTTTACGCAACGAAACACCGTTTGAATAATAAAAAAATCCTGAGAAATAACGATTCTCAGAATTTTCACTTTAAAAATATTCTTAATTCAAATCTGTAAGCAGTTCGTTTTCCCATGCAATTGTATTCACGTATGAGTCCTTACTTCTAAACATTCTAAGCGTATAATTAAGATTGTACTTGTCCTGATTTATAAATTCTGTGTCCAATTTATTAAAATGACTACCGATATGAAAAGCAAGAAAATACTCGTTCCAATCCGAATAGGAGTTTTGGGCAAGTTTTGCTGCTTGCACCATGTAATGATTCGCTTCCTTTTTGGATAAATAACCTAATCTCCTACCAATCCGGCTCAAACAAATACACCATGCATAATCAAATGCAGCAATCCCCGAATCCGGTAACATATGTAACCCATGATTAGCGACATAAAGTTTTTCATAGTCGGGTTGATCTTTAGGTAACTGTTTCCTCCTCGCTTCTGAAAGAGGGCTTAATTGATTGCGCATAGAATTAAATTCGTAACGCGACCCCTCTTCTAAAAACCACTCAATTCTCTCTTTTAGCGCTGCTGGTTCTTGACAACCACATTTTCTCAGCGCTTTTTTTAAATGCTTTTTACCAAGTATACGGTCTCTTATGAAAGTAAATTCATATTCAGTATAATAATTCATAAGAAAATGAGTATCCAAACATACTGTGGACAAGCAGCGAAAATATTGGTCAATCTGCTTTCTTTTCCCTAGAACTAGCACCCTGTCTCCTCCTTATGCTTTAATTTTCAGTCTGCAAAATTTCCATAATTCCCAAATAATTGGAAGGAGAAAGAAATATTGAAGCGGCAACCGGGTTACCATTGTAATAATGAATAATACAACATAAATCCAAGTACGTCTTAAAAACATGAAAGTATAATACAAAATATAACTCATTATATGTTTCTTTGTTAACTTCTGCTTCTCTTCTTTTCTTCCATTTCTAACAAATAATTCATTGATATATGAAGCAAATTCCACGCGGTTCAAATCGATTTCTCGCGCCTCTTTCGCCTTATCTTCGGCTTTTTCTAACTCCCCTATCTTAGCTAAACATTTCGTCATCATCAACATAGCATCCATATGCTCCGGTTGAATCGAAAGCAGATGTTCACAATCCTTAATGGCAGTGTCAAATTGGCTACGGTTATAATTTATACGAGCGCGATACAATAAAGCATCTGGATCATCCGCATCAATTAACAATACGTCGCTAAATGATTGCAGTGCACGTTCCTGATTTTCTGTACGTAAATAATAAATACCTTGCATACGTAACAACTCTGGATCCTTTTGATACATTGAATATGCACGAGTTAACACTTCATCTACGGCTTTTAGTTCGTTCGCTATAAGTTGCCTTTGTACTTCTTCTCGTAAATAAAAATACGTTTCGAAATCGAAATGATTGTCCTTCTCGAAAACGTCATAACGCATCCCCTTTAATCCGCTAATTCTCTCTAATAAAAACTGCACATTTTCTTCACCATATTCACTTTCCAAATCCTCTTTTTGCTCACTAAAACGGAAAACATTGTCGAGCAACACCCAAATTGAATGTGGAAAATAATAATGATATAAGAGGAACTCTATTAATTGATCTTGAAGTGCTGCTGCGTATTGAACATCCCATATCACATCAGAACGCAATAATTCTTCCCAGTTTTCCGATTCCATTCGTGCAAAGAAATCATCATAAAGTGCCTCAATCCTTTCCATAAATGAATAAACTGGGTGCTCTGCAATAACGGTAGTAGCGATTTCGGCGTTGCTGTCAATCCATGGAGAGATTATAGGCTCTCTATCATGCCCATCCATTTCTTCTAGTTGAACGAGCGGCTTGTCTTTCATTTGCTTCGCACTTTTAATCGCTTGATCGTATGCCTCTCTCAACCGTTGATACCCTTCTGGATCATCTTCTGGATGATGTATTTTTAAACGTTTTGCATAAGCTTTTTTTATAGCTGAAATATCATCGGTCGATTCAATCTCTAACGTACTCCAAATACTCATTAACGATTGATCCACCTTTCTATACTCTCGATATGTTCTTTTAAAATACTAGCGGCTTCTTTAATCTTTTTATCATTTTGTGTCATAAGTACACTTTCAAATTGTTGTAGCAATATAGCAATTTTTTTCCGTTCATCACCAAGAAATTCTTCATAAAGTCGTTCACCTTTTGCTAGAAGCAATCGATTTTCTTCTCGATCTCGTGGATGAATTTTAATGTCTCTCAATTCTAAAAGTCTAGACTCAATTTCTTCATCTGTAAGATTTCCAGCATTTTGTTGAATAACGACTCTTTTCTTCTCTCCAGTTGTTGTACTTATTACTTCAACTTCAAGAATACCGTTAATATCGTATGTATATCGGACATCAATAGACTCTTTCCCTGCAGGAGCTGGGGGTACTTTAATTTTGAGTTCCCCAAGTTTTAAATTGTTTACTACCATACGGTTTTCTCCCTGATACACATCTACAAGTATATATTGTTGCTTATCCATAATAGTATAAAGTCTTTCCACTCTACTTACAGGAATCGGTGTATTCCGCTCAATTATTGGGAGGAAATACCCAGACTCTTTCTTTCCATCACCTAATTCTTGAACAACACTTGTTCCTAAGGAATATGGACAAACATCGGTTAAGATAACTTCTTCTAACGCCTTATTTCGTTCTTTTAGAGCAACTTGAATTGCAGCACCTAAGGCAACCGTTTCATCGGGATTTATATTCGCATACGGCATACGTCCAAACATTTTAGAAATAACAGATTTGATAAGCGGCATTCTCGTCGCCCCACCAATTAAAATAACAGCATCTAAATCCTTCGGGTCCAGTGAGGCATCACGCAGTGCACGTTCTATAGGATAACGAAGTCGTAAAAGAAGTGGTGTTACGATTTTTTCAAATTCGCCTCTGTTAATACGAGTTTCGTATGTCTTATTATTTATCATAACCTTCATATTCGCAGCATGTTCATCACATAAAGTAAGCTTACAACGTTCTGCCTGTGTATAAATTAATGATAACGTTTTCGAATCAAGAGAATCGGAATCAAGTTGATGTGACTCAAGAAAAAAATTCATTAAACTTCTTGTGAAATCTTCGCCTCCAAGATAATTATCACCAGCGATTGATTTCACATCCATTATTCCTTCAAACAATTCCAAAATGGAGACATCGAAAGTACCCCCACCCAAATCAAATACAAGAAATTTTGTTTCTGACTCTTCTTGATATAATCCATATGCAATTGCAGCTGCTGTTGGTTCACTAATGAGGCGCTCAACCTTTAATCCAGCAATTTCTGCAGCTCGCTTTGTAGCTTTACGCTGTGCATCATTAAAATATGCAGGTACACTAATCACAGCACCCGTAACAACTTCATTTAAATAATCCTCTGCATCTTGTTTCAAGGATTTAATAACAAAAGATGAGAGTTCTTCAGAAGAAAAAGTATAAGTACCTAGTTCATATTTTTTCTCTGTTCCTATGAAACGTTTAAAAGTTGATGCTGTCAGTTGTGGATGAGTAATTAATCGTTCTTTTGCAATACGCCCTACTAAAATTTCACCACTCTCATCAACACTGACTACCGATGGTGTAAGAAATTCGCCAAGAACATTCGGAATAAGGGTCGCACCATCCTCCGACCAAGAGGCTACTAAACTATTCGTTGTTCCTAAATCAATTCCAATTGTTGCCATACTAATCCCCTCTCTTTTTTAACTATATTTTACTATATCATTAGAATTAGGAAAAGTATGTAAAAACAAGGAATTCCAAAGGGATAAAACATTATATTAGTTTAGTTAAACACAATCTTGTTACGTGTAACTACTCCTCCATATACGAATGTTGAACGCATATTCGTGTTATCGAAAGTCAGCCTAATAAACTACAGTTTCGTCTTTCTAAACGTAAAGAACCAAGTAAGTCCTCTCTATTCAATGAACTAAACACTCTACTTCCTTCCGATCTTCATGTTTTATATATTTATATACATTTAAACCATATGCTTGTACGACGAAGGAAAGTGACAATACAAATAGTTCTTTTAACACATCCTCTTCGTACTCATCGACCCAATCCTTTGTTTCTGCGCAAAAATTAAAAATCAATGTATAGAAACTTCCGCATTCAATTTCTGTTTTGCCTACACCTATTTCTCTTAATAGCTCTTTACATAATAACGAATGTCTATCAATAAAACGCGGAGAGTAATAAGCATAAATCATTTCACGGCACTTCTCCCTAATTATTTCCTCAAATTTAATATAGTATATTTTACTTTCAAAATTGAGCGCTCCTCTTGTTTTCCCACTATACTCCCGTAAAAAATCTTCAATTGTATCATATGTATAGCTTTCGTGCGTTTGATTCATATGTACTAGAATACCACTAGAGTTCACCATATATTTTGGGACTGATATGTAATAATATGCAATCCAAAAACAAAGCTTTGCTATTATCTCCTCTTTCTGCTCCTGCAAAAACTCGTCGAACAATTTTTTAAAAAATTGTTGAATCATGAGTATCCCTCCCTCATACATTTTAAATTTATTCCAATGTATTTTCTAATATGTAAATTTGATTTTTTAGCTTTATAAATTCAATTTTTCATCCCAAACAAAAAGATTGAATTTCCGTTATCAAACACGTAATATAGACTCTGATTCAAAAAAGAACGATTGAAATATATGAATAAAAGGAGGGTTTATATACAATTTTTCCTATTTTATAAGACTGAGAGGTTTTGTTATGTGGCGTAATAAAAACGTCTGGATTGTTCTAAGCGGTGAGTTTGTTGCAGGACTCGGTTTATGGCTCGGTATTCTTGGTAATCTAGAGTTCATGCAAAAACATATACCATCCGATTTTATGAAATCAATGATTATGTTTATTGGACTATTAGCAGGTGTTCTTGTTGGACCAATGGCTGGCCGAATGATTGATCAATATGAAAAGAAAAAAATCCTTCTATATGCAGGGTTTGGTCGCGTTATAAGCGTTGTTTTTATGTTTTTTGCTATTCAATATGAAAGTATTGCTTTTATGATTGCCTTTATGATTGCCATTCAAATTTCAGCTGCGTTTTATTTTCCTGCATTACAATCAGTTATTCCACTTATCGTTCGTGAACATGAGCTATTACAGATGAATGGTGTTCATATGAATATCGGGACAATTGCTCGTATCGTTGGTACATCCTTAGGTGGCGTTTTGCTTGTTATGATGAGTTTGCAATATATATACGCTTTTTCAATGATTGCATATGCACTATTATTTTTATCAACATTTCTATTACAATTTGAAGATCAAAAAAACAATACCCCAAATAAAAAAACAGAAAAAGACAACAGTTTTATGGAAGTATTCCGTATTTTAAAAGGAATTCCAATCGCATTTTGTGCACTTATTTTAAGCGTCATTCCCCTTTTATTCATTGGCGGTTTTAACTTGATGGTAATTAATATTAGTGAGATGCAACATGATACAACAATAAAAGGATTTATTTATACGATTGAAGGGATCGCATTTATGTTAGGAGCCTTCGTTATTAAACGTCTGTCCGAGTATTTCCCACCAGAAAAATTGCTATACTTCTTTGCGTTCTGTACTGCTTTTGCACATCTTTCACTGTTCTTTAGTGATGTAAATTGGATGGCACTTGTATCATTCGGGCTATTCGGATTTAGTGTCGGTTGCTTCTTTCCTATCATGTCGACAGTTTTTCAAACGAAAGTTGAAAAAAGCTATCACGGACGTCTTTTCTCATTCCGTAATATGTTTGAAAGGGTCATGTTCCAAATTGTCTTACTTGGAACGGGATTTTTCTTAGATACAATTGGATTGCAGTATATGGTGCTTATTTTCGGTGTCATTTCATTATTCATTATCCTTATGTCGTTATCAAAACAAAAGCAAACAACTAAAAATACTTCCAAAGTATCAAACATGTAAAATCCATCTCAACATTGAGATGGATTTTTTCTTATTGTAAGAGTTGTCCAAAGTCTCCGGTTGTTATACTCCCACTATTTGCTTCATCTGTATCGATTTGCATATCTAATGCGTAAGTATCTTTTACACGAATTAGTACTTGATTAAAAACCAATCCTCTGTTTCCTTCTACTTTAACACTTACATATTGTCCATCTTTCACTTGAAAGGTATCAGCATCTTGAGGTGTCATATGTATATGACGCTCAGCGATGATTACGCCTTTTTCAATTTCTAAAGAGCCCTTTGGACCAATAAGAGTAATTCCTGGCGTTCCATCAATATTACCTGACGCTCGAATCGGAGCATCTACTCCTAACTTACGTGCATCTGTTTTTGAAATTTCAACCTGTGTAAACTTTCGGATAGGACCAAGAATACGGACTTTTGAGATTTCTGCCTTTTCAGTCTTAATCGTTACTGTTTCTTTTGCTGCAAATTCTCCTGGTTGTGAGAGTTCTTTTGCAACCACTAGCTCATATCCTTCCCCAAAAAGTTTTTCTAAATCTTCGTTTGTCAGATGGATATGCCGATTTGATACGCCGATTGGAATTTGTTTCACCTGAAACACCTCTTCATTATATAGTAGCATTCATACTCTTTAGTCTTTCCTTCTTTTTCTTTTTACACAACTACATTTTGAATTCTGGCTCAAAAGTGTTAAAATATAATTATGTGTTTTCAGAATAATAAAAGAATATAAAAAGTAGATCATTGAAAACACAGTTTTTTAGGAGGGGTTTTGATGACTTATACGTTAGCAACTAGAATGAAAGCATTCCAATCTTCTATATTTAGTGAACTAGCAGCTTATAAAAAAGAAAAAATTGCAGCAGGTCACAAAATGATTGATTTAAGTATCGGCAATCCAGATATGCCTCCTGCTGATATTGTAAGAGAAGCTATGGTACATACAGCAAGTGGAAAAGAAAATTACGGTTATACTTTATCAGGTATTCAAGAATTTCACGAATCCGTAACTGAATATTACGATAACAATCACCATGTTAAATTAGATCCAAACAATGAAGTTTTATTATTGATGGGTTCCCAAGATGGGCTCGTTCACTTGCCGATGGTTTTTGCAAATCCAGGTGATCTTATTTTAGTACCTGATCCTGGATATACAGCATATGAAACAGGTATTCAAATGGCAGGTGCAAAACCTTACTTCATGCCTTTAAAAAAAGAAAATGACTTTTTACCTAATTTACAAGACATTCCTGAGGAAATTGCTAAACAAGCAAAAATGATGATATTGAACTTCCCTGGAAATCCAGTTCCAGCAATGGCACATGAAGATTTCTTCAAAGAAGTTATTACCTTCGCGAAACAACACAAAATTATTGTGGTACATGATTTTGCCTATGCAGAATTTTATTACGATGGAAAGAAACCAATCAGTTTCTTATCTGTTCCTGGTGCCAAAGAAGTTGGTGTTGAAATTAATTCCTTATCCAAAAGCTATAGCTTAGCTGGTAGTCGCATTGGTTATATGATTGGAAATAAAGAAATTGTAGGTGCACTAACACAATTTAAATCAAATACAGACTACGGTGTGTTCTTGCCAATTCAAAAGGCAGCATCAGTTGCCTTACGTCACGGTGCCGACTTCTGCGCCAAAAATCGTATCATCTATCAAGAACGCAGAGATACTTTAGTCGATGGTTTTGCTTCTTTCGGATGGCATGTTGATAAACCTATTGGTAGTATGTTCGTATGGGCGGAAATACCAATAGGCTGGACTTCATTAGAATTTGCTTATGCATTGATGGATCGTGCGCATGTTGTTGTAACTCCTGGTCATGCTTTCGGACCACATGGTGAAGGTTTTGTGCGTATCGCACTTGTCCAAGATAAAGAAGTGTTACAACAAGTTGTTGAAAATATAAAAAAGAGTGGTATTTTTTCTCTTGAAAAAGCAGATGTATTAGTCAAAAATTAATTACAAATCCCCTGCTTGCTTTTAGCAGGGGTTATTATTTTCCCATTTAAAGATTAAAGATCGGAGACCTTTATGAATATCAAGAATATTAACGATATACTTCCTCATCGCTACCCATTTTTAATGATTGATAGAATCACAGACATTGAAGATGGAAGATCCGTTAAAGGATATAAGTTCATAACAAATAATGAATGGTTTATAACGGAGTCGCAAAATAACATGCCTCACTTGCTAATTGTAGAAGCACTTGCACAGCTTGGTGCGTTCGTAGGAACAAACAATTCTACTGGATTAGGATTTCTCTCTTCATTAGACGGTGTAACATTTAATGGAACCGCTACACCTGGTGACAAACTAGATTTGCAATATGAAGTTCTGCGAAACAAACGAGGATTTATTCTTGGAAAAGGAATTGCTTCTGTAAACGGTAAACCAATTGTTACAGTTGAAAAATTATTAGTTTACATTTCTTCATAAAGAGTCAATGATAGATGTTCATTATTATTACACAATGATAAGGGGTGCAAAAATGAAGAGCGCCGTCGGTATTGATGCTGGAGGAACACTAACAAAAATCGCTTATTTTGATGATGACAATGAATTGCATTTCGAAAAATTTTACTCACATGAGCAAAACAAAATTAAAGATTGGTTCAATAAAAATAAATATATAAATAGATTGTCTCTGACTGGTGGTAAAGCTGAACAGTTACAAACAACATTTCCAGAAAAATACAATATAGAGTATGTTGCAGAATTCGATGCCACACTTGCTGGTGTTCATTATCTCATTGACCAAGAAAAGCATTCCATAAACAACTTTATTTTAACGAATATCGGCACCGGTACGTCCATTCATTATGTCCATAACAACAAGTATATTCGCACTGGTGGAACAGGGATTGGCGGAGGAACTATCATGGGGCTATCAAAATTATTAACAGATATAGATTGTTTTGAAGAAGTCATTCAACATACAAAACTAGGATCTAGGCGGAATCTCGATATTACAGTTGGAGATATTTATAACGGCATTCTTTCCCCTATTGATAGTAATTTAACAGCCAGCAATTTTGGAAAAGCTGTTAGCAGTGAAGTGGATTATAACAAATCTGATTTACTTGCAACCCTTCAAGGTCTTGTCGGTGAAGTAGTTACTGCATTAAGCCTTCAATTTGCAGAAGCGAATGATGTAGCTCATATCATTTATATTGGATCTACCCTTTCAAACAATAAAAAACTACAAGAGATTATAGGTGATTATACCGTGTATCAAAATAAAAAACCTATCTTCTTGCAAGATCACGGTTTTTGCGGGGCTATTGGGGCCTTATTGCGTACAACAAAATAAATTTATTATTAACTTAGGAAGAGCTAGAGATCGACTTCACGGCTTAATTTAGCCTTTAATGTAACTTACATAATAAAAAGGGCCCCTGAATAAATATCATGTCATCCATTAATATTGTGGATGACATGATATTTCCCATATAATTGAAATACATTATGTAAAGGAGTGAAATTATGGATACTTCTGCGTTTTACTCTATTGTGATCATAGTTGCTGCGTTGGTCTTATGGCGTAGAACTAGAGCAATGTATCGTCCTATTAAAGGAAACGGGATCCGCATTCTCTTACCCATACTATTTTTGTTATTACCCTGCATTCCCATCATCTTAAATCCAAAAGCACATGCCTCAGGTTGGGAATTGATTTGTGCAGTTATCTTTGGGTTCCTTTTGTCAATTCCACTTATTTGGACCACTAACTATGAAATTCGATCCGATCAGCATATTTATGCTGTAAGAAACAAGAGCTTTATTATTACCTTTCTCATCGTACTTATTATCCGGTTTTTACTTCGTGATTATTTAAAATGGCTAGATCCAGAAACAAAAGCATCACTATTTATGACTGTAGCACTGGGATATATCTTACCTTGGAGAATTATCTCTTTCATCAAATTTCGTCAATTATACAAAAGTCGAATCCAAACGAACGACAATATTGACTTACGGTAACACTGAATACGTGCCCCTTCAGTACTTCTGAAAGGGCTTTCAAAGTTTTTTAAACCTAATTGGACTTACCATTAAGAGCGCGAGGATTAAAGTAATCCATGCATTGCTATATAAAAACAACCCCATTCCAGCTAATGGCAATCCAGCGGCTGGGATAGGTAATCCCTTAAAATATCCAATGGTTGGTTTAACGCTAAATTTAGCTAATCTTAAGGCACCCATCGTTGGAAAAAGGATAAATGCCAAAGAAGTTAAAATAGATGGTGCTGCTATCGAATGAAATAGAAGTGCAGGAGCAACTCCGAAACTAACAATGTCAGCTAAGGAATCCAATTCTACGCCGAATTCACTGTTCACTTTCAATTTTCTTGCAATCCTTCCATCAAGAAGGTCTAAAACAGCAGAAAAGAAAATAAAAATAGAGGCTGCTTCCAAAAGGCCACTCATATTCAAGGTAATTGAAAAAACACCACACAATAAATTTCCGATCGTAAATAAATTGGGTATAGCTTTTACTATGTGATTGAACAAGGTTGTCCCCCCTAAATTGATCAAACTTCCCATATATGTAGCATTTTCTATATATTCTTCTGTTATTCTTTAAAATAGATGACTACTGTACGCTAAGTAAATTTCGACAAGAGAAAAGTATCTAAGAAGGTTACAAACTTGAGGTTTATAAATTAAATACTGCATAATAAGCAGTATTTCTAAAGTGCGCTTAATCCCGACAACAGAGAGAATAAAATGATTTTCGTTTGTAGGTGAGATTAGCGTAACTGCTTCGCATGCCAATTTCACTCATACATCTTCTTCGTTAATAAAAGGATTTGAATGAGATTCTTGTAATGGTTCTTCTTGTGTGAGAACGTTTTGTTTAATGTGGATATTTTCATAAATACCCCGATATAAAAGCCTTTATTTTCGTAATATTATATACTATCTAAAGTAAAACGAGTGTTGTAGTAAAACTATTTTTGATGTGATAGTACATAAGGTCATATAGAGTTCTTCTAAATTGAACTACCCCCACCTACCGTTACGCGCTTGAGGTAGAGGTCTTCTCGCTAAATATGACAAAAAGTACACCACTCCCTAATAAGTGATGTACTAACAATTATATAATGTTACAGAGTAGCCTGTTTTCTATTGAACCTTTTCATTTTCTAACATATACGTATCTGTGGATACCGACTGCAAGAACGCATTCATTTCCCCTACAGAATAAATATATAACTCATGCATTGCACGTGTACAAGCAGTATAAAATAATTTCCGTTCACTTTCTCGGCTATATTTTTTCTTTGATGCATCATAGATGATAACCGCATCAAACTCTACCCCTTTCGATAAATACGATGGGATAATCAAAATACCTGTATCAAACGAACTCGTTTCTTTCTTAATGAGACGAACTTGTAATGATGTTTGAAGTGCAAGATAAGCTTCTTTACTTTCCTCAGCTGTTTTACAAATAACCGCAATTGTCTTATGACCTCTTTGCTTCAACTGCTCGATTTGATCCACAATCTTTTTATGATGCGCTTTTCCTTCTTTCACTTCCGTTATACTTGGTTGTTTACCGTCACGCTGAAACGGTTCAATTTCATGCCCATCTGTAATTAACTGCCTTGTAAATTCAATGATTTGTTTTGTAGAGCGATAACTACGCGTAAGTACGATTCTTTCACTCAGCTCTTCTCCATACAACGTACTTAACTGTGAAAATTCATTCTCTGATGCATGTTCATAAATGGTCTGATTAAAATCACCTAGTATTGTCATTTTTGTATGAGGGAATATTCGTTTTAAGAATGCATATTGAAATGCAGAATAATCCTGCGCTTCATCAATAAATATGTGCTGCACAGATGTATTTCTTTGCAACTCTTCCAGTTGATCTTTTAAATATAAATAAGGTGTTGCATCTTCATATGACATATAAAAATCTTGTATTTTTTCTATTGTTTCTTTACATATTTCATTCCATCTTTGCGGTAATTTACTTTCCTCTACAAGTTGCTTAGCAAACTGCGGATCTTTAAATATTTGTATATAAATTGCTGATGTATGAATAAATTGTAATTTTTTCACACGTCTTCGGAGTGGTTTAAAATGTTCTTTCACAACGATAGCCGCCAACATATTTTGTTCTCGTTCAAATTCATCAAACGCATCCTGGGAATATTCTTGCCTTTGCTGTAATTTCTGATGAACTTTTGCATATGTTTCCTTATCTAATAACTGTACTTCTTCTTCCACCCAAAGTTTTTTTCTCTCTATTTTTTCTTGTTCTTTCAGCTCTTTTAGTAGCCATTCAGAAATTAATTTTATTCGATTTGGAATCCGTATTGAAGAATCAAATTCATAAAACCGTTCTTTTATTTGTTCTTTGGAGATTAATACTTCTCCTCTAAATTTAATATCTTTAAATAACATACCTTCTCGTTTTAAGTAAGATATATACCGATCTACTACTTCAATAAAATCAGAACTTGCTTTATATCTAATTCCTTCTAATCGTGTTTCATAACTCTTTTCTTCCATTCTTGTCAGTACATATTCCATTTGTGTAAATGGATCTTCCAATTCAAACTTCTTATCAACATGACGCTCTAAGTATTCTTGGAATGTCGTTTGTTTCATATTGTCCTCACCAAGTTCCGGTAGCACTGTGGAAACATAACTATTAAACATCGAGTTGGGAGAAAAAAGAACGATTTGATCAGCGTGTAGAGAATCCCGATATCGATATAATAAATACGCGACACGCTGAAGTGCTGCCGATGTTTTACCGCTTCCCGCAGCTCCTTGCACAACAAGCAAACGACTTTTTTCATTCCGGATAATTTGGTTTTGTTCCTTTTGAATTGTTGAAACAATGCTTTTCATTTGTGTATTAGCGTTATTCCCTAATACTTCTTGCAGTAATTTATCACCAATCGTAACACCTGTATCAAACATACTTACAATTTGGCCATTCCGAATAACATATTGTCTTTTTAATGTCATTTCACCCGAAATCGTATCATTAGGTGCTTCGTATTTTGCTCTTCCTACAGAATAGTCATAATACAAACTTGATATAGGGGCTCGCCAATCATATACAAGAAATTGTTCTGTATTTTCATCGTAGAATGAGTGAACACCAAGATAAATAGCATCTTCACTTTTTTCACCGTCTTCTAAGAAATCTATCCTTCCAAAGTATGGGGACTGTTGTAATCTTTGTAGTCCTTTTAGTTTTTGATAAGCATGGCGATGACTTTGCTCTCGTTCGGATAATAACTCTGCTTGTTGTTTAATACTCGCTGCCGTTTCAATAGCCTCTTCTGTATTATCAACATTCACTGTTACATCGTCCCAAAAATGTTTTCGAATCTGGACAACATCTTTCATTGCTGCACTCGTATATCGCTCTAATGTATCAATATGATTTTTTATCTTTCCAACTACTTCTTTCAGACGATGTTGTTCCTGTTTCCATTCTTGATTTGTTTTTTCCATATCGCCACTCCTTATCAACTAATCGTTCTGATGCTCATTGTTTAATGCTATAACAAATTCAATAAAAAGTTTGACAAACAAGTAATCGATTTGTTATAATTAAATTGGATAATTATTGAGTTTTATATAAAAATAAACAATGAGCGTTTTTCCATTTTAACACATATATATGAAAAATCAATAAAAAGGAGATACAAATTTGTATCTCCTTTTTATTTTGGAAGTTCCACTTCAAATTCTATTATTGATTCTCCATCTTCCCCAATACGTTCAACACTTACTTTTTCAATTACACATTTTAAGTTGATACTTAAATCCGGTAGCTCCTCTGCTATTTCTTTTGCTATTTTTTCATTTTCTTTTCTCCCGACCGTCACATGCGGTATATAAGAAATATCGCTTCGGAAAAATGCCGCTAAAGGCCCTTTATATAACTTTTCATGTAATGTACTTACTTTTTCACTTCCCTTTTCAGTAAGTAAAAACAAGTACTCTCCTTCATTACTAATTCGATCTGTAAACTCGATTGCTATCGAATCAACCCCTTCTAGACTTTCAATAATGTGCTTTTTAAGTTCATCGTTAGTAACCATGCTTTCAAAAGGGAATACAAGTGTAATATGAGGATTAATCAGTCCGAATAAAGGATCATGTTTTTTTCTAACCACTTCAATTTCATCTATTTGCGCCTCATTTAGAAAAAGTAAAATAGTACGCATTTTCTATTCCTCCTTCAACAAAACCAAAAACAGCAATTTTATGAAACTGCACGAAATACTTTTCTAAACTTTATATAACAAGCAATTCTCCAAGGGATGATATAAGAAGCAGCAACAACATAAAACAATAAGCCTATTGTTCGCTGATCCAAATCGATTATATATTTCCTAGAAACATACCTTAAAACTACAATCCCTATAAAAGTAATGAGAAATGCTACACTTTTTTTCGTATATATATTCCCATCTTCTCTTCTCTCATAGTTTGTAAGTATAATAAGCGGAAGCGCAAAAAGAATCCCAAATAATATCGCAAAACTAATGTATAATACAGCTGGATGAATAGGACCAAAAAACATTAAAATTCCTGGTGATAAAAAAAGTAGTGGTAATAAAATTCGCTTTCCATTTCCCTTTATCGGTTTATGCATTGATCGATAACGTCTCCTTAAAATTAACATTGCAATACATAAAAATGAGGTTAATAGTGAAGAAGTATCCTCCATACATTGTCCCTTCTCTCCTAAAATATTTATCTAACAATCATTTATATCATTTGCTCAAAGGAAACTTTACGAATAAGTATACTACTAACTATGATATAGACTACAGTTAATCCCATTGAAATCATAATAAAATATGGTACGTCTATTAAGGTTTCACTATTTATAAACATGAAACTTCTTATCCCTACTTCTCCATAGAGCACACTCGTTACCCCTAAGAAAATCGTCCCCCCTACAGCAAGACCAATCCACTGAAATCGTTGTTTAAAAATAACTACTACTTGAAAAAAACTCGCTATTGTAACGTAGAATAAAAACTGTGCAAAAAATCCCCCTAGTGAATGCCCCCCTATACGAGCGCTTTCTGAACTATATACTATATTCTGTAAAAAAATCAATTGAAGAGATGAAAATACTGCGGCTTGTAATGTTATATAACAAACTGCCCCAACAAAAAATTGTAGTCTTGTTACCCCAAACGAAACAACTAAACGAAATACTTCATCCTGTATAATAAAAGTGCTTACTACTATAAAAAATGTAATTGCAATCGAAGGATTATTTAAAATATCCTGTAAAAATCCTACTTTTATTCCGTTTAAATCCGCTGCACTCGTTGTTCCTTTTATAAGTAACGCCACAATCCAAAATATAAGAATCGCTTTGTAATGAAATTTCATATGTAACTTCAATTGTTTCATTAGCATCATCATTTCACCTCATCATCTGTTATATAAATAAATAGTTTTTGTAGTGTTACGCTATCAATTTCTAATCCTTCTTTTTCAATAAATTGATAATCTTTAGTAGAAAACCCCTCCCATATAACAGCAATCTCCTTATTTCCATATACCTCTCGATGTACAACGTTTTTATTTATTAGAAATTCATCCACTTTATCTTTTCGGCCTGATATGCAATAGGCTTCCTGTAATAAATCTTCAACGGCTGATTGAACAACTACTTCTCCTCCTTTCAAAATCAGCACATCTTCCACAATATGCGCTACTTCTTCTACTAAGTGCGTTGATAAAATAATTGTTCGAGGGTGATTACCATAGTCTTCTAACAACATATTGTAAAATAATTCTCGGTGCGCCGCATCTAAACCGGTAGTCGGCTCATCAAAAATTGTAATAGGTGCCCTACTTACTAATCCCTTAATAATTCCAACAACATTCTGCATACCATGCGATAATTTATGATATTTTTCTTGTACATTAAGCCCAAATTTCCTCGTAAGTTCTTCAGCATAGGCTTGGTCCCAATTTTTATAAAACATGTTACATAGATTAAAAATCTCTTTCACCTTATAGTTTAAATAAACTTCTTCTTTCACTTTTACAAAACAAATATTTTGCAGCGCTTTCCTATTTTCAAAAACATTTTCATCAAATACGGATACACTTCCACTACTTGAAACGATCTGTCCAGAAAGAAGATGTAATAATGTCGTTTTCCCCGCCCCATTTCTACCGAGCAAACCGTATATTTTATGTTTTTCCATCGAAATCGTTACTGCATTTACAGCCGCTTTTCCCCTATATTTTTTCGATAAGTCTTTTGTTTCGAATGCAATCATGGTCATTCCCCCTCCTTCGTAATTTTTCGAATCATATTCATTAATTCTTCTTTTGAAATTTCAAGAACTTTTGCTTCTTCCCACACTTTAGGTAAAAATTCAGTCATAAAAGCATTTTGCCGTTTTTTTAATACAACTTCTTTTGCTCCCTTTGTAACAAACATTCCAATCCCTCTTTTTTTATATAAGATCCCTTCATCCACTAGTAAATTTACCCCTTTCGCTGCTGTAGCTGGATTGATTTGTAACATCTTAGCAAATTGATTTGTCGATGGGACTTGTTCTTCTTCAAGCAATATCCCCTTTAAAATATCAGCCTCAATTGTTTCCGCAATTTGTATGTATATTAACTTGTTCTGCTCAAGTGTTGGTTTCACGTTTTCACCACCTTAGGTTCATAGGTTCATTACTTATGTAATTAACCATATCACAGGAATATAGATTCATTCAATATTTTCCCATAATTTATTTCAAAAAAAGAAGTATCACACCTTACAGGATGATACTTCTCTAAAAACTATTTATAAAACGGTTGTATTTTCTATACATGCTTTCAAGTTCTTTTCATTTAAACCATTTTGACAGAAATTCAGCTTCATTCCCTTTAATAATTTTGTACGATCTACCACTTGTCCTAAATGATAACCTGTATGTTCCACTAAATGAAACAGATCATGCATGTCTATCCTACTCATTTCCTTACAAGCTTTAACATAACTTTTTTCCCATTCATCAAATGTCCTCTGTACAGTTTCACATAACATTTTTGGACTCAATTGCACAATCGGAAAGTATTCTTCAATCCCATTTTCAAAATGTATATTTGGATTCGAATAACGGCTACTATTCCTTTTTATATGCTCACAAATATGTAATACGATGCCACCAATTGAATTCGCTGAATCCTCTTGCTTCCATAATTCTTCTGCATGTAAGTGCCCAATTGTTTGAATTAGTTTAGATAAATAATGGTCGTACATTCGATGATAGGCAATCTTATAAAACAGCTCCATCTTTCTCTCCCTCCTGTCTCTTGATGAAAAAGATATGATCCTCTAAAATTGACTGATTTATCTCATCTCTAAATCCTATCATGAATCATACAATTCCTTTCAAAAATATACGCACTTTAATCAAAATTAAAAATTTTCATTTTTTATGTTTACAATTATCCATTAATTGTATATACTTACTAACGTAAGAAAAAAATTCTAAAAGGAGGTCGAATGAAATGATGAAATTAAAATTACATGTTGCACCTGTTTTACAATTAAATATTAGTTCGACCACCCTAATGGAGAATTGAAAATCGTTCGATATTTTCTTTAATTAACACATTCGCCACAGGAGGTCGTATGCTTACCTGTGGCTTTTTCATGCCCTGCCACAGGAGAACCGTATCCTTCTGTGGCTTTTTTGTGCGATCTTTTAAATCTCTGACACCATTTCTTTAAGAAAGGAGCAAATATTCAATGACTTTTCACGTACTGTTTTTCAGTATTACAATTCAACGAAAGCAATTATCTGAAGTCGAAATTGTGCATGATCAACACATTCAAAAAGCTATGAGTGATATAAAGGAGCGTCAAAGTCCTTACAGTAGTCACCTGTAATTCCTTTACGAAAGGAGGAATTCGTTAATGACTTTTCACATTTTCTTTTTTACGATTACTCTTCAAAAAAAATCTTTATCTGAAACTGATATTTTACGTAAACAACAATTAAAAGAGATTATGGACGAAGTAAAAGATCGCAAGAGTTCTTATTATAATCAAATGTATTAAAAAATAATTTTCAAAAGGAGCAATCATCTTATGAAATTTCGTGTATTCTTTTTAACCATTACCATTCATAAAAATCAATTTTCTGAAACTGAGATTTCACATGAACAGCAGATTCAAAAAATGATAAACGAAACAAAAGAACGTCAAGTTTCTTATTACAATCATATGTACTAAAAACTCATATAAATAGGAGGATTTACCTGATGAAATTCCAAGTATTCTTTTTAACTATCACAATTCACAAAAACAAAGTTTCTGAGTTCGAAATGTTACACGAACAACAAATTCAACACGCTATGAATGAAGTGAAAGAACGGCAACTTCCTTATTGCAGTCACCTATAATTCCTTTACGAAAGGAGGAATTCATTTATGAAATTTCATGTATTCTTTTTAACGATTACGATTCAAAAGAAGCGATTAACTGAAGCTGAAATTGTACAAAAAGAGCAATATAAAAAAGTTTCTGATGAAATTCGAGATCGTAGAAGCAAGTATTATACACATCTATAATGATGCAAATTTAAATATTATAAAAGGAGTGAATTAAGATGTTAATGGCGCGGTGTAAAAAAATGATTTGGATTATTGAGAGGGATTCCACATAGTTCGTTAACCTTTAAAAGGCCATATACTTCAAATAAGTATGCAAAAATCATACAATAAAAACGGCTAATTACATCTTAAAAACTAGGCGTTTTTATTATTATTTATATGTGTAAATTAACTTTAATCGTTATATATAACAAGGCAGCAATCCCCCTTCTTCAAATCTTTTTACATCACAATCAAAAAAAGATACATTGCTAAAAAGCAATGTATCTTTCTTGATTCTTATGAATTCTTTTTATTTCCGATTATTTCTTTTCATCTTAATCAATCTCACCAAGTTTGAAACAATCGTTTTCGTCACAGCGTAAACTGGTACTGCTAAAATCATTCCAATAATACCAGCGAAATTACCTACACCAAGGATTAACACAATGATTGTTAAAGGGTGTATATTTAATTTCGAACTCATAATACGCGGTGAAATAATATTACTTTCAAATTGCTGTACAATTGTTACGATACCAATTACCCAAACAGCTTGCATGGGCGATACAAATAATCCAACAATTACAGCTGGTGCCGCTCCAATAAATGGCCCTAAGTTCGGAATAATATTAGTAAATGCCGCTATAATCCCTAAAACGAAAGCATACGGCAAATCAATAATTATATATCCTACAAATGTAAATGCACCGACAAATAAACAAACGAGCGCTTGTCCCTGGATATAGGCAGACAACGTTTCGCCTGTTTCTTTTATAATATGAAGTCCTTCTTCACGATACGATTCTGGTAAAAAACCAACAGCTTTCCTTGGGAATGCATGACCATCTTTAAACATATAAAACAAAATAAACGGTACTGTAAAAATTACTAATGCAACGTTTGTAATAATACCAAACAAAGCCGTTGCACTCGACGTGATTGTATTTGGTATTTCTTTCAAATACTCCATTACATTTTTTTCAATCGTTTCAATTGATACATAATTTTGTGTAGCTAACCATTCAAATAGCCTATGATGAGATAATTCTTGTATGTATACTTTTCCCTCTTTGATATATGTTGGCATATTTTTCACTAAATCCATCAGCTGCTGTGAAATCGTCGGAACGACTACACCAATTGAGACTGCAGTTAGTGTAATGATAAAAACATATAACAACAATATCGCTAAATTTCTAGGAACCTTTTTCCCTTCTAAAAACACTAAAATGGGATTAAATATAAAGTATAAAAACAAAGCGATTAAAATTGGGAAAAATAAAGTTGAAATGAATATACCAATGGGTTGAAATAAAAATGATATTTTTGTGCAAATAAATATAATCCCTACAACCATTAGCACTTCCAATGTCCAAAAGTGCACTTTCAATTTCAAAAAAACAGCCTCCTTTAAATTAGCACTTCACTTTATTGTATCAAAACACTCATGAATTTTATACTCTATTTTCATCTTCAATGTTCCAAAATACTAATAAATACACTACAATAAGAATACATACAAATTTTCAGGGTAAAAGGTGATAAATATGACGCAATGTATCATTTGCAGAAAAGAAACGAAAGAACTTAGTGAACAACATGTTGTCCCAGAGATTTTATGTGGATATTATTTTACAAATTTAATTTGTGATACTTGTTATGAGCATCTCACAACAAACGTAGACCGACCATTAATCAGGCATAAACTAATCCAATACAAAATCGAACAAATGAAGCAACAAATTGATTCTCCTCTTTATACGAATGAATATGGTCAAAAATTAGCGGCAGCGGAAACGGAAGAAGTTGAAACGAACGGCGAAGTATATTATTCTAATGCGTTAATTATGAAACTATGTAAAAAACATGATATTTCACTACATAATGAAATTTGGAAAGAAGAACGTGTAACGAAAGTAGCAAGCTCCATTCAACGTGAATTACTTTTAGATAACCGTAAATATAAAATGAGTATCTTAAAAATGGCTTATATATTCGCAGTACATACAATTGACGGTTATTTTAATGATCCTGATGCGATTGATATTTCTACTATTATATCTAATGTTGACTTTATCGAATTAAAAGAACGAAGCATTGTTCGTGATTTAAGTAAAAGCTCATTGTGGAATACCCTCAATACGACTAGCGATAACCATTACTTTATTTTATTAAGTGATAAAGATGGTCTATTCTGCTTTATTCGCCTATTTGATATTTTCGATGTTGTTGTCCATCTTTCTCGAAAAAAATATCAACTTCCATCTCCAATTGTTGGAGTGAATGATGTAGAAAAGCAAGAATTCTATATTGAGAATTTAAAACAATACATGGATCAATTATTTAAACAAAAGAGTACACAAACGACTCGCGTTTAATAATCTTTGGATAACAAAGTTATTTTTACAGATTGAATCATAGTTAAATAACAAGAATTCGCAACAAGAACATACGGTCTCCTTTCTTGTTGAAAAGACACTATGTTATAATGAGTATGAAAAGAACAATACAATCACATAAAACAATTATAAATTGTATATAAATAAAAAAGACTAGTGTGCGGCTACACACCAGTCCATGTAACTTAGCAGATTGGATTGTTCATTTATCCTATTTGTTTCTTACAAACGAAACAACCCACATTCTATTGGCGTAGGTGGGTTGTTATTTTTTGAGCTTATCGATTAAAACGACAACAAACGTTAACAGTGCAACGAGAAATAATCCGCCTTGCAACAATAACGAAATTTCACTCATTTATTATCACCTCCCTTCAAGCCTGGAGAAGTGATAATTGAACAACCAACCGTACCATAAGTTACCTCTTAATTTTATCATATTTTCTAATTTTTTACGATGAAAACCGGCAAGTCTCTCGCTTGCCGGTTTTACTGATTCCTATTCTTTTATTCCTCATCTTTCTCTAGTTTTTCAACAATTGCTTCATAAAATCTCCGATTATCATCCACATTCACATGTACACGATTCACCTTTTTCGTAAATCCATATAGTAACTGCGCTGTTAACGGCTCTTTTAATTTGATTTCAAAGGTAGCCGGTTCTTTTATAAATTCCATTACCGTTGCTTCGAATATTTCTTTTCCTTCTTCCTTAGTTAATACTTCACCTTTGTAAAAGGAAATTTCTTCTATTTGAAAAAATGGTACAACAATTTTCCTACCAAATCCAACTTGAATGATCATTTCTGTTTCTGTCATAATATATGGATTTTTACGGACTGCTTGTATCTCAGCTAAAAAATAAAGGATTCCATATATATTTAAAATGAGTAAAATCCAAGCTAACACTGGATTCCATTGATGAAGTAAATAATGAAACCCAATTGATTCAATTAATGTTGCGTGAATCAGCATAATATAAAATGGAATTGCTCCAGTCTTTTTATGATATGAAAAAACATGCTGACTTTCTGGCATCTTTGTACGCCAAGAAAATAAAGCATAGTAAAATAACTTACATTCTGTAACGATCACATTTACTACAGTATTTCTTGTGAATGTTTTATCTAATGTTTTATCTAATGCCTTATCAATTGCAAAAGAAAATGATGGATATTCATTCTTATATTGCTTATAACATCGTATAATCTTCGGTAATGCTCTAGCAGTCTTATATAGAATAAATAACTCTAAACCGATAAACACAATTTCTCCTGCAACTAAAATATAAGAAACAAATGAAAACGACTGTAAATAATCGCTTGGAATTATGAATCTTGCGGCAATATAGCCTGCTATTACAACTGGAAATATATAAGTTAACGAATAGCGTTTTCGTATGATAAAGAAATACGTAATAACTGGAATTACAATAAGAAAATCAAACAAGGACCCTAGCACCATTTCCTTCGGTACAGCGGGTACAATAGGAAGTGTATATGCTAGATAATTTGATATTACAATTAAAGCAATAAGACCAATCGAAACATTTCTTCTTTTATGTGAAATTGAATCACTCATGCACTCTCTCCTTTTTATTTAAAAATCTTATTAAGCTGGTCTTTATAGAACAAAATAGCTCTTTCATATTCTTTAATATTATATTTTGCAATGGAAAGAACTACTTTCATGGTTTCATTGTCCGGAAACTTTTTGAGCCCAGCTTCTAATGTAACAATCGCTTTATCGTATTCACCGATGCATCGATATGTACTTCCGAGTCCAATATATGCCCTACATAATGCTTCTCCTTTAAGTCCATTTACAATTGCTTTTTCGTAAAATGGAACAGCTTCTGTTTTAAGTCCCATTACATCATGTATATAAGCGCATTCATAGAGAACTTCTGGATGCTGGGTAAGGTTAGTTAACCCAATGAGTATATCCCTTACTTGTACATATTTCTTCATTCCGAAATTGAATCGTTTGCTCCAATAAGTGTTTCACCTACATCACTCCTTATCTGCTCCAGAATACATGCTATACCATCCTCTTCATTGCTATCTGTTATGCAATATGCTAATTCTTTTAGCTCCAAAATTGCATTTTCCATCGCAATTGGATAACCACATTCTTTGAACAAGCCGATATCATTCCAATCATCACCAAATGCCATTACTTGTTTTGCACTTATCTCGTGCTTTTGGCACCAATTCAACACAGCATTTTCTTTCGAAACATTACGCCCCATTATTTGGACGAGCTGATTTTGATCTGTACAAATTACGTTTACTTTATGCCGAAATTGTTCTTCTAATTTTTCATAGTGAGAAAACGAGTGTAACAGTATTTTAGATACAGAACGTTGTTTCATTTCTTCATTCGTCATAACAATCGGCTTCGTCGCTGTTATAAAATTTGTTTTTATATTTTGATTAATGTAACATGTATCTTGTACCTCAATTGCAATGAAAGAAGCAGGTTGCGTTTGCATAACAAAATTGATAATTTCCGCTGTGTGAACAGCATCAATTGGGTAATGGTAATTCATTTTTGTTATTTGATCCCGTAATAGAGCGCCATTGTAATACACCATCATTCCAATACTCTGTAATTCCTTTGGAAGAAACTGTTTTACAGAACGAGGAGCTCTTGCTGTCGCAAAAATAATATGTATTCCTTTTCTATGACAATCCAAAACTGCTTTTATATTTCTCTCTGATACCTTCTTTTCATTATTTAACAATGTACCATCTAAATCTAATACAATGACTTTGATATTTTGAAAAAGCATGAACACCTCTCCCTTTTTATAAACGGCCCAAACTCCCCTCTTCTACACGATTGCATAACTGTTCTAATTTGGTTACAATCTCTTTTGCTGTTTCATCTTTCCCTTCACAAATACAAACATTACCATCTTCTCCGATTACATGATGGATGGCTGCATTTGAATATAATGAATGCGGAGAATTTGCTACCATAAGATTTGCTTTCGCCTGCCTCATTCTTTCACTCGCACGTTGAATTAATTCTACTTCATTGACATCGCTTTCAAGTTTAAATCCAACTAAAACCGTTTCTGGATCCCATTGTTTAATTTGTTTTAATATTTTTGGTGCTTTTTGAAAATGAATAATTGGTGCTATATCACTTGAAATCTTCCCATTCTTATCAAGTATATTTCCATCTTGATCACAAATTTTATTAACGATCCAATCCGATCCAGCTGCCGCCATAATTACTGCATCAATTTTCTCGTGTGTAATGATACTTTTCATCTTATCTTGTAAATCAACAATACCTTCGAATGGATGTAATTCTAATTGATCATTGGTAGTATGCGGCTTTTCAGCGAAATAACCATGTAAATATATAACGTGTGCTCCCTTTGTCATCGCTTCTTCAGCAAGCATTCTTCCGATTGTACCTTTTGCTAAATTTGTATGACCACGTACTTGATCCCATTTCTCTAAACAGCCACCACTTGTAATTAAAATCTTTTTCCCCTTCATCATAACCATCCCTTACTTATTTTTCGAACGAAACCATTGTACACCAAAGTCAACAATTTCTTTTTGTTTCATTAATCTACACGTTGCATTTCCTACTTTATTAATTGTTACAGCATTTATACGTTCAAACTCTTTTCCAATCTCAACAAACAAGTCAGAATCATAATCCATTTCATCGAACTCTTTCCACACCCTTATGTTATTTTCTAAAACGGGTGCTCCAACTTTAATTAATTCACGTGCTCCTGTACGTATTTCAGATAGGTGAATCGATGTATTAGAATCATAGCCTACACCTATCAACAATACATATCCATCTAAATCATATATTTTCTTTAAAGGTGAGTGTTCTCCAAAACTAATGGAAAGTGAATGCTCAGCTATAATAGTCTCTGCATGTTTCCCCCATACTGCGAAGCTATTTAATGGATGATTACTCCGTTTTACATTCGGATATGTACGAAAACATTCTACAACTTTTCCCATCGCGAGTGTTGGGGTTATATCTGGATGGAATGCTGGAACGTTGTCTCGAATAATTTGCCACCAGCTTTCTGGGACAGGAGGTCTTGCCCAATTTTTTGGATCCGATAAATCAGACGTTTGTGTCGGCATAATGATCGTACCTTCTTCAGTAATTACATTCATTAACGCTTCTACAACCGCGACTGCCCCACCAGATACCCAACCAATTGAACTAAGAGAAGAATGAACAATCACTGTCATTCCTTTTTTAAGTCCTAATGCCTGTAAATCATTCGATATCGTTTCAATTGTATTTGGTAATTGCGTTTCCGCCACTATGTCGTTTATTTTCATGATTACTCCCCCGTTTGTTCTGTGTTAAGATTTTACAAACTACCAATTTTCACTTTGAATTCACTCTCAATATTTTATCATATTTTTCTCAATTTTTAATCTAAACAAACACGTTAAGTACTAAATTTATAAATATAAGATTAAAAATTCGAAATAGTAAATTTATGGTATAATTATATGAATCATATTCTTTTTAAAGGTGGATAATATGAAAAAATTCATATTCATTTTTGGAGTACTGTGTATGATCGGATTAAGTGGATGTACTCTATTTACAAGCGATTATGAAAGCTATTGGGTTCTAGAAAAATCTAGATATAATGAAGGTGAATTCGGACCAATTAATCTGTATGAAAAAGCACAAGAAGATCCAACACTTGTTCATCACTCAATTGAAAGAATTAGCGAAGAAAAAATGATGATATTTTTAGCATTTGGCGAAAAATATCAGAATGATAAAATTACAGTAAAAGAAGTGAAAGATGAAAAAGATAAATCAGTTATTGTATTACATGTGGAAAAAGATAAAGGTAGAGATAAAAACCCTGTTATGTATATTGGCGTAAATAAATTAAGAGACTCTGTAAACATTGTAAATGAAGATGGTAAAAAAATTTTTGAGATAAAACAGAATGAAGGAGTTACGTCACAACAATAAAAACACAATACTTCATAACTAAAAAACCAAAGAAAAAGACGTCCTTATCTTCATAAGAAATCCGTCTTTTTCATTCTATTACTTTATACAAACTATCACGATTTTACAATCTCGCTACCTTTTTCAGCATAACTCATATCGCCAACAGACTCAATTTTATACGTCCCATCTTGATAGAGAATTTTAGTTACACTTGCATTTTCTACCCCCATTTTTGTTTTACTACTATCAAGCATTTCTACTAATGAAGTGATCATCAGTCCATGAGATACGATTAAAACGTTACCTCCTCCATTTTTGGCGGTGTCTTCACTAATTTTATCAATTTCTTTTTTGATACGAGTTGAAAATACTTCCCAATTTTCAGCTTGTTTTGTAGAGTCTGCTTCTACAATGAAATTGGTAATCTCTTTAATAGAGAACTTCATTAATTCAGTCGCTGATTTCACACCAGCAAGGTTTTTAATAGCCTCCCACATATTTTCAATCTTTTCACCTTCATAAATCCCAAAATTTAATTCACGTAAATCTTTCCTTTGTTCAAGTTTTAAATTTGATTGTCCACTATACTTTAATACTAAGTTAGCAGTTTCAATTGCACGCCCACTATCACTACTATAAGCATCAACAAAAAGAATATCTTGTAATCCATTCCCTAAACCTTTAGCTACTTCAATGCCTTTCTCCACTAATGGAGAATCAGCCCAGCCTTGTACACGTTCATTTGTGTTTAATATTGTTTTGCCGTGTCTAGTAATATATAACGTAACGATATTATCCATGTTTTTATCTGTTATATTTATATCTTTTTCCATATTATTCATTTCTTTCTCTCCCTTTAGCCTAATCTATTTGTTCTATCCTTACTATGCGAAAACACGTCTCAGTAAACAGGAACTCCCACCTTTATTATATGTTACATATAAAGTTAGTATATATCAATTCATATGATTAAAACAAAAAAGGATCAGCCCACTATAATTATGCATCCGTTCCTTTCTCTTTACTTAATCACTATAATCTGCAACTAGGAATTCAATTTCCCATCGTTGCCTTAGTACAGTCACTTCCACCATAATGCTTTCCCTTCTCACTTTACTTATCTTATAGAATATATGATTGTCTTCTAATCTATTTAGAAAATGAATGAATCCTTTTAATTCCATGTAAATTCCTACATAAAAAAAATATTAGCTCCTTATTTTCAAAGAGCTAATATTCATTCACGCCGTTATTTTTTCATCCTTTTTCACGACAACTGCAACATAGCTATGCAAAATCATTCCAACCACCACTAAACTCATTCCAATCCATGATAGCGATGATGGAAACGGAGCAGATAACCATATCAACTCCCCTAATAGCGCAAATAAAACCTCACCAGATTGCGTCGCTTCTACAGTAGCTAATTTCTGCGGATCATCCTTTACAAGGTCAGTTGCAAAGAAAAATAATACAGTAGCAATTAAACCAGAACTAATTGCTACGATGAAGCATTGGAAGACTTGGTCACTTGATGGCAAGCCATTTGTAGAAACCTCATAACCTGATAACAAAAACCAAAATGGTAAACTTGCGAGTGTCATTCCAAGAACTCGCTGAAAAACATCTATCTCACCTTTACATATTTGCATCATTTTCCGATTACCAAATGGATAAGCAAACGCTGCAACTATTACAGGAACTACACATAAAACAGTTTCACGAATCCCTAAAGAAGAAGCTTGCTCTACTTGCATGAGAAGAACACCTAATAATATGACAGCAGACATCATCAATTCTTTCATTGGAATTTTTTTATGTAGCGAATTCGTTGCGAAGAATGGTGTTAATAAAATTCCTGCTATAATCGTAATTTGCCATGTTGAGGCAACGAGCCACCCTGGTCCAAATGCACCTGCGAAACTAAGTGGTGCATAAAAAAGACCGAAGCCCACAATACTCCATAACAACCACTCTTTCGGATTATTTTTCATATATTGAAAGAGTTGCTTTAAGTTTCCTCTATACATGACTATCATGACAAGTAGCGGAACCATAAAGTAATATCGTAACGATGCACTCCAAATCCAGCTTCCCCCTTGTAAGTCCATCGCACGGTTCAAAATAAATGTAAAGGCAAAGAAAAACGATGCCAAAACTCCCGCTGCAATTGCTTTCATCCTAAAACCCCTTATACCGTTTTCCCTCTACTATATAACAAAATATAATCAATTTGAAATAAAATTCGGAAATTTCATGCTTGAATTAGTGCTTTTATATGTTTATTTCTTGTCGATACAATTTCCGTAATCGGCTTATGTGAGCTTGATGATAGCGGCTATGATCAGCTATATGCCATATCCCCCACCTAATCGTAGCTGTTTCAGCTTTTTCATAATAGACTTCGCGGGTTAAGTCGGTTTCTATTAGTTTTATACATTCATTATAAAACATATTATGAACATCTTGATAATCGTGCATGAGTTCTTGCAAAGAACCTTTTGTTATATTGGGCAATTCTCCTTTTTCATCAAGCATAGGACCATATTTTTCTTGTAATACTAATGGAGCCTGCACACCTTTCAAACGATACACCCAATGTAAATCTACAACTGCTAAATGCTGAAGAAGCTGTCCGATGCTATTTTCATCATTAGAAGGACCTTTGTAATACAATTCTTCTTTTCCTACACCTTCAACTAGATCTCTTAATCTTTTGAATGTGTCACTTACAGTAGCATATAATATTGCAACATGAGGGTTCATGTCCCTTTCTAAATATAAATCTTTCACTGTAATTCTCCCATCTAACTCTTTATCTTTTCATTGATCTCAGTTGCCTGTTCATGATGATTATAATGAATACGCCTCTTGTTTTTAAACACCTTCAACCCTTTTGAAACATTCTCTTAGAGAAATAAAACCATGTGCTCCTCATTACGATATACATCATTCATTTTCAACGCTCTTCTTTCTACACCATACGTTGTAAAACCCATTGATTGATACAATGTTTTTGCTGCTTTATTATCTGAAACAACTCCTAAATTAATTTGCTCAATTTTCAGCTCTCTTGCTTTTTCAATTACTGCTCCAATTAAACATTTTGCGAATCCTTTCCCTCTACTTTGAGCATCTACATACATAGCAACAAGATGTCCTTTATGCTTAAAGGCTGCCTTTTGCTCTGTCAGTAATGTTACTACACCTAGCAGTCGATTTTCGTTATTAAAAGCTCCAAATGTGTAACTAGTTTTTGAATTAAAATTTTGAGCAACTTCCTCTACAGGATTTTCTTTTTGCATCGCTTCTTCATACGTGGTCACAAATGCATCTGGATTTACTCGTAATGCCTGCAAACGTAAATCCCAATATTGCACTGCGTTAAGGTCAGATAAAATTCGAATCATTTTTATACATCCTTTCATAATTAAAAAGAAAAACCTGCTCTTTTAGCAGGTTTAACTCATATTTTTATTTTCTCTCTATATCGTCTTTAATAAATTACCGTGTTCTAAATAATATGTTTAATTAATTGATTCATACATCATTTCATAAAAATACGATTCATACTTCCAGCAGATGTAGAATTTAATTTCCATTGATTTTTACCATGTTTCTCCATCTCAACTTCAGCCTTTTCTTCAATGCTAGAAGTTGTTACCTCTTGTAACAATTTCTCATAAACAGCAAATACCTGATTAACAATTTGTTCATCTGTGGCATTTGGATTTGTTGAAGCAAAGTTCATCATTTCACTTTGCATTTTAGATTCTAATGCACTATTATCAATTGGTTTCCCTTTAATTTCAACCTTTGCTTTTCCATTTTTATTTGAAATTACTTTCGTTTCATACTTTACATTTTTTTGAATAGCTAACTTTATTTTTCCTAATAAACTTTTTAATAAATCGTCATTCACCTTTTGACCGATTTCTCTTTCCATCGTTTGCTTAAATGCTGCTTCAAAATCATTTAAAAATTGAGTACTATCTTCACCAGTTAAAGTTTTTAATTTCCCCGCATCTTTGTCATAAAATGCTGCATTTATGTAGGCATTTAACGCTTCTGCTGGCTTTTGTAAATCCTTCGCCTTTTCAGCTAATTTTTTGCCATCAATCTTATATCTTACTTTTTCATCTTTATCTTTTTTCGGATCTGAAATGAACTTTGTATACACTAGTTCATACTTTTCTCCAGCTTCTACATCAAAAAATATATTACCAGTAATTGACTTACCCTTATCCAACTCTCCAGGATTTAAGTTTCCTTCTGATCCAAAATAGGTTTTCATTTTCTTATCATCAAGATATAGAGCGAAATCATTTGGAAGAATATTTAATGATTTATCACCTTTATTTTTCATTGTCACTTCTACTTTTAATACTTGCTCATTTTCTAGTTTAGCGTATTGATCAGGTAAGACAAATTCAGCACTTTCTAATGTCATCTCGACATCTTTTAATTTGCTTGTGTCCCCTACTTCACTTACTTTTGTTTCCTCAGGTTTAGATTCTGTCTTCTTTGAGTTACAACCACTTAGAATACCTGCTGCTAAAATAGTTGCAAAGCAAATAGACATGACTTTCTTGTTAATCAATTATGCCACTCCCCTTTGTAAAATAAAAACAATTCATTAACTAATCTTAATTATATACAATAATACGACAATTTGTGTAGCTAAAATTTTAAATTTACATTATTTTTATATTCATCTCTTAATATACTAAATCGATATCTATCAATAAACATTCCATTTCGTACTCTATCTCTCCTCATAATTCCTTCACAAACAAATCCAGCATTTTCATAACTTTTTATTGCTTTTATGTTATCTACGTCTACACGTAGCCACACTTTCTCCAGACCAAATTCATAAAATCCAATTTGTAACATGCTGTATAACGCTGCGATACCATATCCGCACCCCCAATATTCTTTATTTCCAATTGCAATTCCTAATTCAGCATTTTTATTCGTTTTATCAAAGTTTTTTAGATCGACCCAACCGATATGCACACCATCCTCAGAAACGATAGCTCGTTGTTCATACCCATTTTCCCGGTTCATACACATTTCAATCCACCTTTTTGTCTCATCACGTGTAAATGGTGGGTATTGATCTGGTACCACTAAGTGCTTTGTTACTTTTGTATCCAATGACCATTGATATCGATCTTCTACGTCGTCTAATGTAAGTTCTCTTAACACAATAATTGGTACACTCATTTTTTCATCTCCCTTTTATTTCCCTATGGAAAAACCTTCAAACAACCTGCCACCATAGTTTTCTAAAGTTTTCTCGACAAAAATAATCAGTCTCTTTTTCTCTCCAGTTTTATAAAAATGATCAAAAGCTGCAACAAACTCTTCTGCAAATAATTCATCGTATTTTCTTAACACTCTAATAAACCATTTTGAATTTCCAACCCATTGCCCATTTACTCTAAGTACAAATTCATGAACCAACTCAGCCAAAAGATTAGCAATAAACAGTTCTTCTTCCCTCCTTGTCGCACCAATAAAATCATCTAATACATCCGTAATAAAGTAACGTTTCTGTCTAGTCAATTCTTCTGTCCACTTTTCAGGACCTTTATCTAATAATTGCCGTGCTTCCTGTTTTAAACTAGTTATAATTTCTTCCTTCCCCTTTAAAATAATCCCTTCCGAAACTAATTGTGGTAAACTAGGTCTCCCGCACTTGCAGTCACTTTTAAAATATTCTTTATATGTTTTAAAATTATGTACAAACACTTCAACAGGCCAACCATTGCTAAAAAAAGATTCACGATAACAATGAGATAGACTATCATCCCATATTACAATATCAAGGTCAGATGTTTTTGTCGCTTCTCCTCTTGCAACACTTCCTCCTAATAAAGCGGCATTACAATGTGGAAATTGCAATTCAATAAATTTGTGTGCAGCGTCAATTGCTTTCATGCCGTTCTCCTTCTTTCATTTACTTTTTTTATTTCGTTCTCTATCTCGGGCTTTTTTCATATACGCTTCTGCCTCAGATGTCTTACATGAAGTGACACCATGATCAACATCAGCTTTTCCAATTTCGCGTACAATTGTGATTGCTTTTTGCTCAAAGTCATCATTTCGAATTCCAATCGTAATAAGTGCACTATGTATCGCTTCCTTTTTCCATTTTTTTCGTATGTATATGCATCTGAACCTCTTTTAAAAATGGAAGAAAAAATTCATCTTCTAACACTTTATCCTTTATAGCAATATTAGCGAGTAATGACCAACCTGCTCTCGCAATCCATTCATCCTGATAGATTGTCCATTCCTTCAATTTGCCTATTGCAATCGAAGACAACGATACAGATGACATAAGTACATCCATTAAACAATAATTATCAACCTCTTGTTCATAATTTTCTTTACTTTATACATGTACTTACGATATATTCGACACTATTTCTTATTTTCCTAGTTTTTTCTTCAAATACGGTATGTGAAATTTATAATATTTAAAAACAGAATCCTGTTATATACCCCCTTGTTATCCTGACCACTCAAGCTTTTACCGGCCGTTTTTAATAAAAAAGATGTACGAAATAAACACCTTATCTCACTAAAGAATGGTTCATCAATTTTCAATATAGGTTTTATAATAGAATATAAATTCTTTAAATATGTAAATTTTTGTTTTTTACCACTTCTTTTTTTATTTTTAAAAACCTGCTAAACAAGAGTAATCCCGTCAGTAAAACAACAATATCTTGCATACTTTTCCACAAATTTTTTTGTACTTGTAAAAATCTTTTTTTGCATTTCTCTATCTAAAATTGCTAATATAGTAGAGTAGAACTATTATAGAGAGAAGGAAAATTATGCACAATAGAATTCGAATGACAACTTTAGTAAAGAGAGCATTGTTGATTTGCGTCGGGGTATTATTTTTGTACGAAGCAGTTTATGGATCAACTCATATTGCTTTAGCAAGTACGGAAGATGAAACGAAGTCTGTTCAACTTGTAAGTGAAATTCAAACTGCTCTTGCCCCCAAAGAAGCTCCAAAGCAATATAACGGGCAAGTCAGAAAAGTTGCTTACTTAACATTTGACGATGGGCCTGGAAAATATACTGCTGAGCTGTTAGACATGTTAAAAAAAGAAGATGCAAAAGCTACATTTTTCCTAATTGGAGCAAATGTTAAAGCATTCCCTGATCTTGTAAAACGCGAAGTTGCAGAAGGACATTATGTTGGTATGCATAGTATGACACATAACTACAAAAAGCTTTATACAGAAGGTCATTATGTAGATGAAATGAAAGAAGACCAAGGCTTAATCGCTGGGGTTATTGGAAAATCACCAATATTAACTCGCCCGTCTTACGGATCAATGCCAGGATTAAACGAAGCCCTTCGTAACAAGGTTGTAGAAAACGGCTTGAAAGTTTGGGACTGGACAATTGACTCTTTAGACTGGAAATATAATAAGATGCCAGTCGATGCTGCCTCAGCACAAATTGCGCAAAATGTTCTTGCTGGTGCAACAGACCCAACAGAAGTTGTACTTATGCATGATATTCACCCACAATCAGTAAAAGCAGTACCTGCCATCATTAAAGGTCTGAAGGAAAAAGGTTATGAACTGGAAAGCTATCATGAGGATGAACACTTCCCATTAAATTTCTGGCATGACAAACGTATTTAATTTAAAAAGACTTGATTTTCTCCTTAGAAAAATCAAGTCTTTTTTGTTTCTAAAGACTTTTTTCGTATACGCGAAGTTGATTATCATTCATGATTTCGATGTATGCTTGTAATGAGTACTTCTTGTTGAAAAGATGGGAGTATTACTGCCCATTAATACGGGGTAAAATTATTTCGTTTCTGTAGTATGCAATAATTATACACTTTTCATACATTCACTATACTCTATCCATACGGTATGTGAAATTACCTTGAGTCTCCTAAATAAAAAAGCCTCCTTACAAGGAATATTTATCCTTATAAGGAGGCCGGCATTGATTTATTTTTTTACGTTTAACCTTCTTGCTCTTGCTTTGTTGTTTTTACCTGCGTTTTATTTTTATCACGATGATTATAATTATATTTCGAACGATCTACAGGTGTAAATCCTTCTGGTGTGTAGAATCGGAGTAAATCACCATTTACAACTTCGTCAGAAAGCTTAAGTTTCTGTTGAACCATTTTTTCATTTTGTTTGATTTCATTCGTTGCTTCTACTGATTTTCCAGTGGTTGTATCATAATACTTTCCATTAAGCGCAGTAACGGTCGGACTTACATAGTTACCATTACGGAAAGGAACAACTTGTTGATGCTGTGTTGATAATAAATCTGTACCAAATTGGATATAATTCTTTGTATCTGTACCTAATAAGTGTAACAGTGTTGGGAGCACATCGATTTCTCCACCATATTGGTGTTGAACTCCGCCTTTCATTCCTGGAACATGAATGATTAAAGGTACACGTTGCAGTTGTGCATTTTCAAATGAATTAATTTCTTTACCCATAATTTGTGACATTGCTGCGTTATGATTATCTGAAATACCATAATGATCTCCATACATCACAATGATTGAATTGTCATATAAACCAGATTGCTTCAAGTAATCCATAAAGCCTTTTACAGATTCATCTAAATAATGTGCTGTTTGGAAATACGTATCTACAGATGTATCACCTGTTTTTGCTGGTTCAATTGTCGCTTCTTCCTTATTAATCGGATAAGGGAAGTGGTTTGACAATGTAATAAATTTCGCATAGAACGGTTGTTTTAATGTTTGTAACAATGGAATAGACTCATTAAAGAATGGCTTATCTTTTAGTCCATAGTTTACAACATCTTTTTCATTCATATCATAGTATGTTGCATCAAAGAATTTATTAAATCCAAATGATTTATAAATATCATCGCGATTCCAGAATGTTTTATAATTACCATGGAATACTGCAGATGTATAGCCCTGCTGCCCTAAAATAGCTGGTGCTGCTTGATACGTGTTATGAGCTTTGTTTGTAAATACAGATCCTTGTGGCAATCCAAATATTGAGTTTTCTAACATAAACTCCGCATCAGATGTTTTACCTTGTCCTGTTTGATGGAAGAAGTTATCAAAATACAATGTATTTGCATCATGCGTAAATGAATTTAAAAATGGTGTAACTTCTTGTCCGTTCAACTTGTAATTAATTAAAAAGTTTTGGAACGACTCTAAATGAATATAGATAACATTCATACCTTTCCCCTTACCAAAATACTCTGGATTAGGGCTTGCATAGTTCGATGCAATATAATTTCTTACACCTGTCATACTATCTCCATCTGCTAAAGCTCGTTCTGTTGATGCTTTCATGCTTTGAATCCCATCATAAATCGTATAATTATATGCACCTAAATATTTTACAATGTAGTTTCTGTCAAATGTTCTTGTCAGTAATTCCGGACGATCAGATTCTGCTAAACCTAAGTTGATGCTAAACAACAAAATCCCTGTAATAAATACAAGTGACAATTTATGTTTTGCAACACGAATTGGTTTTGGATTTGCAAATTTTGTTATGACTAACACAAGTAGAATAATTGTATCTAAGAAATATAATGGGTCATATAGGTGTAATAACGCTAAAATACTACCACCTAAATCTCCAAAATTATTTGTTTGTGTTAATGTCGGGAACGTAATAAAATCGCTGAAAAAGCGGTAATATACCACGTTTGAGTATAAAAGAATTGACAATAACAAATTAATAATAATTAACCAGATATAAGATCTTTTCCCTTTTGCAAATAATGCAAGTCCTAAAAATAGGACAGCTGAGCTTAACGGGTTGAAAAATAGCAAGAATTTTTGAATTGTGTTTGATATCCCTAGGTCAAATTCCGTAACATATGCTGCATATGTTTTTAACCAGAATAAAACAACTGCAAAAATGAAAAATCCAAAATGGTTACTTAACACACGTTTGCTCTTTAACAATAATTGTTTCATCTCTCCACCTCTTTTTAACCATCCAAGGCTTATTTTTTTATAAGTCTATCTCTGTTTTTAATTTACGTCCCCAAACAACCCTCTCTTTTCTTTAACCTTATGAAGAATATTAGTAATTATAAGTTTAAGGTTGTATTTATTCAACTATTTCTTACGAAACATGTTGACCTAGATATATATTTAATGAAATACATTTGTAACATTTTTTATGACTAAAATCTAAAGACCATCCGTTTAACAGGACTCACCTACTATAAACCTTTATACACTACTTCGCAAACATTCTTATTTCCAAAATTACCAATTGGATTTGTTGTTACTAAATTATTCATGTATTAAGAGGTCTCGACTACTTTTTATTCCCTATAATTATTCATAGTTATAAGGAAATAATATAATTTACATCCAATATTCCCCTTGTTGTTCTTTATAAAATGCTCATTAAAAAATAAAAACCCTCAATCTTATAATAAGATTGAGGGTTTCATACTGCAGATTATTTTTGGTTATACATTGCATTTATTTGCTTTTGAAGTTCTTCATTTTCTAAGAACTCATCGTATGTTGCTTCTTTATCGATTACACCGTTTGGCGTTACTTCGATAATACGGTTTGCAATTGTTTGTACGAACTGATGGTCATGAGATGTAAATAGTAATGTTCCTTTAAATGCGATTAAACCGTTGTTTAATGCTGTGATAGACTCAAGGTCTAAGTGGTTCGTTGGATCATCAAGTGTTAATACGTTCGCTCCACTTAACATCATTTTAGAAAGCATACAACGAACTTTTTCTCCACCTGACAATACAGAAACATTTTTCTTTACTTCTTCACCAGAGAATAACATACGACCTAAGAAACCACGTAAGAAACTTTCTGTTTCATCTTGTGGAGAGAACTGACGTAACCATTCAACTAAGTTATATTCACTGTTCTCGAAATACTTAGAGTTATCTCTTGGGAAGTAAGCTTGAGATGTTGTAACGCCCCACTTAAATGAACCGCTATCTGGCTCCATTTCACCCATAAGAATTTTAAATAATGTTGTCATTGCAATATCATTACGTCCGATAAATGCAACTTTATCACCTTTATTTAATGTGAAGTACACATTATCTAACACTTTTTCTCCATCAATCGTTTTTGAAAGACCTTCTACAGTTAATAAGTCATTTCCTACTTCACGCTCTGGTGTGAAGCCAACGAATGGATAACGGCGTGATGATGGTTTAATATCATCTAATGTAATTTTATCTAATAACTTTTTACGAGAAGTCGCTTGCTTCGCTTTAGACGCGTTTGAACTAAAGCGTGCGATGAAGTTTTGTAGCTCTTTTACTTTCTCTTCTTTTTTCTTATTTGCATCTTGTGTTAGTTTCAATGCTAACTGGCTTGATTCATACCAGAAGTCATAGTTACCAACATATAATTGAATTTTACCGAAATCAAGATCCGCCATGTGCGTACATACTTTATTTAAGAAGTGACGGTCATGGGATACAACGATAACTGTATTTTCAAAGTTCATTAAGAAGTTCTCTAACCACTGAATTGCTTTTAAGTCTAAATGGTTGGTAGGCTCATCAAGTAATAAAATGTCAGGTTGACCAAATAAAGCTTGGGCAAGTAATACTTTTACTTTCTCTGCCCCTGTTAACTCAGACATCTTTTTATCATGAAGGTCTTCTCCAATGCCTAGTCCTTTTAAAAGGATAGCCGCTTCAGATTCAGCTTCCCAACCGTTTAGCTCAGCAAACTCACCTTCAAGTTCTGCCGCGCGCATACCGTCTTCATCACTGAAATCTTCTTTCATGTAAATTGCATTTTTTTCTTGCATTACTTTATAAAGACGTGTGTGACCCATTATTACTGTTTCTAATACAGGAAACTCTTCATATTCGAAGTGGTTCTGTTTTAACACTGCTAAACGCTCACCAGGCGTAATATTTACATCGCCTGTTGATGGGTCAATTTCTCCAGATAAAATCTTTAGAAATGTTGATTTACCAGCACCGTTTGCTCCGATTAAACCGTAGCAGTTACCTGGTGTGAATTTTATGTTAACATCTTCAAATAATTTTCTGTCCGCAAAGCGCAATCCTACGTTACTAACTGTAATCATGTGGTTCCTCCAATTTTAATACTTTTATATATATATCTCACTAACTATAACATATTTAGCCATCTAAAGGTATATCTAATCATCTTTCTATTTCAGCAACCGCAATTTTCTATTCAAAACCAAAAATGAAATCACTTAAAAGAAATCATAAATAAACGGCTTATGTAATGGAATCAAATGTTCTAACTCTTTCACTTCTTCCTCAGTTCCTGAAACAGAGCCAATTTCGTATAACTCTAGCGGACGTTTATATCCGAATAACATTGCTGATAAATCATTTATATTTAAATGAATTCCTCCACTGTTCCATTTTTCTGTTTCTTCTTTACTAATAATTACTACTTCTTTACTTTGTAATTTAACCGTCACATTATTCCATGGGGCAAATGAATCTGAAATATGCAAAATCACTTCGTTTTGTTGATTACTCCAAACAAATGAATATTGATTTAAAAACTGCTCCACGTCTACAATTCGAACCATAAAATAAGGAGTAATTTCAGCCTTAATTCGAGGCTCTTGCAGAGTATAAAGTAATGGCTCTGTTTCACTTAGTATCATCTTAAGTTCTCTTATCATAGAATCATGTTGGCAAATAAAATTCCAAAGTCCCCTTCTAGCTTCATTATTTAGCGGTACAAATTCTTCTACTGTCATTTTTGAATCATTTATTTTGTACAGTATGTAACCAGTAGCTTCATTTTCTTCATTGTAATAGACTGCTGCCGCCTTGTCATGATAAACTGCTTGCCCCCACCAATCTGTACTTCTAACTAGCATACCAGCGAATCGCCTCGCAAATTGCTCATATACTGCTTCTATTTCTTTTGGATGTGAATCTTTATTAAAACGTCTCACATTCCCTTTCACATGCTTTTGCATCACTAAATCACTCTTCGTCATTGAACATACGAAACGATTGGCAAATAGTTCCCATCCAAACTTTCTGTAAAATGAAACTGCGAATGGATGTAACATTGATACACTAAATCCGTCTTGTTTCATTTTTTGCAGTACATGTTTCAATAGTTCTTTTACATATCCACTACGTCTATACTCTGGGTATGTTGCCACCCCTGCAATTCCACCCATTTTAAATACCTCATCACCAATATTTATTTCTAACGGAAGAAGATGCAGTTTTGCTGCGAGTTGATCTCCTTCTAATATCCCAAACAATTGATGGTGCTTTTTCATTAATGTTAGACGCTTTTCAATCTGATCTTCTGGTACTTTATATTGGAAAGCATATTCGGATAATGTAATTGCTTCTCTATATTGTTGCCCTGCTAATTCAACTACTTTCATGACTTTTCTCCTCCTATTCCCTTAATACATTCGTACTCATGCGGATAAAATCCTATGCAAAAATGAGAAAGGGCGATGAAATATACATCGCCCTTTCTAAAATCGTTATATATATTGGTGTAACAAAAAACATCTTCCACATAAAGTGAAACTTTAATCAGTGGGGTTTTCTTCATCCCCCACTGATTATTAGCCCTCACCAATTGGGCTTTTACGGGCAGTTTATCTCCCACCTAACTTCTTAAAGAAAAGCGGAAGCGGCTCGCACAGAATCGCAGGACGCCCAAACACCCGAACAGAGAGGCGCTTTTTGCCTCGTACAAGGGGGCGAAACGGCCGGAGATTCTAGCCGCTAGAGCTGGACAATACTTTCGCTGAATTTTGAGGTAGGAGTGTTACTGCTCGTTAATATGAGATAAAGATTTTCCATAAAACAAAAGGTTCTTTGTACTAATCACTTTCAGCACGTCCTTTGTATATCATATAAAGTGAAACTTTAGTCAGTGGGATTTTTCCTCATCCCTACGGATTATTAGCTCCACCGATTAGACTTTTACGGGCAGTTCATGCAAGATAAAATATGCAAAGCAAATAGTGCCCTTGTTCGATCTTACAAATCGTTCGTTTAGATAATTTGAATACCCAGATGCATACATTATCTAATTACTCCTCTATTCTTAACTAATAAATAAAGAAGGGAAGAATAAATAATTATGAGTTCTTATTATGACAAATTAAATAGATTGAATGGAAATCGAGATTCCCTTTCTCAAAGAACAAATGGCGACCTTAGAGGAGAGAGTTGTGAATCTACAAGGCCATCAGCATTTAGAGCAGTCAACATATCTTCACTTCAACAAATACCTGCTAATACTACTGTTAAAGTTTTATATCCTAACATTCAATTTGATTTGGCCAATGAATTCAATTCAGCTGCCTCCATGTTCATCCCTAACACAAGGGGTGTATACTCATTGATTGCCAGCCTTCTTTTTTCACCTAATAATTGTAATTCATCTTACAGAGGAAGAATAAACATTCAAGTAAATGGTCATGAAATAGCTGCTGATAATGATTTCTTTGGAGCAAATATCCAAATTAAAAATATTATATCCGTTTCTACCATTGCTCAATTAAAATGCGAGGATATTGTTGAGGTATTTTTTCTCTCTAACGTAGCTGGTACAATTAATATATTTAATAGCATTTCACGTTTTGAAGGAGCTAGATTTCCCTCTCCAGCAACCTAATCTAAAACGTCTATAACAAATGTTTCACTAATGTTATAGACGTTTATTTTATGACTTTTCCAATTCAGTTTGTAGTTTGTTTAGTTCTTTAAAGAATGTAGGATACGAAACTCCAACAGCTTCTGCATCTTCTAGTATTGTGTTACCATCTGCTATAGCACCCGCAATCCCAAGCATCATACCGATTCGGTGATCACTATGACTATTTACTTTATTCCCCTTTAACGAGGACTTACCGTAAATAATCATTCCATCAGCCGTCGCTTCAATATGTACTCCTAATTTAGTTAATTCAGCTACAACTGTATCTATTCGGTTTGTTTCTTTTACTTTCAATTCATGTGCATCCTTAATAACTGTATTCCCTTCTGCTTGTGTTGCCGCCAGCGCAATGATTGGAATTTCATCAATAAGTCTTGGGATAATATCTCCACCGATTTCAATCCCTTGAAGTGATGATGTTTCAATTGTAATATTCGCAGCTGGTTCTGACGCAGAATTATGAATAGGATGTATTTCTAAATTAGCACCCATTTTCGTAAGAACATCAATAATCCCTGTACGAGTTGGATTCATTCCAACATTTTTTAATACAAGTTTACTATTTGGAACAATCGCACCCGCAACTAAGAAAAATGCTGCTGAAGAGACATCACCTGGAACTTGGATATCCGTCCCGATTAAATGTTGCCCACCCGCAATTTTTACAGTTTTGTCCTCACGAATTACTGTAACACCAAACGCTTCAAGCATTTTTTCCGTATGGTCTCGTGAAATATGAGGTTCTGTAACAGTTGTTACACCTTCAGCCGTCAGCCCCGCGAGTAGAATGGCTGATTTCACTTGCGCGCTTGCTACAGGTGAAGTGTAGTCAATTGCTTTTAAATTTCCACCCCTTATTGTAAGTGGGGTAAATGTTCCTTCTTCTCTACCGCCAATTTTTGCTCCCATAAGCCTAAGCGGATTCGTTACGCGTTTCATTGGCCTTTTTCCAATTGATGAATCCCCTTGAATACAGGAGTGGAAAGGCGTATTTGCAAGTATTCCAGACATTAACCGTATCGTTGTACCTGAATTACCAACATCTAAAACATTTTTCGGTTCTTGTAATCCTTCTATTCCTTTTCCAATTACAACTACTTCATCACCATTTTGCGAAATTTCTACTCCCATTTCTCTAAAACAAGAAATTGTACTTAAACAATCTTCACCAGGTAAAAAACCCTTAATTGTTGTTTTCCCTTGTGCAATTGCTCCGAACATAACCGCACGGTGTGAGATAGATTTATCACCAGGAATTGTAATTGTCCCTCTTAATCCACTTTTGACAGTTTGTATCATTACTTCTTTCACAGTGTCACCCTCTCCCTATCATATTGTTTCATACGTTTGGTACTGTTCTTTCTGAAGTACTATCGTCGCTTTTAAGCGATCTTCTTCTCTTTGGAAACTAATACGAAGCACACCAAGTAATCCTTCTCGCGCTTCTATAATTTGCAGATTTGTAATACTAATTTCTTCATAAGCTAAAATACTCGTAATATGAGCTAATGCCCCTACTTTATCTAAAACATCAACATATAAGTCATGGAAAGCTGGAATCGCTCCGCTTTTTCGAACGGGTAAAGAATCACGGTACTGTTTCGCATTTTCAAAGTAGTTTTGTAATTCAACAGAATCACCTACAGAAACCGTCTTGTACAGCTCTTTCATCTCACTAATCCACTCTTCTAGTAATTGTAATAAATGACTTTGATTCTGTTTTACGATATCACTCCACATTTTCGGACTGCTCGAGGCAATACGTGTAATATCCTTAAACCCACCTGCCGCAAGTTGATGGATAAGTGGATTGTCCCCTCCATGTTTTTCAACTTGTTTCACCAACCCCGCCGCAATTAGATGTGGAAAATGACTCACAATTCCGGTTACATAATCATGCTCTTCTGTATTTAATACAAGAAAATGAGATCTTGTTCCTTTTAACCAATCTTTTAATTCTTCTACTCGATGATCTGACACATGACTCCTTGGTGTTAAAATATAAAATGCATTTTCAAACAAGTGAGCCTTTGCACTTTCAACACCCGTTTTATGCGAACCTGCCATCGGATGTCCCCCAATAAAAGCCACTCCTGCAGGTAATAGATCTTCAGCTTCATTCATAATCTTGCCCTTTGTACTACCTACATCTGTAACAATTACATCTTCACGTAAATCATATAATGCAAGCTGACGTAATAACTTTATTGTTTCTTCAACTGGAGAAGCAAAAATAATTAAATTTGCCTCTTCACAAGCAGCCTGTAAATCTCCTGCAACTTTATCAATTACATGAAATTCTTTCGCGCGCTCCATTTGTTCACTATGAATATCATAACCTGTAATCATCACTTCATGTTCCCTCTTTATTGCTAATGCAAGCGAACCACCTATTAAACCTGTCCCAATTAATACAACTTTTTTACACATTTGCCTCATCTCGAAACTTATTCTTTCTATTTATAAAGTGCTGTTTTAACACTGAAATCACTCCTTCATTCTGTTCACTCGTTCCAATCGTAATCCGGACACCATTTGAAAACGGACGAATAATAAAACCTGCGTGTGCACACCGTTCATAGATTTCCTCTGCATCGTCTACTGGTAAAAAGATAAAGTTTGTTTGAGATGGATAAAACGGAATCCCATTCTCGGTACAAAAACTCTCATATCGCTCTAATCCTTCTCGATTTACACGAGCGATCTCCTTTATAAATCCATCATCATTACAAGCGATTGTTGCCGCTCTTTGCGCAAATAAAGAAACATTAAATGGCAAACGAACAACATTTAATTTCTCAATCAATTCTGCCTGTCCAATTGCATACCCTATGCGAAATGATGCTAAACCATATGCTTTGGAAAATGTTCGTAATACAAGAAGGTTTTTATGTTTTTTCAATAATGGTATTGTTTCTGGAAAATCTTTCGCTGTTACATACTCATAGTACGCTTCATCAATTACAATTAGCGCATCATCATGTACACTATTTATAAATTTATTTAATTTTCGGTCATCAATATATGTGCCCGTTGGATTATTTGGATTACAAATCCAAATTATTTTTGTCTTTTCATCTACAGTTAAAACAATTTCCTCTAAGTCATAAATCCCTTTCTTTAATGGAACTTCTCTTACTTCACAACCTTCAATCACTGCATGATGACGATATTGCGGAAAAGTTTCTCCTGCTGTTACTACATTATCTCCCTTACAAAGTACCGCACGACTTATAATTTGAATAACTTCATCAAGTCCACTTCCGCATAAAATTTGTTCCTTTTGAACTTGCAGTTTTTCTGCGATTGTTTGACGAAGCTCTAATGCCCCTCCATCAGGATATAAAGCATGGTCATGCCATGTTTTTTGTAATTCTTCTTTAACACGTGGTGAACAACCAAATGGATTTTCATTTGATGCTAATTTTACAAATGAATGATCCCCATATACTTCTTTCATTTGCTCCGCTGATTTGCCTGGCTTATATGGCTGTAATGATGATAATTGCTCTTTCATCTTCATTTGTAATCCATCCTTTTTAAAATTCTTTTGCATATTTGTTATGCTGCGTTATATTTTGCTTGATTAATTCCATGCGATCTTTTCCGAATTGTTCAACTAATGCATCCGCAAGTTCCCATGCAACAACAGCCTCTGCAACAACACTTGCAGCTGGTACTGCACAGCTGTCAGATCGTTCAATACTTGCTTGGAATGCTTCTTTCGTATCAATATCTACACTCGCCAGTGGTTTATATAATGTAGGAATCGGCTTCATTACACCTCTTACTACAATTGGCATTCCTGTAGTCATACCACCTTCTAATCCACCTGCATGATTCGTTTTTCTCGTATATCCTCTTTCTTCGTCCCATAGAATTTCATCATGTACAGAACTTCCTGGCTGCCTTGCCGCCTCAAATCCAATCCCGATTTCAGCACCTTTAAAAGCATTAATACTCATAATTGCTCCTGCAAGCTTTGCATCTAATTTTCGATCGTAATGGACGTAACTTCCAACGCCAATTGGCATTCCTTCCGCAATGACTTCTACAATTCCGCCAATTGAATCACCGTTTGCTTTCGCAGTATCAATCGCATCCATCATTGTTTGTTCTACCTCTTTATCTAAACAACGAACAGACGAATTTTCTGTGATTGTTTGAATTTCTTCTATTGATAACTGCCCTACATGACTTGCTTTGACACCGCCAATTTCAAGAACATGCCCAGCGATCTGTACATCTAATTCTTTTAAAACTTGCTTTGCAACTGCACCAGCTGCTACTCTTACGGTTGTTTCCCTTGCAGAAGAGCGCTCTAGAACATTTCGTATATCACGGTGCCCATACTTAATTGCACCGTTTAAATCTGCATGTCCCGGACGTGGTTTTGTAATCGTGCGTTTCATTTCTTTACTTTCTTGCTCAGAAATCGGTTCAGCTCCCATTACTTTCGTCCAATGTTTGAAGTCATCATTTTTTACGATTAATGTAATTGGGGAACCAAGTGTCACTCCGTGGCGTACACCACTTACAATCTCTACTGTATCTGTTTCAATTTGCATGCGTCTCCCGCGACCATGGCCTTTTTGTCTTCTTAATAATTCCTTATTAATATGTTCTGCTTGTAACGATAACCCTGCAGGTACACCTTCTAAAATAACAGTTAACTGTGGACCATGTGATTCTCCAGCTGTAATGTATCTCATTTCTCTTACCCCTTTATTATTTTTTTGTACAAAAAAGTCCCTACTGAGCAATCAGTAGGGACGATTATTATCGCGGTACCACCCTAATTGTAGACTACCTTCGTCTACCTCTTATCATTTTTAACGATTTATAAAACCGTCTTTCCCTTCGTAAAGACCATGATCTTTACTACGAAAAAGATGCTCTAGGGCTGTAATTCATGCTTATCTTTGTACTGATTCTCAGCGTCCATCAGCTCTCTATAAACAGGGAGATAAGCACTACTGTTTCCCTTTCAACGCATATTCAATATGAAATTAAGATAATTTATTTTTGAATCCTTTTAACTCTTCCATGAATTTATGGAACTCTGGAATATCCATTTGTTGTGCAGAATCAGATAATGCAACTGCTGGATCCGGATGTACCTCAGCCATTACTGCGTCTGCTCCAATTGCCAGTGCCGCTTTTGCAGTAGGTAATAATAAATCTCTGCGTCCTGTAGAATGTGTTACATCTACGACAACTGGTAAATGTGTTTCTTTCTTTAAAATTGGCACTGCTGAAATATCTAACGTATTACGCGTCGCTCTTTCGTATGTGCGGATACCACGCTCACATAGAATAATTTGATCATTCCCTTGCGCGATAATGTATTCAGCTGCATGAATGAATTCGTCAATTGTTGCTGCTAAACCACGTTTTAATAACACTGGTTTATTTACTTTACCTACAGCTCTTAGTAAATCGAAGTTTTGCATGTTTCGTGCTCCAACTTGAATGACATCAACGTAATCAAGAGCCATCTCTACATCGTTTGGATTTAAAATTTCACTAATAATCGCTAAATCGAATTCATCAGCTACTTGACGTAAAATTTGTAAGCCTTCAATCCCTAATCCTTGGAAGTCGTATGGTGATGTTCTCGGTTTGAAAGCACCACCGCGCATTAATTTTAATCCTTGTTCTTTCATCGCTTGCCCTACTTGGCGAACTTGCTCTAAGCTTTCTACAGCACAAGGCCCCATAATGAACGTTTGCTTTCCATTTCCTAATAATTCACCTTTTACATCAACAATTGTATTTTCTTTTTTCTTTTTACGTGAAACAAGTAACGCTTTACGATTGTCATCCTCCTGCAATTCTAAGCTTGCTTTGAAAATTGTTTTGAAAATGTGTTGAACTGTTGAAGTTTCGAATGGACCTTCATTATGTTCCGCAATCATATCCAGTACTTCACGCTCACGAACTGGATCAAAACGTTTCGTACCTTGCACTTGTTTTTGTTTTCCAATCTTTTGAACGATTTCTCCACGTTTATTTAACAGTTGTAATAATTGTAAATTGATTTCATCCACCTGTTTACGTAATTGTTCTAACTCATGATTTGCCATTTTAAAATCCTCCTTTTAATGTTTAAAACTATTTGAAGAGAATAAAAATTCCCTATTTTCTGAATTAAAATTCTATAAAAACTTATTGTGAGATCGATTCCGCCTTTTTTGTGTACAAAAAATCCCTACTGATCTACTCAGTAGGGACGATATTTATCGCGGTACCACCCTAGTTGTAGACTACTTTCGTCTACCTCTCTTCACTGTTAACGATCGTTTGACCGTCTTTCCCTTCATAAAGACTATCATCTTTACTACGAAAAAGATGCTCCAGGACTGTAATTCGCACTTGTTTTTGTACTGGTTCACACCAACCACCAGCTCTCTGTTACAGGGAAACAACTACTACTTCTTTTCCTTTCACTGCATGTAATATTCAATTTTCAAGTTGGACCACAAAAATACAAAAAGTCCCTACTGATCCAATCAGTAGGGACGATATTTATCGCGGTACCACCCTAGTTGTAGACTACTTTCATCTACCTCTCTTCACTGTTAACGATCATTTGACCGCTTTTCCTTCATAAAGAACATATATCTTTACTCGAAAAAGATGCTCCAAGACTGTAATTCATGAGTATCCCTGTACTGATTCACACCAACCATCAGCTCTCTGTTACAGTAAGATCTTCACTACTGTGATCTCTTCATTGCACTTTGTTTATTCAAATGTTTGTGAAATTGAATAAGTATGATTCGTATTATAGAATGCTTTTTAAAATACTGTCAATACTTTTTTAGTTATTTTTTTAAAATTCCACTCTTTCCCCACTATCAATCTTGTAAATTTGTCATCACAAGTCCAATACGAATCATTTCGTTTTGAATAGATATTAATAATTGTTTCTCCACTTGGTAATCTGTTAACAATTGTTTAATCTCAATGATTTCATTTTCAAAAGAATTTGCCTCATGAAGGTTTTGCAGTAGCGAAAAAAATAATTCACCATAGGTTTCCACATGATATTTCATGTTATTTTTCTTTTCCAAAATAGCCAAAAATAGTTGTTTCATTTCCGCTTGGTCGTAACGTTCTGATATGGGAGAGAAACGAGTAAGAATTGTTTGTATTCCGTTTTCTGCAACTTCATCCATATATAATACAAAACGTAAAAACATGACATATTCTCTACCAGTTACAGAACTCATTTTTGGACGTTCCATTAAAAAACCAGCTAACCAAGCCTCCCAAAATTTTTGTTGTTCTCTTACGCTTAATGTTTTCACATAATAACATAAGTATTCCATAAACTTAATTTTGTCATTTTCCGTTTCCTGTATAAAAAGTGGATATAACCAATCGGCTCGTTGATCCCAATATAATACACATTTAATAAAAACAAAGCTGAGCCACTTTAAAAATACTTTCTTTGTATGTGGATGTAATACATATAAATGTTCGACTGCATATTCAATATATCGCTTTATCTCTGTAAATAGCGGTAAATTTATTTGTGTATAGCAAAGGCCTGACCATGCATATTTTATTACCCTATCTTGTTTTTTTAAGTCGAGATAAGGTAGCAAATTTTTTCTACACCATTGTTTCTCAATATGGTACAAAAATGTTATGTCTGCCGTTAATCGTGCAAGCATGAAATGTGTACTCTGTGACAACGTTCGCATTTGTTCTTCAAATAAAAACAAGTATTCGTGAATGTTCCGATCGTATAAGTGATCATATGCTAGCAGCTTTAATAATACTGACGTCATCTTTCCAATAGGATGTTGAATAGACTCATTATAAAAGTCATGTTCCCCTATCTTGAAATTCGGATCACTTTTCATTACTTGGGGAAATAAAGAAAAGGCAAAACGTTTCACAACACGTATACTATCCTCTTGAAATTCTTCTAATCGATTGCTGATTTCATAAAGAAAACTACTAATTAACCATTGAAAAGATGTATTCCTTACAAATTGTTGTAAGAGTGGAATAATTTTTTGTATCTGTTGATTAGTAAGCTTTCGATTATTCCCCCATGCCCTAATACAGACAAACCATACTTCATTACTTACCATACTTTCCCCTACTAATTGATAAGCAAGCGAAATACTCCACTCTGTATTCAATTTACATGCTTTTGATAACATTTCTAAAAAATGACGCTGTTCAAAAATACCGTCATGAGAAAAGAGCTTAACTTGTTTCATCATTTCATGCTCTTTCAATTGCAATAACCCATCAGCAGTTACGTTACATGTAATGCTTTGTACAGCATCCTCTACTCGCTTTTCACCATAACTCTCTGGAGAAAAATGCGGATGTTTTTGTTTCATTTTTTTATATGCTTGTACTGTACAATTACCATTCGGATCACATGTGTATAGTAAATCCATAACAAGACAAGCATCAAAAGCTCTCTCATTAACAAGGTGTTTCATCACCCTTTGTAACACCTCTTGTTTACTTTGTTCCGAAGCACAGGAATAATGCTTCTTTAAAAAATTAAATACTTCATGCCTATATGTAACATGTAAAAGTAAATTTTGTTCTAGCAACCATTTGACTTTTTCATCGTCAGTTGCAAATGAATTTTCACTCATTGCCTCTACCGCAATTCGTTTTTGTAATATACTATCTGTTTCAATCATTTGAGCGATATAGTAGTTTGCCTTTCTCTTATGATTCGCACATAAATATGCGAGGGATTCTTTTACAATACGAATTAAAAATGTAAAATCTTTTGGCTGTAAATCATGTTCAGAAAACTCGACTCTATTATATGTCACACCGTCCTTTTTCTCTAATGCAGCCTGTCTTAAAAATAACATTTGGATTTTTTCTAATCCCATAACCATAATTTGGTCAGCAAAATATGCGATATGCGGTTTCATTCTCTCATCCCAAATCTGTTGTACAAATGAAAATACAGGAACTGGCAAACGACTTGTTTCCTCTAATTCAATCGAATCCTGCATATCGTGTTCCCATCTTCTGACACGTTTTAATTTAATCTTTCCATCCAAAATAAACGCCAACAATAAGATGAAAATTTCTTTATGTTCAGGGAAAGAACATCTATGTAACAAATGTGAAACAAGTTCTATAGAACTGCTATTTTTTTCTGCTGTTTCTAGTAAAAGTAATGTCCATTTTGCAAATAATAGCGGTTCAACCTGCTCTTTTGTTTCGTTTAAATACGTACAAATGGTTCGCCATAACAAAGGAGAAATTTTTGAGTGATTTTTATAAATAAGCTGAAATAATTCTTTTTGATGACTAAAAAGAAATTGTTCGACAAGCCAATCGGCCAGCAATTCATCCTCTTCATTATGAATGGTGGAAAGTAAAAATAAATTTTGGAGTTTCCCTTCTGCCTCTAACCATTCTACCCACTCGTAATCACGAGCAAATTCTATAAAATACCGGAGTGTTTCGATCTTTTTTACTGATTGCTTTATATATGATAATTGCTCTTGTTCAACTGATGGTGGAACTGTCACAATATCACGAATCCGCATTCTTTTTGTAATATAGTTATCCCCCATTAATTCAGCCCAGCGCCTCACAGCTTGCACAAGTGCCTGATGATTGTTCACCTTATTTGGATAAACAATGGGGCGTACTCCCAAATGCTCCCAATGATATGTATTATCTCCTTGAGCAACAAATGCATAACGTCTTGTACTCGGTGGTAAACCTGTTGCTAAATATTTCATAACAGGATCATTATGGCTATATCCGATGAATAGTACCGTATAATTCGAAAATAAATCAACTAAAAATCTTCTTGCCCATCCCTCTGTTAAGTAAGCCCTTCCAAAATCACCGTCCGTTAATATTAAATTTTCTTTCTCCTGCTCTATATTGCCATGTATATATGCTAAACCTTTGAACGCTCTACCTGTTGGAAGTGCAGGTGCGTAATATATATTAATATCTCGATTCATTTGTCTAATTACACTTGTAAAATGTTGATCAAAATTTGTAGTGACGATGCGAACATCAATGTCATCTGAAAAAAGCCGCGGAATGGCATAGTGTAATGGATTCGGCTTTGAATCTTTCACATCAACAAGATCTTGTGCAACTTGATGTACATCTTTCGTCTTCGCAACTTTTCCAAGATAATAATCATGCGGTTCGTTTTTTTCACGCTTTTCAACGTATAAAGTTTCCGCAATTTCATCAACTAAATCATCGAAATTTGGTAAGTTTGATTTCCCTTTCATAGAAACCCCTGCTCCGACAAATAATACAAGCCTTCCTTGCTCAAGATTATCAAATAGTTCATCTGGAATTTCTACTTCTGAAGTAATCCACATCTGGATCCCCCCTTACCTAAAAATGTCATATACTCTCATTTTACTATAACATTTTTTGTTTATTTTTTTAATATTTCGACAAGATGTTTAACATGAAAAAAATTTTTTTACACTCATGTACATACATAAGGAATGTATGAACTTCTTGTTTTATACCAAAACTATGTAAAAACAGGAGGTGTGCACTGTGAGCAATTTTACTAATGTGCTTATCAAATTTATATCGTGTATCATTGCTTTTGCTATCGGACTTGATTTGTTTTTTGATGCAACAATTGTTGATGTTATTTCCTTTAGCCTGTTTGTAACAATCGTTTCCTATATGTTTGTTGATAAGATTCTATTGGAGCACATCGGCAATTCCGCCGCTATTATGGCCGACTTTTTGTTGACATATTTAAGCGTATGGATTTTCGGTAATATTTTATTGGACAATTATATGCAGATCGCATGGGGTAGTATTCTGTCCGCTATTCTCTTTACGTTATCTGAAGTATTTGTGCATCGCGCCTCTCATACGCATGAAAGACATAAAAATGAACGAATTAATATGAATGGTCGATTCGCGTATGGAACTGAGTTTGCTGAAGAACAAAACATCTTAGATAAAGATAAGAAAAAATAAGAAAAGAAGGATGTCACAATCTATATCATGACATCCTTCTTTTTCATAAACTTTTCTTTTGATAATATTGCTCCATAACAGATTGCGGAACCATTCCGCTACCTGCTGTCACTACTTCCTTTCAATTCGATTTTATACTTCTATCTTTATATTTTTGAAATCCACAACATCAGCAAATGCACCCAGTACTGCATTATGATGCTTAACAATTTCTTCCGCGCTCAATTGCTCCGAGTCAAATGTACTATGTGCATCGCGAATCAAAGTTACTTTATATCCTTCACTAAAAGCTCTGCGAGTTGTTGTATCCACACAATATTCTGTTTGCATTCCTGATATAATTACATGTTCGATTTCCTTATCTTCTAATACTTTACGAAGATTTGTTTTATGGAAAGAATCTGGTGTTTCTTTTTCGATAATGGTATCACCATCTTTCGGTGCAATGTCAGAATGAATATTCCAGGCCGGTTTTCCTTTTTCGAAAGGATGACCTTTAGGCCCATTATGCTGTACATATATAACAGGAATCTCATTTGAACGACATTTTTGAATTAATTCTTGTAAGGTTTCTAATAATTTCTGTCCATTATGTACTGGTCCATTTGCTGTATACATACCTTCTTGAACATCTATTACTACCAAAGCTTTCTTCATCACACATCGCTCCCTTTTTTTCTATACTCCATCATCCAGCAATCTTCTAATTTCCCTTCGTGTAACTCATGTGCTTTTAATCTTTTCACCTTCTGAAATCCACATTTTTCATAACACCGAATGGCACGTTCGTTACTTACTCTTGGATCCATTGCAATTGCTTCTGCCCCTAATTCGTTGATGATATATGTAATTGTAGCTTGGACGAGTTCTGTACCAATTCCTCTATTCCAATATGTTGGTTCACCAATAAATTGGTCCATGCCCCATATATCCTGATTTTCTCTATATCCATATAACTTGTTCCATTCTGATTCTATCGGGTACATTTGCACATAACCAATTTGTTCTCCAGCATATTCTACTAGACACCTTTTTTCATCACTCTTTGGATTTTGGATAAAATGCATACGTACTTTTTCTGGAGATTGCGGATTATCTCTGCCTTCGTAATACTGTAAAACTTCAGGATTTGTTAACCATTTTGAAATTGTATTCACATCTTCTTCTATAACATATCTAATCGATACATCCCCTTTTTGAAATAACATATTTCACCTCTTTATTCATAGCCTTATAATATTCTATACTCATTGAATTAAGTCCTCTTATTAGACAGTGAATACGATACACCGCCTTGCCATCATACCTTCGTATAAGTTTCACCTCAAAAAATACTACTATGGCTGGATGTTATAAAACCTTTACTTTAGTAATCTATAGATATCAAACCAACATAGGAGGCATAAAAATGTCTAAAGGTTATGATTCAAAAGAGCAGCAACAAGAAGAAATACATGCAATCCGACAAATGATCACCGAAATGGAAATTGCATTTAATACACATGATGCGAATGAATTAGATCGACACTTCACCTTAAATGCCACATGGGTCAATGTGCTTGGCAAGCGGCTTTCAGGTTGGAAGCAAATCAATAAGACGCACAAAGTTCTTTTACCAGGACCTCTTCGTAATTCATACGCTCGTTATACAATTGAAAGCATTAATTTCATACGTTTCGACGTAGCTATCACACATATTAGACAATATCCAACAACCTCTGACGGGACAATAATAGAAAATGAGCAAGGCAGTCTTGCTGTTTATGTGATGGTCAAAGAAAAGGAAGCGTGGAAAATTGCTGCCGGGCAAAATACGCTCATTCAATATTACTTCACATATCCCCTATTTGAACTGGAGGTTACGACTCATGTCGCACGTAAATCTGAAAAAAATAACTTCTACAAACTGGCGAGAAGCTCTAAACCTTTCTGTAAATATTGAGCAACAAAAATTCGTTTCTGAAGTTACACCACCTGTTGCTATTGCACTTGCAAAAGCGTATATTAAGCCAGATGATAGAATGATTGAACCTTTTGTAATTTATCATAACGAGAAAATAGTTGGTTTCTTTAAACTACATTACGAACCGGATTGTCAAAAGGACTTTTGACTATTTCATTTTTTTATCGACAAAAGATATCAAAGAAAAGGATTTGAGGGCACGGCAATGAAAGTGTTAATTAACCATATAAAAACCATTCATCCATCTTGCCATCGCATTCGCTTAACTGTGCACCCTGAAAATGATTCGGGTCAAAAATTCTATTCAAATCTTGGGTTTACCGATGATGAAATTCTCACATACGGTGAACAAACCTATTCCTTGTACCTCTAGAATTTTTTTATTTTAGCATGATAACGAGCAAAGAGTGCCATGCAAAGTTCTAAAGACACTCTTTGTTCGTGTGAAGTACTATAGGTTATATCGGACTGTCTTAAAATCTCAAATACCAATATATTGCAACTTCATCACTTTTCTCATTTATCCCTTTATATACAAGAAAATCAAAGCCCCCTATAACAAATCCACAACTCTCATAAAAGTTGCATGCTCTAACGTTATTGCATTGTGTCTCCAGCATAATTCCTGGCATTTCACAAGCTTGCGCCCATTGCTTTGCTCGCTCAATTAATTTTCTACCTACTCCAAGCTGTCTAAACTGCTTATCTACTGTTATATCTTCCACGTAAGCAAAACCATTCCAATTCCTCTTTAATATAATCATTCCAATTATTTGGTGATTCATAACCGCCAAAAAGATTATTTGATCTGGATTATTAACATATTCACTATAGTCTATCTCATCCCCTTTATATATATCGTCTGAATAATTTTTCTCATAGCTTGGTATTTCTTGCACTGTGTATTCTATTTGTTGATTTATAGCTCCTAATGAAAGAACTAGCTTAGAGTCAACCGTAAAACTATCATCAATTTCAGGAAATTCATTCAAATCTTCTAATTCTAGTTTCCTAATAACAATGTCCATCTTTCTCTCCTCTAAGTAAAATATAATATATTCCCCATACTAAATATTTATAGAGATTCCTGCAATGAATAAACTAACAATTATGAGAAAAGGCGGACCAATCATTGCACCTCTTAGATGCATCTTATCATTGTTATACCCCTTCATTCCTTCAGTACTTGAAATAACAACAAACCTCAGATTAATCTGGCAAAGTATAAGCCAATCTATACATGTAAATAGAAACCACCTAAGAACTGTCTAGCGACACAAAAGCACCAACTGTTTTTGTGAACAGATAACGACTAATGTTAAGTTAACGTAATAATAAAACAGTAAATCAAAAAAGATGTAATATTCATGAAACAAACTCCTTTTCAAGTTTCTCTCATTGAATTATTACATCGATTGTTTAAGTCCCTATAGTACAAAATTGCACATCTATCTTATTTGATTTTTCAACCCTGTTAAAAGCTATGGATTAAAGAATTCTGCCTGAGAAACTTCCTTAAAGCTACTGATTGCAAAAGTCAAATCATATCCATTCTCATTCACAATTTTTTCAGTTCCTTTAAAATAAAGTTTTCTCGGTGTATTCATCTATTCTGCTCGCATTGGTTAACAATTTTTTGATTTTGATTAATTGCGTTACTAAGCTTCACCCATGTGTCAGTAATTTAATTTATTCTAATAAATGCCGTTTACTACTCCTTTATATAAAAATACTTTGTTTTTACAAATAATACGCAAACATTTTTGCAACCTTTTCTTTCATTTTTTCTTTTATCGATAATTGATTGACGTCAGAGGATGTTACTCGCTTTGAATTTTGTAAATCTGCATGAATGACTGGCTTTATTTTCGAAATATAGACAGGGTCATGGATATAACAGTTCATTTCTTCATTTAAATGAAACGAGCGCGAATCAAAATTCACGGTCCCAACCATCAATATTTTTTCATCAATCAAAAATACTTTACCGTGTAACACTCCCTTTTTATAACCATATACTTCCATCCTCTGTTTTAATGCTTTTCGGATATATGGATACGCTGCTTCTTTAACTAACAGTGCATCCGAATGAGGTGAGAACAGAATTTTGACACGGACTCCCCTCTTTCTTGCATCTACTAATGCATTCCAAATCGTTTTGTCTTTTGGTATAAAATAAGGCGTTAATATAATGATGGACTTTTTTGCTTGTTGAAACAGCATTGCATAATCTTGTCCAAGTTTTTCTCCGCTATAATATGCAGTAAATCGATGCGAGGTTGCTCCCTTTTCCTTTATCGCGCTGTGTTTCGGAATTGGTTTCTCTGAGTTTTTCTTCCAGTCTAACACAAATTGGTTTTCTAGATCTTGAACGCCTTCTCCTCGTATTTGAAGGTGATAATCTCTCCAGTAACCAAGTTTTTCTTTTTCCCCCAAATACTTCTTGCCAATGTTAAATCCGCCAATGTACCCTATCTTTCCATCAATAACTGAAATACGACGATGATTCCGATGATCCAAAGAAGAAGAAAGATAAGGGAAAGCAGGCTTATTGTAATATGTAAAATGCACTCCTTGTTTAACTAATAATTCTCTTTCCTTTTTCTTTAGTAAAATTCCACCTAGCCTGTCCAACGCATAGTATACTTCTACACCTTCCTGACTTTTTTGCCTCAATAACTCTAGAAACTGATGACTTACTTTATCATCAGCAATAGAGAAAAAGTTAATATGCACGTAATGTTTTGCTTTCTTTATATCTGAGAATAATTGATTGTTTAACTGTTTCCCGTCTGTATACATAGTAATATCACTTTGACGAATAGGGTATTGGCTAGGCTGCTGGCCAAATCTCCCACTTTTTTCAGCTGCTGTTCTGTCAATTTCATCCCACACAAGCAAAACAAAACATACGCCGATAAATACAAAGAGGAGTACCAGGAAAGTTTTCCCTATCTTTTTCAACATATTTAATCTCCTTTATATCTTATCGTTTTCTTTCTGTTAGTTTTTGTTATCGGTACAAAACTATTCCATACCCATCCATGAATCTAATCTTCACCATAGAATATATAAATAAATTACGTTCTTACATGGTAGATTTTTCTTATGAATATTCTATTCACGTTAAGTTAACATAACACCACTTAACAGTATTCCATGTAGCTATTAGCTAAAAAAATCCTCCCTCAAATAATTAACTGTAAAATTTCTCATTCACATAACCCTAAAATTGGAAATCGTACTATAATAACAAAATAGGCATTCTATATTTTGAAGCACATTTACAAGGAGGAAATACTACATGACAGTAAGCACTAAACTTAAACAAACTATCGCTGGATTAAAGAGTGCTCAAGCATGCCTAGAAGGATTTGTTCTTGATACTGATAACCAGCAAGCAAAACAATTATATAAAGGTGCAGCACAACAAACTCAAGAGATTATTGAATCTTTAAATCCTCGTCTTCAGCAAATTGAACAAGAAGAACCTCAGTACAAGTAATAACGTAATACCTTTCACATAGAATATCTTCTACATGGAAGAGTGCTCAGCTTAGATAACGATTATTAAAATGATGATTACAATTAAAATCAAGATAAGAAAAGTAAGTATCCCAAAACAAAAAAATGTACATTTTCATCTGAAGATGTACATTTTTTCGTTTTAAGTGTGTTATAAAATTCTTAAGTTGATGGAGAGGCAAATCCTTTATATCACAATAAAGCTAAACACTTTGAATCTTATTTTATTACTTTTGAATCTGAAGCACGTCTTGAAATTATGCGGAAGAAAGGAATAGAAGATAAACCTAATCCCGATATAACTGGATATGCTCATTTGTTTTTTTCTGTTGGTAGTGAAGAAAATGTGAATCAACTAATCAAAACATTAAAAGAAGCTGGATATCCTGTATTAAATGGACCACGTTTCACTGGAGATGGCTATTACGAGAGCATAATAAGTGATCTGGAAGGAAATCATATCGAGATAACCCTCTAGCATCATACTTATATTATTAGATATTTAAATTATGAAATAAAATAAAAACCGTTCAATAATTTTGAACGGTCTTACTATCTCATTCTTTAAAAAAGTTTGATCATTACAGAAATGCTGGTTCTGTCGTTTTCCTTAATGACAATACCGGTCTACTAACCCCTTTAGATGTTCTATGTTTTCTGAAGATGAATTTTCTGATAATCTAGCCCCAGCAATAATAGGAGCCCACTCCAAAACTTCATTCCTTGATAAGCCAGTATTATTGCAATATATACGTAAATACATTTCAGCTAACTCGACTGAAGACTGCGCATACAATAAATATGTTCTGTATACATCTGCACGAATATCTCCCGCGCTAGCATCTACCCAATCAATAATTTTCACGTTATCATGACTCATGATCAAATTAAATGGATGAAAATCTCCATGACATAGCCTAGGTTCAATTACCATTGAATCCAATTTTCTTAACAATTTATCCTTTAGTTCCTCATCTAGATTGTATACTGATTCAATCTGGCGATGTAGCTTTGCTGACATCGGTTCAAGTAAATCCGAATTAACAACAACAGCATGCATCTTTTGTTGTATATCGACACAAATACTTATGTAATGCTCCGCCCGTTCCATATGATTTATCAAAAGTTCACCAACTGTTTGCCCTTTTACATATTCCATTATAATTGCTTGCCTACCCTTTATTTCTGTAACTTCAAATACCTGAGGGACGTTAAGTCCACATGAATAAGCGTATTCTTGTTTCTTTGCCTCGTATAAAGATTCTGTATTTGGAAAGTGTTTTTTAAACACTTTTACAATTTTATGATCACAAAGATATATCTTTGCTGTATTTCCAATAGCTATTGGCTTACCTAGGTTCAATTATTTTCTCTCCTTAAGATAAATTACAATAATGTCTTACACTTCATCTAATATATTCGATGTAATTATATTGAAAGCCTCCCCTCTTATATTAAACTCTGAATTTTTTAATACCCATATTTCGTTAGCGAAACAGGTGATCGATTAACAATACATACAGTAGAAGGATCAAATCTTGGTTCTTTTATTTTTTCCTATCGATTAGAGACCAATAAAAAAGACCCTGTAAAACAGGATCTAAATAAACTTTAAAACATCGTGTCAATATTTCAAATCGATTTATGCTCTTAATTATTTTTTCTCCATAATTGCAAAATAATTTTTCTCGTGATCAGCAAAATTAAATGCTCTTCCAGACGGCATATTTACAATTTCTCCGACTGTAATTTCTTTCTCTACAAACTCTTTATGTAACTTATCGATATCTTCAGTGAAAAATAACATGGATGGCGTACTTAAATTTAATTCAGGCTGCATCTTCGCAATTAATTCCTTATTATGTAGAACAATACTCGTTTCCGCTTTCTCCGTTGGCGCAATTTCAATCCATCTAAATCCTTGACCATTATTTTCATCAGCAACTAAGTGGAAACCTACTTTTTCTGTCCAAAATTGCACAGCCTCATCTTGATTATTTACATATAACATAATTTGACCAACTTTATGAATCATCAGCTTCTCTTCCCTTCTTCTACTTCAGTTGTATTCAGTATATACGAACTAGCGTTCTTTTTGAAGTGCTTTTATGCTAAATTTTCACTTCACACATTTTTACACACTGATTTTCTCGCTCTCTTCATATCTTGAGATGAGTTTGAGTTTTAGTATTTAAATAATAGCCAACTTACTATTCCTTAACATAATAATATTATGTAAACTATATTGTTATATTCTCTCTTCACTTTAACCTATATATCTTAACTTGTTACAGGAGCATGAAATGTTGCTCCTTTTGGATGGATTGGCTTCTACTTTTCCTATTCTCCTCCGTTGTTAGTGTAAAATGATAATAATGTTATTTAATTTTACAAGCTCAAACAAGCATAACCCCGTTCTAAATTTAGGACGGGGTTAAACATATAGTTGTTTAATTTTTGACGTAGTATAATTTACTACACTAAAAATATAACAATAAAGTCGTTTGAAATTCTAAGTTTTATTCAACAATAGCTTACTTTAACAGAAGATCCGATTTCAACATAATCTTAACAGACATTAATATTGTTCTTCCGTTACTGCCCCCCCATTTGTCCTAGTGACTGAGGAGGTTACCATAGACCGCAAAGCACCGTGTTATCAATGATTCTCTTAATTCGAATGCTCTTCTTTTATGATTTAAATGTAATGAATTATAGTATTTCTATATACCCTTCTGCTCCATTCACCCTGATCCTTTGTCCATCCTTGATCAACTTCGTAGCATTCTCCACACCTACAACTGCTGGAAGACCGTATTCTCTGGCAATGACAGAACCATGGGTCATCAAACCACCTACTTCCGTAACCAAGCCTTTGATAGATACAAACAGCGGTGTCCAGCTAGGGTCGGTAAAGGCGGTAACCAATATATCTCCCTCTTCTAAATTCGCATTTTCCATATTTAAGATGACACGTGCTCTTCCTTCGATAATACCGGAAGAAACAGGTAGGCCTGCAATAGCATTAGGTGGAATATATTCCCGTTTGTACTCACCTGCAATGATTTCACCATCAGACGTGATAACACATGGGGGAGTTAGTTTTTCATATAATTTGTACTCGTCTTTTCTTTTGCTGATGATCTGGTAATCTAGTTGATTTGTGCGTACAACTTCGCGAAGTTCTTCAAAAGTGAGATAGTATATATCTTCTTTTTCATGAATAACATTGACTTGCACGAGTTGTTCGGCTTCTTTCAGTAAAGCCTGCTTATAAGCGAAGTAGCGATTAATCATGGCGTATTTTGGATATTCACGATAACCGATGAAATCCCGGATTAGGCTGATCATTCGTTTTGCCTTTTTAGCTTTTTGTTTACCACCCGGTAATTCTTTCAATTGATCTAATAACTCTTGTTCCTTTTTCCAAGCTTCCTGTCGCCCTTGCTCGAATTTCCAATTGCTAGCATTCGGCTCAAAGTTTTTAATGTTACCGAGAATCATGGGGACAAGTGTACTTGGCTTTTCACTCCAACGAGTTTTAGTAATATCAATTTCTCCACTACATCGCATTCCGTATTTATTGAGATAAGAATAGATAGCGTCTCTGGTTTTTTGTCCACCTTCAAACTTAACCAGTTCATCCAAAAAGTTATCATCTTTTACATGTTGTAAATAAGCAATTACTTCTGGATAAGGACGAATCACATCTGCGACATCCAATAATGCTAGACCCATTTCCGAAGTAATATTGTTTGGTACAGATTGAGAAAGCGTGTCTGCTACGTTTTTTTCACCTAACCACTTCTCCATTTTTTTATTGATCCATGATGAAGCATCCATAGCTGCCATAATTACAGCCAAACTCTGCGGGTTAAATAATATCTTCTTTAATTGCTGGATATCTTCTAGAATAAAATTAAATAAATTTGATCCTGATTTCGTTTGGATGTTTTGTTTTAACTCTTCTATCGATGTTTGACTACTCTTAATCAAATCAGTAACGATCGTCGGATTGTTTTCGATTTGTGTTAGAAAATCCACAGATTTACCATTATTACTTTGACTGGAACTTTGTATTTTTTCATCATCTGGTAACGATTTTATAAATTTTTTTCGCTTGACTACGGTCATAAGTGCGTCTTTGATGAGCGGATTGGATTGTCCCATGACATTTAATAAATTTTTTCTACTGACAGGCGAAGCCAGATTATGTGTGACATCAACAAATAACCTTCCACCAGCTGCATGCATGGGTGGATGAGCTGTTAACTGGAATAAAGACATCCCCAATGGTTTCATGGGGTCAGTCATCATTTGTTGATGACCGACAGATACATAGACGTGATTTTCTTGATCACTCGCTTCAGGGATGGGGTATAAAGTAGTGATTGGCCGGCTCTGAACAATATATAATATATCATCAACCAAACACCATTCGATATCTTGTGGGCAACCAAAATAAGCTTCGATCTGGCTTCCTATACGTGCTAGTCGTAATATTTGTTGTTCAGTAAGTGTTTGGCTTTTTTGCTGATTGGGTTCTATCTGCTGTGTTTCTGTGCCTCCTTCTTTTAAGGCGTAGATTGCTAGTTTTTTGGTTGCAATCATTTTATCGATAATCTTTTCTTCTTGCACCTTATAGCAATCGGCAGATACCAAGCCGGAGACAAGGGCCTCTCCTAGTCCAAAGCTAGCATCGATAGATAGTAGCTTTCGATTGGAAGTAATCGGATCAGCAGTAAATAAAATTCCTGAAGCCTGCGGGAACACCATCCGTTGAATGATAACGGATATATACACTTGACTGTGGTCAAATCCGTTTTGCATACGGTAAATCACGGCACGATCTGTAAATAGAGAAGCCCAACATTTGCTGATGTGCTGTAAAATGGGTTCTTTTCCGATGATATTTAAATAGGTGTCTTGCTGGCCGGCAAATGAGGCATGTGGTAAATCTTCAGCAGTTGCACTGGAACGCACTGCATAAGCATGTTCATCACCAAACTGGGAGAGATAGTAAGTAACATCTTTCACAACATCGAAAGGAATCTCTACTTCCATAATGATTTTCCGAATTTCCCTGCTGATTTCACCAATTTGATTTCGATCCTCTACTTTTAGTAGTACTAGTTGATCCAGCAATACGTGGAACGCTTCGTTTTGTTCGAGGGCTTTTTGATAGGCTTCTGTCGTAACACAAAATCCTTCTGGCACTTGTATTCCATGAATCTTCGATAGTTCCGCCAAATTCATTCCTTTGCCACCGACCAAGATTTGTCTCGTTTTATCGATCTCCCGAAACTCTAGTACATAGGGTTTCATTTCCTTCCCTCCCATCTATCGCTCAATACTAAGACGAATTATATGAAAAAATTGTTCATCTGATCAACTAATTACGCTGTCCACTCGTTCTTGCTCCTGATGAAGTTCTATATTCATATCAAACACTCCTTTAAAAAAATTGCTTTGTTAAATTATATTATTGAAACCATTAGTAGGTAATACTTATGTCTCCAATAGAATAGAGTACCGAAATGAATATCACCAATTAAACCTACCGATTTACGCAGGGAAAAACCCTCCAAACAATCGTTCACATATTGCAGAACAATTGTTTGATTCAATCAAATATCTACAGAATTCTTTAACAAAACCTTTTTATTATAATTGCTTGCTTTCTCAATATGTATATATATTAGATGTGTTAAAATCAAAAACAACGGCATGATTTTTCAAAAAAAGGAAGGTGAACGAGAATGAACAGAAACCTTATATGGTTAGCATTGATTTTAAGTTTACTGGTAGTTGTGCCGTTTAATTGGCATCTCGGCATTACTTCGTTAGTTGTAGTATTTATTAATATGATCACTAAATTTTCTTTATATTTCATAGGGATATTATCCGCTCTACACCTTATACAATATTTAAAACGAAAATCTAAATACGAAAAACAAATACTTGAACTTTTAAAAGAAATTAAGGAGAGTACAAAAAAGGATTGAGCCCTGTACAATACAGGATCCAATCCTTATTAGCTGCTTAGAATATTTGTCTAACTTTTTGGATTCACTTTAAATCATGGATTTTTTTAATTGTCCACGATTCGAGGTACAGTCTAAATATTAAGAAATTGGGCTTTTTTTGTTACCTCATTAAAGCGTCCTATAATTGAATAACTGATGGTTTTCTTACAGAAAGTTTACGAAATTCATAGTAAATTAGTAAAGTAAAGAAGAGAATATCCAAATTAATATTCTCTTCTTTGGGTTTATCCGTTTAAAAAGAAGGCAAGTTATCTAAGTTATTTTCTTTAATACCGTCAGGTTCACTACGTATAATATCCCTGCCATACTTATGAAATACGTCCACATGAGCTAACTTCCCTGATTTTGCTTCATCAAGAGCAGTAATATAATCTAATTCTCTTCCACTACTTGTTTTAAAAGCAATAATATCATCCTCATCATTTTTACGAACTGCAACAATTTGTTCTACTCCTGAATCGCCTTCCTCAACTACTTCCAATTGAGCTTGGTCTTCCCCTTGTTGTAAGTAATCATTATAAATTTTTTGAAAGTCTTTTTTATCCATAAAACCCACCTCCAAACATTTTATTAATATGCTCGGATGCTATTAGTTTTATGTACTGTGATCCTTAAGAAAATTATTTTTTTACAGTTTTTCACATTTCCATTCTATAAATGCGAACCTATTCCACTTTTTCAGCTCGTATTCAAATCGAACACAATTTTTGCTATAGAACTGCGCCCGATAGTTGAAGAATGAAATTAAAACGTTTCCCTAAGTGGATCTATTCTCAAATTCAAATTTAGCTATCTGTGCAAAGTTTAGACCCTTAGCGAGCCACGAAAACCCCTAACGGCATAGTAAGATTCTGCTCCATTGTGATACACGAAGACGTGCCCAAAGCGATAATCGCAAAAAAGGGCACCGCCGAGTTCTCTAATATCAGAAGGTGTTTGCACCCAACTTGACGTTTTCTTATCGAAATTTTCAAGATTCTGCAACGCCCGATATTGTTCTTCCGTTAATAGTTCAATACCCATGGCACTTGCCATATCAATAGCGTTATTTTCTGGTTTATGTTTTTTTCTTGACTCTAGCCCCTCAAGATCGTAACAAACACTTCTGCGGCCTTTAGGACTTTCCGCTGAACAATCATAAAAAATGTATTCGCCCTTCTCTATATCATGCCCAACAACATCCGGTTCGCCGCCAGTTCTTTCCATTTCATTGAGCGACCACAGTTTTTCAGTATTAGCATCCAGCTTTGCTTGGACTTTAGCCCATTCAAGGCCTTTATGGCGATTCATGTTTTTCTCAAAACGAACTTTCAATACTTCAAGTAATTCTTCACGTTGTTCTAGTGACAATTCCTTTTTATTGTTAATTTCATTTCTCTTTGTCATGTTAGGTCCCCCCTTATTATTTATACTCATATTAATTTCAGTATATATAAATAATTATTTTATAATAAATCATTTAAATGATTGTGTGAATTCAGTTTACAATGGATTATAGGATTTAGTAAATCCATTTCTCCACAATCCTGCCTATATGCGGAGGAACGTTAGCTATTATAATAATGTCTGGGTAATAATAAGTAAGTTATCGTTGCTTATTAAAAAAGCAAGGCCCGATTGGCCCTGCTTTTTATTTGACTATTACTTTTCCATCCATTCCTTTCTGGAAATGGTACCGACATATCAGTTCGTATGTACCGGTTTCATTCGGTTTCACGGTAATTGTTTTTTCTTTTCCCGGTTGAATTTCGGCGTCAATTTTGAGCTTCTCTACAGTGAAGGTGTGCTCTTTTTTACCTTGGTTTTTCAATATCAACGTTGTCGTTCTTCCAATCGGAATAGTGATGACATTCGGATTAAAGTAATCATCGTTCAACTCGACCTCAATCATTTCCACTGACTCAACAGGCTGCGTTACGACGCTGGATTCGGCAAATACACTGAGTGAGCCTGTATTTGTCACAACTATAAATATCGCAAGCAAAATGACCGATCCAGTTAACCACTTTTTCACAGACATTCGCAATCCTCCCTTTCCTAAGCACTATTGTTTTCCAATTCATAAAATATTATTACTATAAATGAGGTACAACGTGCTTCAAATAGTAACTCTTTCATCTGAAACAGTGACAAAGAAAAAAATCAACTCTTATAACGACTTTCTACAATCCATTCTTCTTCACTTAACCTGCACCATTAGTTTAAGTGTAATACTTCATATTCAAACAAAATATTTTTTATCATCTCTTTCATCTAGTTACCTTTTTAACTAAATGGTACAACGAGTATTTCCTAGTGATATTTATTGTATTTTATCTTTGGAATGTGCAATCTTATGAATTCCCATTCAAACGATAGATTAGTTGCACAACGCCAGAGGAGAACGTTCTTGTATGAACCATCTTTAAATTCAATCTCTGTTTTATATCAATAAACAACGGTTTTCCTTCTCCCAAAATAACAGGGTGAACGGATAATCTAAATTCATCAACAAGCCCTAAATTGATAAAAGTTGTAATAAGACTTGCTCCACCATATAGCCAGATGTCTTTACCAGGCTTATTCTTTAATTTATTTACTTCTTCAATAATATTATCATTTATGAATATTACTTTATGATCGGTCCCTTTTTGCGTTCTAGAAAACACATATTTTTCTTTACTATGAACTAATTCCCAAATTCCTTTTTCAGTATCAGTATCTTCAATTTCTGGAGTAAATTGTCCCCATAAATCGTAGCTTTTTCTTCCATATAAAATAGTATCAATTTGATTTAAGAAATTAATAAACTCCATATCAGAGTCCATGATACACCAATCAACTTCCCCATTTTTCCCTTCAATAAAACCATCTAAAGTAACTGCTAAATCTAAAATGACTCTTCTTAGCCTTACGTTATTGGACATAATTCTTCCTCCCTTTAATCATTTAGATATTGTTTCCTTAACTATGTATGCTGCTTTTCATTCCCAGTTCATCTTCAAATATATAACCCTCTTATGGAATAACATGACTGATGTTTTTAAACATCTGTATTGTAAATGTAACGATTTTATTTGTATGTAAACAATTTTAACAACTGTAAATATTTTAAAAGATAAAAAACAACCGTTTACAGTATACAAATAGTGCTAGTATCAAGAGTAATTTTTTACTTCCCCTTAGGATAGCACTATACTACATTAACATAACTAATAAAAAAGAAATCATATTATAATATTGAATATATTATTACGAAGTTTAAATCTTAATTTTAAGGAGGCGTTGTCGATGCAAAAGAAAATAGTATTCTTTGGACTTAAATATGAGGGAATAACGCTTCACTAGCCCAAAAACTGCGTGGTTCTATCACTCGAAAGGGGTATCATATTGAACAAAATAACTTTAAAACCCATTGATAAAAGTAATTGGGAGGAAGCTACTAGATTATCAGTGAAAGAAGAACAAAGTACATTTCTTGCCTCTAATCTTTATTCTATCGCACAGGTTCAATTTTTAGATAACTTCTACGCAAATGGTATATATCTTGATAATAAATTAATAGGTTTTACAATGTTTGGTATAGACGCTAATGATAACAATTTTTGGATTTATAGGCTTATGATTGATAAAGAATATCAAGGAAAAGGGTTAGGTATACAGGCTATATTTCTCATTATTGAAAAGATAAGAAGCATTAATAATAAAAATATTCCCCTAATTATGATTGGCTATAATCCTAAAAATCTTTCGGCGAAACTAGCTTATAAGAAGGCTGGATTTATTGAAACTGAATTATCATCTTGGGGTGAACAACTGGCGAAATTCATCTTTTGAACTCTAAAAATTCAGGGAGACTTTACTCGAAAATGAGTAAAGCCTCCCTAAAATACTTACCTTTTTCATGAAGGTTGATGAGTTAGTAGGAACGAATTATGCTACGAAGTTTAAGAATTCTATAATTTAGTTACCAAATCATTTAAAATACTACTAGAAAGGGTGAACCGTAGTGATTCGAGGTATCATTTTACATATCCCTTGTCACAGAAAATCTGAAAGGAGTTTTCTCAAACTACAAAAATACATACCTTTATGTGCACGATGCACAGGTATATTGATTGGTTTCTTTATGTTTCCAATTTATTTTTTAATAACACCTTCGTATACGCTATCATTAGCACTATCCTTCTCTGCTCAAATTCCATTATTCATCGATGGATTTACCCAAAAGTGGAAATGGAGAAGTAGCACAAATTTACTAAGAGTAACTACTGGTATCTTAAGCGGTAATGGTATGGGACTACTTATCTCATCTAGTATCATATGGATTCTATCCTAAATCTATTTTACATCGACGGAGGTATTTACATGTTCTGGATCTATTCAATTCTAATTCTCATTTCCGGTGGCAGTGGAATTGGTTTTATCTTTCATGAAAAGTATACAGAAGCAATAGTAGCTTTTGTTATTTGTTTACTATTTATCGGATTGCTAAATTTTCATCTTAAGAGAAACCCCAAAAAGAGAAATTTGGATTGTGGCACTTTAGATTGTGCCGATTGTTCAGATTTTGATTGTGATTGCAAAGATTAAATGTAAACTTGAAATAAAGTTGCGGTATGGGACAGTCTCGTTCTTGAACTACCCCCACTTAACAGTCTAACCAACTGTTTGAAGTGGGGGATTCCTACGAACACCAAAGTATCCCTCGGCTTTATGAGTAGGCAATCCCCGTAGTCCCTACGGTTAGAAGCCTTAAGGCCTCTTTTCTCA
>NZ_NUOT01000006.1 GCF_002584535.1 Bacillus cereus
ACTGGTGAAGTTGTAAGTGATTTTTTCTCACGTTCAACTACTACAAATTTACCATTTGAATTTGTACTTTCTTTCGGAACAAAACTCTCTACTTTATCACCATTTACTGCTAAAACCTCTTGATTATTATACTTTAGATTTGCTATACCAGTATCAATGCCACTAGCATTTTTTGTTACATCAGCTGTACCTGTTTTTGTTTCCGCGAAGGAGATAGATGAATAATTAATAGTGCATAAACTAACTGCTAAACATGCTAGAAATTTTATTCCTTTATTTCTTTTTGTAATTTTCAAAAAAATCAACTTCTTCCTTTTTTTCTCGTATTAAGGTATGATCATTATTTATAAATAATTGCTAAATAGTAAACTTACATAAATGCTTTTAAAAGCTCTTGAACGAATGGAAGTACTCCACCTACAAATTTTAAAATTGGCATTACGATTGTCATGTTATTGCCTCCTCTTTTGTTGTTGCTAAGATGTGACTTATTCTTTATGATTTTATTATAGTAAGCGCTTACATTTATAGCAATATATTTTCATATGCAATATTGCATATCTGAGTAAGATCAACGAAATCTCACATTTTGAAGTGCCCCCAAAACGAGAAAATTGGCATCTCTAGGTGAAATGTACTTTAGTTCATCTCGATACCTTTATCTTGAGCTTTCGATAATATACTCGGAATAGCAATAGAGTTACTCCATGAAAGGGCCAGATTACGGAATACGGGAAGAATATTTTTATTTAAAAGAAGGAAACATCCCCTTTTAATAGAATGTAAACATTTTAATTAAGAGGAGGTTGATGTTGTTGGAGAGACGAGCTTTACTGGTATCTTCATTACCACAGTATGAAGAAGAGATTGGCAGATGGCTATGGTGTCTAGAGGATGTTCGACGTACTCTTATAACTGAATTAACTGGAATCAGCCAAAGCTTAATTGATCAAAAATTAGGCGAAAGACAATCAATTGGGACACTTTTGTATCACATTGCATTGATTGAGGCAGATTGGTTATATGTAGAAGTACTTGGAACCGATTGGGATCCTGAAATTAGCGCATTATTTCCTTTAGAACATCGAACTGACGGCAATTTAACTCACTTTGAGGGAGAAAGTATAGAGGAACATTTTTACCGCCTTAATAAGGTACGTGAAGTATTTCTTTCCCACTTTCGTTCAATGGACTTAACCGATTGGCGTAAACCGAGAGTACTTGAACATTATGACGTCACACCTGAGTGGGTTGTTTACCATTTGATTGAACACGAATCGCATCATAGAGGTCAAATTTTTCAAATTCTTCGGGAATTACGAAATGATAAGTGTTAAAGAGGAGGAACTATAATCCATCTTGAATTAACGGAATGGCTTTAGTTAGTTATTACATCAATAAATGATGTTTAAGAAACAATAGATAAATCAAGTGGTATAGTTATTTCATTATTTTATCACGTTATTTGCGGGCAGTAAGCCTCCCAACCTCAAAATTCGGCTAAGGCATTGTCCAGTTCCAGTGGTTAAAATGTTCGGTGGCTTCGCTTCTTCCCCCCTCACATTCTGGACGAGCCACTTCCACTTTTCTTTAAGAAGTTAGGTGGGAGATAAACTGCCCGTAAAAGCCCGATTGATGAGGGCTAATAATCAGTGGGGGATGAAGAAAATCCCCACTGATTACAGTTTCACTTTATTGCATCACCACAGAAACTGCTTTTTCACCATTTTCATGAAATCGTCTTACAAAATGAATTTTTCCTTGTTTGTCAGCAAAAGCGATATTGCCATTTTCCAGGATGCTTCGTTTGTTCCAAACCCTGTCCATGCCTCATTTGATGAGATTTGTGCGTACTACCCCATACCCATCAACTTAAGAAAAGTAAACACCCCCAAAACGAAAAAAACAGCCGACTTCTCAAAATAACTAACTATAGAGAAAGAAAATTTTCATTTTGGGGGTACTTCAAAATTTTAGCTTGATGGCCATGGGATACCGCCAGCATTTTGGAAAAAAACCACGCTAAGAGCATGCAAGATTTTATACAATTTTTCAGCTAATCTAGTAACAAGTGATAATCCTAAAACCCACGCTAGGATAAGAATGTATAAAAGAGTGAACAGAGTCATAGAAAAAGAAAAAGGCGGATCCACCTTGTCCTCGCTATCGATAATGAGGCGTTATGTTAAGTAGATATGTATATATTATTCATAAAAAATTAATCATTCCTTCTTTTAATTGATTTCATAAAGTTTTTTACACATAATTGTAACTAAGGGGGATGATTCTAAGTTGAGTAAACAGAATATTAGCACAACGGTTTCGGGGGATTTAATTGTTACCCATCTGATTGGCAAGATTAAAACAGATGATGTTAACGAATGGTTTAAAGGATTCGAGAAAGTTTGTCAGCAATTCATTTCCGAAGGTCGGAAATACAAATTGTTGGTAGATAGAAAAGGGTACACCCCAGATCATTTTTCAGTTCAAAAAGCATGGAAAGATAAGTTTTTCAATGAAAACATTTTGAATCATAGTAAAGCAATTGCGTTTCTCCTTGAGGAAGGAGAGATAATGAATTATTTACAACAGTCCAATACAAAAGAATCTGTAAATTTTTTCGATAATTATGAACAATCATTAATTTGGTTGAATGAATATCCAATATAAAACCTTTAGGACTAGCATTTAGCTAATCCTTTTTTTGTTGAAATCAAAACTACCGATAACGAAAATTATTGTTAATTTTTTTCTCTCTTTGTCTATACAGAAATGTGAGCAATACGGTCAGTCTTAGAAGTCATAATATCAAGTATACCTTCAGGGGATATTGGTTTCTGCTGTAATTGGTCAGTAGTGCGCCAAACTAGTTTTACCTCTTTTGGCAGTTCTTTATGTATAAAGATTTCTTTGTTTTCTGTCATATGAACAAAACTGCGGTGTATTAAAGTACAATGATGGTTTGTCTTCCCGTTGTATTCAAAAACCGTTTCATTAATACAAACAAGCTCACCTACATTTACTTGCAAATCATATTCCTCTAGCAGCTCCCTCACAATCGAATCAGAAGCTGACTCTCCAAATTCAATGCTTCCACCAGGCAGACGATAAAAACTCTCTTCTAGATCACATTGAACGAGAAATTTGGTTCTATCCGCATTTGAAATGATTCCTTCTGCCCTAAGCTTTGGTCTATCCATGTACATTCCCCCTTGCTTCTAATTGTAGCATTTGAAATAAGAAATTCAGCACGAATTTTATATTGTATATTACATTCGCTTTTTGTTAACATAACGCACCATTATTGGTAGAGAACTATTTAATACATAACGAAAAACAGCTGTTTACTTTAGATAGCTGTTCCTCACAAGAGAATAATGTTAATAATTATAAGAGAATAGAAAAATTTAAAAACGGGAGTTGAATAAATGGATGCTAAGGTAATTGCTATTAGTGGAGTAACTGCTGGAGGAAAGACTACATTGGTTAATCAGTTAGTAAAAGAATTTCCTAATGCATATGCTTTATACTTTGATAATTATGAAATAGAAAATGCACCAGATGTGAAAGGAATTTTAAACAGACCATCCGATTATTTTAATGCTTATCAATTAGATAGCATGATAAATGACTTAAAAAAAGCAAAAAATAAAAGTGATTATATTTTTTTAGATCATCCAATAGGTTATGAAAACAAACAAATAGGTATGCATATTGATAAGGTAATTTATATAAAAACCCCCTTAGATATAACCTTTGCAAGATATTTACTTAGAGACTTTTCTGATTCTTCCGCGAGTGAGATTTTAGAATGGGCAAAAATTTATTTGGGGGAAGCTAGACCAATGTTTATTACACATGAAGAAATAGTTAGTAAACATGCAGATTATATAATTGATGGCACACTTGGATTAGAAGAAAAAATAGCCAAAATTAAACAGCTATTAACTTAGAAACTACTTAATAAACAACTGTATACTACATACATGTCAAGTTAACATAACGTAATATTATCGGGATTTAATGTATTTAGAAGACTATTAAAAGTTCTCCAGATTGTTTAACCGGAGGACTTTTGTATTCACGTAATCTTTGTTATCCGTAGTTAGGTTTCTTTAGTTGAATGGGAATGTTTTGATCCAGTAGAAGAATGCAAAACCTCCAGCTACAAATAAAGCAGCTAAAATGAATGTTATTAGGGGTATTTTATTTTTCATACTTTTTCCTCCAATGATTTAATCTTAAGCTAATTTAGTTAATATAACATGCGTTAGCGGAAGTTAAGAATTCTTAGTTTCTTGCTCAATTAAAGCACTACATTAATCTAGAAATTCAAGTAATTTCAATTTTTCAATTATCATTGACTTATATTTGATAGCTTCATACTGTGAATTATCAATTTTTGTCTTTTTTATATTTAACATATCAAATATTTCTCTTTCAATATCTCTTCTTGCTTCTAAAACTTTAATTGTTCCGTCTAAACCGTGATAGCCTTTCATTTTCGCATACCCTTGATTTGTATAATACTCAATAAATCCAGCAGACCATTCTTTTGCTCTTTCATTAAATACCTTTCTGAATGAGAATTCCAAATCATCTTGTTCTATATAAAACAATACTGGATTTAATTTCTCTATGATTTTCGCTAATGAATTAATATAACTTATAACTTTCTCTTTTTTTTCACCATATTTGACCATTCCGATTGTTAATGGATTTTGTATGAAGCAACATTCAAAAATATAAGTTTTATTTTCGTTGTTGGCTATTTCAACAAAATCCCTCCATTTTTCAGTTATTAATTCAATATTCCTCTCTAGCGGTAATTCATATATATCATTTTTGAAAATGGTATTTAATAAACTTTCAGGAAAATTAGAGCTGTATTCATTTTTAATTTTTTTATATGGCAATAAATAATTGTTTCCTCGCTTCGTGACTCTATCACTAATTACTTCCCTAAAATTACCACTATTCACTAACAAACTTTCGAATTCACTTTTATCAAAACAAGATACCCCATCATAATCAGCAGGGTGGTCTGGATTCCCTTCAAGAAATAACTCAACGTCAATATTTTTTTCAATTAGAATATCGTAAAGCAAGTTTGCAGTGGTGGATTTCCCAAAGCCAGGAAGCCCTTCTACTATGATTAATTTTGTATTCAAAAAAATCTACACCCTTCTAAGACAAAATAAAAAGTTTCAAATTAAAAATAAATCGTCCACTGAACTCACCCTCACCTTTTTCTAAATTTTACCATCTGAATAATGCGGTAGTAAAGAAGTTTTTCTTGTATATCGTATACATAATCGGTTGACATAACGTCTCATTATCCGTAGCAAGGAAAAAGGCGGAACCTTACTCTCACAAGGGATCCTCCTTTTTTGTTCTATGGATTTATGCATTTTTTATACATTCCTATCCTGGCGTGGGTTTTAAGGTTCTCGTTTGTTACTGGATTAGCCGAAAAACTGTATAAAATCTTGCATGCTCTTAGCGTGGTTTTTTTCCGAAATGCTGGCGGTCCCCCTTCTTTTGAACTTGATGCAAATGTAAGGGCGCACTATAGTTAGTGTTTCATTTTCTTTGAATTATTTTGCATTCTCGGCACGATTGCTATGTAAAAATTGCACAAAAAACGAGCCAACTTTCTTAACTAAGAAAAATTGACTCGTTTCAATTTATTCACGTTCGTTTTTCAATTAACTAAATTTGAAAAATATCCGATTCCTTTATACCTAGAACCCGCATTTCATCTTTAAACGTTCTCTAGGATTCAACGTGAATGGATTTTGTACTTCTATCCCTTAATGTGTACACTCTCATGTACTGTAGCTTCTGTTTCTTAGTTCTTTCCACACGGTCTTCCCCCGTTATTTTTGATTGATGTAATCATAATATCTTTTTAACGAAAGTTTAGACTTAAAACCTACCTGTTTTATTATTTCGTATTCTGAAGTTTGATGCTCAATAAGTCTTAAGATGAAAGTGTTCCGTAAGTGTTGCGCTGAAATACCTTTACGTAAATTTGCTCGAGCAACTTCAAGTCGAATCATCTTTTGAACAGCAATTTCTGTTAAAGCTTTTGGTGCATCATTTTCATATACCCAACGAAATGTATTTCGAGTATAATCGAATGCCACAAATAGTGGATCAGTACTATGATATTTGGGACGAACAGGTTCAGGAATGATTTTATAATAGCTAAATAATCGCCTTTTATCATCTTCACTTAATACAATCGTTCTTTCTACCCCTGTTATTCCTGGAACTGTGAGAGTATTATTCTCAAAATGAACATGCTTCATTTGTAAACCCACAAGCTCTTGTAGTGATAGTCCATAGTTCAGAAGGAAATGTACGATAGAAATGTTTCGATCCTGAAGTATAGGACGAACGGCACTTTGTCTCTCTGTTAATCCGTCCAATGAGGTTAAAATATACTGTAACGTTTTTTCTTCCTCTTTTGAGATAAAGTCCTCATCACGTAACGCACGATTTGGTTGAATATTCAATTGCATCTCTTCTAAAGGACTTGGCAGTTGTAAATACTGATACAGTCTATTTAAGACAACATAGACACGATGCATTGTTTTATCAGAGTACTGTCGTTGCTGTTTTAAATCATAGAAATACGCTTCATAATCCTTTGTACCAAGCGTCGTCCATATATTACATGTAGGGAGTTTTTTAGAGTTTTGCAACCAATGACCAAAATCTTCAATATCATAAACATATCGTTTTATTGTAGAAGGCTTGCGGCCTTTATTTAATAAGAAAGAAGAAAAATGTTGTACCGTATCTTGAAATTCTTTTGTTGGCATAAGCTTATCATCCTAATTTTTCTTTTAGTATATCAAATTTTACACATATTCCACTTACCCATTCATCCCCAAAGAAAATATATAAATAAAAAAGATAAGACCAGAAACTCGGTCTTATCTTTGGCATAAGGAGAAAAAACAGGGTGATAACCATTACTTTTTTATCATATTACATTGACTGTTAATTTTGAATATTATAGATAAAAATAGTGATAATACCCATATTGAGAAATTTATTAATTTGTTTGTACAGTATCAAAAGGTACATCTTTTGGTAAGGTGGTTTTTGAGTAGAAAACATGGTGCCAAAATGTATGAAAATAATTTTAGGTTTATACCGAAATCAAAACACACCTTTAGGTACACATTAGCTATAAGAATTTAATGATCAATTTTACAAACTATAAAAAGTCATGAACTTAGTTTTACTTTCTATTATATACAAGTTGTTAGGGGCGATATCATAGGCTAAAGATTGTTCCAAATATTCACTTAGAAATTTCTGATAAGTTTAAAAATATAACAACAAAACGTTTAAAATATGATAAAATACAATTACATTTGAAAAAGAGCAGTGGGTTCAAGTTGTTATTTACATGAATTCCAAAGAAAAAAGCCAAATCTATCTAGAATTTGGCTTTTTTCTTTTTATGCATTTGTAGCTAAAAATAGCATGGTCTATAAATCCTTGTTAGGGGCAAGAATTTAAAGAAGAGTTTAGCTTAATTATGATTTTACATAAATTGCATATTATAGTAAATTGATATTATTTGTACTAAATATTGTAAATGTTCAGATATTTAGTCCTTATATTATTTATGAGCAAAGTTATAATTAGTGAGTTTTAAAAATGATACAAAATGTTAAAATAATAAAACCCAGTGATATCAGTACGTGTGCATGATATCACTGGGTTTATATTTGGATATTTAACGGTGTGTTTTACAAATTATAAAAAGATGTAAACTTTGTTTTACTTTGTACTTACGGACCGTCTAAAAATTGAATAAAAAAGATGGGGTCCAAAGAGTTGTTAAACTAACGGGTGCTTTATGAAGAAGATGTCATTTAAATTCATAAGAAAAGGAGCTTGATTATACAAGCTCCTTTTTATTGTGCTATTTTCACTGTTTTTTGGTGTTTTGTACTCCAAAACCAAACCCATTAGAAAATAGTTAGGGATATTTCCGTTAAAATGTGGGTGGCACGCCATCGCCATCAAGCTAAGAAAAGCAAATACCCAGAACGAGAAAAGTGACTATAGCATTTTCATGATGTATGAAACAATGAAAGCTACTTTCTATCGGTTTTTATGAAGCTGATAGAGAGTAGCTTTTCTATTTGTGTTATTGAAGAAAAAGACGAACAGGCATATTTAAACTCAAAAATGCTACACACGTCATGTGAGGAACAGGTGGCGGTATGATTCCTAAAAAATTATAGAAGATTATTATAAAAAAGGATGATAAGCATAGGATCGGTATATTTGTTTATCCCGCATTAACGGGCAGTAATAATTCTGGCGTCCCCTCTCTAGTTATTAGGATATTTTTTCTTAATATATACATACTAAACATACTATAGAAGGCACATAGAAAGTGAGGGAGTCATGGCTAAATTTCTGAAGCGGTTAAAATATAGAGGCAATCCTAAGTCATTTTCCATACGAGACAATACTCATTTTCGGGAAAAAGATATTGAGGACTCCCTCTTAGACGCTGATTTATCGAAAAACATAGCTGATATTCAAAATGTATTTCGTCAAGCACCTGATTTAGTGATTCGTCGATTTCAAATGAAAGCAGATGGATTAGAAGCAGCTTTAGTGCATTTGTCTGGATTAACAGATAAACAATTGATTCAAAATCACGTTCTAAATCCTTTGATGAATAGTGTTTTTGATACGAATACGGAACTTCCGATTCCATTAGGGCATATCAAAATTATTAATACGTGGAGTCAGATTGAAAATGCTATTTTTGGAGGAGATAGTGTTTTATTAATCCATGGCCGAACAACAGCGCATCAATTGGATACGAAAGGATGGCCACAAAGAAATATTGAAGATGCTCATAACGAAATAGCCCTAAAAGGTGCGCATCAAGCATTTGTAGAAACTGGAAGCCAAAATATCGCAATGATTCGAAGATATATTCCTGATCGCGAATTAATGATAAAAGAAATAATAATTGGTATACGAAGCAAAACGAGGATTTCTATTTTATATTTGAAAGATGTAGCTTCTGACGATGTGCTAAAGGAATTAGAAACACGGATTCAAGATATTACGGTCGACGCTGTTGAGAATACTGGTGAACTTATCGAATTTATTGAAGATAACCCGTACTCACCGTTTCCGCAATTTATATTAACTGAAAGACCCGATGTGGCTGTATCTCATATTCTTCAAGGTAGACTTGTGGTTGTTGTGGATCATTCCCCAAGTGTATTAATTGCTCCGACAAATTTTATATCTTTTTTTCAAGGAATTGATGATTACGGGACACGTTGGTTAGTTGCCTCGTCTATTCGTATACTTCGTTTCTTAGCTTTTATGATTGCTCTATTTTTACCTGCGAGTTATGTTGCGTTTATTTCCTTTAATTTTGAAGTCATTCCTGTAGAACTTTTTTTGTCTATTGCAGAATCAAGAACGCGCGTACCATTTTCTCCGGTTATGGAAGCGCTGCTTATGGAAATGACATTGGAAATGATGAGGGAAGGGGCTTTGCGCCTGCCTACTCCGATCGGCCAGACGGTTGGAATTGTAGGTGGAATTATTATTGGACAAGCGGCTGTTCAGGCGGGGATTGTAAGCAACATTATGATTATTGTTGTTGCTGTTACAGCCATCGCTTCTTTTATTATCCCTAATTACGACATGGGAGCGGCAGTCAGACTTTTACGCTTTCCGATGATGCTATCAGCTGCCTTATTTGGAATTGTAGGACTTGTCATTGGGTGGATGACATTAATTGCGCATCTTATCAGTCTTGAATCGCTAGGAACTCCTTATGGAACTCCGTTAGCACCGTTTCGCTTTGCAGATATGAAGGATGCTTTTGTACGCTTTCCTCTATGGGCAATGAGAAATCGTCCTAAGGGTACGGGAGCCACTCAATCTATTCGACAAGGAAAAAACCATAATAAAAGGTGAAACTATGAAAAAGTATACCTATAATGACATCACCCTTATGCAGTATATTTTTTTAATCAATGGAATGCAGGTGGCCACTGGAGTGTTATCTCTCCCACGAGTGCTTGCAGAAAAAGCTGGAACAGATGGATGGATAGCTATACTAATCGGTTGGGTATTCTCCACAATATCAGGTATTTTTATAGTGAAAACAGCTGCAAGGTATCCCGAGGACACGCTTTACGACATTCTTATACGATTATTTGGAAAAATAGTAGGGAAAGCGCTCGTTGTTATTTACATGATATATTTTGCCTTTTATTCCGGTATCATTCTTGTGAACGCTATGCTTTATCTTAAGGGATGGCTTCTTCCGAAAACGCCTGACTATATCATTATCTTTTTGTTTTCGATTCCTACCTTTCTTGTTGTACGCAACGGCCCTCGTATTATAGGACGGTACTCCGAACTTATTTTTTATATGATGCTTTGGATTCCGCTGTTTTTTTTGATACCGCTAAAAGAGAACGGGAGCTGGCTGCCCTTCTTTCCACTCTTAAAAGAAGGGTGGAAACCTGTATTAACGGCTGTACCGACCACTATTTTTGCTTATTTAGGGTTTGATATTGCTTTCTTTTTATATCCCTTTTTACAAAAAAAACAGTATGCAGTCCATGGAATCGTTATCGCAAACACTTTAACGATGTTATTTTATTTATTTGTTACTATTGTTTGCTTTGCCTATTTTAGCCCTGATAGCATTACACAATTTAACCAGCCAGTACTAAATTTACTTAAAGTAATTGAATTTCGTTTTTTAGAACGTTTTGACATGATTTTATTAGCTGTTTACTTAACCGTTGTTTCCACAGCCTGGATTCCTTGCATATACTGCGCTGTATTTTGTTCGAGCCAATTACTTGGGAAACAAGAGCACAGCTCTCATGTCGTTGTTCTATTATTGCTCATTATCGGCTTCGTATTTTGGACTCATCCTAGTTGGAATCAAGCCGAAACTTGGCAACAGGTAGTATCGAATACTGGATTTGGATTGACGTATATATCACCTATCATTTTATGGATGTATAGCTGGGTATATGAGAAGTCTCGCTAGGGGGGATACATTGAAAAGAAAAGTACTATGCTGTATTTTGTTATCGGTGTTCATGATGACTGGATGCTTTGATCAAACAAATGTTGAAGATGTTTCCCTTACCCTTCTCCTTGGTATCGATTTAGATCGTAATAATAATTTATTGGTGTACATGTCAAGTCCTGTTTTTCATAAAGAAGCAAAGGTAAAAGAAGAAACTACTGGTGTGAAATCTGTTACAATTCGAAATGCTAGAGCGCAATTTGACGCCACGGTTATGGCGCTAACCTCGGGAAGTAAAACACAGGTTATTTTAGTTGGAAAGCGGCTAATGAAACGAAAAAACTGGGAAAATTATCTCGACCCATTTTACCGAGACCCTAAAAATTCAGTTACTACAAGGGTTGTTGCTGTAGATGGACCCGTTTCGGACCTCATCTTTTATCACCCAAAAGATAAGCCGCGTCTTCCTTTATATTTAACACAACTAGTTGATACTGCCTATTTAAGAAATATCACAGTAAAAACAACGCTTCAAAAATTACATGAACAAATAGCAGACAAAGGGATAACAGCAAGTATTACTGAGATGAAAAAAAAGAATAGAATATGGGTGACAGGTACAGCTTTGTTGGATGAAAAAGGAAGGTATAAATTAACGCTAAAATCCGATGAAAACAAAATATTACGCATTTTGCAACAAGAAACGAAAGGTGAGTTTCCATTTACAATTCCAATTAAACTAAAGTCGGATAACCAGGATAAAGATTGGATAAGCTTTAGTGCCCAAAATATTAAAGTAAAGACAAAGGTAAGGTATGATAATCATTTTATATTTAATATAGATGTAAAAATGAGAATCGGTATTACAGAACGACTTTTTTCGTTCAATACAAGAAAGGACGCAGCAAAATTAAAAAAGGCGATTGAAACTAAGCTGGAAGCTGATTTCAAACAATTAATAAAGAAGGTACAAGCTGCCAAAATCGATCCGATTGGGCTTGGGGTATATGCAAGAACTTACACATATCCAGAATGGAAAAAAGTCCAAAATAAATGGAATAATGAATTAGCAAAGGCCGATGTAAACGTCAAGGTAAATGTAGAAATTGGTGGGATGGGAACGATTAAGTAACATGAGTTCACCTGAGATTCATCCCAAAATTACAAGCCGCTTCAATTTTAAGAAGGTAAATTTCTTTAATAGCTGTGCAACTCCACATGTAGTATGTAAGGAGATTGCCTCATAGGTTATTTACAAATTGTAGATAAGAAATATTTAACGCTTATTCCAACAACATTCACCATATAAAAAGAGGTTACCCTGGTACCAAGGTAACCTCTTTTTATTATTCCCCAATCAACTCCGACATGACATAAGCAAACACAAGCGCCTCCGTATGTGCGATTGAACTCTCATGCGTACGCTCAAATGCATGAGAAGAATCAATTCCTGCTCCAATTAGCGCGTGTTTCACATCAAAACCTGCACGGATTGCCGCGGATGCATCTGATCCGTAATATGGATAAATATCTACCTTATATTCGATGTTGTTTGCTTTTGCAAGTTCCACTAAATGTTTACGTAAACCGTAATGGTATGGACCACTAGAATCTTTTGCACAGATGGATACTGTATATTCATCTGATGCCTGCCCGTCTCCAAGCGCTCCCATATCAACCGCTAAATATTCAACTGTTTCTTCTGGAATGTTAGAGTTACCGCCATAACCAATTTCTTCATTATTAGAGATTAAGAAATGTGTTGTATATGGCAATGTAATATTTTCATCTTGTAATCTTTTCATTAATTTTAGTAGGATTGCAACACTTACTTTATCGTCTAGATGACGTGATTTTATGTAGCCGCTCTCTGTAATTTGAACGCGTGGGTCAAACGAGACGAAGTCCCCAACCTCGATTCCTAGTTCACGAACTTCCTCCTCTGAAGATACGCGCTCATCAATGCGGACTTCAATATTTTTTTCATCGCGTTTTGCTTCACCTGCATCTTTATAGACATGCACAGATGTTTGGTGCATCAAAATTGTACCAGTATATGTTTTTCCGCTCGCTGTTTCAATTTCACAATATTCTCCTTCAACAGAGTTCCAGCGAAATCCTCCGATCATCGATAAGCTAAGACGACCATCAGATTTAATTTCTTTTACCATTGCACCTAATGTATCAACGTGAGCAGTTAGTAAGCGGTGTTGCTCATCGTTATTTCCTTTTACCGTCAAAATAAGTGCACCTTTATTATTACGCTTCGTTTCTACATTCCATTCTTTGACGTAGTTTTCAATAAAGTTAATGATTTTTCCTGTGTTTCCAGATGGACTTGGAATAGAAACAAGTTGTTTAATTAATTCCATCGTTTCTCTTGCGTGATGTGCCAATGTAGTTCCCCCTCGCTTTTTTTCTAATATTCAGTATACCGAAATTATTGTCAAATCTCTACTTATAATGATGGAGATTTCTGTATATCCCATTTTCTAAATTACATAATTATGGTAAAACATTCTTTCATACCATATAATTAAAGGGGATTCATTGGAATGAAATTAACGAAAAAACATGTAGAAATTGCATTAATCTGGTTTTTATCATCTTTGCTTTGTTTACAGGTTTCTTATACTCTGCATACATCTACTGCGATTACAATTGGATGGGGACTAACAGGAATACTTTTTATCATTAGCCTTTTTGTAACGAAAACAAAACTAGCAAAAGCAAAATAACAAAAAGCTCAACCTTTCTAGAAAAGGATGAGCTTTTCATCTATATATAGCTATTAATTATCTTAACTACTTATCCTTATTTTCTACTAGCTTGCTGAAGAAATCATGTGAAGGTCAATTTTAGTATGTTGTATAACTCTCTACCAAACTACTCCTCCAAAACATCCAGCAAATAAATTCCTCTCTCAAATCCACCGAGTTCTTCTTCTTTCTGCTTACGAATACGTTCAATATCTTCAAATGTCGCTCCTTCTGCACGCGCGAGTGAGAGGATGACTTCTAATGCGTCCGCAAGTGAATCTAATGCATGTTCACGCTCTTTCATTGAAGCAAATTCACGAATTTCTTCCGTTCCAATTTTCGCTAATGCTTCTATGTATGCTTGCCCTGTTAATTTTTTTGAAGTATATGTTTTTCCAGACATTAAAATCTTTTCTGGAACGAAATCTCTAACTAATTTATTATAAGTTGACATAGTTCTACCCCCACCAAAATATCATACTTATACTATAGCATATCTTCTTTCCATATTTAGTAGCATCCTAACTCTGCTTGGTAGAAAAACCATTTCTTTTTCACACACGCACTAATCATATCAATCCCTGTTCCATGAGCTTGTACATGCGGAAAGAAGTAATGGTCCGGTTCGTTATTTTCTGTCCCATACAATGTTTGATAAGCTGTAGGAAGTGCCTCTTTTTCTATATTTCTTTCCTTCGTAATTTCTCCTCCTATAGCAACCTTTGGATGCCCTTCAAAAAATAACGCCGTACGAACAGCAAGCGTTGGTGTGCTATGTAGAGCAAAATAGATTAGTATAAATAAACCGATAATATATATAACTTTTCTTTTCATTTTTTCCCTCGTTATTTAAAAAAGTGCTAACACTTAGGATTGTGTTAACACTTTCTCTTTTTTATTCCCCTTTAAACGCAGGCAGACGCTTTTCTAAAAATGCAGCAATTCCCTCTCTATGATCAGCCGTTTTTCTCATTGCATATTGTCCACGTTTTTCAAGCTGAAGCGTTTGTTCTAAGCTTGAACGATTCACTTCGCATAGAATTTGTTTCGTTTGAATCATGGATTTAATTGGTTTTTGAAGCCACTCATTGATCTTTTGTTTTACAGCATCTTGGAAGTTTTCTCCGATAACTTCGTCAATTAATCCACACTCTAACGCTTCTGTTGCTGATAACTTTTTACCCTCCCAAATGATTTGTTTTGCCATGTTTTCACCGAGGCGTTTTTGTAAGAAGAAATGCCCCCCGCCATCTGGTATTAAAGCGATTCCAATAAAATTCATCGCAATGATAGATGAAATGTCTGCTACTACATAATCTGCTGTTAAAGCAATACTCAATCCAAGCCCTGCAGTTGGGCCATGAATTGCGCTGATCACAAGTTTTGGCATTGTATATAACGTTACGACAATTTCTGAAATAGTGTTCATAATACTTTCAAAATGACTTTCATCATTACTAGAAAGCATAGATTTAATATCTCCACCCGCAGAAAAACCACGTCCATTGCCGCATAGTACGACAATATGAACGTTACTTTCAGCTACTTCTTTCAATTTTGCTAATAATTCTTTGAGCGTAGGTTCATCTAACGCATTTAATACCTCTGGACGATTCATCATAATCGTTGCTACTCGTCCTTCATATTTCACAACTACAGACTCTGCTTTACTTTTTACTTCCATTATATATCCCTCTTTCCTACTTAAAAGATTATATTTATATAATTAAAGAAAAGGGGTGTAAAACCCTTCTTTTTTCGTAATTTTCTGTCTAATATTCTCGAAAATTTACGAATTCCCTATTATTAATGAAAGAAAACAATCTCTTTTTCTAAAATATACTACTGAGTTCCAACAATTTTAGCGATATATTGTTGATTTGAAAGCAGGTTAAGAAATCAAAAAATAGCATCCAATCTGAAGTGAACCCTGAAAAT
>NZ_NUOT01000070.1 GCF_002584535.1 Bacillus cereus
AATCAAACATTTAAACAATCGTATTGAACAAGATCATAGGCATGTAAAGAGACGTTTTGCCAAATCCGCAGGATTTCAAAATCTTCGTCATGCTTCACGTACAATAAAAGGTATTGAGACCATTCATGCCCTATATAAACAAAGGCGAAGCCTACAAAGAGACTCCGCCTTTTCAACGTACAATGAACTTCAACAATTACTAGCTACTTCCTAAACATTATTCCTCATTTACCAACCTGTTTATGCTTTTTTCAAACTTTGCAACAGAACCCATTATGTTAACCGAACATGTATATGGTATACATTGTTTCTTGTTCAATTAACTGGCAGTTTAGTTATACAAGTAATTGGATATTTGTGGTAATATAAAGGTGAATGAGAGAAGAATTTATGGAGGTTACTCTATGGACTACAATCTTTTTAGAACTTTACCAGAAATACCAAATCCTAAATACATTGTATTTAGTGATTTTGATGAAACGTACTTTCCTCACCAATTAACCGCCGAACGAAAAAGTCAAATACAAGCATTAGAACAGACTATCGTAGAAAAAAGTAGAGTTTCTGGTTTACTTTTTGGCTTGGTAACGGGTAGTGACATTGAGGCTGTTCTTGAAAAAATGAAGAGGGGTGGATTTCAGTATCTTCCTCATTTTATTGCAAGTGATTTGGGAACAGAAATTCATTATTTCAACAAGTTAAAACAAGGTGAAATTGATAAAGAATGGCTTAGCAGGTTTGATAATGGCAATTACCATCCCGATAAAATAAAAGAGATAGTTGATTTGTTAGCTTCTAAAAATATTGCTTTAGATAGCCAATCACAGATGGGTGCATCAAAATACAAAAGCAATTACTACTATTTCTGCAAAAATGAAGAGGACGATCAATTAAACCTTAACCATATTAGACAAGTTGCTAGTGATTTTAAAATTAGTATAAACATCAATCAATGTAATCCTTTGGCTGGAGACCCAGAGAATGCATATGATATTGATTTTATCCCTTTAGGGACTGGAAAAGACGAGATTGTGAGATATATATTAGCAAAATTTAAGATAGACCGACAAAATGCAATTGCCTTCGGTGATAGTGGTAATGACTTAAAAATGTTACAGGCTGTAAAATTCGGTTATTTACTTGAGAATGCTACAAGTGAGGCGAAAAATGGACATGGACGTTTAACCATAGGTTCTTATTCAGAAGGGATACTTAACACCATTAAAGAGCTAGTTGTGTAGTAGTGATTGGAACCATTTTTTATACGTTTTTAAATTAAATGGTCTTTGTTTGTGAAACAAACGGATGCTAATGTTGAATAAACAAGATACATTAACTTCCGCTTTCGATAATTATGTAAATGAGCTGTCCATATGGGCGGCTTATTGTATTTTTTGCTTAGCGTGGGTTTTTTCCAAAATGCTGGCGGTACCCCATGGCTATCAACTTAAGAATTTTATAACCCCCAAAACGAAAAAATGAGCTGACTTCTCAAGTAACTAACTGTAGAGAAAGAAATTTTTCATTTTGGGGGTACTTCAAAATTTTAGCTTGATGGTCATGTGGTGCTACTCCTAATAGCATTGAGTTTTTATACTTTGTTCATAAATACAAAGAAAAAATATGCAATATTACATATTATAATATCTTGTTATAATAACGTGTTACTCTTTGAGATGGATTACATAAACGGAGGAAATATGATGAACAAGAAATCAAAATTTATCCAAATGATGCTTGGTATTAGTACAATAGCCTTATCATTTGGAAGTATTCAAACACAAGTATCAGCGGAAGAGAAAGCACCTTATAATGTGTTACAAATGAAACCCAATGGGGTAGAGATTTCAAAAGATGGAATTGCACATTCTACAAAAGCGGACGAAACATTGTCTTATGAAGAACGTTTAAAAGTGAACGATTTTTCACAACGTCCAGCTCCAGCCGTGAAACAAGCAGCTTCAAAACAATATCAGCAAAAATATTCTCTGACAGAGCTGAATAGAATGAGTAATGACGAATTCATCGATACATTGGCAAATATTAGTTGGGATCAGATCACAGATTTATCTCAATTTAATCAAGAAACAAAAGCGTTTTATCAAAATAAAGAGCGAATACAGGTTATTATTGATGAATTAGGTCGTCGTGGAAGCACATTTACAAAAGATGATGCAAAAGGGATTGATACGTTTGTTGAAGTATTACGTTCCGCTTTTTATGTAGGCTTTAATAATGAAGAGGTAAGCTATTTAAGTGAACGAAGTCTCCATGATAAGTGTTTACCTGCATTAAAAGCAATTGCAAAAAATCCGAACTTTAAACTTGGTACAGATCCACAAAATACTGTGGTATCTGCATACGGTAAATTAATTGGTAATGCTTCTTGTGATGTTGAAACAGTTCAATATGCAGTGAATATATTCAAACAATATAACGATAATATTTCTACATATGTAAGTGATTCGAACAAAGGACAAGCTGTGTATAGACTCATGGATGGAATTGATCATGATATACAGTCTTACTTGTCTGATACACATAAAAAGGCGGATGAAACTATATGGTATGGGAAAATTGATGGTTTCGTAAATGAACTCAGTCGAATGGCTCTTCTGAATCATATAACAACAGAAAATAGTTGGTTAATTAATAATGGTATTTATTATACTGGTCGTTTAGGGAAATTCCATAGTAACTCAAGTAAACCATTAGAAGTACTTACACAAGCAATGCATATGTACCCTCGCTTAAGTGAAACATATTTTGTTGCGACAGGGCAAATTTCAAAAAACTATGGTGGAAAAGATTATAGCGGAAATACAGTAGATTATGAGAAAATTCGTGAAGAAGGCAAACAGCAATACTTACCAAAAACGTATACATTCGATGATGGTGCGATTGTGTTTAAAACAGGAGATAAAGTAGCAGAAGAAAAGGTAAAGAGACTATATTGGGCTGCGAAAGAAGTAAAGGCACAATTTCATCGTGTAATTGGAAAGGATACAGCGTTAGAGCCGGGGAACCCTGATGATGTACTGACAGTAGTCATTTATAACAATCCAGATGAATATCAACTAAATAACCAACTATATGGATATTCAACAGATAATGGTGGAATTTATATTGAAGAGAAAGGTACTTTCTTTACATATGAGCGTACAACAGAGCAAAGTATTTTTAGTTTGGAAGAATTATTCCGTCATGAATTTACACATTATCTACAAGGAAGATACGAGGTTCCTGGTTTATATGGAAAAGGAGACATGTTTCAAGATGAAAGAATAACTTGGTTCCAAGAAGGAAATGCAGAATTTTTTGCGGGATCCACTCGTACGAATAATGTTGTTCCACGCCCAAGTGTAATTAGAGGTTTATCATCTGATCCTGCGAAACGTTATACAGCAGAACGAACGTTATTTTCGACATATGGAGGATCATGGGACTTTTATAATTATTCTTTTGCACTGCAGTCTTACTTATATAATCATCAATTTGAAACTTTCGATAAGGTTCTAGATTTAATTCGTGCAAATGATGTGAAGAATTATGATGCATATCGTGAAGCTTTAGGTAAGGATCCAAATTTAAATAAAGAATATCAAGACTATATGAAGCAGTTAATTGATAATCGAGATACATATAATACCCCACAAGTATCAGATGATTATTTAGCTGAACATGCACCAAAACCACTAACCGATGTAAAGAAAGACATTACAGATGTAGCAAAGATAAAAGATGCGACAATTACAAAGCATAAGTCTCAATTTTTTGATACGTTTACATTAGAAGGAACATATACAGGTGGCATAACAAAAGGAGAATCTGAAGATTGGAAAACGATGAGCAAGAAAATTAATCAATCTTTAGAACAGTTATCGCAAAAAGAGTGGAGCGGCTACAAAACAGTTACAGCGTATTTTGTGAATTATCGTGTAAATGCGAAAAATCAATTTGAATACGATGCTGTATTCCATGGTGTCGCAACGGGAGAAGAAGAAAAACAAACTGTTAAAGTAAACATGAATGGACCGTACAACGGGAAACCAAATGGAGAAATTCAGTTTCATAGCGATGGTACAGAAAGCACAGGTGGAAACATTGTCTCTTATCTTTGGGATTTTGGAGATGGTACAACAAGTACAGAAGCAAATCCTATTCATGTATATGAAAAAGAGGGGGCATATACCGCAAAGTTAACAGTGAAAGATAATAGAGGAAAAGTAAGTAGAGGACAAACGACAGTCACCTTAAAAGAGGAGGCGAAACCTGATGCAAAGGTAATTCCTTTTAATACGCTTGTAAAAGGAAATCTGAATACTCCTTTTCAATCGGATGAGTACATGTTCGAGGTCACATCTCCAAAAGAAGTAGATATTTCTGTTATAAATGAAAATCAAATTGGGATGCATTGGGTACTTCGTCACGAATCAGATATGAAAAATAATGTCGCTGAGGGCGAACATGATGGAAATAATATAAAAGGGAAATTTGCAGCAAAACCAGGGAAGTATTACTTATCTGTATATAAATTTGATGATGGAGATGGAGACGGAGCTTATTCATTATCAGTAAAATAACCATAGAAGATATACTCACATATTTCTTGTTTTGAATTTATATTTGTAGGAATAGGGATTTGTGTACATGCCCATCAACTTAAGATTTTGAAATATCCCCAAAATGAATTTTTTATTTTTACTTAGCACTATTTTAACACTCTATCCGAGAGAATTTTCCTTCCTCAAGCGTGTGTAGGGCGATATCCCAACGCTAGGTGGGAGATGAATTTCGGTTTGGCATAGCCAAAAGATTTTTGCTAAACTAGACACATGAAGTTCTTTGATAACTTGATATATAAGGTTGCAGGAAGAAAACAAAGTGCGAAAACCAAGCCGTTCGGTTCCTGCGTAAAATATCAACCGTAAAAAAGAACGTCCAAGCGTTGGACACCTAGGGGTGGAATAACCCGAAGTAACGCTCAGGGAGACGAAAGGTCGCTTTCGTCTTGGAACTGAGAAGCCCCCCACTTCAAAATTCGTTAGAATTTAAGTGGCGGGTAGTTCACAGGGTCGTTTCTCTAATACATAGAGAAACTCGGTTTGTTTTTCGCTTTCATCAAGCCGAATATACAAAAAACAAGAGAGCAAATAAAATAGTCTTTTTATCAACATCAAAGAAGGATCTTCAATCGATGATCCTTTTTGTCTATTATAATTGTTTTTAGAATAATCCATGATAAATATATTTAATTACATCCACAACGCTAGGATTTTTTGGCCCTACACCAGTATAAATCATTTCGCTTTTAGCAATATGAAGAAGTAAAGCTAATAATAAAACGATTATCACTGTCGCCACTGCATTAAATATTAGAAGTTTTTTCAACATGTTTTCTCCTTTTAAGTTCAAAATAAAAAATAATAATTACCGTATAGGGGGACAGTCGTAGGCCCATCAACTTAAGAATATTCACGATTCTAAAAAGTAAAAACATTATTCTTTCTAAGCAAGCTAGATTATTAGACAGGATAACGTTTTTTGCACTTATAGTTATTAAAATCTCTTAAGTTGATGGCGATGTTTCCATACCCCTATAGGGGTCACCATACATGGCCATCAAGCTAAAGTTTTAATGTACCCCCAAAATAAAAATTTTCTTTCACTACAGTTAATTACTTTGAGAAGTCAGCGGATTTTTTCATTTTAGGGGTCACCATACATTACCATCAAGCTAAGATTTTGAAGTACCCCCAAAACAAAAACTTTATCTCACCACAGTTGTCTATGAGAATCCAGTGCATTTTTTTCGTTTTGGAGAACGATGAGTTTCTTAACTTGATAGCGATGTATGGTGACCCCTTTATCCTAAAATCGGGTGGGGAAGTTTTTTAGATAGCAAGTTTTCGTATAAAATACAATCGAAGGAGGCGGAATTTTATGGATTTTATCAGGAAATAAACCGCTTGGAAATAATTTATTCCTTTCTGCTATTGCGGATTGTCTCTGATCCTATCTGTACCTTATAGTAAGGGAAGAAGGGTACGGAAGAAGCCGTATAGTCAGTAGAAACCCTTGAAAAAGTTAGTTCAGAAAATTTCTAGTAGGAGCGTGTAAAATGAATTTAAAAGAAAAGTTGATATTAATAAAAGAAAATGGGTACCAAGCACCCCCCGATATATTCCAGTTGATACTAGAAATGATAAATAACATCGGTTCTTTGGATGCCCAACTACGTGATGAGCTAATTTATACAACCTTATCACATTGGATTCCTGATAATTCTCTAACAGCAAACGAACTAGAACAACTTCTACCGGTTGTTTTGGATAAAAACCATTTGCTTTTTAAGCTTGGTGAAACAAATACAGACTCTGTCTTCACTCGATCTTTCTCCATGCTAGTCATACCGCTCCTCTTCATGAGGCATAGAGAATCACCATTTCTCTCAAGAGAGCAAATTCATCAGATAAAAGAGAAAGTATTTTACAATGTACAAGAAGAGCGAGATTACCGTGGGTATGACGAAGAAAAAGGCTGGGCTCATGCTATAGCCCATGCAGCAGATGCTTTAGAAGATTTGGCTCAATGTTCCGAACTGGATAAAAATGACCTCTTAACTATCCTCGATTTGGTTTACGAAAAGATGACCATAACAGATCGAATTTACTCCGATGGGGAAGATGAGAGAATGGTAAAATCCATAATTAGTGTTTTAAATAGAAAAATACTTAGTCAGACTTATGTAGAGCAATGGATTCAAAGTTTTGGTGATGTGGAGAAAAATTCAGAATTTCTCCCTGCCTTTAAGCAAAAAAATAATATAAAGAATTTTTTGAAAAGTTTATACTTTCGAGTTAAATTTTACAAAGTGGATGCCGTTCTATGCTCGACTATCGAGCATACATTATATAAAGTAGAAAAAGTATACTATTCCTAATTAGGCGTACCACCCACATTTTAACGAGAATATACTCTAAGCAAATTTGGACATAAAAAGAGTCAATCTTCTACTTCAAGAAAAATTTATTCCTTTTAGCGATATATAAAATAGCATCCCATTCTATTAAGAATGAGATGCTACAATTTAATTTGTAGTATTTTTTTGATTCACATTATAATTTCTAACAACAGGCAATGAAAATACCATAACGGCTGCAGAAATTTCTAACACCCCTGCATATATAAAGATAGTATTTGGCTCTATCCACTTCATTAAATAACCAGCGATAGCCTGTGAAATCGGAATAGATCCAGACATAACTAAAATAAGTATACTGATAACTCGTCCGAAAATTTTTGGCGGAATAATTGTATGATTTACACTTGGAGCAATAACATTCACTGCAGTTTCTAATAGGAGTCACCATACATTGCTATCAATCTAACAAAACAAAATACCCCTTAAAGTGTAAAAATACGCTATTCTTTCTGTAGAATCATAGGAAAGGATGGCGTTTTTGTATGAATCTATCGATTCAAGATGAGTTTCATTTGTTCGCTGAAGAACTACAGCGATATCTATCTCCACATATTCTTCGACAACTTGCACAAGAGACAGGTTTTGTAAAACGTAAAAGTAAGTATGGCGCACAAGATTTGGCTGCTTTATGTATTTGGATCAGTCAACATGTAGCAAGTGATTCTCTCACTCGATTATGTAGCCAGCTTTATGCAAATACAGCTACACTTATGAGTCCTGAAGGACTTAATCAACGTTTTAATCGGTGCGCTGTTTTATTTCTACAGCGTATATTTTCCCTTTTAATCAAAAGCAGACTAAACGATTCGTCTCAAATCCAAAACCAATATACTTCTTATTTTCAACGTATCCGTATTTTAGATGCTACTATTTTTCAAGTCCCAAATTATTTGGCTCACATTTATCCCGGTTCAGGAGGGTGTGCACAAACAGCCGGTATTAAAATTCAACTAGAGTATGATTTACATAGTGGGAAATTCCTCAATTTTCAAATGGAACCAGGTAAAAATAATGATAAAACCTTTGGTACAGAGTGTTTGGATACATTATGCCCAGGCGATTTGTGTATTCGAGATTTAGGATACTTTTCTCTAAAAGATTTAGACCAAATGGATCAACGAGGTGTATTCTATGTTTCACGGTTGAAATTAAATAATAGAGTATATGTAAAAAATGAATCTCCAGAATTCTTTCGGAATGGGACAGTAAAAAAGCAATCTTTATATGTTTTGCTTAACCTTGAAGATATTATGCATCAAATAAAACCAGGAGATACTTATGAGATTCGGAATGCCTATATTGGACAACAAAAATTACCCTCACGAGTTGTAATATACAGACTTACATCCACTCAAATTCATAAACGTAGGAAACAACAAACTTATGTTGAAAAGAAAAAAGGAGTTACATACTCTGAAAAAAGTAAACGTTTAACAGAAATCAATGTTTATATTACCAACATACCATGGGAAATTGTTCCGATGGAACAGGTTCATGATATCTACTCACTACGTTGGCAAATAGAGATTGTATTTAAAACATGGAAATCTCTTTTTGGTATCAATCATTGTCACAATATTAAGCGAGAGCGTCTAGAATGTCATCTTTATGGGCAGCTAATCGCTATTTTTCTTTGTTCTTCCACTATGTACAAAATGCGACAGCTGTTACTACAGAAAAAACAAAAAGAATTAAGTGAATATAAAGCAATTTATATGATTCAAGATCATCTGTACTTAGTATATGAAGCTATACAAAACATACTAAGATTAGT
>NZ_NUOT01000071.1 GCF_002584535.1 Bacillus cereus
AGTTGTTTGTAAAGTGATTCGAAAAGTGACTCGCCAGCATAACGTAACATTTATAAATATCCGTCACAAGTACGATATTCCAATGTTTATAGTGAATATAACAATGTAAATGAGCGTATATAATTACGCTCATTTATTTTGGTCACCACAAGTCACCTTTTATTTTTCCATTTCCGCTATTCCCATTAATTTTACTAGCATATTGTTTTTGAATATACAGTAACTGTTAAGTATTCTCTTTTTATCTTTACGCAGTATGCTATGATATAGCCCTTCTTAATCCAATTACATTATCCATGATATAAAAATCGTATTATTCTTGTTATTATCAGCGGAATTTAGCGGTATGTTTGCAGAGTAATACAAATACATAGGCCAGAACGTATTTTTAAAAATCAGGAGCCATATGCCTCTAAACTGGATACTGCTAGATTTTATGATACAGAGGCAAAAATACTAGAAGATATAGCTTCTCAAATTAAGTATCCAAATATTTTTGGGAAAATAGATTTATATACAGAACTCGATACTTGCCAAAGTTGTAGTAATATTATTTTAGAATTTAGGAAAGGATATCCTAACATTCAGCTTAATATATATACAAAATAACGAAATTTGGAGGAGAGAAAGTGGATTTAAGATACGGTGAAATAAAGGAAGCAGTTATTAATACATATGACAGCCTTCATATTGGGGCAAAATATGAAATAAGAGATACTTTTTATGCATTACTACATGATCATGAATCCTCAGATGAATATACTGAAACAGAGGAATGTTGTATTTATGTTAACTTTGCATTGTTACTTATTGAAAAAAATACAAGTATTGATTTTATAAAAACTCGTTTAAATGAGTTACTGGACAACAAAAATATGGAGATTTATCGAACAGAGTTAAAAGATGAGATTAATGAGTTTACGAATGATGTTGATAAGTTGAAACAACACTTATAAAAGTATTATAATTCTTTAAATCTGTATAATTATAGTTTAAACACAAAAACACCCCCTTTTACGTAATGTCCAAACGTACTTTTTACTCAACGAATAGCATGTATTGACGATTAGACATTTACGATAAGGAGGCGTTTTTTAAACATGGATTTCTCCAATTATTATTACGACTATGTACACGAATATTTTATGCGGAAAAAGCACCGTAAAAGTCACTTCTGTACGAAAGCGAAAAGATGTACATTACATAAAATTTTTATATTATCCTAAATAATATTTAACAAGCTAAATCCATACATCGAAGCTACTACAAAAATGACTGTCCATACAGCTAGACTAATCGTCATCCAACTTATGACGTGTGTCCGATTAGATCCAAATGTTAAAGCTAATACGGCTGCAATATCAGTTCCTACGAGAATTGGAGCTAGCAGAGCCAAACCTGGAATACCATATCGTTCCCATATTCGTCTTGATCTGGTTTCTTTTTTAGAAGGTGTTGTTATACCTTTTTTTAACTTTCTTGCTGCTTGCCATTTTGCATACTGCTTAAAGAAAAAGCCTAGTAATAGAACCAAGATAAGATTCCCTGCAAACGCCATAAGTCCTACTGCAAATGGTTGTAATCCCCATGCGATACCGAGTGGTACAACGATTGACACATCCATCCATGGTGCAAAAGCTAATAAAAATACAACTAAATATTGCCATAATTCACCTGCATTTTGAGCCCACTCCACCATACCTGTTCCCCCTCCTTTTTCGTTCAGATTAAATACGATTTAAAACCCGAATGGTAGTTAACCAATAGACAATGTATTGCCCTACACCCAGTACACCAATACACATTAATGGAACAAGAATATGATGAGAAAAGAGGAAGCAAATTCCCGCCGTTACTGGAAGTGCAAAGCTATAGTAAATATACACATTCCTGCAAGCCTTATAGGTTACCCATTGTTGACCTTCATCTATTTCACGAAATTCGGACGGTGTAAATCCCAATAGTCTAATCCTATCATCAGAATTCTTTCGATTATAATACTTTGTAAGAATGAACCACAAAAAAGTAAACATTACCAAAATCCCAAAACACCATCTAGCCAGAACGACCTGTGTGTTCATAAGAGAAAACAGTAAAAATGCAATGATTAATACAAATAAACTCGCGCCTAGAAGCGGAGATTTTAAAATATGTTTCATCATAATCATTCCTCTCCATTTAAATAAAAAACATCTTCTACAGTAACCTGAAACGCAGCAGCTATTTTTAACGCCATAGTGACAGATGGAGAATAATCACCTTTTTCAATTAATCCGATTGTCTGCCTTGTCACTCCAACTGCATCAGCCAAATCTTGCTGAGTCCACCTAAATCGTGCCCGTAATTCTCTAACTCTGTTTTCAAGCATCACAATTTCCCTTTCTTCATTTTCTACCACCATTGTAAATGATTGACAACAAAATGTAAATGATCATTTGCATTTTGCAATAAATAATTGCTCTAAAACACCATCTATAAAATGGCGTTGTTTTGTTTATATAGCTTTTAAAGTATGCTTACGTACAAAAGGAATGAAACATTTTGATTGGAACCTCATTACCATTGGTTCATTTCCAAAAAGGTGGGCTTTACTACTAGATCTTGAATTTTTTTGCCACTATACGCTGTTCCGGTAACCTCTTTACAACGTGAACACTTTCGATTGTACATACCTGTTGCTCTCTCCTATATATGCCATTTATACTTACTATAACGCCTTTTAATTAGGATATTTTTTACAATATATATTTATTATATAATGGGGGATTTCTATATGGAGCGAAAGCCTACTTTTGGTTATACAAAGGAGAACCACAACTATATATTACGTCCTAGTTGCTATGCTGTTATCTTCAATAGCCATTATACGAAAATAGCAATTATCAAAAAAGGAACTCGATATTTTTTACCTGGGGGTGGCAAGGAGCAAGGCGAAACAAAAGAATTATGTTTACGTCGTGAACTTGTAGAAGAGCTAGGATGGGATATTGAAATTCAGCACTATATTGGCAATGCTGAGCGATATTTTTATGCTGAAAATGAAAATACATACTATTTAAACAATGGATATTTTTACATTTGTAAAAAGTTAAAAACAGAAAATACTATTTCTGAACAGGATCATATTTTACATTGGCTTTCTCCTTATCAAGCACAAAATTTACTTATACACGAACATCAGCAGTGGGCTGTGCAACAAGCCTTATCATTCATAAAATAAAAACGTCCCATTTCTACAGAAAGAGGACGTTTTTATCATTAACTCGCTTTTTTCAAATCGAAAGCTGGCTTTTTTACCGTTCCTTTTTTCACTACGTACAAGCCGATAAATATAACGAATCCGCCGAACAATTGCATCATATTCATTCTTTCTCCAATTGTTACTGCAGCGAAAATCACTGCAAACAATGGCACGAGATACATATATACCATTACTTTTGTTGAACCAATTTTACTAATACCAACGTACCACATCGCTAGTCCAAAGACTGTTGCAAATACAATCGAATAACCTAATGATCCCCAGCTTAATGTATCTGTTGGCCATGATAATGTATTGATATTGAATAAACAATATATAACGAGCGGTACGATTCCAATTAATGTAGACCAAGATGTTACTCGCATTGCCGAATATTTTGTAATAAGTGGTTGTGCAAGAATTGGATACCATCCCCAAGCAATCGCAGCAACTAATCCAATTAGATTTCCAAGCCAAGCATACTCATATGTAGATTGATTCGTATGCCCTGTTAATAAAACAAGCGCTGCCCCACTAAATGATAATAAGGAACCGATCTGAATTTTCATCGAAAAACGTTCTTGTTTGTGCAACACTGCTAAAATCCCTGTAAATATAGGTGACATCGCAATTAATAGTGACGCATTTGTTGCTGATGTATATTTTACAGATAACATAAATAATGTTTGATAAAGTGTAGTACCAACTATCCCCACGACTAGTAACCTTAACCAATCTTTCTTCTCAATACGTAACGATCTTTCCATAAAAAATGTAATTAATAATAATACTGGAGATGCTATTAAAAATCGTAAGCTATTAAATTGAATGGATGACATATAAGCCACTCCATATTTGCCAATTGTATAATTTGCTCCCCATACTAAAGCAACAGCTATTAGGAGCCATTCCATTTGCCATCGTTTCATTTGAATCTCCCCTTCCACTACCCTAGCATAGTAAAATTGGCTGGATATCACACCGTCCAATTGGCTGTTTTTTCACCCAGCCAATTTGTTATAATGAAACTAGATAAAGAATAAGGGGACGTTATAAATGGAGTGGAAGTTAGATACCGACAGCAAGATCCCAATTTATCAACAAGTTGTTGATTTTATTGAAAGACGTATTATGTATGGAGAGCTTCCTCCTGGTAGCTTTCTCCCTTCGGAACGAAAATTAGCAATCCAACTAAATGTAAACCGAAGTACTGTTACAACTGCTTATAATGAACTGCGTGCTATGGGAATTGTGGACAGCACAACTGGAAGAGGTACACGTGTAAGTACACATATGTGGGGCGTTTCTCCAACACTAACACCAAACTGGAGAGGATTCGTAGAAGGTGGTACTTTTTTACCTAATTTACCCCTACTTCGACATATTCGAGAACAAGTCCAGCAAAATGAAAATATCATTGATTTCGCGAATGGAGAACTTGGTTGTAACTTGTTTCCCCATGAACAGTTACAAAGTATATTACGTGAGCAGCCTTTAACTCAATCACTTAGCTATGATCATCCACAAGGCTATCTACCATTAAGACAAGCAGCAGCGAAATATATGAGAGATTATCTAAAAATTGATGCAACAGAACAATCAATTATGATTACATCTGGGGCCCAACAAGCACTTCATCTCATTGTGCAATGTTTATTAAATCCCGGTGATGCGGTAGCATTTGAAAGCCCATCTCATTGTTATTCATTACCTCTCTTTCAATCAGCCGGGATTCGTATTTTCCCGTTACCTGTTGATGAATATGGAGTGAATCCGGAAGATGTGCATGAGCTATATCGAAAGCACCGGATTAAAATGATTTTTTTAAATCCAAATTTCCAGAACCCAACAGGAACAATGCTTCATCCAAATCGGAGAAAAAAACTTTTATCTTTATGTGCAGACTTACGTATCCCAATTGTTGAAGATGATCCATCTAGTTTACTAACGTTAGAAAATAAAAAACCTTGTCCAACATTAAAATCAATTGATGAAAATGGCACCGTCATTTATGTCCATTCACTATCAAAAATGATCGCGCCCGGCCTTCGCGTTGGGTGGCTTGTTGCTCCGCAATCAGTAGTGGAAAGATTAGCAGATGCACGGCATCAAATGGAATTAGGACTTAGCATTTTCCCTCAGTGGCTCATGCAACAATTTTTTGAGACCGTTCCTTTTGATACGCATATGGAACAATTACGAAGACAGCTCGTACAAAAAAGAGATACCCTTGTCGATTCCTTAAACTACTATCTTCAAGATAAAATTTCTTTTTCAACCCCAAGTGGTGGGATTTACATATGGGGAAAATTAAAGGATCCTATTAACGAAAAACAGCTTATTATGCAAAGTTTAAAACAACAAGTAGCATTTATGCCTGGCAGTATTTTTGGTGCCAAAGACGGATATGTTCGTTTATCATATGGAAAAGTAAATACCAATCAAATAGAGGATGGAATTTCTCGTTTACATGCCGCTATCAAGTTTTGCCAAAAATAAAAAACAACGTATTCAGTATGGATGCTTCATAAAAAAATACTTTAGACTAAAAAGGTGCTTTCTAGACGCGAAAACACCTTTTTGTTACTATAATCAAAATGATATAAATGAATATTCTCAACTTGAACGTATTCTAAAAAACATCTATCCTATACTTTTTTAGAATTTGTTTTTAATAAACTTTTAAAATCTAGTTCAGCGATTACTACACTTAATAATATAAGAGTTGCACCTAAATAACCTTTAGCTGTGAGAGTTTCACCTGTGAAAAAGAAAGCAAAACCTGCTGAAAAAACAGGTTCTAATGAAAAAATAAGACCTGTATGTGTAGGACTCGTATATTGCTGTGCAATGATTTGAACAATAAAAGCCATTCCTGTACAGAATATACTTAATACTAAAATTGAAAACCATGATTCAACAGTACTAGGAAGTTTAGGATTTTCCATAAACATTGAGAAAATAATACTAAATAGACCGACAAAGCCCAGTTGTAAAACTCCAAGGCTAATTGAATTAACCTGCTTCGTTATTGTTCCAGTAATGATGATATGGACTGCATAAAATAGAGCACATAAAATACATAATATATCGCCATAACCTATTTTTAATTGGCTATTTAACGTTAATAACCCTATCCCTACTATTGTGAAAACAACTCCCAACATAACTTTTTTATCAGGCCTTTGTTTTAAAAAGATAGATGATAATACTGGAATAAATATCACTGTAAGACTCATTAAAAAACCAGCATTAGAAACCGATGTATACTTTGTACCAAAAGTCGCAAAAATATAAACTATAAATAAGATAGCAGCTAATAGACAAGCATATTTAATAGTTCTAAAATCAATTTTGATTAAATGCTTATAAAACACTATACCTGACAAAAGAAAAGCAATAATAAAACGTAATGCGATTAAATTATATTCCTGCATGTAATTAAGGCCAACTTTTGTAAGTAAGATGGATGCCCCCCAAAAAAATGTAACCAATAGTAACATTAAATCCGCCTTTAATTGTATTTTCATCCCTATTCCCTCGTTAGTTTTTAGTATATTTCATCATTTATTAGAGTAACTATCACCTTGACATAAGCTTTCAACCTAACCTAATGATTTTAACCCTGCCTATTAGGAGCAAAATCATTGCATCTAATGATTTTGCTATTTCTAATTCTTTCTATTTAGAAGCTATAATTACTCTCCCTATCATCCATCCTGACTTTTTAAAATATTCTAAATAATCATTTTAGAATATCCCCCCTATTAATGTTTTTAAGTATGTATACAGAACTGTATATTAATGTATCGAATATATTTTGTCTAATTTCACTTTAATCCCCGATACTTAGCTGTTGTCAATTCTTGTATGTACGCATCAATCTCAGGCATTTCTTCTTCCCTAGCCAATCGGATTGCAAGCTCTATATCATAAGGAACTCGCACAAGTTGAATTGAAAAACTTGCTGCCTCTTTTTGGCCATATACACCTTCAAAAATCAAATAAGAGGCTTGTGTAATCTCAAGCGGGTTACCCACACTTCCTGCATTACACAACGTTTTCCCACGAAAATTTTGCACATAAGCTTGATGTATATCTCCGTAGCAAACGACATCCGGTTTCCTTTCACCTTCAATGTTTTCTGTAAGATTACTATTTTCAAATAAACTAACACGTTGTTCTATTGGAGCTCCGGGCTGAACTCTTTCATATAGACTTCTAGGTGATGCATGGAACATTCTAATTAGTTTCCCACTCATGATAAATTCAATTGAAAATGGCAATCCCCTTAAATAATTCCGCTGCTGTTCTGATAATTGCTTTTGATGCCACTCTAATGTCTCAGACTCAGTAGGCTTTGTTATAAAATCATCCCAGTTTCCCATCACAACATGTTCACATTCTTTCCGAATAATCTCAATTGCTTCACTAGAATGTGGCCCTTTCCCTACCAGATCACCTAAGCACATAATACGTTCTATCCCTCTTAATTTGATATCTTTAAGAACTGCATCTAGCGCAGGAATATTACCATGAATATCTGAAATAACTGCTATTTTATCCATATGAGTACCTCCAATTATTCTATATTTATTATATTTTTATCAAAAGATTTATACCAATTTGGGGTATAGGATGTAAAACCATTATGTTCTTCTAAAATCCGTCTTAACCTCATTTTCATTTCTTCTAGCAAATTAGGTGTGATTCGATTTGTCCACACAATATCCGCTGGAAAAATCATTGCTGCATACAATGCATATAGTTTCCAAAAATGAAGTGATGGCTCACCATCACAATACCCATGAACTTGTCCAACCGCAAACGGTATACTGATATCGACTGTAAACAAAGGCATCTTGTAAAAATCATGAATAGGATCTCCAAAATCAAATCTTGCAAAGTCGATAACAGCACGAAATTCTTTATGATGAAGCATGAGATTCGCTGGATGAAAATCATCATGTAAAAATACGATAGGACGAGCATGTAATAAATTTTTATGATTTTCCACAAAGCTTAACACTGGTTTTATGTCAATAAAATCCGTCTCATATTCTTCTAATGCTTGCAAGTATCTCTCATATTTATTCCACCTTAACATTTCCCAAGATTCTTCTACTTTCTTTTTCTTCACTGTATGAATTGTTTTTAATACTTCTCCCGCCCGTTTTCCAGCTAAATATTGCTCTTTCTCAGTCAATATACCAAGTATATCTTTCCCGTCTTCTCCTTCAATCCATTCAAATACTTGTACACATTGATTGAATGGAATAAGATTTACGAAATGAAGTAATTTAGGCATTGGCAGCCCTAATAATTCAAAACGGCTCATATATTCATATTCTTCAAGCCTACGTTCACGAGTTGAAATATCACACACTTTTATAAAATAGCGTTCATGATTGGCTAATTCAATTTTATACTTTTGATCTTGCGAAAAACCTTTTGAAATAGCAGTACACTTTACTGCGCGAGGCCAATTTAATTGTTTTTCTAATTCCATTAACACTTCTTTCATATAGATTCTCCCGATTAATATATGTATGAACTACCTAACACATCTGTTCTGTTCTTCTGCTTATTCGTCCCTTGAAATTCAACTGCAAAAGGATATTCCCCATGTTTGAATAACTGTTCTTGTACAAATCCTTCACCAATAGGTTCACAAAACTGCACATTTACATTTCCAAGTAAAATGCTCTGACAAAGTGCATTCCAATCCCTATGATTTTCTGGTAAAGTCACTTGTACTTCAAGTATCTCTTTCCATCTATCTACTGTTTCACGTACGTTTTTCACTGCATAGTATATTGTCTGAATTTCTTTTACCTCGTTTCTATGTGAGGCAATGACACCTACTTTTTGTAAATCTAACCTTCTATTCTCATCAGATTCTTCCCACTGTATAAAGAAAGGTAATTTCGGACTGCCCTCTTCCTGTTCCACAAATAACATTTTCCATTCTATAAGATGACCGTCATTTCTCATTCGCTTTCCTTCAAATGGTCCTTTTACTTGCAAACCTTTTTCGGCGAGCTGTACAGCTAGTGCTTCGATATGATTGGTACGAAGAGCAATTTGCAGCATTCCTTCTCTATCTTGTAATTTCTCTACAGTTTCCTGAACGAGTGGATTGTCCGCTTGCTTCGCTTTATCTTCATGTTGCACTGCTAAAAATTCAATATAAGATAAGTCAAAATAACTTAAACTATTCCATGTTCCCCAGTTCGTATGTTCTCCGCCTTGCACCGTATGGAAACCGCGTTCCTTCATTTGTTTTTCAGCTTCTTTTGGTGTACAGCCAACAATATGAACAAGATGATCAAATGCTAACATGATTTCTTCCTCCTCTTATTTACATCTTTTAATTATATAATAATTCTGTTATTTTGTTCAATTTAAAAAACTTTTTAAAACCTAGTTGCTTTATAAGATTAATATGCATTATAATAATAAAAAATTAACATTAAGCTGATTGGAAAAACCAAAGGCTCTTTTCTCATTAGGGAAAAGAGCCTTTTTATTTATTATTTTACAGGGGGATTATACATGCAGAAATTAATTGTCTTTGCTATTATTGGTTTTTTTGCTCAACTGATTGACGGAGCACTTGGGATGGCATATGGGGTAACATCTTCTTCATTATTATTAATGTTCGGAATTGCACCTGCTGTTGCTTCCGCATCCGTTCATTTAGCGGAAGTTGTTACAACCGCGGCTTCTGGCGTATCTCACATCCGATTTGGAAATGTTGATAAATATACCGTTTCCAGACTCACATTACCAGGTGCAATTGGCGCTTTTGTCGGTGCTTGTTTTTTAAGCAATTTACCAGGTGATTTAATTAAACCGTACATTTCACTCTTTTTATTTACTTTAGGTATCTATATTTTATTACGATTTATTATTCAAAAACAAATTGTCCGATCAAATAAACGTATGTCTGCTAAGCAACTTATTCCGCTCGGATTGTTTGCTGGTTTTGTTGATTCAACTGGTGGAGGTGGCTGGGGACCTATCACTACACCAGTACTTCTCGCACGAGGAAATGAAGCACGAAAAGTCATTGGCTCTGTAGATACAAGTGAATTTCCAGTATCATTAGCTGCTACTATTGGATTTTTCATTTCATTAGGCTGGGAACAAGTAAGCTGGTTTTGGGTATTTGCCCTTATGCTTGGCGGCATTCTCGCAGCTCCAATCGCTGCATGGTTAGTGCGAATTGTTCCTTCACATTTACTTGGTGTACTCGTTGGTGGACTCATTATTTTCACAAATATCCGGACGCTGCTTACGTCATTTAAAGTAGATTCAACAATTATTACTCTTTCCTATATTGCGGTAGGTCTTGTCGTTATCATTGCACTTTTCATTTCAATTCGAAACCATTCTGAATCTGCAAAACAAAATGCTGGATATTCAGCTGATCCAAAACGAGTTTTACCTTGAAACAGAGACAATAAAAATACAACTTAAAAAAACGGCATAAAACCTTTCCTCTTAGATAGAAGCGGTCAGATCCTCTTCCTTCCCTATGCCAAATGAAAACAAAAAGAGAATATGTTAGAAAATCAAAATGGATATATGGTATGAAATGAAAAAGATAAGCAAATGAATAAATTTGCTTACCTTTTTCATTTCTTTTATGTTCTTTAAATCCTTTTCCTTACAGCTTTAACCGTATCTCGCATAACTTCCTTTTTGGCTTCTAAGCTTCATGCATTCATGCCTCATTGCTTTTACGTAAATAATGTCGAATTTATTTTTCTGAATTTTCTTTCAATATTTAGAGGATTTTTCATATCTTTTTGCGAAACATTTGTATAACAATTTTTTCTTCATCTTTTTACATATTCAGTAAGTTGGTTCGGGCGGAGTTTTGAAAACGTTTCCTATACAATAACCGATTGTTTTTGATATATTCCTACAAAAATTCCTTGCAATATTTTCAGAAACTAATTACAATTGCCATATATTAAAAATCAATGCAATGAATAAATCCTCATCAATCCGATGAGGTAGAGGTTGCGGCATTTATTAGTAAAACGGATAAGACACAGAGAATGTTAATGACTCCGTTTAAAAGGAAATGCTGCCGAAGTTTGTATTTCTTCTCTGGAAGTATGAGCTGGGGCTGTCTCCGAATAGGAACAGAACTGTCACGTTTACAAAATACCGTGTAAACGTGGGGTGCTATCTTAACGGAAGGGTATGATGGGGTGGTTATTTGTGAAACGTTCCGCCAAATTCCTTTGGCGGTTTTTTGTATTTTTCTTCCCCCGTTCCTTCCTAATCTTACAAGAAAAGGAGTGTTGAACATGAATAGCATAGCGGATCAAGCTACCTCTAAAACACAATCTACACAAGAAAAAGGTGAACTAAGGCGCGGATTAAAATCTCGCCACCTTACAATGATTTCTCTCGGCGGTACAATTGGTACCGGGCTCTTTCTTGCTAGTGGCGGTGTCATTCATGCGGCAGGACCTGGCGGAGCTCTCTTAGCATACGCAGCAATCGGCATTATGGTTTACTTTTTAATGACAAGTTTAGCTGAATTGGCAGCGTATATGCCTGTCACCGGCTCATTTAGCACATACGCAACAAAATTTGTCGATCCATCACTTGGATTTGCACTCGGCTGGAATTATTGGTATAACTGGGCAATTACTATTGCAGCTGAACTAGCAGCAGTTACATTAATTATGAAGTTTTGGTTTCCAAATACCCCTTCTTTAATTTGGAGTGGCCTTTGTTTAGTTCTTATGTTTCTTATAAATTATTTATCCGTTAGAGGATTTGGTGAAGCCGAGTATTGGTTCGCTCTTATTAAAGTAGTAACTGTTATTATCTTTTTAATCGTTGGATTTATGATGATTTTCGGCATCATGGGTGGTGAAGCGGTAGGTTTTAAAAACTTCACGGTTGCAGATGCACCATTTAATGGTGGCATCATGGCAATCATCGGTGTATTTATGGCCGCTGGTTTCTCATTCCAAGGAACTGAATTATTAGGTGTAGCTGCTGGTGAAACAGCTGATCCAGAACGTAGTATTCCAAAAGCAATTCGCTCCATCTTTTGGCGCATACTATTATTCTACATCTTAGCAATTCTTGTTATTGGTCTATTAATCCCTTATACAACTGATAGTCTTGCAGCTAGTGATGTAACAGTAAGTCCCTTTACACTTGTTTTTGAAAAAGCAGGAATTGCATTTGCCGCTTCTGTTATGAACGCTGTTATTTTAACTGCAGTTTTATCCGCTGGTAACTCTGGTATGTATGCTTGTACTCGTATGCTTTGGGACTTAGCACGTCAAGGAAAAGCACCGAAATTTTTAGGTAAACTAGATAGCCGTGGTGTACCAGTAAACGCCTTGATTGCCACTTCATTAGTTGGAAGCGCAGCTTTCTTAGCCTCTTTATATGGCGATGGCGTTGTATATGTTTGGCTATTGAATGCTTCTGGAATGTCTGGCTTTATCGCATGGGTTGGAATTGCGGTCAGTCATTATCGTTTCCGTAAAGCATACATCGCGCAAGGTAAAGATTTAAATGACCTTCCTTATAAAGCAAAATGGTTCCCATTTGGCCCAATCTTCGCATTTGCACTTTGCGTAATTGTTATTCTTGGACAAAACTACGGTGCATTTATGGGAGAATCTATCGATTGGAATGGTGTACTCGTTTCTTACATCGGTTTACCTCTCTTCCTTGCGATGTGGTTAGGATATAAATTTACTAAGAAAACAAAAGTAATTCCTCTTGATAAATGTGAACTTTAAGTTATAAAGGTCAGCAAACATACAATGTTTGCTGACCTTTTTTTATTGGAATGAATCCTTCATATTCAAAGGATATATTCATATTATGTCGAATAGTGTATTACATGTAAGGAATTCAACATTCGACATATTTGTAAATTCTCAATTTGAAACAGAAAGACTACATGTCCTTATAGGATCCATGATGCATCCGCCTTATACAAATTACAAAAAAAATCTGAAGTAAACTTCTATATTCCAGAACCCATTTATTCCCTTAAACAGAAGATATTATCAACTGTAGCATCGAAATGAATAAGAAAAATTCCAAAAACATCTACATTACAAAGGAGTTATTTCTACAAAAGGTGGGATTGAAATGAAAGTTACATTAGAAACCGTTTCTACAGAACATCTAGAAATATTAAAAAATTTCTACGCTCTATATTTACATGATTTATCCGAATTCTCCCCAACCCTTCATCCAAATGAGAATGGATTTTTTGAATTTGATGCTTTTGAACTTATTTGTAACCGAGATGAGCTTTCTCCATACTTCATTACATATGAAGAAAAATATGTCGGATTTCTCTTGTTTACAAAATCGCCGTTTACCGCACCTGAGACAGACTACTGTATTAACGACCTTTTCTTATTAAAAGCCTATCGTGGAAATAAGATAGCAGAGTTAGCAATTTTAGAACTTTTAAATCAGCACAAAGGAACCTATTATGTAATGCAATTAAAGAACAATAAAACAGCGGTGAACTTCTGGAAAAAGTTCTACCAAAAGAATGAGATAAAGTATCAAGAAGTTGAGAAAATAAGTGATGACGATCTATGCTTAACACAAACATTTATAGTTTCATCCTTACTTTTCAAGTCGTAATCCCTATACGCTTATCATTCATTGAAACCCTTTACTTCCCTATTTCTCATGTTTTTGCAATAATAGAATAAGAACTATAAACAAAGGTAGGGATTCTATGAACATTCGCGTAACTGATGAGGCAAAAGCCGTATTACATAAATCAAACACAAATAACAAAAACATCATACGGATTAGAGGTACAATGACAAATTCTTGTAGTATATTTGTTGATGTTGACTTAATTTTTGATGCGTATAATCCAAATGAAATCGCTTATGAAGATGAAAGCCTTATTATTCAAATGGATGATTTTACAAAAGACTATATAGGAAATACATTAAAACTTGATTATAAAACGACAGGTTTTAGTATTACGACTCCTAGCGAAACACTTGTATATGGATTATCAATTAAAAAATAAAGAATGCCCTTGTTTCTTGACTTGATATGCTCCCTATTGAAAGTACATCGCTATAAAAAAACATACAACCTTGCCAACAAATACAAGGTTGTATGTTTTTTATTATTTACATGTATTCAGGTGCAATCCTGTCCTTTTTTTACACTCCCTTCTATTGGTGGGTCTATTTTTATAATCTTAGCATCTTCATATAATTTATCTGCATAATTTTCAAGGTCCTGCCAGCTATCCTTCGCTATCTTCAGCTCTGTTTTTATACTAGCAAGCTCTTTATATGTATACTTCACCTCTTTCAAGGATTATTTATTCGCAATTTTCATTTGTTTTATCTTGAGAAAAAACTCCTAGACAGGCCCTCCAAAAAAGAACAGAAGGAGCCCATAGTGATAGGCTCCTCTTAAAAATTAAAGTTACAAGATTTATTTTACTAATAATGAATATGTTCCCTTTCCGTTTTCCTTTTCAAAAAATGCAACTACGTAGTACTTTCCAGGTTTCGCTTCAAATTCCCCTTTTATATTATTTCCATCCGCTTGGCCTGTAATGACAGGATTTCCTAGATCTGATTCGTGATATACATCCCATTGTATCCCAATCCCCTGTTCATCTATAAAGGAAATATCTACTTTTTTTGGAGATGTGACATTGAATGTGTACATATACGCCATATTAGGTCTATCCATATTTCCTTTTGAAAGCTTATTAAAACTAAGTACCTTTGCCTCTTGATAGTTATGACCTGCTGGCTCATCTTTTTTTACGGTAACCGTTGTTTGTGCTCGGCCTACTTTTCCTTTATTATCTTTCACTGTTAACTTTGCAGTATATGTTCCCTCTTTCCCATATACATGGGTAGGATTTGCTTCTGTACTTGTTGTACCATCCCCAAAATCCCAAAGATAAGAAACAATTTTTCCGCCTGTGCTTTCTGTACCATCGCTATGAAACTCAACTTTTTCATTTACTATCTCATTGTATGGTCCATTCATGTTTACTTTAATAGCCTGTTTTTCTTCTTCTCCCGTTGCAACACCATGGAATACAACATCGTATTCAAATTGATTGTTCGCATTCACACGATAATTGACAAAATATGCTGTAACTGTTTTGTAGCCGCTCCATTCTTTTTGCGCTAACTTTTCTAAAGATTGATTGATTTGCTTGCTCATCGCTTTCCAATCCTCAGATTCTCCTTTTGTTACACCGCCCGTATATGTTCCTTCTAATGTGAACGTATCAAAAAATTGAGACTTATGCTTTGTAATCGTTGCATCTTTTATCTTTGCTACACCTGTAATTTCTTTCTTTACATCAGCTAGTGGTTTTGGTGCATGTTCAGCTAAATAATCATCTGATACTTGTGGGACATTATATGTATCTCGATTATCAATCAATTGCTTCATATAGTCTTGGTATTCTTTATTTAAATTTGGATCCTTACTTAAAGCTTCACGATATGCATCATAGCCATTCACATCATTTGCACGAATGAAATCTTGAATCTTATCGAAAGTTTCAAATTGATGAGTATATAAGTAAGACTGCAGCGCAAAAGAATAATTATAAAAATCCCATTGCTCTGGTCCTTCTCCATATTTCGAAAATAATGTTCGTTCTGCTGTATAACGCTTCGCAGGATCAGATGATAATCCACTAATTATACTTTTGCGCGGAACAACATTATTCGTACGAGTAGATCCCGCAAAAAATTCGGCATTTCCTTCTTCAAACCAAGTCAAACGTTGATTTTGATACATTGCCCCTTGTCCCCATGACCCTGGAACTTCGTATCTTCCCTGTAAATAGTGTGTAAATTCATGACGGAACAATTCTTCCAAACTATAACGACTTTGCTCTGGTGTACGCTCAAATGTAAAAAACGTTCCGATTCCTTCAATGTAAATTCCACCATTATCTGTTGAATATCCATATAGCTGGCTATTTCGTTTATATTCATCTGGATTATTATAAATGACTACTGTCAGTACATCATCAGCTTTTCCTGATTCTAACGCTGTATCCTTCCCAATTACACGATGATATTGCGCTTTTACTTCTTTAGCAGCCCAATATAGTCTCTTAACCTTTTCTTCCGTTACTTTATCTCCTGTTTTAAATACAATAGCACCATCATCGAATGTATATGTTTTTGGTAAGTATTGCTTCTGACCTTCTTCACGTATTTTTTTAAAATCTACTGTATTTCCATAATAATCTTTTCCACCATAGTTTGTTGAAATTTGCTCTGCCACATTAAAATAAGCTTCACTTAAGCGTGGGTACATATGCATTGCTTGTGTAAGTACTTCTAAAGGTTTATTTGGATTACTATGAAATTTCCCTAAACGACCAGTATAATAAATACCATTATTAATTAACCATGTATTTTCTGTTGTTACCTGGTTCAAAAGAGCCATTCGACCAACTTCATTTATGTAACCATCAATTTTTCCATACCATATTGTTTCATCCGCTTTTTTACGTGTATCAAACAAGTAAGACTGTATATCATCATCAATCCCTTGTATAAGCTCATACAAGGCGTCCCCTTTCTTCTTGTCACTTATATATGTGGAAATATTATCGTTATATTGCTTTAATATATTCGCCGCATATTGAACTATTTCAGCATCACAAGAAGCGTTTCTAATTAATTTACCATATGCAGATACCACTGCATCCTGTTTATCTGTACCAAATTTAAAATTCGGATTTTTTGCAATTGCTTTTAATGCAGGTAAACATTTATCGTGGAAGCTTCGCTCATTTAAATAGCTTACCTCTTTATTATTAAAACCTACATAAGATACGGAACGTAATATTTCAGCAAACGTCTCAATCCCTTTTGTATCATCTTTTGTAAATGCGCTTCCACGACGACCTAATTCATCAATAATAAGCTGTATTCGCTCTTTATTTTGATAAAACGCTTTTGTTTCTTGATTGAATTGATCTAAATCTGTAATTTGATTCCATCCAATTTTTCCTAATGTATCAATGAATTCGTCATTACTCATTCTATTTAGCTCTGCTAAAGAATACTTTTGCTGAGATTGTTTTGCCGCCGCTTGTTTCACTGCCGGAGCTGGACGTTGTGAAAAATCGTTCATTTTTAAACGTTCTTCATAAGACAATGTTTCGTGTGCCTTTGTAGAGTGTGCAAGTTCATCTTTTGAAGTTCCGATCCCAGTTGGTTTCACTTGCAACACATTGTAAGGTGTTTTTTCTTCCGCTGATACTTGCGTTTGAATACTTCCAAACGATAAGGCCACAGTACTAATACCGAGCATCATTTGGGTAAATTTTGATTTCTTGTTCATCATATTTCCTCCATTTATATAATCCATTCAAAAGGATAACATATTATTTCTATAAAATAATATGCAATATTTCATTTCTGTTTATCTTTCTAAACATGTAGATTTCCTATTAATTGTTAACGACAAAACGAAAAAGTGGTTTCTAGATGCCGCTGTATCACAAGACGCTGCTGATAAATGGCGTGCTGAAGTAACACCGGTGACTGAAAAACGTTTAATGGAAGCGCAACATATTACAGCTGGATATATCCACTTGTGGTTTGATACATATGTGAATCATAAATAATAAAATAATTGAAAAAGAGAGTCCCTTTGGTCATATCCCCGTCAA
>NZ_NUOT01000072.1 GCF_002584535.1 Bacillus cereus
AATATTTTTTCAAAAAGAAAATATGCGATTATACATATATTATAATCTATATGTATCTATAATAGGATATTTATACTATAATAGATACATATACTAAAATAGAAAAGCAGTAGGTTCTTAATAAGAATTAAACTACTGCTTTTCTTTCTAACAAGATTGCAATACACAGCATGTATTTTCAAAACGACGTTGCTTTAAATCCTCATTTCCAATACAAAAATACAGCATACCTAAATCTCCCCACATCATATTACAATTTGTATAATCAGAGTCAATTTGGAATAACAATGTCATATCGTGATCATGAATACCAACAGATTCTCCAGCTTCTTCAAACACTTCTCTTTGAACTGAGAATGGTTGGCCAAATACTTGATGATTATCATAATGATCTGGCATTAATTCCTCTAATAGTTGTAAAAAACGATCCGAATCAGCTTCATCCTCAATAAATAGCTCAGGAAGTTTATAGGTTAATTTAAATGTTAATGTGCATTGTGTATACTTTGATTGTTTATCATTTACCCTCTGTAATTGTTCTAACGGAACGTTATGATATAAAACACATCCATTACCAGCATGTTGATAATTACTATCATAGAAGAAATACAACATACCTGTTTCAGGTAAATCATGACCCACGCCCATATCTTGCAAATCAGCTAAATTAAATTGTGCAATAAAATCCAATGCCTTTCCTTCGTGAGTTGGATATTCAAATGTAGATGGGACATCAGGAAGCCCCCCCATTTTTGAACAGCCAATGGGAAGTGACTCTTCTTGTCCCGGAACAACTTTTATACATGGAAATATAGTAGCTAGTAGTTCTCTTTTTATATGTGTTAAATCATATTTATCAATTAGTAAATCAATCTGGTTTCTCATATATTCTCCTTACATAAATGTACTTATCCGTATCATAGCATAAACACGGCATATCCTTCATCCTGAAAAATCAAAATAATTTATTCAAAAAAAACGGGCTTATCCCTAGTACGCGAATAACTTTAATACAGCATAGTATACAGTGTTCCTACAAATACGATCCTTCATAATTCCTTATAGCAGATCCTCAAATTGTTCATTTTTCTTTATTTCAACTTTTATTATAAGGAGGCATTCCATATGGGTTTTGGTTATGGTGGCGGTTACGGCTATAGTTGTGGCGGTGGTTACGGCTACGGCTACAGTTGTGGCGGTGGTTGCGGTTACGGCGGTTTCGCTTTACTAATCGTTTTATTCATCCTTTTAATCATCATTGGAGCTAGCTGCTGGGGCGGTTTCATAGGTTGCTAAGTAGCTTTAAAAACTATTGTAAAAAAAGCACGTGAATCACGTGCTTTTTTACTATACGGCAAATCCAACCTTTGAAAGGAACTATTCCTATGAAAATTGATGGTGTTTTTGAAGGTGGCGGCGTGCGCGGAATTGCGCATGTTGGAGCAATTTGTGCATTAGCAAATCATGGCTATGAGTGGGAGCGTGTAGCGGGAACATCTGCTGGGGCTATTATTGCAGCTCTTCTAGCAGCTGGTTATTCTTGTACAGAATTAAAAATAATTATAAATAACGTTAACTATCATCAATTTATAAAAAAAAGTTTACTTGATAAAGTCCCTTTTATAGGAAAGGGATTAAGCGCATGGACTAAATTAGGCATTTATTCAAACAACTATTTAGAAAGCTGGTTAGAAGACCTCTTGCACAAAAAAGGGATCCATAGTTTTAGTGACTTACCTAATCCACAAAACTTAAAAATTATTGCCTCAGATATTAGTAATGGAAAGATGATTATTTTCCCTGATGATTTACCTAACTATGGCTTTACAAATCAAGATTTCTCTATTGCAAAAGCAGTTAGAATGAGCAGCACCATTCCTTTCTATTTCGAACCAGTAAAGTGGAAAACACCAAAATGGAAACAACCTTGCTATATGGTTGATGGAGGTCTTCTTAGCAATTATCCAATTTGGATTTTTGACTCCCCTAATTTACCCCGTTGGCCAACTTTTGGTTTTCATTTTGTAAAAAATGAAATACAAGCTGAACCTGTTCCTTATAAAGATCCCCTCTCTATGTTTAAAGGCTTATTCAAAACGATGATGCAAGCACACGACTTACGCCATCTAGATAAAGAATCAAAAGCAAGAACCATTACAATTCCAACTGGAACAATTACAAGTACAAAATTCCAATTAACTACCGATGAAAAAGAATGGCTCTATCAGTCTGGCTTTAACGCTGCCGAAAATTTTTTACAGTCTTGGAATTTCAAAACATATATTAATCGATTTAGAAACGGAAATTGAATTTTTTTTAAATTAGTTTCATTATCCATAGAATAATACCTCTTACTGTATTCATTTACTTTTCTCATCATTTTCACATGGATATTGTAAAAACACTACATCATAAAAAAAGAAATAAGCCTAATAAACTAAATGTTTTATCCTACTACTTACGAACAATTATACCGCCAACTCAAAATTCGACGTAAGTATATGTGTTAGAGATAAGATTCACTATCCGTAAAATTAAAGTTTCATTTTATTAGGCTTATTCATAAAGTACTACTCCTCACTTTTATCACTACTATAAGACAGAAGTGGCTCATACATCATTATTGCATGATTTTCCGTTACATATTGATCCTCAACAAACTGTTTTTGTTGATTAAACACCCTTCGATGTATGACATTACGTCGGATATAGCCACCCCAATAAGCTGGCTTAATTGCATGTTCTTTTTCGTATACTTCATATTGGTAAAGCTGAGGATAGGCTGTTCTCCATTCCCCCACTAAGTGTTCGTCTGTCACGTAAAGATAAAGTTGATAAGCTTGATCTGTTTCATTTTTTATTTGTAAATCAAGATAGTTGTAGGAGCAAGTCGCACCACTTCCAAACGGCTGTGTACGCTTTGAATCCGGAAATACATCATAGCTATGACGATATCGTTCTGTTACGGTTAGTGTTGTATGTAGAGTCATCCAGTATATTAAATTTGAAAGTTGACAAAGCCCACCTCCAACTCCTGGTTTAAAAGTACCATAATGCAACACCATTCCTTCTACATACCCTTTTCTCCTTGTAGTCTTACCTATTAAACGCCAATAAGAAAATGTTTCTCCCGGCTTAATCACAACACCGTTTAACTGTTTAATGGCGATTTTTAAATTAATAATTTTATTCTCTTGATACCACATATCTACATCTTTAAGTTTACGAAGCAGTATCGTTCGATGCTGTATAACCGTACAAGATAACTTTTCTTGTTGAAAAGTTTTAGCATACTTTTTCCCATCCGTTAACCATTGAATATTTCTTTTTACAGAGTAATACCACGTTCCTAACATAATACGATACTTAGACCTTTTTTTAGGCCGTATGTTTACTTCATTCATTTTTTACTCTCCTCTATCACCAATGTACTTTCTATGGTTAAAATATTACTTATACGCTCATACAGCATTCTTATAACCACTCTCAAATAAAATATCATAATATACAGAAATAATTATAATACTGTCTTAGCAACAAAGAAACGATATTTGAAGTTAATTTTATACAAATATGAAAAAAGAGCGAATCTTAGATTCACTCTTTTTCTCTATATTAGTAGCTTAACAATTAAGGATACTGTAATCCTTCCGCTTCTTCAGCAGTAACAACAACGTAGCGTCCTCCTGTTCTTAGCCCTAATAATTCAGCTTTTTCAATTGCTTCTTGTCTTGTTTCTGCATAGGCAGCTAAATATTTTATTCCATCAATAACTTGACAAATAACATAGTGTTTCATATTTCTTCCCCTTTTTCAGTTACTAGCATCTATAATATCATTTTTTACTTCCCAAAAAATATAGTCATTATATTGAGAGATTCTTTATCAATCTCGCAACCGTTTTAACACCTTTTTCTATTTCATGCATTGAAGCATATGAATAAGAGAGACGTAAATATTGGCTTGCATTTCTATCATACACATTTCCAGGATTGAGTAGAATTTTTTCTTGTAATGCCTTTTCAAACAACTCTCGTATTGAAATGTTTGGTTCGATTTGTAGCCAAATATAAAATCCACCAGTTGGTATTTGCCAAGTTGCTATATCTCTACAATATTTCTCTAGCATTTTGAGCATAAAGTCTCTCCGTTTTTTCAACTCAACTCGTATTTGCTGTATATGTTTTTCATATAACCCACTTGCAAACCATTCTGCAGCAGCTCGTTGTGATAACGAACTCGAACCGTAATCCATTTGCATCTTTATATCTGCCAATCTTTTAATGACTGGTTCTGGTCCAACAATCCAACCGATCCTTAAACCAGGACTAATGACTTTTGACATACTTCCAATATGTAATACAATCCCATTTGTATCATTTGCCTTCAATGGTTTTGGTGGAGATGAATCAAACCATAAATCTTGATAGACAGCATCTTCAATTATAGGTAATCCAATTTCATTACATACTTTCATAACTTCTTGCCTTCTTTGCTCATTCATAACAAGACTTGTTGGATTATGAAAAGACGGAATGGTGTATAAAATTGAACCATGGAATTGTCTTGTGTATTTTGAAATAAGCGATGGTTGAATCCCATGCTCATCCATTGGAATACCAAACAAACGCATTCCAGCAGACTGAAAAACATTGAGAGAATATAAATATGATGGTTTTTCAAGTAAAATGGACGAGCCTTTGCATAGAAGTCCCATCGAAATAAGCTGCAGTGCTTGAATTGCTCCCGAAACAATTAATATAGATGCTGGAGATGTAAGAATATCAAATTTTTTTAGGTACTTTGCTATTTGCTCTCTCAATTTGAAATCCCCTCTTGGCTCCGCGTATCCTAAAGGAATTTGCCCATGAGAAAGCTCTTTCATGATTTGTTTCGTTTTTTTCTCAGGCAAAAGCTCTGGTGAAAGTTCTCCAGTACCTAATCGAATGATATATGGATAAAATTCAGCTTGATTAATTTCTTGAATGGTAGGGAGATTCGGATAATGAATACCTGTTTCTACATAGGAATTCCAGTTAGAGTGAGACTTCAAAGTTGATATACTCCATGCATCGTTTTTCACAATTGTTCCCCTTCTACCTTTTCCTTCAATCAACCCTTGCGCTGCCAATTCATCTAAAGCCATTACAATTGTACTTCGATTCACTTCAAATGCATGGGAGAAAGCTCGTTGCGACGGTAATCTTGTACCAACCGTCCATTCTCCATTTATAATTTTCTCTTTTATATACTCCTCAATTTGTTTATATAAGGGAACTGGAGAAGATCCATTTGGCTTCCAGTCAAATCGTTCCATGCTGTCGCCTCGCTTTTTTGGTTGGTTTGTTATCCAACCATATGGATGGATACAATTTCAATTTTCTTTTATAAAATATACACTATCATATTTCAGCAATTTATATAGGAGGAAATAAAATGATTGAAGCGATCATGCACGGAATGATTCTGGCGTTTGGACTCATTATTCCATTAGGTGTACAAAACGTCTTTGTCTTTAACCAAGGTGCTAGTCAGCCAAGTATTTTGCGGGCTACACCAGTTATCCTAACCGCATCTATCTGCGATACAATTTTAATATTAATTGCGGTACAAGGTGTATCACTTATGCTTCTTACCTTTTCGTGGCTAACAACCACACTTTATGTAATTGGATTTTTCTTTTTAGTTTATATGGGTTGGATGGTTTGGAAAAGTGAGTCTACAAAAGAGACGATTGAGGCAAAATCAATGACTATCAAAAGCAAATTATCTTTGCCGCCTCTGTTTCTTTATTAAATCCACATGCAATCTTAGATACGATTGGTGTGATTGGTACAAACTCTATCCAATATGTAGGCAGCGAAAAATGGGCTTTTACTTTCACAACAATTACGGTTTCTTGGCTTTGGTTTATCGGCTTAGCATTTGCAGGGCGCATGATTGGAAAAATAGATTCATCAGGAAATACAATTACAATTCTAAATAAAGTTTCAGGGGTTATTATTTGGGGAGTTGCTCTTTATATGCTGAAACAACTTATTACTTAACAAGTAAATAATGAGAGTCACATATTATATGTTGTAAATATGTGACTCTCATCCATACTCGCAAACACAATAAATCTATAGCTAGCATGCATATTGAATAACAGGACAAATTAAGAAATTGGTTTCGGCTGCCGCTTCAGAATAGATTGGTCTTTCTCTGGTTTAATCCAAACAATTGTAACCACTGCTCCAATTATCGCAAAGATACTTGTTAAATAAAAAACTTCATGATCTGCTCCCTTCATAAAAAAAGAATAGAGTGGCGGTCCTGCAGCTACACCGATAAAACGCATCGAACTATAGAAAGAAGTAACCGTCCCTCTCTGTTCTTTTTCAATTCCTTGAGTAATAAGAGCATCTAAACACGGTAAAGCGATCCCAATGCCAATCCCCATAATAACAAGACAAATAATTAATAAGTAAATTCCTTTTAAAAATAATGGAAGCATAACAGACACTGCTGCTAGTATGAATCCGGTATATATAAATTTTTTCATAACACCTTGGTCATCACCAATTTTCTTTCCAGCCATGTATGAACTTATAGATAATACTAGCAATGGAATTGCAAGTATACACCCTTTCCAAATTCCATGAATGTTGTACTTCTCTTCCAATGTCGTAGACAAATAAAAAAGAATTCCAAATAATATGAGCATAACGATAGCACCTAATACAAAAATCGCGACTAACCATCTTCCCTTTTCTCGAAAAGTTGAACCAATTGATTGAATAAATTCTTTAAAAGGCGGGGCCTCATTTGCTTGTTTCTTTGCTTTTACTAACAATAATAATAAAACGATAGAAACAGCACATAAAACTGGGATGGACCAAAATGGTAAAAACCATACGATTGCTGCAAGAGCTGATCCTAATATCGGACTAAGGACTTTGCCAAATGTGTTTGACGTTTCAATAATACCTAATCCGGTACTTACTTGTTTTTCATCTTTATATAAATCGCCAACACATGGGATTACAACTGGCATTGCTCCAGCAGCACCTATTCCTTGAATCGCTCTTCCAATTAAAATCCAAACATACGGATTTTCTACCTTCCATGATACCCACCCCGTTATACCGCCTCCAATAGCTGCAATTAATAAACTCGGGACCATGACCATTTTACGTCCCCACCGGTCTGATAAATAACCAGCTATAGGAATTAATAATATAGCTACAACGGAATATATAGTAATAATCATAGATACTTGAAAAGAAGAAATATGCAATTTCTTTTCGATTGTTGGAAGGATTGGAATGAGCATTGAATTTCCTAATGTCATAACAAGTGGAACAGATGCAAGTGCAATTAAACAACTGTTTTCTTTTTTTAACATGTTAATTTCGAAACCTTTCACATTTATTTCTTCCATGTAGTAGCCCTGATAAAATTCGATTATAAATTTCATCAGGGCTACTATATGTCATCTGCTTTTTAACTTATATAACAAAAGAAATTGGAGTATGACATAGCATTACTTCTATTTTTCCAATCCATTTAACAGCACATTCATGCTATTAAATGGAAAACTTCTTTTTACTTTTGAAAAATGATACAAAAAAAGAAAGGAAGAACTCTTCCCTTCTTTTATACAGCTTTACATTAACGAGTATATCCGCCACCAAGCTGTTGTTCTGCCATAGCTACAAGACGTTTCGTGATTTCACCACCAACAGAACCATTTGCACGAGAAGAAGTATCAGCACCAAGTTGCACACCAAACTCTTGCGCGATTTCATATTTCATTTGATCAAGAGCTGCTTGTGCTCCATTTGATACTAACTGATTAGAACTACGATTTCTAGCCATTTCCGTTCACCTCCTTTACATATTAAAATGGATAGATTTTCAAATGAAATACATGGTAAATTATGGTTTTTTATGATTTTAAACTTTACATCCATAAAGAAAGAATCTCACAAAGCGGATCTCCCTGAAAAAGTCCATCTAATGAAAAAAAGAAGTTCACTAACTATTATGTATAGAATGTGAACTTCTTTTTATTTTCTATATATGGAGAAAATACATGTTTTTTTCGAAATAATCGCTTCTTCAACGCCCTTACAAAAAAGAGTTTCTTTTTTATTCACTCTAGTATTACATTTGTTGAAAAAACGAAAATTTACATTTTGTTATTATCACAGTCGTACATATTGTGTACTTTATGAAGTTAATACTGTCATTTGTTTTCTTCTTAAACGAATGATTTCCTCTCGCAAAACATCTTTCGCACCATGTCCAAACCATTCTAGTGAAGCAAAATGTTCCGTATCTTGAATTTCTCTAATAATTTCTTCATAGTTCACAACACCTTCAAATAACGGAACCATTCCTTTTCGACTACCAGCTGAAGCATATACATTATTAGGCTCAAAGACATCTAAATGAGCAGCTGCAGATATATTCTTCATATGGTAATGCTGTACCCAAGGCTTTAATTGGCGATAGCTTTCTACTGGATCGGCACCAGATTCCCACATATGGAGAAAATCAAGATTAATTTTTAAATATGGATGATTTACCTCTTCTAATAAATTTAGAGTTGAGTCTAAGCAATCTGTTAATGTATTCGGATGTGTTTCTAATAACACGTACATATTGTGTTGCGCAAATAAATCACAGATAGTGCGAATGCGCTTTACATATTTCTGACGTTCTTCTTTTGTAAAGCTGTCGCTTCGTTTTTGTCCAGCAAACGTACGAATCTTATTTGTATTACACCAATTTGCTAGCGATGCTAATTGCTCTGATTTGTTCATTGTTTTCTCAAAATCTGCTGACAATGAAATATCTAAATAATCACTTATCATCGTAATTTTCAGATTTTTATTTTTCAAAAAATCTAGTTGTTCTTCTGTCACTTTACGTTCTTGTTCATATAAATTTTGTGCATGAATCCCCCATAATTCAATTCCTTCAAACCCGTTCTCATATGCAAATTGAACTATATCAGTAAATGAAATTAGCTGATGGCGGAACGAAATAGTACATAACGAATACTTCATAAATTCAAACCCCTTTATTTCAAATTCAATAATGATTGTTTATACAATAACAGACTGATTTGTTCTTATGTTTTTCCATGCTACAAACTGCCTCTCTAGCTCCTGTTTAATCGTAAATTCAATTTCATTCATCTCATTTAATTTTTCAACAATTGATGATAACATCTCTTTATTGTTTGTCATTGCCATTTTTATTGCTTTATACTGTACATTTGTAAAACCTTGCACGATATCTTCTATGCGGTCACACCAATAATCAAATTCTGTTTCAGAGTATTGTAATGTGTCACGAAAATATGCAAATGCATGTTCATAACTATATTTACGGATGGCCAATACAGGGATTTGCTTCACTGCTGGTATTAGTTTAGAAAGTTCCGCTTCACCATTTACCATTCTTATGACCAAGTCTTTTACTTTCATCGTTAATTCATTGCAATCCCTTTTGAATGTCTCAACAAAATAACTTTCTACCGTTTCCTGAGAGGGTTCTTGAACTGTCTGTACATCAATGAAATATCCCCCACCAAACGGATTATTTTCAATAGAATGAATGACTTTATCCTTTGCCATATTACCTTCCCAACGAAAATCAGGATCAAACATAAACCATTCGTCTTCCAGATTTGTTTTCGCTATCATTAAGTAATGCGGAAATGGTTTTTGATGAAATTTATTTTCTCTCTCTGGCAATAGTGACATATCTACCATTACAATGACATATCGATTTTCTGGTTTTTTCTCTACTAAATCTAAAAAAGTCTCTAAATTTGTTTGTTTCTCTTTTGAATGATCATACCATTCGTTTACTTTGATCCCATATAGTTTTTCGTACCAATATAAGTAACCTTTATGGCTAATGTTCTCAGAATGATAAGAAATGACTCCTTCCTCTGTTATATCAAAATCCCCATCCCATAACCCAAAGTAAAAAGGTCGAAAATCTATATCACTACGCCTTTTAATAATTTCACAAAAACAACTCACTAAACAATGAACTTTAATTGAAGTCATGTTTTCACCCGTTTTCTAAAATATTAGTTATTTATATCCACTTGTAACGGTTGTAACTCTTCCATAAAATCTAGTAATGAACCTATAGTAGAAAAAGCTTTTGGATCTACTTCATCCTCTGGTACACATAATTGTAAATCCATTTCGATATAAACAATAAGTTGCAGCATCATGACAGAATCAATATATAAATCTTGATTTAAACGCATTGTATCTTTTAAATCTGTAACATTTTTCAATTCCATTTTTTCTACCATAATTTTCAATACATCCATCCTTAACATTTCACGATTCATTCTGTTATTCCCCCATCTCTAACAGCTTACGACTCACTTTTCCAGTTGCATTTTTAGGAATGTCCGTTACATTTTCTATTTCATGCGGCACCTTATAAGAGGGCAAATGTTGTATACACCATTTTCTTATTTGAACAGGATCAATACTAGAAATCACTTTCGCTTTTACAATCTCACCCATTACAGGATGTTTTCCGCGATACACAATTGCCTCTCGAATTCCCTCTAGACGAAGCATCGTTTCCTCTACTTCTATTGGGAATACTTTCAAACCAGCCACGTTAATTACATCATCCATACGCCCAACAAAATGTATCCCACGTTCTGATCTATATCCCAAATCTTTTGTATAAATCACTTTCTCTCCAATTGTTACCACTATTTCTTCAGGCTGGTTTTGGTCATTACTAATACGCACAGACGTATGGGGAAGTGGTTCTCCTAAATCTAAATGTGTGTTCATATTGTGACAGATGCTAATGCAACCCGCTTCCGAACATCCGTACTGCTGCATCATATACTTTGTTACCCCTTTGAGTTTACAAAATAATGATTCTGGCAATGGTGAACCCGACGTCATCACTTTATGAAACTGAAAAGTACCTTGTGGAAAACTTCCCATAATATGTAGCATAAGCGGTACTGCATATACGATATGTTTTGGTGTATTACGAATAATATTTAATGCGAATTTCGGATTTTTATTTGTAATAACAATCGGCTTACTCCCTCGCATGATTGCAGAAAGTGTCCCACAAATTAAACCATATGAATGAGAAACAGGAGCCAATACAATGGGTACTTCGTCACCTTCGCACTGCAATGCTTCATTGTAAGCATCTATCTCTCTTTCAATTTCTTTCCAGGATCTTTGAATTAGTTTCGGTTCACCAGTTGTTCCTGAACTATATTGCAATAAGGACGGTTCATTTTTTATTTGATCTTCACTATTCAGTTTTATAAAATGCTTGGAATCTCTATATAAAAGTCCAAAGCATGCTGCACCTTTTGCTATTTCAACAGCTGTATCTCTCGGTGTCTCTCCATGAATAAGTAATACAGATGCTCCTTTTTTCTTTAAAAAGAAGACAAGTGTAATCATATCAAACGGATCTGTTATACAAAGGGCAAATCTATTTCCAGTCGCATCATGAAACTGTTCCATGTTTTCATACATTTGTAGTCTTAATTCAAAATCATTTTTACTATATTCTTGTTTGTTTACGATTAACATAATTCTCCTCCATAATAACAATCTTACTTTTTATAAGTTGCAGTGCGTTATATAATGGATTCGGCACTTCATGTACAAGTGATTCAATATCTTTATATAAACGGCGTTTTGTTAATTGTTCCGCTCGAAATGTAGGTGTATATAACTGTAACTCTTCAAAGCGTTCATATAAGTGCTGAGAACTTGTAAAGTGGCTCTCTAATTCTTCTACAACAAGTATCCAAAATCTCTCTTCATTAAATTCATATTCATCCGCAAATAGTAACGCTAGCTCGCCTAAATTGAATAAAAAGAGCGCATCTAATACCATTTCTTGTAGACATCTCATACTATCCATTTCAAAAAATTCATTGAGCTGTCCATTCGCATACATATTATGTACTTTTGTAAAATCAGGACATTTTTCTAGATCTTTTAAATATGGACGATAAAACTCAAGTCCTTCATGAAAATCCTTTAGCGCAACCCGAACTGGCACACCTTGTTTATGAATCAAAATCATATTTTGTCCATGTGATTCTAGCGCAATACCATGTTCTACTAATAAGTGCACAACTGGCAAAACTGCTTTTTGAATAAGCTCACGGAGCCAATTTTCAATTCCATTTTGCTTTAGCCACGGCTCAATGAAAGGTGTTCCATCTTGCTCTTTTGCATATAATGCATTAAACGGAATAGCCTCCTCCACTTCTTCTAAATGTGTGTGAATACTTTCACGCCAAATGCACCCTAATGAACCATATGTAGATTGACCTGGTGGATCATACGTTACACCTGCAAATTCTTGTAATAAAACAACACGTGCCTCATCTCGTAAATATGAGTCACCTCTTACCAAATCTGTTAACCATTTTGAAATAGTAGGGGCACTAACAACTGAATGTGGCTTTAATATCCGAACAGTTGATGTATTTAATAGGTTCATAGAAAGCTTCACATAAGGTTTCATACAATTGGTAGCATTTTGTAAAGTACGCATCGATTGTTGTGCAAAATATTCATCTTGGGATTGTTCTATAAAAATAATGTGCCTATTGTGTATATGTTCAGCATAATTCGGAATGATATAATTTCCCCATTGCCATGGATGAACAGGCATGAACGTATAATCATTTGGGTTGCATCCTATATTTTGAACAGTAGAACAAAATTCAATCAGTTTGCTCTCTCCTACTTCTTCTCTCACAATATGATTGACATCATCTTTAGACATAGTACCTACATGAGTATGTTTATCATGGACAGCAATCCAAATAAGTTTTATCGATTGTTTAAATTCGAAACCATATTGGTAATTATCAAGATACTGAAAGCCAATGCGTGCTTTATAGCTTGGGTGATAAGGATGTCCATCTATTAAATGATTTTCCAGCTCATCGTATGTACTCTCTACAAGTTTCTCTTTTGTTTCGTGTCTTTCATATTGAGCGATTGTATCTTTAAAGATTGTTTGTTCTAACTCCTGAATAAAGGAACGTAATTTCACTTCATCTATCTGAACCCTTTTAAAAACTTCATTTAAAAATTGTGCAATGGATGTTACTTCTTCTTCTCTATCATTTTGTATTCTTACAATTGATTTTTCAGTTAAGCGAATACGACCAAATGTCATTCGTTCTTGACCCCAGCATTTATATATGACACTGTTCCCACTTTCATCAAACCCTGAAATTATAAACATTATATCTTCTTCCCCTTGTATCTGAATGGGAGAAATAATTTCCTCGTAAATTAACGACTCTATTAATTGACGAAAAACTCTTCGCCTAACAGCAATATAACGCTCTGATTGAACCGCTTTCATTACTCTTGTATGATAAAACTCTTCCTTCATAGTCTCCTCCATGATAGAAATTAATAAAAATACCATTTGTATATTTCTTTAAATTCCAAAATTATCTACACACGAACAACGCTTTCTCTTTCCGCATGCTTTCCTGTCTCTTCTTGAAAGAGAGGATTATCAACTTGGACATAGATAGCTTGCTCAAGAGGACTTGTTAATTCATCAACATCAAAAAATCTTGTTAATAAATTTGCTTTACACGGTAATTGTTTATCTTTCAATAACCTTTCTAAAAATGTAGATGGTTCACGATTATACGTAAGAAGCGATTCAAGTGTAATCCTTAATTCGGAAAGGAGAATTTCTTCGTCTATTAAACCCGCTGTACCAAATCCATTTATTAATCCAAACATATGATTAAAAATTAAATAGTAACGGAACCTTTCATCTGCAATACTATCATCATATAAATTACCACTCTTTTCACCAATACCAGCTAATTCGGCATCTAAAATATGTTTCATTGAGTTACAGAAATAAAACCCTTGATTATCACGGAAATAAAATTTTACTGGATAACCATCTTTCAGATGAATCACGCTGTTTTGTTGATGTGCCTCTAATGCAACTCCATATTTTAAATACATCCATACCATTGGTTTCAGAGAAATGTTCAGATACCTCCTGAACCAATCTAAACTTACCTCTTCACAACTTCTCCCTTCCTCTTCCGCAAGATGATAAATAATATTTGCTAATCTCGTTCGCTCACCTGGGAGTGCATCTTGAACAAGCGCAGCTAAGAGTGTTGCATTATTAGCATTTTCACCGTAAAAAGTATTTTCGCGAATGATTACTTCGAACCCTGATTCTTGCCCTTCAATTCCTAACGTGATATAGGCAGGATCACATATAAAATCAAATCCTGGAAACTTTTCTCGTACTTCTCCGATTTTTGTTTTTAGTATATTTTTCCCTTCTATCCCACTTTCAAGCTCTTTCAATTTATTAATACGCATTGAATTTGTGACCTTCACAGGAAAAGAAAATTTAAACATATAATTTGATTCTGGATGATACATTGTTCTGAGCGAAGATGTTGCCATATATGGTTTTCCAACTGATCCGAGATACTCAAGAACACCTTGATCTATCCAGCTTTTCACATAAGGCTGATGTAATAACCATTCCGCCTGAAGTGGATGAATTGGAATTAAAGAGTAGTCATCTTCTTCACAATAAAGTTCAATAAATTCCATACTCACAAACGAGTCTTTCCTTAACTCCTCTTTTATGATTTCTGTTGCTTGTTCCATAAGAGCTGATTTTTCTCTTACTAAATTTTTATGTGCTCGAAAATAGTGTAGCTGACATGCTCCTTGTAATTCAGGTGAATACATTGAGCTTTTCCAATTTAGTATTCCTTGTCTACTCTTTGGTGTAGGATGGTTTAAATGCCCAAAAAGTAAAGATTGCTCTGCCTCTATAAAGGTCGTATGTAAACCGTATAATTTTGCAGTGTCTTGTTCTCGCTTCCCAATAAACTCCTTAATATTTTGACAACTCCGAATAACTCGAAGTAAAAGTTCGTCTGGGTTTGTCCCCTCTCCATAATTCATGGACATTTCCTTTATTAGTAATGTAATAACCGTTACATAATCTGCTTTCACAACATGACAACCTGCTCCAATTTGATAATAGAAGTGCTTTCCAAACAGATGACGGCCTGTTAGTGATTTATATATAACTTCTGTATATAAAGTAATGTTTTGTGCCGATAACCGACAGCATAAATATGTTGAATCAGGACTGGTATCCTTTGTACTACTAAAGATGTTACTAATATTTTCATCTTCTGTAACCCATTCTCCACATCCTGTCTCACGTAAATAACAATTTAAAAAGCTTTGCATTGTTGCATGTTCCGCGATTTGTTTCGCATGCTGCATATTTGTCCTCCTCTTAAAAATGTTGCTATCGAAATTTTTATTTTTCACAATAACAACCAGAAAATGATTATCATTATCAAATAAAATTCTAATTGATTATCATTATCAATTCAAGTGTATATTTCAGAATTTTTTTATCATAATTAAATTTTTGGTTTTTTAGTCATATTTTTTCTATAATTTTAAACTTAATTACAATCTCATTTCTCAATGGATTATAGATCCCGTACATAAAAAAGAGACATACATAGTATTTTGTACATCTCCTTTTGAAACCAATTTGTTGTTTACATAATTATATTATTTCTATACTTTCTTTCAATCTGATATTACTCTATGAAGGTAATTTATATCTCTCCAACAATACGCCGTTTCTTGAACATTTACTCTCTCTAAAAACTTTGTATCAACTCGCTCTGGAGAAAACTTTTCATAAAAACATATTGAAGGGTTATTCGATATAACCCAGACTAATACAGAATCAATATCATTTTTTATAAATTCTGACATAAGTGTTTGAAATAATCGCTTCCCTACTTTATATCCTTGGTATTCTTCCAAAAGATAAATTGCATATAATTCTCCATCACAATCATATTTTCCTGTTCTTTCGGGCCCACCGTCAATAAATCCTATAATTTTCTTATCTAACGTTTCTGCTACATACCTATATTGATTTCCTACCGCTTGTTTAAAAATACTTTTCCATTGTTTTTCCCGACTCTCATATGTTATATTATCTATAATTTTATCAGGTAATATTCCTTTATATGTTGTTTTCCAACTATCAACATGTACTTTCACGATTCCCTTTATATCCTTTTCTGTTGCCTTTCTGATTTTTATGTCCATTTCTTCTCCCCCTTTTGTTCCTCATTGTATCAAAAAGAAACAGGATATCTATATAGATAAACAAAATAAATTAAAACCCTCATTAAATCTTCATCTTACTTCTACGATTACAATAGAAAAAAACAGACGACAAATCAGGCTTGATAAAGTGCAACTTGAATCAATAAAATCGTTTTTCATCTCCTGCTTATTATTCCTCATCTAAACTCTTTACTTTCACTAAATGTTTAAATAAAAATGATACTGTCCGCAAATAGCCGAATAACAAAAATGAATCTAAAATAAAAAGGATGAATCTCATCATCCTTTTTATCTCATATCACCTTTTCAACTTTTCTAACTACCTACTCTCCACCTCAACCGAAATAATATGATCAATTTCTTTTAGAGAGCTGTATAATTCAGTTGTATATAAATCTTCAGGTGCCAATATAACCATTTCTAATTGCTGAGATTCACTATCAATATCTTTAATTTTCACGCGTTTTACTTGCATGTTTAAGTTATTAATTTGTTTAAAAATACCATCTAGTTCCCGGTGCTCATTTACGATAATTTTAATAGCTACATCCTTTTGTCTTAAAGAATAAGGACCTGCTATTTTAACAAGATGAGGCAATACATTTATAGCTAATATAATTAAAATCATCGCAACTGTTGCTTGTATATAAAAACCTGCCCCAATTGCAATCCCTAAAGCAGATGCTGCCCAAACCATTGATGCCGTTGTTAGCCCTGAAATAACATCATTATTTCTTCTTAAAATAACTCCAGCTCCTAAAAAGCCGACGCCACTCACAATTTGAGCTGCTAAACGCATTGGATCCATATTTGTATGGCCTGGTGAAGAGTAAACATTCACAGATTCAATCGAAACTATCGTAATTAAACAACTTGCTACAGAAATGACCATACTTGTTTTCACACCAAGTGGCTTATTCTTTAACTGCCTGTCAATCCCTATAAATAAACCTAAAAAGAGCGCTAAACCTAATTTGAGTAAAAATTCATATGTCATTTTTCATTCTCCTTACTTATATGATGTTCATCATTTCTTTTCTTAAACATCATTTTCTCCCTTAAATATAAAACTATAACTCTTTTAGAATTTTATTTCCATTCTTTTCTGCTCTACAAGTTAAAAAAGCCGAAAAAAACATCATAATTTAAATGTTCTCTCGGCTTTTTTGTCTGTATGATTCAATTTAGATACTGTATGATTTTTCGACATATAAATCACTGCTACGAAGAAAAGGTTTATATCATTTTTAAATTTGAATTTATATATTTTATTATTGTTCCTTAATCTTGATTTTCGCTTCTTTATAGAATGCTAATTTTCCTTCGTTATACTCTTTTGTATATCCATTAAACTTCTCTTTTTCTTTTTGCATTTCTTCCGTTAATTTATTTAACTCGTTCACTTTCTCGCTGATTTCTTTTAACTTTGTTTCTTTTACTTTTAACTTTGCATACAGCTCTTTTTCAATCGCCATTGATTTCACATAGTTTTCATTCATTTTTTGAAAAGCATCGTAACGTTTTTTATAAGCTTCTTCTACTTTTTTGGCTTGTTTTTGTATTTGTTTATCTTTAATTTTCTCTACATTACTTTGAACTGCCTTCGTTTCTTTTTGTGCTTTCTCTAATGCATCTTTTTCACTTTTTAATATTTTTTCACGCTCTTCTACATTTGAAACTGCTTGATCTAGTTTTTGTGCAACAGCCTCATTATGCTCTTTTCCTTCATTTAAAACTTGAGTATATAATTCTTGTCCTTGTTTTTCTAGGGTCTCTAATTTTTTCGCATCTTCAAACAACGACTTCTCTTGTTTAGCTGCATTTTCAAATGCAACAAATAGATTTTCTTCTGGTTTTTCACCAAAACAACCTGATAATAATCCTACTGATAGTACTCCAACTAATGCTACTTTTCTATAACTCAACTTCTTTTCCTCCTATGTTACATACGTTTGTCATGCCAAAAGTTCAATGAGAAGTGATCAGCTTCATTATATGCTTCAAATTCATATCCTTTTTCTTTTAACCCTTTTATAATTGCTGGTACTGCTGCAACAGATTGTGGATGAATATCATGCAATAAAATAACTTCTTTGGGATTCTTTGCACTTGCAATTACATTTTCAGCAATTTTGGCCGAACCAACATCGACTGGCATTTTGTTATATCTCCAATCTAAAGAGTCAATCGTCCAATCCCAAACTTTAAGATCACCTTCTACTACTTTGTTACGGAGCGCTTCATTTAAACCAGGCATAGAACCATATGGAGGACGTGTTAATTTTGGAGATTCTCCAATAATATTAGCTATTAAACCTTGATCTTCTTTCATTTCATTCACATACTCGCCACTTGTATATAGCCTCTTGAAATTGTGTGTCATACTATGCATACCCACATAATGACCTTCTGCTTTCTCACGCTTTACTAAATCTGAAAACTGTTTTACATTTGCACCAATCAAGAAGAATGTTGCTTTCGCATCATTTTGTTTTAATATATTTAGTAGTTCAGCTGTATATTTTCCTGGTCCATCATCGAATGTAAGATACGCAACTTTTCTTACTTGACCATTAAATTGAGCTGGTGCCGTTTTATTCATTTCCACTTTTGACTGCTCACTTGCAAGTTGTACTGAATTTACTTGATTTGCCACTGCCCTAGCCGGTGAAGTGATTGATTGAAACACAAAATACCCAACTGCGATCGCAATAATAGCCACTATTGTAACTATAATGCTTTTTACATTAAATACATTTCCCATTCTATGAAATCCCTTTCTTTCTATTAATTTATATAATTCTTCCATTCATATTAATATATATTCAATTTCTTTTTAACCTTCAAAAATGAACATTATCAAATTATATAAAGGAAGTATTACCCTAATTATTATACTCTTTAATCATTAAATAACTATATATACATTTTATTATATATGTAAACATTTTAAAATAACTCCAATGGTATTTTTCCCATTATATATATATTTTAAATAAAAAAGATTGGCTAGGTGCCAACCTTTTTTATTTTTGTACTGCTTTTGGCGTAACACCCAGATGTTCATTCAATTTTTTAGAGATGTCTTGCACATTTTTTTCGTTTGGAATGTAGTAATAAATACCACCCATACGTTTATCAGTACCTTCTATTTGCATTTTCTCCATTTGCAAATCATTTCCTGTCATATTTCTTGCAATAGACAGCATATCATCAAATGTTAAGTTCGTTTTCATATTGCTATCAATAGCATCCAAAAGGGAACCTAATTTACTAATTGATTGGACAGACATTGCTTTTTTCGCAATCGCTTCAATAACGAGTTGTTGTCTTTGACCACGCATTGCATCACTATCAATTTTACGTGTTCTCGCCAATGCTAGAGCCTGCTCTCCATTTAAATGTTGATAACCTTTTTCTAAGTGAATCATACCTGCTTGATCTTTACTATCTTGTTCTGTAAATGCAACTGGAACATCCACATCAATACCGCCAAGTGAATCTACAATTTTTACGAAGGAATCAAAGTTAAATTTCACATAATAGTCAACTGGAACATTTAAAAATTTCTCTACTGTATCCCTTGTACTTTCAACTCCACCAAATACATGTGCATGCGTAATTTTATCCATTTTCTTTTTTGATGGAATATATACGCGGGAATCACGTGGAATACTTACTAATTTTACTGATTTATCATCTTTATTAATTGTTGCCAATAGTAGTGCATCCGTACGAACAGCTTCTCCGTATTGTCCTTTTCGAATATCACTTCCATCAACACCCATGATTAAAACAGAAATGTTATCTTTTAATGGCTCAACCTCTTTATCGCGCTTAGTCGATTTTTCAATTTGTGCATATGCATCACTGACAACCGCTTTTGCTTTATTATATAAAAACGAACCATATCCTACTCCACCAAAAATGAGTAGTAAAAATGGAATCAAAATGAACCATTTCACAGATTTTCTTTTAGAACGTTTCTTTTTACTTCTTGTATTTTGTTCTAATTCAGAACTCATGTCTATTCTCCTCTCTTTCTCTTATCCTAGTATACTTCATGTTTATTAATCTTCATATTGAATTTCATTTCATTCACCTTACATTTTTGTAAGGTTTCATTTTAAAGAAGTAAAATCAATATGTATTTCATTTCACATTATACTCTCGGATTTTATTTTAACAAGACGCCAAATAACATTTTCAAAAAATTTACAATTTCGTTTTTCAATACTCGTACAAAAGACCGCCAGTTAGTACTTTCATTTCATAACTAACAGAATCTTTCTAAATAATATTTTTACTTTTCGGTCATTTTTGGTTTGTAAATCATTTTCTTTCCTTCTTCAAAAATAACAGCTGATTTTGCTGGTACTTTTGTATCTTCTGTTTGCACAAGTTTATCTTTTGAAAGATATGCAAAATTCGTCATCTCTTCTGTCACTGCTTTCTTATGAAATGATTCCCATGTTTTCAAATGATGCGTAATTTTATCCCGCATTAACGGGCAGTAATACTCCGACCTCATCTTTTACCTTCATACTCCCCCATTCCCGATGATGTGTTGTAATTACAGAATCGTTGTACACGAATTTATATAAAGGGATTGAATACACAGAATTTAAATATACTTGCTTATATTCTTCTTTGACTGGCACTTGTTTTGCTTTCTCTTGTAATGTTTTAAATTCACCCTTCTCTACAATATTGTTCTGATACAATTTCGCAATATTCATCGCATCATTATCAGTCACGTACAGTTGAAAACCGTATAATTTATTTTTACTACTACATACTCAACAAATCCTTAACCTAAAAATGACTACAGCACTTTTGTACACGTGCTGTAGTCATTTTTTATCTATTAATATGATATCTATAATCACAAGCAATTTGCGCCATACACAATATAAGCCCCAAGAAATTCTAGACTTTCTGATACATGTTACAATTTTTCTATACAAATATCCGCTTCACTTTTGACAACTACTCCCTCATGATCAATATCCAGTTCACAAACCTTAAATACCGGAAATACTTTCCCTAACTGTTCAGCAATTTCCCGACGTTTTTCATATGGAGTTAAAATAAAAACAGAAGGTCCTGCGCCACTAAGTGCTGTTCCGTATGCTCCAAACTTTTTTGCATACTCACGAATCGAAGACAAGAGTGGAACAAGCTGCGAACGATATGGTTCATGAAATCGATCTCTTTCCATCATTTCACCAACAACATTCCACTTTTTTTGACATAATGCTCCTACTAACACGTTACTTATTGCACTTGCACGCACAGCATCATGAAATGGCAATGTTTTGGGTAATACAGATCGACTTTTATTTGTATCTAATTCCTCATTTGGAATAAGTGAGATGACTCCCAGTTCTTTACTCTCTATCCTTACAACAGATACATAATTTCCATCCATTGCCCCGATGACTGTGCCACCTAAAATAGAAGCTGCTACATTATCAGGATGCCCCTCAAAGCTTGTAGCAAGGTGTACTTTTTCATCCGTTGTTAAATGTAATTCTCCAAGTTGATTAGCAAGTTCTATTCCTGCTACAATCGCTGAGGCACTGCTCCCTAATCCTCTTGTAAGCGGGATATTACTAGTAACTTCTATTATATGGGGATCTAAAGACGGGCATACCTTGCGTGCTGTACTTATGATTAAATTTCTTTCATCATTTGGAATAGACGAATCAAAGGAATGAAGAACATGCCAATGTGTGGACCTTTCCCTAACAGTCATTTCTAAATACAGTGATAATGCCATTCCTACAGAATCAAAACCAGGTCCCAAATTTGCTGTACTAGCTGGAACACAAATTTTAAATGGAATCACGAAACAATCACTCCTTTAATATGTTCTTTAATTTTTTCCATATCGTTTGAAACACTTGCAATCTCTAAGTGGTTAGAGGAAATTGCAATATCAGGATCTTTCAAACCATTTCCTGTTAATACAGCGACAACTGTCTCTCCCTTATGGATTTTTCCAGCTTGAACATGTTTGATTACACCTGCTAAGGAAGCATTTGACCCTGGCTCTGCAAAAACTCCCTCTGTTTTCGCTAACAACTGATACGCATTTAAAATTTCTTCATCTGATACCATATCAATTTCACCATTTGATTGTTCCGCCGCTTCTACAGCATAGGACCAACTTGCTGGATTCCCAATGCGAATCGCAGTTGCAACTGTTTCTGGTGAATCAATAACATGCCCTTTAACAATTGCAGCTGCTCCTTCTGCTTCAAAACCATGAATTCTTGGTTTTTTAAATCCCTTTTCTTTTTCATACTCACAGAAACCTTTCCAATATGCTGTAATATTCCCTGCATTTCCAACTGGAATAGCAAGAACATCTGGCGCTTTTTGCAACTGATCACAAATTTCAAACGCAGCTGTTTTTTGACCTTCAATTCGATATGGATTCACCGAGTTTACTAATGTAATCGGTTCTTCTGCTGCGATTTGGCGTACAGCTTGAAGCGCATCATCAAAGTTTCCTTCTATTGAAATAATCTCCGCTCCGTATGCGATTGCTTGTGCTAACTTTCCCTGAGCAATTTTCCCTTCAGGTATAACAATAATACACTTCATCCCAAGGCGAGCAGCATATGCTGCTGCCGATGCTGATGTATTACCTGTTGAAGCACAAATAATTGCCTGTGATCCTTCTTCTTTTGCTTTCGCAACCGCCATCACCATTCCCCTGTCTTTAAAAGATCCTGTTGGATTAGCACCTTCATATTTTCCATATAAATGAATCCCTAATTCTTTAGAAATATTCAGTAGTGGAATGAGTGGTGTATTTCCTTCCATCAAGCTTACATCTGGTGTATGATCATTCACCGGTAAATAAGAAGCATATTGCTTTAATAATCCTTTATACATATTGTTTCTCCTCCTCAATAGCGTAATAACTTTTTATTTCATTCGCTACACCATCTATTAATGCTAAAACTTTTTCAAACTGATATTTTGAAGTTTGATGCGTCACAATTACAATTTCCGCAAGCTCTTGATTAAATGGAAGTTGCATAATCTCTTCTAAACTAATCAATTCATTGACGAAACATTCTGTGATTTTCTGAAACATTCCTGGTTCATCTCGTAATAAAATACGTAAAAAGTATTTCGAAACAATTTCTTCATCCTGTTTTAATTTATAAGGCACTGACTCTTTTAACACATCTTGACTTTTCATTACTTGATTCATATTTTTAACGATTGAAATAATATCACTCACTACAGCAGATCCTGTTGGTAATTTTCCAGCTCCTGGCCCATAAAACATAACTTCCCCAACCGCATGACCGTGTACATATACAGCGTTAAATTCGTTATTCACATTAGATAGTGGATGATGGCTCGGTAATAAAGTAGGCGCTACACTTAAGTTAATAGCTGAACCTTGCTTCTCTGCTTTCCCAACCAGTTTCATAGTAAAACCTAGTTTCCTAGCCATTTCTAAATCTTCTTTCTCTACATTTCGAATACCTCGAACATGTACATCATCTAAAGAAACATTCACTGAAAATCCTAAGTTTGCAAGAATAGCCACCTTTCGCGCAGCATCTAGTCCATCTACATCTGCTGACGGGTCTGATTCTGCAAAGCCTAATTTTTGTGCTTCTTGCAATGCCTGCTCATATGACCAACCATTTTGACTCATTTTTGTTAATATATAATTTGTTGTGCCATTTACAATTCCCATAATCTTTTCAATATGATCAGAAGCTAAGCCGTCTACTAATCCTCTTAAAATTGGAATTCCTCCAGCTACACTTGCTTCATAATATAACTGACAGCCATTTTCATTTGCTAATTTTAATAATTCATTGCCGTATACGGCCATTAAATCTTTATTTGCAGTTACAACATGTTTTTTATTACGTAACGCCCTTTCAATAGACTGTTTTGCTTCTTGAATTCCCCCCATTACCTCTACTACGATGTCAATGTTAGGGTCTTCTAAAATTTCATTTGCATCACTTGTTATCTTAATTCCATCCATTGAAACATCACGTTCTTTTTCCACATCACGTACTGCCACCGCTTTTACCTTTACTTCATACCCTGTATCAAGACTGATTTTCTCCTTGTGATCTTCCAAAATATGAACGACACCGCTCCCTACAGTTCCAAGTCCTAACACTCCAACGTGTACTACATTTCTCATTTTTAAATCTCCTCCTATTTTTCAAAATACTTGATGATTAACTTCTCCCCATTTACGCAGTCAATGGTGATTCTCGTTCGGATCAATTTTTTCATTCAACTGCACCTCCTTTCAATTCAGCATTAAATTTTATAAAAAAACACACTCATCCCTAAAAAGGGACGAGTGTGTTTTCGTGGTTCCACCCTTGTTCCAATCCAAATATACATTCATTTTGAATTGCTCAAGTTCAGATAACGGCTGAGACCGCCAATAATTACTAGATTTCTCGTTCACTATCAGAGTTCAAAGGTGGTAAGATTATTTTCCGTGTTAGGAAGCTCGCAGCCTATGGCCTCCCTCTCTGCAAACCGTAAAAATAATCTCGTGTCCTTATC
>NZ_NUOT01000073.1 GCF_002584535.1 Bacillus cereus
AATAATCTCGTGTCCTTATCGTTACTTTTCGTTCATGTCTATTTGTTAAATTATTATAATTACGACAATTCAAAAAAGCAAGCTCATTTTTGAAAAAACATTCATTTTACTATTTATACATTCTTTACTATATAACATAATTATAGCTTTACTTTATATCTTAAAATAATAATTCCGGCAATGAATGAACCTATTAAAAGATTCCCCATAAAAAAGTGTATATTACATGATAATAACCTATAGAAATATATTCTGGCGCTCAAGCCATACTGAATATCCTTGAAAAAAATGCCTTTACATTAATTATATTTACATACTTTATCCAACGATATACTATGCGATTTTTCAATACAACCTTTTTGTATAACTTTCTTCTAATGAGCGTGCAACTTCTTCTTCATTTGCGTTCACTTTAGCATGATCAACCAGCATTTTTGCCGCTGATGGTAATACTTCTTTTTCTAACCAAGAATCTGGATTCCATAATTCAGAACGTATAAATGCCTTAGCACAATGAATGAAACACTCTTCTATTTCTACAACAATTCCAAGGAGTGGATTGCGTCCATTTACCTGCATCTTTTCTAAAATCTCTTCATCGTTTGTAATAGCTGCACGCCCATTTATTCGTAATGACTCTCCAAGCCCTGGAATGAAAAAAATAAGACCCACCTTTGGATTAGATAAAATATTAAGAATAGAATCCACTCGCCGATTCCCCGGTCTTTCTGGAATTACAATTTGATGTTCATTTAAAACATATACAAATCCAGGTGCATCTCCTCTTGGCGAAGCATCACAATGTCCAAACTTATCTGAAGTGGATATTACAAGAAATGGAGATTTAGATAGAAAATCACAACAATGATGATCAAGTGATGGAATCACTTTCTTTACCGCACGCTCACTTGGATACCCTAAAATATGACGTAATTCTTCTTCCGTTGAAATGAAAGAATTTATTTTTGTTTCCCCCAATCCCATTCAATATACACTCCTTATTTTTCTTTTTTTCCAAAATTACATATAATTATTGTATACTAAACTATACAGAAAGGGGAATATAAATGACAGAATGGTTAACGATATTTGATCCAGCAGGAAACAACATTGGAAAAAAACTACGTGATGACGTACATCGTGACGGTGATTGGCACGAAACATTCCATTGCTGGTTTGTGGAAAGAGAAAACGAAGACATTTCTTTATACTTCCAATTACGAGCTAAAAATAAGAAAGATTTCCCAGGAAAATGGGATATTACATCTGCTGGACATATTATGCATAATGAAGATGTACGAATAGGTGGTCTTCGTGAAATAGAAGAGGAATTAGGCTTATCCTTTCAAGCTACTGACTTAGAATACAAAGGCATTTTTAAAATCAATCATGAAATTCCGCACTTCATTGACCGTGAAATGTGTCATATGTATTTTCACGCTGTTACAAAATCACTTCCGTTCGCACCAGGTGATGAAGTAGAAGATGTAATGAAAATAACTGCGACTTCTTTTTTACAGCTTTTAAAAAGAGAAGTCACATCTGCAACAGGAATTTCCATTTCAAACAAAAATGCTGAACCTATTACAATAACATTTGCAGATATCTATCCATATGAACTTGAATATTATGAATTTGTCATAGAAAAAAGTCGAGACATATTAAATAACAATAATTTATGAATTCTGATTGACTCCTAGCTTATATAGCATGGGAGTCAGTATTTTTTAATAACAAGATATACGGAATATTCCCATTATTTCTCCAGCGCTTTTAATCTATTCTCCACCCGTATAAATAAGCAAATGATTAATACGATCATAAGACCTAAAATAGCAATCATTGTATGCGGATACCTAAATAGCATCCCTATTAAACTTCCTATTAATATCATTAAAAGTCCATTTTGTTTCATCACTTCCGCACTATATTGATTTCCAACATCCCATAAATCTTTATTTTTCATTGATCGCTTTGTTCGATATCCGTATACTGCGTTTATATCTGTTGGTGGATTTTTTTGCAATATGAGTGCAGCTAGTATAAATATAATACCGATTAATATGCTCATTCCTATATTTATAAGTACATATATCATCTTATCACCTCACATCTCCCTAAACTTTTCCAGTTTACCCCTTTATAATACAACAAAAAGTAATTACAAATCTATATTTTCCATAACAAAAAATACACCACTCTTGCTTAAATGATGTATAAGCTGAATACAGTATTTTATATTCATAGCTCAAACTTATTGTTTTATATTTACTTTCTCTGTTTCGACGTTTGAAACATGCTAGGAAGCGTCACAAATCGTGATCCTTTCGCTTTCAGTTCAGGAATAATTCGATCTAATGAATCTACGGATCCCTGCAAGTTCGCTCCTGGCGTCGAATGTTGTAATACAACACTTCCTGGAAACGCATTACCTAATACAGTATTTGTAATCTTTTCTGCACTTACACCTTTCCAGTCAACTGTATCTACACTCCACTGCACAATCATAAAGTTTTGCTCTGTAGCCCATCCCAGCTGTTTTTCACGTATTTCACCATAAGGTGGCCGTATAAACTTTGGCGCATATCCCACCAATTTCTTCAATATCTCTTCTGTTTTTACAATTTGATTTCGGTATTCTTCATCACTCACTTTAGCTAAATTGGGGTGATTGTACGTATGATTCCCGATAATATGTCCCTCATCCGCAATTCGTTTTACTACATTAGGATACCTTTCTGCATTTTCACCTAGAAGAAAAAAAGTACCTTTCACACCATAACTTTTTAACTTATCTAATATTTGCGGGGTAAATACAGGGTCTGGCCCATCATCAAATGTAAGAGCAACTTCAGCTTTATTATAGGGACCTGAAAATGCATAAGCATATTTTTCAACCCACGAAAACGGAGTCCAAGAACCCCTCTCTTCTTCAGCACCTTGAACCTCATTCTCCATACCGATATTTACCAATTCAAGATTCAAATGAGAAGGATTTTGATAATAAAGTACATTTGAATGCGGCACATAAGAATACACATTATAGAAAGGGCTATTACGTTCTGGAGTCCATTGAAAAGGAATAAGCATTTCTGATGGATAAAAATAATACATAATAAAAACCTCCCTTACATTTTATATGCCGTTCATTCAAATTTTGTTAGAAAGATACATATTTACAAACCAAAATAAGACCGCTCCATCATTGGAACGATCTCATTCCTTCCTATCTAAAAAACTTAATAAATAGTTTTACTATCTTGCGGTAAAGACTTCACATGCTTTAAATAACTTGTCACTCTATCATCATCACCCTGTGGATATTCGTAACCACAATAGCTAGCAATTCCGATTGCAATTTCCCTAAATAAATCTCCCATTACAAAGACGGAATTCCAAATCTTTTCATAGTCTGCATTTGAGAATGTATCCATATATTGTTTCCATATGTTATTCTCAAGATATTGTTCAAAAAACTTCCCAAACTTTCCTGCGCTTACTGTAAAATTTGTTTTCATCCCAATATGCCATTCTAGCATTTGTATCAGCATATTTCTCACGGGACCTTCAAGCATCCCTTTCACATAGGATAACTCTTCTCTCCACAATCCCTTTGCGACATTCGTGCTACACCACCAAAACTCATTACAGCAATCCGCAAATTCATTTTCACTTGGTCTTTTTATAAGATAATCTGAATCACTTGCTGGTGGAAACGGCTCAATACATCCATCTTTATCTAGAAGAAGTACACTTAGGCTATCTCTATCAAGAAGCTCATTTACTAATTCTACTGGAACTAAAGTCAAATCGATTCGGTTCCCGTCTATAAACTGCATCAAATACGGAAACCTGCCATCCTCTGCGGGTGGAACTAAAGTACCTTCTTCTGGCATTTGCACAATCATTCTTTCTCCAAATCTATCGATCCAGCTATGATCAGATGTGAATGACTGTATATCTTTCACAACATATATAATATCGTAATCTTGAAAGCAATCTTTCTTCACATTTGGATTCACACGAGATCCATTCATAATAACTACACGAATACGTCCATCTTCTCTCGCTGTATTTAATATGAAATCCATCATTTCTTTTTCGCTTCTCATCTTTTTATAACCTCCAAATTTTATTAATCCACTGTACTCTATTCAATTTGGAGGAGCACGAGAAGAATTCTCTGTCTTACATACACGTTATAACATATCAAACATTTTCTTCATTTTTTCTCCTCCTAATTCTTCATACCTTTTAATTCAGCTCTTTTAAAGGTTGCTGTTGATAATTATCATAAATGTTCTTCTTTACTTCACCTTGTTAAAGTTGTATAAATCTCCATCATCAAATCCTGTTGCAAGTGCAACATCCTTAGCAAATTTCCCTGGATTATTTAGTACATATGTATTCACAAACATAATAGTTGAAGCAATCGTTAAAAATGTTCCTAATACGAGGTTGTTCTCTAACACTCTATATAAATTTTCATAAAGCGTTATACTTGGAGATGTGTCCTCTGGAAAATAATCATTATTACTTGCCCAGCCTTCATCATCGCTGTGCCATTCATTTGAGCCGGAAATATATAATTGAATGCTATTTTCAGTCTCATACAGTCCGAAATTAAAGGCTACTATATCCTCTTGTGGCTTTTCTTTATCCAGCAATTCATTTAACCATTCCTCAAATTGATTATAACTAATTTCAAGTGCAGCTTTATAACTATCAAAATTAAAGACATTTTTAATACTTGCCACATTTGCTTCTATCATATCTTTCCCATTACTTAATGTAGGTGTATTCTTAATAAAATAATTTAATAAATAATCTATTTGTTCTAAATTACTCACAAACTCACCTCTTTGTCAGAGCTCCCCTTCTATTTTTCCGTTTCCTTTATTATACGCGCAATTACAAATTCATCATATCCCTTACTCCCTACTGTTTGAATCGCTGTAGCAGTGACACGCGGTTCACTAGCAATTAATTCATAGAAACGACGTATTCCCAGCACACGTGGGTCATCACTAGAAGCATCAATTACTTCTCCTTCGCGCACTACATTATCGCCAATAATTAAACTGCCTGACTTTGAGAGTTTAAGAGCCCACTCAAAATACACTGGATTGTTTTGTTTATCCGCATCAATGAAAATAAGATCAAATGGCTCATAACCTTCCGTAGCTATTTGCTGTAACGAGTCTATTGCCATTCCTATTCGCACATGAGCCACATCACTCAATTTAGCTCTTTCAATATTAGCACGAGCAATTGCAGCGTGCTTTTCACTTGCTTCAAGCGTAATGAGACGACCACCTGTTGGTAATGCCCTTGCAAGCCATATTGTACTATATCCACCCAAAGTACTAATTTCTAAAATATTACGAGCTCCTTGAATTTGTACAAGTAATTGCAAGAACTTTCCTTGAGTTGCTGAAACATCGTGCGCCGGCAACTCAGCTTCAGCATTCACTTGAAGTTGTTTGATTACAAGAAGGTTGCGGACTAAAATTAATATAAATGCCCATTACAAATGGGCATTCTTTTTTATTATTACAAGATAGTTCTAAACTAATCAGACAATGTTTCATACTTCATTTTACCGTTAATTACAAGATAGTCATGTACTACTTGTTCATACTGTGAATTTAAAATAGAGTCACGATGTTAAAAAAAAGACGCGAAGTTTTGAAAAAAGTTGCGACGTTTCTAAAAAAGATGTGATGCTTTATCCCATTGGTTTGGACGATCAATAACAATGAACTATTTTTATCTAAGGCTATGTTAAATAATGGTGCTGATTTTTATAGTGAAGAAGTACGTGACCTCAATTATTAGGTTACGTACTTTAATCATATACTCTCTTTTGTTGTTTTGATAAACTGCATTAAAATTGCAGTACCTGTGAAATTCAGTACAATGCTTGTTCCAAGTGAAACTGCCCATAATACAGTTGGTAACGATACTGTAAATGATAACAGTAAGAATATAATACCTACTGAAACAAAAGTAAGACCCAAAGACATTTTGTTCAATCTAAACACCTCCATTGTAATTATAGTTTAACAGTAGTTACCTTATAATCGCAATTAATATTTGAATATACGTTTTTTACAATACAAAGGGCTTATCACACGAAAATGCGAGATGTTCGTAAACTCTTGCTTTTTATTTAGTGATAATAGAGTTGTTTTATTTACAATAAAGTCTATTATCACTAAATAATATTGTTTAAAAAAATGGAATAATAATCAGAACCCACGTCATATTTTAATGATTCTCGGTATAATGAAAATAAGAATATTTCGACATTCGTATAGATATGGATATGAAATAAAGTCACGATGTTTATAAGAAAGATGCGAAGTTTTGAAGAAAGGTGCGACGTTTATAAAAAGGATGCGATGCTATATCTTTTCAATTAAAGAATTCTAAATGTGTTTTGATTAAACTTTCTTATAAAAATAAGTTACTAAATATTCCGAAAAGACTTTATTTTGAATGGGATTTTTTCAAAATAAAGTCTTTGTAATTTGGATTAAACTTTATTTCAAACCAACAACCATCAAATATTTGATATGCTTCATGTCACAACAGGTTATTGATAAATCCCTATAATTTAAATTTAAAAAGACTAAATAAAATGTTAAAGTATGTAATTTTTTGTTTTATAATGGAACTGTAGTTCATTACAAATATTTTAGATATTAAAATATTTGTAATCTAAATCAAGCAGGAGGTTGGAAATATGGGGGAAAAATATGTAATTAGGATTCTAGCTTTACTCTCTGTAGTGTCTCTTTTCTTTAACTTAATGTTACCGAAGGCTAACGCAGAGGTTATAGCAAACGAAAAGATTCCATCAATCAAAACAACTGCTACTAACAAAACTGATGGTGGAAAAGAGATTCATTCAAAAGCGGATATCACTATCCAAGACAAGGTAGAATATACTAACTTAGTTGTTGGTAAAGAGTACACTTTAAAAGCTAAACTAATGAGCAAAGCTACTAAAGAACCATTAATAATTGAGGGGAAAGAAGTAACAGCTGAGACTAAGTTTACTGCAAAAGAAAAGAGTGGGTTTGTAACATTAGACATTCCTTTCGTTGGTGCTGAATTACAAGGAATGAACGTTGTTGTGTTTGAAGAACTATATCAAAATGGTGTCTTAGTGGCAAATAACACTGACATTAACGATGTAGGACATACAGTTCGATTCGTGGAACCTTTAATTAAAACAACTGCTACTAACAAAGCCGATGGTGGAAAAGAGATTCATTCAAAAATGGATATCACCATCCAAGATAAAGTCGAATACACTGACCTAATCGTAGGCAAAGAATACGTAGTAAAAAGTAAACTAATGAGCAAAGCTACTAAAAAACCATTAATAATTGAGGGGAAAGAAGTAACAGCTGAGACTAAGTTTACTGCAAAAGAAAAGAATGGGTTTGTAACATTAGACATTCCTTTCGTTGGTGCTGAATTACAAGGAATGAACGTAGTTGTGTTTGAAGAACTATATCAAGATGGTGAATTAGTGGGAATTAACATGTCCCTTGACGATATGGATCATACAGTTCGATTCGTAGAACCTGTAATTAAAACAACTGCTACTAACAAAGCTGATGGCTCTAAAGAGATTCATTCAAAAGAGGATATCACTATCCAAGACAAAGTTGAATACACTGACTTAATCGTAGGTAAAGAATACGTGGTAAAAAGTAAACTAATGAACAAAGTTACTAAAGAACCATTATTAATTGCTGGTAAAGAAGTAAAAGCTGAGACTAAGTTTACTGCAAAAGAAAAGAATGGTTTTGTAACATTAGACTTTCCTTTCGTTGGTGCTGAATTACAAGGAACAGAAGTAGTAGTGTTTGAAGAACTATATCAAGATGGAATCTTAGTGGGAATTAACGTTGACATTGAAGATATGGGTCATACAGTTCGATTCGTAGAACCTGTAATTAAAACAACTGCTACTAACAAAGCTGATGGCTCTAAAGAGTTAGACGCTACAAAATCTGTAACTATCCAAGATAAAGTTGAATACACTGACTTAATCGTAGGTAAAGAATACGTGGTAAAAAGTAAACTAATGGATAAAGCAACACACAAACCGTTACTAGTTGATGGTAAAGAAGTAACAGCAGAATCTAAGTTTACTGCAAAAGAGAAAAATGGTTCTATCACACTTGACTTCACATTTAATGCTTCTGAACTACAAGGTAAAGAAGTAGTAGTGTTTGAAGAACTATATCAAGATGGAATCTTAGTGGGAATTAACGTTGACATTGAAGATATGGGTCATACAGTGAGGTTCAAAGAGAAAAAAACAGAAAAATCACAGCCAGAGCAACCTAAAACAGAGCAACCTAAAACAGAAAAAACATCAAAAGCAGGAACATTACCAGCCACAGGTGGAAATATGTCCTATATGTGGCTCTCAGTGGGTGCTGGTCTTTTGTTACTAATCCTTGGAACTATGTTATTTATTAAACGTAGAAATGCATAATAATTAAATAGTTTTTTTACGTAGAAGGTATGGATATGAAATAAAGTCATGATGTTTATAAGAAAGATGCGATGCTATATCTTTTCAATTAAAGAATTCTAAATGTGTTTTGATCAGACTTTTTTATAAAAATTGAACATCCAGCCACAAAAAGACTCTATTTTGATCAATCTTTTTTCAAAATGGAGTCTTTTTGTGTAACACAGAATGTGGATTTGTAAGAGGGTTTTAATCAAACTTTAGTCCAAAGCTACAATAGTTAAGAAAAGGATAGGAAAATTATCAAAAGGGGAGTTGAATTTATGGCTTTAAATCACGAATTTGGCGTAATTAATGACATCAATTATCAAAAAACTTACGAGAGTTACACTCCAGATGAACATAACTGTATTTCTGTAGATGATCATATCATCGAAAATTTGCTTAAACCCTTATCGACAATGAAAACGTATTTTCATTCGTTAAAACGCCCTGAATACGGTTTAGCGTATTCGAGTATTACAATTATTCCACCTGAATCATTATCTCAATTCTTAGATGTGGTTATATCTTACAAAGATATGAGGCAATCTGTTGATCTTAACGAATTAGCTAAAAAAATTATTCAAGCAAAAGAAGAGAATAAATATATGATTCACTTTGGAATTTAATTTCTGGAATTAAACAACTTTATTATTCCTAAACATCATAGAATTGAAAAAAAACTGTGTTTTTTAAACATCTTTAATAACCATCTGCCAAAGTGATTGATAGATGGTTATTGTATTTCTAAGAATAAAATTAAACAATTTTATTATCTCTACACACTTGTAACGATTATATTAAAGGGAAGTATAAACCTGTATTTTAGGAAAAGTTATGATTCCTACTATGTGAAAGTCATTCTTTATTGAATAAACTGGATTCGAGTCAATATTTTGGACACAAAGAAATTAAATCTAAGCTACTTTTTGGGCTAGATCTTCTATTACTTGGGGTGGGGAGTTTTATAACCAAAGCTACTATGAATCCTCCTGCGGTTATACCATCCCTCGATGTATTCAAATAATGCTAAGTTTGCTTGTCCAAATGTGACATATTTTGTACGATATACTTCTTCTTTCTTTAAAATGGCATGAAATGACTCGATACAAGCGTTATCATACGGGTAGCCTTTCTTACTGAAAGACGGCTTTATTTTATAATTCGCGGGTAAGATTTGAAATTCCTGACTTGTATATTGTGTTCCTAAGTCAGTATGTAGAATGAGCCCTTTTGGTGATTTCTGTGTATAGTAAGCGCTCACTAACGCTTTTACCACAAGATTCGTTGTCATATTTCGTGAAAATGAATATCCAACAATTTTTTTAGAATACAAATCCATGACAGATGCAAGGTAACACCAACCATCTTTTTGCGTGTGAATGTAAGTAATCTCCGCTACCCATTTTTCATTTATTGTCATGGTAGAGAAGTCCTGTTCCAATAGATTTGTACGTTCCTCTATAGTTGATTTTGATAAATGTGGTTTGTATTTTTTTAAGATAACGGAAAGAATATCTTCTTTTTTCATGAGCCGTTGCACACGCTTTATGCTTACTTGTAACCCTTGTTCTAGTAGTATTTGATGAATCTTTGGCGCACCGTAACGCTCTCCACTGTCTTGATGAATTTGTATAATTTTTTTGGTTAATTCTTTATTTTCACGACTACGCTTTGACTCTGTTTTATGCTGAGATTGGTAGTAAGAACTTCTTGCTATCCCAAAAGTTTGGCACATCATATGAACAGATTGCGTTTCTATTTGACAATCAATAAATTGGTGTAATTCTGTATCTTTTATTTTCTCGCGAATATGGCCATAGCCTTTTTTTAAGATTTCATTCTCTTCTTTTAGACGAAGCGTTTCTTTTTTCATTCGTTTTAGATCTTCTAGCGTCAGTTCATCTTTATCAACTGATGTGATAGGAGAATATATTTTAATCCATTTATAAATGGTTACTTCTGATACGCCATACTCACTGCTCAATTGTTTTACAGATTGTCCCGAACAATATAATTCAACAACCATTTTTTTAAACTCTTCATTAAATTTCTTGTTTGTCATATGTACACTTCCTCCTTAAAACCCCTTGTAAGGACTTAACTAAGTTGTGTCCATATGACTATACTAACTCTATTAATTATAAAACAAAAAAGCATGACATAAGCTGTCATGCTTTTTATCATATGTTTCATAACCAAATTGGATTAGTCTACAACTTTATTGTAAAGTCCACATCTTTCTTATAACTATACGGAAGTACCTCTTCCAGAATCAGATCAGTTGGCACAAGCATGTCCGTAATGTAATTATCAACAGCCTTCCATTTATCAAAATGATACATGTCAACACCATCCCCTTCAAATTTATTATAAGTGAAAATTCAGAATAAAAAACAAATAAAAAAAGATTTAGCCCTAAGCTAAATCTTTTTTTATTTATAACATCTTACGGATTAGTAGACCAAAGCCCAGCAGATTTAATAAATGTACGTTTATTTAATTTAAGCTGCGCCACGATAAACTCTGCAATATCTTCTGCTTGCATAACTTTATCTGGATTACCGTCTGTTAATCCTAAGTCTACTGCCATATCTGTTGCAACTGTACTTGGCGTTAAAGCTGTTACACGAATATTGTGTTTACGTACTTCCATCGCTAATGATTCTGTTAAACCAAGAACACCAAATTTAGAAGCACTGTATGCACTCGTTACTGGCGCACCTTTTTGTCCTGCTGTAGATGAGATATTAATGATGTCACCCGACTGTTGTTCAATCATACTTGGCAACGCTGCACGAGTTGCATAGTATACACCCATTAAGTTGACTTGTATAATTTTTTCCCAATCAGCAACATCTAGTTCTAAAAATTTTCCGAACTTAGAAATACCCGCATTATTAATTAAAATATCAATAGAACCTAATCCACTTTTTAATGTTTCAATAGCAGTCGTAACTTCTTCATATGAAGATACATCAGCAGTAGCAATAACAGCTTTCACGCCTTCAGCTTCCACTTCTTTCGCAACTGCTTTTAAGTTCTCTTCAGAGCGCGCTAAAAGACCAACATTTACGCCTTCTTTCGCTAAAGCAATTGCTACTGCACGACCAATCCCTCTTCCCGCTCCTGTAATTAATGCATTTTTCCCTTGTAATAATTCTGCCAAATATAACACTCCTCAATCATTCTATGTTATTTTTTATACTATGAATTCTATCTGCATCTAATCCGAAATGCAATTATGCACTTTGATGTGCGTAGGTTACTTAAAGGTAACCTATAAATAGAAGAGTGAATGACATTTTTATTTGTCTTCCACTCCTCTATTACCCTATCATTCATTATAATGAATAAGCAGTGAAGTTAAAGAAACTATCCACTGCTTCAAAATCCAATACTACAATCGCTTTTTATAGTGCTCCCTCTTTAATTTTCAGTTGCTGTGTTGCAAATTCCCGGTACATATCATGAGAACGTAACAATTCATCATGCGAACCACTTCCCGTAAGTTTCCCTTTCTCAATAAAAATAATTTTCTCTGCATCTACAACTGTAGAAAGTCTGTGTGCAATCACTAAAGTTGTTCTGCCCTTCATTAAATTATTTAAAGCTTTTTGAACAACAGATTCCGATTTACTATCAAGACTAGAAGTCGCTTCATCTAACATTAAGATTTGCGGATTTCGGAGTAATGCACGAGCAATCGCAATTCGTTGTCTTTGTCCCCCAGATAATTTCACACCACGTTCGCCAACTTCTGTATCGAACCCTTTCGGTAAATCATGAATAAATGCATCAACATAAGCCATCGCCGATACTCGTTCTATTTCCTCATCACTTATCTTTTCTTCAACTCCATAACAAATGTTATCTCGAATCGTTCCATCAATTAATGGGCTATCCTGTGAAACATATCCAATTTGACGTCGCCACGATTGTAATGAATATGTTGAAATAGGGTTTTCACCTAATTTTATTACACCACTAGTTGGTTCATAGAAGCGTTCTAATAAAGAAAACAATGTCGTTTTCCCACTACCACTTGGGCCTACAATCGCAGTCACTTTTCCTGATTCAATTGTAAACTGAATATTTTGTAATACTTTCTCACCTTCGTTATACTCAAAATCTACATTTTCAATCAAAATTGATTGTTTTGCATTTGTCACATTAGTGCCCTCTGTATGATTTTCAACCTCATACTCTAAAATTGTATTAATACGTTCTGTTGCACCAATTGCCTTTTGAAATTGTGTAAAGAACATAGATAGCTGACTCATTGGCATAACAATTTGCACTAAATATAAAATAAATGCCACAAGCTCTCCTGTTGTTAGCACCCCGCTAGAAACTCGCATTCCACCATATCCTACAATAATAACAAGTAGCGCCATTAAAACAAATGACATAATTGGTGTAATGAATGCTTCAACTTTTCCTTCTTTCAAACCAAATTGTAGTAACTTTTGAATTCCTTTGTTACCATTTTCATATTCTCTTGATTCCGTATTTGAAGATTTCACCAAACGGATTTCTGATAATACTTGATTTAAAACGCTTGTAAAAGAGGCTGTCTCATCTTGCAATATTTTAGAGATTTTATACATTTTTCTTCCAAGTGGAACTAAAATCAAAACAGATAACGGAATAACAGTTAACAATAGAACTGTCATTTTCCAGTCTAAAACAAACAATACAATTAATGATCCAACAATTGAAATACCACCCGTTAACAAATTGGACAAGTGCTCTGAAATTAATGTTTTTACTACACCTGTGTCATTCGTCATGCGACTAATCGTATCACCAGTCTTATTTTGATCATAATAAGAAACTGGTAAAACAAGAACTTTTTTCCATAGTCTTTCTCTAATTCCAGCTACAATTTTTTGCCCAATGTAATTGAGCAAATAAATTGATAATCCTGCTGCGATTGTTTGAACAACGAAGAACGCGACTAAACTAACAATCTGAATTGTATTTATTGAAGAAATTGAAAAATTATCAACTAACCCTTTTGTAAGCATTGGAATAAACAAACTCGCCCCTGTTGAAAACAAACTCATTACTAATGCAAAAATAAGAATACCTTTCGGAGGATTTGTATCTTGAATAAGGCGTAGAAACTGCCTCCAATTCCCCTTTTCCTTCTCTTTATTTTGTGTTTCCATCTCTATTCATCTCCTTATTTCAAACTCAACGCTTATTTCTAAAATTAGAATAAGATATGAATGTAAACAATTAATCTGATTTTTGGTAATAAAACACATCAAACCTTATCTTTACAACAGATGTAACCATCTGATATTATTACCTGGTACTTAATATAAATTGAACACCCTATAGTCTATAAAAAACTATAGAATGATTACTCATATATAACTATGGAAAATATATATTTTCATAGCATACACATCTATCTAATCTTCATTCATCGAAAGGGGTATACCTATACCGTGCAAGCAAAAAAGAATTCTGAAAAGAAAACCATTATATTCATTCACGGATTAGTCGGAAATCGTCGTGCCTTCAAAAAAGAATATAAACGATTTTCTCCTTCTTACAATATTATAACGTATGATTTACTAGGTCATGGTGAAGACAAAGGACAAGCAATAGACTTTTCTTTAGACAGACTAGTACAGCAATTATCAGACCTTTATGAAAAAGAAGGTATTCAAGAGGCTCATATTTGCGCCCTAAGCTATGGTTGTTATATCGCTACTCTATTTGCTCACACGTATCCAGAGAAGGTATTAAGCCTTTGTCATATTGGTGGTCATTACAATAATCCATCCCTTTTGTATAACGTCTTTCGAAAGTTTTGGGACAAACGTGAAAATGAATATTCCACTTGGCTTTATCAATATGCAAATACAATTTTCCCAAGTGGTGTATTAAAAGCTAATCCTTTTGCTGTCATTTCAAAAAACATTTATTATCGCTTTGGATTGCAATTGCACTCATCTATTATTGCCCAATCACTCAAACACCGTCTCGAATTCGATTTGAAATCTCGACTAAGAGAACTATCACAACCTATTCTTTGGGTAATGGGAGAACACGATCATCTATATAAATCCTGTTTATTTGATTTAAAATCCATTCTTCCAAACGTTTTATATAAAGAAATTCCGTTAGCAGGTCACGCTGCAAACTTATTTCGTCCTAACTATTTTCACGATTTGTATTCTAAATTTTTACTTGATTCGTAAATACAATCATTAAAGTAAACATATAAAATAGAAAAAAAGCTTTCTAGTTTCCTAGAAAGCTTTTCCTTATAATATTTAAGAATAAGATTCTCTTATTACGCTTTTGTGTAACCAGCTAGGTGCTTACTCCAGTAAGAGCTGTTTACTGATTGAATTCTCACACCAGTTTTTTCAGTTTCTGCACTGATAAACTGTCCATTTCCTAAGTAAATACCCATATGAGTCATACCACCACTACCAGTAGTATTGCTAAAGTATACTAAATCACCTGGTTGTGGATTGCTAGTATGTGGTTTACTGCTCCAGTAACCTGCAACAGTTTGACGTCCGCCAGAGTGTCCTGCTTGTTTTAATACGTAGTAAACGAAGCCACTGCAGTCAAAACCAGATGGTGTTGTACCACCATAAACATATGGTGAACCATTTAATGATTGTGCAATAGACACAATTGATGAGCCATTAGCAGATGGTATTGTTGGTTTTTCTGTTTGCGGTTTTTCTGTTTGTGTATTTCCTTGCTCACCGCCAGTTGTTGGACGAGAAGGCGTAGTTACATTTGCTGTACCACCTTTTACAAACTTAACATGATCTGCACTAACATAACCTGTTTTTCCTTGGTGGTTAATTTTATACCAACCGTTTTCTCCACCAATAACTTGTAATGTTTGGCCTTGTAATACGCCACCAATTACAGCATTATATGTAGCTGGACCTGTACGTACACGTAACGCTCCAGTATCAACAACATATGAACCATCTTTTCGAATTGTCATTTCATTATTGCTTGGTTGTTGCGTTTCCGTACCTACATTTGTAGTTGTACCGCCTTTTGATACAAAGTTTTTACTTACATAGCCAGTTTCGCCATTGTAGTTAATTTTGAACCAGTCTTGTACTTCACCGACAACTTGTACAGTTTGCCCTTTGCTTACAGTACCTAGAACTGTATGAGAAGCGCTAGGACCTGTACGTACATTAAGTGAAGAAACTTTCACTGTATAGTTCCCTGTTCCTTGTTGAACAGCAGTTCCTTTTTTCTCACCAGTTGTTACAAAATCACCGCTTACATAGCCTGTTTGACCATTTACGTTTACTTTAAACCAGCCATTTTCTTGACCGATTACTTGTAACACTTGACCTTCTTGTACTTTAGCAATAATATCATGTCCTGTGCTAGCACCTGTACGTACATTCAATACATCAGCTGTCACTGTGTATTTTAGCTCAGAATTCACTTTTGGTGTTTCAGCTACTGTTGTTTGAGTTTGTGTTTGAGTTTGTGTTTGAGTTTGTGTTTGTCCATTGATTTCTTTTAATGCATCTTCTGATACTTGTGCATGAGCCGAATCCATTCCAGGAACTGCCATACCAGCTACAGACGCTGCTGCTAAACCTGCTATTACTTTCTTCATAAGTTGTATTTACTTCCTTTCCCTACTATCCTCTTTAAAAAAATACAAACTTAATACTTTACAATATTATAAAAGCAAAATATTCATCAAGTTCCATTTTTTAACAAGAGTTTTATTTTTCACACGTTAATCATTTTAAATGATTGACGTGAATTTTGTGTGAACTTCATGTGAACTTCATCTTCAAATACAGCTTCGCAATAATAAACTTCCTATTTATTATAAATCCAACCGAAATTTCCAGTAGTATTCTTTCTTCACATGCAGCACCAATAAAAGCATAATACCTCTGTGACGAATTTATTTTTCTACCGCTCTTTCAAAATAGCATTAACTATTTCCATACAAAGAAGTTCTTTCCATGAGCCACCTTCTTATCATTACAAAAATTTAAACATTTATCAACCATATATTATTCTAAAAAATGAAATTTATATAAAAAAGAATTTATCTCGCTCTGGAGCAATCCAAGAATCCATATTTTGATCACAATCTTTCACCAAACGATTGACTAATATATCGTGCCATATATAATTCTCTAATAAATCTATATGTACGGGATCATCTGAATTTTATTTATCATCGTAACGGTACTTCTCATTGAAAAAAATATAGGGGATTATTTAGGGATTTTATAAACCTTAAAATCTAAAATGGAATATTTAACCTAAAAATGATAAAATGAAGCTTTAACCACCCCTCACCAATCCGGTTCTTACTGCCCATTAATGCGGGATAAATTGACTACTGCATATTTAAATATTAGGAGGTTCATTTTTATCTATGGAGCACATTATTGATAATAGTTCAAAACATTATACCGAATTTCATTATGCACTCGTATACTTACTATCCTTACTAACATTCAAAAAAGTAGAACCCATTGAAAGAAAAAAGAATACATTAAAAATGGCTATAAAACAACAAAGACATGAATTAGCAAAAGAAAATCCTTATAAATTATAAAGATATTCTATAACAGGCACAGAAAAAGGATTATCAAAATTGATAATCCTTTTCTACTTTATTTATAAATTTTCACTCGAGTTTCTAACGGCTGAAATTCTTTTTCCCCTGCTGGTGCAACTGGTTTACCAAATGGCATTTGTGCAATCAGCTTCCAAGTGTCTGGAATATCCCATTCTTTTCTCACTTCTTCATCAATTAATGGATTATAATGTTGTAGCGTTGCACCAAATCCTTCAATTTCTAATGCTGTCCAAATCGCAAATTGCAGCATTCCTGATGATTGCTGGGACCAAGTCGGGAAATTTTCTTTATATAACGTAAACTTTTCTTGAAGTTCTTCTATTACTTTACTATCTTCAAAGTACAAAACTGTTCCATAACCACTTCTAAATGCATGCATTTTTTCTTCGGTTGGTGCAAAATTATTTTCTGGTACAATTTTTCGTAAGGTTTCTTTCGTAATATCCCATAGTTTGTCATGTTGCTCACCTAATAAAACAACAACCCTTGCACTTTGAGAATTAAAAGATGAAGGTGTATACTTTACGGCATGATTTACTACTTCTTGAATTTTTTCATCAGAAACAACTTGCTCTTTACTAATTGCATAAATGGATCTTCTGTCTTCAATTGCTGAATAAAAATCTTTTGCCATACTAATTCCCTCCAATTTTATTTTGAGCCTTACTAATATGTATAATGTTATATATACCTCTAACTTATCAATAATAAGTTTATAACTTTATAATATCAGCAAACAAAAATAAATTCAAACTTTCTCACTCATACTTCTTCATTTTGTGTTGTTAACACTTTTTATATTCCCCATTAAATAAAAAAACAGCTTATTTTCCACTCAATTCGAGTTTCAAACAAGCTGTTTTCCTTCAAATTAGATTCCTCACTTACTTAACAATCTGGAAGCCATAAGACATTAGTTTATGCGTTTCTGTAAAACGTTTCATTTTACTTTCCGTACCCATAACAACTGTTATGATTCGTTTATCACCTTGTTTCGCAGTCCCTGTAAAACAATAACCTGCACTATCAGTGAATCCTGTTTTCAGCCCATCCATTCCTTCTATATAAAGTTCTTGGTTAGATGGATTCAACATTTCATTTGTACTTGTAACAGTCGTACTTTTAAATGCTAACTGACTTTGACGTAAATGTGTGACCTCTACTATCTCTGGATAATCTTTCACAAGATGATACGCTAACTTCGCTACATCAGCTACAGTCATCTTTGTTTCACTGCCGTCTGCTTCCTGTAGCCCAGAAGCATTTGCAAATTTAGTCGCTTCTGATAACTCCAATTGTTCGGCTGTTTTATTCATAAGTTGTGCAAACTCTTGCTCTGTCTTCGCTATATGTTCTGCTAAAGCCACCGCAGAATTATTTGCAGACTCAAGCATTAGTGCATGGTATAAATCTCTAACTGTCACTACATCCCCCGCTTGTACTGGAATTCTGGCACCTTCTGTTTGTGCTGATTTCGCACTTATTTTCACTTGATCATCCCAATGAATCTTTCCTTTATGTATATTTTCTAAAAGAATATAAGCTGTCATCATCTTTGACATGCTCGCTGGAGCAAGCACATCCTCTTCATGCTTTTTATACATAATTTGTCCATCATTTGCATCAATGATTATTGCTGCTTTTGCTTCTACTTCCGGGACATACTTTTGTGGGATTTCTTTTTCAGTTAGTCCTGTCTTTGGAAGCTCTGCTACCTGCAAAAGCGAACCATCTATCGCCGTCTTTTCTTTTGCTTTTGAAACATTCGTACCGCTCTTTTCTAATATACTTCCATGGAAAAAGAACCAACATATACCTAAAAGAACAACACATAGTATCGTTACTCTTCTCCACCCTAACCTTTTCATCACGAAAACTCCTTTTACTCAACCTATTATAATTTCAAATTTAACCATAACAACAATGGCTTTAAATCGTCAAGGGCAAACAGTAGATTAATAATCTACTATACATATTCTTTTAAGATTATTGGCTAAAGATATGTTATACTATAAAATATCCAATAATAAGAATTTTCAAATCTTATTCCCGCAATTTTTTCAATTGGACATAAAATGGTTGATACAATGATTCTACTTAACACTTTACAAAAAGGAGATACAATCGATATCTCCCAAATAGTTTAATCGGCTAAAAGGTATCGTTTTTTCTAAATAATAAGTAAACGCCTTATTGTTATACCTTCAATTTAAAAAAGCCCATTTATACATAACGGACTTTTTTCAATCTATATTTACTGCCCTAAATTTTGAATCTTATCTTTCAAATCTTTAAGTTGTTGAACTGTCTGCATAAGTTCCGAGTTTTTGAATTGTTCTACATCTAATTTTCCTTCTTCTATCTTTTTCATAGTTGTATCAATTAATTCATTTAACTTTTCATTATATCCAACAATTTGCTGATGAATGTCCTTTGCTACATCAGGAGGTGTCAATTCATTAAAAGCTGGAATATCCTTTTGAATTTCTCTGAGTTTAGTTTCTAATTCTTTGCGAGCAGTACTATCATTGATTGCTTTTTCTACTAATCCCGGCGCTTCATTTGCAAACGTACTTACTTCATTCACATAGTCTGTTGCCTTTTGAGCGTAATCAATTGAATTCTTACCTTCTTCAATGACAGAACATCCCATTAAACCAATTGTAAATAAAAACACAAGTAATATAGTCTTTTTTAATTTCATATTTTACCTCCTAAATGAATACTAACCTATTGTTTCTTCTATACATCTATCAGATTTTACCGAATGAGTACCCCTACTTCAAACGTAGTTAAGTGGAGGATTATTCATAAACACATATTCCTTTCGTTATACTATCGTCTAAAAATGTTAGCTATTTTGTTTTCATTTTCCTTACCTCAAATTATATATTCTAGCAAAACTTTGCATTTTCCTTTTCTTAATCAATTTTGGAAAACATACGTGCTTTTCATGGTTAAAAAGAGGAAAAAGCACGAATACGAATCTTCACGTCATATCGTATAGAGACCCTACAAAACGTTGATCCCAATCATTTTTTATTTTTCCTCATATATCACCTACAAATAAGTTATATATGTAACTTCATTTGTATATATACATACAAATACATCTAAAAAAGACATACTTAAGACTCACTCAAGTATGTCAATTCCTTTATCATGCCGTTTCCTCTCTTACATATCCTATAGCTGTTATAACTTCAGGTGCTATATGTACACTGATGATTTCCTCAATAATACTTGTGTATCCTTCTCCTATAGCCGCTCCATACTGTAAAGAAATTTCTTTCCTCTTATAAATTGACTGAGGTATAGTCAAAATGAATTTCCTAAGATTTCTTTCATCTACAGGTTCCATAAGCAACACTATTCCATCTTCTTCAAACATATACTCATCCTTTCACATACATTCCTACTATGGCTCAGTATTGCCTTTATCCGCTTTGTTCTAAACCCACTTATAAAGCGGATAATACTCTCTCTTTTCTAAACAGAATATTCTTTCGTTCATTTGAGTTAGGACAGCACCACAACACATCCCTTCGCTGCCTTTGCAAGGTAAGTTTCATTCCATCACCTCCAATAATTTAATGATTTTTACTAGCGTTCAAACTTACGGGAACAACAAAAAAGCCTTTAGAACGGCTTAAAGATAGCTCTTTAAGCGACTATCTAAAGACTCGAATCTGTATGTCTTATATAATTACAAATAAGAAAATTCAAATCATCCTTACTATATACCGTTTGATGAAGTCTATAGCAATATTTTAAATTTGCTACTATCCAATTTTCGTAAAATAACCATACCTATTCACAACCTTTTTTCAACTAACCTGCCCAATTTTCTTTTAAAACGCTCCTCCACAATCTGGCCCGATTATGGAACAAAAAGTAAAAGGGATGATACATATTAGTCATGTGTAATATGTATCATCCCTTAATTTTTATGAATTTTCACAATTTAGATCCTGATAACGTACGATATCCGCGGTTTGTCGGCAGGACTCCTTATAAACTTTCATTGGTAGATAAGTCAAGGACTGTCCCGTAGCAGAAGGAGTTAAGTTTTTTTCTAATTCAAACCCTTCTACTGATTCGATACTAGAAAATTTTTGTAAGAATGCCTCTAATGCAATTTTCATTTCTAATCGTGCAAGAGGTGCACCTAAACAAAAATGCGGACCACTTCCGAAAGTCAGGTGCTTTTTATTGTTTGAACGATGAATATCTATAGAGAAAGGATCACTATACATGTTTTCATCCATATTAGATGCACTCATCCAAGCAACGACTACATCACCTTGTTTTAACTCAACCCCTAATAGATTATTATCTTGTTGGACCGTACGATCTCTCCTTGAAATATGAAAACGATATCGAAGCATTTCTTCAACAGCTTTTGGGACTAACCCTATATCATTTCTTAGTGTTCCATATAATGACTTGTCATCATAAAGCAATGAATAGAATGTATTTGCTATTGCGTGACTAGTTGTTTCAAGACCTGCCCCTAAAAGTAACATAGTTGTCTGTACAATTTCATTATCCGTCAATTTTTCCACATCTACTTCAGCTTGAATCAAATCCGAGATAATATCATCACAAAGGTTCGAACGTTTTTGAACTACAATAGGGTAAAGGTATTCAAAATATTCTTTCGCTGCCTTTTGTTTTTGTTGTTCAAGGTCTTCTAACCTTTCTTTGTCGTATGGGTGGAACAAAATATCAACCCATTCTTTAAACTGACCTTGACCTTGTGCAGGTACGCCGAATAAATCGGCAATTACTAGAGCAGGTAAAGGGGACGCCAAAGCTTCCACAATATTAATTGTAGTGTTTTCTTGTATATTTTCTACAAGCTCTGTTGCAATTTGTTGAATACGAGGTTCCCACTCTTTTAAACTGCGGGGAGTGAAAGCTGCTGCTAATAAGGAACGCACTTTTCGATGATCAGGAGGATCAAGGAACGTAATCATTGTTATAGGTGAAGTGCTTTCTTACTTTTTATTATCGCCGACAAAAAGACCGCTTCTAGGCCCCTGACTTGAAAAGACTTCATAATTGGTTAACACCTGTTTAACATCTTCATACTTAAACACATTCCATGTATTCGTTTCTTCGTGAAAATAAACAGAATGATTGTGAAGCATTTCTTTATACCACTTTAAAGGAAAAAACTCTTCAGTACGTGTCTGGAAATTAGGGATTTCTGTAATTGCAATGACTTCTTTACTCACTGATATTCCTCCTTAAAAATAAAAATTGTATAAGTCACTCTATAAATAATCATATTTGGAGTACATCACATTTCCAGTCTGCATAAAGATAGAAGCGATGTACTGCAAACATGTTGACTAACAAATGGTATAAATTGCTTCTTTTTTTATTCAGAAACTCAAATGGCTTTTAATTTGTACTTAATTTCTCTGTCGTTACCATCTCTACAGGATTGTTAGATTCTAATTCGGAAGCCCGTTTAACTTTCTTTATAAAGATGGTTAAAACTCGTAGACCTACTTGAATACATTACTGACAATGCTAAATTCTATAAAGTAGTTCTTGGTTCTAGACGAACACCGATTTTTACAGAACGTTTGTTAAATACACTTTCAGGCCATATAACAGAGAGAGCAGAAAGTGACTCCTTTCTCGCTACTAAAGATATTCCAAAAGATATTGCTATTTGGTACGGTTCCTCAGCTTTAATTGGAACGATTGTAAAGTGGTTACATAGGGACATGCCATATACACCGCAATTTCTCGCCAAGAGGTTGTATATGCTTTTTAAATTGAGTAATAAAGAAGTTTGAGTGGATGTGAATTTAAAATATAGTTACGATGTTTTTAAAAAAGATGTACCGTTTTGAATGAGCTGATACGAAAAGAATTCGTGTCGGCTTTTTCCATACCATTTACTAAAATCGCACTAGTTTTTCTTCTATTTCTTTTCTTCTTTCTTCTAAAAACAGAGGTAAATCTAACTTTGTCCCAAGCTCTTCAACTGTTAAATCTCCATAAATTATACATAAAAAAATTACTCTGCTGGTAATTCTTTTTTCGCTATACTTAAGAACACAGGTCATAAACGTATAGAATATTTTGTTCTTCTTCATTTAATACATCATCAAAAAATGATGATTGAAATACACGCAAAAAATCTCATAAAGTAAAACTTTATGAGATAGGTGCTTCTCCTCGATGATTGCTAATTCGCTGCTACTTTCTGCATTTCTCTTTGAATATTGAGGACAGGCTTCATGCACTATGCTCAACTTTCTTACCTTTCTCTATCCTCTTCTTCTTGGTTATATTTCTTATTTTTTTAATCGCTCCAATTAATCCTGTTGGAAAACCTAATAACACAATAATATATAATAACCCAAGGAAAATCGTCCATCGCTCAAAGATTGGATACTGCGCCGCCAGTTCTGATAAATAATACTTTAGAAATTCAATAATCCCCGCGCCTGCAATCGCCCCGATTAGTGTTCCAACTCCCCCTATCATTGCCATCAATAAAGCATTCAAAGTCATTTCAATTGAAAAAACAGATGTATTTATAAATCGTAATGTAATAACGAATAAACCACCGCTAATCGCTGCTACTACTCCCGCAACGATGCTCGCAATAATTTTATAGTGAAGAACCTTATATCCAAGTGCTTCTACTCGTTGCTCATTTTGCGAAATTGCCTTCAAAACTTTTCCGATAGAAGATTGAGTAAATAGACGAAGCAATAAAAAAATCACAAGTAGACATACGAGTGTAATGTAGTAAAATATGAACCGATCACGAAACATATCAGGTACACCGAATGTAAAGCCATCTCCCCCATGCGTGACAGCTCGCCACTTTTCAGCAAGTACAAAGAATAATTGGGAAATAGCCAGTGTTAGCATTGCATAGAAGTGGCTTTTTAACCGTAAAGAGAGTAAGCCAACTATATAACTAATTATCGCTGATAGTACAATCGCGATCGCAATGCCAATAAAAAAGCTAAGCACCGAAACCTCATATCGATCAAATAAAAGCGCCACACAATAGGCTCCTATTCCAAAAAACATACAATGACCGAATGAAACAATTCCTGTATAACCAAGGAGAAGATCAAAACTCATCGCAAATATAGCAAAGATGAAAATTTGTGTAAACAAAATGAGTAAACTTCGCGAATCATTTACAAAAGGGAACACGCTTAAACAAACCAATACAGCTATCCCAAAATATACCCCAGCCCGATTAAATGTGCTTTTCACCATTTCACCCCTTTTCATCAACGAGTCCTGTTGGCTTGACTATTAAGAAAAACAACAACATTAACATATTGATTGCAAGTGATAAATCAGGTATATAATAAGCCGTAAACGCTCCAGCCAACCCTACAATTAAAGACGCGATCGCTGAACCTTGTACGCTGCCTAACCCTCCAATAATGACAACAATAAATGCTAAAATAGCATACTGCATACCCATTTCAGCAAAAATAACTCCTGAATATGGCGCAAGAAGAAAACCGCCTAATGCCGCCATTCCAGCCCCTAATAAAAAGACAAATGAAAATATAGCTTTTACATTTATACCAAGTGCTTGAACCATTTCCTTATCCATTACACCTGCACGAATCATAAGACCTATTTTTGTTTTACGTAATAACAACATCAAGCCGATGTAAATCATGACTCCAATAACAATCACAAATAAACGATACTTAATTAATATAACTCCATCAAATGTATAGCTTCCTTGTAACCATGTTGGTAATTTAGCACTAATTGGATTCGGTCCCCAAAATACTTTTATACATTCACTAAGTACGAGCATTCCACCAAGTGTAACGAGAAGCTGACGAACATGATTTCCATAAACAGGACGAATAAGAAATCTTTCTAAAACGAAACCGAGAAACATTCCCATCAAAATCGCCCCTATTAATGCAATTACATAACTATCTGTCATATTAAATAACCACACACCTGTAAAAGCTCCCCATGCAAACAATCCACCATGAGCAAAATTGAGTACACTCATTAAACCAAAAATAAGTGACAGTCCAGATGCTAATAAGAAAATAAGCATACCTGTTGAAATGCCGTTTACAAACAAGTTCACTAACACATCCACGTTCTATACCTCCTTCGTATCAATGTTAAGAAATCCCTAAATACTTATGACACGTTTCCTTATCTTCCTTCAATTCATGCATCGGACCGTTATGAACAATTCTCCCGTTATCCATAATGTAAAAATAATCACCGATCTGGCTTGCCATCATAAAATTTTGTTCCACAAGTAAAACAGTTGTTTTCTCTTTCATTTTCAAAATTGCCGACATTAACTTTTCAATCATAATCGGCGCTAATCCTTTACTTGGCTCATCAATTAATAGCAATCCATCACTATTAATGAATGCTCTTGAAATCGCCAGCATTTGCTTTTGTCCTCCGCTCAACAACCCACTTTTTTTATTCCAATATTGCTTTAAATCTGGAAATAAATTGAGCATCCATTCTACTTTCCCTGCGACCTCTAGCCCTTTCTTCGCTCCCGCAAGGGCAAATGTTTCTTCTACCGTTAAATCATGAAAGATCCCTTGATTTTCTGGCACATAGCCCATTCCTTTTCGCGAAATCAGATGGGTAGATAAACCATTTACTTTCTCATCACAATAATAAATTTCTCCATTAGAAATCCGATGAAACCCCATAATTGAACGTAAAGTTGTTGTTTTTCCAGCGCCATTTCTTCCAAACAATACGGTAATTGTTCCTTTCTCAACCATAAAAGAAACACCTTGCAAAATATGAAACTGATCCAAATGCGTTTCTATATTATCCACTTTTAATAGTGTCACCATATAATCCCCCTAAGTACGCCGTTTGTACACGTTCATCCTTCATAATCTCTTCTGGTAACCCTTCGGCCAATAACTCGCCATGAAATAATACAATTAAATGATCAGATACATGTAAAACCATATCCATTTTGTGTTCAATAAGTACAATTGTATTCTCACGATTTTTCTTTATATTCTCTATCACTTGAAGAATAGCCGGGACTTCCTCAACAGAGATACCCGCTGTTGGTTCATCAAGTAGTAATACATCTGTTCTGAGCGCTAGCAGCATGGCCAATTCTAATTTTCTCTTTTCCCCATGTGCTAAATCTTTCGCTAGCACTTCTTCTTTTTCGTGAAGCAATACTGTCTTCAGAAGACGCCTCGCCTCTCCCGTCTGCTGCTTGAATCGTGAGAAGTTTGGAAAAAAACTATAATAATCTTGAACGAACGACTGTACACTTAAGCGTACATTTTCAATCACTGTTAATTCCGGAAAAATATTTGTAAGCTGGAAAGAGCGTCCCATACCAAGGCGGGTTCGCTCTGGAATCGATAACTTTGTAATGTCACGTTCTTTAAAATAAATCTGACCTTTTGTTGGGGGAATTTGTCCACTTAACAAGTTAAATAGAGTTGTCTTCCCTGCTCCGTTAGGTCCAATAATAGAAATAAGTTTTCCTTTTGGTATCATCAAATTTACGTCTTTAATAACATGATGTTCTCCAAATGAGACACAAAGATTTCTAGTCTCTAACAAGTTCTTCACTCTATCCCCTCCTCAAAAAATTCATATTTCAGGATAAAAAAGAGAAGTTGATGTAAAGAGAGATTCCCTCCTCCCCTTACATCTTTTTAAATATTCAGTCTATTCATTTTGCATTGGTGGTTCGGTTTCTTTCATTGTTAATTCTCGCTCTAGAACAGGTACTGGATAATCAATACCCTCTTGTTTTTGTAACGTTATAGAATAAAGCGCTTGCAAAGCTTGGTGGTCTTTCTCTCTAAATTTCATTTTTCCTTTTGGTGTTTCAAATTCCATTCCTTCCATTTTCCTAATAAGCGTAGCAACATCTGTATCTCCTTTTGTTTTCTTTAACCCTTCAACAATGGAAATTGCAGCTGACATTCCTCCAGCTGTAAACAAATCTGGAACTGTTCCATTGAAACGCTTCTTATGTTCTTCCACTAGCCAATCGTTTACTTTATTTTTCGGAAGTGTATGATAATACACTGAAAATCCTTGCATGCCTACTAATGCGTCCATCGTCTTTAATGCTGGTATATCCGGTGCGCCCGTTGAAATCTTGATCCCTTGTGCTTCTACATTCATATCTTTTAATTGCTTCCATGGTGAATTCGCACCAGCCCAAACAACAAATAAATAATCTGGTTTTGAACTAATGATGTTTTGAATATTTGCAGTAAAATCAGTAGAATTCGTATCAGCATATTGTTCATTTACAATATTCGCCCCTAGTTTCTTCGCTCCCGCTTTAAACGCAGCAATTCCTTCACGACCAAACGCGTTATCTGGAGCAAACGTTGCAATCTTTACATCTTTTTTAGCAATGGATGCAGCACCAGCAATAGCATCTTGAGATGAATTTCTGCCTGTTCTAAAAATATATTTATTCCAGTTCTTCCCCGTAATACTATCTGCAACCGCAGGTTCAACAACCATTATTTTTTCATATTCTTCCGCTAATGGTAACACTGCTAATGTATCACTTGAACTCGAAGATCCAACAAGAAAATCGACCTTTTCTTCTTCTAATAGTTTCGTAGCTTTTTTAACTGCTACATCCGCTTTTGTTTCCGTATCTTCTACAACAAACTTAATCTTCTTCCCTTCTACTTTCCCTGTCCCGCCTGTTGCATAATCTAGTCCTAGTTCAAACCCGTTTACCGTTTGTTTCCCATATGATTCAAGCGGTCCTGTTAACGAAGCTAGTACACCTACCTTAATCGTCTTCTCATCATCTGTACTTACTTTTTTCCCTGAACATCCTGCTGTTACTAACAATGAACCAAGAATACATCCCGTAAACACCATTTTTAGCCACTTACGTTTTTTTGCTGACATTGTGATCCTCCCCATACTTTACTTTCTGATAGAATCAAATCCGCCAAAGTAACCATCCGTAATCATGACTTTTTGCTATTAATAATGTAGACTATGTTGTCAATAGAAATTTCTCGAAGTACCTCTACATTCGCCAGACATTTCCAAATCCCTTCCAATACATTTGTAAATGTTCATACAATTATATGAATTATACATATCATTCCTGGAACAAATAAATTAAAATAACTGTTCTCTTCTTCTAATATTTTAGCCCTACAAAAAACTAACTTCCAAATGGTAGAGTTGTTATAGCATATGAAGGTTATGCTTTCTTTAAATAATATTAACTTTCCAATCACTATCATTTTTATACATACAAAAGCAGCGTAGAATCTATAATTCTACGCTGCTTTTCTATATCAACAAAAATTATGAAATCGAGTTACTCTCTAATCCACCTAATTCTTCTGCCAATTGTTTCTTATCTAAACTCTCACCAATAATCACCAAGTTTGTAGGAAACCCAAAGTCCTGTTCCAATAAAATCGGTACACCAAATGAGTATTGTAATAAGTGCGGATATTTCTCTCCATGAAATTTCACAAATCCTTTTACACGATAAATCTCCTGCGGTAAATTGGAAAGCCATTCATATAATTGATCTTGATTAATTAATTTCGTAAATTGATATGTCATCGTTTGTATATGTAAATGCTGCTTCATATGTAATGTTTCATGTTCTTTATCTTCTGTAAGTTCCACACCCTCTATATCCTCTAAAGATATATTACAATACTGCGTTTCATACAATTTCGCATGTTTATTTATTGCTGCTACTTCTTCTAAAACTTTTTTCTTCTCCTCATCTTTTAATAAATCTAATTTATTAATGAGGATATGACTTCCGTATTTGATTTGTTCATGTAAAAGTTGTTGAATATTTTTACTTAGTGTATCACGCTTTAACCATCTCAGTGCATCCAATACAACAACAATGGATCTCACGTCAAGATAAGGAGCTAAAATAGGTGAAAGGCATGCATCTAACACTTCAATTGGGTGAGCAACTCCTGTTGTTTCTATATAGATTACATCCGGCCTTTCTTGTTGGTATAAAGAATGTAACTGAATCTCAAGCTCATCTTTTAATGTACAACAAATACATCCTTTTAGAAGTTCTCTTAAAACATTCTCCTTCCCTATAATATCTGTATCTACCGAGTATTCTCCTATTTCATTCATTAAAACAGCGACTTTTCGATTTTTCTTTTTTTCTGCTAATAATAAATTTTGTAACAGTGTTGATTTTCCGCTACCTAAAAAGCCACCCAATATATGAATTTCTACTTTACTCATATTACCGACCATCCATTTCTGCGTTTCTATTTTTCAAAGCGTAATTATTACGATTTATATTCATTATTTTATTAAAACAGCTGCTATTTGTAAACAAAACAAGCTCATTATGTTGATTCACTTCATAAGTAACCCACTTGCTCTTGGTATTTAACCGTGTGTTAACGTCGTATGTTCTCCTATAAAATGTACGCAAGCCACTGCGATTTATAAGTCGATGTCTAGTCTTAGTTCAAGAGCTATAAATCCTCCGTAAAAGTATGGATTTTGACCCCAGCTAAAAGATACTTATGTTTCACTCCTTATAATTAATACCGATATGAACAGATTTTGAAATAATTGTATATATTTCATGAAATGTAATAAACTAGATTTGAATCTATAATAGTAATACCTATTTTTTTACATATAAAAAATTATTGAAATTGCGAGGAATTGTCATATGAAAAAAGGGATTAACCGTGTTGTATTAGTCGGAACTGGGGCAGTAGGATGTAGCTACGCTTACTGTATGATTAACCAAGGGGCTGCAGAAGAATTTGTTCTCGTTGATGTAAACGAAGCAAAAGCAGAAGGAGAAGCAATGGACTTAAGTCATGCAGTTCCCTTTGCTCCAGCACCAACAAGAGTTTGGAAAGGAAGCTATGAAGATTGTAAAGATGCAGATCTTGTTGTAATTACTGCTGGTTTACCACAAAAACCAGGTGAAACACGTTTAGATTTAGTTGAAAAAAACACTAAAATTTTCAAACAAATTGTTCGTAGTATTATGGATAGCGGATTTGATGGTATTTTCTTAATCGCTACAAACCCTGTAGATATTTTAACTTACGTAACTTGGAAGGAATCTGGCTTACCGAAAGAACGAGTAATTGGCTCGGGTACAACTCTAGATTCTGCTCGTTTCCGCTATATGCTAGGAGAATATTTTAATATTGGATCTCACAATATTCATGCTTATATTATTGGTGAGCATGGCGATACAGAGCTTCCTGTTTGGAGTCACGTATCAATTGGAATCCAAAAACTACAAACGATTCTTGAAAAAGATAATGAAGTTAGCCAAAAAGATTTAGATGAAATCTTTATAAACGTTCGCGATGCAGCCTATCACATCATTGAACGAAAAGGTGCTACATATTATGGAATCGGTATGTCACTTTTACGCGTAACAAAAGCAATTTTAAATGATGAAAATAGCGTATTAACTGTATCTGCATATCTTGAAGGGCAATATGGACAAAAAGATGTTTATATCGGTGTTCCTGCGGTCTTAAATCGTCAAGGTGTTCGTGAAATTTTAGAAGTTGATTTGAGTGAAGACGAAGAGTTAAAGTTCGATCACTCTGTTCAAGTATTAAAAGAAACTATGGCTCCTATACTGTAAAATGCACGTTGATTATGACCTTGCAAAAAGCAATCCAATTATTTTGAATTGCTTTTTGCATAGCTTAAAAATTCATTCTGTATGTGGATGAGCTTTCTCTCCATCATATACTTCAAGCACATCAAGTAAAAAGATAAAGATTGGAATCCCAATAATAAGCCCCCATATTCCTAAAAAATGCTCCGAAAAGATAAGAATCATAAATGTATAAAAAATAGGTAAATTTGTTTTCGCAGACATAAACTTCGGATTTAAGATGTAGCTTTCAATTGCATGAATAACTGTAATAAAAATTAATATGTATACGACATATGCAATTCCCCCAATATTATACGCAATGATACAAAGTGGAAATAGTGAAATAATAACACCTGCAACAGGAATGAGCCCCAGCAAAAAAATCATAACTGCTAATACAAGAAGCTGTGGAAATCCTAAAAACCAAAGTGCAATAACAGATAAAATACAATTTACAATAGCTATTAAAAACTGCGCTTCAATAACCTTTCCAAATGAACGAGCAAATTTCTGACCGAAGTATGCAATTTCCTCGTAGAAAATACTCAGCCTACTCCCTTTAAATTTAGAGGTAAAAACAATAATACGCTCCTTTTCTAACAAGAAAAATAAACTTAAAATAAGAGAAAGTAAAATTTGTAAACTTACCTTTCCGATATTCGCTAACGATTGATAAATCACATCCACACCTTGTTCAATATACTTCGATACTTCCATTTGATTAATTGCAGTAAACACATATCTTATCATTTCATTATCAGGAGGATTTTTAAAAAACAACTTAAACTGGTGAATCAATTGTGAAATCTGTATTGTCAATACAGGTAAATATTTATATACAATAGTAATAATAAACGCTACTAAAACAATGTATAAAAAAGCGATAATCACTTTCCTATTTATCTTCACATACCGATTAAGCTTTTCAGAAATAAATCTTTGAAAATGATCCATTAGAAACGTAAGGATAAAGGTAATCAATATTAAATTAATCATGCTTTTTAGCCCGTATAATATAAGGGCTAAAATGACTAATACAAGGAGCCTCTGAAACCCTCTGCTTTGAAAGAAATTTTTCATTTGAATCATTAAAAATTAATCGCCCCCTTCAATAGATAGAAATTCAATATATTTATGAAAATATTGACCGTTTATTCATTACTATCTTATAATATTTTATGAACTCCTAAAGCCATTCTTTCTTACTAGTTTGAAAGAATCCACTTTTTTCTTCTTAATTGTCTGATTTTTTTATTTATAGGTGTACATTTATATCAGCATATCCTTTTAGTCATTGGCGATATTCTAAAACACATAAACAAACCATAAACGTAATTGTTTATGGCTCTATTTAATCTTTTTATCTCCGGTTCATTCGCTTTGCTAATAATTCTTTTACTTGATTATACGTTAGTCCGGAATTTTTATTTAAACGTTTCACTTCATCAATATCAGTACCTACAACTGTATATTTCTTCTCTTTATTCATCACGACACATCCTTTTGTTTAACTCACTGAGTCGAGTACTTATTATTTGTTATATTTCTTCCCTAAATAAAAAGTTCATACTCATGTCATAACAAATTAAGTAAAAAAGGTTATTTCACTCTGTTAAGGCGTGGTAAAGTGAGATTCTAATCAGTGGAGGGGTCTTCATTCCCCACTGATTATTAGTTAAACCGATTGAGCTTTTACGAGCAGCCTATTAATACGAGAAAAATACAGCCTGCACATAGGCCCCTTTTTGATAATACTTCATATCATTTGCTCGCGTTATTGCATTTTCACAAAAATAAAATGTCCCAATAGAGGTAACACTATTGGGACAACATAATGTAAAGTAGATAATCACTGGTGTATTTATTAAATTTAGTGTCGCTTTTGAGGAGAACGAAATTGTTTACTATATCATCCTACATAGCCTATATTTTTATAAATGATTTGCGCGAACTCATATGTTTATTACTCTTCCATCATCTTTACATTTTTTCTCCTAAATCTTTTTGCGACACATCTACATTCTTGCCTTCAGTTTTATAGTCGGAGTATCGTTCTTGAACAAATAGTATAGCTATCGCTCCCACTATTGCAGCTATTCCAATAACTATAAAATTCATATTCGCCGGTAAATTCATCGTTAATAATACTCCTACAAATGTAGGTGCTACAATACCTCCAATTCTCCCGAATGCCATAGTAGCTCCGATACCAGTTGAGCGCATTGAAGGCGGATAATATTGAGAAACAAAAGCATTTCCTATATTTTGAACACCAACTGATGCAGCACCGATAACACCGATCAATATATATGCAACCAATGAGCTCTTTGTAAGGCCAATAGCTGAAAGAGCTAGTGCTCCGCAAATATAAAGCGGTATCATAACCTTTTTGAATCCCCATTTATCAGTTAACCGTCCAAAAATTATGGTTCCTATTATTGCACCGACATTCATCATTGCCGTAAATGTTAAACTTGAACTTAAATCATACCCGGCTTGAATCATTAACTTTGGCAGCCATGTACTCATCGTATAGATCAATACAAAACAACTAAAGCAAGAAATCCAGAACATGATGGTACTAAGAGCCCTCTTTTTTTCAAATAATTTAACAATAGGTGATCCTTTTTCCTTCACTTGCGGTCTTTCAAATTTAACATTTTCACTCATTTTGTACTCCGAATCTAATTTACTAAGTATATTACTTATTTCTTTATCTTTACTTTTATCCAAAAGAAAGCCTACTGATTCAGGTATTGCTTTAGCTATCAATGGAAGTAACAGTAAAGGCAAGCTTGCAACCCAAAATATCGGCTTCCATCCCATTGTAGGCAGCATCGATTTACTTAATAGCGCTGCTATAATGCCTCCAACTGAATAACCACAAAAGACAAATGAAACTATAGCGGTCCTTATTCGTTTAGGAGCATATTCTGTTGTTAATGAGATAACATTAGGCATAACACCTCCAAGTCCTAATCCAGCTATAATACGTAATACCGTAAAAGCTAAAGGTCCTTCGGCAAACCCTGCTAAAGCCGTAAAAAGACTAAAGAGCGCAGTACAAAATAAAATTACTTTTTTCCTTCCTACTTTATCAGCTAAAAACCCAAACAATATAGCACCAAGGGCTGTCCCTGCAGCAGTATAACTGCCGATTGTACCTGCTGTAACGGGTGTCATTGCCCATTCTTCTATTAAAATTGGAACGACCGAACCATATATTACTGCATCATATCCATCAATAAGAATGATTAGAAAGCACCAAAAAACTAAAGAAATATGGAACGAACTAAAACGACTACGGTCAATAATTTGAGTTGTGTTGATTGCGTTCAATACGTACACCTCCGAAATCAATTTAATATTTTTCGAAAATTACAGGTGTTAAAAAACGATGAAAATTGAACACACTGACATTAGTCATCTAAAAAAGAATGTACCGATTACAGTACATAGAATTGATCATCAACTAACCCTAAGCTTCGAAGGGCCAAAGCCGCTGTCAAACCAACTGGACCAGCCCCAATAACTAATACTTGTCTCTTATAATGTTGATCATCATAACTGTTCATATATATCTCTCCTTAACATTTCGAAGTTATCATGAACGATCCAATACCGTTTTTCAGCTTGAATATCCTAGTTCTACATAAAATAGCCGGCGGGCATGATTTTAAAGTTTGATATAATCTAAGCCGGCTTTACTTGATTCATATAAATTCTAACCTTTATAAAACTCAGAATATTCAGAATTTAAGTCTTAGATTTATATAAACGAAATAGCCTATCAGATTAAAACATTTCATTAATAATTAGAAAAATATTCAAGATTTACTGAAGAGAGGAATATAACTTCTCTTTAATAACATCCTGTAATACTAGTTTCTTAATTTTTCCACTTGCTGTCATCGGCAACTCTTCCATAAAGACGATTCTATCAGGGATTTTATAATTTGCGATTTTATCTTTCACGTAATCCTTCATGGAACCTTCATCTTCAACATAATTAGGCTTTAGTTTAATCACGGCGCAAGAAATTTCTCCTAAAACAGAATCAGGTAATCCAATAATAGCTACTTCGAGCACACTAGGGTGCTTATAAAAAACTTCCTCGATTTCTCTAGGATAAATATTATATCCTCCACGAATGATCATCTCCTTTTTTCGCCCGACTATCCGTATGTAACCCCTTTCGTCTTTTGTCGCTAAATCACCCGTGTAAAACCATCCATCTTTATCAACAGCTTCTCTTGTTTGATCAGGCATTTGGTAATAACCTTTCATAACCCCAAAGCCTCTGCATACTAATTCGCCGACTTCTCCAGATGCTACTTCCTCTCGCTTTGCATCTACAATCTTTATTTCTGCACCAGGCGCTGCCTTCCCGACCGTTTCTGAACGAATCGAATCATCATCATCAAAACTAGTAAAGGTTAAACCAGCAGACGTTTCGGTTAACCCATATGATACGACAATGTCGCATCCCATGACCCTTCGAATCTTGGTGACTATTTCTTCCGGACAGGGTGCGGATGCAATAATCCCTGTACGTAATGATGTTAAATCTACTTTTGTAAAGGTAGGATGATTTAACTCGAGAATAAACATGGTAGGAACACCATGATGAATTGTGATTTTTTCTAGTTCTATAATTTTTAACGCTTTTTCTGCATTGTATTTCTCCATAAATACAATTTTGGCTGCTGACGAAATAGCTGATAAAATGCCAGGTACCATTCCAAATATATGGAAAACAGGAACAGCTATTAAAAATACATCACAGCTACTACACCGCAGCCATTCTGCTGATAGTTTAGCTGTAAAGACCACATTTTCATGTGTGAGCATCGTTCCTTTTGGTCTACCGGTTGTACCTGATGTATATAAAATGGCGAAAACATCTTCCTTTGGGTCAATTACAACTTTCGGGGCTGGAGTTTTTTGTCCTAACTCAATTAATTCATTAAAAGAATAATATCCATCTTGCTTAAAACGCACTGTGAAAATGCATTCCAGTGCGTGAGACTTTTTTGTTCCATTCAAATATGGTTTGAAGAGGTCAATATGATGAAAATCCTCCATAAGAAAAACTGCTTTTGCTTGAGAATTCTCTACTATATATTCTAACTCTGTAGTACGATAACGTGTATTACATGGAATGAGAATAGCCCCTAATCGTGCTATAGCAAAATATATCGTTACAAATTCATTCCAATTTGGTAAGCAGACAATCACTCTGTCGCCTTTTGCAATTCCCTGCTGGGACAATGCTGACGCTATATATTCAACATGATTTTTCAACTCTCCATACGTAACACGACTATATCCATCATATAACGCCTCTTTCTCTAGGAATTTTTGAGACGAATGGTTAAGTACCTCTGGTAATGATAAATTGTGGCTCATTTTTCACCCTCCCTTCTTACAGTCGCTCCCAAATAGCAGCAATCCCTTGACCTCCACCGATACAGACAGATGATGCTCCATATTTCTTTCCCCTGCGATCAAGTTCGTAGATTAAAGATAAAGAAATTCTTGTTCCCGAAACTGCCAAAGGATGACCTAAGGCAACGGCCCCGCCATTCACATTTCCAATTTCTGGATTAAATCCTAATTCCTTTTGACAGGCCAAATATTGCGCAGAAAAGGCTTCATTGATTTCAATCAAGTCCAAATCTTCCAATTTTAGACTGGCCTTCCGCAGGGCGCCTCGGATGGCTGGTGCTGGACCGATCCCCATGAGCTCTGGTTCCACTCCGACTACATCCCAAGAAACCAATCGTGCAAGAGGCTTCAACCCTTTTTTGATTGCATATTCTTCAGAAGCTAAAACAACTGCTGCTCCGGCATCATTCATTCCACTAGCATTCCCCGGTGTAATAACCCCTCCTTCAATAAACCTAGCCTTCAATTTGCTCAGTTGTTCTATGCTCGTGTTTCTCGGATGTTCATCCGTATCAATAATCTTAGATCCCTTTTTATCCTTCACAGTAACTGGAATGATTTCTTCCTTAAAATATCCCTTCTCCATGGCGGCTAGAGCCTTTTGATGACTTAAAAAAGCATATTCATCAATTTCTTCACGAGAAAGTTTATATTTTTTCGCTAAATTTTCTGCGGTCACAGCCATAGTACAATCTCCATAAGTATCATAAAGACCGTCCCACACCCAATCTTCCATAGTAGGTGAGCCTAACGGACTCCCCCATCGCATCCCTCTAATGACATGAGGAACTTGACTCATGTTCTCAGCCCCTCCGGCTAAGACCATGTTCGCTTCTCCTGTAAGAATATATCGCGCGGCGGTTAAAATAGATTCTAGACCGCTTCCGCACAAGCGATTGACAGTTAAGGCTGGAACATGAATAGAGAGTCCCGCTTTTAACCCTACATGTCGAGCCAAATAGTGCGCATCACGGCTGGATTGTTGGACATTTCCGAACACTACTTGGTCGATTTCCTCAGGATTGACATTCGCCTTTTTTATCGCTTCCTTTGAAGCTATCGCTCCCAAATCAATGGCAGAAACATCTCGAAACGATCCGCAAAATTCTGCCAAAGGTGTACGAGCACCTTCTACTAAAACCACATCTGTCTTACTCATGAAGAATCATCTCCCTACAAAGATTGGTTTTCTTTTTTCTGTAAAGGCTGTCATCCCTTCTTTTCGATCTTCTGTGACAAATGCAGTTCCAAAACATGCGCTCTCAATTGTTAGTGCAGATTCAAGATCAACGTTGCTACCTGTATTAACAGCGGTCTTTAGCATACGCATACCAACAATTGGTTTCTGTGCCAGCTTTTCAGCCCATTCTCTAGCAGTTGATAGTAATTCTTCTGCTGGTACAACTTTGTTGACCAATTGAATTGCTAATGCTCTTTGTGCATCAAACATCTCTCCGAAATACAACAACTCTTTTGCAACTCCTTGACCTACTAACCTTTGTAAACGCTGCGTACCCCCACCTCCAGGGATAATGCCAAGGTTTACTTCAGGGAATGCAAATTTAGCTTTGTCCGAGCTTATACGTAAATCACACGTTAAAGCCAATTCAAGCCCTCCACCAAGTGCTAATCCATTAATAGCAGCGATAACGGGTTTTGATAAGTTTTCAATACTAGAAAAAGCCGCTCTTGAAATTGTATTCATTTCCATCATTCCAACTAAATCCAAGTCTAACATTTGATGAATATCCGCACCTGCCACAAATGCTTTTTCACCGCTACCTGTAAGTACGATTGCATGTACTTCGGTATTGACTTCAAGATCATGCATCAAAGAGTTCAATTCATTAAATACGTGTGTGTTTAATGGATTGAATGGCGGGCGATTTATATATACAATCGCTACTTTATTTTCAATTTCATATTGTAAAAACTCACAATTCATTTTTACTCCCCCCAATTATTCATTTGTCGTAGTCGTAGAAACCAGCCCCAGTCTTTCTCCCTAATCTTCCAGCTCTTACAAGCGATTTAAGTAGTACAGGGGGTGCAAAGCGATTATCTTTGAATTCCTCATAAAAATAATCCATTACGTGGAGACCGATATCTACACCTGCGTAATCTTGTAAAGCAAATGGACCCATTGGATAATTCAAGCCTAATGTAACCGCTTTATCAATATCTTCTGGAGATGCAACTCCCTCTTCTAAAAGTTTAATCGCTTCAATAAATTGCGGAATCATAATTCGATTTACAATAAATCCTGGTGTATCTTTTTTTACTTCTACAGTTTCCTTGTTCAGTTTCTTCGAAAATGTTTTAATTTCTTCTACTGTTTCATTACTTGTTTTATAACCACGAACCACTTCCACTAGTTTCATAATTTGTGCCGGATTAAAAAAATGCATACCAGCAACACGTTCTGGTCTCTTTGTCGCTTCAGCAATTGCTGTGATGGACATCGATGAAGTATTAGTGGCAAGAATTACGTTTTCAGGAACAATTTCATCTAACTTTGAGAAAACTTCCTTTTTCAGTTCTAAATCTTCAATGATAGCCTCAATAACAATATCAACTTCTTTCATATCTTCGAGATCTGTTGTTACTGTAATTCGTTCCATTACTTCTTCCTTTTGCTCTACTGTCATTTTCCCTTTAGAAATACTTCTGTCTATAAACTTTTCTATTTTAGCTATAGCGTGTTGAAGATATTTCTCTTCAACATCTCGTAATATGACGTTAAGCCCTGACATAGCTGCCAAATTGGCAATCCCACTTCCCATTGTGCCAGCACCGACTATGCCAACTGTTAATATACTCATCAACTTACCTCCTTATTTTTTAATTTTTCTGTATTTTCATTATAAAATAGAATAATTTAAAATAATTCCTACACAAAGTAGGAAAGAAGATTTACATTTTCAGCTTTTTGGAGGAATTCTTATAATATAAATCATATAACTTAAAAGCCATCATTAAATTCAATCTGTATTCAGAATAATCAAGATCCACTTCTAGTAAATTTTTTATTTTCTCGATTCGATATTGAAGTGTACTCCTATGAATATAAAGCTCCTCAGACGTATCTTTAAGACTCCCATTATGATGAAGATATACTCGCAATGTTTGAAACAAATCTGCGTTTTTCCCTTCTGAATCATATAATAACGGTCCAAGATGCTTTTTTATAAATAGAGTTGCTACTGAAGAATCTTTTAAATAATGCAATACGGTATAAACGCCTAGTTCATCAAACAATGCAACCCCTCCTCTATCAAAACAATTAGATACAACATGAAGAGCTTGTATCTCCTGACGATAACAAATATAGTAATCTTGTAACTCTTTTGTTTTCCCACCTACACCTAGGAAAACTTGAACGGGCATTTTCTCCACCTCCATCCATCTCTTAATATTTCCATAAAGATTGGACCAATAATTTTTGGGATTATTTTTTTCTTTTTCTATTGGAACAAACATTATATATTCGTCTCCTTTATTTGCAAGAAGAATATCTTTGTCCACGATAGAAATCTGCATTTTTAATTGTTCCCACAGTAATGATTTTTGCGCTTGTTGTTTTAGAATATCACTATGTTTTATGTCCGTTTCATTAAACGTAATAGAAAGTGCTGAGATGCGATGCTGATCAAATAAATCCCAGTTAAATACATTAGCATGTTGAAAAATGGTTTCTCGATCCTCTATTTTTTCAACTAATAGTTTGTGGATGAAACTATCCTTGACCTGTTCTTTTGTATCTAAGACCAGTTTTTGCTTTATAAATTGAATTGAAAATACGTTTAAGGCGGAATCAATACTAATCCGCTGAAACTCATCAACTTCATCGTTCGACAGTTCAATAACAAGATAACCTAATAGATCACCTCCACCCCTAATCCGCCAAAAAACGATCTTCGTTTCATTTATATTTTTAAGAGAAAACTCTGCGTCTCTATTTTTCTCTTGAATAATTTGATATATTGCACATTCAACTATTTCTTCAATACCCATTTGCTTTCCAGAAGATAGGTGATACGAAATCGGACGTAAAAATCGATCTAATACAACCACTGATTTTGATAAAGTTTTACTTAAAGTTGTCGTAATGCCATTGAAATCATCTTGATCTACAGTTTCTTTGACAAGTGCCTGTTGAAAATCCAATAGTGAATGTAACCGCTGTTTATGCTCTTTTTCATTCATATATAAACGAACGTTTTCAAGCATAGCAGCAACATGACTAGATAATAATTCAAGGACTTCTAAATCCTCATTTGTGAATACACCTTTACTTTTCGTTTCGACATGTAACACACCAATTGTTTTAAGATTTACAACTAACGGAACCGTTAATTGAGATCCACCGGTAACTTCCAAAAACGGAAAATATTCTTTTAGCATATAATTATTTTCAGTAATAATTTTTTTAGATTGATTTATTTCTCCGTATGAAGGCGGTTGAAAAGAAAAATAATTTTCTTTTTCATGATACAAATAGATGCATGCACCCATCGCGTTAGTCTCTTTCCCTGCACGCTCTACTATTTTTTCGACCACTTCTTCTATAGATGAATCTGAAAAGAGATTTTTACTAATCCATTCTACATCTAACATGGTCTTTTTTTGAGCTTCTTTTCTTTTTGCCAGAGCTATTGCTACTGCTATATCTTTTCCAAAGTCTACAAATGGCTTGTCCATTTCCATAAATAACGGAACTGCATTCATAAAACCGATAATACAGAATCCAAAACTATTTTCCTCGTCTTTTAAAGGGACAGTAAACCATGTTTGTATTTTTTCTGCTTGCAATAATTTAACCAATTCGCATTTCGTTTCCCAATTAGACTTCTCAATTGTTAAACCCTGAATGAGAAGTTTTGGCGAGCATTCATCTATTTTTATTGGGAATGAGTCTCCAAACGTATCTGAACCGCCGCTCCATACTTTAGGAATTAAGTTCTCACCTTCTTTTAAAATAATACCAACTAAATCACAAGCTAACTTAGAACGAAATGATTCAATTAAATATTGTAACGTCTCCTCTTCCGTATCAAACTTTACAAGTTGACGTGCTGTAATACGAAGATGATTCTCAATTTTTTTTGTGAGTTTTTCCCGCTCAGTTAATTTCATAAATATGCCCCCTCTCATGTTCATTATTTTCTTATTTATTCCACTATTTGCAGTGGACTATCTTTACAGCTTCACTTCTTTTAAACTCTATAAGGAAAAGTACCGATCCTACTCTTCTTATCTTTAATGGTATTGACATATTTACGATGAAAAAAGACAGCTTCACCTCGTTGATGAAATCTGTCCAAAATGAAATTAAATATATAAGTTGTTTATAATTCATCATAACCTAGAGTGAAACATGCCATGTAGCAACTTCTAATTTCTCATATTCTTGTGATGAAATTTTTTTAACGATAAACGCCACAATTCTCCCCCCTTCAGTAACTCTTGCATCAATAAAATATTTTCTTCATTCACTACTACTTATTACTAATTCCTCTCTCATCTATCATCTGATTTATTTTCATATGATACGATTACTACATGAAATGCACAATTTTAATCTTACATACAAATTCAATTAGATTATCTTTTTTGACCTCTATATCTCTCGTTTTTGTTCATATGCTTTAATCTTTGAAACTCTTTATACATAAAGAGAAGAGCTATCAAAAATGCAAGTATATCTGCAACTGGAATAGAATACCATACACCTTCAACTCCATACATCTTAGGGAGAAGATAAAATAACGGTAACGAAAAAAGAAAAGATCGCCCTATTCCTATAAACGTCGCCTTAGCATTTTGCTCTATTGCCTCAAAATAGCCCGATATGAGCACTACAATTGCGACAAATGGAAAAGACAAGTTAAACACTCTTGTCGACCATATACTAATATCTTGTAAAGCTGCATCTCCTCCTGTAAAGAAACCAACTATCGGATCGACAAAGAAAAACAATAATACTGTCAAGAAAGCACTAGTTATGAATGTAAATATAATTCCTAACCGAGTAACTTCCCTTACCCGCTCATACAGCCTAGCACCATAATTATAGCTAATAATCGGTTGAATACCAGTTACTACCCCCATTGCGATTAAAATAAGAAAGTTAGTTATATATCCATTTTGTATGGCAAAGGCGGATATATGTAATTCTCCCCCTAATGAAGCTAACAAATTATTAATAATAATGACGGAGATAAACATAGTAAGTGAAATTGAAAATGCGGCAAATCCGGTTGCATTTACTTCCCAAATATCTCTTAACTTCATTTTCAAGTCCTTCAGCTTAGGTTTGAGCAAAGTTTTGCTAAATAGAAAATAAAAAATAAGAAGACATGGGGTCGATTGAGAAATAATATTAGCCCAAGCGGAAGCTATTATTCCATATTGAAATTTATGAAATAATAGTAGTTCCACAGCAGCTGCTAAAATGGCTCCAACAAACCAACTCCACACGCTAAGTCCCGGGCGTTCGTCAAGAATAGCAAGAATACTAAGAATAACTGCTAATACTGTAAAAGGAAACGAAAGCCACATGTAATTTCCAAACTGAATTGCATACGGTAATGCCTGATCATCCGCACCAAAAAAACGCATAAGAGGCTCATTATAAATATAACCAGCGACACCAATCATTGTTGACAGGATGATCCCAAACCAAATCGATTGACCAACAACATTTCTTGCTTCATCGATTTTTCCAGCTCCTAATCTAAGAGCAGCCACCGCTCCCGCTCCAACTCCAACTAGCGTACCTATCGCACGAGAGAGAACCATAATAGTAAAACCAATCCCCACACCCGCTAGTTCTGTTGCCCCTATATTCCCCAAAATATTCCCATCTACAAATGAAGTAACTGCCAAAAATATGTTCCCTAATATAGCAAGCAAAATATAACGGTAAAACAAATGCGTTATTTTTTTTGTTCCTAATTCTCTCTCCACAAGTGCTTTCGGTTTAATATTTTCTATTTTTGGAATCTCCAAGTTTGTATGATCCATACATTACCTCCCTAAACTATACTTATTGATTAGAAAACCATCCAACCCGTTGTGCCTTATAGCTTAGATTAATTTGCTTTATTTCTGAAAATTCATCGAGTCCGTATGTTCCCCTACCCTCTACCAATTCCACTTTGTTTATAACCAACCAACCCAAATACTGTATGATTCGCCAAAGTAATCGCTTCTTCTTCATCTCTAAACTTTTGAACAACTAAAACTGGGCCAAAGATTTCTTCCTGCACATTTCTCATCTCTGGCCTAGTATTGATAAAGATTGTGGGTTCAACAAGGAAACCGCTTTCAAAACTACCATCTATGCGTCATAAACCTCATCGTATGCACTATCATCCCGATTTGGAATAATAGCTCCTCCGATGAACTATATTCCCTACTCCTATCCTTTTGAAAGGACTCCTTCCCTCTGGAATACAATTTCTCCATCGACCATTGTCATATTTACTACTAAATCTTTAATATTCTGCTCTTTTGTATTCAAAATACTTTTATCTAATACTATCAAATCCGCAAACTTCCCAGCGTCAAGACTTCCTTTACGATCTTCTTCAAAGCTTGCATAGGCACCATTCCATGTGTACAGACGAATCGCTTCCAAAACGCTAATCCTTTGATTTCCACCTACATCAATACCATTTTTACTTTTTCTATTTACCGCAACATGTATTCCTAATAAAGGATCGCAGGAGGTTACGGGACAATCAGAACCGGCGGCAGCGATAATATCATGATTCAAATAATCACGGAGAGGATACATATGGTTTACACGCTCACCATAATTCTTCATATAACCTTCACCAAATTCATAGAAAAATGGCGGATTTGGTATCGGAATCACACCAAGCTTTTTCATACGTTCTTGTAAGTCGGGCTCGGCAATACCAGCATGTTCAATTCGATGTCGACTGTTTGCTCTAGGATACTTTTGCTGTGCACTTTCAATACAATTCAGAACCATTTCAATCGCTTTATCTCCTTGGGCATGTGCCGTAATTTGAAATCCTTTTTGATGTGCTCTTGTTAAAATCCTATCAATCTCTTCCTGAGTATAATAAAGAATACCATAATCAGTAGAGTTACTCGTATATGGTTTTCTAGTTGCGATAGTTGGACCACTACTGCTTCCATCGGTAAATATTTTGGCAGGTCCAACTCTAAACTTATCGTCTCCTATACCTGTGACAATTCCTGCATCGATCATTTTATCAACGAACTCTTCCGAATTATGTAGTGCACATATCATTGCATATACACGAACGCGAACATCGCCAGCTTGCACTGCCTTAAAAATGTTTCTGAAATGATCAGGACCGTGCCCACCCGCATCGTGAACACTTGTAATTCCATAAGAGAGAAAGTCATCAGATGCTAGTTTAAAAGCCTTGAGTAATTCTTCCTCCGTATATTTGGCGACCTCAAACATCTTCATATTGGCACTCTCAATTAATCGCCCAGTTAATTTACCAGTGTCGTCTCGTTCAATTTGAGTATGATCCAAATTTGGTGTATCTTCATCAATACCCGCTATTTCAAGAGCTTTGCTATTTACCACGCATATATGGTTGCATGTTCTCGAAATATAAATGGGATGCTCCTGAGAAACATCATCCAATTCATCGACTGTAGGATATCTTCCCTCCAAAATTGCCATTTCGTTAAATCCAAAAGCACGAATCCATTGCCCTTTTGGTGTTTCTATTTTTTTTGCCTTGAGAGCTTCTATAAGATCTTTTATAGACTTAATATGCAACTCCTTACAATCAACCCCTAATTTATTCGTTCCATGCAGCATATGTAGATGTGAATCGATAAATCCTGGAAGAAGACTTTTCCCCTGCAAATCAATAACTTTTGTATTCTCAGTAATATAAGGTTTTACATCCTCGTTTGTACCTACGGCGATAATTAGATTCCCCTTAATAGCAATAGCTTGCTCAACATCATTTTCATGATTTACCGTTATAACCTCACCATTTATGAATATAAAATCAGCGTTCACCTGAATTCCCCCTTGACGAAATTTTCGAAAAGTTGTACTTATTAATTACTACAACATTATTTTTCATAGTAGTTTGCGAATAAATCAAATAACACTCTGTATTTTTTGATTATTCTGTTAATTATATGTATATTTATAATAACTGTCGGGTTGAACTTCATGTCAATACAAGTATTTTCACATTATTTCTTGAAAACATGGAGTTCATAACCACTTTTTTGTAGATCGGGGGGATATAGTTGAAAATCGGGTCTTTTGCTAAACTTTATAATGTTTCTGTGGATACAATTCGTTACTATATTGAACTAGGGTTATTAGTTCCAGAAAAAAAAGGGGCTCAGTTCCAATTGAATCAATCCTGTCTCGATGACATGGAGTTAATATTAGAACTAAAACATCTACAGTTCTCTTTGAAAGAAATTCAAAAATTTCTTTCATACAAACGTTTGACCATTAATATCGACATTAGTTATTATCAAAATCTCTTATCGGAGAAGAAAAATACGTTTGTAGAAGAAAAAAAGGAACTGAACCGATTTATTAAACTCATAGATGATAAGTTGCAATCCTTCGAGCAACCCGCTATTTCATGCAGCTATACCGGTGTACCAATATCCTTCATTCCATTTTTTTATTGTCCGTATTGCAAAGTCCAATTAAACATTAGTGATGCATCTATACGGGACAGTAATATTTCTGAAGCAAAATTAACCTGTTCATGTGGTTACTTTTCCTCAATACAAGATGGGATAGTAGTGACTTCAAACCTAGAGGAATCTCCCTACTGTATCCTCAATGAAGAAACAATGAAGGAATTTACCCCAAGCTTTGTCAGCTTAAGAGAAAAAGGGGACCAATGGATGATTAAGGTATTGAAGGAACAAGATTTATCAAATAAAGTCGTAATTGAAACAAATATTGATATATCTGTCTCCTTACCAAAGTACATATCATCACTTGACTCGGATACCTTTTATATTTTTTGTGGTTTCTCTTTGACTATGATTAAAAAATTGAAGTGTTTAATTGAAAAAGTCAACTCAAAACTTCGTATTGTGTATATCCAAAATACTGACTATCTTCTCCCTCTAAAACCTGGATCAATAGATGTCGTGATAGACAGTATTACTACTAACGATGTTTGTTCGCATAAAAACGTCTTCCCAATTACCTTGTTACAGACTTATATGAACGACAGATCTAAGGTCATTGGAAATTACCTGTATTATCATGAAGGTGCAACCTCTTTACTTAATTTTCGCACCCTATACCCTAATTCACACCCACATGTCTTATACCCAAATTATCTTGAGTCTAACTTAGGGAAAGAGGGATTAAAGATTCAGCAAAGGACAATCATTGGCTCGACAGATAACCCTGGTATTTTTCTTGATTATCACGAACAAGGCGAAAAAGTTAATTTACTGGGTTATATTGCAAATCGTGCTATCTAGGTGTATCTATATCGTACCGTTGATTCAGAATGAAATACGATTGATTTTTATTTAAACGAAACAAGAGATTAAAAGACTGCAAAGCGATTTTTTAGAAATCTTTGCAGTCTTTTCACGTTTCAAGGCCCCAAAATTTGTTGTAGTTACTGACATATTAAAGCCTCTAGGTATATAAGTTTTATAGTTTATTTAAACAAACCGATTTGACTCTTTAATTAAATATCAGACTTAGCAATATCCATCAGTCGTACATTGCATGCCATCAAATGAATTTGTTTTTTCCTTTTGTATTTCTTTATCAATTACTCTTTCTAACATTTCTTTACTAGCAAGCCCTTGAATGACTTCGTCTCCAATCATTACTGTTGGAACAGCCATAATATTCGCCTCATCATATGCATGTTGGATTGCTTTTTGATGTTTCTCTTTATATTTACGAGTTACTAAAGCATCTTTAAATTCCGCTTCAGGAAGCCCTACTTCTACCGCTAGCTTTGTTAATACATCAATATCTTCAATGTTTTGTTCTTCTTGGAAAAACGCAGTAAATACTCGGTGATGATACTCGTTTCCAAATCCATGCTCCTTCGCAAATTGACATCCTTCAAAAGCTAAATGTGTATATGGGTGCGGAGAAACACGAGGTAAACGCATTTCAATTCCTAATTTTTTCGCAGTAGGAAGAATAAAAGAATCCCAAGAACTTAATTTATCTGGTTCTTGCCATGGATCGATTTTTGAATACGGGCTTGGACGTAATTCAAATGGCATCCATTCGATTTCTACATCTTTCTCCTTAGCTACCTCATCCAATGGACCTTTTGCCAAAAAACAAAATGGACAAATAAAATCAGAGTATACTTTCATTTTTACAGACATATGATTACACCTTACCTTCTTTTATTATTTCTAAATGTAACGGAGTTGGTTACATTTAGAAGAAAAAAATATGCATTCTCCTTTTTATAGAGCTCTGCATTCCTCAATTCTTATTTCAAGCATTTATTTTTTCTTGTAAAGATTGAAATAACTGCCCCATAGTAATACTTTTCAAGACCTCTTCCATTGCAGATTGTGCCTAAACTAAAATAACCTCTAAAACAGCTTGAATATTTGCTCCAATTGGACAATCTGGATTTGGTTGTTCATGAATATGAAATAACTTATCTTCCGCAACTACATTTACTGCATGGTACACATCTAATAATGTAACCTCAGTTAAATCCTTTAATAGTCCAGCCCCACCTGGCCCTCGATTTACATAAACAAACTCAGCCCGTTTTAAGTCAGGTATTATTCTTCGAATTACAACCGGATTTGTATTTATACTCTCAGCCATACATTCAGAAGTACAAATGGGGGATGAATTGTTTTCCAAAATAGATAAAATATGAACAGCTATAGAAAAGCGGCTACTAATTTTCATTATGATCACCACCCGAATGTAATCATTATAGTTACAACAAAGAGGTACGTCAATCCTTTTTATAGACTTTTTTTGGGGCGTTATTATAGTGAAAAACAAACAGGCGTCTCATTATCATATATGAGACGCTCTTTATCATTCTGCGAATAGCCCCTGGAACTCTTCAATAAATAGTTGAACAGCTAGTGAGGATTCCCTTAATGAAGGAACAGCCAAAGCAATTTCCCTCCATACTTGAGGTGCTAATGCTTTCGTTTTGACATTTGGAGGTAAATTCATTAATGATAATTCAGCTAATATCGCTAAACCTAACCCCTCTTGAATCATATTTAAAGATGTTGTAACGGTAGACACCGCATACTCAACTCGAAGTGGTACACCTGCTTGTTTAAACATATCAATAATTGGTGGTTCGTATCCTCCCTTAAATAAAATAATTGGTTCATCTTCTAAATCATTTATTGTAATAGCTTCTTTCTCACAAAGAGGATGATCATCCCGCAAGACAACAACCATTTCTCCTTTTGTTAACGGTACAATCTCCATTTCTTTATTGGGCAAAATAACAATTCCTACATCAATTACACGTGATAATAGCCACTCTTCCACTTCTTTAAGAGTTCCTTCATAGAGAACCAGCTCTAAATTCGGATATTTTTCGCGAAAGATATTAATCATTTTAGGCAAGAAATATGCTGATGCACTTGGAAAGCTTCCGATTCGAATTGTCCCAACTTCATGCCCTTTCTCCATCGCAACCTCTTGTTCTATTTTTTCAACGCCACTTAAAATTTCACGAAAATGAACAAGAATCCGAGTTCCTACATCAGTCAGAATTAGACCTTTTCTTTTATCACGTATAATAAGCGTTACACCGAGTTCTGATTCAACACTAGAAATAGCATGGCTCACAGCTGGTTGTGTCATATTCAAAACTCGAGCTGCCTTCGTGAAACTTCCTAGTTCAACTACCTTTACAAAAACTTGAAGTTGTGTGATGGTCATAACAAATTACTTATACTCCTTATAAAAAAGATTCATTTTATTTATCGTGTTCAATATCATATCATAATGAAATGAAATACAACAAGGGGGTATTATCATGACACAGCTTTCACGAACAAAAACGGTCATGCTCCTTTCATTTCTCGTTCTTATGTGGGGGATTAATTGGCCCTTATCTAAATTCGCCCTGCATTATACACCACCCGTATTATTTGCAGGACTTAGAACAGTAATTGGAGGATTCATTCTACTTATTTTCGCATTGCCTAAGTACAAACAATTACATTTAAAAGAAACTTGGCATTTGTACTTTATTTCAGCTTTACTCAATATTATTTTATTTTACGGTCTACAAACTGTAGGACTTCAATATATGCCTGCAGGACTTTTTTCCGCTATTGTATTTCTCCAGCCTGTCTTACTTGGAATTTTCTCTTGGATTTGGCTTGAAGAAGTAATGTATGGCTTAAAAATCTTTGGTCTTATTCTTGGATTTACAGGCGTTGCTGTTATTAGTTCTAGTGGCTTAACTGGACATATTTCTATCATCGGTATTTTTCTTGCTTTAGGATGTGCAATAGGCTGGGCGCTAGGGACCGTTTTTATAAAAAGAACCGGGAACCGTGTAAACGCTATTTGGATGGTAACCCTTCAACTCATTATCGGTGGCTTCTGCTTAATTGGGCTCGGTTCAGAATTTGAAAGTTGGTCTAGTATCGCTTGGAGCGTACCATTTGCAATCGTACTACTATTCATTTCAATCTTTGTAATTGCACTGGGGTGGCTTTCTTACTTTACACTTGTCGGAGCTGGCGAAGCGAGTAAAGTTGGAGCCTACACATTTCTTATTCCGCTCATCGCAATTATTGTAAGTTCTATTTTCCTACACGAAGCGATTACAATTAGCTTATTTATCGGACTATTGTTTATTGTCATAAGCATTTGCTTTGTAAATATAAAACCAAAATCACTCCTAACAAAAGAAGCGGCTGAGCCTAAAAGATGTTAATCAAATATAAAGAAGAAAAGACCTATAAGATGGTAAGCTCTTTCTTTATTACTTTTTAAGACGTAATACAAATATACATGTACCGAGCGATACTATAATAGAAAGAATCGATTGTCGGAATAAAGAATCTACTATTAAATAAACCGGTTACGACAATAATAATAACCGCACATATTGCCCATGGTGAAAATCTTTTAATGGCATCCGAATATAACGTCCATTTCCCATTCTTATGATCTTTAGATAAAAGAGGTATACTTGCAGAAAATCCTCCAATCCATAGCGAAGCTGCAAATAAATGTTTAAATTCCATAGTTACAGCAATCTCTTTTATACTTTAGACCATATACATGACTATTCATTGCTTTCATAATAAGTAATCCAAACCAAAAAGGTATTACGCCAATGCGTAATACCTTTCATTACTCTTCCTAAACGAATTCTACAACTTTTTTCATGCATATCACTACTTATTAGCTTTTGCTACGCTAGAATGAATTTCATTTTTCACTCTTAAATGACTAATACCGTATCCAATAAATCCACCAATAATAGCTGGGAATATCCATCCTAGGCCTACTTCTTGCATTGGAAGAAATTTAGTAAATACATGATTCACTACTTGGATATTCACTCCAGCTGCATTTAATCCATCAAATAAACTTATAATAAACGTTACTAGTAAGCTTACTTGATACACTTCCGTTCTCCCTTTAAATAATGAATGGAAGAATGTTAAAAAGATTAGTACAATCGCTAATGGATAAATCGCTGTTAATACCGGAACAGAAACTGCAATCAGTTGTGTTAATCCTACATTTGCAACAATTGCACTAAAAACAGATAAAATAACAACAATTTTTTTGTAAGATACCTTTGGAAATAGTTTATGGAAAAATGAAGAACATGCTGAAACAAGTCCTACACTAGTCGTTAAACAAGCTACTGTAATCATTAATCCTAATAGAATTCCACCATATGAACCAAAGTAGTAGTTTGACACTTTCGCTAAAACTGCCCCACCATTTTCTAAGTGCCCCAGTTTTGCTACGCTTGAAGCTCCCATATAAGAAAGCGCCGTATAAAGAATTGCTAATACTGTCGCTGCAATCATCGTTGCTTTTGCACAAACAACCATAATTTGCTTTTTCGTTTTTGCCCCTTTTTCTTTAATAGCGTTAATGATAATAATACCAAATACGAAAGATGCAAGTGTATCCATTGTTAAATATCCTTCTTGAAACCCTTTGAAGAATGCATTAGATGTATATGCTTCAACAGGTGCTTGCATATCCCCTATCGGATGAATGAAAGCAACAATTACTAAAATTCCAATGAACGTTAACTTAATTGGCGTCAAGATTTTTCCAACAATATCGACAATTTTCGCAGGATTGAGCGAAAAAAAACAAGTAATACTAAAAAATATTATTGTAAAAATAACTAAAGCCATAGAACTTAAACTTTCTGGTACAAAAGGCTTAAGACCAATTTCAAAGGAAACATTACCCGTTCTCGGTATTGCAAATAATGGACCAATTGCTAAATATAGAACTGTTGTAAATACAATTCCAAAAACAGGGTGAACACGACTTGCCAGTGATTGTAAATCCTCTTTTCCTGAAATTCCAAATGCTAATACACCAAGTAATGGTAGTCCAACCCCAGTTACTAAAAATCCCGCATTCGCTGACCAAATATTTGTTCCAGCTGATTGACCTAACATTACAGGGAAAATTAAATTTCCTGCTCCAAAAAAAAGAGCAAATAACATTAATCCGATAACTACTATGAACGAAAAAGGTACTTTATTCGACATGATACAACCTCCATTACAAAATCAATTATTTCATTTCCATTTTTAACTAATTGAAGATTCTGAATATTTAACTAGTATATATTTTATTATCACTTATTATAGTCTTAAGAATAATATATTTCAATACTATTTTTTGAATTTTTTAATTAAATTCGCTTTCAGTATAAAAAATTGGAGAAATACTACAAATTTCATTCGCATTACAAAGTTATACTAAACTACTTTACTTGTAAGTGCATATCTATCTCATCTTTCTTCATGTGATAAAATTTCATTCACACTTTCAGCTTCTTTCATAATTATTTCTAATTTAATAATATTTTCCACGAATTAAAAACACCTAAAAAATAATGACTTTTCCTAAAATAGATCCCCTTCATATTTTTTACATTTCCCTCTTGTTTTTCATAATTTCTCCTCCATTAGCCTAAGTGTGGAGAATAAGAGCTTTTTTATATACAAATAATAAACCTCAAGGAGTTGTTGACATGAATTTGATATTAAATATTATAGGGATTTTCATTGTATTATTAATAGTTTTCTTATGTTCACCTAATAAAAGAAACATAAAGTGGAAACCAATCATTATTCTGATAATCCTTGAACTTTTTATTACATGGTTTATGTTAGGCACCAAATTGGGAAGTATCATAATTAATAAAATTGCATCATTTTTCACTTGGCTCATTTCATGTGCGAATGAAGGTATTCGATTTGCGTTTCCATCAGCTATGGAAAATCAAACAGTTGACTTCTTCTTTAGCGCATTACTTCCTATCATTTTTGTTATCACTTTTTTCGATATTCTTTCTTACTTTGGAATCTTAACTTGGATTATTGATAAAGTAGGTGCAATCATTTCAAAAATTTCTCGTTTACCAAAGTTAGAAAGTTTTTTTTCCATTCAAATGATGTTTTTAGGAAACACGGAAGCTCTTGCTGTAGTTCGTGACCAATTATCTGTTTTAAAAGAAAATCGTTTGTTGACTTTTGGAATTATGAGTATGAGTAGCGTCAGCGGATCTATTCTTGGTGCCTATCTATCAATGGTGCCAGCAACATATATTTTCAGTGCAATTCCTTTAAACTGTATAAATGCATTAATTTTAGCAAATGTTTTAAATCCTATAGCAATCACTAAAGAAGAAGATATTGTTTATTCACCATCAAAAGAAGAAAAAAAAGATTTTTTCTCTACCATTTCAAACAGTATGTTAGTGGGGATGAATATGGTTATTGTTATTCTAGCCATGGTTATTGGATATGTAGCATTAACAGCATGTTTGAATGGTATTTTAAGTTTTTTTGTAACAGGTTTAACAATTCAAAAAATCTTCTCTATTATCTTTAGTCCCTTCGCATTTTTACTCGGTTTATCAGGAACTGATGCTATGTATGTCGCTGAATTAATGGGGATAAAAATTACAACTAATGAATTTGTTGCGATGATGGATTTAAAATCACGCTTACACTCTTTACATCCGCATACTATTGCAGTTGCAACAACATTTCTAGCCTCTTTTGCTAACTTTAGTACAGTTGGTATGATTTATGGGACTTACAATTCATTATTTGGTGCAGAAAAATCAGTAATTATCGGTAAGAATGTTTGGAAGCTTCTTGTTAGTGGAATGGCTGTTTCCTTATTAAGCGCTATGCTTGTGGGGCTTTTTGTATGGTAAATGAATACAGAAGATACATGACACCTTTACATATAAAATGAAATTTTAATTAATGTGGATCTTCATCCCCACTGATTATTAGCCCTCACCAATCGGACTTTTACAGGCTGTTGATTCCCACCTAACTTCTTAAAGAAAAGTGGAAGTGGCTCGTCCAGAATGTGAGGAGGATGGAGCTTCTGACGTAGAGGTGTTTTTTACCTCGCAGGAAGAAGCGAAGCCACTGGAACTGGACAATGCTTTCGCTCAGTTTTGAGGTAAGGGTCTTACTACCCGCGAATAGCGGGATGAAAATTATGTAAACTATGCAAGAAACGAGGGAATATCTACTAGACCCTTTACACACAAATACTTAGAAAAAAAGGTGTTACGATATTATCGTAACACCTTTTTTCACTTTTCAAACACAAAGTTAATTTTATTATCTTTCCACTCTAGCTTCGCATCGAATGCTTTATCGTTTTTCTTAAACCCTTTAATTAAATCTGTCTGTTCACCTTTTAATAGCTTCGTCATATTTTTTTGTGAAATTGTTTTTCCTAATATTTTTTTGGAGATAGTGAAATCACATTGAGTTGTATTATAATTTGAACAACCGTAAAAAGTCGATTTATCAATTACATCCCCATCGCATTTTTTACATCTTCCTACTTTTTTACCTATTGTAAATTTCGATCCTTTTCGTTCAATTGACTCTACATTCAATCCAGTAAAATCCCATTTCTCAGACATTTCAATCGCATCTTCAATAATTTTCGCCGATAATTTTTTCGTTTGTTCCATAAAGGTTGCTGGTGAAGCTGTACCTTCTCCAATTTCAGCTAGACGCTGTTCCCACTTTGCCGTCATTTCTGGAGAAGCTAAAATTTTATCCCCAATTGCGGTAATTAATACTTTCCCTTTATCCATTGCGTATACTTGGTTTTTCTTAACATCAATATACTTACGATCTTTCAGCATTGTGATGATGCCAGCACGAGTTGCTTCTGTACCTAAACCTTCCGTCTTCTTTAATACTTTCTCAAGCTCTTCATTATCTAAGTACTTTCCAGCCGTCTTCATTAATGTAATGAGTTGTCCTTCTGTGTAACGCTTTGGCGGCTGCGTTTTTCCTTCTTTCACCTTCACCTTTACAACTTTTCCTTGCTCACCTTCTGCTACGATTGGAAGAATGGTTTCATCATCCTTATCATCTTGGAAAATAACTTTGCGCCAGCCTTCTTGAATTTGCTGTTTCCCTTTTGAAATAAATTCAGCACGGCCATCAACAAGTGTTGTAATCGTTGTATAGTCAAAGATCGCAACCTCATAATGAGCCGCAATGAGACGCCTTATAATCATATCGTAAATTTTCTTTTCATCGCCAGATAGTTTACTTGGATTTGTCACTTGTTCTGTTGGAATAATTGCATAGTGATCTGTAACCTTCTTCTCATTCACATATCGCTTATTATTCATAATGGATTCAATCGGCGCTGGTAGTAACTCTTTATATTCATCAAACTGGCTTAACTTTTGTAAGATATCAGGAAACGTCGCTGCTTCACCTTGCGTTACATAGTTAGAATCAGAACGTGGATAAGACACAATTCCTTTTTGGTATAAAGCTTGCGTTATATCAAGCGTCTTTTTCGGCGAAAATTTAAATGCTTTATTCGCTGTTGCTTGCAGTGATGATAAGTTAAATAGAAATGGGGGCTGAAACTCTTTCCGCTCTGTTTTCATTTCCTTTACTTCGGCCGGTTTATTTTGGCAAAATGCTGCGATTTTATTCGCCATATCAGGATCTTTTAAACGGGACTCATTATCTTGCTCCCATTTTCCTTCATATTTCTTTCCCTCTATATTAAAAGTTGCAAACACTTCCCAAAACGGCTCTGATTTAAAGTTCTCTATTTCTTTTTCACGTTTCACAATTAAAGCTAATGTCGGCGTCTGTACACGACCAGCCGAAAACACATCATTCATTCCTTTTTTCTTTAACAAAATACTAAAGACACGCGATGCATTCATCCCAACCACCCAGTCGGCACATGATCGTGTGTATGCTTCATAGTACGTATTGATTGTATCTGCTTCATCAAGTAAATTTTTAAATCCCTGGTAAATCGCTTGCTTCGTTAAGGAGGAAATCCATAAACGCTTCATCGGTTTTTGCACGTTACAAAGATTGATAATATTTCGTACAATTAATTCCCCCTCGCGCCCTGCATCGCCTGCATGAATAATTTCTGTCACTTGCGGATTATGTAACAACTGTTTTACAACATTAAATTGCTTATACTTTGATTTTGTAACTTCAAATTGAAAGCGTTCCGGAATCATTGGTAATGTATCAAGTGACCATTTTTTCCACTCAGCGTGATAATGTTCCGGATTACATAACTGCGTCAAATGACCAATTGCCCATGTACAGTAAGCTCCATTTGGAAATAACTCATTTGCTTCCACTTCTAAATAACCATCTTTTCGGCGATATTTAAATTGGGAAACAAGGGCCAAACCTTGATCTGGTTTCTCGGCAATAATTAATTTCATTTTATAACTCCCTATCTAAATTCCAGTATTGCTTCAATAATATCTCTTCAATTTTCATATAAACTCTTTAAAACCTTCACAAATTTTCACATATAAGTATAACCTACAACTTTGTATACTCTACTATAGACTTCTAATATTATACGCTTAATTTTAGTACCTTCACAATAGGAACTCATTATATAACATATTACTAAAAATTCTAAAACAACATGAAAAAGGCGCCACAAATTAGGCGCCTTCGTTCTTCTTATTTTGCAACAATCTGTCTATCCTTCACATTTGGATTGTGTACTCTCATGAAATCCTCAATCTCTTCAACAGTTCTTATTATATCTTTTGACAAGTTTTCATATCCATTTTCAGTAACTAAAATATCATCTTCAATACGAACTCCAATCGTTTCTTCCTCAATATACAAGCCGGGTTCCACTGTAATGACCATACCAGCTTCGAGCACTCGGTCTTTGTACGAACCTACATCATGAGTATCTAAACCAAGGAAATGGCTCACCCCATGATAATAATAGTTGGAGAGTTCGGAGTCTTCTTGGATTAAACCAATTTTCTTGCACTCTTCGGCGAGCACCTTTTTTGTATGTTCATTTAGTGCAGCAAATTTTAATCCCGGCCTCACGATCTCAATTGTTTCCCTCAGTGCTTTTAACACAATATTATAAATCTGTTTTTGGCGATCTGAAAATGTTCCACTTGCAGGGAACGTATAACTGATATCAGCATTGTAGTAATCTTTCTGAGCTCCAAGGTCAAGCAGTACAAGATCGCCTTTATTAATTTTGGAATCATTGTCCTCATAATGCAGCACTGTTGCATTTTTCCCACCTGCTAAAATCGTATTGAATGCATGATTCTTAATACCAGCTGATTTTAGTGTAAAATCAAAATGAGCTTCTAATTCATATTCCATCTGGTCCTCTTTCGCATGCTTAAGTACATTGTAAATACCTTCTTTTGTAACCATAATTGCTTCTTTTATCTTTTCAATCTCTTCCTCAGTTTTAAATACGCGCAATTCAGATATATTCGGATAAACGTTCCCGATTGAAAGGTGTGGATAACGTTCCCTTACATGTTTAGCGAATGCTAATGTCCGTGTCTCTGTCCCTGCCCACTCACGACATTCTAAATCTAAATATACGTGTTTCACATGTTCTGTAAAAAACGTTCGCGCAATTGATGATTCAAAACTGTCTAAGTACACAATCGTTTTTATACCTGAAATAGCTTCTGCTTCTTCTTTTGAAATTGTTTTGCCTACCCATTTTTCAAGAACTGGATCTGCCTTCTCAATAAAAAGCATTTCTTCTACTGTTTCGCCTACTTTTTTCAACACAAAAATAACGTTCGCCCCATCAATACCGGTCATATAATAGAAGTTTCTGTTTGGCACAAATGTATAAAGGTAATCAGCCGACTTATGAGGCGCCTGTCCGGCAAATAGAATCGTAACAGATTCATCCGGCAATGTTTCTGCTAACCTTTTTCGATTTTCAATAAAAAATGATTGCTTCATAACAATCCCCCTTAAGTTCTATGAATCTCCTTAAAACTGCCTATCCAGTTTATTTAATTGTATTATCGTTATAATTTTCCGTCAATTCAATACCTATCGATAGACTCGAACAGGTCGAGATAAATGATGACACAAGACTGTTTTTCATAGCCTAATACTTAAAAATATATTGCACTTCTTAAATGAAATAATAATACAATACCAATCACAAATTAAAAGGCCACTTTTTCATAAAGTGACCTTTTTGTAAAAAACGATTGAAATTACCTTTTACTCCACATCATATCCTTGATCTTCAATAACTTCTTTCATTTTTTCTACATCTACTTTTGTATCATTATACTCTACATTTACAGTTCCCTCTTGTAAATCCACTTCAACATTTTGTACTCCTTCTAACTCCGTAAGTGCATTTGTTACTGACATTTTACAGTGATTACATGTCATTCCTTGTACGTTTAATGTGATTGTCATAATAAATTCCTCCATTTAATTTATATTTTAACGCGTTTCAAGCGAAGCGCATTAGTCACAACAGATACTGAGCTAAATGCCATCGCTGCCCCTGCTACCCAAGGTTCTAACAATCCAGCCGCAGCTACAGGAATTCCAATTGCATTATAAAATAAAGCCCAAAATAAATTTTGACGAATATTTTTCATTGTCTTACGACTTAACTCAATTGCTTTTGATATATGAGATAAATCCCCACCAACTAGAGTAACATCTGCTGCTTCAATCGCTACATCTGCACCAGTTCCAATGGCCATACCGATATCAGCTTTCGCAAGAGCTGGTGCATCATTAATACCGTCTCCCACCATTGCCACTCTTTTTCCTTGCTTTTGTAAATCATCTACAATTTTAGCTTTATCTTCTGGTAATACCTCTGCGTATACATGATCAACATCAACTAGCTTCGCAATCGCTTCAGCTGTACGTTTATTATCCCCCGTCACCATGTATACTTCAATTCCTATTTCTTTTAATGTTTGAATCGCATACTTTGAGCTTTCTTTTACTGTATCAGCTACAGCGATAATTCCAGCAAGTTTCCCATCAATTGCGACAAGCATTGCTGTTTTACCTTGATACTCTAATTCTTTCATGACTTCTTCATGCTTTGATATTTCCACTAATTGTTCATTCATTAATTTACGTGTTCCAACAAGAACCTTTTTGTCTTCAATATTTGCCTCAATACCATGACCTGGAATTGCTGAAAACTGTTTTAAATCTTTCAATCTAATTTCATTTTTCTTTCCATATTCAACAATAGCATGTGCTAATGGATGTTCAGAAGCACTTTCAGCTGAAATAGCATAATCCAGCATGCCTTTTTTAAATTCTAGTACATCAGTAACTTCTGGTTTCCCTTTTGTTACTGTTCCCGTTTTATCAAGTAATACCGCATTGATTTTATGCGTTCCTTCTAAGAATTCACCTCCTTTAAATAGAATTCCTTTCTCTGCTCCCTTTCCTGTGCCAACCATAATAGAAGTTGGTGTAGCCAGACCTAACGCACACGGACAAGCGATGACAAGGATCGCAATTCCAACTTCCAATGCTTTTGGTAAATCCCCTGGTGTGATAAAGAAATACCATACAATAAAAGCAATTAAAGCAATAACTACAACAATTGGAACAAAAATACCTGAAATGATGTCTGCTAATCTCTGAATAGGTGCTTTAGAGCCTTGAGCTTCTTCAACAATTTTAATAATGCCTGCTAAAGCTGTATCTTTCCCAACCTTGTCAGCCCTAATAGTCAGAACACCATTTGCATTAATAGTCGCGCCGATAACAGCGTCTCCCTCTTTTTTATCAACTGGAATAGATTCTCCAGTAATCATAGACTCATCAACAGAAGATATCCCCGAGATTACAATACCATCTACGGGTATTTTTTCACCTGGTTTTACAATAATCGTATCTCCAATAACTACTTCTTCAAGTGGTATTCGTATTTCTTGACCATCACGTACAACAAGTGCATCTTTAGCCTGTAAACTCAATAATTTAGAAATTGCTTCTGTTGTACGCCCTTTGGCTAATGTTTCAAAATATTTCCCAACTAGAATTAATGTAATTAAAACTGCACTTGTTTCAAAATAAAGGTCAGGAACATATGCAGAATTACTCAATGTTTTCAATGCTTCATATAAGCTATAAAAGTAAGCTGCTGATGTTCCTAAGGCAACTAGTACATCCATATTCGCACTTTTGTTTCTAAGAGCACGATAAGCACCTACATAGAAATGGCCACCAATATAAAATTGAACCGGTGTTGCTAGTAGAAGTTGAAACCATGGATTCATTAAAATATGCGGCATTGGTAGACCTGTATCAAATGGCATATGCCCAAGCATTGTATAGAGTAAAGGTAAAGACAAAATAATAGAAATAATAAGTTGACGCTTCTTCTCCTTAATTACCTCCTCTTTTCTCTCTGAATGATCTACATCTTCACTACGTATTTGCCCCTTATACCCTGTCTTCTTTATTTTTTCTAAAATATTTTCTGTAGAAATTAAACCTTCATTATATTCTACAACCGCACTGTTTGTAGCTAAATTAACAGTTGCATTCGAAACTCCTTCCATTTTGTTTAGCACTTTTTCAATTCGGGTTGCACAAGCTGCACATGTCATTCCTTCAATATCTAAAGTAACTTTTTCCTCTGCTACGTTATAGCCTAGTTTTTCAATTTTATTTTTTATATTTGAGATTTCTTGTTTTGATGAATCATATTTAATACTTGCTTTTTCCATAGCTAAATTTACGTTAGCTTCTACCCCCTCCATTTTATTTAGTACTTTTTCAATCCGGGTTGCACAAGCTGCACATGTCATTCCTGTAACTCCAAGCGTAACATGTTTTTGTTTATCCATTGTATACCCCTCCTATTTTGAAAACTGTTTAATGACACTCATTAATTCTTGAATAGATTCATCTCCATTCCCTTCATGAATTGCCTTTGCTACACAATGTTTTGTATGACGTTCTAATAATGAAAAACCCACCTTATTTAAAGCTGCATTAATCGCTGAAATTTGGATTAAAATATCAACGCAATAACGATTATCTTCAACCATTTTTTGAACACCACGTACTTGACCTTCAATACGCTTTAAACGTTTTATAACATTTTGAATTTCCTCTTCTGTTCGAGGAACCATTTTTGAATTTGTTTCATTACCTTCACAATGCCCCATCCATACCACCTCAGTTATAGTAATCATCGTTCTTCAAATACATTATACGGGTAAGGGGTATAAAATGCAACTGGATATAATCCTATTTTTGAATTTTTTCAAACATATACCCCTTCAACCTACAAAAAGAAGCCTACTGTTATCAGTAGGCTCTTAAGTATTTCTATCCTATAACAAACACAATTATTGTAACGCTTTTTGTATATTTTTAACTCGCTTTAAAGCCACCACCTAATACATCACGTACATCATGAATAACAACGAACGCATTTTCATCTTTTTGGCTCACGACTTTCTTTAATTGCATAAGTTCTTGTTTATTAATGACAATATATAATACTTCTTTGTTATTTCCTGTGTAACCGCCCTTTCCATCTAATACTGTGACACCTCGTGTCATATTCTTCATAATTGATTCTTTGATCATGTCTGGATAGTTTGAAATAATTGTTACAGCAGTCTTTGTATTCAATCCTTCTACAATAAAATCAATAACCTTTGCACCTATAAATACCGCTACCAGCGTATACATAGCCTTTTCCTGTCCGATAATAAATACTGAACCCGCAATAACTACGATATCAATAATTAATACACCTTTCGCAACGCTCCAGCCTAAATATTGGTTTGCTAGTTGTGCTATGATTGCAGATCCACCTGATGTACCACCTGCACGGAACATAAACCCTAAACCGATTCCAACAAAAACACCAGCGAAGAGAGCCGCTAATAATGTATCATGATTTACTGGAGTCGCAATATCTTCTGTGATATATAAAAAGAAAGATGAAGATACAATACCAAGTATTGTATATACCATTGTTTTCTTATCAAAAAATTTATACCCAATTGCAAGTAATACTGCATTTATTATAAGGTTTACAGTACCTGGTGACCAATCGAACAGATAATATGTAATAACTGTCAGTCCGATAATTCCACCTTCAGATAATCGATTTGGAATAGCAAAAAAGTTAATTCCAATCGCAAACAATAATGATCCAATTACGACAAGCGCTATTTCTTTTACTCTTTCGTTCATTACTTTTCCCCCTACCTATCCAATACATATGTTTTTCAGCCTAATTTCATCTCAGAGAATCAAGAGAATTTTTTCCATTTCTCTGCATGCTTTTCTATCATTTCAATTAATTTCTTCATTGCAGGAGTTAACCATTTACTTTTATGATATGCCAATTCAGTAGTAACGAAATCTTCACTATACTTCCATGGTAATACACTTAGCTTACCCTGCTCGATTTCTTCTTTTACCGTTATAAACGGTAAATAAGATATCCCTAGCCCACACATAACAGTTTGCTTAATCGCTTCAATACTCCAAAAATGAATATGAGAACAATTAATACCATCTTCTTTAATTCGTCTTTCTAACAAATCTCGATAACTCCCTGGCTCTGTAAGTAACAACATTTCCCCTTCTAAATCAGCAGGATCAACGTTCATTTTTTTCGTTAAGGGATGTCTCGGCGGAGCAATAAGTACAATCTTCTCTTGAACAAGAGAATGAGTAACGATGTCTGCCCCAAGTTGTTCCGGATGTGTAAATAATGCGAAATCAAATTTCCCTGATTTTAATTCATTATGCAACTCTTGACTCTCTGATGGTTGTAAAATGATATGAACTTGTGGATACTTCCTTTTAAATTCATATAAAACAGCAGGTAATCGATAAATCATTAAAGATTCATTTGCTCCAATACGTATTGTTCCTGACGATTTACCGTTCATTTGAGATGATTCCAATGCTTCATTCGATAATTCTAATATTTTATGTGCATAAGAAAGCATATGCTCTCCTACCTCAGTTAAAATTACCTTTTTGCCAAGACGATCAAATAATGGATTTCCTATCTCTTCTTCTAATGATCTAATATGATTGGTGATTGTCGATTGCGTATATCCCAGTTGTTCACCAGCCCGTGTAAAGCCACCGCTTTCCGCTACAATAATAAAAGTTTTCAAATGGCGCAGCTCCATACTTACTCCTCCTGTTGTACGATCATTCTTTTGTGTTATATAAAGCTAAACTATAAATCCCTGATATTTTTCTTGTTATATTCATATTTCCATAATAATAAAAAAGATAATATGTAAATTACATAGTTTTCTTCTAAAGCGGAAATGTAGTCCAGTATTCACCAAAACACCAATAAAAATAATAATTCTCATGAAATTAGTTGGTTTTAGTAACAACCTCATTATATTTTCAACTTAATCAATGCTCTAAAAAAGCATTAATTCCTATACTCATGAAAAAGCCGCTTCTTTGCACTCACCTAATCGCTATTATATATTTAGAATACAAATAAATAAAATGAATTATTTTAATAGAAATCATTTATAAAAATGATGGATGAATCTAATGTAGCACAGTTAGACACTCTTCTTGGAGAAAAGAATGTCTTTTTCATTTACAACTATTGACATAATCAAAAAGAAATATTAAAATAACTATAAATTAGTAAGTTACTAATTTATAGTTAAATAACAGAGGTGAAGAAAATGAAACATATATTATTTCGTATTAATGAATTGGCAAAAAAAGAAAGAATTTCAGGACTTCAAGAAATTGAAAAACAAGAACAGCAAATGTTAAGACAAAGCTACATGAAGGAATTTCGCGGGAGTTTAGATTCCATTTTATTAAATACAACGATTGTAGATCCTAACGGAGAAAATGTTACTCCACTTGCTTTACAGCATGCACAAAATCGTATGAACGTTAAAAAATGAGATCTAAGATCGATGCAAACGACCAATTTTACAAAATCGTATCAACATAAAAAGAGCCCAATTTCTAAATTGAGAAATTTTGGCTCTTTTTATAGTATAGACATAGTTTCATACGTACTACATTGTGATTTAAACACCATATCATTCCTCATATTCTTGTCTCACCTGTTGATAATTCCCCCATGTATCTACATCAAAAAACATTCTCTCACTTTCCGACAACAATGAAATTCCATTTATCGTAGGCTTCATAAAAATCGCGCGTGCTCCTTCATCCCCTTTCAACGTTTGAAAAAGTGGAAATACTTTCTTTGTAAATAAAACAGGCGGTTGCCTTATTCCCCTATAACTCGCTGCTACAAAATGAATGTTTTTATTTTGCTCATAGCAACCTATTATCTTATTAATAAATTCAGCTGTCACAAATGGTTGATCAGCCAGAAGGACCATCACTCCATCAACATTCATTCGTTTCGCCTTCTCAATACCGCATTGAAGAGAGTACGACTGTCCTCTACAAGCATTTGGACAAGAAAGAATGTGCACATTTTCACGGTGCATTCTTTTTAACATCCAAGCAGGCTCATTCGTAACAACAATAATATGTGAGAGCCTTGAAGAAATTGCTGCTTGTAACGCTAGGCTCCCAAGTGGTTCCCCTTGTAATGGAAGGTGTAACTTGTGTATTCCGGGTCCCATCCTCCGACTGTTTCCAGCAGCTAAATATATACCAGCAATCTTAATTTTACTTCCCCCTTAATTCTTGAACAATTTCAGCTATAATACTAATCGCAATTTCAGTTGGTCCTTTTCCACCAATCGCAAGCCCTACCGGAGAATGAACGTTTTTAGGTATCGCCTTTCCTTCTAACAGACGAGCAGTGCGATGACGTGGACCTAGAATACCGATATAGCGAACACATTGTTCCAATAAAAGTTCGATCAATTGTTGATCACGCTGAAAATGGTGAGTCATAATCACAACAAAATCTTCTTTGCTTAATAGAAGTTGTGGTACAACCTCTTTTGGAAATCCACTTATACAAACATCTGCACTCGGAAAACGTGCAGCATTACATAGCGATTCTCTCCAATCACAGACTGTTACAAAAAAGTTTACTTCTTTTGCAAACCGAACAAGCGGTTTTGCATCCTCGCCTGCTCCAAAAATACAAAGCCTTGGCTTTGGTGTAAAGTGTTGATAAAACCATTTACCGTGTAAACCATGTAAGGAATGAATTGGAAACAAAACTTCCTCATTCCCAAACGTGTCACCATTCTCACTAATAAATAAAGTTTGTATTAAAGAAATATTTTTTATCATTCGAACTGAAATACCCTTCTTAAGGTATTCATATAGTGTTTGCAAAAAAACTTTGTACTCTTCATCTATATACTCAACTAATATATGAATGATGCCATTACATCCCATTCCCAAAGATAAATCATCTTCTGCCCTCGTATTAAATTGATGAATAGACCATGTTTGATTCTCCATTACTTCGGCTGCATAAATAGAAACCTCTTCTTCTAAACAACCTGCACTTAATATTCCGACTTTTGTTCCATCTTCACAAAAAAGCATGATAGTTCCCTCTTTACAATATGCAGAACCTTCCACATGAATAATAGTTGCTACAGCACACCGTTGTTCACATGATAGTAGGGCTTCTAGTACAGTATAAATAGAAGTCATTATTGATTCTCCCGTTTCTTTTGTAAGACAGATTTCACAGCTTCTTCAATTTCTTGATAACTTGTGCACCGGCAAATATTAGAACTTAACCATTCTTCAATAACTGAATCATCCATGTCCATTTTTTTTGTAACGAGCGCATGACAATTTATAATAAATCCAGGCGTACAATATCCACACTGAAAAGCCCATTTGTCTTCAAAAGCTTGCTGAATAGGTGTTTCCCGTAAGCCTTCAATCGTTGTAATCCGCTTACCAATAGCTTCTACGGCTAACATAATACAAGACTTAATTGGTAGCCCCTCAACAAGAACTGTACAAGCACCACAATCACCGTTTTCACATCCCGGTTTAGCTCCAGTTAGACCGAGGTTATGTCGTAATGTATATAATAACGTATCTGCCATTCTGACAATCACTTCTCTATCTTCCTCATTCACATGAAGAATAAATTGTCCCTTTCCCATTACTTCACCCCTTCAAGCTTCATCAGCACATCATAAAGCACATGTTGCAAAATAAATATACGATAAGCACGCGAACCTCGTATATCATCTAATATAGGTGCAGGAATATGAAAAAGGACGCGCTCAATTCTCTTCTTAACTGGTATACTTCCATCATTTAGCACCGATTCTACCGCGAGCGACCGAAATGGAAATGCGCACAATCCACTAAATGCGATTCGAATATTTTCATCACTTTTTAACGCAGCAACCGTTACAAGTGGGTAATCAATTTTCTCTAATTGTCTTTTTTTTACACTGTAATAAGGAGATTCTATATATTTTTGATCAGTAATAATTTGTACAAGAAACTCTCCTTTTTGCAATTGTAACTTCTCAATAAAGGCCTCCTGTGCCCTTATATATTTCACACCTTCTTTTCCTGCAACAACAAATGTACTATCCGCTAGTAAAAATGGGAGTACCGCTTCTCTATATATAATTTTCCCTGCAATGTTGCCACCAAGCGTAATTTTATTTCTTGCTGTGTGGTCTGCAGCTCTTCCGGCAGTTTCTCCAAGAAGAGGGAATACTTTTTCCTCTTGAACTTTTGTTAATGTTAATGTAGCTCCTAGAATAAGCTTTTGGCCATTCCATTCACAAATGTTACATTCGGGAATATCTTTTAAATCAATGACCGCTTTCGTGACAATTTGTTGCAGACGCCCCATTGTAATAATTTCAGTGCCTCCTCCATAATAAATGGGCCTTTTTCCCTCTTTATCCAGCTGATGAAATAATCGGATTGCTTCTTCAATAGAATTTGGACGATAATATTCAAAGTCAAATGGTATCATATACACCATTCTCCTTTGTTTGTTTTACTTTCCAAATCAATTCAGGATTAATAGGTAATTGACGAAGTGAAATACTAGCTGCAATAGATAACGCATTCGCTAAAGCAGCGGGCATACCGATAATTCCATGCTCACCAAGCCCTCTTGATCCAAATGCAGCTTGATCATGCGGTACTTCCACAAATTCAGCAATGTATTTTGGGTGTTGCCCATAATGCATCACTTTATAAGAACGAAACTGATTATTAAGAACTCTCCCATACAAGTCATAGTGAAATGTTTCTCTCGTCGCAAAACTTAATCCCATACTCATAGCCCCTATAATTTGTGTTTCTGCTCCCTTTCTATTTAAAATCCTTCCTGCATCTGCAACCGTTACTGCTTTTATTAATTTATATGTATATACTTGTGGATCAAATTCTACCTCGATTGCCTGTGCGCCCACTCCCCATTCAGGTCCACCTTGTCCTTTTCCTGTCTCATAATCAATCTTCGTAATCCCTTCAAATACATAAGCACCTCTGCCAATTATCGGCGAACCATACACATTTCCACTCGAATCAACATATCCAAAAACAATCTTTGAAAATGATACATACATATCTGGGTTTGTTTTTACATATACAACTTTATTCTTAATTGCTAACTCATGCACTGGTATTCCAAGTATATTAGCTGCTGTATCTAGTAACTGCTTCATTGCATCTTCAGTCGCTTTTACAACTGCATTTCCAACGAGATGTGTCGTTCGACTAGCAGCTGTTTTCCAATGTTTTGGCGCTATTTGTGTGTTGACTTCCATCATAATAGATACATCTTTAACTTTCATATTCATTTTTTCTGCAACCATTTGTGTTAAAGTTGTTTTCGTTCCTTGCCCAATTTCAACTGCACCACAATTAACATTTACACTTCCATCACCATTAAAAGTTATAGTCGCACCCGCTCCAGCATTATTAGGTGTCGTCGAATTTTTCCAAAAGCAACTAATTCCTTTTGCTCGTATCCTTCCATTTGATAAAATAATTCGATTCCCTTCTTCCCAATTAATAAGCGACTTTAACTTTTGTATACACGCCTGAATATCCCCTGTATTACTTTTAGTGACCGTTACTTGTGTTGGTGTTGTATCTCCTTGCTTAATTGCATTTTTCATACGAAACTCGAGCGGACACATATCTATTTTATTTGCCAATATATCTATCATTCTTTCAATTACAAATGTATACTCAGCATGACTAAACCCACGAAACGATGTCGCATATGTATGATTCGTGTACATACAAAGCGAATCACAAGATACATGCTGAATTGAGTATGGACCTGTACAATCTAATCCGGCCGCTTTACTCATAGTCACTGCCCGATCAGCATACGCACCGCCATCAAATAAATATAAAATCTCTGCTGCTTGTAATTTCCCATTCTTTGTACATCCAAGCTTTACTTTTGCTTGTAAACCAATGTGAACAGGCGACGTTACAAAATCTTCTTCTCTACTATTCCGAAGAGTAACACGCCTCCCATCCACTGCTTTAGAAGCAAGATATACTAAATACTCAAGTTGTACCGTTGTTTTCCCACCATACGCCCCTCCAACTAAAGGCACATGTACAATTATTTTTTTCTCATCAATTTGAAACGCTTTACTAAGTAATCTTTTAATTTCAAAAGGTGCTTGCGAAGTAGAATGAATAATAACCTCTCCATTTGGCTTAATTTCTGCTTTCGCACATCGCGTCTCCATTGCAGTATGATCAGATTGCCGAAAAGAAAACGTTTCCTCTACAACAACTTCGCTATTTGCAAACCCTTCTCGAATATCTCCCTTACGAATTTTCGTCCGATTTGCAATGTTTGTATGTGCTTCTGGATATACTTCTTCTTCTAATTCATATTGTTCTACGTTTTCATGTACGAGTATATCTCTTTCTAAATAGGCTTGTAGCGGGGCATGAACCACAGGAAGTTTCTTATATGTAACACGTATTTGCGCTGAGGCATGTTTAGCAATCGCCTCGCTATCCGCTACAACAAGTGCTATAGGCTCACCAAAATACCGAACTTTTTCATAGGCTAACAGGGGACGATCTACAATACTAGAACCGACAAGAATAGGATAATCTGCTCCTGTTATCACAGCATGAACACCCGGGATTTCCTTTGCTCTCCTTATATCAATACTCTCAATAACAGCATGTGCATATACACTTGTTAAGAGTTTTGCATATAAAGTACCTATCTCAATCTCGTCATCTACATATTTTGCTCTTCCCGTTACTTTGTCGGCACCTTCTTTTCGTTTAATACTTTTTCCAATGATGTGATACGGTTTCATTTTAGACCTCCCTTCTTTCTACTCTTCTACCAGCCTATTCGTAGCTCCCTTCGTTTAGTACGAAACTCTTTATAGATTCGCCTAACCTTGTGGACAGTTTACGAGGTTGAAATAGCTAAGAAGCAGACAGAAAGAGTACTCCTGCAAAACGGTCGATCCAACCCCAGCAAATTCTCATTTAAATAGAAAAATGTCTTTCCTAAACAGAATCTCAACGCTTAATTAAAAACCTATTCTTCACACAAAAAAAGAAGCTCTCCCAACATATGAATTTTAGGACAACTTCTTTCTCTTATTCATTTGAAATTAGATTAAATCCTCTATCGAAAAAGCACCTGGAAGCAATTGTTCCACCGTTACTTCTTTTTCATCACCTTTTTGATTTGTTAATAAAACTGGCATTTTAGGATCACAAAACTCTGCAATGACTTGTCTACAAGCTCCGCATGGTGAAATAGGTCCATCTGTTTCACCTGTGATTACTAAATAGCTAAAATCGCGTTCTCCTTCTGATACTGCTTTGAATATAGCGGTTCTTTCCGCACAGTTACATAAACCATAAGAAGCGTTTTCAATGTTGCAACCAGTATAAATTTTACCTTCTTTCGTAACTAACGCTGCTCCCACAGGGAATTTAGAATACGGAATATATGCTTTTGACAACATTTTTGATGCTTCTGCAATGTATCTTTTTTTATCCATAACTATTTCCTCCTCAAAGTAAATTCCATGTTACTAATCATTAATCAGTAATAATTGTATGAATTAATTTTGGAGTTTCAGCCTTTTCTGATACAGAAATGTTTTCATAAATTTTAGCTTTTACATCGTCCACATTTTCACGATTTGCATAAATTGTAACAAGTGATTCCCCTTCTTTTACAACTTCGCCCACTTTTTTACGTAGCATTAAACCAACTGCTAAATCAATTTCGTCCTCTTTAGTTGCGCGGCCTGCTCCTAAAAGCATGGCAGCAATACCGATTTCATCTGCCACAATGTTAGAGACAACACCTGAAGTTTTAGCTGGCACATCAATTACATATTTCGCTTGTGGTAATTTTTCTGGGTAATCTACAATCGAGCTATCTCCGCCTTGGTTACTTAAAAACTCTTTGAATTTCTCAATCGCTTTTCCATTCTTCATAACTTCTTTCAACATTTCACGTGCTTCTTCTAATGTATCAGCCTTTTTACCAAGTACCACCATTTGACTACCTAATACAAGGACTAATTCCGTTAAATCTTCTGGACCTTCCCCTTTTAATGTGTCAATTGCTTCTTTTACTTCAAGAGCATTACCAATTGCAAAACCAAGAGGTTGTGACATATCTGAAATAACAGCCATTGTTTGACGTCCAACATTATTTCCGATTCGTACCATCGCATGTGCTAATTCTTTCGCATCCTCTTCTGTTTTCATGAATGCACCAGCACCTGTCTTAACATCAAGAACAATCGCATCAGCACCAGCTGCAATCTTTTTACTCATAATTGAACTTGCGATTAACGGAATTGAATTCACTGTTCCAGTAACATCACGTAATGCGTATATTTTTTTATCGGCAGGTGTTAAATTTCCTGTTTGCCCAATAACTGCAACCTTATCACGGTTCACTAAATCAATGAACTGCTCCTTCGTAATTTCAACATGGAAGCCCTCTACTGCTTCTAATTTATCAATCGTACCACCTGTATGTCCTAAACCTCGACCAGACATTTTTGCAACCGGTACATCTAAAGCAGCTACTAATGGTCCTAAAACTAATGTTGTTGTATCACCAACACCACCAGTTGAATGTTTATCTACTTTAACCCCTTCAATTTCCGATAAATCAATTGTTTCTCCAGAATTCACCATAGCCATCGTTAAATCAGCACGTTCACGGTCAGACATGTCTTTGAAAAAGATAGCCATTGCCAATGCACTCACTTGATAATCAGGTATTGATCCATCTGTATATCCTTTAATAAAGAACCCGATCTCCTCTGTTGTTAATTCTTTACCATCACGTTTTTTCGCAATAATATCTACCATTCTCATTTTAATCACCAATCCTTTTTATTTTCTATGAAACTTTTAGTATATTAAACCAACTATCGTTGCTGATAAGAAACTTACTAACGTTGCACCGAAAAGTAATTTCAAACCAAATTTTGCTACTACATTCCCTTGTTTTTCATTTAAGCTCTTAACAGCCCCTGCAATAATTCCAATTGAAGAGAAGTTCGCAAATGAAACAAGGAACACGGATATAATAGCTGTTGTTCTTCCAGAGAAATTAAAGTTACCTTGTGCTAAATCTGTCATTGCCACAAATTCATTTGATACAAGTTTTGTCGCCATAATATTACCTGCGTTAACAGCTTCATGCCAAGGAACTCCCATAATAAATGCAAACGGTGCAAATACATAGCCAAGAATTTCTTGGAATGAAATACCTATCGCTCCTTTAAAAATAGCATTGATGAAAGCGATTAAAGCAACGAAACCAATTAGCATAGCTGCCACTGTAATAGCAACTTTAAATCCATCAATTATATACTCCCCTAATACTTCAAAAAAGGTCTTTTTCTCTTCCTCTTGTACTTCTAACATATCTTCTTCTTCAGTAACCTCGTAAGGGTTAATGATAGAAGCAATAATAAATCCACCAAACAAGTTAAGTACTAAAGCGGTTACAACATACTGTGGTTTCAATAAAACCATGTATGATCCGACAATCGACATAGAAACTGTTGACATTGCAGATGCGCATAATGTATATAATCTTCTTTCCGATAATAAACCTAATTGTTTCTTAACCGAAATAAATACTTCTGATTGTCCTAGAATCGCTGAAGCTACAGCATTATACGATTCAAGTTTCCCCATTCCATTTATTTTGCTTAAAGCTAAACCAATCCCTTTTACAATGATCGGCAATATCTTAAAGTGCTGCAGGATACCAATTAAAGCTGATATAAAAACAATTGGCATTAATACTCCTAAAAAGAATGAAAATTCTTTTTGATTTACTAACCCACCAAACACGAAATTAACACCATCACCAGCATACTTTAACAATTGTCCAAAACCATCTGCAATCCCAGCAATCAATATGTTCCCGATGCTCGTATTTAATAGTAAGAAACCTAAAATAAACTGAAGCACAATCATTGTGATAATAGGGCGATATTTCACTTTTCTTCTATTATTACTAGCAAGCCAGGCGATGCCTAACACAATGATCAAGCCTATGATACCGATTACATATTTCATAACATTCTCCCTCCTTTTCCGTATCCGGTTACATATTTTTCAATTGTTAAAGCAATAGATACACCCTGCTCCTTGCAATATGTGTATCTATTACTTCTAAATCTTTATAAATTAGTAGTTATCTGAAGCGCCTTCTGTGTCATTTAATACAATTGCAACACTTGCACTTGCACCGATTCTAGAAGCCCCAGCTTCAATCATTTTCTCAGCATCTTCTCTTGTACGAACACCACCAGATGCTTTCACACCAACATTTGCTCCAACTGTTTTACGCATTAATGCGATATCTTCAGCAGTCGCTCCACCAGTTGAGAATCCAGTTGAAGTTTTTACAAAATCAGCACCAGCTTTTACTGACAATTCGCAGGCACGTACTTTTTCTTCATCTGTTAATAAACAAGTTTCAATAATAACTTTTACAAGTGCTTTTCCTTTTGCAGCTTGTACAACTTCGTAAATATCTTTTTCAACGAATTCATTATCGCCATCTTTTAAAGCGCCAACGTTGATTACCATATCAACTTCAGTCGCACCTTTTGCAATTACATCTTTTGTTTCAAATACTTTTGTTTCAGTTGTATTTGCACCTAAAGGAAAACCAATTACTGTGCAAACATCCACGTCGTGTCCTGCTAATTCTTCAGCTGCTAATTTCACCCATGTTGGATTAATACAAACAGAAGCGAAATTGTATTTTTTTGCTTCTTCTAAAACTTTCATAACGTCTTCTTTTTTAGTATCCGGTTTCAAAACTGTATGATCAATTAACTTTGCAATGTTCATTTTCTTCACTCCTCATATCTTTTAACAACTTCATTCTAACTCCACCTTGAACAAATGTAAACACACTTTTGAAATTTTGTTCAATTTTTTTCGAGATAGTGCAATAAGTTTTTGAAATTGACACAAAAAGAGAGCTGCGATATTAACAGCTCCCTCATAAAGCACAAAATTTATTCATTCATAAAGTGAAACTTCCATTTTAACCTTTTTAATAATTTAAAAGCTCTTTCGCGGTATGCTGATCGATAATCAACACATTCGCATACCCTCCGCTTAACGCACCATCAATTGCCTTTACTTTTCTAGAACCTCCAGCAACAAGAACAGAACGTTTCTTTAGACGTAATTCTTCTAAATCAATTCCAATTGTGCGTTGATTAATTTCCTCGCTACAAATTTTACCATCTCCATCAAAGAAACGTGAACAAATGTCTCCAACAGCTTGTTCTTTCAATAGGCTCATTTCTTGTTTATCTAAATAGCCTAACCGAAACAATAAAGCTTCATCTCTAACAGTTCCGACTGTAAAAATCGCAATATCCGCTTGTTTTCCCATTTCAATAATATGGTGAATATGTCGATCCTGTTCCACTAATTCCTTTGTAACTGCGTTATCAAATATAACTGGAAGCGGCAAATTTCGAGGTGTTGTTTGAAAGGCATCTGCAAATAAAGCAATCGTTTCATTTGCATACGTATTAACACTTGAGTGACTAATACCTCCTTTTAATTGAACAACCTCTACCCCTTTTACATGTTGCGGCACAATTTTCCTTGCGATTTCATACATAGTGGTTCCCCAGCTCACACCGACGATATCACCATTTGTAACAGTCTTCTCCATGTATTCAGCAGCATACTTACTTATATACTCCGTAATCGCCGTGTACTCTGGTACAGGGGAAAATACGATGTGCACTTCTAATAAATTATATTTTTCTTTAAGTAGGTTACCTACATTATCTAAATCAGCAAATGGATCCGCTATATGAATTTGAACAAACCCTTTTTCTTTCGCATATTTTAACAGTCTTGAAATGGTTGGTCTGGAGATATTCAATTTATTTGCAATTTCTTGTTGGCTATAATCAGATTGGTAGTATAATCTTGCAACTTCAACGCTTAGTTGTTGTTTTTCTTTATCCATACTAACGATATGTCCTTCCTTACATTTTCTATACTCATATACATCGTACTTACAAGCATTATACCGCTTTATTCTAGAAAATTCGACCATCTGCCAACTTCCCAAAGATAAATCACTTCAAAATGACCGATTTATAGCGTGAAAATTCCCACGAATAAGTCTCTCTTTTTTCTCCTTACTACAACATATACGTTTTCTTTACTCTCTATTTATTTTACTTTTGCATCCTCATGTAATTTTTCTGTATAATTCTTGACATCCTGCCAGCTATCTCTTGCTGTATTCAGATCCTCTTTATAAACTACCCTCACCTTCACTTCGTTTAGAGAAGAGGTCTTCTCAGTTAAAATGATAAAAACTCGAAGATCCATAATTCCCTCTACTTTCGTAATCGACTTTAAAATGATGGCAAACAAGAAAAGGTAGCTCTACCTCAGTAAAGCTACCTAAGAAATTACTTATTTTCCAATCTTTATTTTTTCAAATGATACGGTACAGTCGTAATAACTACATTTCTCTTATAAAGCAAGAATGCACGAATCAATAAGCTCGACTGGTTATGAAGAATATTGTGCCAACCTTTTTTAGGAATAAATTGCGGTATTACTACAGTAACCCGATAATTTGATTCGCTAGCTTTATATTGAACTGTGTCAATAAATTTGGTTAGCGGCTGAATAATACTTCTGTAATGAGAGTGTAGTGTCACCAGTCTAACTTCAGGCTGCCATTTCTTCCATTTTTCTTCAAACTTCTTCTCATCTTCTCTTTCAAAAGAAACGTAAACAGCTATGACCTGATCTGGTGAAAGGGATTTAGCATAATTTAATGAGTTCTCTACTACATGAGTCATACCAGCAACAGGAACAATGATTACATTCCCTTCAATCGGCACAATTGGTTCACAGGTTTTAAGACTTAATTGATCTCCTACCGCTTCATAATGCTTTCTAATTCGATGAAAAACAATAATAATGACAGGTAAGAAAATTAAAACTGTCCAAACTTGTGCAAACTTAGTTAAAAAGAACATACTCATAACTATAAAACTAATAATAGCACCAGTTAAATTAATCGTTAATTTTAAGATCCATCCTTCAGGCTTTTCTCGAATCCATTTTACCACCATCCCTGACTGAGACAACGTAAATGGAATAAACACACCTACTGCATAAAGTGGAATAAGATGTTCTGTTTGCCCTTGGAAAGCACTAATTAAGAGAATTGAAGCAATTCCAAGTATGATAATTCCATTTGAATATCCTAATCGGTCTCCCCTAACTGTAAACATTCTAGGTATAAACTTATCTTTTGCAAGATTAACTGCTAGTAAAGGAAAAGCAGAATAACCAGTATTAGCAGCAAGGATTAATATCAACGCTGTTGTTCCTTGAATAAAGAAATACATGAAGTTCCGTCCAAATGTTTCTTCGGCAATTTGTGAAACAACTGTTACCTCTTTACTTGGAGTAATACCATAATAGTAAGCTAAAAATACAATTCCTGAGAATAACACTGCAAGTAATAGGCCCATCGCAAGTAACGTTTTCGCAGCATTTTTAGGAGCTGGATCTTTAAAGTTCGGAATAGCATTGGAAATAGCTTCAACACCTGTCAAAGCAGAACTACCTGATGCAAATGCTTTTAAAAGTAAAAACAAACTAATCCCTGCTACTGGTGTACCGATTGGTGTATGCAAATTAGGTGAGACTTCACCTGTTACAATGTTGTATATACCTACACCGATTAATATAAATAGCGCTAAAACAAATAAATAAACGGGATAAGCTAAAACAGAAGCTGACTCCGTTACGCCTCTTAAGTTCAAGATTGTAATAAATATGACAAATATGATTGCAATAACCACATTATGAGCATGTAGACTAGGAAAAGCAGATGTAATCGCATCTGTACCTGCAGATACACTTACTGCCACCGTTAAAATATAGTCTACTAATAAGGAACCTCCAGCTATTAACCCTGGATTCACCCCTAAATTTTCTTTTGATACTACATACGCTCCTCCCCCATGAGGATACGCAAAAATAATTTGTCTATAAGACAAAATTAGAGCTGTTAACAAAACTAAGACTCCTATTGCGATTGGAATAGAATACCAAAATGCTAACGCACCAACTGCAGATAGAGCAATTAATATTTGCTCTGGACCATATGCCACTGATGACAAAGCATCAGAAGAAAGAATCGCTAATGCTTTCGTTTTATTAAGCTTTTGCTCTCCTAATTCAGTTGATTTTAACGGTCGACCAATTAAAAATCTTTTTATGGAAGAAACCACTGATCTTCACTCTCCAATAATTTTATGCATTTCTCTCTGTTAGTTCAGTAAAAAACGGACTTTTAAGAAAATAAAAAATGCCTACAAGTCCATGACGAATAAACTTGTAGACATCAATTTTTTTGTCGCACAAGCTCCACCTTCCTTCTCATATAACGCTTACGAGGTTAGCTGTCGGATTCGGGCCTGTGAGTAGCCCTACCTTTTTCAAGGATTCACCCCTTGGATTATGCACTAATCCATAAAAACGGGTCCCCCGTACCATGCGGTTTCAGCGATTTAGAAATTTGAAACTGTCGATTATAATACTCCCTTATTTAGAAAAAGTAAATACAAATTTTTAAATAAGGGCTTAAATTTTTAGAAATAGAACAGTTGTAATGATTTTGTAGGATTTTACTTCATCAATAAACATAATGGTCCTGATGCAAAATCATTTCATAAAAACATAAAGTCTACACAATATGTTCAAGTTTAAGAGATAACTAACAAGAGTTTTTGCACCATTACCAAATGATTTATATGTGCTATCTATTAATAAATTGACTTCACCTTTTCAAATAACAATATTCAAAACATTCAATCTGAAAACCCGTTTTATTTGTAGGATTTCCTTGCTTTTTGTCGAATACGTTCAATGAGAGGAGGAATATTACATGATCTTCAAAGGATTCTTCATTAATCTATCTATTTTTGCTTTCTTAGTTAGCTCAGCTATATTTATTCGAGTGTTGATTTTGAATATTCATTCTAAATTAAATCAGCTATATGGAGGAATAGTTGCCGGTATCATAGCTACTATTTTGATGGTCTTTAATTTTAAGCACATGGGATTGTTTTATGATCTCCGAATGGCTCCTCTTATAATTTCGTACATTTATTTTGGTCGTACGGCTGGTTGGATTACAATAACATTTATTATAATTATGCGTATTTTCTATCTTGGTGGTAATTGGGGACCATCTTTGATTGTTTCTTTAGGAATAGCTACTATATATACTATTTTTGAAACATATCTCAAGAAGCTTCATCCCTTTAAGAGAGTCTTTCTCTATCTAGCTGTTTACATAGCTATGATCCATTTGGTATTTGGATACTTTTTTCCTTCTATACCACTTATACTTTTTGACATTCAAGGTACATTATTTATATCTTCTGGACTATTGATCAGTATTTTTCTTATGGAGTCCTATCAAAAATTATATTATTTAACACAAAATTTAACTAAAGCGAATGAAACATTACAAGAATCAAAGCAAGAATTAAGGGATACCGTACATGAACTGCAAGGAGGTATTTTTAAATTTAAAAAAGTGGATGGGAATTTTATTCATACTTTATGTGATGGACAGTTATTTTATCAACATGGTTTTCACTCTGAACAAGTGGTAGGGAAAAGTTTACCTACCATAGATTCTTCCATTGTTCCATTCCATTTAGTACCTCGACTACTAAAATATTATCAACAGGCATGGGATGGTAATGAAGTCACTTTCGAATTACCTTGGCCAAATGATGAAACTATTATTCTATTCTCTCTTAGGCCAGTTAAAAGAAAGGGAACAGTGATTGAAGTGGTTGGTTCTACTGTTGATATAACGAAAAGAAAAAATGCAGAAAATGAACTAAAGGTAACGAAAGAACGGTTGGAATCATTTATTAATCATAACGTAGATGCTATCACCATATTTGATTTAGACGGACACATGATACAAGCCAATAAAGCTTACGAAAAGATATTTGGATGGTCAGAAAAAGAAATCTTGGGAAAAAAATTACCTTGCGTACCAGATTTTTTAATGGATCAAACTTTAGAAACTATTAAAAACATTACCGCAAAAGATCCTGTTATTACTAAATTAGAAACAGTGCGACAACGCAAGGACAAAACTCTCATTGATGTAAGCTTGACAGTTTCACCCATTTTAGATTTACAGGGCAATGTAATTGCTTTATCAGGAATTTGTAGGGACATTTCTGAAAGAAAACAAGCAGAAAGAAAACTACAGCATCTACATCAACAATTAAAAGGCAGTGAGATGAAATACCGTGCACTTATCGAACAAGCAACGGATGCGGTATACGTAGTAGAGCTAAATGAGGATCAATTTCCAGTTCGATTTATTGAGGTAAATCCTGTTGGGTGCAAAAGATTTGGATATAGTAGAGAAGAACTTCTCTCGATGCCATTTCCTAGTACCGTTCCGCCAGATTCTCCAATGGTCAATAGAGTGATAGAGAAAATTAGAGATGGGCAAACTTCTTTCACTTTGCAAGATGAATTTGTTTTTCCAACAGGAAAAACAATAACAACTGAGTTTGGTGTCCGTGTTTTTAACTTGAATGGCAAAAACGTTTTCTTGAGTATCTCTCGAGATATCACTGAGCGGTTAAAAACTGAGGAGTTATTACGAAAATCGGAGAAACTTGCTGTAGTGGGTCAATTAGCCACTGCTATTGCCCATGAAATTAATAATCCTTTAACAGCAATGAAAGGATTCATGCATTTACTAAAATCAACAGAAAATAAGAACAATAAGCATTATATAGATATCGTGTTATCAGAGATTGAGCGAATAGACAGTATTACCAATGAATTTATGGCGCTAGCAAAACCTCAGGCGTTAGAAATTAAAACAAATGA
>NZ_NUOT01000074.1 GCF_002584535.1 Bacillus cereus
AACTTGTTTTCCATACCACTCTGCCTTATACACAAACATCGCTCTGAATTGTGACCAAGATACTTCTTGAATCGCTTTCGCGAGCTTGTGATTCTGTAACATATTGGATACTTGCAAATCTTCTATCCCAATCACATCGTGGTTTTTGATGATCATCGTAGACAGTTTTTGTAAGTAATCAGTTTTTGCATTTGTGATTCGCTCATGTATACAAGCCACTTTGATTCGCTGTTTATGCCAGTTCGCTCCACCTTTTGTACGACGAGACAAAATACGCTGGGCATGAGCGAGCTTCTTCTCTAATTTCCGAAACCATTTCGGATTGCCAAATACTTCTCCCGTTGAAAGAATCGCAACGTTTTTCACGCCAACATCCATACCAACAGTGGAACCTGTCTTTGGCAATTCTTGCACTTCTATTTCGACAAGAACTTGGATTCCTTCTGACAGTAGCGTACAAAATACGTCCTTCTACCTCACGACTTTTGGCAAACGTGACAAGGCCAAGTTTCGGTAACTTTATTTTATTCCCTACAATCGCGATCTTCCCATTTGTGTGCTTCGTTGTATAGGATTGGACTTTATTGTTTTTCGACTTAAACCGAGGTGCTTTGTTTTGTTTGTTGAAGAATCGTGAATACGAGTCAGCGAGGTTGTAAAGAGAAGATGGAAGAGCCGTGCTGTCCACTTCTTTGAGCCATACAAATTCTTTTTTGAGGGCAGGTAGTTGCAAAGAACAAGTGCCATAGGTGAATCCTTTCCCTGCTTCTTTATATCTATCATTCCATTTTGCTAAAAAATAATTGAATACAAAACGAGAACAACCCATTGTTTTCTCAATACGTATTTTTTGTTCTGCATTAGGGTAGATCCGGAACTTATACGCTTTATGGACGAGCACCACTTTCCACCTCACTTTCTATTTTAGTTTTTCTACATGCTTTTTTCACGATATGTATGAGAACGATATCGGAATATATTCAAAAATACTTCTCTCGTATCATTTCTTCTTTTTTGTCGAAAATCCTCTGCCACCCTTCAAAAATGTATACATATGGAAAGACTTTTATAATGGAACAATCCCTTCTATGTAAGAATACTTCTTCCTGCATCAGTTCTCTTCTATAGGAACGAACGAATCCCGATACCTCATCCTAACTCTTCCACAAGGAGAAATATTAGGATTTTACCTAACCGCCATTCATCTCCCACCTACTCATTGAACCATGTCCTACCCATTCCTTGAGGTGGGAGTTTTCTGTCGGCAAATGATAAAAACTGACGAAGATTCCCCATTAAAGTCCTTGTCCTATCTTAAAAGAGAAAGAAATATTCCCTTTCACTCATATAAGTTTTCTCAATAATCAAAATTTATAAATTATCCCTCTATCATTTGTGTGATTCCAATTGCTGAAATTGCTGTACCAATTGCTTGTATCCAAATACCAATTAGTCCAACTAATCTCTCATCTTCTTTTTCTCGATCATTTTTCTCAACCATTTGTTTTTCTTTCGATAGATTGTGTATACCTTGATATGCTTGTAATCCAGCCCCTAGCGTCTGTAATGAATTCCCCACTACAATCAACCATGGAATTTTGGGTTCTTCATTTAGTGCCACTTCCACCCCTACAAATGCACCAATAGACTGCAGACTATTTCCTGTAATAATGAGATAATCATTCTCTTTTGTTTTCTTGTGTATATTAAAAAAGGTTCCTATTACATTTGAAATATTCCCTAAAATCAGTAATTCAATCCCTGTTTTCTCCAAAGTTTTATTTTTTTCGTGCAATTGGTCCTCTTTACTGAGTTTATCCTCTTCTATGTGTAATCCTTGTTGTTCAGAGGCATCTTTTAACGCTACCAATTGTAGTATATATCCAAGAGCTTGTAATGATCCACCTACAATTACAAGTGGTTCCTCAACATTTTTCTCTCCTATAAACCCCCTCGTAGTTCCAATAGCAGCTATCGTATTTCCTCCTACTTGAAACCATGCTCCTGTAACCGTTAAATTTCTTGAACTCATATTGTTCATCCACCTATATTAGACTCATTTTATTTATCACGGATTCACAAATCATAATATCTTTCAGTAAATCGAAAATATTTCCCTCAATCGTTTGAAGCTCCCAAATCTATATTTTCTCACAAGAAAAATGTCTTCCCTACATTTCCCCATTATATTTTAATACATTTCATTTTGTGCATGAAATGACTTACCTAAACTTCTCTCTTATGTATTTCAAATTAAAAAGAGCACTCAAAAGTGCTCTTTTCGTGATAAGGAGTTTTCAATGAGTATGAAAAAAGCGATTTACGCTTGTCCCATACTTCTATATATGCTTATCCTACTCAAAAGGTGTACGATTTATAGAATTAATAATATACTCTACGTAGGAACTAGATTTTGAACCACCTAATATTAACAGACTTTTCAAATCCTCTATCTTTTCAAAAAAGTATAGTAGCAACAGATCCGTCGAGTGTATCTCAACTTTCGTTAATCCTACCACCAATCTTCCATGACTGAGAGAATCCTTACATTTTATTTACCCATAACATATACTTGTTTCCTTAAAATGGATATTACATTAATACAGTAACCCATTAAGTTACTTTCTTCATCCCCCTGAACCAAGCCGTTAGCGTTTGCTAGCTGCCCTTTTATTGGTAACAATTACCGTTGTATCTAATTAGGTTACAGTTTATCATGTAATAGCTCGATAAAAACGAGTAGTTATACCCATCGTCCTAGGAAACTAGGGCCTTGTTTTTTTCTACAAAATGGAATTGATGTTTAGGATTCTTTTTCTCCATTACCATCTAGTCATTCGCGATTCTCACGTAAATTCACCTCTCATTTGCTCCTTCCATTCAAATAACTATTTTGTTTCAATTTATACATAGTTTATATATAATTCAGACACATTTAACATGATAAGCTTTTGAAAATTAATGGTATGATTAATTCGTTGAAAACGACACGTTTCGACAAATACAAAATAACCTTCCTTACCTCTGAATCCCTGCCCCCTGTTCCGCAGGGATTCTTATAATTTACGGTTTCTTCTCAGGTTACATTTTGTTAAGTCTTTACTATTTTTATAAATTCGTTTTTTACCTCTTACTTTTACTTAGAAGCATTTGTTTAGTTTGCAGTTTTGTTTGCAAACTTGTTAGCACTTTTTTATATTTCTTCTGCTAAAAACCTCCATTGTATTTCTTCTATTACTCATCACTCCCACTGCCATTATGACGCAAATCATCAATTAAATTATGGGATTTTTAAAATTTAATATCCTTTTAAAACAAAAAACAGTTATATATTGGAATTCCCATCATATATCTGTCTTATGTTCTATATAGAAGGGACTGTTAAAAATGGGGAATAATCACTTTCATAATGTGTTTGCTGTGAAACAAGAACATTTGGGACAAGTACTTAAATTAAAGAAATTCTTTGAAGAATTAGATATGGATTTTAATGATTTCGCTGATCCTCGCACTCTAGTCAACGTGCTAGAATCAAATCGTAATATAAACTTTTTGGATTCGTCACAGGAAGCAATCATCGGCGGAGAAGCACTTCAAATTTCAGAATTGATTGAGAAAATTAGCAATCTGATTATTAAAGATATATTAGCATTTCCTACTTATCGTTGGGGAGAAAATATAAACCAAGATATTGTGAGTCAGGTGAACGATGCTATTACTAACATGTTTATTAATTTAAATAAACATGATGCTGAACCATGGATCTTCTGGTATAACAATGGGAGTGTTTTTCCAAGATATACTTATAATATTTTAATCGCTATAGATACTCAGGAAAAAGACTATCTTACAGACGTTTTAGCCTGTAGTTTTGATGTTTTGGTTGTAAAAAAAACGAAACAGGAAGTTTGTTCTTTCACAGTTAATGATAGTGCACAATGCCTTATAATGATGAAACATATGCTTGTTGGGATAAAATTTGAAGATGTTTATCCCTCATAACCCCCGCCCCTTTACCTATAAGTAAAGGGGCGGTTATTTTTTTGCTACACTCTTATATACTTTGAATCACATAAACCTTTGTGAAGATTGATGTTCGTTCCTGTAATCCAAACAACACCTGATGCTTTGTAAACTTTATCGATTTTACATACATCATCTCGTAGTCAATTGTTCTCAGCAATCTTATACCAAAAAGTAAGAGCCATCATGATGCCAAATTAGGTAAACATGGTTACTTCCCTTTAAGACTTGTCTCATAATAGCTGCAGCTAACGATGAATTTTCGCGAACATCAACAACTTCTATTGTTATACTACCTAAATTGTTATTTTCCCAATCACAGGTACATGTCCTCTCTCAGTGTACTTTCAAATATTACAAGGGTAATTCGGTTTACGTGAAGTGTGCTTTTTTCTTTATTTCAGCATAGGGGAATATTCGTTCTAAAGATAATAAAAAACATAGAATACTTTGATTTGCTTTCATAATAAAAGAAATTCTCTCCATGTTAAAATAGGAAAATATTACATTTTAAATTAATTTAATATTGTCTTTCCGATTTTTAAAATGTAAAATATTTAATATAAATACATAATTTAGGCAAAGGGAGATATACATGAAAAAGCTATTAGTTTCAGCAACAGCATTCACACTTTTAACTGTAGGGTATAACTCATCTGTATTTGCAGCTCAGAACCCAAATGACAAAGATTGCGGTCAATTCAAAAATAATCAAGAAGTAATGGAGTTTTGGCACAGTAATGGGTATAACGCGAATAACGATCCCCATGATTTAGATCGTGATAATGATGGATTACCTTGTGAAGTAAACAAAGGGGAATATGATCGATTTGTGGCTAGCAAACAAACTCCAATAAAAAAAGAAACAAACAATAACGAAGTTACAAAAAAACAAGCTGAGAAATTACCAAATACAGCTTCTAATAATATGACAATGATGCTTGTAAGTGCTGGTCTAATATTATTAGGTTCAATTTTTGTATTCCGTCGTAAAAAGACGGATGCATAGAATAATACCTAAAAAAGACAGGGATATTCCTGTCTTTTTTAATATGGAGTGATACATTTGAAAAAGCTTGAATGGTTCGGTATATTATTGATTACTATTGGCTCTTTTTCTTTCGTTTATTACTTTATTACTTGGTATGATTCAGCAAAAACTGTTGAAACTTTAACAGGTACTGAGATTAAGAAGTATCAAAGTATAAACAACCTAACTGATCATAAGCAAACATTACTAGAACCCGAGAAACACTTTCCCTCTTCTCAAGTGCAACACCAACAAGGAGAACAAATCGCATATATGGTAATCCCGAAAATCAAACGGAAATATCAAGTTTACTGGGGTGCTGATGACAAAACATTGAAAAAAGGCGTTGGAATGTTCGTTAGTGACATTACATCACCCCCTTCTGGAAATGGACATACTGTACTAAGTGGTCATCGGGATACAGTATTTACCGATTTAGGAGATTTACAAGAAAATGATTATATTTTACTTGAATACGATAACAAGATATACGCTTATCAAATTCGGAAACACTGGATTACCGACGCCAATGATATGAGTGTAATCGTTGCAAAAGATAAACCAACACTTACATTAACCACATGTTATCCATTCAACTATATTGGGGATGCTCCTAATCGATACATAATTGAATCATCTTTGGTTGCTGTTCAATAATTCGGAAAAACATAAAAATGGTAACCCCTGCAATTTCAGAAGTTTGACACAGCTCTGGAAAAAGATTATAAAGAAAAGTGAGGTTCCTTATATTCGGTTCCATGATCTAGGGCATACTCATGCAACTATCATGTTGAAACAAGGGATTCATCCGAAATTTGTAAGTGAACGATTAGGACACAAAATAGTAGGCATCACATTGGACACCTACTCGCATGTTGTACCGGGACTTCAAGAAACTGCGGTGGATCAATTTGCAAACGAATTATTCGGAAAGAAAAACGTTTGTTAAAAGTTTTCGTTTTTTTAGCAAAAACACCACCTGAATTATTCCAAATACAAAAAATGAAAAAGGAGCAACAAAACATGAAAGAAATCAAGAGTGAAAAGGAATTCAAAGACATTATCGCAAGCGAGGAGCCAGTAGTTGTTAAGTTCTTTACTACATGGTGCCCAGATTGTGTACGTATGGACAACTTTATCGGGGATGTAATGGAAGAGTTCAATAAATTTGAATGGTATTCTATAAATAAAGATGAATTCCCAAGTATTGCAGAAGAGTATCAAGTAATGGGAATTCCTAGCTTATTAGTGTATCAAAATGGTGAAAAACTTGGTCATTTACATAGTGCAAATGCAAAAACAGAAGAGCAAGTTACTGAGTTTTTAGAAGCATACTAATTCAAATAAACTATTTAGGTAACAAAATGAAACTTTAATCAGTGGGGCATCACCTCCCACTGATTATTAGTTGAACGAATCATGCTTTTACTGGCCGTTTTATTCCCTACCTTACTACTTTGCTTTCGTTGCATTTTAAGGCAGGGTCTTATAATGCGGGATAAACAACATTTCCTTAGATAGGCAGAAAACAACAACAATCTAATCGAAAAAATCGGGATTATGTCGGTTGTCTTTACCCTTATGGTAACCTTTCAAAAGATTATAATGTTTTTTTCGATCATATACAAATTGAAGAAGTTTTATTTACTGGATATGAAAATGAAGAAGAACTCATATAAATTTTTAAAGAGGACGCAAAGGTGCGTCCTCTTTAATTTATCTTTCTACCGAAAAATGTAAAAACAAAAACATCTTTTGTCCATTTTCCCTTCCCATACATATATAATACAAACCCACTAATACTGGTTAATACAACAAGGACAGAAAAATATATCCAATTTTTGTTGTTTTCACTCTTTAATCTATCTATGATTTGTTCCTTAGTATTTCCAATATAAACAGATTTCCCATATCTATTAGGTAATTCTTTTATTATTTTTCCATCTACTGACCCAAGCACAACTACATTTTCTTTATTTTCTACTGCTCTAAATGAATAAAAACGTTTTTTTCCATCTGCTAACTTTGTAGCATTCGCCTGAATATCATTTATTCTTGTTGAAATTACATTCTGACTATTTAATTCTATAAAGGGTGTTTCAAGAGACACATTTTCTTTATTTATTAATTTTAATTCTTTATTTCCAATATGTATTGGTTCATTATAAAAAGCTGTCACTTGACCGTTACTCCATAAAGAACGATTTGGTGCAGAAGTCTGTGTATAGTATGTCGTTTTTTTCTTTTGAATACGATTCACTACCGCATACCCATCAGCAAGTAATGTTTCATCTCCTGTTACATGTTCAGAATATATCTTCCCTCTTACAAAGTAAATACCATCTGCAACTTCTTTATCACTTGAAATCATCTTGAAATCACCGAGTTCGTCCCAGAGTAAAAAACTATTTAAACTCTTATACCCATAAAAAACACATACAATTAATAAAATTGTAAACAATACCCCTATTTTAACTGTTGCCTTTTTATTCACTAATTGCTATTCCCCCATATATTACTAATATTCTCATCTTAATTATAATCAGAAATATTTTTGATGTATATATATTAATCTTTTTGCCCTAAGCTAACTTTGTTATCCCCTACTTAAAAAGCTATAAAGCGTCAACAATGTTTGTATAGACCCACACGAGTTCCGTTTGATACTCTATTACTAGAAAGAAATTCCTAACAGAAAGGTGAGTGATCGTTATGAATTCACTTTCTAATAAAGAAGCTGATAAAGGAGCCATTGTCAGCATTATTGCCTACATATTTTTAGCGTCACTAAAAATCGCAATTAGCTATATTGCTCTTTCCAGTGCATTACGTGCAGACGGTTTAAATAATTTAACAGATATCGGTGCTTCTATAGCTGTATTAATCGGTTTAAAAATTTCTCGAAAACCTCGTGATCCGGATCATCCATATGGTCATTCTCGTGCAGAACAAATTGCTTCACTTGTCGCCTCCTTTATTATGGCAACGGTCGGACTTGAAGTTATCGTAAGTGCAATTCAATCGTTTTTCACTCCACAGAAAACGGCGCCTAATGTACTTGCAGCTTGGGTTGCCTTATTTTGTGCTGTCGTCATGTACAGTGTGTATAAATATAATAATAAAATTGCGCAGCGCACAAAAAGTAAAGCACTAGAAGCCGCAGCAAAAGATAATTTATCCGATGCTCTCGTTAGTATAGGTACAGTTGTCGGTATTGTAGCATCACAGTTCGACATGCCTATCCTCGATCCAATTGCAGCCTTAATTGTCGGCTTTATTATTTGTAAAACTGCGTGGGATATTTTTACAGAAGCCTCTCATATGTTAACCGATGGCATCGATCCGGATAAAATGGAAGAATATTCACATGCTGTCAAGCTCGTTTCTGGTGTTGAAAATATTGTTGATATTCGTGCACGTATGTATGGGAACCAAACGTATGTGGATATTACGATTGAAGTAGATGCTCATATGGACGTGAGTAAAAGCCATCATATTACCGATGAAATTGAAGAAATGTTAGAAGAAAGATTTGGAATTTTATACACTCATATTCATGTAGAACCTACGCAAAAAGAACCTATGATGACATAGGTTCTTTTTTGATGAATGTTTGGTGAAACATAATACATAAAATGAGCCAACTTCCCCCCGCTGCCCAACCCGCTAATATATCGGATGGATAATGAACACCAAGATATACGCGGCTAACAGAAATAGAAAATATAACGAAACATGTAATTAAAATAATCAACAACTTTCTATGCAATGTAATACGATGTTCCGTAATTGTTACATAAGCGATAAATCCTAGAAATGCTGTAGCATTCATCGAGTGGCCGCTTGGAAAGCTATATCCTGTAGCTGTAACAAGCTGCGATACATCTGGTCTTGGTCGTTCGTACCATAATTTTAAAAGGTTGTTAAGGTAACGAGATCCGTAATAATTTACGATTAAAAATAACGCACCTAACAACTTTTTTCGAATAAGAAAGTACATTACAACTATGATTAATAATGGGAAATATATTTTCTTTGAACCAATATAAGACATCCAGGTGAAATAAGCTGTCAAATACTCGTTCCGAAAACTTTGAATAAATTTGGAAATAACATCATCAAATTTTTCAATGCAAGCGGTATGATACGAAAGTGATAATCCGACAAAACAAATGAGAAACACAATTAACAAGTATACATGTCGATATCGTTTCACATACATAACCTCACTATATAAAAATAAGAAATGGAGCGGTTGTTTTAGTTTTCCTCTCCATTTCTTTTTTATGCATCTTTTATTAAGAAATATAACTGTTAATTTTTTGCTGCATAGCTGGGATATCTTCACGCGTTACAGTAAAACGAACGACTCTTTCATCTAAGTCTAATGCTTCTGAAAATAGTCCTGCTAGCCCACGGGCTTTTCTGTCTACTTCCATAACAATATCTAATCGATCATAGGCACGTGGTAGAATTAATAATTCCAATTCATCCAACTTTCCATAATACTGTCCTGAAACTGGAATGAACTCAAATTCTTGTGCAAATGGAATATTGGTACGTAATCGGTGTGGTAATTCTTCACATTCTGCTTGACGAAGCCTGAATCCTAATTGTTTTGCGCTATCTAACACACTGTTAAATAATGCATTCGGTAACACCTGAATGTAATCACGATCACTCGGATCAATACTCCGCTTAATATCAAGACCTGTATGAACCCAAACATTTTTCATTCCAAATGTAAGCGGCGCTTCAATTGGCATTGGGAATGAAAATGGAATTTCCACTTTTTCATTTGGAGATATCGTAATCGGATCGGTTAAACGTACTCGTTCTAAATCGAATGTAGCGCTTACTTTTTTATCATCTACTTCTCGTATATACGACGTCGTTAATGTTAAGTAAATGCTTTCAATTTGTTGACTAACTGCTCCACCTGTAATGTGAACTACACCTACAATTTCTTCTCCTACTAAATATTCTTCTTTTTCAAGAACTGTATCTACTTTCGCGCTTCCTACTCCAATGCTCGCTAAAAACTTTTGAAACATGTATCTCCCATCCTTTCTAATACATGGCGTACATCTTCTCTAACTTCTTGTATATTTTCATAATAAGGAGACTTCATCCGCAACATTCGCATAATAATTTCACAGTTTTCTTTCATTATCTGCAACTCTTCATACCATGGCCTTTCTTCTTCTACAGTAGATTCATAGCCAGAGTATAATAAAAATAATGTAAAGTGACCTAGTGCATAAAAATCACTACGATAATGAACCTCTCGCATATAGACTTGTTCCCCTTCATAGGTAGATGCCCGTTCATCGATTTCTTCTATAAATTTAGCTAATCCAAAATCGATAATGCTGATTTGTCCCTCTTTCATTAAAATGTTTGGAATTCGTAAGTCTCGATGAATAATACCTTTACTATGAAAATAAGAAACAATCTCAAGTACCTTATATAAAATATGAAAAGCTTCTTGCTCTTCATATACATGTCCATCTCTAAAAATGAAGTCTTCGAAATTCTTACCCGACATGTACTCCATTACAAAAAACGGCTGTTTTTTCCATATAAAACTATCATATAAGCTCGGTATTGCTGGATGATTTAACTGCTTTAAAATTGTTTGCTCTTGCGCAAACGACCTTCTACCTGACTTATACCTTTGCTTACTTTGTCTTAATTGTTTTAAAACTTTTTTCTCTTTCGTTTCTAAATCATAAACGATATATGTAAAACCATAGCTACCCATTCCAATTACTGATTCAATTTTATAGCGTTGCGAGACAATTGTATCATTGTGCAGCGGCCTATCAAACCAAGCAAGTATATCACGCCACTTCATCAACTACTTGAAAAAAAGCTACGACTTTTGTGTTTTCTTTTATAATGCTGATGTCCATAGCCATGGGGATTTCTCCTCTTATTATAATCGCTACTTGAATACGAGCGACCTCTATGACGATAATCACTACTTGAATACGAGCGACCTCTATGACGATAATCACTACTTGAGTAGGAACGATGTCTATTCTTCTTTCCTAGTAAAGAATCAATAATTTTTTTGAACATCCCTTCACCTCTTGTTTAAAATTTTCTTTTTATTATACCAATAATAATCTTTTATGTTTGTGACAAGTTTGTAAAGAAATGATTTTGAAGTGTAAAAAACGACGAGTTTTTCCCGTCGTTACTTTCACCCTTCATCCTCATCAAACACTTCATCAATCATACATTTTTCTAGTAAATACTCAAATGTAATATCAGCGAGATCTTCAATCTCTTCTCGCTTTGGTACATACCCTCTCTCTATTAGTTGCTCATAAAAAAACTCCGCAATTTCTTCCGTATCAATTACGACCTCAATTTCCTTCATGAGCATCACTCCTTTATTTCTGTTTTATGAAGGAATTTCAAAATTATGTATACGAGATTAGAAAAATAGATTTTCTTTTCCATATCATATTTGTCAGTCATATTGACTCGTCTTACAGCATACGATGTAGTACAAGCTATTTGAAGGGGGAAATAAAATGGAACAAAGAAAAGAAGAGTTCATGCATGAAGATAAATGGGCAGACTCTGTCATCAAAGGGCTTATTATTTTTTTAACAATTGTAGGTATACCTTACACAGCTTATATTTTTGTTCAGTTCCTTCTTGCTTTCTAGTTATTTTTTCTCTGTTAGTTTAACTAAATAATTATGAACGACATCCATTACAATTTTATATTCTTCATCTTGAAATGTTTCATATAATAATTGATAGTCATTATAAATATCTAATAATCCATCAATAATTTCTTGTCTGCTCGTTTTAATACTTACCTTTTTGGAATTATTGATTGACTTCAATTTTCCAAGATCTAATTTATTCATCCCTGCTTTATCTTGTTTCATTTTTTTCAAGATGGCATTAGCCGTTTGTGCATTCGCAAGCAATGTTAAATCTGATTCATCAGCCTCTAACCACTCACCATCTGTGATTCTCGATAATTCATATATTGTATCTTCCCATGCATCATTTTTATATCGCCATACTTCTGTACGAAATCCAACGATACGAAAGACATCTTTATCATAACCCGTAACTTGCACAAGATCACCGAACGTAAAATGATATCGTAATTCAATCCATTCTGTTTCACCTTTTTTCATTTCTTGTTCCGTGACATGTTGAAGTGTTTGTTCCACATAATATCCATCATGATTATTAACTTCATATACATAAACGCCATCTAACATTTTCATATTTGTGATTTTACCAACAGTTCCATATAGTGTAATCACGACTATATCTCCTACATTATATTTAGGTTGTTTTTTTCTTGCCATTTATATCTCTCCTTTTTAAAGTCGTGATTTTTGATAACAGTATATGCAAACGATTAAAAAACGCTTATCACATGAGCTTATATTCAAAAATTTTTCCAATAAAAAATACATCACTTTTTATAGAGTGATGTACTAGTGCAGATATATTTGTAGTATATGTTTGCTCGTTATCTTTCTTGTATGTATAGCTCCCATGCTTCATCAAAAATAGACATACTATCCAGTAATCCACTTAATTCTAAATACGAACTAATTTCATCGTAATCTTCTGATTGCTTCGGAAAACTTAAATCGTCATACATAGCTTCAGCAAAATCCGATATTTCATTTTTGATTAAAGACGCACGATGCTTCATCATATAGTGATAAAATGACTTTTTCAAAAATATTCCCTGCCTTTCTAACTTGGATACATTATACAAGGGGAAAAAGAAAAAAACCAGCATAATCGCTGGTTAAAAGTCAAAATAATTTCTTTTTAGTAAACGTGGGCGCTCCATTAACTCTTCATATGTTAATTGTTTTGGTAAATCTTTTGTATAAATTAAAAACAACTGATCTTCTATTTCTTTTACAACATGATCAGGCTGATAGTCCATTCCACATGATGAGCAAGAAATACATGGTGTCTTTTGAATTTCAATGGCTTTTGTACCATCTGGCAATTCCCAATATACAGTATTCAGACTTTCTTTCGCCTCTGTACTGTCACACCACATACAATTCATACTGCGTCACCCTCAGCTTCTGTATTTTCTTCTAATTTCGCCATTTGAGCTTGGTATTTTTTATCTTTTAACTGATCACGCTTATCACGTTTATCCTTTAAGGAAGAATGTGTTTCATTTGTTTCATAGTCTTTGCGGCGATTCATACGTTGCAAATCATCCGGAACAAGATTGAATTTCTTATCACTCATCAACCCTGCTACACCGATATCAGAGCGTTTTTCTTCATAAGTTGGATAAATCTCTTTAAAATAACCTTCAGCTCTTCCTGGCACATAATTTTCTGGTTCTGGATACGTTGTAATAACACCTTCAAAGTTACGAAGAACAACCTTATCCGCACTTTGTGAAATTAAATAATTTGGCTGAAGCGCAATTTTTCCGCCTCCACCTGGGGCATCGACAACGAATGTTGGCACTGCATAACCAGATGTATGTCCACGTAGTCCCTCAATAATTTCTAATCCTTTGGAAACCGGTGCACGGAAGTGACCAATACCTTCTGATAAATCACATTGATAAATATAATACGGACGAACACGAATTTTAACTAAATCATGCATCAGCTTTTTCATAATTGGTACACTGTCGTTAATTCCTGCTAAAATTACCGCTTGGTTTCCAATTGGCACACCAGCATTTGCAAGCATTTCACATGCTAGTTTTGATTCTTCCGTAATTTCAATAGAAGTATTAAAATGTGTATTTAACCATACTGGGTGATATTTTTTAATAATGTTACATAGATTTTCTGTAATACGTTGTGGGAATACAACTGGTGCTCTCGTTCCAATACGGATAATTTCCACATGCGGAATTGCTCGTAAGTTCTTTAATACGTATTCTAAAATTTTATCATTAATAAGAAGACCGTCACCACCAGAGATTAAAACATCACGCACTTGTGGTGTTTCACGAATATAAGCAATAGCATCATCTAATTGTTTTTTCGGAACACCCATTCCAATTTGTCCACTAAAACGACGACGTGTACAATAACGACAATACATAGAACATTGATTTGTAACTAGAAATAACACGCGGTCTGGATAACGATGTGTTAAGCCTGGAACTGGTGAATCTTCATCTTCATGAAGCGGATCTTCTAAATCATACTTTGTTTTATATAATTCTTCCGAAATCGGTACAGATTGCATCCGAATCGGACAGCGTGGATCATCAGGATTCATAAGAGAAGCATAGTACGGTGTAATATTTAACGGAATTGTTTTCGTTGAAATTTTAACACCTTCTTCTTCTTCTGGTGTCAAATTAATCACTTTCTTTAAATCATCTAACGTTTTGATCGTATTCGTTAATTGCCAAACCCAATCATTCCATTGCTCTTCTGTAACATCTTTCCATAATTCGATCTCTTTCCAGTGACGATTTGGTTTGTATACATCATGTAACATTGCTATTCCCCCTTTTTTTACGCTCGCCATTTATATAAGCAATAATTATGCCAACTATACATTTTCAAGAAGTGGTGACGAAAGATACCCTATTATATAAGAAAAAAATATTTTTTTATTTTAAATGGCGCTCGATTCAATACAATATTCGTTACTTTCTGTATATGTAAGCGCTCTTTTTTTGGTGCAAACACTCAAAAACCGCCGATTATTCGGCGGTTTTGTCATACTTGTTTAATTTATACTGCAATGTTTGCCTTGGAATACCTAATAGCTTAGCAGCTTGCAAAATATTCCCATCCGTTTCCACTAACGCTCGATCGATTAATTCTTTTTCTGTTTGATGCAGTGCCTCACGTAATGGCAGAATAGACTTCTTCTTTTTCCTTAACTCTACTTCTTTTCGAAATGTTCGGGGTAAACAACTAACTGTTAATGAACCTCCTTCTGCAATAATTACAGCATGTTCAATCGTGTGCTTTAACTCCCTTACATTTCCAGGCCAATGATAGGCTAGTAATCTTTCCTTCGTCTCATTGTCAATATGCAGTACCTCTTTTTTATATTCTTTATTATAGTCTCTTAAAAAGTAAGACGCTAACAATAATACATCTTCTTTTCGCTCACGAAGCGGTGGAATATATAACGAAAATACATTTAAACGATAATATAAATCGGTACGAATTTTATTTTCGCGCAAACATATCTCTGGCGGCTGATTCATCGCAGTAATGACACGTACATCCACTTTTCTCGTTTTACTATCACCGATGCGACGAATTACTCCATCCTCTAATGCGCGTAGCATTTTCGCCTGCAGATCAAGAGGCATTGAATTTAATTCATCTAAAAATAATGTCCCTCCATCTGCAAGTTCAAATAACCCCGCACGTTCAATAGCTCCAGTATAACTTCCTTTAGTTGTCCCAAATAATAGACTTTCTAGTAATGACTCTGGAAGAGCTGCACAGTTTTGGGCAATAAACGGTTTGTTTTTACGGTTTGAAGCCTCATGAATCGCTTGTACAAATAGTTCTTTTCCTGTTCCTGTTTCTCCGTATATTAAAACATTTGCATTTGTTGGAGCTACCTTTTGCGCTAAATCTTTTGTTTGTTTAAAGCGAAAATCATTCGTCACAATTGTATTAAAAGCAACATGTTTTTTTGTTACCTTCTTCCTAGAAGATCGTTTCATTTTCGATTGTAAATCAACAATTGTATCCGTTAATTTTTGAATCGTTGAGTAATCTTTTGCAATTTCAACAGCACCCGCAATTTTATCTTCTATAAAAATAGGTAATGTGGTATTTACAGTACAGACATCTTCACCATTTAAATTTTGATAACGCTGTACTTGATGTAAAATCGGCTTTTGTGTATCTAGAACTTTCATAAGTGTACTCGTTTCCCTTGATAAAGACGGGAATGCTTCTAATAAATGCTTCCCTAATACATTCTCAATCTTGGACCCATCGTGTTTTGCAGCAACAGTATTATAAAAAATTGTAATACCATTTTCATCCACCGCATGAATCGCTTCATCAATACTGCCCAAAATCGCTTCAATGACTTCTTGTGTCGAAACTGCCAGCAATGTCATCCCTCCTCCTGCTAAAAATTCAGCAAATTATATGCCGAATTTCCGGCACCCCTGTGCGCGATTATAAGCATGACGATTCCGTTCTATTTTTCTATTTATTTCATATTACTACTTTCCCGCCAACGAGGGATAAAGTACGACTTGAATCAGTGGGTTAATCATCCCCCACTGATGATTAACCCGCTCCAATTAGACACTCTGAACTTTCAAGTAAAGAACTTACTACCCATTCATGCGAGATAAATCTTTTACCCATACATTCATATCTTCTAATTTATCAAAAATATAACAATTATTTGCTAGCCTTCCTGTGTATGTATATCCTAGCTGATGAAAAGCTGCATTCATGCCAAATGAAAGTGAACGTGCAATTGTGTAAGAACAAAAGATTGCTCTCTCTTGTAATTCTTCTTCTAACTTAATGAGTAAACTTTTCATAAGTCCATGTTTTCGATATTCCGGTAAAGTTGCACAATTCGTTAATTCTGCATTACCTTCTTTCACATTCATTTCTGCTGAAGCAGTGCTAATAATACGCCCTTCTGATTCATACACATAATAAATTGTATCTTCTTTCATCGTCTGAACAATATAGTCTGCTTCATTTAACGGTGTCGGATAAATTTCAAATACTTTTCCAAACACACTTGCCAATTCTTCTGCGTCTGCCTCTGTCGCTTTTCTTAGGATAAATTTCTCTGGAACTTGCTTCTCCTTTACTTCCTTTTCTCTCACACCATTTATAATATGATCCTCTTCAGCCCACTGAATACTATTTCGTCTTTCATCATCACGATATTTCACGAAAAAGTATGCATCATGTCCTTGAAAATAATGTGGAATTGTCGCTTCTAATAAAAAGCCAAAAGAGAGCCAAGTCGAAACATGATCTCCCTTTCCTTTTATAATGCATTTAGTGAAAGAATGCTTCTCTGCTAATTCTTCTATTTTTTGCATAAGACTTTCTACATTTCCTGTATAATGCTCTACCCGAATACGTTTATTAAAATAATCTAGCGCTCCTTCTACAGTATAGTAGTTTGTCTGTTCTCTAAATGATTCATAATATTTCATTTTTTCACCTCGCACCAGTCTAGTAATGTGCATGCAATAATTTTTGCTGCGGCAATCATTTTATCCACTTCAATGTACTCATTTGGATAGTGGGCTACCTTTGTCTCTCCTGGTCCAAATATAATAGTTGGGATTTCTGCGATTTGTGTAAACAAACCACCATCTGTCCCCCATGGTGCAGCTTCTACAATTGGATTTCTTCCTTCAATTTGAGCAAAATTATCTTGAAGTGTTGTAATGAGTACATGCTCCTCATCTAATTCACCTGGAACCCATCTTGCCCCAAACCATTCTACCTCTACTGGATATTCTTCGAACCATGGATCTACATTCTTTAATTGTCCTATCCAATTTTCAAATTCTTCTTTTACAGCCTCTATCGTCTCATTCGGTGCAACTCCACATCTTCCTTCTAAAATCAACGAATCTGGTACGGAGCTTGGCCAGCTACCACCTTCAATTTTCCCAACATTGATTGGAACAGGGATTGGAATTTCTTTATATAACGGGTCTGTAATTCGTTCATTTCTTTTCTGTTCTAATTGTCTCAAATGCTCAACAACAAACATGCTTTTTTCAATCGCACTAACTCCTTCATAACGAGTCCCACCATGCGCTGCTTTCCCTTTCACATGCAGGCGAAACCACATTGACCCTTGTTGCTTCGGGAAAAACTTCATATTTGTTGGTTCTGGAATGATAACCCCATCCGCCTTATACCCTCGCAAAATTGTTGCTAAAGTACCTGCTCCACCGCTCTCTTCTTCTATTACACTTTGAAAATAAATATCTCCTTTTAATTCAATACCCAGTTCTATAATTGCCTCCATTGCCAACATAAGAGCTACATTTCCGCCCTTCATATCCGTTGTTCCACGACCGTATATGCGATTCCCTACTTTCTCACCACTATATGGATGGTGTTCCCACTGATTCACATCACCTTCTGGTACAACATCAATGTGTCCATTTAAAATCATTGATTTTCCATCGCCGCTTCCTTTTAGTGTCGCAACGATATTTGGGCTATCTGAAAAATTCGTTCTTGGAGATACAAAATACGGATGATCTTTCATTTTTGTAAAAGAAGGCTCCCAAATATCAAGATCTAAACCTAATTCACGTAGCTTTTCAATGACAATTGCTTGCGCGCCGCTTTCATCTCCAGATACACTTTTTTCTTGAATTAATCGTCTTAAGAACTTTACACTTTCTCCTTCATGACTTTCAATATAATCACACACTTGTTTTTTTAATTGCTCCATATTTGTTAGCTCCCCTCATTCAATCACAAGTAAATTAGAACTCACATGAAAAGATGCCTCCGTATTTTGTTTTACATCCTCAACTGTATAAGGACTCATTAGCTCTTGTAGTATTAATCCTTCAGATGTAACTTCTATTACAGCCATATCTGTAATAATTAAATCCACGCACTTTTTCGACGTTAATGGAAGCGTACATTCTGAAACAACTTTTGCATTTCCATACTTATCAACGTGATTCATCACAACAACAACCCGTTTTGCTTTTTGCGCTAAATCCATCGCTCCGCCAATACCAGGAACCCGTTTCCCCGGAACAATCCAATTTGCTAAATCTCCTTTTTCACTTACTTGCAGTGAACCAAGTATTGTCACATCAAGCAAGCCTTTTCTAATCATTCCAAATGCTGTGCAGCTATCAAAATAACTTGCTCCTGTAATGAGTGACGTCGGCAATCCAGCCGCATTACACAAATTTTCATCTTCATTTCCTTTACTTGGCGTTGGCCCCATTCCAACGATGCCGTTTTCCGCATGGAACATAACATGTATATCTTCTGGTAAATGGTTAGGTACAAGAGAAGGAATACCAATCCCTAAATTAACAATCATTCCATTTTGAATCTCTTTCGCAGCACGCCTTGCAATCTTATCTCTTACTTCTACTCCCATACCCATTTCCAATTCACTCCTTCCGACGGTACAATATAATCTACAAAAACACCTGGAACAACAATTTCCTCAGGATCTAAACTCCCAAGTGGTACGATTTCTTCTGCCTCAACAATTGTAATATCTCCAGCCATCGCAACATGCGGATTCATGTTACGAGCACTTTTATCAAACACAAGATTCCCAAACGGATCCGCCTTCTTCGCATATACAATCGATACCTCTGCAGTTAAAGCTGTTTCCGCTAAATATGTTTTTCCGTTCATCTCAATTGTTCGCTTTCCTTCCTCCACAATCGTATCTACGCCGACATCGACAAGAATCCCGCCAAGTCCAACACCACCAGCGCGAATCCTTTCTGCTAGCGTTCCCTGAGGTGAAAACTCAATATGTAATCGCCCCTCATTTAACTGTCTTCCTGCATTTGGATTTGAACCAATATGTGAAGTAATTAATGATTTTACTCGCTCTTTTGTTACAAGGCGGCCAATCCCTACATCTGGAAACCCTGTATCATTTCCGATTAAATGTAAATTTGAAATTTCTTTATCTACAATAGCCTGTATTAATGATGGAGGAGAGCCAATTCCGCCAAATCCCCCAAACATTAACGTCATATCATCATGAAATAGCGAGATAACGTCTTCAATTTCTTTTAATTTTCCAAATGTATTTGTAATGGTTATCATACGACACTGTGACCTCCTTTTTGCATCATCTCTTCCACACTTTTCGCAAAAATCTCAAGTAATTCATCTAACTCGGAATATGTAGTTGTCATCGGCGGTGCAACAAGCAACGCACTATCCTCTTTTCCTGCTTGCCCTGATACAGCTTGATATAAAAGAAGTCCATTTTTCGCCGCGACTGAAATGAGTTCAGACGCTTTTGTAAACGGTTGCAATTCTACTCCAATCAAGAATCCTTTTCCGCGCACATCTGCAATAATTGTCGATTGCTGCTGAACTTTTTGCAAACCTTTTATTAAATATTCTCCTTTTTCTGCTGTTTTCTCAGGCAGGTTATGTTTCTCCATGTATTCAATAACCGCTAAAGCTGTCGCGGCTGACAATGGATTGGCACTAAGCGTATGCCCGCTCATCACAGAGCGTGACCCTCTTAAAATCGGTTCCATCACACGGTCACTCACAACCGTCGCGGCCATCGGTGTATAACCAGCACCTAGTCCCTTTCCTAGCGTCATGATGTCCGGCTCCACACCCCAGTGCTCCATCGCAAACCAAGATCCAGTACGTCCAAGACCTGTCATAACTTCATCAGCAATCAATAAAATATCATAATGACTGCAAATATCTTTAATGACCTTATAATATTCTTTCGGTGGTACAATTGCACCGCCTGCTGCGCCAATAATCGGTTCCGCTATAAAAGCCGCAATATGTTCTGCACCAATTCGCTCAATTGCTCGTTCTAGCTCAGTCGCGCAAGAAAGCTGACACGTCGGATATACTTTCTGCACCGGACAACGGAAACAATATGGTGCTGGTACAGTTGGGTAATCTTCTAAAATAGATACAAATCGCTGACGACGAAGTGGATGCCCCGACATTGATAAAGCTCCCATTGTAATACCATGATAACTCATCCAGCGTGACAAAATTTTATGTTTTCCTTGAATACCGCGCTCTTGAAAATGTTGAATCGCAATTTTCATAGCCGTTTCATTTGCTTCCGTACCACTATTCACAAAGAAACTCCAGTTTAAATCTCCTACACTTAAATCGCTTAACTTCTTTGCTAACTTCTCAGCTGGTTCGCTCGTAAACTGTGAGCGATACACAAAAGCAATCTCCTCTGCCTGCTTTCTAATCACTTCCGCAATCTCTGTTACGCCATGTCCGATACCTGCCGTAATCGCTCCTGACGAACCATCAAAATATTTGTTACCATTTTGATCATACAAGTACACACCTTTTCCATGTGAAATCATTGGATACGGCTGACCAACAAGTGGCTTAATTAAGTAATCGCGCATAGCGCTCCCCCATTTCTCCAATTTGTATATATATATGAAGAAAATTGACGTTTCTTTCATAAAAAAGAATCCTCTGCAAGCGCAGTGAATTTATCAAAAAACTATTATAAAATATACAAATGATTGCTAAAAATTAAAATAAAAAAATGAAAATTCAGAAACACAACAAAAGACTAACCTTTTATCCTTCTTAAAAAATCCTCCCCCCTATAAAAAACATGCCTAAAAAATATACTACCTAATTATTTTTTCACCATACCATCAGCTTCGCTCAATTGCTGACATTGTGTAAACTTCGACGAAACTCCCGTCAATTTCCTTCCTATTTATTTAGTTTAGCCGTCATATTTTTCAACAAAATTAGACAAATTTTTCAAAAAGAAACCTCCTATGATTACTCAATCATAGGAGGTTTCTTTCATATATTTATTTTTTAAATTTTCGTCATCTATTTATTTCTATTAAAAAACATGCTTTTATTGCATTTTACAAAATATTTTTTACTGAGAAAAAACAAATTTGCTAATCCTCTGTATGAGGTTTCTCCTCTTACAGAGCACCTCCATCTATAGCACTCTCCCAACATGATTGTGTAACGCTGCTAGAACAATATTTATCTTTTTTGATAGATGTTCATCACCGCGTGTTACAACCTTTCTTCAAGTTGTTTCAAAAATAATTCACCTTGTTCAGTGATCACGACCTCAATAATAATGAATTTGGGAGTGAACTACACACCACTTAACACCCTTTCTCACCGCAACTACATTCTTCTCCATGATATATTGTTATATAAATAACACATTAAAACATGATATCATGTTGTCATTACCATTTGTTATGGAGTATTCCATTACAATTTTTTCTTCTGCGATCAATTTTCTGATTCTTTTCAAAATTTACAGGCGTTTTTATTCATAGCTGAATAATATAATTCTATTTATCTCATAAAAAGAAAAGGAGTGTTCCTATGATTCAACAATTAAAAACATATTACGGTAAAGATATAAAGATTAATGAAGCCGTATTGTCTGAAGAGTATAGGTGGTTTTTATTTGAAGGAAACAAAGTAGGGATTCGTAAATCCCGCTTACACCAAAAGGAATGTCAATTACTTTCATCAATCTTAACACCCATTCATACTGATACAATGTATAAAACAGAAAAAGAAAAGTCTTGGTATGAAGCGTTATATCAAAATAAGGATATTCCTATCGTGTCTGTTCGTTTCTTACATTTTTTCACAAATCAATCTATAGTAGAAAGAGAAGAATTTCAAGATGCTTTAGAATCCATGTTTTCTTTCTCCACTACAACGATATGGGAAACTTCTCAAGCAGGCGTTCTCGTCTTAGAAGAAGATATATCGGAATCTATATTACAAATAGCCCTTGATACATTAGAAGCAGATTTTTTTATATCTCTATCCTTCTTTATTGGAAGACACTATACGCAAACAAATGAAATTGCTCGTCTGTATCAATGGGAGCGAAATTTATTTTCTTTTCTTTCTCCCTATTTATCCAATAAAATTACACACATTGAACAACTACTCCCCTATCAATTACTAATCTCATTACCAAAAGAAGAAAGAGAAAAGTACACGTATCAATTATTAGCACACATTTTAAATGACAAAGAGCTAATCGATAGTGTTAAAGTATTCTTCCAATGTAATTTAAATGTATCACTTGCAGCGAAACAATTATATTTGCATCGCAATACCTTGCAGTATCGAATTGATAAATTCATTGAGAAAACGGGAATTAATATCAAAACATTTGAAGGCGCTGTAGCAGTTTATATGGCATTTCTTTCTTTAGGCATCTCATAAACTTGCATAAAAACCTATCATTTTTTTGTGCAACCTGCCAATTTACCTACACTCTTAAAAAAACTTATAATTCAATTAATTCAAAAAAGGAGTGAGTAATCTTGGCAGAACTTGTATTGGATCATATTTTTAAAGTTTATGATAATAAAACAACTGCTGTTTCTGACTTTAATTTACATATTGAAGATAAAGAGTTTATCGTATTTGTCGGTCCTTCTGGATGCGGAAAATCAACAACTCTACGTATGATTGCGGGTCTAGAAGACATTTCTGATGGTTCATTTTATATTGATGGAGAACGTATGAATGATGTTGCGCCAAAAGATCGCGACATTGCGATGGTATTTCAAAATTACGCACTATACCCACATATGTCTGTTTATGATAATATGGCGTTTGGCTTGAAACTACGCAAACTTCCAAAAGATGAAATTAATCGCCGCGTAACAGAGGCTGCGAAAGTCTTAGGACTTGAAGATTACTTAAAACGAAAACCAAAGGCATTATCAGGTGGACAACGCCAACGTGTTGCATTGGGAAGAGCTATCGTTCGTGACGCAAAAGTGTTTTTAATGGATGAACCTCTATCCAATTTAGACGCAAAATTGCGCGTAAGTATGCGTTCTGAAATCTCTAAACTTCATCGCCGGTTAAACACGACTACTATCTATGTAACACATGATCAAACAGAAGCAATGACAATGGCATCACGCCTTGTTGTTATGAAAGATGGTGTCATCCAGCAAGTTGGTACGCCAAAAGAAGTATATGATGCTCCTGAAAACATTTTTGTTGGTGGATTCATTGGTTCTCCAGCTATGAATTTCTTTACTGGAACATTAAAAGATAACTATTTTCATATCGAAAACATTCGTTTTAGAATACCAGATGGCCAACTAAAATCATTAAAGAAAAAAGGATATAATGGAAAAGAAATCATACTCGGTATTCGTCCCGAAGACATTCATGATGAACCAATTGTTCTTCAATCTTCTCCTGAATCAACTGTCGAAATTACAGTTGAAGTCGCTGAATTATTAGGTGCTGAGACGATGATTCATGGAAAACTTGCAAGTCAAAACTTTGTTGCACGAATCAACGCTCGTTCAGAAATTAAAGCTACCGATAAGCTTCCATTAGCTTTTAGTTTAACGAAAGCACACTTTTTCGATGTTGATACAGAACAACGTATACAAAATCAATAGATATATTTGATTATAGTATAAACCATTTTTCTTCCTGTCCTTTCTGTACGATTTACCTAAGAAAGGGCAGGAAGATTCTTTTTGATATTTTATTTTTTTACAAGTATTATATTTAATCCTTTTCATTTTTTATTGCAAACACCTAACGCTCCTCTTATGTTTCATTTCCATTAACTTTTTTAGCTATCCCTTCTTTATCTCGTTATTCGCGAGCAGTAAGGCTCTACCCTAATGTGCAACATAGATACAACCTTATGTAATCTTACACATACTTCCATTCAATGTAATTTCAAATTTTTAAGTACATATTTAACAATTAATTTCACAGCTTCTGGTAACCTTTACCATCGTTAGTTTATCCCACTGCAACTTCTACATTTATTCTTTTGTGTTAAAATGTTGCAAGACCTCGTGTTCCAACTGATATTTGAACTACGAGTTTATATGAAAATAAAAAAGAAGGAACCGATTAACGATCATTAACCAGTTCAGCATGACGCCCTTTATCGGTGATTATCGAACCCAACATGCCCCAATAATGATTAGTAAAATAAATAATACAACAACCAACGCAAATCCAGAACCTGTACCGCAACCTCCGCCGCCATAACCGTATCCACAGTAACTACCAGGATATCCATATCCCCACATAATTTGTTTCACTCCCTCCGCCACTTAAAAATTAATTTTCCTTAATAAATTATGTAGGCCAACTATCACTTTGTATGTGCGTTTGCCTATAAATCAAAAAATCCCTAGCTCAGCTAGAGATTTTTATATGCGTAAAATGTATGACATCACATACAACATCCGGTCCCGTTTTCATTTTCCGAATCATTTTTGTTGCATAAGCTCGTTTCCGAAATGCATATAGTGATAGTGATAAAAAAGGAGGAATTTACATGGCTCAACCTGAAATTGAAAAATATGGACAAGAAGCAGTCCTGTATGAACAACTTGCTCGTTACTATCAATATACCAATCCCAAAAAATACATGGAATTATATATGAAATATCATAGTGCGATTACCAAACTCGTATATGCGTATGAAAAACGTGATTCTCAAGAGGCAACATTGCCATCCTATATGAGAATATTTCACGCTTCTCCTCATACACCAGCTATTGATTTTTTAGTAAACGGACAGAAGGTAATTAAAAACATTTCTTTCAAACAATACAGCCCTTATTTGTCTTTAGCTCAAGGGCAGTACCGAGTTGATCTTGTTCCTGTTGGTAGCGAAACACCTATTTTCTCAGCACTTGTTCCTATGATGGGCAACCACTCCTATACGCTTGCAGCAATTAGTACTGATACACATATACAATTGCAACCAATGCTTGATAATACACCTTTACAATCTGGTCAAGCAAAAATAAGGTTTTCACATTTTTCACCTGATACTCCTGCTGTTCACATATCTATAAAAGGTGGGGATCATTTATTTGAAAATGTCTTATTTAAACAAATAACAGATTATTTACAGGTGAGCCCTGGAACAGCTGATATTGAGATCTCTCTTGCTGATACTAAAGAGGTTCTTATAACCATTCCAGATGTCAAAGTAGAGCCAAACACAATTTATACATTCTCATTAGTAGGCTATTCGAATCAATCTCCAAAGTTAGAAGCAGTGATTCTTACAAATTAGAAATTCTACACCATCCCCGTTGGTGTAGAATTTTTTCTCTTTACTTTTGAAATGAAATTTGAAATTCTGTCCATTCTGTATTAGAGTGACATGTAATTAATCCATTATGCTTCTCAACAATTTGTTTACATACAAATAAACCGATACCCGTTCCTAATTTCTTTGTCGTGACAAATGGTTCAAAAATCGTTTCAATACTTTCTGCTGGGATCATTGGGCCATTATTTTTAATAACGATATGAATCCTTTCTTCCTCTTCACATACATCGATAATAATTTTACGATTTTCTTTAATCACTTCGAGAGCATCGATTGAGTTCATTAAAATATTTAGAAAAACTTGTCTCACTTCACTACGGTATCCCATAAATGAAATAGGATACGGTAAGTTTTTTTCAATTGAAACATTCGTATTAACTAAACTTGGATATAAGAAATGAATAATTTCATGAAACAAATCATTTAGCCAAAATCGCTCAGACTCATTCCACATTTCTTTTTTTGAAACGAGTAAAAATTGCGAAATACGAAAATTTAATTGATCCAATTCATGTGAAATAATATCCAAATATGATAAATTCGGATGATCTAATTTCAATAATTTCACAAACCCCATAATTGAGGTTAATGGATTTCGAAACTCATGAACAAAACTAGCTGACATTTGTCCTAAAATCGTCAACCTTTCTTTATGTGTTTCATTTATATATTGCTGTTTTTCTTCTAAATTTCTCGATATAATTTCCGAATATTTTAAAACCGTATAATAAATCAATCTGTCAAAACAAGTATGTATTTTTGTTATAATTGGTTTTAGCTCACGAGCCTTTACATCTAATTCGCACATTGCTTCAAATAGTTCATTTCTTCCTACATTCGCGTTATAAACAAAATCTCCAATATTTGCGTCTGCCCCCGCCCGCTCAATTGCCATTTTTTCACATAACGGTTGTAGAAGAGTTATATCCCTTTCTTCCATAATAAGTTCGACAATTAACTCTAATACATTCTCACCGTTTCGTGTTACTTCTTGTTTAAATGGATCTTCTTCGGAGATTATCATTTTGTTTTTCCAGTTCTCTACGAATTGATGCCTATTGTTTTTCAAGTGCGAACAAAATACTTCTTTAATATCCTTATCGATTGGAAAAACCCCCATTTCCTCCATTTCCATGCGACGAATACCCTATATATTTTGAATATTAACACAAAAAACAGATTTCGTTAAGAGATTGTTGTCACATTTTGTTAATTTCTGTTGATAAAGTTAATTTGAATATGGTATTTGAAATGACTTTTTTTGCATACTTTTCATTTCTTGCGTACAATAAGATATGAAAGGTGTGAAAAATATGGTAAATAAAAATGTGGATGATTATCTCCAAGAAGGCATTCATGGCCAAAAGCAAAACAAACCAGAAGAACGCAATATGTACTTAAACACATTGCGTGAGCGTGTAGAAATCGCTTTAACGATCGGTCAAGTGATGCAAAGCAACGTTTATACTGAAGTAGCTAACAGTATGCGCACTTCTCAATCATTACAGCTATTTGTAAACGGCAGCATCTCTTACCCACATTTATCAAAATACATTAAATTAGCAAACGAAAAAAATGTACCTTTTACAATCATTCAAAATAAAGGTACACATACACCAATTGGTTTAGTTCTTGCACACAGTACAGCGGTAGATAAAGAACAAATTTATGTTGAAGATACTATTTTTAAACAAGAGATGGAATAATACACTATAACCAAAAGGTACACTTGCTTAAACAGCAAGTGTACCTTTTGGTATTTTTTAAGAACTTACCTGTTCCTGTAATGATATTGGCTGCTCGGTTTCTGAAATTAGAATGGGAACTACTCGCTTTGTCACTTCTATTTGCTTAATGTAGTGACCATCCAATTCCTTAACACAAAAATTATAATCTTCAATTTCAACAATGTCATCTTCTGAGATTTCTAAGTGCTTTGTTAAAATCCATCCACCTATTGTATCAACGTCATCATCATCAATTGATAAACCTAATAATGTATTTACTTCGCTAACAAGTACTTTTCCTTCAAGAATTGTTTTCGTTTCACTAATATGTTGAATTTCTGGTTTTTCATCTATATCAAATTCATCTTGAATATCACCAACAATTTCCTCTAATATATCTTCAACCGTTACAAGACCTGATGTCCCACCATATTCATCAATTAATATAGCAATATGTGTACGCTCTCGTTGCATTTTTAGAAATAAATCATGAACTGCTATCGATTCAATGACAAGTATAATGGGGCGAATATACTGCTGCACTGTTTCTTTACTAAAAGCACCATGTTTCACAAAATCTGTGAAAATATCTTTAAAGTTTACAAAACCAATAACATGATCCTTATCCCCATCAACAACTGGGTATCTTGTATATTTTTCATTGGACATTTTTTGCAATGCTTCTTTAACAGACATATCTTTATCTAAAATGTGCATTTCTGTCCGCGGGACCATAATTTCTTTTGCAATACGATCATCAAATTCAAAAATTTTATTTACATATTTAAATTCAGATTGATTAATTTCTCCATTCTTATAGCTTTCTGACACTAATAACCGTAATTCTTCTTCTGAATGGACTCCCTCGTGCTCTTTTGCAGTCTGTAAACCGAATATTTTTGTTACATATCGAGCTGAACCATTTAAAAGCCATATGAACGGAAAAGCAATTCGATAAAAGAAAATAAGCGGTTTCACAACAAGTAAGCTCACTTGTTCTGCTTTTTGAATTGCCAATGTTTTGGGTGCTAATTCTCCCACAACAACATGGAAAAAAGTAATGAACATAAACACTAGAGTCACAGCTAAAACATCAGCAACCTGGGGAGGCACTTCCCATCTTGCAAAAAGCGAGTCAAACATGTGCTTTATCGCCGGTTTTCCTAACCATCCAAGTCCAAGAGCTGTAACTGTAATCCCTAATTGACAAGCTGATAAATACTCGTCTAAGTTTGTAATGACTGTTTTCACAGAAGCTGCACGTTTATTCCCTTCTGCAATTAAAAAATCGATGCGTGAACTTCTTACTTTCACAATTGCAAATTCAGCCGCAACGAAAAATGCAGTTAAGGCAATCAAAACAATCACCATACTTATACTATATATGTCCAAATACGTTTCCTTACTTACCCTGTAAGCAAGGAAGCCACCTCCTACTAAATTTATTCAAACAAAAAAGCTCTTCTTATCATCTTACAAGTTTCTACATTCGCTATCACCTTTTTATACATTATATGCATACATAAAGAGGATATTTATATTTATGATAATCTAATTATCTTCTTTCCGTCAAACAGGAGTAATTTCTAAAAAGAGACATTTTTTTCTCTTTTTAGAAATATTTATATGTTAAAAAACTAATTTTCGTGAAAAAACACTTTCTTTGCCGATTCCTCACTTCTTTTGTCATCCATGCAGGGAAGAGGCTTAGTACCTCGAAATCATTCAACAGGATATATATAGGAGGGATTTACCTTGGAATATAAAACACCCATTATTGCGAAAAAGTTAGGTGTTAGCCCAAAGGCAGTGGTTCGGATTGCACAACAATTGAATCTCAACATAGAAAAAAACAAATACGGTCATTTTATTTTTACTCAAGACGACTTAGATACAATGTTAGAGTTTCATCGTTCTCAAATAGAACAACCTTCATCCCCAGCTACCATTTCACAAGTAGAACCATCAATTGATTTTGATCAACTTGTTACACAATTAAATACAATTACACACCGTTTAAATCGTATAGAAGAACAACTGCATGATAAAGCAGATGATGTCGTCAATTACCAATTGCTACAACATCGCAGAGAAATGGAAGAAATGATGGATAGAATTCAAAAATTAGAAGCTGCCCTTGAGAAAAAAGAACAAATATACATTACACCTGATATCACGCCAACATATGAACGAGAAGAAAAGCCGAAACGTCGTAAAATGATTTTAAGTATATTCGGATTTTAGTTCTTTCCCAATCGTGTGTTCGCGCATGAAAATTGACTCCCCCCGGTCAATTTTCATGCGCTTTTTTACTTATTCTTATCGGTGCGAAGAATAAAGCGCTCCACTGATGGAAAGTTCACTTTATACAAAAAGGATGTCTCATTACAAGACATCCTTTTTGTTACGATAACATCATATTCATATCTTCTGCTGCAGTTGTAATAAGTTTTAAACCAAACGTTTCTTGTAATACATCAAGCACACCAGGTGAAATAAATTCAGGTGCCTTTGGTCCAATACGAATATCTTGAATCCCGAGACTAAATAACCCAAGTAAAATCGCAACCGCTTTTTGTTCAAACCACGATAAAACAATACTAACTGGCAATTCATTCACTTCACATTGAAAAGCATCAGCTAAAGCAGCTGCTATTTTTATTGTAGATATAGAATTATTACATTGCCCTAAGTCAATGTAACGTGGAATTTCCGTACCTGGCACAACACCATAATTCACATCATTAAAGCGGAATTTCCCGCACGATGTCGTTAATATAACTGTTTCTTGCGGAAGTGACATTGCTAATTCACGATAGTACTCTCCACCTTTACCTGGTGCATCACAACCTGCGATAACAAAGAAACGCTTAATTTTCCCTTCTCTTACCGCCTGAATGATTTCTGGTGCTAATGATAATACTGTATTATGATGAAAACCTGTTACCAGCTGTTCATCCGACTCCATATGTACTTCTGGAAGTTCTAGCGCTTTATGAATCAATGGTGCAAAATCATCATTTTCAATTTTCTGTACACCCTCAAGGCCTGCAATATCATATGAAAAGAAGCGATCAGAATACGATCCTTTAATTGGCATAACACAGTTCGTTGTAGCCAATATTGCACCAGTAAACTTTTCAAAGAGGCGTCGCTGATCATACCATGCCTTACCAATATTTCCTTTTAAATGTTTATATTTTTTTAGCTGTGGATACCCATGCGCTGGTAGCATTTCCGAATGAGTATAAATATTAATTCCTTTTCCTTCTGTTTGCCTTAATAATTCCTCTAATGCAAATAGATTATGGCCAGTAACAACAATTGCCTTACCTTCTACACGGTTTTGTGTAATTTGAACAGGCTCTGGAACACCAAAATAATTCGTATGTGCCTCATCTAACAGTTCCATTATCCGTAAAGCTGATTTCCCAACTTTCATAGCCATATCAATATGTTCTTGTTCATTAAAGTTAGAATTTGTTAATGTCATATATAACGCTTCATGAGTCGTAGCGTCCACAAACTGATCTGTATACCCAAGCTGTGCAGCATGGGTACGATAAGCCGCAATTCCTTTTAATCCAAACACAATTGTATCTTGTAAACTCGCAATTGTTTCATTCTTCCCGCAAACACCCATTACTTTACATCCGCCTGTTGGCGTTTGTTCACATTGATAGCAAAACATATCATCCCACCCTCTCCTAATCAATCATTACAACTAAAGCGTAATATACATGAAGAAAAAAGGATGTGATATCAATCACAATAATTTGTAAAAATTTGTGACACTTCACCTTGTTAACATAATGTTTTTACTGTTTTCTTTGATTAATGCCTGTGCATGAGCATTCCCTTGAATAATATCCCGAAATTCTTTTAAAGAATACAAATGCGTTACTCCTTTTCGAGCATGAATTCGAACAGGCACCCCCTGTAATGCATCATGAAAAGGAAATGGGTCATCAATTGGTTCAATTGGAAACCCTAGTGTAAGTAAATACATATACATTCTTTTTGTAACAACAGCAATATACCACTCAGCTTTCATTTCCAAAGCATGTATAAATAAAATAGCTGTTAACCTTTTGAAATGCCCTCTTCCACGCGACGTTTTCGCAATGCTTAACTTTCCAATTTCATAAACATTTTTTAATCCTTTCACCAACTCATTTTTAGAAAATGGATAAAAAAACTCAGAATTAGATTGTTCAGGTGTCGTATATCGAATACATTCTACTGTACCGATATATTGCCCGCCTTCTATTAATAAAAATCGTGATGGATTTAAATTACGCTCTACAAACATTAAATCTCTCTCTTCACAAAAATCTCCCCACAGTTGCTCGAACCAAAAATGTTCTTCCTTTGTTTGAACACGCTGGAACATATTTCCCCGCCTTTCCCATCGCCGTTCTAGTTTTTGATAACGCTTTCACTATCTATCATATAAGAACAAACCTTCGTATGCAACCTAAAACTATTCACTACTTCATTACATATTCTATAAAATAAAATCTTCTCCTATTCAAGTTTTAGACTTATAAAAAATTTTTACAAGAATAAAAGATGCTTTATATTTATGCTAGACTCTCTTTACTTATAAAGTGTATGTTTAACATTTCATATAAAATACACAAATTCACTTCACCTACATAAAAAGCCCACTTTATAAGAAATAGGGGCCCATTACCCACTATTACAGGCGACGAACCCCTTTATTTTTTCAACATACCGAGACAATGCACGTTATTTTTTCAAAATAATCCCTTTTTCAGTGCCGTCTTTTTATGTTACTACCGTTTTTAGCCATTTCTCAAAAATTTGCACAAGACCATGCTTTCCAGCTAATTTTTCTTCTCCTTGCTTTGTTTTATATGGATATAATTGCAGAAAGATTCCGCAACCTGCTTCTATTTTCTTCCCATGCATATGACTGCCTGGGTATACACAAATCACTTCATGGATCGCCCTTCGGTGAAAAATATGTTTTCCATCCTGTTCTTCTACATATTTAATAGACCAATATTTATACATCTGTTCTGTTGCTTTTGTATTGCCTACGGGCTGAAAAATATTAAACATGGGGCTATATTTCACTTCAATAATAATAGAAGACTGGTACTCATAGCGCTCTCCTTGTTTCACATAACAATCTAAACGAATGTCTGGTTTTTTCGTGTCCTCTCCATTATAAAAATGGCTACCTTTACTAAGTGCAATGAGTGGATGTGTTTCAATAAGGTCATTAAACGCTACATGTATTTGGATATTTTCACGATTTAAAACAATTGTCGTACCGTCTTGTAAACCATCTAAGTAAAAATAAGTTTGAATTTGTTCGAGAAGTGGAATATCATCTTTAAATTTTAATTGTTGCAATATAGAAATGATGATGAAAAATGCATAATACTCATACACTAAAAATGTTGGTTTATAAACAAATAATAATGCTGGAGATTGTTGATTATAACGTGGTAGAAATTCTAAATGATATAATAATTGCCGATGTGTAACAGGTAAAGCATGCATAGTTATATTTGTTTTTTCAGAAATCCCTCTCCAAAATGAAGAATTCAACAAATTTTGAAAGTACAGTATAGCTTGGTGTACAATATGATTTAAAATTTTATACTCTTGTATTTTCACAGATGCTTTCCGCAAGTCTGCCTCTTTTAACAAATGAATATTTCGATATTTTTGCTTCTCCCTGTCCGTTACAGATCCATTTCTTTCAATAGTATGCATAATTATTTTCACAGATTGGAATTCCTCTTTTTTGGTCTGTATTGTTCCTTCTAGTATTTCAATTGTTTTGTGTAAGAAAGCCTGAGCTTCAAGCAAATATTGATAAAATTGTTTCGTTGTAAATTTTAGAAAGGCATTCTCTAAACTATTTGTTTGTTCGATAAATCTACGATTATAATACTTAGCAGTAAGCTTTTTCTCCCTCATTATTACACTTTTCATCGTTGCTTTTCGTTCTCGTACCTCCCAATCATATCTATCTATATACTTCGTGTTCTCTTCAACTTTTTTATATAGCTGTTTTATTTTTTTCATTTTTTGTGGTAGCATGCGAAGTAACATTAAATAAGAAGAATCTTCAATATCAATTAGTGTTGAAAATGTCTTTTTATAATAACCACGGTCTAACATAATTTCACTTAAAATTGATTTTACATAATTTTGAATCATTTCAAATTGATCATCCAAAAAATTTTTGGGGACAATTTGAAACGCTCCATAATATACATCTTCTTCCACTTGCACCTCGAAATGATACAAGCCGCAGCGCCATGGATAAAAAAAGTCTGTTTTTCCATGTTCATATAATAATACTTTTTGTTTTTTTTCATGCAATTCATATTGCCATTCTTTCTTACCCTTTTGCCCTTCATACACTTTATTCCATACAAAAGTGACACGGACTGGTTTTTGATAATGTAACATCAAACGTAATGCTTTTAATTCTTGTACTTTATAAACACAATGTGTCATTGTTGTCGTGTATTTACAAAGGCGATTCAGAAATACAAAGTCTCCCTTTCCCTCTGTTCCAATAATTAATTTTAATACAAACGGGAGCTTATCATTTGTGTCTACAATTTCCGTCTCGTGCTGCTCCTCATTTTGCATACCCATACAACTCCAATTCACGCCGTTTTTGCCTTATATAAGCTAGAGAATGTTCGAATGCGGAGACACAATTTGCAAGTGGAGATTGTAATAACGCTACTAACGATCGTCCTTTTTTCTCATCATCACGAAGAAGTGAACCAATTGTCACCTCCGTACCTCGTAATTTTGTTAAAATACGTTGTTTCACTTGTAAATCAAAACCTTCTTCTCGGCTAATCATATATGATTGAGTATCTTTTTGGGGAATGTTTTGCAAATAAGTTGCAATCGCAGCAGCACATCGAAAAGAAACGCCTTTCGATGCGTCATGTGATGATATTAAATCATGTAATTTATCTAATAACTCTAATTCTTCTTCCGAAAACACATCCATCATCTCTTTATTTCGTAACCAATTTAGACGAAATTCTCCGGTTGTCACTTGTAAGGGCGGAATTTGTGTCCCTTTATTTTGCTGCAGATTTATTTCACAAAATGGAATTTTTTGAAGCGTAATGAGATTTGCCCGATCTAATAAGCGATCCGATAACTCTTTCGTTGTTTCATCAAAATTCACAGTCCCGATAAAAATAATATTTTCACCAATTTCAATTTTGGATGGAACTTCATTCTCTATCCCAGTCCGTTCCTCATATAAAGAAAGAATACGATTTTTCTTTTCTAATTGAAGAATAGATAAAAATGGTGTAAACCAATGCTCAATATGTGACATATTCATTTCATCAAATACAATCATATAAAGTTGATTCGGATTCTCATTCGCTTTTAATAATGTTCGAATTAATTTCGTTTCACTCTCGATATATGTTCCATTTGGATGAAGATAGCCTAGTATATCGTGTGGTTCTTGATAAGATGGAGAAATCGGAATCCATAACAATTCTTCCCCATATGTTAATCCTAATGCTTCTGCATATGCCTGCACCAAACGTGATTTTCCGATTCCTGGGATTCCAGCAAGAATTGTTAATAGATTTGTTTTTACACTAATATGAAAATTAAAAATATCCGTTGCATCTAAATACAAGTCTTTATTATTGATGACATCCTGTACATATTGTATAAATGTAGATTCACGCTCATTCCATTCTGTTTCTTCTTTTTGCACTTTTATGTCCACTACTTCCACCTTTTTTCCCTCTTCTAGAATTTTCTTTAGAAGCTGATCATACATATTTTCTCGAACAAAATACAAATGATCATCCGCTTTCACTTCTATATATTTGGTCCAATCATCCATTTCGATATATTTACATTCTTTTTTTTGTTCGCAATACGCGATTGAACTAATGGATGATTTTAAAGATAAATTCCCATATAATCTTCCTTCACACCATAACAACTGTGGTACTTCAAAGTCGTGTGGAAATTTAGGAATAAGAAAAGATAAAAATCCATTCCCTAGTTTTCGCTCTAACGACTCTCTCTTTTTATACCCGGCTAATCTTGGCGATGGGATGATTTTATATGCATTCGCAATTTCCCGCTGCTCTGTACATATTAATTCAACGTACAAATGCCCTCTTTCATAATAAAGTCGAAACAATACTATTTGTCTTTCTAACCCTTTTTTCTTTAAATCCGCAAATATTCTCTCATTTTTTTTGTTGGCATATAGCCCTTCAAACAAATACGTTTCATTTTCAAATTGTGATTTCAAAACAGATGGGATTTGTGAAAGACATTGTACAGAAAAAGTATCTTTATTCTCCTCCTGACTTTCAACAAATTTCCCAAGAAACCTCATATGATACATCCGTTTTATAAAACTTGGGTGGAGAGCTTTATGTAGCTTCACTATACTCACCTTCTTTTTTTCATACTATTTTTATTGTATGAACTGCAAAAGAAAACTAGAAACAAAAAAACCCGACGTACTCCGTCAGGTTATAAAAAATAAAATTTATATTTGAGAAGGAAAAGCTTTTTTCTCCTGCATAATCGCATTGTAAGAAATTTTCATTTTAGCAAGTACGTATCGTAATTTATCCTCCGCATTTTCATCTTTATTCTGCTGCAGGCTTGCTAAGGTCTCAACAGAACTAGCTAAATTCTCAATTACTCCACGTAGTTCGGGATGATGATTAAAAAATGATTCTTGCACTAATACTTTTCGTAAATCACTTGCTAATTCCACAATTCTTAACAGCTGCTCTTTTTCTTCCATTCTCATCCCTCCTAAATATCTTATATATTAGATATTCTGTAAATAAACTAAAATTCCTTGTATACAAAGAAAAAAGTCCTTCAGAAGGACTTTTTTACATTTCTATATTACCTGTTACAAGCATATAAAGCGATACTGCCGCTGCAATCACGATTACAACCATGACATATCTCTCCATGCCAGAAAAACAGCGATTTCCTTTTTCCTTTCGAGCAAACACATAAACAACAAGTCCAATACCATATACGATTGAGACAAGTAATAAGTTTTTTAAACCTGCTGCATAAATCAGCCATACAGAGTATAATGCGGCAATTAAAGCCAGTACTCCATTTTTCAGTCTTGCCCTTTTCAATTCCTTCGTTACAACTAATTTCAACTGATAAAGTGCTGATAATAAGTACGGAAGTAAAATAGATGTAGATGCGATAAAATACATCATTTGATACGTTGATTCCGAAAACAATACAATAATAAACAAAGTCTGTGCCACACCATTTGAAATCCATAATGCAACATGTGGTGTCTGCTTTTTATTTGTCTTCGTAAATACTTTTGGAAATACGCCATCTTTCCCTGCTACGTGTGAAATTTCAGAAACGAGTAAGAACCAACCAATTAATGTCCCAATAAGTGAAGCAACCAATCCGATATTAATTGCAATTGCACCCCATGGTCCAACAACATGCTCTAATACATGGCCCATTGACGGCGTTTCTAGCACGGAAAGCTCTTGTCTTGTCATAGCTCCCATGGAAAGAACTGAAATTAAAATATAGATGGACATAACTAAAATCAATCCAACAACCGTTGCTTTTCCAACATCCCTGCTGTTTTTTGCCCTTCCAGATAATACGACTGCCCCTTCTACACCAATAAATACCCAAAGTGTAACAAGCATCGTATTTTTCACTTGACCAAGGACAGAAGAAATAGAAATACTTCCCTCTCCCCAAAAATCATGTGTAAATGTATCCCAGCGAAACGCTGTAATCATAACGACAATAAATAATAAAATCGGAACAAGTTTTCCAATTGTTGCAATAAAGTTCATAATAGACGCTTCACGAATTCCAATTAAAATAAGGAAGTGAAGTGTCCATAATAATAGAGATGCACCAACGATGGATGCAACGTTGTTTCCTCCTTTAAAAATAGGGAAAAAATATCCAAGTGTACTAAACAATAACATAATCGTAGCTACGTTTCCTAAAATCCCTGCAAGCCAGTAGCCCCATGCACTATTAAAACCGATATATTCACCAAACCCTGCACGTGCATAACTATAAATCCCACCTTCAAGTTCTGGTTTTTGTCTTGCTAACGTTTGGTATACAAGTGCAAGCGGAATCATTCCCATTGCCGTAATACACCATCCAATTATCGTTGCGCCACTATTTGCGCCTACTGCTAAATCATGCGGTAAACTAAAAACACCCCCGCCAACCATTGTTCCTACTACTAATGCAATTAATGGAAAAAATCCTAATTTCTTTTCTATTGGTACCACCCCATCTGTCATTCTAGGTGTTATGTTTATCCATTCAACTATTAAAGTCACCTTTTTCTCTAATAGACGTTTCTATTATATTTTTTCAGGAAAACATTACTTATTCTAAAAGAAAATCAGCAAAAAGGGAATACTTTTTTGAAAAAATGTATAAGTATGCACAAAAAAACCGTTCATTTTATTACGAACGGTCGATTTTCAATCATTAAATTGTATATTTCTTGTAAATATTAATGAATTAACTCCTCTTTTTCTAAAAATTGCCTCGCTACTTTTTCTGCACTTTTACCATTTACATTTACTTCATAATTCATTTTTCTCATATCTTCATCTGAGATTTTCCCAGCAAGTTTATTTAATGTCTTCTCAAGTTCAGGATACTTTTCAAGTGTCTCTTTTCTTAACAATGGAGCTCCTTGATACGGTGGAAACAATCCTTTATCATCTTCTAGTACTTGCAGTTCATATTGCTCAAGTTCACTATCCGTAGAATAAGCATCAATGACAGTAACATCACCAGATTCTATTGCGCTATAACGTAACTTCGGTTCCATCGTTTTAACATTTGGAAACTGGAAGTTATATACCTTTTGCATCCCTTTATATCCATCTTCCCGATCTGCAAATTCTAATGTAAATCCAGCCTTAACATTTGCTGCAACATTTCGTAAATCTGAAATTGTTTTTACATTATATTGCTCTGCAATATCTCTTGGCATTGCAAGCGCATATGTATTGTTATATTCCATCGGCTTTAGCATCACCATTTGATATTTCTTTTCCATCCCCTGGCGGGCTTGTTCATATACCTCTTTGCGATTTGTACTCTTTGGTTCTTCTTTTACAAAAGTAGATAATGCAGTCCCTGAGAATTCAGGGTACATATCAATTTCTCCCGATTTTAAAGCTTCAAAAACAAATGCTGTTTTCCCAAGCCCAGGTTTAAGCTCTACAGATAAATCAGTATCTTGTTCGATCAGTTGTTTATACATTTGCATTAAAATTTCCGGTTCAGACCCAAGCTTCCCAGCAATTACGATATCCTTCTTTTGCGTATTCACTAAAAATGGTGCAGCTATAACAACCACAATGATACATATTGCCATTATAAATCGCTTAGGAGATCGTCTAGTGCTTTCAAACATCCGAAGTACACCGTCAAAGAATAAAGCTAACAATGCGGCTGGTACAGCCCCTAATACGATAAGAGCATGATCATTTCGATCTATACCGAGTAAAATAAGTTTTCCAAGCCCCCCAGCCCCTATTAAAGCAGCTAACGTAGCTGTTCCGACAATTAGTACCATCGCTGTACGAATTCCAGCCATTATAATCGGTAATGCGAGTGGAAGTTCTATTCTCCATAATCTTCGAAAACTGTTCATTCCCATCGCTCTTGCTGCTTCAATAAGCGATGGATCTAACTTACGGATTCCCGTATATGTATTTCGTAAAATTGGCAATAACGCGTATACAACTAACGCGATAATTGCTGGCACCTTTCCAATACCAACTAGGGGAATTAAAAGCCCTAGTAAAGCCAATGAAGGAATTGTTTGCATAACTGCAGATGTTCCTATAATGAATTCAGCAATTCTCTCTCGACGCGTTAACAAAATGCCTAGCGGAACGGCAATCATTACTGCAAAAAATAAAGAAATAAGTGAAATTTGAAGGTGTTCAATAAGAGCGCGAAGTAATTCTAACTTTCGTTCTTGAAACGTTTGTAATAATGCAGACACGATTTACCCCATCTCCTTCATTTGTCCAGTCAAATATGCCACAATATGACGGCTTGTTAATGTCCCAATGCATTGTCCATCTCTTTCAATTGGAACAGCTTCTTCTGCTTCCAAACGAATCAAAGCTTCTTGCAGTGAAGCATTTGTCGATAGAGGTATAACATCATTTTCTACTTGTTTATCACTCACAAATGGCAACACATCTTCAATGCTCTTTCCTTCATACCAAGGGCGCACACGATTTCCAATAAATTCTTCTACAAAATCATTTACGGGACTATGTATGATTCCTTCTGGTGTATCTAATTGAACGATCTTCCCTTTTTTCATCACACAAATTCGGTCACCAAGTGTTAACGCTTCTTGCATATCATGTGTCACGAACACAATGGTTTTTTGGATTTTTTTCTGCAATTTTACAATATCCTTTTGCAACTGTTCTCGGCTTAATGGATCTAGCGCACTAAATGGTTCATCCATCAGAACAATTTTCGGGTTGGCAGCTAGTGCTCTTACAACTCCTACACGCTGCTTTTGTCCACCAGATAATTCATCAGGCATACGATTTCTGTACACATCTGGATCTAATCCAACCATATCAAGTAACTCATCCACACGCTCCCGAACTTTTTCTTTACTCCATTTTCTCATTTCAGGTACAATCGCAATATTTTCGGCAATTGTCATATGAGGAAACAAGGCAATCTGTTGCAGAACGTACCCAATGTTCCAACGTAATTCATGAATATTGTATTCTTGAATATCTTTTCCGTCGATAGAAATTGAGCCTTCTGTCGTTTCAATTAAACGATTAATCATTTTCATCGTGGTCGTCTTTCCGCAACCACTCGGACCTATGAGGACAAAAAACTCCCCTTTTTTAATTTCTAAATGCAACGAGTCTACCACTTTCGTTCCATTGTACACCTTTGAAACGTGTTCAAATCGAATCACAAATACAACTCCCTTATTATCATTTCTTTCATTCTGATAGAATCTTATCTTCTTTTCAAATGATACGCTTTTTATTCATGAAAAAAGAGCCCTTACTTGAGCTCTAATGATCGAATAATGTTGTTTTAATAATTGCTGCATACTCACGTATATAAGCTTTCTTCTTTGAGCGCTTTGGCGTTGGTGCTGCAAGTGATTCCATTTGCATACCTAAACGTTTAGCAATAATTTTTGTTCGATATAGATGATATGTATTACTTACAACCACCGCGTGCGTTACATGATATAATTCCATGCTAAACTTTAGATTTTCATAAGTACTTGTCGAGCGATCTTCAATGAAAATACGTCCATCTTCAATTCCATGTTGTATTAAATAATTTCGCATGCTGTGAGCCTCAGGAATATCCTCATCTTCACCTTGTCCTCCAGATACAATTACTTTTGTTTCCGGATGAGAATTTAAATACATTAAAGCTACATCTAACCGATTTTGAAGAGATAAAGAAGGTTTATCCCCAAATAATTTTGCACCTAAAATTAATACATATGGAGCGTTATCACTTACTTTTTCATAAGCAACTTTTTTCATTCGATATGTCATATACACAATGCATAAGGGTGGAAATAATAAGATAATAAATAGTATCCATTTGTTCATATATAAGCTTACACTCCCTTTCTTTATATTATATAGAAAAAGAAAGGGAGACAGAAGTATTTTTTAGTGACTGCGTTGTCCTGCGTTTTGAGCATTACGCCCTTTTTTAGAAGATGTATGGCACTGAGTTTGATTCCCTTTATGTTTCGCTGATCCTAACGCTTTTGTTTTTCCCATTTTGTTTCACATCCTCTTTTTATATGGTTCCTTTATAGATTTTGTATTTTCTCTCTCGTCATACAATGGTTTTATTGGAAGTTTCTCCTTATTTCAAGAATATTTTTGGGGTATCAAAATAAAGTGAAACTTCCAACAGTAGGGAGGTCTTCATCCCCAACTGTTGGTTAGTTGAACCAATCGGGCTTTTACGTGTAGTCGATCTTCCACCCAACTTCCTTGTTTCTCTCTGCATCTTGAGGTGAGGATATTCCTTCTCGTTTATTCGGGATAAAAGGTTACATTTAATGCATTCATTACCTGTTTATAATTTGATATATATTAAATACAACAAGAATATTGTAATATAGTGAAAAGGAGATGGTTTTATGTTGAAAATAGGACAAAACAAAATACGTTTCATTTCAGGAATTAGCTTATTAATATTGGTTATGACTAATTCTTTTATAAAAAGTGATTCTTGGGTCATTTGTATAGATGTCATTTTAGTCTTGGTTAACTCATTTTTATTTATTATTTCTAGAGATATAACAAAAACCGATTTACTTAGAAAAAAAGAGAAGTTAGATGAAATGAAATAATTTTGTGTTATTTTTTGATGAAAATAGAAATTAAATTTTTATTCAAAAGTTTTTATTTCTTTTAAGAATACAAGAGATTCTGTAACTTTGATTCAAACTATGTATTATAATGAAATATGCGATAAAACCTATATCTAAAAAGGGGGGATTCTTTTATGTACAAACTCAAAACAACAGAAACCAACAATAGTGTAATCGAGTTTATTGAAAATGTTGACAGCCTAAAAAAACGAGAAGACGCATATCAGTTATTAGATATATTTACTGAAACAACTGGTTATCCAGCAAAAATGTGGGGTCCAAGTATAATTGGATTTGGTACATATCATTATAAATATGCATCTGGTCATGAAGGGGATGCGCCATTAGTAGGCTTTTCACCCCGAAAAGCCAAGATTAGTTTATACTTCGCAACTGGTGATCCTGAGCGAGAAAACCTATTAAAGGACTTTGGAAAACATACATCTGGGAAATCGTGTGTATACATTAATAAAGTAGCAGACATTGATATTAATGTGCTAAAAGTGCTAATGAAACAATCTATAAATTTTTTGAAAAAGACGTATCCGAATCATTAATGTAATAATTAAGCATTAGGTATTTTGAACTCACATCAAAATACCTGTTTTTAGGTTAGTCCCTTATAAAATCTCATCAATAATAACAACTCAAAAAATACCACTTAAATAGAAAGTGGTAAATTCAACTTTTTAGGAATATCAGCTTTAAGATGAGGCGTATATTGTATAGAAAAAGAATATCCTTCTTGAACAAACGATATTTCATTATTATGAAAATGAAATGGTACATCGCTTCCTCTTAGATGTTTCTGGACCATTTGAATGAACTCAAGACTCGGCGTCCCAAATGAAATATGCATTTTCGGCGGCAAAGCTTTCATTGCAATTGGAATCCAAGGTCTTCCTTTCCAGCTTGCAACAACATGAGCCGTACCACCAACTACAAAGTTAAATATTTCACCATCTTCAAATGTTTTCATAAATAAATTGGATTTTAGCCACTCTCTATATACTGGCACACTTTTTACTGGGCATCCTACTTCTCTTAAGTACAAAATGTTCAAAGGTGTGTATGGAATTAAAACATCTTCTTCAATATATTTATGTGCAATAATTTCAAGAAGATTTCCATCTCCATCACGAAAATATAAATTTAATCGACCATCCTCTTCGTCAATTTCATGACCGTCTTCCCACCTTACAATAAGCAAACCTGATTCTTGAATCCACTTTACTGTTTCATAGAACTTTGAAAATGGTACTTGAAAAGCAAAATGAGCAGGAGAAAGTGGTTCATATGATTCTTCAAAAACTAATGAAACATATGGAGTTAATTTAAAACTTATTTGTTTATTTGTTTTTGATAAAATTGGAATTCCAAGACATTTTGCATATACTTGTTCTACCCCCTGAATAGATACTGTCTGTAATTTCAACTCTGAAAAATGTGTAATCATCCTCATTCCCCCACCGTGTTTTCAATCAATACGATAAATTTAGCAAACTACTCATTCGTTTATATTATGAATCTGCAACCAGTTTTAATGGTATCGTTTTCATATTTACCTAAGAGCCAATGGACAATTGACCATTAACTCCTAAAAACTCATCTTAAGATTCGTAACAAAGCAAACGCTTATCATTCCACCCCTAATTGCTTTTTCACTTCTTTATACACGCTCATATATGCTTTTAACTCTTTGAAAAGATCATGAATTAATGGTTTTGCGTCCTCACTGAGCTCACCATCTTGCACGTATAAACCGTCTAATACAACTTGCTTTGGAATTGCATTCGCATATACGCCTCGCGCGACAATACGCATACTATTAAGTGCGTTTATACCGCCTTTTCCACCGCCTGCAACTGCCAATAGAGCAACTGGTTTATGGACAAATTCACTGCTGCTTAAGAAATCTAATGCGTTTTTTAGCGCACCGCTCATTGCATTATGATACTCAGGTGTGCAAAGGATTACACCATCAGCTTCTTTTACTAATTTTTTCAATTTCGTTACTGCTTCTAATTCTCGTTGTGATTCTTCCCCATTATATAAAGGCAACTGTTCTGTTGCTAAATCATATAATTCCCCTGCAAATTGCTCTGCAATATATTTTGCAATGACACGAGTTCTCCCAAACTTACGTGGTGTTCCGTTAATTACGACTAATTTCATGTGTGTTTCTCTCCTTTGTTTTAAGTTCTACCTCTATAATATCAGAATATTCTATGCGAAAATCAGCAAATAGAGGGAAAGGCTTTGAGAAAATAGTATGAAAATTAAAAAACGAACTCATACTTTTGTATGAGTTCTTGATATATCAATTAATCATTCTTTACAACAGCATGTCCGCCAAACTGATTTCGGAGTGCTGAAACAACTTTTCCGTGGAATGTATCATCTTTTTGAGAACGATAACGCATGAACATTGACATTGCAATAACTGGAGAAGACGCTTGTAATATAACTTCTTCTCCCATAATAGGTCCTTCCTATACAACCCCATGCTTCACAGCATACAACGCAGCTTGCGTCCGATCATCTACCTGCAATTTCGCAAGTACATTTGAAACATGTGTTTTTACAGTCTGTTCTGTAATATAAAGCTCTGCTGCTATTTCTTTATTACTTCTTCCTTTCGCAATCTCACAAAGTACTTCTCTTTCTCTTTTTGTCAGCATAAATAAACTATCCTGCTTTTCCTCTTTCACTACTGGTCTTCCTAACAAAGCAGGAGTTACTTTCGGATGAAGATTCGCATTTCCTTGATATACAGCGATAATAGAAGCAACCAGTTGATCTGGCTGTACTTCTTTTAGTTGATAGCCATCCGCGCCCGCTTCTAGTGCCGGAAGAACATAATCTTGCTCTGAGAAGCTACTTAACATAAGTATTTTAATTGTGGCGTCATATTGTTTCAAACGTTTTGTCGCTTCAATCCCATCCATCTTTGGCATTGATAAATCCATTAATACTACATCTGGCCTTTCTTTTCGAATCAACTCTAACGCCTCTTCCCCATTCTCTGCTTCTCCTATTATTTCAAATTCCTCTTTCGTTTTTAAGAAGAATACAAGCCCTCTCCTAACGATATGATGATCCTCTACAAGTAATAGTTTAATTTTCAATGAACTTCTCCCTTTCAAACCGGTAATTGAATCTCAATCTTTGTTCCCTGTCCTAGCTTCGTTCTTATTCGAAATGTTCCTTTCAATAGTTCAATTCGTTCTTTCATACTTTTTAAACCAAGCGCTGAATCTCTAACTTTTTCTTTAACAAACCCAATGCCGTCATCTTCAATTTGAAAGTTCAACTTACTATTTTCTGTTTTTAAGTAAACTGATACTCTCTCACACGAAGCGTGTTTTTTACAATTATGCAATGCTTCCTGACTTATACGCCACAGCACTTCTTCTATTTCATCACCAATTGAAATAACTCCATCAATTCGAATTGTTACTTGAATACCTAATAACTTTCCGTAATTCTGCACTGCTTCTGCCAGCCCTTTTTCTAATCCCTCTGGTCGTAATTGCCAAATTAATAACGTCATCTCTTCTAGCGCTTCTTGTGATAATTCCCCCATATAACTAAGCATACCTTGCAATTCTTTATCCTTTGTCATATCAAGAGTACCTCTAGCCGTTAACATTATGGAAAATAGCAATTGTTTCACCGAATCGTGTAAATCGCGTGCAAGTCGATTTCTCTCCGCTACAACTACATATTTACGCTCTTTCTCGACTAACTTAATTCGTTGTATTGTTGTTCCGATTTGGAATGCAATCGCTTCTAATAAGGCTAGTTCTTCCTCTGAAAAATACGTTTTATGTGGGGAAGCAACATTAAGTAAACCGAACTTCTCGCTACCAGCACGAAGAGGAATCGTCGCATGATGTGTAATCTCTTCTGTCTCTCCCCAATTATATTCAATGGCATCTTCAATTCGCTTACACTCAATGATATTTGTTGCCTTTTCTAAACGTCCATTTACGAATCGATTCACGCACCAACAATCCCCTTCACACATCGGTTTTTTTTCATTCCATGTGAGTGCTGGAGGCAAATTCCTATCAACAAGCATACGGTGCGTTCCTTTTTCATCAATAAAAAATACCCAGCCTGTTTGTAGATTCATCACTTGTAATAATGTATGTAATACTTCCTCTAACATTTCCTGTAAATCAGTTGCCTCATTTAACAACTCCGCAATTTCTTTCAATGCTTCTAACCGCCGCATTTCCTTTTCATCATAATTCATGTTCATCACCAATTATCATTATAACATTAAGAAATTTCTAAATACTACAAACAAAAAAAGAAGCTAAATACATCAGCTTCAGTTTAGGTAATGAGACAGTAAGAACACCGTCTTTAAATGCTGCCGCAATTCTTTCTTGATTCACAAATACCTCTCTTTCAAAATCGACTTGAATGTTTTCTTTTTGAAATCCTGGTAAATCTGCTTGCACAATATATTGATCAGAATCCTTTGGAACATCCACTTTAAAACTATTCATGTTCATTGGTTTAGAGAAAATATCAAGGTCCAAACTGAGCAACACCATTTTGACGATTTACTAGCTTTTGAAATATATTACGCATTTTCTATTCCTTCTTATAGATATCAATGAACGATGATCTCTTTCTGTCTTTATTAAATTAATTAGTCAAAAAGGGTCGAATTATTTGTTTGATATTTTAATCATGTATTTTTCAATCTAAATATATTATGGTATGTGAAATTTCAATATTTAAAAGGTATATTGTCTCGTCACAGCTCTAAAAGTTAAATCGTAGAAAGGTATACAGTAATACACTATAGAATACATAATTGGGAATTTCTAATCTATTTTCATTTGGAGGATAACACTATGGGGTATATTGAAGATTTACGTAAAATTGTAGGTCCACATCCACTTAATTTAGCAGGGGTTGCTGTTGCTGTTCTAAATGAGCAAGGACAAATTTTACTTCAGAAAAGACAAAGTGGTATTTGGGGCGTTCCTGGTGGTTTTATTGAATTAGGTGAATCAGCAGAAGATGCAGGAAGACGTGAAGTTTTCGAAGAAACTGGCATTGAGATAGGAGAACTTAATTTAGTAAGTGTTTTTTCTGGAAAAGAGTTTTTGGTAAAATTACCGAACGGTGATGAATTTTATCCCATCACAATCGCTTATATGTGTAAAGAAATAAAAGGTGGCGTATTACAAGCTGATGGTATTGAATCTTTAGAAGTTAAATTTTTCAGCTTGCATCAATTACCAGAAAATATTAGTCCATTTATTAAAAAGCTCATTCAACAACAAGTTGTATCCATATAGAACATATAAAAAAGACTTTTATTTTTAAAAGTCTTTTTTACATAACTCTCATTTTTTAGTTTTCTTCACTCCACTGTAGCATGTAAACAAGACTTAAAGTGCCCAATTGCAAACTCATGTCCTTGCTCATTAAAAGAGGCCACTGCTTTTTCGTGTACAACGATATGAAACCCTTTATTATAGGCATCAGAACACAAATGTATGAATACATGGTATATCTTAAAAACGCCTTCGAGCTTGTCGGAACAAGATTTTTCACAACTTATAATGCAAATTTATTTCAAAAGGACAAAATGGTATATAAATTTGCTTAGCATATGTTTTTTTTAATATGTTGATGGGACTTCTTAAAGGCTGAATTAATATAATTTTTACAAACAAAAATGGACCTTTAAAAGAGGTCCTTTATTTCTTACAAAAAATCAACACTATTATTTAAACATAGTCTAATCAAAAGAAAAACCAAAGACCACTGTATTTTCAGTCTTTAGTTTTTCTCATGTAATTAAAGCATCTGCGACAAAAACAAAATATTATGGTTTAATGATAACTTTCCCACCTACTCTTGTCATCGCTATTGCTTCAGTCACTTTGGTGCCGTTAGTTGATGTATCTCTATAAAAGGCATCCAACGCTTCATCAAACCACTCTGCGTCTTTTAATTTACTAGCTTATGTGTAATGTAGATGGTCAGATGATAAATAAGATGTTACTAAAAAAGGGATTAGCAAGGGTTGCTTATGTATATGCACCAAACACAACTCACATCGATGAGTTTTATGCAATTCAAAAAGAAGCACAGAAAAAAGGAATTGGGATATGGAGTATTGAAGACTATGCTGCTAATGATTTCAATACAAGTTCTTCAACAAACTCTAATCATCCTAAAACAAATTCTACCCCCCTCTCAAAACAATTCAAACGATAATAAAGAAAGCAATGTAGTTTGCAAGGGAAAAATCAAAGGCAATGCAAACAGCAAAATTTATCATGTTCCTGACGGGGATTTTTATAATAAAACAACGAATAACATTGTCTGGTTTTGCACAGAAAAAGAAGCGCAAGAAAATGGATATGTAAAATCAAAACGTTAAAAAAGCACTTAAAAAAGTGCTTTTTTTCATTAACTATATCATGCATCTTGATATTACACTCGTTGGTGAAACAGCTCATGATAAACATCTACTACTTTTTTGATTGCTTCTGCAATTCCAAGATGGAAACCATTCTTTTCTTCTAATGGTGTTAATTCCATTAAACGGACTTGATTACTTTCCATAGGGTCTTTAGGCTGTATATTACCCTCATTCTTCGGATAAACTGCCCAAACTTCGTGCACCGTTCTAAATACACGCCAGTTACCTGGGGATTCATTTTTATATAAGAAAGGAGAATCCATATTGTCACGATAAGAAATTAACTGACGCATAACATCATTCTTTTTTCTCTTTGCATTAGTCCATATGGCATGTACAGGTCTGTATTTAAAATCAACCATAATTGTTCCAATATATTCATTATCTTCGTATATATCCATTCGAGCATCCGGTCGATTATGCGTTCCATTCGCATAAATCGGTTTATCCAGAACTGTTTTTTCCTTATCGAATGGTAATCTTTCATCATAAACCAAACGCAATCGAATATTCTCTTTCTTAAATTCAATTACTGTTCCTGGTTCTAAAAAAGGAACTGTAATTGTTTTTGAATTAGGATGGGTATCAAAAATCCAACCCTTTACCACTTCAAAGCCAACAGTTTCTTTTTGTAATCCGTCTATCAATTGTAAAAACCCCCAAATTTCATACAATAAATCTGTTCGTTTCCAATAGTAGTCGTAATTGGTATCCAGTGTAATGGATAACTCTTCATTTTTTAACAAGCGATACAGTTGATATAACTGTCTGTATCTTAAGTCCAAATGCAAGACATGAGGAATGCTCAACACTTGTGTCTCTTCTACTTCTTCTATCCAATCTTCTTTTAATACAAGCAAGCATTCACTTCTCACACGTCGAACAAATCGTTCATATTCTATCAATTCATCTAATACTTTAGAGTTCAATCGAACTTTAATGTGTTCATCGTGATGAAAACGTCGTTCATCTTTAATCTCTCGTTGTATTTTTTCTTTATGACTATGGAGATATTCCAATAATTCGTTCATTTCTCGCGAGATAAAACGCACGATATTTTTAATCCATTGATTCTCTAATAAGTTATGATTTCGAGTATGTTTAGGTGTGTAAACGTAATCTCTACTTTCTAGATGCCGAGAACGATAGCGGATACTAGTAGCATCAACAATTCCAGCTTTTCCTTCTGGCACTAAATTATATTCCTTACGAATCCGCATACGAGGTTCGGTTTGAATCATTTTTAAAGAATTAATCCATTTCAAGTAATCTCTTTTAACGATATATAACTTTCGAAGAATATGAATGGGAATAGGAAGGGAGCTATTAATTCCAAGACTTGCATTTTTCCTTACCAAGTCTTGTGCTAGTCCATTCAACGTTTCTTCCACTTCATCACGCATTGAAACCCATTGTTCTTCTGTGATTTGTTTTGGTTGTACCTTGAGCCAAGAATAGTAAGATACATTTTTTACAACTACTTTGATACGATAATGTCCAGGAATCAGTGGATAATATCCATCGCGATTGTCTGAATCCTTACCATTATTATATAGATATACAGGACTTATTTCAGAAGATATATATGCAATATCATCTTCCCCAAATTCTAAATCCCGTTCTGGGAGGGTATCCAACCCATCCATATAAAGACGGGCTGTTTCATCCTCACAAATAAATTCTAATAATAAATGTTTGTTTTCTACGACTTCGGGTACGTTTTCATCTTCCATTCGATACAAAAGCGTTTCATCTTGTACGAAGTTAGTAACAGGTATTTCTTTTTCGCTTGGGTGATTAGGATTTTGACGAAAAATAACTTTAAACGGTATGACCATATAAACGTAACTCCTTCGCTTTTTCCGCTATCAATTTTCTTGTTTGTTTAAATTCATATGAATCTGGCATATTAGATAATAATTCTAATAGTTTACTATTTTCTACTTGCTTTGTATCAGGATTATATTGACCAAGTAATTCAGTAAATTGTTCATCCGACCCGCGGACTTTTGTTAGAACACGTTGTACTAACTGAATATCAAAAGCTTCTTCTCTACTAAGAGGAGCGTTTAGCGGAATGTTATTTAGGAAATTGCTGATTTGACGAATAATACGCCATCCGATTCCCAAGTTTCGACTGCAATTTTGCAATTCAATGTGCAAATCCCAGAGGAACTTAGATTCATTTTCATGTAATGAAATTTCACGTTCTTTTCTTTTGAATGTTTCGTATTCATCAAATGTAAATGGCTCTGACTTCGGTATAATTGGTTCTTGTTTACGCTGTTCTTCCATTTGTAGCACATTGGAGTATGGCTGCATGTTTAAAGTAATTACATTTGCTCGGTCTAATACCTTATCAGAGAATTGGAATGTAGATTCATCAAGATTTACAGTTCCTACAAAAATCACGTTACTTCCTATACGTAAAGTAGGTGGAAATACATTTTGGTTGTAGATTCTTGCACTAAACTCTTCATTATACAAACGCAAGATTCGTTTATTTTCTTCCAACTCAAGTACCGATAAGAATTGTGAGAAATAATGTTCAACGCGTGCAAGATTCATTTCGTCAAAGCAAACGATATGCAAGTCTTCACCATATTCATTAGCACGAGCTAAGATATTCATCACGCCGGAATCTCCTGGGCGATATACGTTATGTAATGTATCTAAATACCCAATTACATCTGCATCATCTTGCCAAAACGGACGAACCGGTACAAATAGCATTTGGTCCTTGTTTAGTTTCACAGCATTTGCATAACATTGGACAAGCTTTGATTTTCCAGTACCACTCATACCAGCTAAAATTACAAGACTTCCCGTTTTCATTGCAGTATGGAAATTATATAAATCTTTAGTGTCGTAATAGAGTCCTAAACGTTTGCATTCATTTTGAAATGCTTCCATAAACTCATGTTCTCTGTATCCAATAGAGTGTTCTTCTGGTGTAACAGTCTCTACAGGTCCTTCATCTATTAATTGCTCTTTTGGAGCGTCTGGTGCTTCTAATCCACCAATAGGTTCTCCATGTTCTTCAAGCAAACCTTGCAATTCATCGTATTGGTTTGATTCCATAAAAAGAACCTGTTCATGCACATAACTATTCATGACATATTCCGTTTGTAAATTGATGGAATTTACTTGATTTGATGATGTATAGAATCGAAAACCACCATGAGCGTAATCATGTTTTTCAAATGAACCGTATAGTGTATATTCTTGCTTGTCTGGTTGATGTTTCCATAAAATCATAGTTGGAGTATCGTCATCATCTTTAGGAATTTGTTTATTGTCTCCTATATATTTCTTACCCTGTAATTGTTGTTCAAATACCTCTTTTGTACGCTCAGTTGTTTCTTCTGAAAAAATTGGAATCGGGTCCAAAAATATACCAGGGGCAAAAGAATCAGACTTCTTAACAATACTTACATCCCTTGCAACATGATACTCCATTCCTCCACTTGGTTTTTTTAAATCTACTTTAAAAAAGAGTATGTAGCGATTCAAAAAATCGCGAAGCGCTTGCTTTCTGTCGAAGTCGCTTTTAGTAATATCATCATAAAAACCCCAATTATTTAACTCCTCCGCATAACAACATACATCTCTTATTTGTCGAGGGAAACTTTCAGGCGGCGTAGAAACGATTCGTATATAAAATTGTAAATTATCGTTTCGATTGATAATAACAGAACTTCTTCCTGTTGAAACCTCTCCGTCATTTGCTAAAATCCCTGCAATATCAAAATCCCATTTTTTTGCTCCGTACATGCTACAAAACCCTCTCTCTTATTCTGTTATTTTGGTTTAATAACTCTTTTACTTGATTGAAATTTTTACAAATGTTGATTTTAGTTTTGTCGATTTGTGAATACGAATCGTTTGCATTCAATAGAAATTGGTCTTTATTATCGAGTTCGTATGATAAAACCCAATAAGATTCACAGTCGAGTGGGAATTGATAATCATGGACAGCACCTGCCTCTACAAATTTAAATTCGATTTTTTCATTATCAAATTGGTTTGTATATACGGGTTTTCCAATTACAAGAATTCGAGTTTTATTTGTTTGATTCAAAGTTGCTTTAATTTCAGTCGTTGTTTTGTTATCAGAACCTTCCTTTGTTAGTTCTTGCAATTGTTTCTCATGCAATTGTTTCTCGTTCATTTGTTTTGCATGTAAATGATTTAATTGACCTTGCAAATCTTTTATTGTTTCTTCGTACTCTGCTTTTTCTTTATTCCATTTTTCTTGTTTCCCCTTATACTCGTTAGTTATTGTTTCATTTTCTTTCGATAACTCGTTATACAATCGGTTTTTTTCATTTAGTTTTTCAGTGGTTTTCTTATTGCCTTCTTTTATATCATCTATTTTTTTCTTATGATTTTCATCACGTTTTTCCAACTCCTTCGTCAGGTTTTCTACCTTTTGTTCGAGTTGTTGTATCTTCTTTTGGTCTTTTTTAGAGGTCGTCGTTACCTCTTTTGGTTTTTCGTTAGGAATTGGTTTTTGTTTTGTCATCGGTTTTTTATCGTTCGATTCAGTGTTTTCTGATTTAAGTGTAATGGATTCATTCGGAAGATTTAATAATTCGCTCTGTTCATCTTTTAAAAGTGCATACAATTGGACTGCCTTTTTTTCTTGGTCTTCAGAAAATAGTTTTGCAAATACCGTAGCAGCATTAATGTGCTCTGCAATATTTACTAGTTCGTTTACCTCTTTATCTACCAACGATAATCCATCTAGTAGGCTTGGCGCAATTCCTTTGGACCAGGACATCAATTTTGGTAAATACTTTGTGTCAAGCAAGTTTGAAATAAGCATATTTCTATTTGTTTTATTAGCTTTATTAACGATAGACTGAATTTTATTTTTTCGGACGCCATTAACTGGAATTTCTGTTTTTTCGTATATTTGAGCCAAAACTTCATTACTAAATCTAGGTAGCAACCATCGCCACACATCTTTACTAGACATACAGTCCCTTCTTTCTAAAAGTGATATTGTTTTTTTGTGTGTCTGAATCCGTTTACATAATTATCACTCCCCTCACAATTGATATTTCTAACCGTTTATTCCTATTATGTTAAGAGTCTATAAGAATATAAAGATAGAAAATATACATAACAAAATTTTTCTTGTTCAATGAGTAATATTCTCATTCGTTATTTCCGATAAAGTCCTTAATAAAAGATAAGAAAATATTTCCTGAATCACAAATGTATGATTACATGATATATCTAAAAAAACACCTTCGAGCCTGTGTGAACAATTCTTTTTGCAACTTATAATACAAATTTATTCCAAAAGGACGAAATGGTATATAAATCTACCGCCTTTCAATACAATGCGACCATGAATTAGTTTTACATTATCCCCCTCCTACGGCGTGCAGCTCTTTTTTAATCAACTAACGGTCTTTATTCAAATTGGCTCTGTTAAATTTTAATGTTGATAATTGAGTAAATTAGAGGGAAACCCTTATATTTGGATTTCCTGTTTTTATACTTTCGACTTTTTCGCTGTTAAGAAACATTTTTTAGCCAAGTAATAATTCGAAGTACCTGAAATGGTTCAAACCAAGTAATTAAAAACATCACAACGAAGAAAGAAATAAGTGATATGAATTTTAATGTTCCTTTTTCCCGTTTAGCAACTGCTATAAAACTTAGTGCAATTCCAACTAAAAAAGAAATAAAACTAAAAAGGACAATCGGTTCAGAATAGCCATCTATTTTCCAATTTAATCCGAATAATAATAGCCCTATAAACATCAAGACCACCGAAAATACACTAAATTTTCTAATAATTACACCTCCAAATATGATTTTACCATTTTAAGGAGTAAACGATAATTATTTTTTGTGCATAAGAATTAACAATTACACGATAAACTTAAGCTCTCATATGTATCAATCATTTCATACACAAATGAAGATAGGAGAAACTCTTTTATATTATGTTTAGTGCTTTCGTTACTGCAACTATCAACAAATAAAAACCAAGCAAGTTATCGAGATATTTTGTAGCCACGCCTTTAAATCGGTCTATTCATTGTTTCATACGAGAATGGAGACCATTTACATTTTGAATGTGATACAAGCCTTTAATAACGTACTTACCATCATTTGACTTAATTCTGTAATGTTCATTCCCCTTTTCTTTAGCGTAGGTTTTGTACACTCTCCAAGTATCTGTAACAAGTACATTATTAGGGGTCAGTTTAGAGCCAATCATAGTATCCACCTTATTTTTGACAACACGCCCCAAACAAGCAACTTTTGAGACAGTTGCTTGTTTGGGGCTAATGCCTATATGTTTGAATTTTCCACCTCGCTTACGGAGTTTGCGTTCCGTAATGCCACGTTGCCCTTTTTGAGAGTATAGGAAATAAGTCTCATCAACTTCAACGATACCATCAAATTGCTCAAACTCCATTTGTTTTAATGCACTTAACAATTTGTGCCTCCAATATAAAAGTGTTTCACTTTATAAAACCGAGTTCTAATGATTCTTTCATAGCTTTTAAAGCAGCAAATCCGTTGAGTTAACAATATGAATTCCATATGTTAGTTTTAATTGCTCAAATGCTTTTTCCGTTTCCTCTTCATAACTAGGAATAGGACTCATACAATCATTTAATAGATAAATATTGGAGGTTACAGAACGGTCATCTGTATAATGTTCAACAATTTGCTTTACTGATTCTAAGACACAGTGAGATTTGGCTTCTCCTGCAATAATGATTTTTTTGTAAGATTTTAATGAATTTAAAAATTCATAATTCCCTTCATCGCCCACTGCATATTCAGGCTTAATCATCCCATACATTTCACTTAATGGATTTTTTCCCTTTACGATTTTTTCTATTTTGGTGTTTCGAGCAATAGAGTGGAAATGAATCATATTAGAAAATTGACCTTCTAATGCCGCCCCATTAGTTCCTTCAATGCAGTGATATGTCCAAATACACAGTTGCTTCTTACCTATTTTTTCGAGATTACGCAGATAGTCTAAGCTTTCTTTTTGCTTTTCCACCGCTATCCAAATCCCCTCCTCTACATCATCTAATTTAATAATAGTAAATGGGGCTGGGTGATTCCCTTCTCTATCCACCCACCAACAAGGGTGAAAAATTTGATGTAAGTCATGGGTATCTAATGACACTGCGATAGTGGTAATTTTATTTAAGTTCTTATAGATAAAATTTGTGATATTTCGAATATCTCGATGAGAATTTGGAACCCCTAATTCTCCGTTCTCCATAAAATCATTTTGAAAGTCAATCCCAATAACCATTACTCGTTCCTTATCTTCGCTCGCAGGAACTAATTCCTCTGCCTTTGCCAAAACAAGTAAATCATTTAGTTTCATTCTGTTTGTTCTACCAATTTCATCAATCCTAACAATGTCGTCAAATCTTGTCTTCAACTTAATTCATCTCCTATCTCAATGTTTTTTAATTTACAATTTAGGATACTACTGTGCAAAAAGGAAACAGTTTCAATACGAAAACATACGTTCTGTTTAACTACGAAAAAAATAGCTCATTCTAGAGTCTGTTTTTATGTATATAAGTATCAAGGTTTAGTCACGGCCCATTAAACTACAACAACATTTACTGTAACAACAATATACAAAACACTGATTAGTTGTTCTAAAGAGTCTTTTCAGATTCTGTTATTAGCTAAATAATTTCTTTACTTTCACATACATATTTTAACATTAGTGATTAATAAAAGCTAACCATATCCTTCAATTGCAAACAGATAGTTAATTGAAGGATTATTATGAGATATTACTGTAATAATAAGCTTTGAAGGGAAAGTGGATTCCTAATATTCATAAACAAATATCCGTACATACGCCAACAAGGTGCACTTCCTGTATTCCTCTTTCCCTTAATTTCATTTCTAAGTCCGTTCCAACAAAAGCACTATAACGTGTTTTGTCCATATAGTATACATTCTCATTATCTTGATATTTTTCATACAGATCTTGCAACTCTCCGTATAAATCTCTTCCTTTTGTACCCGCTATATTATGTGGTGGAAATAATTGTGTCTCTGGATGATAGGAATCATTCTTTTCATGTTTATCAATAGTAAACACAACATAATCTCCGTTTTCAATATACTCCTTCGTAATCGCTACAAGATGCTCTTCAATATCTTGCCCTGCCTTTCCACACGTTAAAGCACCATTTTCTGCTACAAAATCATATGTATAATCAATATTTATAAGCGCCCGCTTCATCACTTATTCTCCTCCCTACTTGTTTCACGCTAAACAATAGAAAACGAGTTTTAACGACTCAATATATTTTATTCGACATTTTCAAACAAATCCCTACGAAGCATTTATATATAAGATACAGGTATTTGTCATTTTTATTTGATTTGGATATATCGATTGGAATACGTCGGTAATATTGCACTTTTTATTATCATCCAGTAAGATCCTTTCGCTTGACAATCCCATTTTACGAAAAACAGATAAAACAAAAAGTACACTACTTTTTCAGTAGTGTACTTTTTATTATGCATAACATGTTAGCTATTTTAAAACGCTGGTTTATTTTCAAATTTAGCCTGCACAAAATTAATAACTTTTCCTGATGGATCATTATTTTCAAATTGAACTGCCGTTATTGTATGGTAGCCTGTCTCTAACGTGCTTTGTTTTAATTCTACTGTTGTCTGCGTCATGTTAGTAACATGATGTTTATCTTCAAATATTTTATCTACGAATACAAATGTCTCTTTATCATTTTGAAAATGAGTAAGTTCTAATTCAACTTGCTGAATGAGGGCGTCTTTCTTTACAAATACAGTTGGTATATTCCCACCCTCTGAAGTGCCATCTGGTGTAATTACTTTTACTCTTCCCTCGCCAATCGGCATTGTCCCCTCAGGAAAAGGCGTTACACTCTCTTCACTTGCATTCACAACTTGTTCTTCTTTTACCGGCTGGGTTTCTTCTTTTCCGTTTGAGACACCACACCCAACCAATAACAAAGCAGACGATCCAGCGATTATGAATTTTTTCAAAATTCATCCCCCCTGTAAATTTATTCTTTATTTATTATACAGAAATAACTATCTGTTCTAAGCTCAGTTTTTTTAAACTTCCGTGAACAAACATTCTGTTCATCACTACTGTACCATATTTTCTTTTTTAACATCATTAATTTTTTCAAGAAATAATTAGAAATTCCTTCTTATTCCTCATTTTAGCCCATTATTAGTAAAAAATATCCCCTTCTAAAAAAATTAGAAAAGACATTGGATGCACCAATGTCTTTTCTAATTTTTCGCACAGCACTCTAAAAAATAAACTTTGTAATATCCTCAACTTCTTTTCGCGCTAGTTTTTTCGCTTGATCTTTCGGATAACCAAGTGAAATTACCATATTGATTTGTTTCTCAGGCTCAATTTGTAAATATTGTCGCAGTTGATTTTGAGCCAATAACACAGGTCCTGTCATTGGACAAGTCCCAAGTCCTCTTGCATATGCTGCTAACATTAAATTTTGTGCAGCTAAACAGCTACTCTTAATCCCTTCTTCTTCCCATACTGAATTTGGAACGAAGTCAATCGGATCAAATATTTTTTCGCGAAACTTAGATTCGTATGGTGTAGCTAAGCATACAATTAAAACTGGTGCATCAGAAAAAGCTGTTGCATATGGTCCAAACGAACGTGTAAGTAATTTACCTGCTTTTTCTTCACCTTTTTCCGTTGCTTGTGCAGCCAACTTATGTAAAGCATCCCATGTCATTTGTTCAATTTTTTTAATTTTATCCCGATTCATAATGACAATAAATTCCCACGTTTGTGAATTCGTATCACTTGGTGCGTAACGAGCACAATCAATAATTTCTTCTATATCACGAACAGATACTTCTTGCTCTGTGAATTTTCGGACACTTCGTCTTCCGTGAATTATTTCTTTAAATGCTTCATATTTCATATACATAGAATCCCCTTTTATAGCGTTTTCAGAAATCACCTTACGATCAATTATACCACAAAAAAAAGCTGGAAGAATACCAGCTCCTCTTTCCTCTCACGTTCAATTAGTAACTTTAAAAGGTGCAATACTCTCCTCATAAGAAGCTTGTAACCGCTTCGTAACTGGCCCCCTTTCTCCATTACCAAATTGCTCGGCTCCTATTTGAATGACAGGAAATATTTCAAGAGGTGTTGCGGTAAAAAAGCATTCATCTGCTTTGTATACTTCTTGTAATGAAAACTCGCGCTCTTCTACTTCAATATGTAGGGCTTTTGCTAATGAAATGACATGATGACGAGTAATCCCATGTAAAATAAAATGATCTGCAGGGTGCGTAATCACCTTATTATTTTTTATAATAAAGAAATTTGAATGACACCCTTCTGTTACAATCCCATCTCGAACTAATATTGCTTCTTGATACCCTTCTTCATTAATTTTATTCTTAATCATAATATTAGGTAGTAGATTTAAAGATTTGATATGGCAAAATTTCCAGCGAATATCTTCTTCCACTGTTACTTTGATACCCTTTTCCATAGTAGTAATTGGTCTTGGGAATGGTACAATATTTGCAAAGTACATTGGCTCTAAATGAGAGTTGTATATATGATTTCTCGGCTGCACGCCTCTTGAAATTTGAATATACACATTACCATCTTCTTGAAATTGATTTTTCTCAATTAATTGATGAAGTTGCTGAATTAATTCTTCTTTTGTAAAGGGTGGAACAAGATGAATTTCCTTCATAGATTTAAAAAATCGCTCTAAATGTAAATCTAGCAAGTGAGGTTTCCCGTTGTATAAACGAAATACTTCATATATCCCATCCCCAAATTGTAGACCTCTCTCTTCTAATGCAACCATTGGCTGTTCTTCCTTGGTATTTACAATTTTACCATTAAACAAAATCCAATCTTTGTGAGCACCATTCATCATTTCTTCACTCCTTTACTTTTATTAATTCCATTTTACAACTTTCCCCTGTTTAACAGAAAGAATTTTCTGTTATTTGAGACTTAAAAAACACATCACCCTTTAAATAGTGATGTGTTTTTCTCTACTTTACTTATTTCAAAAAGTATTTTTCAATGTCATCTAGCATAAGGTTCGCAGCTTTAATGCCGCCAGCTGTATTCCAAATAACTTCATCTACTTCAAATACTTTATTATTTTTGGAAGCTTGTAACTGTTTAAAGAGTGGGTCTTCTGTCCATTCTTTCGCTATTGTATTTCCTTCATTCGATTTCTTAGCATCTTTATCGGATGTGAAATAGAATAAGTAGTCTCCATCCATATTCGGAATTTGTTCTTTTGTAACACCTTTTATCGCAAAATCATCCTTATCTTGAAGTGGTGGTCTCTTAAATCCAATATCATTTAACACTACACCAGAGAATGAATTCTTTTGATAAATACGAACGTCACCTGGAACGAATCGAATAATTGAAACTTTAGATTCTACTTTATCTCCTAGTTTCTCTTTTATTCCTTCAATACGCTTCTTATAATCACCAAGAGCTTTTTGCCCTTCTTTTTCTTTATTTACAGCTTTTGTGTATAACGTAAAGTTTTCTTTCCAATCTCCGCGCAGTGTTTCAGCATAAACAGTAGGTGCAATCTCTTTTAATTGTTCATATACTTTTTCATGACGCATTTTATTCCCAATAATTAAATCAGGCTTTAGTTTCATAATTGCCTCTAAGTTAACATCACGCTCAGTTCCTACAACTTTTGTATCTTTCAATTCTTTCGCTACATGTGGATACCATTCATCACCAGCTCTTGGTTTTGTAGAACCAACCGGTGTAACTCCGACCGCTAAAAGTGCCTCGGCGCCTTCATTTGTTAGGACAACCACTCTTTTAGGTGTCCCCGTAATCGTTGTTTCTCCCATCGCATGCTTAATTACATACGAATCTTTTCCTTTTGCTTCATTCGTTTCTTTCTTCTCTTCTTTGCCACACCCTGCAATCATAACCATTAACATTACGATGCAGAGCATAAAGATATTTTTAGTTCGAATCATACTTCCTCCTAGATGAAATTGATTATCATTGACATTTTAAAGGTTAATGTATTGAATAAATGTTGTCAATATATTTTAAAAAACTTTTCTAGCATATATTTCCTCAAAAAAATCCCTCCCTCTAAATTCTTCTGTCTGCAAGACATTCGAGGCAGGGTATTATTCGATTCTATTCATAATCTTTTCATATTTTAATATTGATCATATTTGATATAAGATGGATCATTATATATCCACTGATTTCCTCCTAGGTTTAGCCAACCATTTTGGTTTGCGTATACTAAATAGGATTCTGGATAATTTAACTGATGGATTACTGATGATGATGTCGATGGACCACTTCTTAAATTTACGTTCGTTCCTAGAATATTTGCCACTCCAATCGGGCTTCCATCACTATTCCCGTATTTCACGTAATCAATATATGATGGATCATTATATATCCATTGGCCTGCGCCTAAATCTAGCCAACCGTTACTTTCTTGATAAACTACATAGGATTCTGGATAATTTAACTGACGAATTACTGGGGATGATGTTGATGGGCCGCTTCTTAAATTTACGTTCTGCCCACGGATATATGCCACCCCTTTTGTTTGAGGAGTTGGATTTGGAGGATTTTGGTTTTCCGTTAACCCTAAAATTGCAGCGATTCCTTTTGCATACGCTTGACATAGATCTTCTATAAACTGCGGATTTTTTAATAAATTTGCATCAAAGGTTGTATCAATAAATGCTGTTTCTGTTAATAATGCATCCATAGTCGTTTCCCTTAGTACTGCGTAATTGGCCTTTTTCGCACCACGATCACTCAAACCGTATTTTGTTAAAACAGGATTAACTGCCGCATGCATCTTTTGTTGTTTAGCTGCTGCAGAACTACTATCTGATAGTCCATTATAAATATAACTTTCAAAACCTGTTCCGCCGCCGCTATTAATATGAAATGAGATGAAGTAATCTGCTCCGAAAGAATTAGCAATATTGGCACGTTCTGATAACGGGATAAAGACATCACTATCGCGTGTCATCTTAATATTAATTGTATAATTTGCAAGTAAAATATCTCGAACACGCTTAGCAATTTGAAGTGTTAAATCTTTTTCTTGCAAACCGTTACCAACAGCACCGGAATCGTATCCACCATGACCTGCGTCTATAACTAATTTCATATGCCATTTCCTTTCTGTATTTAATAGAGCATATAATTATGCTCGTCCTATTTTATGTACAACATAAAAAGTTGGTTACAAAACAAATAAAAAAACCCCCTTATGTAAGGCGGTTTCCATCATCTCGATTAAGCCAATTTAAAATAAATATGTACGACTGATAATGAACATGTCGTATACAAAACAAACAAAATAAAATAGCTATTCCAATGCCACTATATATTAAGCCAAACTTCAAAAAAATATTTAACATTGGCGGAAAATTTATCGTATTTTGCAATAAATATAAAGTGAAAAACAAAATAAAAAATACGGGAATGTATTGCCATTCATACGGCTTGCGTTTTTTACGCATCATTTTCCGAATGAAAATTTGGCAAAGTTCTGCCACAACAAAACACCCCCCTATTAGTAAAAAACCCGACGTCATCGTCATACATCCACCTGCCTTATATTCATTTCTTATCTCAGGTATCCTTTTTCCTTCTAGAAGCGCTTTATGTATATTTCACCATTCCATATAAAGCCGAGTCCCTCTGTAAAAGATTTAGCTTGTTCAGTTAGATCTCCTTTTAGTACCTGGATATCTTTTATATCTCTATGCTTCATCATTTCTTCAAATGTAAAGTAAGCATTTGTTCCATATCCGTAACCTTGGTAATCAAAATGAATAATTAAATTAGATAATACAGCGTGTTCACCTTGTACTGTATAATCCATTACACCAATATATGTATCATCAATTTTTATACAATATTGAACTTTCTTCCTATTAAAACCATGAGAAGCAAACATTTCTTCAACAACTCTTTTTGTCTCTGTATTCACTTTTTCAAACGTAATCATATGTTGTCCACCCTCTTACTATTAGTGTATCAAGCATAATACATATTTATGAAAAAAACCTTAAGGTCGTATATGACCTTAAGGTTTTTCTACTTAAACTAAGCTATACGCACGCTTTGTTTCTTCATGAAACTCATTTGTATCGTATTTATGCTCTACATAAATTTGATGCCATACCATAAACGCAAGTACTGTCCAAATTTTACGGCTATAATCACCTTTATCCGCACAGTGTGCTTCCAGTAAGTTTAATACGTACTGTTTGTCGATTAAATGCTCTGTTTTACTTTCTTTAATAATATTAACAGCCCAATCATGCATTTCATCTTTTAACCAGTGACGAATTGGTACTGGGAAGCCTAGCTTTTTGCGATCTAATACATGATCTGGAACGATTCCTCGCACTGCTTCGCGTAAAATTGCTTTTGTTGTCCCATTTGCAATTTTTAATTCTGTTGGAATTTTAGACGCAACGTCAAACACTTCTTTATCTAAGAACGGTACACGAAGTTCTAATGAATTTGCCATCGTCATTTTATCAGCTTTTAATAAAATGTCGCCACGTAGCCATGTAAACATGTCGATATATTGCATTTTGCTAACATCGTCATAATCCTTAATTTCATTGTACAATGGTTTCGTGATATCCATATAGTTTACACTTTCATTGTAATACTTCATTAGCTCAGCTTTTTCTTCTTCACGGAAGATTTTCGCATTACCATAGTAACGTTCTTCAATTGGTGTACATCCACGCTCTAAGAAGCTTTTCCCTTTAAATCCTTCTTTAAGCGCACCACTTAATGCTTTTAAAACGCTTTTCCCTGGAGTAGGGATGTAAGAGAACATTTTTAAAGAATTTGGCTCGCGATAAATGTTATATCCACCAAACAGCTCGTCTGCACCTTCACCAGAAAGAACTACTGTTACATGCTTACGAGCTTCCTTTGCAACGAAGTACAATGGTACAGCAGCTGGATCAGCTAAAGGATCGTCCATGTGCCAAATGATTTTTGGGAATTCATTCATGAATTCTTTTGCTGTAATGAAGACACTATGGTTTGTTACACCTAGTTTTTCTGCAGTTTCTTTTGCAACATCAACTTCACTGAAGCCGCGGCGTTCGAAACCAACAGAGAATGTTAAAAGGTTTGGATTCATTTCTCTTGCAATAGAAGCAATGATAGATGAATCAATACCACCAGATAAGAATGAACCTACTGGTACGTCACTACGCATATGCACTTTTACAGAATCGTACAATACATCACGAATCGCTTGAATGTGCTCCTCTTTTGTTGCACTTGAAGCATTGAAATACGGTTTCCAGTAACGATGAATTTCCATTTCTTTACCGATTTCTTTTACGAAATAATGACCAGGTTCAATTTTATTAATATCAACAGTTAGTGTTTCTGGCTCTGGTCCATATTGGTACGTAAAGTAATGTTGCAATGAAGTTGGGTTTACCCCTTTGTCTTGCATTACATGCATAATACTTTTCTTTTCAGAAGCAAAGAATGTTGTATCACCTTGCTGTGCGATATATAGTGGCTTAATACCGAAGTGGTCACGTGCACCGAAAAGTTTCTTTTCTTCACGATCCCAAATCATAAATGCAAACATACCACGTAAGTAATCTACACATTTTTCTTTCATATGTGCATACAATGCAATGATAACTTCTGTATCAGATTGTGTTGCAAATGTTGCGCCTTTTTCAAGTAACATTTCACGTAATTCTACATAATTGTAAATTTCACCATTAAAAATAATTACATATCGATCATTTTCATACGTTAGTGGCTGATGTCCTGCCTCTAAGTCAATGATACTTAAACGGCGGAAGCCAAATTGTACATGTTCATCACGAAAATATCCTTCGTCATCTGGACCACGGTGGAAAATAATCGTGTTCATATTTTCAAATTGATGTTTTTCTGTTTCTGAAAACTCTCTAGGGTTTTCACATAAACATCCTACAAAACCACACATTCTTCTTACCCTCTTTCAGTTTTCATTCTGTTTCTATACTACTATATCAACCCTATTTATACTAGCATAATCAACTCAATATGGCGATAAAAACTATAAAAAAATCACTCCATTTCACATTTTACCCAATTTTTTTGAACAAACATGAAAAATAGGCACTCACATTTGCACACATTTGTCATATGATATTGCAAATTGATTTCTAGGAGGCAAAAAACATGAGTGATGAAAAAAAAGATTCTTCGTCTCGTCCACCAATTCGTAGTTACTTAAAGCAAATCGATGATTTTTTTGAACAAACACCATTGCGTGATGTAATTGCAGATATGAATCACTTTTTTCAAAAAGGAAACCGTTTATTAACATTTCCTGTAGACCTATATGAAGCTGGTGAAGACCTAGTCATAAAAGCAGAACTCCCAGGCGTTCAAAAGGAACAAATCCAAATAGAAATTCAAAGCGAATACTTAAAAATCTCTGTTACGGAAGATTTCATGGAAGAAACAAAAGATGAAGTTTCACATAATTACTATCGCCGTGAGCGCTCCATGTCAGGAGCTTCTCGCATGATTAAACTTCCATATTTAATTGAGAAAAAAAACGCAAAAGCTTCCTATCAAAATGGCATTTTAGAAATCCGCGCTCCAAAACTTCCACAACAGCACGACATTTTATCGATAGATTAACCATTATATATTTTTCCATATACAAAAAGAAGGATGCTCAGCATCCTTCTTTTATTTCAATAACCGTTCCATATCACGTAAAATATCTTCATATGGTGTATTGCTCATTCCGCTATACTTTTTCATTACCTTACCTTCTTGATCGACTAAGAAAAATGATGTTCCGTGGATAACTTGCCCATTCTCTGGTTTATCTACAAGTGATTGGAAATTATCCTTTGAGAATTTCTTGATATCTTCTAATGAGTACCCTGTTAGCAAGTTCCAATTACTTGTATCTTCTGTGAATTTTTGTATAAATGTTTTCAAATTCTCTGGCTTATCAAGTTCAGGGTCTACACTAAATGAAACGAATTGCACATCTAGCTTTTTCTCTTTTGCCATCTTCTGCAACTTTGCCATATTCGCAGTCATTGGAGGGCAAACCGTTTGACAATTTGTAAACATAAAATCAGCCACCCATACTTTTCCTTTTAAATCTTTTGTTCCAAACTGTTTACCGTCTTGATTTATGTATTCAAAAGTTTCTAAATCCCAATTTAATGGTTTACGGAGTTTTGACCCTGAGCCGCATCCTGCAAGTATAAAGAAGCAAAAAACAACTATGAGACCAATCAGCTTTTGATAACGCTTCATTTTCAAACCTCTCTTCTCTTTCTTTAATTTATGTATGACATGCTTATCATAACAAAAGTAAACACTATGAGAAAATTGTTTATCGCATTTGTTCACGAAATCGTACGAATTTAGGTATGTTACTTCCTATTTTTGAGCGAATTACTAGACAATTATTTCATTGTTTACTAATATCATTCCCTTCTTACTTCTTTACATAACGATTTTCAATAAGTCACTCACTTTGTAAAGATGGCCGCACTATTTTTTTTACAATTTTTTAATCGACAATCAATTTTTCTCACTTTTTTCCTTTACAACATTTCGGTACAATACAACTACAGAGATTTTAAATGAGGTGATGTTCATGGTAAAACGGTATGAAAACATGGATAATGTTAGTACAAAAAAACCAATTCGTTCCTTTTTACGTTGGCGTAAAGAACGAAAACAAAGCAAAAAAGATTTTTCTTATTTAGTAGAACAATCACCTGTCAAGCATACTCAGTTTTTACGAACGAACACTAAAAAAACAACGATTACATGGATAGGTCATTCAACATTTCTTATACAAACGAATGGACTCAACATTTTAACAGATCCAGTATGGTCAAACAAAATAAAACTTGTGCCAAGGTTAACGAATCCCGGCCTTACATTACAGGAATTGCCCCAAATTGATATTGTCCTTATTTCACACGGTCATTATGATCATTTAGATTTTGCCACACTTCGTCAATTGAATTCAGATGTTCTATACTTAGTACCTACTGGATTAAAAAAGTTATTTACAAAAAAAAAGTTTCTGCGAGTAGAAGAATATAATTGGTGGGAATTCACAAAAATTAATGATGTAGACTTTCACTTCGTACCAGCGCAGCACTGGACGAGAAGATCATTGTTTGATATGAACACTTCCCACTGGGGTGGGTGGGTTTTAAATAATGGTACAACAGATGAAACGATTTATTTTTGCGGTGATAGCGGCTATTTCCGAGGATTCAAAGAAATTGGCAACCAATTTTCTATTGATATTGCCTTAATGCCTATTGGTGCATACGAACCAGAATGGTTTATGAAAGTATCACATGTTTCTCCAGAGGAAGCAGTACAAGCTTTTCTAGATGTAAAAGCAATGCATTTCATCCCAATGCATTACGGTACGTTTGCACTTGCTGATGAGACGCCTAAAGAGGCAATTACACGACTTCGTAATAACTGGAACTTACGTATGTTACCGTGGGACCAACTTCATGTATTGTTTCTTGGGCAGACATATATTTCGACCCCATCCAAAAATAAGAAAAAAGAGCATACCCAAGCGTTCAAACATCTTAATGTATAACAACCTTTTTTGAAAATACATTATATAGAGAAAAAACAAAAAGGGTGTTTTCATGGAAAAATATTTACAAAAACGTTGCATCATTAGCGGAAGCGCCTTGATTACTCTTCTTATCTCATATTTTCTATATTAGTAAAAAAAAAGCTACTTGAATGATTTCATTCAAGTAGCTTTTTTTTACTCTGCTAAATACATAAATCCAATTGCGCCTGGTCCTGTATGAGTACTAATAACTGGAGTTGTATAAAAAATTTCTGATTGTGTAAACCCACTAATTTTTTCAACAGCTGCTTTTACGCTTTCTGCTAGGGGAATTGCTTTTGCATGAGGAATAGCAACTGCCTTTATTACTTTTCCTGCCGTCTCTTCTTCAAATAGTTTGGATAATGTTTTTACGATTTGTCCTTGACTACGCACTTTTGTTACAGGATTATATACACCCTCATCTAGACTAGCAATCGGTTTAATATTCAATAAAGAACCAATGAATGCTTTTCCTTTTCCAATACGTCCACCTTTTACTAGATTTTCTAACGTATCCACAACTACATACAAACGAGTATTCTTTCTTACTTCATCAAGACGATTTAAAATATCTTCTAACGAGCGCTCCTCTTGAGCCATTTTCGCAGCTTCAATTACTTGATATGCTAAAGCATGTGTAATAAATTGAGAATCAACAACAGTAACTTTTGTTTCTGTCATTGATGCAGCACTATTTGCCGTTGCAACTGTACCACTCATTCCACTTGTCATATGTATAGAAAGTACCTGACTGCCATCTTCTCCTAGCTTTTCATACATTTCTACAAATGATCCCATAGCAGGTTGTGATGTTTTTGGTAATTCTTCTGATTTTATCATTTCCTCAATAAATTCATCAGGTTGTAAATCTATACGATCTAAATATGTTTGTCCATTTACAGAAATAGATAATGGGATAACATGAATATCATATTTCTCAATCACATCTTGTGATAAATCTGCCGTTGAATCTGTTACAATTTTTATTTTTTGCATATTTTTTTCTTCCCTTTCCAATACGCTCTCCTTGTTATTATACTAGTATTCACAATGCTTTCAACAGTTTGAGCTTATTTTCGACAAAATTCTTTGGTTTTTATGCCCAAAAAGAAAATGACAGAGCACATTTGCCCTGTCTCTATTTTAGATTATGCATTTTTTTCAAGTGAATTTGTTTGATACACATTTGAATAATCATTCCACTTTAAGCAACTTTGTAAATATTCGCGAAAAGAGTATGAGAATCTCGGTTGTTTTTGTTTTTGAATTTTAGCAATAAATAGTTGAAGACGTGACTGAATTAGAAATGCTAACGGATGTTGTGCGTGTAAGACAGGGATTTCAAATATTTTGACACAATTCCCTGTTGAATGGGTGAAATAAAAACTTTTCATGATCACGATATCAATCCTCTTTTTTGTTGGATTTATAACTTTAGTATAAACTTACATTGGTGAAAAGTTTGTCTAAATTTCGGGGATTCCACAATTTTTTTCTTCTTTATATTGTATACGATTACAAGTATAGTATAACAAATATATTAAAAAAGTGCCTTCATAATGAGGCACTTTTTGATTCTTTATTCATTTCTCGTTTCATTTTCCTCTTATACACAAACTTTGATGCTGTAATACTTAATTCATAAATTACAAGAAGAGGTACCGCTACTGAAAAATCAGAAATAAAGTCTGGTGGCGTAATACAAACAGCAATTACAATTAAAATGAAATATGCGTATCTTCTCACTTTTTGTAGTGCTATCGGATTGAGAACTCCTATGCTTGTTAAAAACATTGCGATGACGGGAAGTTCAAAAATCACTGCAAACGGTACAGTCATATTCATAACAAATGAAAAGTACTTATCCGTTGTAAACATTGTCTGAAACATATCCTCACCGAGACTCATTAAAAATTGTAAAATAAATGGCAAAATAAGAAAATAACCGAAACAAAGTCCTCCAATAAACAATAAAAATAATGCCGGTATATACAGAATTGTCATTTTTCGTTCATGTTCATGTAATGCTGGCTTTACAAATAGCCAAATTTGTAAAGCTGCAACTGGTATTGTACAGACAATTGAAAAGACAGCTGCAATTACAAAATAAATCCATAAAATATCACTCGGACCTAAAACAGTTAATTTCATATTCAAATCTTTTACGATAAAATTATATATTTCTTTCGTAAATGAAAAGCCAATGACAATAAAAATCAGAAACGTCAGCGCTGTTATAATGAGTCGCTTCCTTAACTCTCCAAGGTGTTCTATGACACTCATCTCTTGATTGTTCATTCTTCTCACCACATTCCCCATTCACTATACGGCATAGAAACAAAATTTATTTTTTTTCATCTGTATCATCGTGTAAACCTTTTGCAGACCTTTTAAACTCTTTTAATGTCTCCCCAAAAGCTCGTCCAATTTCAGGTAACTTTTTTGGACCAAAAATAATTAAAGCGAGTACTAAAATTAATATCAATCCTGGAACCCCAATATTTGGCATATGACTTCCCCCTTAATCTCACTTAATTTTATTTTGTCAAAAAAGTTTGTAAACGTCAATGTATCCGCTGTCTTTTGTCAAAAAAATTCGAAAATATAATCACTTAAACAATTTTCATTTTCTATTTCTTTTGTATATGATAAGGTAAAGAAAATACATCTTATTTCATTAACTGAGAAAGGATTTAAACCATGGCGCAAAAAATAACACGAATGACACAGTTCGTCAAAGAAGAGATTGCTAATGCGATTACCCATGGCATTGGTGCTATTTTAAGCATTCCTGCCCTTATCATATTAATTGTTCATGCTTCGAAGCATGGCACAGCCTCTGCTGTTGTTGCATTTACTGTTTACGGTGTGAGCATGTTTCTACTATATTTATTTTCTACGCTATTACATAGCATCCATCATCCAAAAGTAGAAAAATTATTTACGATTTTAGACCACTCTGCTATTTACCTATTAATAGCTGGCACCTATACACCGTTTTTACTTATTACACTGCGTGGCCCACTTGGTTGGACATTACTTGCAATTATTTGGACGCTTGCTATCGGTGGGATTATCTTTAAAATTTTCTTTGTACGCCGTTTTATTAAAATGTCAACACTGTGCTACGTCATTATGGGCTGGCTCATTATTGTCGCTATCAAACCACTTTATGAAAATTTAACTGGGCACGGATTCTCACTATTGTTAACCGGCGGGATTTTATATTCAGTAGGGGCTATATTCTTTCTTTGGGAAAAACTCCCCTTCAACCACGCGATTTGGCACCTTTTTGTATTAGGTGGTAGCACAATGATGTTTTTCTGTGTATTGTTTTATGTATTGCCTGTTGCATAAAAAAATCTCAGCTTGAACAAGCTGAGATTTTTTTATTACTTATGTAGTTGAGCTGCAATAATATCTTTCGTATATTGCGTTAATTCTTTTACATCCATACTTGCGTATTGTTCAGGTGTAATTGGTTTGGAAATGGTTACCGTTGCATGCGCAGGCTTCATGCGGTTTCCATTTGCTTCAAACATCTTATATGTCCCATCTAATGTTACGGGTAAGATAGCGACACCAGACTTTACCGCAAGATGAAAACTCCCTGCTTTAAATTCTCCCATTTCACAGCCCTTGCTGCGTGTTCCTTCTGGAAAAATTACAATCGAATGACCATTTTTTAAAAGTTCAATTCCGTCTTTAATGGCTTGAAGAGACTGACGACGATTACTACGATCCATAAATACACAATTCATCAATTCCATCCAAGTTGGTACAAGCGGAAATTTCTTAATTTCTGCTTTTGAAACAAATCCAATTGGTTTATTTAAGTACCCAAGTAAAACGGGAATATCCATGTCACTTTGATGATTACTTACAACAAGTACAGGCTTATCTTTTGGCACATTTTCAAGTCCGTTTACTTGTACAGTCGATCCGGCTACACGAACCATTTTCTTACCAAACCAGCTTGTTGTTTTATGCACAAGGCGATCTTTTTCTTGTGGCGACATCGTATTTGCTTTACGCTTTATACGCCATAGCCTCGGTGTAATACCAATTACAATTAAGATTAAATAAAAGATTTTAAAAAACGTTTGAATCATATAGAACCCCCACCTATTATCTTTCCGTCATTAATTATACTAGACAAACGAAGGAAAAAGAAGAAAAAATGTCCAAACGACAAGCGTTTGGACATTTTTGAGTTTTCTATATTAGAAATGTTTTGCTACTTCACGTGCATTTGCAATTGCTGCTTCTTTAATTTCTTGTGCTTGTTCAGGATTTGCATTCATTCCTTCAACTGCAAGGTATTCTGTATCAGATACACCCATAAATCCTAATACAGCATTTAAGTGGTTACGTCCAAAGTCCATTGCTGCATATGCTCCTTCAGAGTAAATGCCACCTGTAGCTTGAATGTGAAGTGCTTTTTTACCTTCTAATAATCCAACTGGACCATTTTCAGTATATTTAAATGTTTTACCTGCGATAGATAGGTTATCTAAGTATGCTTTTACTACTGGTGGATAGCTGAAGTTCCACATTGGTGTTACAAATACATAACGATCTGCAGTCATAAATGTTTCTAAGTTTGTATTCATTGCTGCAATTTTTTGTTGTTGGCTTTCACTTAACGCCTCAAAGCCTTCACCTGCTGCAAATTTCCCCCAAGCTGCAAATACTTCTGCATCAATTTCTGGTACTGTTGTGTTAAATAGATCAATTGTTACCACTTCATCTTGTGGGTGTTCATTTTTATACGTTTCGATAAATGCTTCCCCTACTGCCATACCGAAAGATGCTTCTGCTGAATTTGGATTTGCTGTAATAAATAGTACTTTTGTCATTTTTATTCTCTCCCTTAATTAATATCTTTAATTTGAGATTTTTTATTTAAAAGTAAATCACTTACCTTATGTAAGTATCATACAAAATCATTCTTTTTTTGTCAATAAAAAATAGTTACTTTTTTTTTGTAAGTAAATAAACCTTTCATCTCCTTTCATTAAATCTTCACATTTCATTATGAAATCTACACGAAAAAAAGCTATCTCCCATTTAAGGAGATAGCTTTTTCTTAAGTATTACTTTTGAAAAACATGTTTCACTTTTTCACCAGGAACATTACTTCCACCCCGGCCCTTCACATCTTCAATCATCATTGTAACAATCATATTCGGTGAATTTACGTCAAAAGCAGCGAACCATCCAAGTTCTTTTCCATCTGCTTCCTTCGATTCTTTCAACTCAGCTGTTCCCGTTTTTCCAGCGAGAGTCATACCGTCAATTTTAGCAATTTTCCCTGTGCCATCTTCATCATTAATTACTTTTGTTAACGCATTTTTTAATATCTCTTGGTTTCCCTTAGAAATCACATTTTCTTTCCAAGGTTTAACTTGTTTATCATCTTTAATAAGGTGTGGAGACGGTATATTCCCTTCATTAACAATTGGTGCATACGTTAATGCTAAATGAAGAGGCGTCATTAATACTTTGCCTTGTCCATACCCTGTATCGGCCATTTGAATATCATTTTTAATACCATCTTTTGCAATTGTTGAAACTGGGAATGGGTATTCAATTGGTAATTTTTCATCAAATCCGAATTTCTTTGCTTCGCTCACAAATTTATCTTTACCAATTTTTATCGCTTGTTGTGCAAAGTAAATGTTATCAGAATACTTCATTGCTTTATCAAAATCAATTGGACTTGCATCTTTTACACGTGTTACATAATAATTTCCCCATGAAGAATCTTTTGTCCATTGTAATCCTTCAATTTTCAATTCCTCTTTTGGATCAATTGTTTTCGTTTCAAGACCGATTGCACCTGTAATTGCTTTAAATACAGAACCTGGTGCCGATGCTTGTGTAAAGCGATTCGTCATTGGCTTTTTCAGATCATTATCCCACGCTTCACGTTGTGCTTTTGACGCACCTCTTACCATTATATTCGGGTTATATGCAGGGCTACTTACAAGCGCAATTGTTTCACCAGTTTGCGGATTGATGGCTGCACTTGAACCAGCCTCTCCCTTCATTTCATTAAAGATTTTTTCTTGAACTGTACTATCAATTGTTAAAGTAATATTTTTTCCATCTTTTGCTTCTTTTTTAGCTAAGTCTTTCATCTCTTTCCCTTGTGCATCCTCCATAAAGACACGACCACCTTTTTCGCCGCGCAATTCAGCTTCAAATACTTGTTCTAATCCAGCTTTCCCAACTGGATCATCCGCTTGATAACCTTTTTTCTGAAGGGTCTTTAAATCTTCTGCATTCACTTTTCCCATGTATCCCGTTAAGTGTGCTGAAGCTTCTCCTAATGGATATGTACGAACTTTTACTGGACGAGATGAGACTCCTGGTAAATTCATATAATCATTTTGCGTTGCACCTTCTTGTAAAATACCGAGTGGTACAAAATAATCTGGTTTCACCCATTTAGCTGTAAGCTTTTGATCAATTTCCTCTACAGACATATTAAGTAATTTTGCTACTATTTCTTTCGTCTGCGGTGCAGCGTCTCCTAATTGTCCTGGAATCATGCCAATTTCAGACGCCTTTCCATTCGTTGCGAGCCCTTTTCCATTACGATCATATATTTCTCCGCGCTTCGCTTGAACTGTTTGCATACGTATTTTACTGTCTTTTGTCATCCCTGGAAAAATAAAATCTGGAGTCCAATCTATTTTCCAAGATTCTTTATCTCCATCTTTTTCTTTCACAAGTTTTGCTTCGTCCGAGAAGGAAATTTTCCCGCCAACTGTATCCATACTCACCTTAAAAGGAACTGGTCCTTTATCTTCTTTATCTTCTTTAACTTTTCCTGTTTCTACTTTTAAATTTTTAACTTCAATACCTGCATAAATCTTTTCATACTTCTCTGTAAAATCTTTTTTTGAAATGGTTTTTTTTGCATTTTCTGATAATTGATCATACATATCTGCAAACTTTTGCTTATTCCACGCTTTTGCATATGTATCAAATGCTTGTTCTGGCTTCTCTTCTTTCTCACACCCAACTAGCATGAGTGTAAAACAAAGAAAAAGCAATCCCCATAATTTTTTCAATCGATTCTCCTCCTTTAGCTAAACAAAGAATTTATAAATGGAAATCTTTCTTTTATAGAATTTTGCTAAAATCCTAAAACTTACAACCTCTCCCATTATATCACCAAGAAAGTTCATCCATAAAGTCTTATCTTGTTATCCAAATAAAAAGATTGATGTGAACATCCCACATCAATCTTTTTATAATTATTGTTGTTTTTCATATATGTGATAGTAGTATGTATATGGATTCTTTTCGTCCGTAACGCCTTTTTCTACAAAAACTTCTTTCCACTCTTTCATATTCATTTCTGGGAAGAAAGTATCCCCTCCAAATGAATGGTGAATCTTCGTTATATAAAGTTTGTTTACATATGGTAAAAATAATTCGTAAATTTGCGCTCCGCCAAATATGAAAATTTCTTCCTCATTTTTACATAGCTCAAATACTTCTTCTACTGAATGCGCAATTTCACAACCTTCTACATGATAATTCATATTACGCGTTACAATAATATTTCGTCTTCCTGGAAGTGGCCTTCCGATTGCCTCATAATTTTTTCTTCCCATAATAAGTGAGTGACCCATTGTTGTCTTCTTAACATATTGCAATTCACTTGGTAAATGCCATGGTAACTTATTATCCTTACCGATAACTTTTTCTTCATCCATTGCGACCATAAATGAAATAATCATATTTTCATCTCCTTTTATGTTTACACTGCGACAGGCGCTTTAATTGCAGGATGTGGATCATAGCCTTCTAATGTTAAATCCTCCATTTCAAAATCAAAAACAGACTTTACATCTGCATTCAATTTTAACGTCGGGAATGGGCGTGGTTCACGCGCTAATTGCTTTTCCACTTGCTCGAAATGATTTGTGTAGATATGCGCGTCTCCAATTGTATGAACAAACTCTCCTACTTCTAAGCCACATTCATGCGCAATTAAATGTGTTAGCAACGAATAGCTTGCAATATTAAATGGAATGCCAAGGAAAATATCACCGCTTCGTTGATACAACTGACATGATAGTTTTCCGTCTGCTACGTAAAACTGGAATAGCGTGTGACATGGAGGCAATGCCATGCTTGGCACATCTTCAGGATTCCATGCAGAAACGAGTAAACGACGAGAATCTGGTGTTTTCTTAATCATTTCAATTACATCTTTTAACTGATCAAGTGTTTCTCCAGCTGTTGTTTTCCACGCGCGCCATTGCTTTCCATACACATCTCCTAAAGAACCATATTGCTTTGCAAAATCATCATCTTCTAATACATTCTTTTTAAACAATTCCATTTGCTCATCATAGTGTTTCTTAAATTCTTCATCCTGCTGAGAACGAAGTCCAAAGTCTGTCATATCTGGTCCTTTATAAGAATCACTTTCCACCCAGTTTTTAAACGCCCATTCATTCCAAATATTATTGTTATTTTGAAGCAAATAACGAATGTTTGTATCACCTTTCATAAACCAAAGAAGCTCACTGGCTACTAAGCGGAATGGTACACGTTTTGTCGTTAATAAAGGAAATCCTTCACTAAGGTTAAAACGCATTTGATATCCAAATACAGATACAGTCCCTGTTCCTGTACGATCTTCTTTTTTTGTACCATGCTCCATAACATGGCGGCATAAATTTAAGTATTCATATTCAGCATGTTTCATATGTAAGAAAAACCCTCTTTCGCATCTATTTCCTATATGGAGTTTATCATACAAAAAATAATTCTGCATGCAAAACTCTCCGTAAAACATATAAAAAAACATTTCAATATAATAAGTATTAACTGAATTTTAATTTGGAATCTCAATTTTAATGAATCTTACAAAATTCTTAACTTTTCATCTTTTCAGAGGGATTTAACTTCTTATCAAAGAAAATATAGTGCGGAAGTATAAAATAATATTTGGAGGTTAGAAGCATGAGTAAAACAAAAATCCCTGTTGTTTGTACATTACAAACAACAATTGAAAAAATGATGAAAGATTTACACGTCCCTGGGGCTGCTGTAGCAGTAATAAAAGATAGTGAGGTCATTGTTTCAGAAGGATTTGGCTATCGAAATTTAGAACAGAAAGAGCCGGTTACTCCTCAAACACATTTTGCAATTGGATCTGCGACAAAAGCGTTTGGTACGCTTTCTTTAAGCTTATTAGCAGGGCAGAAAAAGTTTGATTGGGATGCTCCTGTCCAAGCTTATATTCCTACATTCTCTTTATCCGATGTATTTGCAAGCTCGCAAATTACAGCTCGAGATTTAGCTTCCCACCGCTCTGGCGTAAGTCGTCATGATGCTCTTTGGTACAACTCTTCCTTAAAGCGAAAAGAACTCGTTGAAAAAATAAAACATTTATCACTCGATGCTCCATTCCGTACCGCTTTCTTATATAACAATTTAATGTATGCAACAATTAGCTATATGGTAGAAAACATTACAGATCGGACATGGGAACAATACGCCAAAGAACATATATTAGAACCACTTCAAATGGAACAAACAAACTTCTCTGTCATAGACTCACAAGATACGAATGACTATGCTTTTCCTTACGTTGAGAAAGATGGGGAAATACAAGAAGTACCATTCCGTAATATTGACACTGTAGGAGCTGCTGGATGCATCAATTCTACAATTGAAGATATGGCAAATTGGGTGCTGTTCCATCTAAATCAAGGAAAAATTGGAGAGCATGAATTACTATCTTCTGAACTACTACAACAAATGTATACACCGCACAATACAATTCCTGATCAACCTATTTTATCTACACCTGAATCTCCATTAAATAGTTATGGTCTTGGCTGGTTTATTAGTGCTTATCGAGGTTATAAAGTGATCCATCACGGCGGAAATATCGATGGTTTTACAGCACTTGTTTCATTCATTCCAAAAGAAAATATAGGTCTTGTTATATTAACCAACTCTGGAAATACATTACTTCCTAGTTATCTTGCAAATCAAATTTATGATGAACTCCTTGGATTAGAAACAATTGATTGGCATAAGCGCGCTATAGAAGACACCGCTAAATTGAAGGAAATGATGAAAGAAGTAAACCAATCACTTCCAGAGCAAGTAAAAGGAACAGTGCCTTCTCATACATTAGGAGACTATACTGGAACATTTGAACATCCAGCTTATGGAACACTAGAAGTATATAAGCAAAATGAAGAGTTATCTTTACAATTTACAGAAATGAAAGTCCAATTACAGCATTATCACTACGATATGTTTTGTGCAACATTAGACTTATTCCAAACAGAAATGAATGTGTTGCTTGCTTATGAGATGAATACAAATGGGGAATTCCAAGCGATTCAATTACACGTACCAGTTATGTTAAGTACACAACCTCTAGCATTTACAAAAATAAAATAAAAATACCGATATACAAAATAGAGGGAGTACTATACTTCCCTCTATTTTTATTGTTCTAACCGAGCCCACATTTCAACATTAGGCGTATAAGAAACTTCTACGACAAAACCGTTCGAATCATAAAAATCCACTGTATATTGGTTACCCAAAATTCAATGTGATAAATACCTGGTTCAAACTGCTGCATCCCCTTTTCTTTCTATCATTTTAATACATTGACTCAACGACATGTAAAATTTCATTCGGTGTATTTACCATATAATCTGGAGAATCTTCCTTGACCGTTTCTATCACATCATATCCCCATCCAACCCATATCACATTTACTCCAACTTTTTTACATGCAACAATATCTCGTTGTTCATCTCCAACATATAACATATCTTTTTCTGTTATTTTTTTTGTTTTTAAAAATTTCTTGATGATTTTATCTTTACCAAACAGATTTTTCGAACAAAAAACTTCTTGAATATTTTCTATTTGATTATTATGTAAAAACGTTCTAATATGCTCTTCTGAATTAGAAGATATTACTGCTATTTTATACCCCTTCCTATCTAATTCATCTAATACTTCCTTCATTCCATGAAATAAAACTAAATCTTTAATAGCTGGCTGATATAGCTTATAAAATTCTAGCGCTAATACAGGTAATTTATACAGTGGTACATGCAGCTGTTTACATCTTTCCGGAATAGATAACTTTCTCAAAGGCTCAATTTCTTCTTCACTTACTGTTTTATACCCATGTTTTTCAGCAAGTTGATTATAAATAGGCACAAATATATCTTGTGAATCTACTAATGTACCATCAAAGTCAAATACAATATATTTCAACATAATGAATACTCCTTTATCCTCTTTTTCAAACAAATCTAAACATCATTCTATTCGCTGTTAAGGCCTACTTCACCTTCACATCTATAAAAACAAAAAAGAACAAGGGCATCGCCCTTGTTCTTTTTCACTAAGACAGCCATTTCGGCGGCATATTCGTATTCCAATAAATATCTCCTAGCTCATGGTGCGCTGTATAACCATCATCAAAGCGGTGGTAATGGAAATTAAAATAATATCCATTTTGCGGTGGATGATCACGTCTTACATGAAAACGCAGTAAGTCGTTTCCTGTTTTTGTGTCATATACATGAAAAATCTTTTCATTATTACCACCTGCTGGTTTTTGTGAAATTGCTAATGATTGTAATGACTCTTCTGGTAAATCTGTAGCAAGCTCTGCAATTGCCTCTTCTATTTTAGGTAAAATAATATCTTTAAACTCATCTTCAATGACAGGACCGATTTTAGAACCAAACTTTTGCATAGATTGTTTTTCAGCCTCTTGCATTGCATATGTGATAAAGGTATCTGCGGTTAACCTCTCACGATCTTGTTCATATGTATAGGACGTCTGCTCCAAATTTTGTTGCCTTGTAGGCTTGTCCGCTTTTGCATTATCAAGCAAAATAGAAGGAGGCGTCACTAAGCCAAATGTAAACACAGTAATTAATGCGACTAACGTTTTTCTAAACCAATTTGGCATTTTTTATTCCCTCCTCTTTCACTACTTATATTTCTATAACGGTTGTTTCTTCCATTATACAAAATGATGCTAATTTTTGCACTTTACAAATTTATTAATTTTCATATTTTTTTCATTTGAATATGGAATAGTAAGATTTCATACAATATAAATACAACTATAGTGAGGAGGATTTTTTATGACTCTAGATGTCATGTACTCCGTCGTAAGCATTTTTGTTCTCTTATATTTTATTTACCAGTCTATTACAGATTAAAAAAGAGCCATTCTGGCTCTTTTTCTATGGCAAAAATACAATCCAGCCTATTACGATTAATAAGAAAATACCAATGATGATAGCTGGTAATAAATAAAACTGTGCGAGTATAACTGTTCCATAAATCAAAACAGCTGGAATAAACAAACACATCGTTGCCCTTCCTTTTAACCATAATAACTTCCCTTGCTCACAATACAATTGGAGAAACATTTTCTTTGCAAACTCATTCCATTGATCACCAGAATAACGTGCAATTGCAACACAGGAAAATACGATAATAATAAGCGCAATCCACCATGGTGTTACTTTTATAGATGTTGCACTCATCAAGATAATTTTAATATAAAAACTTAAAGAAGTACCTGATCGAAAATACTCCTTTATAAATGATTCAATAATACGCGAATCCGATTTTTTTCCCAGTATATGCTTCGAGCGTGGAAACAACCATGGTCTTGAATTATTACTTGGCTTCGTAGTTTGACCACTAAAGTGCATAATTTCCCTCGTCCAGCGCATACTCTCTTCCTTTTCTTTTTCAACTTCCTTAAAAAAGAAACGTTGATAGTTCATTTTTTGTTTTATCAATATCAAACTAATTCCAATCAATGCAATGATAAATAACACTGCATATACTGGATGTTTAAAACCTAAAAACACACCACTTCCCAAGCAAATAAAACTCATAAAAAATACGATAATCTTTACAATCCATGATACCCAGCGCTTTCCACCACGCACATCTATATATCTTACCAATAGTGATAACATGCACCGAAAAACGGTAAAGGACAGCCAAAATAATACAACTTGTAAAAGAGAAGCCCCCATACTCTTAACCAATATAGGTAACATAATGAGCGTTACAATACTATTCATTATACTTATTCGAATACATGTATATATCATTCCACACTTTATTAACTTTTGCATATGAACTGGATGTTGAATTAAAAACAGGCTATCTGCTTGTTCAAAAAACGAACGCATCCCTCTTGAATATGTAGCAAAGAAAAACACAAACAAACCTATTAAAAAATAAGCAGGTTCTTCAACTGTTAATTCTCGTGTCCATAATGAACGGTAATAGATTCCACTAAATATAACCGCTGGAATTATAATATATAGAGCTACCGTCCAATCCGTAACAGATCGAATCGATTTCCATTTCCTCTGCCATTCATAACGTAACCTTTTATAAAATTGTTGTTTCATCATGTTGTTCCCGCCTTACGATTGCATCAAAACAATCTAATAATGACCTTTCCGGCATTTCTGCTAACGATTGAATCGTTTCTAAATTCCCATTTGCTACTAAAGTACCTTGTGAAATAAGTAAAAATCGTTCACATATTCTTTCGGCTGTATCCAATACGTGCGTACAAAGTAAAATTCCTGCGCCTCGCTCTTTCTCTTTATATAAGAAATTTAAAAATTCTCGTGTTGCTACTGGATCTAATCCAATAAACGGCTCATCGATAATATAAAAGTCTGGTTCCGTTAAAAACGCTAAAATCAACATCGATTTTTGTTTCATACCTTTTGAAAAATTCGATAAATATTCGTGTTTATGCTTCTCCATTCGAAATGTATGTAAAAACTCCTGTGCCCGCTCCTCCCAGCTCCCTGCTTCACACCCACGTGCAGCCATTAACAATTCAATGTGCTCCCATAGCGTTAAGTAATCATAATATGTTGGATGTTCCGGTACATAGGCATACGGATTCTCTTTTTCACCAAATAAAATTTCGCCATCCATATGCGCAAGCAAGCCAAGCATTGATTTAATCGTCGTACTTTTTCCAGCGCCATTTGCACCAATAAGAGCGACTAATTCACCTTTTCCAATTGAAAATGCTATGTCATGGATTGTTTTTTCTCCTGCTTCATAACCCGCCGATTGAATATTGACCTGTAACAAATTACTTCCCCTCTTCCCACTTACAATAAAATCCAGGGGAATTATAACATATTTCCCCTTAAAATATCATTCTATATATCTAATATATTAAATATTCATATTCGTATTATTAGCAGGAAAAAACGATTTTTAACAGAATATTTAACATTTGGAGTTGTTAATTTACATTTATAGATGGAGTTGAGAGAATGGAATCTCACATTCGAAAAGCGACTGTGAATGATATAGAAGCACTTTGTTCACTCACGAAAGAATTAAAAGGCTCTAATATTTCTCATGTCGACATGCAAAACCGCTTACAATTTGTTGAAATGAGTCCGTTTGATTTCTTATATGTTTACGAAGAAGATAATGTGATATTCGGATTCCTCGGATTTCGCATACGAGAAAACTTAGAAGATGTAACACGATATGGGGAGATATCCATTATTAGTGTTGATCTGTCAGCACGCCGAAAAGGGATTGGCCAAATTTTAATGGATTATGCAGAACAACTAGCAAAAAAACATAACTGTATTGGAACATGGCTTGTAAGTGGTACACAAAGAAAAGAAGCTCATCCGTTCTATAAAAAATTAGGCTACGAAGTAAATGGTTATCGATTTGTAAAATACTTTTAATCTACTAGCTGAAAGGAATTATTATTATGACAAACATTCAAGCAATATTTATCGATCGTGATGGAACCATTGGAGGAGATACTACCGTACATTATCCTGGTGAATTTACCTTATTTCCCTTTACACATGACGCTTTACGTGCATTAAAAGCACAGAATATAAAACTATTTTCCTTTACAAATCAACCTGGTATTGCTGATGGGAAAGCAACTATAGAAGATTTTATTCAAGAATTGGAATCATTCGGTTTTGATGATGTATACCTTTGTCCTCACAGACATGGAGATGGATGTGAATGCCGAAAACCAAGTACAGGTATGCTCTTGCAAGCAGCAGAAAAACATGTGCTAGATTTAACAAAATGTATTGTCATCGGTGATCGCTGGACTGATATCGTTGCTGGTATAAATGTGAATGCAACAACGATCTTAGTTCAAACCGGAGCTGGATATGATGCTTTGCACACATATCGCGATAAATGGGCTGATATGGAACCAGATTATATTGCAGAAAACTTTCAAGATGCTGTCAACTGGATTCTGCTGCAACATATAATACAATTTTAAAGAATAACCTTCTTCTCAACAATTAGTACCACATAAAAAGCTTAACACATTTATCAAGCGTAATATGTTAAGCTTTTTATTTTTTATATACAAATATACTAACAATCACAAATAATATTGTACGTTGTATTCATAGAAATTGGTACAATAACTGGGATAAAACCAAATGATTCACATAAATAAACCCCTAATACTTCAACCATTTCAGCAAAAAATAAATATAGATTTCCTGGGCTCATGTAGAAATCAATTAATTGCACTGGCTTATCACAAGGTGTGGATTTAGGTATGGATTCTGTGGCAAAACAACTTCACCCTATCATATATAAGTTATAAGAACAGACGAGTTAGCTTGTACAATAGCAACATATGTTGAATGATAGCGTTCTGTTTGTGTTTTCACCTGCATCCATATTAACTTTAGAATGTTAGTTCATAATGAAAATAGCGATTATCCCTCAAATAACCATTTTCAGCATATAATCGCTGGGCTGATTTGTTATCTATTTCTGTTTGCAGTTTTAATCCTTTGGCGCCATTCTCTAATGCGAAGATTCTAGCTGCTTCTAATAATTTCTTTCCAATTCCAGCTCCGCGTTTACTTTCTTGTACAAAAAGGTCATTTAATATCCATAACTCTTTCATCGAAACCGATGAAAAAGAAGGGTACAATTGGGTAAATCCAAGGTATTGGCCATCCTCTACTGCTACAAAAATAATAGATTCTTCTCTTTCTATGCGATTACGCAAAAACATTTTTGCTTCTTCTACATTCGATTCCTGTCTATAGAACATGCGATAATTATTAAATACAACCGCTAATCCATCTAAATCTGTAATTTTTGCTTCATATATTTTCATTTTGTTCCGCTCCCTTTCCAATACTCTTTCATAATGTTCGTTGCCCATTCGGGTTGTGTAATTCCATCATTCGGTACAAACTCTCTCATAACGGGTTTTATATCCAATATAGGTGTGCCATCAATTGCATCTAATCCTTCAACTACAATTGATTTTCCTTCTCGCCTTACAACTTTTGCAATTGTCGCTCCTAATCGATTTGGACGATTTTTCCCTCGCTGTGCAAAAATACCTACTTTCGGATATTCCTTATTATTTCGTGGATGTCTAGCCGAATATTGAATCTGTTCATCTTTCACTTTATGAAAATAAAAGATTACTTCAATATGCGAAAAACTTTCAATTCCTTGTATACTCTCTTCTGCATATGCATCAGTTAACGTAATAAGAGATTGTACATCTCCCCATTCATCATCCATTATCATTTTTCTTTCATTATGTACAAAAGCAATTGGCTGAAGTGAAAACATCCATACTCCCCCTTTTTGTAACCACTTTCATTATAAAATATTTTCTGAATGTTTTCCATCTATACAATCACATCAGTTTACATAATAAAATTATGTTATTGTATTTTATTCTCTTGTACTGCATCCAAATAGCTACCTAAGGAAATATTCACAGCTTCAACAGCATGTATAAAAGTTGTATCAAATAAAGGAACTTGAGTATCCTCCTGTTTTACTAATAACCCTATTTCCGTACACCCTAATATAATTCCTTCTGCTCCATTTTGTACTAAACTATGTATTATTTTTTTATAGGAATCTCTTGATGTTTGATTAATCTTTCCTAAACATAACTCGTTATATATGATTCTATTTACTATTTCCCTTTCTGTTTGATTTGGTATTATTACTTTCATACCCTTTTCTTCTATACGTGATTTGTAAAAATCTTGTTCCATCGTATATTTCGTTCCAAGTAAACCAACTGATCGAATTCCTTGTTTTTTTATTTCCATAGCTGTTGCATCTGCAATATGTAAAATAGGGATACTCACTTTCCCTTTAATATTACCAATCACCTTATGCATTGTATTCGTACAAATAACAATGAAGTCTGCACCAGCTTTCTCAAGAGAATATGCAGCTTCTCCCAATACGCTTCCTGCTTGTTCCCAATCACCCTCAGATTGATATTGTTCAATCTCTTCAAAATCAACGCTATATAAAAGACATTTTGCTGAATGTAATCCTCCTAACCTGTTCTTTACTTCTTCATTGATAATACGATAATATTCTGCTGAAGACTCCCAGCTCATTCCACCAATAAGACCCATCACTTTCATAATTATTCTCCTCCTTGTTTGGAATAACAGATTATTTTTCTATTATTATTATATATTTTCCATACAATAAAACACGACTTTCACTTAAACTTTAAAGTCGTGTTTTATCCAACTATCACAAATATTATACAATTCCCGTTAAGCTATAAACACTAATCACCACAAAAACAGCCAATGTTTTAATAATCGTAATTGCAAAAATATCACGATATGATTGTTTATGTGTTAATCCAGTTACTGCCAACAATGTGATAACGGCACCATTATGCGGTAATGTATCCATGCCTCCTGATGCCATTGAAATAACTCTATGCATGACCTCAAATGGAATATTATATTGTTCAGCTGCCGCAATATATTTCTCTGACATCGCACTTAAAGCGATTCCCATACCTCCTGATGCTGATCCAGTAATCCCGGCAAGAACGTTTGTAGTCACTGCGCCATTTACAAGTGGATTGGTGAACGTTGTAGAAATACTATCTCGAATGACACCAAAACCAGGTAATGCTGCTATAACTCCTCCAAATCCATATTCAGCTCCCGTATTCATAGCAGCAAGCAATGCACCACCAATACTTGCATTTAAGCCAGCTTGAAACCCTGTAACTAAGCGTTTCCAATTTAAAATTATCGTTGTAATAATTCCGATTAAAAGAGCCAGTTCCACAGACCATACGCCTAGCACACCGGTAAGCTCCACTTTACCAAACGCCTTTAATCCAATCGATGAAAAATCAAACCCCTTTGGATACCAGGTTGGAATCAATACTGTAAACACTTTATTCATTACCCCTACTAAAATAAGTGGTACAAAAGCAAGTACTTGACGAAGCGGTGTGATTTCAGAAGCAGGAATAGCTGGCTTTATATTTTGTTCTGTTTCTGTTGTAGCAGCCATTTCAGGATTTTCATCTCCAAACCCATAATATCCTTCGCCACTTTCTTCGGCCTTTTTTCGTCTTCTTTCTAAATACAACATACCAACAAGAAATACAAAGATTGCCCCAATAATTCCAAGAAATGGTGCTGCATAAATGTCTGTTTTAAAAAACGTGGTTGGAATAACGTTTTGAATTTGCGGTGTCCCTGGAAGCGCATCCATTGTAAACGTAATCGCTCCAAGAGCAATTGTTCCCGGTATTAATCGTTTTGGAATATTAGCCTCTCGAAATAAATTAGCTGCAAATGGATATACCGCAAAAGCAACTACAAATAAACTAACACCACTATAAGTTAATATAGCCCCCATTAGAACTATTGCTAGCATGGATCGTTTCACACCTACTAGCTGAATAATAGTTTTTGCAATAGACTCCGCAATACCTGACATTTCTACTACCTTACCGAAAATGGCTCCGAGTAAGAATACAGGAAAATATAATTTAATAAATCCAACCATTTTTTCCATAAAGATATTAGAGAAAAAAGGTAATACGTGACTTGGTTCTGTTAATAAAACCGCAAATAGTGCACAAATTGGAGCAAACAATATAACTGAAAAACCACGATAGGCAACAAACATCAGCATGCAAAGAGCCAATAATATAATTACTAATTCCATCTCCTGCACCCCTTTTCATTTCCGAGGAAATATTTCAAAAATATTCAGAATTTTCACTATACACTCACGGAAGTTTCATATTGATAGTCAAAACATATACGATATAATTTTTTCACCTCATGATAAGAAGGAATGCGTGGATTGTTACTCGGACTTCCACTAGCTAGTGCATCTTTCGCCATTTTTGAAAGAGCATTTTCAAATTCAACCTGATCAATTCCATACTCTTTAAGATTCGGGATACGTAGATCCAAACAAAGTTTCTTTATTTCAAAAATCGCATGATTAGCAACCTCTTCGTCAGGAAGTAAATGTAAATCTGGATTGATGTACCGTCCGATATCTGCAAGTCGCTTGACGCAACAAACCTTTGTGAAATCTAAAACTGCTGGTAATAACATCGCATTTGATATCCCATGGGGTACATGAAATAGTGCTCCGATTGGACGTGACATTCCATGAACTAAAGTGACCGACGCATTTGAAAAGGCAATGCCAGCTTGTAAGGAAGCAATCATCATTGCTTCTCGTGCTTCTATATTTGTCCCATTTTCATAAGCAATCCGCAAATGTTTCATAATCGTTCCAATTGCCGCAAGTGCTAATACATCTGTAAGCGGCTGTGAAAATCTAGAAAGATATGCTTCAATTGCATGACATAGTGCATCAATACCTGTTGCTGCAGTAATATTCTGCGGAACAGAACGTGTCAATAAAGGATCGATAATCGCTATTTGTGGTGTGAAATTTGTGTGCTTAATCATCATTTTGACATCTGTTTTTGTATTTGTAATCACAGCAACACTTGTAACTTCTGAGCCTGTACCAGATGTTGTTGGAATTGCAATAAGAGGTAAGGCTTGCTTTTCTATTTCTACTTGATTTTGAACATAATCTTCAATCTCTCCCCCATTTGCAAACAGAACTGCTACAGCCTTTGCTGCATCAATACAACTTCCTCCACCAAGTCCAATAACCAAATCACATTTTGACTCTGCACATATCGTTAACGCTTCCGAAACATGAATATTTGTTGGTTCGGCATTTACATTTTCATAGGTAATAACATCTATTTTTTTTGCTTTTAGTAGTTTCACGCACGCATCAATATAGCCAAGCTTTTTCATAATAGAATCACTGATAATGAAAGCTCTTTTTCCTAGCTTAATTGCTTGTTCTCCTAATTTATCTAGTGAATTTCTCCCATATAAAACGTTCTTTGGCATACGAAATTCTGCGATTTCTTGCAAGTAACCCACCCCTTCTTTCCCTACTAAATATTTTATAATGTGAACCTTCTACTACATAAATTATCAAATTTAATATTCTACTTCGCTTTATTATTTCCTCCCAGACTAATAATTTTATTAGTAAATTCCTGTAAATGTATAAACAGCAATTACTAAAAATACAGCAATCGTTTTCAATATTGTCACAGCAAATATATCACGATACGATTGTTTATGTGTCAATCCTGTAACAGTAAGGATTGTAATAATTGCCCCATTATGTGGCAGTGTATCCATTCCTCCGGATGCCATAGAGACAATACGATGCATAACTTCAAGCGGAATATGATATTGTTCTGCCGCTGCAATAAATTTATCACCCATAGCACTTAAAACAATTCCCATGCCTCCTGAAGCCGAACCTGTAATACCAGCAAGAATATTTGTTGTTACCGCTCCATTCACGAGTGGATTCGTAAACGTTGCAGAAATGCTATCTCGCATAATCGCAAACCCTGGAAGCGCTGCAATCACACCACCAAAACCAAATTCCGCTCCTGTATTCATTGTTGCCAGCAACGCTCCTCCAATACTTGTATTCAGTCCTGCTTGGAACCCTGTCACCACACGCTTCCAATATAATAATAGCGTTGTTATAATTCCAATGATAAGTGCTAATTCTACCGACCAAATACCAAGTACTGCACTTAGCTCTACCTTACCAAACGCTTTCATTCCAATTGAAGAAAAATCAAAACCATTTGGATACCACTTCGGTATTGTGATTGTAAAAACCTTATTCATAACCCCTACCAAAATAAGTGGTATAAATGCTACGACTTGCTGTAATCTCGAAATTTCAATACTTTGAAGAGCAGTATGATTCTTTTGCTCTAACTCTAGTGATGCAGCCATTTCAGAACCCCCATCTTCAAAACCAAAATAGCCTTCTCCAGCTGCTTTCGCCTTCTTACGTCTACTCTCTAAATAGATCGATCCTAACGTTAAGACAAAAATAGCCCCAATAATACCAAGTATTGGCGCTGCATAAATATCTGTTTTAAAAAATGTTGTCGGGATTACATTTTGAATTTGCGGTGATCCTGGGAGTGCATCCATTGTAAATGTGACAGCTCCAAGAACGATTGTTCCAGGTATTAAGCGCTTCGGAATATTCGCTTGACGAAACAGTTTTGCAGCAAATGGATATACTGCAAATACAACAACATAAACACTGACACCGCTATAAGTTAAAACAGCCCCCATTAAAACGATAGCCAAAATGGTCCGTTTTTCACCCACTATCTCAATAATTGTCTTAGCAATGGAATCTGCAATTCCAGACATTTCTACTACTTTACCAAAAATTGCACCAAGTAAGAAAACTGGAAAATATAATTTAATAAATCCTACCATTTTCTCCATAAAAATATTTGAAAAGAAAGGTAGTACAAAACTAGGTTCCGTTAAGAATACTGCAAATAGAGCAAAAATTGGTGCAAATAAAATAACTGAAAATCCCCTATAGGCAACAAACATAAGTAAACTAAGTGCTAATAAAATAATAACTAGTTCCACTTCTCTCACCTCTATTTAATTGAAAATTCAATCCTTTCACCCTAGATTTTTTCTATGTATTACAAAATATCGTTTTTATAACACTCCAAACCCTAACATTCCTCCCCCTTTTCCAACAAAATTTTTATGATTAAAATAGCATATTTATTACTATTCTATTACATATAAAAAATCCCTTTAAACGAAAACAATTTAACTATCGCTCGTTATAAAGGGATTTTCCTTTTTGTTTTATATTTTAAAACTTTTGTCTTTTGCACAAAAGCTTCGCAACTCTTCGACATGTTTCACAATATGCGTCGCTCCTGCTTCTTGTAATTCTTTTTCACTCCCATATCCATACAATACACCGATAGAATCAATTCCATTACAATTCGCTCCTATCATGTCATGCTTTCTATCCCCAATCATTACTACCTCTTCTCTTTGCAGCTCTGGATTGGTATGCAAAATATATTCAATAATTTCATCTTTCTTGATTCGGGTTCCATCTAAATTACTACCTACTATTTCTTCAAAGAAATGAATCAAATTAAAGTGTTCTAACACTTGTTTTGCAAATACAGTAGGCTTGGAAGTTGCAACAAATAATCGTTTCTCTTCATCTTTTAATTCTTGTAAAATATACGGAATCCTCTCATATACACAATTCTCAAGTAGGCCGCTTCGCTTTAGATATTCACGAAAATAAGTAACAGCTTGCTCTACTTGCTTTTCGTCCATTCTGTATCTACCTGCAAACGAATGCTGAATTGGTGGACCAATGAAAGAATCTAGCTCTTTCTGATTCAGTTCTTCTATTCCCATTTTTCGCAATGCATATAAAACCGAATTTACAATTCCTTCTTTCGGATCTGTTAATGTTCCATCTAAATCAAATAGAAAAGTTGTATACATAATTCTCCACCCCTAATTGACAAATCACCATCCTTTCTATATTATCAAAATATTCATTCGTTTTGAACTTTTATTTTTTCGTGCACGTTATTACTCAACTCAAAGGTAGATATCGTTCTGTTGTATGATGAGCATAATTTCATAGAAACATGGTGACCAAAAATGATGACAACATTAATTTTTATAATGACTTTCACGATTATCATCCATGCAGTCGAAACAAGTTCTTATAGCATTCGGCTTGCAGGTGTTCGTTTAAAGAAAATTGCCGTTGCATTATCTGTAGTTGGAATGGTATTACTTATTTCACGAACATCCAACTTGCTACAAGCTTTTTTACTTGGTGGCATTATCGATCAAGCGAAGAGTGGCGCTTCAATTAATTTAGAAAGTACAATGCGCCTTGTTTTATTATCCGCTTCTATCGGTACACTGCTCGCAATCATTCTATATCCAACTTTAACAAAACTCTTTGGATATGTAATTCAGCGCTTCGAAACAGATGGTTCATTCATTCGAATGATGAAAACAAACAATGTGCAAAAATTGAAGTATACAAAAAAATATGTTAGATTTCCAAAATTCGAAATGATCCACCGTATGCGAGTGGGCGGCATTCCAAAACGAATTATGTTAATTAATATGTTTGCAACCGCAATTTATACTGCGGGGGTCCTTTCCGCCTTATATGCTTCTTATTTAAATCCGGCTTATGCAACGAAAGCAATCACGGCTTCTGGCCTTATTAATGGATTTGCTACAATCTTATTAACTGTGTTGCTAGATCCACGTATTGCCCTTTTAACAGAGCGAGCGCTTCAATCAGAAAATGGTGCTGATACAATGAGTAAGATGTTTGGTTGGCTTATGATTTCAAGATTTCTTGGTACATTATTAGCACAGCTCATATTTGTACCTGGTGCATATTGGATTTTATGGATTATTAAACTTACGCAGTGAATGATGCTTCTCATTATGGCAGCTCGATTAACAGAAGCAATACTTAATGAAGAGTATATTTAATAAGGAGAGAAATGTATGTATATTAAAACAGAGCAGGATATTATTAAACTCATACAAAACGATACTTGGATGATGAAAATATTACAGACCGCAAAAACCCTACAACTTCCTGATTGGTGGGTTTGCGCTGGATTTGTTCGTTCTAAAATTTGGGATGTTCTTCATGGATATGACGTAAGAACGCCAACGCCAGACATAGATATCATCTATTTTGACCCATTACATATTAGTGAATCCACCGAAAAAAAATTAGAAAATAGGCTTAAACATATAGATTCTACAATTCCGTGGTCCGTGAAAAATCAAGCTCGCATGCATGTAGTCAATAACATGCCCCCTTATTTATCTTCAGTCGATGCCATTTCTAAATTCTCAGAAACAGCGACTGCTCTTGGAGTCACATTAGATGAACAAGATAATGTGGTGCTAACTGCCCCTTGCGGAATAGAAGACGTTCTCACACTGCAAGTGAAGCCAACACCTCATTTCCTCGAAACGAAAGAGCTCACAAATATGTATGAAACGAGATTACAAAAAAAGAATTGGCAGAGTAAATGGCCTAACATTACAATCTTCCATCCTGAAATTTAAACATAAAGAAAAAAGGTGCTTCTCATTTTTAGGAAGCACCTTTTCCTAATTCACTTCAAAAAATCAATGACAGTTTCTGCGAATCGATCTGCCGCTTCATAATGCGGTGTATGACCACATTCTTCAAAAACTATGACTTTACCACTTTGTACGTCTCTTTTGAACGTTTTAATTTGTTCTTCACACATTACCACATCGTGTTTTCCTATGATGAGCAACATCGGGTTCTCCACATCTTTTAATTTTGATAATATCGATTGATAAATTTCCCCTTCCCCTTTCAATCTTGTAAAATGAATTTCGGAACGATCATAAAACTCTTCCCATTCTTCTTCACTATATAAGCTATAATCCGTTTCATCCTCGACATAATTATAAATTTCCATTCTTTTATCCCCTAATTCATCGCTTAATTTCGAATAAGCTTCTAGTAATTCTACTGAACTAGCATTACTTTCTGCAATAGCCATACATTCATTCCCTTGCTTTTCTTTTCCATACTTCTTTAGTAAAACTCCTGTCCTTTTCAATAAAGCTCTACTTGTTAATGCAAAATCAAAAGTAGGGCCTTCAAAGATAATCTTTTGAATAGATTGTGGATACATTGTTGCATATAACAACGCTAGAAAACCACCAAAGGAATGCCCAATAACAGACCATCTTTCAATTCGTAACATCTTCCTTAACTCTTCACAATCTTCGATAAGATCCTGCAATCCAAACTGCTCTTGCTTCCCAATTTCATCCGAACGTCCTACCCCACGTTGATCAATGGCAATAAGCCGAAAAGTATCTTGTAATCTATGTGCTTGATGGTAGGTGAAATCAAAACACATCTCACCAGGACCTCCATGAAGATACAATACAGGATGATTTTCTCCTGATCCATACGTCTCCACATATAGCTTTTTCCCACGTACTTTCATCATTTTGCCTTGTAATAATACTTCCTTTTCTTGTTTGATCTCTTTGTCCTCCAATTTTTCATCTTTTGATCTCATATACGATTAGGAGGGCCACGAATTCGTACACGTTATGTATCTGTAATATAACAATACATCTTTCTATCCTCCGTTTAAAAACGCTACATTCAATTTAAATAGTACCAATTGGATTTTACGTTTTTATAAAAAAGCTTCATCCACCGCTTTTTTCACCGCCTCTCCTCTTCCTGAGACTTGAAGTTTCATATAAATAGAAGAAGCATAATTTCTTACAGTACCTTCAGATAAAAACAACTTTGCTGCAATCTCTTTATAACGAAGTCCTTCTTTAAGACATCCTAATACATCCATTTCACGTGGAGTCAATTCATAAGGAGGCTTTTTCGGTATTGGACTATATTCTTTAAAAAAGCGAGTTGCCACATCCTGAGATAGCATTGTCCCACCTGAATGTACTAATCGAATAGCCGCTACTAACTCTTCTGGTTGAACAGATTTAAGTACATACCCCTCTGCTCCCGCTTCAATCGCTTCAGAAACACTAGAAGTATCCTCAAAAGTTGTGATCATAATTATTTTAGTATCTGGCCACCTATGCTTGATTTTCTTCATTGTTGTAATCCCATTCATCTCAGGCATTTGTATATCCATAAGAACAATATTTGGCTGCCTTTCTTCACATTGTTTTAAGGCTTGTACCCCACTATTCGCAACCGATACGCGAAAACTGTATTTATCCAATAAAAGTTCTAAACTATCTGAAATAATAGGTTGATCATCTACTATTAATATATGAATCTTATCTTGGGCAGATGATTCTTCTTTATGTAAGGTCGGAATCAAACAACTCACAATTGTCCCTGTATCCTTAGTCGAATCAATACTCAAATTCCCATGATATTCACTTAGGCGTTCTCTCATTCCCGATAAACCAAAGCCCTCCTGCATAACTTCCATGCCTATACCGTTATCTTGTATTTGAAGCATCACATAATTTTTATGATATTGTAAAAGAACTTGTATCTTTTCAGCTCCCCCATGTCTTGTTGCATTTGTCATTGCCTCTTGTAAACACCGACAGAAAGTTCTCTTTAGTTTTTTAGCCATTGGATAATATTCTCCAACCGTACGGAAAACAACATGAACATTTGTATTACTTTTAAACTCCTCTATTAAGTTCAATAAAGACACATCTAAATTTGATTCTTCTTGTGGATCCATTTCGTGAACCTGTCTTCGAATATTATCTAATACAGATCTTGATATATCTAATATTTCTTGTAATTTTTCCTCCCCCTCCTTGGTTGCTAGATGTGGTCGTAATGTTTCCATACTCAATATAACCGAAGTAAATTTATAGCCTATCGTATCATGTAATTCTCTTGCCATTCTATCCCTTTCCTCAAGCAGAGTTATTCTTTCTACCTGGGAAGAATATTGTTCTAAAATTGCATTCTTATCCTTGATCAAATTTAATTTTTGCTTTATGGCATCCATAGAATAAACAACTCTTTGTAGCAAATGACCTATGCCATATATAAAGAGAACATCAAATATACTTAGAAGCAGCTTATTACGATCAAACCCAAAATTAAAGAAAACCCCCAATACACAGATAATTATCATTGCAGGTAATGTATAAAAATTTAGTTTTCCACGGCAAAAAAATGCAAGCGTTAAAATTGCAGGGGATAAAAATTGAGCCAAATGATACGTATAAGCAAAATAAAGCGAAAGTCCCCCCACTAAGATAATTTCTGTTACTACATATAATTCACTTCGTAATTTATATAACATGACAGGTATGACATAAGACAAAACTGTACTTATAAAAACAATCTCAAGTGGAAAGTTTGGGTTATCTTGATATGTCAAAGTAACAATTGCAACAATCCAAGTAATCCGAACGAGTATCATTACCCATTCCTGCCAAATTAACTTATTTTTTATGTCATTCAACTTTCATATGCCTCCTATCCAAATGAACATTATACCTTTTCCCTATATTTCCTATTTTTTCATTTTCATCATAGCAAGGTTATGACACTTTGTCACTGCCTTATATTACATTCTTTTTGCTATGTTTGTAACCGAAACACATCACTAATATTAAGGGAGTGAACAAAATATGTGTATTTTAAATGTACAAAACTTAACTAAGAAAATTGGAAGGCGGACACTCGTTAATCGAATATCATTTGATGCTCAAAAAGGAGAAATTCTTGGTCTTCTAGGCCCCAATGGTGCTGGAAAAACAACCACAATTAAAATGATTGTTGGCTTAATCTCTAAAACAAGTGGAACAGTCACAATTAATAAAAAAGACACAAGCAAAGACTTCAAAGAAGCTATGAAAGATGTTGGGGTGATTGTTGAGAATCCTGATTTATACAAATTTTTATCTGGCTATGATAACCTCCTTCACTTTTCTAGAATGACACCTAATATTCCAAAAGAACGTTTGGATGTAGTTGTTTCTTTAGTTGGGTTAGAAAAAAGTATTCATAATAAAGTTTCCACTTATTCTTTAGGAATGAAACAGCGGCTTGCTCTTGCAATTGCTTTTGTACACAAACCTGCCCTTCTCATTTTAGATGAACCTACAAATGGACTGGACCCTCAAGGAATTAGAGATTTAAGGTTTCATTTAAAACAACTAGCTACAGAAGAACAGGTAGCAATTGTTGTTTCAAGTCATCTAATGGCCGAAATGGAAATGATGTGTGATCGCATCGCTATTATAGACAAAGGAAATCTAGTTGGTATACATGATATAAAGGATATTACAAAAGAACAGATACAAGCTGTGCGATTTGAAGTAGACCGAACAGATTTAGCAATCCCACTCTTACAAAAATTAGTAATAGGTGAAGAAATCATAACAAGTCACAATGGCATTACAATCAAAATAAGTAAAGAACATATACCTGAAATTTGCGATACATTAGCCAAAAATGGAGTGAATGTTTATGGCATTAAAACCATGAAAACAACTTTAGAAGACAAATTCATTGAAATGACTGGAGATGGCGTGCACAATGATTAATCTAATAAAAAATGAAAACATGAAAATTTTCAAACGAAAAAGAACTTGGATTATGGTAGGTGTTATGGTTGTATTTATTTTCATTCAATTCCTAAACGTAAAGCTTTCCAGTCAAGTTAATTATGGGGATGACTGGAAGACATCTCTTATTGAAGAAAATGCATTGCTTCAAGTTGAAAAAGAATCTCTAAAATTACCTATTGAAAAAATGGAGAATGAAAAAAAACTTCTACTAAATAATTATTACATCGACAGTAATATAAAACCAACAAACAATGCATGGTTCTTCACAATTGGACAAAGTACGAACTTTTTAATAGCTATCTCCATTCTTACACTCATAATAGCTGGTGAAATTGTTGCAAGTGAATTTCAATCCGGTACAATTAAATTTTTATTAACACGAACCGCGACTCGCACACAAATATATTTTTCTAAATATATTTCTACGTTATTATTTGGATTTTTCTTAATCATGATAACGTTTCTTCTTTCCATTCTATTTAGTGGCATTCTTTTAGGCTTTGATGGAATAAATGGTGAATACTTATTTGTCAAAGATCATGTCGTTCAAAAAACAAGCATCCTTCAGGCACTAATTGGCAGCTTATTATTTAAGATTCCTTACTTAATTATTGTTGCAACTTTAGCATTTATGATTTCAGCGGCGTTTAAAAGTTCTACATTCTCTATCGTATTTTCTCTTTTAGTAGCAATTTCGGGTTTTGTCATGAGTATCTCATTAAAAGGTTTCAGTTGGACAAAATATTTCATCTTCTCTCATACGGATTTATCAAGTTTCGTATATGATAATCCTCCTGTAGAAGGTATGACTTTCGTTTTTTCTATACTGTTTATCTTAATTCATATATTCATCATGCATGGCATTGCATACCCTATATTCGTAAAAAAAGATGTCGCTTAAACTTTTTTTGAAGACTGGAGGAAATACATTGAAAAAAGGATTGATTTATTTCTGTATGTTAATAACTTTAATTCTTACTGGTTGTTCAAGTTCCGAAACTGAAACAAAGGAACAACAACTTGAGCTACCTGCTACTGATGTTAAAACGTTAAAACTAGATAACCGAAATGGTAATATTGATATTTCCACAAATCCTAAATCAGACAAAATAGAAGCTTCTATAACTGCAAAAGCTAGAGGTATTAGCATGGATAAATTAAAGCTAGATCTTTCAGCCAAAAATGGAATTGCAACTTTAAACACTTCTTTTGATGGACAATTTTTTAGCAATAGTGAAACTTGGGTTGATGTCAAACTATCATTACCTAAGAACATAAAAGTAGAATTTAACGAAAATCATAGAGACGGCGATATCAAAGTCTCTAACCTCGAATCAGATATTAATATACTTAATGTCAACGGTAATATTAACATTTCCAACGTTAATGGAACTGTAAGTGTAACAAATAGAGATGGAGATGTAGATATTGCGCATACAAAGTCTGACATTAATCTTGATAATAATAACGGCAAAGTTGTTATTACGGATATAAAAGGATCTATAAGAGCGAAAATTGGAGATGGTTCAGCTGATATCAATAATATTGAAAAGCATGTTACCATCTTAGGTGCAAAAAGCGATAAAATAAAAGTAAATCATGTTAAAGGGAAAATAACTTTTAATAAATAAAATTGATTTACTTATACAGGCTAAAAACCAACCGCATTCTTTAATAATTCGGTTGGTTTTTTTCCTTAAATACACCAAATATTTTCTTAATATTCAATTATTTTTATTTAAATAATCCCAATCACATTCAAAAAGACAATGACAATCGCAATTGGCGCAACATATCGAAGTAAAAACACCCAGCAAATAAATACTGATTTCCTGTAATTCCCGCCAATAAAAAATTCTGCTTCCAGTACCTTTTTCTCCATTTTAAATGAGACGAAAATACTAATGAATAAAGCTCCAAGTGGCATTAATATATTACTAGATAAAAAGTCTACCGCGTCAAAAATATTTTTGCCGAAGATTGTTATATCATTCCATACACCAAATGAAAGTGCAGATGGGATACCTATTAAGAAAATTAAAAATCCAATGATCCATGACAATTTCTTTCTTCTTTCTTGCTGTCCATTCGCTAGTGCTGAAACGACTGTTTCAAGTAGAGAAAATGCAGATGTTAGCGTTGCAAATGTAAATAGCGCAAGAAATACTGTTAAAAAGACATTTCCAAATGGAATTTGACTAAATACAGATGGTAATACAATAAATAACAATCCTGGTCCTTCTGTTGGCTCCATTCCTAGTGAAAATACTGCTGGAAAAATAGCAAGCCCTGCAAATAGAGAAACAAACAGGTTCAGTCCAACAATCGTTACCGCTGAACGTGGTAAACTTTCTTTTTTATTTAAGTAAGAACTATACGTGACCATGATTGAAATTCCTATACTAATTGCAAAAAATGATTGTCCCATTGCAAATAAAATACTTTCTGATGTGATTTTTGAGAAATCAGGCTGTAAGAAGAATTTGACCCCTTTCATCGCATCATCAAGTGTTAAAGAGCGAACAATAAGAGCTACAAACAGAACGAACAATGCTGGTAACATATATTTACTCGCTTTTTCAATTCCATTTTGTACACCTTTTGATACAACCCAAATCGTAATAAACATAAAGGCAAAATGTCCAGTGATTGCCCAAACAGGATCCCCAATTGTTTCTGTAAATAAAGAACTATAATTTTGCTGCGGTGTAATCAATTGTCCAGTTATTCCTCTGAATAAATAGATTAATACCCAGCCACCAACAACACTATAAAACGATAACAAAATAAAACATGTTCCAACGCCAAGGCGTCCAATCCAGTGCCAACCTGTATTGGGTGCGATACTTTTAAATGCTCCAACTGCTTGTTTTTGTGTACTGCGCCCTATCATAAATTCAGCTATCAATAACGGAAGACCTATTAATACCGTAAACAATATAAAGATCAAAAAGAATGCTCCTCCACCGCTCTTCCCAGCAATATAAGGAAATTTCCATATTGCTCCAAGTCCAATTGCAGATCCTGCTGCGGCCATTATAAAACCTAATTTCGAAGTCCATTGCTCCGTCTGTTTCATCTTATTTTCCTCCTAATTAAATCCTTTTATATTAATAAATAAATATAATTGACCAATCCAAATAAAACCTCCATTTCTTCCTATATATAATAAAAAATGGCCCAGCATCTCTTTATATAAAGAGACGCCAAGCCATTTACTTAACGCGGTACCACTCTCATTGATTCCATTATGAATCCACCTTAGCAGTAATCGTTTGATTACAAACCTGTTATCGAAGGTTAACCGTTAAGATTTACTAAGAATTAGACTTCTGTTCCACCTTACTGCTCCTAGGCGAGTTCAGGATGTTATTTGACTATGTCACACCAACCCATAGCTCTCTGTACAAACACATGACCTTACTACTCCTATTCAACGCAATCTAATATTCTGAATATAATTTCTTTTGAAATTACTACGAATTATATCGGTTATATTTACGACTGTCAAGCAAGATAATTATTTTTTTGTCGAAAAAGAGATTTTTTTATAGGTAAACTGCACGTAAAGCTCTATCTACTTCCCAAATCTTATGTTTGGGCAAATCAACAAATATTTACAAGTATTAGTTATATGGATGCACTTAACATTGTTTAAAACTATCTAAGTTAACCTTTTGGGATAGTTTTTGGTCCTGTTTTATTATTTACCATTGTTATTTTAGATCTGTATATGATGGTGTCAGGTATGAAACACCTATTAGAAAAAGACAGTAATTATTCTACAAACCCACTGCTCTTAAGTGTTTTATCAAAAGAAAAAAATCGAGAAGAAAAGGGAAATCCGCACCGTTTCAAACAAATATTCACCGCGAAAGAATCATAACTATTCTAGCAAAAAGAACCTTCGATATTACCACGAAGGTTCTTTTTTAGAAGATACATGTATATTCTAAATTCATATGTATTCCCTTTACTTTTTCTATGACTTTATTAGATTTTTAATCATCATGTAATCCATCTAATAGCTCTGAAAATGTATGACAAATAAGCTCTATAGCTGCTTCTCCTTCTTCCTCATGATCCCAAAATACAATTGTTGGTGATAATTTATCCGCACGATAGTCAAAACATATTAGATTTCCAAAAGGATCTTTCGCAAAAGGAATAATCCCCTCTATCTCAGGCTGTATAGGATCGTAAAACATCCCTATATTCATTTCTTCACTTGTAAAACTTAATAAATCATTTATTACACCTTCTCCCCCAGTTACAAATTCAAAAGTATTTGGCTCTGGATATCCGCCATTATATTTTTTAACACATTCTTTATAATCGCTTGGAAAGTTTACTCCAAACGATTTCTCTATTTTATTTATTATTTGTTCATCTACTATTTCTTCTGAAAATAACCACTTGATTTCTCTCATGATATGCCCCATTTCCTTTCTTTAATTGATGATCTTTCATTGTTTTCCTAATTTAATCAAATATAGCTTAATTAACTATGAATAAATATTGAGTCTTGAAAACATTCATGTTACATGCATTTAGCTTTTAATCTTTTAATTTGTTCTAATGCTGCACTATAGTAATCTTTAATTAACAAAATATGATTCATTCTAACGAAAAACATTTATTTAATTGGGATTCCATAAACTCTCTTATACTTTCTACCATACTCACCATCAAAGGGCACATTAAATGTTTCGAAATAAACTATTCTTTTACTAAATAGCTTTCAGCTATATCAATATCATGAGTCAAATCTAATTCCGGAAACGTTTTATCTAGAGTCCTCAAACAAGTAATAAATTGAGGACTCTGTAAAATTTCAGATATATCCTCAAATACTTCGCTAATCCAATACAAGTCCTCTTTATCACACTGTTTTAAATATTGAATAGTTTCACTTTCATTTTCAGACAAAGTATCAGTTATTTTTTTCCAGCATTCTTGAATTCCATAATCATCATTTAATGCCTTGATTTTTCTTTCTTTCAATATTGACTTCATTTTATCTTTAAGCATTTTTTCCTCCTATGGTTGTTTAGTTGCATCAGGAAATCATCCATTTTTCGAATCAAATTTTAACTTTGATTCATAGTTACTCTTTGGAGTTTCACGAAACTCTCTAAACCCTTTCCCTCCACAACTATATCTATATACCTGCTGCAGAGAAAGACTGCTTTCTAATACTATTCAAACTACATTATCGAACTATCTATCTTGAAGTGTTTTTTCTTCATCAACTAATCTTCTAATATTATTTATACACTCCATTAAATTTATTTTTAATGAATTTAAATCGCTACATATCCTTTTTTCAACAGGGTCATCCCAATCGGAATTTTGTGTAACATATAATAAAAATGTTTTCAAACCTCCGTGCCAACCTATGTCAATTGCATAATTAAATGGATACTTCACTAAAAGCATATCATCTGTCAATAAATCACTTTCTTCATCAAATCCTTCTAAAATCCTTCGGTCAAAACCATCATAAGCTACTTCACCTGGTCGAAAATCAATACTTTCAAACATAGTATTCAACTCCCACTTAGTTAATTTTCCATCTACATTTCTATCCCCTCAGAATCTAGCAAAATAAGCAATTACAATTATAAATTTTAATATTTTATTCCTTGATTATATCCACCTTTATATGGTAGTTCATTTTCAAAATCACATGAGGCAACTACTTGATAACCCTCTTTCCACAAAAACACAAGTAATTTTCTGATTTCTTTTTTATAATCGCTGCTTTTATTACAATCAGATGTATCAATATCTAAAAAATATGGAAAGTAAAGAAAGCCATCTGGAAATTCTTTCGATTTTTCTTCATCAAATTCTTTATTTTTTATAACATCAACACTGAAATAATCACCTTCTATAGAAAAAAATTTATCATGTTCCAAATGTAAACAAAAAGAAATTTTTTCAGTTAACTCTTTAATTGATTGAATAGTATTTATAAAAACTTTACAATATAAATCTTCCAACCTATATTCCTCCTTATTTAATAGGTATATATGGTGGGTTATCAAATTTTCCACGCTCTAAAATTATAGATACATCAGCTTCTATCCCTAATAGATTTTCTATTTCTTTTCAGAGTCCTCTCAATTTAGCTTCACCCGCTTGAATTTTTCCACTCTCTAAAGCATGAAGCATAGTTCTTTCTTTTACAGAACCTGGATTTGGAGTTCCAAAATATTTTTTTACAAGTCCTTCAAATTGCTCTTTACTTACACGGACACCTATATCAATATCTGATGTTAATTTTGCAGTTCCTCCTGCTCTACTACCTTGTACAAAAAATGTCATCACTTATGTTTCCTGATTCCCTCTTTAATAAGTTACTCATATTGGAAAACTGATCTTCTGTTAATCCCTGAGGAATTTTTAAACCGTTAGCTCCATTACCAACATCCTTCTCACCAGTATCTTTCACATTCTGATACGCATCTTTCAGCAGGTTCTTTCCTCCACTAGGAATCTTGCCTGCACCTTGTGTCTCAAAAGCAAGGCCTCCACCAAATTCCGGCACATACTCTCCCAATTTTTTCATAGCATAACGAAATTCCTTACCAACTTCTATAAAATCATTTTTAACCTTTGTCTTCCCTTTATTTCATAGATCCCCTATTTTATTACTTAACCCTTTTGTCTTTGATACCAAGAAAGATACGCCTTCATGTAGCTTTCTTGATACTTTCTTCGCTCCATCAAGAAGAACTTTTCCGCCTTTTTCTATTGCTCGTATGACAATTTTTCCGCCATACTTAATTGCTTTTCCAGCAAGGTTCGCGGCTTTTTCAATTGATACAAAGTTTAAAAGCGTCCAGCCTGCCGCAATGAGTCTTTCTTTTGTGGATAATTCTTTTTCAGTGACGGAGGCTTTAACGTTTACATGGGAAAATACAGTTACTTGATTAAAAATTTAAACAATGCGTCGTAATTTCCCTTTCCATATTTTTCCTTTTAATTATATCTATTTTTTCATTTAAATCAAAAAAGATATACACAGCATACTCTCTAATATTTACCTAATATATCAAAATGATAATTATAACCCATTCACATTACGGACAAATATTATTCAATAAAATAACAGATAGACGTACCCAAATAGACTGTGTTGATATAAAATTGATGATACAAAAAAACTGGAAGATTTATTATATCTTCCAGTTCAACTTGTTTAGATAAGTTCTCCGACATATAACACGATAAAATAAGTCAACAGTCTCTTCATTTTTCTAACATCACTGTTAATTTATTTTATTTGGTATGATTTTTTGTCAGTGCACAAGGAACTCACAAAAGGTCAATGACTTTGTATATCTCTGAACTGCTTCTAACTTAACATGTACCTTCAGAATCTAACCAAATAGTTAAATTAATTTTTGAGATAAATCCTTTCTTCTTCAAGAAAAGTATTAAAGTTTTCTAATAAACTCTCTTGAGTAGAAAATAATTTTTGAGGCATATAATTTATGAGAGATACCATATCTTCTGGATACCCAAAAGAATCATAAAAACTAGCTATTTTATTTAATAGCTCACGTTTGTCATTTGTATTACCTCTCACTTTAGATAAATAGACATACCTTAATTTTCTATATTCTCTTTGCCACTCTGGATTATCTTTTTCAAAATCAGGAAAAAAAACTGTTTTTTTATCTCTGACATTAAATTAAATATGTTGTCTTCAGATACATCCCAAGCTAAATTATTAATTAGGGGGCTTTCTTCTCCTTTTTCCAATAATTCAATTGCGTAATCAGTCAAAACTGAGATATTAAAAAATCGCTCTTCTATACCTATGTATATTGTTTTCCAATTATAGTTAATATCCTCTTTTTTTAAATCTTTTAAATTCAGCATTATTTTCCACCTTATTTTTTTGGAATTTGATTTGGTGTCCCATTAAAAAAATCATTATAATCTTCAATTGTTAATTCATTAAGTTCTTCACAACCAAATCCTCCCATACTTTTCACCTACTTTGTGCATATACTTAATTTAATATTAGGAGATTTTCTCGAAATTCCAAAATAACATTGTTACAGAAGTTACAATCTATAAAATTTTAACCCTTCGTGCACTTATACTATTATAACGTGCCTACTCATATCTACCCTAATACGTAAAAAAGCACTTGTTGCCTTTGTAAAGTGAACCCCATTAATGGACATGAAAAAAACACCTCCTTAATTCGC
>NZ_NUOT01000075.1 GCF_002584535.1 Bacillus cereus
AAATGGTGCCCGTGGCACTTACGTTTTCGTTTCATCCCGCCTGCTTCTATAGCTAGTTGATTAAGTGTAGCGGGAGACATATATCGATATAACTCTTCAGCAAATAAAGATAACTCTTGTTTTTGGTGCATATTCATAAAAAGCACGTCACCCTTTCTCATTAACATAAGAGAATAGTAACGTGCTTTTAGCTTCAAAAATAGTCTAAATCCTTAAGTTGATGGGTATGATCCTACACCCCCTTCTCAACCATTTCAAAAGAGCCTTCATTTCACATTTTTTTCACAAATTAATATCCCAAAATGTATAAGAATTCGCGGCTTTATAAGTTCTCATCATAGACATAGTTTTTATTGTATTAATGAACACTTTTTGAAAGCATATTCGGACGTGATGAAATTGTCTAAATTTTTTGTATTATGAAATTGTAAGATTTCATTTATCCAAGGAGGGGTATCATGGGTGAGCATAAACTGCATCAGCAACAATCCGAAAGTAATGAAAAAAATTCATTAAAAGGTACATTAATCTCTGTTTTTTTTGTTGGATTTTTCATTATTTTCACTTGGTTTAGCGTCTATCAAATTTTTGTCAATCGTTTATAACACATTGTTTTTTAAAGGAGAGATGGGGATATGCACTTACATAAATACGAAAAAATTTGGCTCATTTTCGGTGTCGGCTCACTGTTCGTATTTTTAGCTATTTTAGGAATTAGTGCTTTTTATATGGGAAACAAACCACCGAGTTGTTTAACTACAATTGACCCAGAAAAAGTTCATGCAACCGCACCATTTGATCAACCCGGTGTGAAACAAGTTGGAAAAAATCATTATCAAGTTACGATTGTCTCACAAGCTTTTTCTTTTACACCAAATACAATTAAAGTACCAAAAGGTGCAAAAGTAGATTTTGTTGTTGCGACAAAAGATGTTGTACATGGGTTTGAAATCGCAGGTACAAACGTCAATATGATGATTGAGCCTGGCTATGTAAGCACAGCTTCACAAGTATTTCAAAAAGCTGGAGAGTATTTAATTGTTTGTAATGAGTATTGTGGTACTGGTCATCATATGATGAGCGCGAAAGTGGAGGTGACAGAAAAATGATTGCACTGCAAGATAAAATAAGTAAACGAGATGCAAAATTAGCTATGGCTCATATACATGTCGCATTTATTGCTCTTTTTCTAGGTGGAATATGTGGCTTACTGCAAGTTCTCGTTCGTTCAGGTAAATTCAATTTACCTGCTGGGATTGGCTACTATCAAGTATTAACAACACATGGCGTTTTACTCGGACTTGTATTAACAACGTTCTTCATTATTGGCTTCTTATTTGCTTGTATGAGTAAAACAACGGGTGTCCTATCAAAAGGTGTTCGAAAAACAGGCTGGATTGGTTTTTGGCTTATGACAATAGGGACAACAATCACCACTATTTTTATTCTACTCAATAAAGCTACTGTACTCTATACATTCTATGCTCCATTAAAAGCACACCCTGGATTTTATATCGGACTTACCCTAGTTATTGTTGGAAGTTGGTTCAGCGGCTTTGCAATGTTTGCTCAGTATCGTATATGGAAAAAACACAACAAAGGAAAGATAGGTCCTCTGTTAAGCTTTATGGCTGTTGTAACAATGGCGCTATGGCTTGTTGCAACTCTTGGCGTTGCAGCTGCAGCACTTATTCAATTTATTCCATGGAGCTTAGGTTTAGTTGATAAAATCGATGTTTTAGTCAGCCGAACACTATTTTGGTACTTCGGTCATCCACTCGTTTATTTTTGGCTTCTTCCCGCTTATATGGCTTGGTATGTCATTATACCGAAAATTATTGGTGGTAAAATTTTCAGTGATTCACTAGCTCGGTTGTCATTTATTCTATTTTTACTATTTTCTATGCCTGTAGGATTCCACCATCAATTAACTGAACCAGGTATTGACCCAGGGTGGAAATACTTACAAGTTGTCTTAACATTTATGGTTGTTATTCCATCTTTAATGACGGCCTTCTCTTTATTTGCAACCTTTGAACAGTTCGGCCGTTCTAAAGGAGCTACTGGACTATTTGGATGGCTTCGTATGCTTCCATGGGGAGATGCTAGATTTTTCGCCCCATTCGTCGGTATGCTTATGTTCATACCAGCTGGTGCCGGCGGTCTTGTTAATGCAAGTAACCAACTCAATCAAGTTGTTCATAACACTGTATGGGTAACTGGACATTTCCATTTAACATTAGCGACTTCGGTTGTATTAACGTTCTTTGGAATTGGTTATTGGCTCGTTCCACATTTAACAGGACGCGTCATGACAAAAGAAATGAACCGCCTTGCTATCATCCAAACTTGCGTGTGGGCTATCGGTATGTTCTTTATGTCTGCTGGTATGCACTTTGCTGGACTACTCGGAGCACCTCGTCGCTCTGCATTTTCTACATATGGAAATTCACAACAAGCACTTGAATGGATTCCCTATCAAATTGCGCAAGCAGTCGGAGGAGCGATTTTATTTGTTGGAATCGTAATAGCGATTATTATTTATTTAGATCTTGTCTTCTTTGCACCAAAAGGTCAAACAGAGTTCCCAATCGGTGAAGTAGCGGATGCCTCTGAACGGACACCGATGGTTTTCGATAATTGGAAACTTTGGATTGGCATTACAGCGCTACTTATTTTATTCGCTTATACCATTCCATTTATTGATATGATTCAAAATGCTCCGCCTGGTTCGAAAGGCTTTAAATTATGGTAAGTGAAAAGCAGAGGGGAATCCCCTCTGCTTTATTTCGAGAATAGCTATTTAATCATGCACCTGCAGGCTTAATAAATATATTCCTTTCTCTATTTTAAAAATGTATTCTTCTGAGCTACAAGCATAATAACCATTTAGTTCTACTTGAACTAAATAAACCTCATCTGGTTCTTGTTTAAATTCCTCTAATAAAAGTTCTATTAAATATTGTTTTGGTGTAAGGCCATTTAATTCATATCCTTCTGGAAACTTCCCAAACCAATATATTTCACTACTAGGGTATTGCCTCAAAAACGCTTCCTTCCATTTATTTAATTTTATCAACTCAACTTTATATACATCTGGAAACTTTTCGAATAAATTTTTAATATCTTCATCTTTATTTGATGCTAGAATAACAAATTCATAGTAATTCATCACATATTCATCTGAATTAAATTTTGAAAAGTTATTCAAAAATCTATTAATGTCCTCCATACCCCTTCTTCTACTCTTGCTTTTTCATAAAATCGAACAATCTGGTGAGTCCCCTATAATAAAAAATCATATTGTATTCATTTTTTTGATTACCGACCTTGTAGCTTCTGAAGTAAAGCATATTTCTCCATTTTTATTTACAATTACTTTTTCTTGTATACGTTGCTCTAACCAATCCTCTATAAACGCGGGTGCATATCCGCCACAACTGAAGATATACTCTCCCCGTTTTCCAGCACATGCCATAATTTGAGAATAATCTTCAAAATATTTTTCTTTCGAAACTTTTTTAAACTGGCGAGTATATAACCAGAATTGCAAATCATATAGTAGCATTGACTTTTCATCAGCATGAAGTGAAAAGTGCCCTTTCTCTTCAATTATTTCAGTAGAAAGCGTTCTAATTTTTCTTTCAAGTTCCGGTATCTCATCTATATCTGCGGAAATTTCTAATAAATTCGGTGAAAACTTTGCATTCTTCGCCATTTCTAAATATTCTTCCCTGATTTGTTCGCTATCATCATAAACTTCTCCATTTACAAGCCCTCTAATAAAACTCTCAAAGTCTTTTGCTAACCATGTAATTTTATAATCATATTCTTGATCGATATGCACAACACAAGGCTCTCCTTTTGGGCCGCACTCCCTATAATCAAGAAATATCATATCGTGTCCAGCCGAGGGACAATCACAAATAGCCACTCCTATTTCAGGATATCCCCATTCTTCAATCCAAAATTCACTACCAAATTCTCCACCTAATGAAGAACTTTTTTTATATCCAATACCATAAATACCAGTTATAGCAACATGATCCTCTGCCCAACTTGTAGGAATATCTGTAGGAAAACAATCGTTTATCGGAATTCCCCCATTATACTTCTTCATTAACCAAATATAAGATTCAGGTAGCTTATATCCTAATTCATTTTCTAGTTTAGAAATCATTTCATCTGTAGGATATTCAGAAATATATTCATCCCTTGCATATTCGCTGTCATCCCAAAAGTTATTAAAATCGAAATTATCAAAACAACCCACTTTCATCCCCCCTAAATTTCAAAAAAATGTATTTTTTACATACGATAGAATCCATAAAAAAACATATATCACTACTAAACAAATCGTTTCAAAACTATGTTATCTTGATGGACATAAAGTCACATACATCATTTTTAAAAATTCAAAGCGACTTCCATTTGTCTCTTGAATAAAAGTTCCAACTCCATCAAATCCTGCCTTTTTATAAACTTTAATTGCCCTTTCATTGAACGTGGCCACTGATAATGTTATATACCGCGGTTTGTATTTCCCCTTACAAAACACTAAGCCAGCCTGTACAAAATCTGCTCCTAACCCATTTCCTGTTATACTCGGTTTCATTCCAAGGCCAATATCTACTGTATGTATATCTATTTTATGAAAACTAAAAAAACCAACAAGCTTATTATTCTCACTAACAGCAAATGTGGTTTCTTCGCGTATGTTAGGGTCTAAAAACTCAGCTAAATCTTCTTGATCTGCTTCCAAGTCATAAAAAGAATATTCCCCTTCATAATGCCAATTGTATGCAATATCCTCTGCCTGATCTTGTGTCATCACTTCAAAAGTATAATTCACTCTTCCTCCTCCTTAAGTAACGCACATATACAGTAAAATGTTAATCCATAAAAAGAAGCTGCACATAAAAGCAGCTCCTTCTCTTTTTTATAACCCATAAATCTCTTTATATTTCGCCTCTAAATAATCAGCTAAATAATTCGCATTTAGCCCTTCACCTGTTATATCTTCTAATATTTGTAATGGTTTTTTTGTTTTACCATACTGGTGAATATTTTTTGTAAGCCATTCACGAATTGGCGTCACATTTCCTTCTTCTAGCAATGCATCGAAGTTAGGAATTTCTTCTAGCATCTTATGTTTAAATTGCGCTGCGTACATATAACCAAGCGCATAAGATGGGAAGTAGCCAAACGATCCATCTGACCAATGTACATCTTGTAGCACACCTTGTGCATCCGTTTCTGGACGGATACCTAAATAACTTTCCATTTTATCATTCCACGCCGCCGGCAAGTCCTTGACTTCCAATGTTCCATCAAATAATTCCTTCTCCAGTTCATAACGAACCATAACGTGAAGCGGATATGTGAGTTCATCTGCCTCAATACGTATAAAGGAAGGTTTTGATTCATTAATAGCATCATAAAATTCATCTACAGACATATTTTCAAACTGCCCATCGCTAAATTGTTTCAATACATCATAATTTTTCTTCCAGAACGATTTATTACGCCCAATAAAGTTTTCAAAGAATAGTGATTGCGATTCGTGAATTCCCATCGACGTACCACTGCAAAGTGGCGTTCCTTCTAATTCTTCTGAGATATTTTGTTCATATACAGCATGTCCACATTCATGAATTGTTCCAAAAACCGCCATCCGGAAATCCTTCTCGTCATAACGAGTCGTAATGCGGACATCCCCTCTATTTAATGTAATTTCGAAGGGATGTATTGTTTCGTCTAGACGGCCAGCCTCGAAATTATAATTTAATTGTTTTAGTAACTCTAAAGTGAAATTCTTTTGTTGTTCTTTTGAGAAATGCTCAAATAAAGCATTTGTTTTTAATTTTTTATTTGAGTCAGCAATTTCTTTTACAAGCGGAACAATCCGCTCACGTAGTTGTCCAAACACATGGTCTAATACTTCTACTTTAACTCCTGGCTCATACATGTCTAAAAGCGTATTATATTTATAAGTGTCATAACCCCAATATGCAATAAATTTCTTCTTATATTCAACAATTTTTTCTAAGTATGGTCGGAACATTTCAAAATCAGATTTTTCACGTGCTTCTCCCCAAACACTTTCCGATTTTGCTTGTAATTTGACAAACTCTTCATACTCGGCCTGTGGAATTTTTTTATTTCGATCATATTCTTTGCGGCATTCTTCTACAATTTTCTTCGTTGTTTCAGAAATTTTATTATCTGCAATTAACTGTTCTAATTCTTTTAAGTATCTTCCCATCTCATCAGAAGTCGATAATGAAAACACCTCTGACGAAAGCATCCCTATTACCTCAGAGCGCTGATCCACACCTTTCTTCGGCGCACCTGTACGCAAATCCCAAAATATCAGACTCAATGCTTCTCCATAATTTTCTATCTTTTTCACGTATGCTAAAAATTCTTTTTCAATTTCATATGTAGCGATCGTCATATTGTATTGCCTCCTTTTTCTATCTCACCTATATTTCGACATAAAGATATAAAGTCCTTTTCTGCTAAAAAGAAAAAAAGCTCAGCAAATGCCAAGCTTTTACAATACTTTACCTTCTACTGGAAGTACTTTTTTTACAACTTCTATAACTTTTTCATTTTCATCTTCTGATAAGAATAACGAAATAAAACCTTTATCTTCACTTGTACGAATTAAGCGTCCAATTCCTTGACGAAGACGTAAAATCATATACGGTACATCTACATCCCAAAACGGATCATTAACGTGCTTACGTTTCGCTTCAAACACAGGATCGTTTGGAGGGAATGGAAGTGACCAAATAATCACATGTGATAGTGAAGAACCTGGAATATCTAAACCTTCCCATAAGTGAACCGCACAAAGTACAGTCTCTTCTTCATTTTGGAAACGTGAAACAAGCTGACTAATTTCTTGGTCTCCTTCATATAAGAACGGAACAGACATTTGCTCTTTATTCACATATTCTTTGAACGCTGCAAGCTCCCCTGTTGTACGGAATAATACAAGCGTACGTCCATTTGTTTTTTGAATGTTTTCAAGCGTATACTGACATTTTCGTTCCCATTCATTTTCCTGGTTATACGATGGTAAGTACACTTTCATTTGCTCTTCATAGTCAAATGGAGAAGCTACTGAGAATGATAAATAATCTTTTACACCTAAACTATTTGCTGTAAATGCAAACGAATCATTTTCAGATAGTGTAGCAGAAGAGAAAATATACGGAATTTTTTTCGAGAATACTTTCTCCTGTAGTACTTCTTCTACTGCACGCGGCATAATAACTAACGTGAATGCACCATCGCCTTCTTCTCCCCATGTAATTACATTTTTCTCATGCATGAAAAGACGAAGTGAATGCTCTAGTACATCTAAGTGCTCGTCAACGATATTTAAATCGTATGTGTTTACTGTATACATTTCACTTTCAAATACTAATGCATCACCGACTTCCGCGATTTTCGCATAGAGTCGTTTCGCCTCAGCAGTTACTTTTTCTGTCACAGTTATTTCTAGACGATCTGAAGCAGCAATTTCTTTTTTATTCTCTTGTAAAACATCAAAGAATCGCTCTGTTTGCCAAATTGTTTCTTCAACTAAATGAGCAAACTCTTCGCGAATATCATTTTGTAATAACCTTGTTAAGAGTTGTTCCATCATCGTTTGTTTTAAACGGTAAGTTAGTGCTTTTTGCGCTGCATACTCAACAAGATGTCCCTCATCAAAGACAACACAGCTACTTTCTGGTAAAAGTGGCATTTGTCCTTCACGCTTACGAGCATCATATGTCCAAATATGATCCATATAGAAATCTTGAGAACAAATAATTAAATCTGCTGCTTTACGGTAGTGTTCACGAGAGAGCGTTTGACCACAACGATGACGAGAATCACATGTGAAACAATCTTGGAAATAATCCCATGATACTTTTGACCATTCTTCGTCATTTAATAGTGGAAACTCTTTTCGATCACCGTAATGCGTAAAGTTTTGCATCGTTCCATGATCAAATACAAACTGAGGTAATTCATAATATAGATCTTCAATTACTTCTGGAGCTCGTCCACTCATTACATCTTCAAGTTTACGTAAACATAAATAATTATCCATTGATTTCGCTAGACGTACATCAACAGATAACCCTAATGCTTCTGATAATTTCGCAATGTCTCCTTCTTCTTTCACAAGCTGCTCAATTAGCGTTTCGTCTGCACAAGCAATAATAGCTGGCTTTCCTGTATAACGCGCATAACAAATTGCATATAAAAGATATACAATCGTTTTACCCGTTCCTACACCCGCTTCTGCGAACATTACTTTTTTCTCTTGAAACGCGCGTTCTAATTGAAACGCCATAAAAATTTGTTCATCGCGTTCTTCAAAACCTTTTTCCGGGAGGATGTCGTAAAACACATCTCCAATCCACTCATTCAACTTATCATAAAAATTATCTTGTTTCCCTACTTCAAATGGTAATCTCTTCTCAGTAAACATCCTCAGCCTCCAACCAAAAAGTTTTTCTATAAAAAGATATAGCAACTGCTATTTAGAAATAGCAGTTGCTTTCCCCTGTTGTAATACATAGAAATGCGTGAAAAAAGTTTTCCTTTATATAAAGGAAAACTTTTTTCACTCTATTAATGACTTTAAATAACGCTTATCAATTAATGTTTCATGTGATAACGCAGATAAATATTCTTCCTGCGCTCTTTGCATTTCATCTGCTACTGCACCTTGAAAATCGAGTTCTTTTCCGAGTTCATCATACGTACGATGAATCGCTTTTTGAATCATTGACAATTGGAACCCGTCCATAATGATTCCTCCTTTTGCACATTACATAATAGCCAGTATATGCGCAGAAAAGAGGTTTTATACTATGAATTACGAGGTGGGCGTTCCCCAAAGTACTGGTAATAATCTGTACGAATAAAGCCGTTAAATAACTTACGCTTTTTGGATGCATCTTGTCCATAACATTTTTCAAATGCTTCATAGCTCGTTAATAAATACAGCGACCAAGTATCTAACGGGCGGAATACTTCTCCCATTTCTTTATATAATTTTTCAACAAGTGCTTTTTCACTTAAACGTTCTCCGTATGGAGGATTCGTTACAACATAGCCATATTCCTCTTTTGTCGTGAAATCTTTTACTTGCATTTGTTTAAAGGAAATTAAATCACCTAATCCAACTTCATCCGCGTTATCTTGCGCAACTCTTATCATCCGGTGATCAATATCTGATCCGATAATTTGTAATGGCTGATCATAATTTGCTAAATCTTCTACTTCTTGACGTGCTTCTTTCCAATTTTGCTTACCAATCCAGCCCCATTCATCAGATGCAAATTCACGATTAAAACCAGGAGCAATATTTTGTCCAATTAGTGCCGCTTCGATTGGAATTGTTCCCGAACCACAAAACGGATCGACAAACGGACGATCTGGTTTCCAATTTGTCAGTTTAATTAAAGATGCAGCTAGTGTTTCTTTCAAAGGTGCTTCCCCTTGATCCACACGGTATCCACGCTTATGAAGTCCAACGCCACTTGCATCAATTGTCAATGTTGCAATATCTTTTAGCATTGCAATCTCAATGCGGAATAACGGTCCATCTTCTTCAAACCAAGTTGTACGTCTATAAGTTGATTTTAATTTTTCAACAACAGCTTTTTTCACTATACGTTGACAATCTGGAACACTAAATAATGTTGATTTTATTGATTTTCCGATAACAGGAAACTCACCATTTTCAGGAATATAATCTCCCCAATTTAATGCTTTTGTCTTTTCAAACAACTCATCAAAAGTTGTCGCCTTAAACTCACCAACTTTAATTTTTACACGATCTGCAGTACGCAACCATAAATTCGTACGACAAATCGCTTTCGCATCCGCTTCAAACGTTACTTTTCCGTTTTCTACTTGGCACTCATAACCAAGATCGCGAACTTCTCGTGCAACTAAAGCTTCGATACCCATTGCTGCTGTTGCAATTAAAGTAACTTTTCCCATTTGCATTCACCTCTTATGTATAATCAACAATAATTAACAGTTTTTTTCTATTAATTATTAAATATTACGAAGTATGTTCTTATTAACCATTTTAACTCACTAGTTATAACTTCATACAAATAAAAAGCCCTCCTCTTACAAAGGAGAGCTGAGTCATTCCATAATTGGTTCATAACGTTCTGTAAGCCATGTTCTGTTCCTTTGTACTGCAAACGGCCCACGCCTCGTACTCCGGTGGCAATCATCTATCTACAGACTATCAAGTCTGTCCTTTTCCATCGTTCATTTCCTTGGAAAAGATTCCCCTACCATTATTTGGGTTTCTCGCTCGTGGGGTTTACCTCGTTCCACTCCTATCATTTCTTCAAGGACTTCGTCACTGTGGCACTTTAAAGGTAGTCAAACCATATCCAAAAGGACTTAGGTTTTTTCCCTGCCGTTAATCCAGCCTTGCAGCCAGAATACCCTAGCTTATGAATTGGCTAGGCACGAACACTACGACCATCTCAGGTCGTGCGAGCATGGACTTTCCTCTACAACGTTGGCGTTGCAGCGATTACCCAAACGTTATGACAAACATTAGTATAGTGGAAACAAAAAGATTTTGCAATGCTTTTTTATATGTAAAATGCTTCAATCTTTTTCCATCCCTAGATTACTCGTATAACTTACTTCCAAATACAGCTTTTTCCAGATTAGATAAACGCTTTAAGATATCTGTATTCGTATTGTTGTATACAGGTTGTGCAACCGGTGTTGGAGCAGGTTGTTGCGGTGCTTGTGCTACCGCTACTTTCTGCTCTTCTAATTCACGTTTCAAACGAACGTTTTGTTGTTGTAATTGCTCAAGTTCCTTATGAAACGCTTCATAATCTTTAATAATCATATCAAGAAACTTATCTACTTCTTCTTGCTGGTAACCTCTCATACCCGTTTTAAATTCTTTTTCCAAAATATCTTTCGCTGTTAATTTAATTTTATCCGAAATCATTTTCTTCACCTCAAATTTTTACCAAAACTTTCATTAACTAAATTTTTTCAGAAACTACGTCTTTTGTCAATCAAATATACGTGAGCTATATTACATATTACTCTGCATTATTCCACTGTTCCTCTTCTATTATATCTTGTAAATCAGAAAAAAGAATGAAATAACTGTGATAATTTTCTATTTCTCCTCTTTTCTTTGCTACTTCTACGATATATTTAGGACTTCCTGGTTTTTCTTCGTCATACACAGCTAAAAAGGCATCACTTTTTTCAATAAAAAATTGATTTTTTAATCGAAACTGTTCTGGGCTTTCATATTTTCTTTTCGTAATGCTATCCACATGATCTGCTTGTCCTAGAATAAACTCGTATAGTTCTCGGTTTCCTTCTTTCCAATTTTCCTCTTGTTCTAAAAAAGGAGTAAACACAGCAAGCTTTAAATCAGGATATTCTAGCTGCAAGTCAAAGACAACTTCAGCTGTCCATAACTCTACTCCTAACTGCCCACTAATAATAACCCACTCCAATCCCTCTTCTATAAAAGCAAGTAACTTACGATGCAATGCTTTTTTTATACAAATAACACCTGGATGATCATCCTTAAATATCCCAAGTTCAAATGGTTTATATCCTGTCACCGCAACAACTTTCATGTCAACACTCCAATAAAAAAAGAACTAGCATTTTGCTAGTTCTAACATAACATTTACTTTTTAAACATTCCACCTACATTTGGTCCTACATTTGGCCCTGGTCCGAATGGAGATACTTGTGGCCCTACATTTGGTCCTGGTCCAAATGGAGATACTTGTGA
>NZ_NUOT01000076.1 GCF_002584535.1 Bacillus cereus
TCTGCTTCTATAAAATCGTTTTTAACTTTCGTTTTTCCTTTATTCCACAGATCCCCTATTTTATTACTTAGCCCTTTTGCTTTTGATGCCAAGAAAGATACGCCTTCATGTAGCTTACTTGATACTTTTTTCGCCCCATCAAGAAGAGCTTTTCCTCCTTTTTCTATTGCTCCTATGACCATTTTTCCGCCATACTTAATTGCTTTTCCAGCAAGGCTCGCGGCTTTTCCAATTGGTACAAAGTTTAGTAGCGTCCACCCTGCCGCAATGAGCCTTTCTTTTGTGGATCGTTCTTTTCCAGTGACGGGATCTTTTTACCTGTAAATACCCTCATACTGTCGTTTACATTGAAAAATTCAGTTACTAGTTAAAACTTTTAAACAATTTTTCATAGTTTTTCTCATTTTTCTTATATTCCCTTCTTTTAATTATATCTATTTTTTCATTTAAATAAAAAAACTGGAAGATTATCTACATCTTCCAGTTTAAATTCTCAGCCATTTTCTAGATTAACCTTGCTACCGTTTGCCTTTACATCTTATCTTGCTAGTTTACTCTCATGGTCTAGCAAACTAACAATACCAGTCACTACTACAAATATCTTATAATTGTAGAATCAAAATCTATATTTTTTAACGTTGAATTACCAAAATCCACCTAATATAAATTACTAAAAACAAAATTAGTTTCTTCTATTCCTTTTGGTTACTCCATACTGCATTATTAATATAATAGAGTAAACACTCTTCTTTATGTTGTGATTTAATTATTTTTCGTTTTAATTTATAAATTCAGATGATTTGTAGTTTTACGGTAAAATTATACTCCTTATGTTATAACTTCTTAAGATTTTTTTAATTTCCTCATTCCTTTAATAAAGCTTAAAATGGAATCTTTACTTAACATCAAATTGCTTAGGTATAGTAAAAAATCAAATTCATCCTCATCATCGCCAAAAGTTAAAACAAATGGACTTATATAAGGTTTATATGTAATATTACATACAATCTTATTCATTATTTTAACTTTAAAGTTACGTTTTCCATCATCTGTTCTCTCATTTATACAGATTATCTCATCAGGAATTGCCTCATATTTCTTCTCATTATGTATAAAAAAGAATTTATCTGAATCAACATAAATGCCTAACAATTGTCCATCTTCACTAAATCCTCCTACACCTTGTCTTAATAACTTTATTTTATTTTTTTCAACTATTGAATATCCGCTAGGCTCTAATATAATATATGTCCCAGCCTTAGAATAATTATTCAGTATTATCATAAGTTCCCCCTCCTAATGTACTAATCCTAATAGTGTATTTATTACATCATCTTTTTGCATAGATTTTTGAATAATAATTCCCCACACTTGTTCATCTGATTCATAAATCCCTTTATCAATGTATGAATCTTTTATCTTATTAAACATACTCTCAGCTGTTGGTCCTATTGGATTACCGTATTTTTTAATATTTCTTTCCTCTAAACCAGCTCTCTCCGTAGCGGTCATATCTCCCCTTGCTACAATTTTTTGCTGATTACGTGATTCTACAACATGTCTAGCTATATCTTCTTTAGAAAACCCTTCAGATGTCATTCTTTCTATATTACTTTCTAATTGCTTAGATGCATCAAGATAATCTTTTCTTATATTTTGCATTTCTTTTGTCCATTCAACATTTGTAAAATCATATTCCGGTTTATGGTATGCAGTCCCTCCATTTGGTAAATATCCATATGCTCCCTTATCATCAGCATGTATCTGTTTAAGTACATCTGGCTTTACCTCTTCTAAAGGTATCCCTTCACCGGTTTTACCTATGCCGGTTTTTCTTACACTATTACCATTTACTTCTATACCAACATCCTTCTCACCACTACCAAAAACCTTCTCACCAGTATCCTTCATATACTGATACGCATCTTTCAGCAGGTTCTTTCCTCCACTAGGAATCTTGCCTGCACCTTCCATTACAGGAATAGGGCCTCCACCAAATTTCGGCACATATTCTCCCATTTTTTTCATCGCATAACGGAATGCCTTACCAGCTTCTATAAAATCGTTTTTAACTTTCGTTTTTCCTTTATTCCACAGATCCCCTATTTTATTACTTAGCCCTTTTGCTTTTGATGCCAAGAAAGATACGCCTTCATGTAGCTTACTTGATACTTTCTTCGCTCCATCAAGAATTGCGTTTCCAACTTTTTTCCCAACAAATTTAATTCCTTTTCCAACTTTTCCAATCGGAGTAATATTTAAAATCGTCCAGCCTGCCGCAATGAGTCTTTCTTTTGTCGATAGCTCTTTTCCAGTGCTAGGGTCTTTTCCTGTAACTGCTCTAATCGCATCGTTTACACCAAAAAATTCAGCTGCTTCATCTAACCCTTTTTCCCACCACGATTTTTCTTCTTTCTTTTTCTTTTTCGGTGTTTCTTTTGCCTTTTCTGCTTGTTTCTTTTGATATTCTTCATCTGCTTGACGAAACTTTTGGGCAATGCGCCGTAAATCTTTTTCTGTTTCTTGTAAGTTATGTATATACCTTTCCATTAGTTTCGTCGATCGCACATACTCCCCATAAAAACGCTGACTCGTTGCTCCTTGCCACTGCATTTGAATACTGAACATCGCTTGATTAAGATCTTGTTGTACATTCTGGCTGTGTCTCTGCATTTTTGAGATGTTTTTGGCAATTTGTTCGAGTTGTTCGGGTTTGACTTTAATCTCCAAACCTTCTCCCACCTTCCTCTATTTTATACCAAAAAGAGCAGGAACTGCATCCATTATTACTTATACTTCTTTAGAAAAAATATCAAAGATACTACCATCACAAATGGCTTCGATTTCTTCCTTTACAAATAACTTTTGAAATGGTGTCCCTAGATTTAAAATCACATTCGCCTCTAAATCTACTGTCTGTAATAATTCAACAGCATTCATACATACATAAGGACATTCTTCTGGAATTACCGTTTCTAAATGCTTTAAATCTGAATAAAGCGGTAACATTAATCCCTCTTCCATTTCAAAATAATGAATTTGCAATTGTGTATTGTCTGTAGAAATCAATTTGCCGTCTTCATCTGTATTTGTATCCCCTTCTATGGAAGCAACAACGTATAAATTTGATTTTTGTAAAACATCGTAAAAATGCCCTCTTTTTTCTTCGTTCTGCAATGCTTCTACTAGCGCCTCATCTAACGGACAAATTTCTAGTAAACTCATTCTCTTTCACCCCTTAATGAGAATAGGTTCGCCATCTTACTTGAGATAAGATGGCGAACTTCACAAATATTTACTTTTGAGCATCCATTTTCTTAATATCTTCTAAATAATTCATAGCTTTTTGTCGCAATTCTCCATCAATAGTTGTTGCATATTGTGGACGAGTTAAAAACTCAAAACATTTATATGCGTCATTGAAATTTTTTCCTTCAAAGGCTGTTTTTCCCGTCTCCAGCATAGTAGTAGCGGCCGACGCCATAAAGTCTACTGCTATTTTTTCTTGGTACCCTGCCTTCATTGCTTGATCCGTTAATTCAATTACTGAAGCTAAATCCTCAATAGTAGTTATTTTCACTGCTTTTTTATTTGCAGCATCAAATGTGCCCAAATAATCAATCGCATATTTCACTTGATCTTTAACTCCAGTTATTTCAATTCCTGGTGTTTTATATAGACGTTGATAAATTTTTAAAGCACCACTATAATCAGTTTTTTCTGCCTGTTGTGCTTCTTTTAATACACCATTTGCTACATTAGTAAATCCTTTTGTCTCAATAACGCCACGGGAAGCCGCTTGACCATAATAATGTAAAGCGTTATAAAGGTGCGTTTGTCCGTCTTTATTTACTTCTGCACTCGCTATTTGGATAAGTTGAATTCCCTCTACTTTTTTAGACGCAGGATCAATCATATTCATACCACTAATTTGTTCAATTGTTTTATCAATATCTTTTAACTGTGCCAGTAATGTGTATGATGGTAGCACCGTTTTCTCTACTTTCTTTTGCCAGCCTGTTGTTCCATTAATTTTTCCCCATTCGATCTCTGTACTTTCCCAAAGTTGATTCGCATAACTTACCATTTCTTCTCTTGAGCGCTCTAATGGATGCTGTGTACGGATCGCATTCGCGATATTTAATACAGCTGTATAATATTCTCCTTTTGCTGCAGCCTCATTTGCTTTCATTTCAAACATAAATGGCATCAACAATTGTTTTGCTTCATCTTGAACAGATTTTTCTACTCTTGTTGTACCATATAATAATTTCGCTTTCTTTAAAGCATCTGTAACGGAAACGTTAGGATCTTTCATTTGTACTTGAAGACCAGCAACAGCTGTATTAAATTGCTGAGTTAGTTTTTCTTGTTGCTCACCTTTTGCTTTATCAATCCATTGATCCGCTAATAATAAAGCATTTTCGTATTGTAAATTTTCAGGGTTGAAATATGTTTCAATTTGCTCAATTACTTGCTGAGTTTGATCTGGTTTTTCTGGTTTCTTTTGGTCACTTGTGCCTTTGTTACCTTTTTCTTCCTTAGTATCTTTACTCTCTTTGTTCTCTGTCTTTCCTTTCACAAGTTCCCCTTTTGCCCCTTGCTCACTAGACGCTTCGATTGCTTCTGTTTTTGCCGTATTATCTTCTTTTGTTTTTGTTTCTTCGTTGCTACCTGTTTCTTTAGCAGCCTCTTTTGAAGTTTCTTCTACCACTGGCGTTTGAATGTCCATATTCTTCAATTCTTCTTCGAGTAGCTTGTAGAAAATCTTCTCTACACGTTGATTTGCATCTTTTACTAAATCAGGATCCACACTTTCAAAAACTGATGTAATCAAATAATATTTACTTAAAGCTTGTTCTAAAGATGCTGTATTCCCATTATCAAGCCAATCCTTTTCTTCTATTGTCGCTGTTTTATACACTTTTTTTGCAACTGATTGAATGTACGCTTTCTTATTGTCATTTAAATAAGATTGCAGCTCTGTTTGTGTTGTAACCGATTCATTCAATACATTAATTTGATTGCGTAAATAGAATAACTCTCTATGATTTGAATAATTTTTATTTGATGAGCTCAGAATTTGGTCCAAATTATCTAATGTTAACTTATGTTCAGCTACCGTCTTTGCTTCTGATTGTGTATTCAATTGGCTAACGAGCTTCCAGTCTTCTTTTTCTGTAGAATACTTAGTTAGAGTATCTAATGCATTGGCATCCTGTCCTTTTTTACTGCCATAATAATCATTATAGAATACAGATGAGTAATATTTTCCATCTCCAGCAATCCACTCAACTAAAATATCACCTGTTTTTGGTGATACTGTTATCGTTGGACGTGGTGTAGGCTCTGGCTCTGGTTTTGGTTTCTCTGGTTTTGGTTTCTCTGGTTCCGTAGTTCCATCGCCTCCACCGTTTCCAGTATTTCCGTTGTCTCCAGTATTTCCGTTGTTTCCAGTATTACTGTTGTCTCCAGTATTTCCGTTGTTTCCAGTATTACTATTGTTTCCAGTATTACTATTGTTTCCAGTATTACTATTGTTTCCAGTATTACTGTTGTCTCCAGTATTACTGTTGTTTCCAGTATTACCATTACCCTCTTGTTCTTTCGGCGGCTCTATAGTAGTTGGATTCTTCACTGGATCCGGCAAATTCTTATTCGGATCTACCACCGGTCCTCCCATATTAGTCGGTAGCTCAGGCTTTGGCGGTGCTGGTGCATCTGATAACCTAATATCAGGATCTTTTTTTTCAATCTGCACTTCGTTTGGATTATAGGTTACTGGTGTAATCGGTGATTTATTATTTCCAATTAGGTCTGCTAAGTTAAAGTTTGGTTTTTCTCCTGGCTTTTCATCTTTTTTTGCTGGGTCACTAATTAAATTAGGAAACATAGATTGTAAACCGTTTCCACCGGTAATACGATCATCCTTTTTCTCTTCTGTATTACTTGCTAATTTTACTGCTTCTTTGTCAGCTTTATTGAAACCTTTATCATAAATAAGATATCCGGATGTACCTAATAAAGCTGCTGACATAATAGATATTGCTACTTTCTTACCTAAATTATTATTTTCTTCCATATCGCTTTTCTCCCCATTCCCCATCTTTATTGGATCCAGCCATTTGTTTTCATTTCTGCTAACTTTTCTTGTGCCGTTTGCACTTCAGCTTGGTTTTCATTAGCTTGTACAGTTTTTCTTAAGAATCGACTTGCTTCTTCATATTTCTTTTGCTTAATTTTAAACATTCCATACGCAAAGTTCACATGTGGGTCTTCATCATTTTGCGAATATGCTTCAGAGAAAAAACGTTCCGCTTCATTTCCTTGTCCTATTTTGTCATATAAAATCCCTATATTAACAAGTGTATTTATGTCGCGCATACCGCTAGTTACAACCCCGTTATATGCCTTTAAGGCCTCTTGATATGCAGCATTACTCTTGCCACCATCACGCGTTTCATAAAACTGCCCCGCCTCGTAGTAAACGATTCCTAATTGATTTAATAACTCAATATTTTGGGGATTCTTTTGGATTGCATTTTGCAATACTTGTGATGCTTGCTGGTAGTTGCCTTCTTTTTTTGCACTATCAATTAAATTCGTCTTATTCCAAAGTACATATAGATTGGAAAGTTCAACTACATATGTAGTATTTTTATCGTCTTGCTTAATAGCTTCTTTAAAGAATGCTTCAGCTTTATCTAATTGGACGGTTACAGTTGCTAACTGTCCTTTTAAATAAGAAACGATTGCCTTATCTTCATCTGTATTTGTACTCATTTTAACGATTACATTTTCTGCCTTTTCAAACTCTTTCATTTTCATGTGACTAACGGCTAAGTCACGCATCGCATCTTTTTTATACATTTCAATTCCTTTTGCATTGTTTGCAAGTGCCTGTTCAAAATTCGGTACTGCTTCTTGGTATTTTCCAATCCGAAAGTTTGCTGTGGCTAATAAATATGCTGCTTCTTTATTGTCTTTATCAATTTCCCGATCTTTTATTAATTTAGTAAGATAGTCGATAGCGATTTTATTTTTTCCTTCCGCAACATAAACTGTCGCTAATTGAAGATGTGCTTCATCTTTTCCTTTTACTGCGATAGCATGGGTTACAGCTTCTTCTGCTAATTTATATTTTTTATCGTGATACGCTTGCTGTGCTTGTTCCATAAATTGTTGGTATTTTGAGTTCTTTGTGTAGAAATAATACGACAATGTCCCCCCAACAACTACAATTACAATGGACCCAACAATGAGTATACGCTTTTTATTTTTACCCCACCATTTTGAGAATGCAGATGGTTCTCTTTGTTCATGTGTTAATGTGAGCGGTTGATTCGACGCTTTGGCATTTAAAATTTCATCATCTATATCATATTCAACTTGTTTCTTTGTCTGTTTACGGTTTTGCAAAATGCTATTTGGAACTGTTGTAGCAGCTACTTCTTCAGTTACATTTGCCTCTTGTTGTTCTGTTATCTCTTCAATGATACTCTCAATTTCCTGTTTTAGCGCTTGATCAATGTTTGGAAATTGTACGATTCGTGAATAGACGAAACAAGCAAAATGTGCATTGTTTTCTCTCTCCAATTCAGTAGCTAATTCCAAATAACCATGTAGCACCCGTTTGTGATTCATTTCAGGTTCTTGACTCTCTATCGTCCGAATGATATAAGCTAGTTCTTGTTTTAGAGCAGTTGATGGATGTGATGAATTGAAAATCGTTTTATACTCAAATAACGCTGCTTGTTTAAAGCCTTTCTCTTCTAGTAATCTTGCAATTTCCAAACATTTCGATACAAAAAGAGACTGCTCTTCTTCTAGTTTTCTCTCCGCATCAATTTTAATCATATCTCTAACACTATTAAATGCATCGTACCATTGTGCAAAACTCGGACATCCTATGAAATTCTTACTATTCCATGCTTGATCAAATAACTGCGCAAGTTGCTCATTCCATTGATTACGTAATACCTGTTTAATCAATGTATATCGTTCACATTCTGTCTGCATTTCTTCCGTTTTAAAATAGCTAGCATCTGTCCATTTCTTATTTCGTACCTCTTCACTACACCAACCTAATATTTCACTTAGTAAAACGGCTCCAGCAAAGCGATCTGCTTCTTTTTGCCATACACCCCCCTTTAAAAATTGTGGCGCATAGCCTGCTGAACCTGCTGGTAACAGAGAAGGCCTTTTGCTTTTTGGGCCATACATTTGCTCAACGTCAACAAGTTCAATATGATGTTGACCTTCAATTGGATTCTCACTTAAATAAGGAATTAATATGTTACTAGATGATAAATCATTATGTGCAATTTCATTCTCTTCCATTGTTTTTAACGTTGTAAGAAACGCCTCGGCAATCGAAAAACATTGTTGCTTTGATAAGAATTTTTGTTCTTGTAAAATATCTGCCCAGGTTGGTCCTTCGATCCACGGCATCACAATACTATTAGCAAGTTCTTCTGACTTCTCAATAGCTGCTGTGTGTTCCTCTTTCGTAACAATGTAACGTGAACATACTTTAAGCCCTACTAGATGAGAAAGCGGCTTTAAAAATGCCAGCTGGTGTTTTTCATCACGATAGCGTTCTTTAAAAACTTTTAATGCAATTCTTTCTGGACTATTTTCATGCTGGAGCTGGTATACAATCCCTTGTCTACCTTCTTGTCCATATGGCATTTCAATACCAATAACTGCTGGATGTTTTGTAAAGCTATAAACATCTGTATGAAAAGATATTTTTTCTCCTACTTCTGGTCGAAATCCCATTTTATCCCCTTACTCTCATATGACGATTTTTAAAGAAAAGACCAGGAACAATAGCTCCTGGCCTTTTGCAATTGTTCTACTATTAATATGAGTTATCCACGTTACGGAAGTTAGTAGCAATCTTTTTCAATTCATCAGAAATGTGTTGTAGAATTGGAATGTATTTGTTCATTTCTTGTTTAGCTTCATTAAAATTCGCATTGAATTTTGCTTGTGTTGACCCTGACCATTGACCATTTAAATTACCAATGTCATTTCCAAGGTTATTGATTTGTTGTTGTGCTTCACCTGCTGCTTTAATAAAGTTACCAGCAATTCGATCAAGTTCTTCAGGCGTAATTTTAATTTCCATCCTGTATTTCCCCTTTCAATCAATTAATATTGTAACAATTAGATTATAAACTATATTCACACAATATTTAAAGGGGTAATTTACAAAAAAATAGTATTTTTTTGTAAATTACCCAAGTTTTACACTCTTTTTGTCGATCCTATCCATTTTCTAGCAATCTTTTGCTTTAAATCTTGAAGCAAATGTAAAGGCGTAAAAGCACATTTTATTTTAATCTGCTTCCTGCGTACAAAATACCCTTCACCGCTACTTAGCTCTCGGTCCATTTCTACATGTGGTAGTTTTATATTAAAGAAATACAAGTCGTTATTTTGCGTAGTACCTAATAAGTAGCTAAAGCTTCTTTTTCTAATTTCTGCAAACCATTTTTCATGAGAGTAACTATTTACACTTGAAGTCGTAGCAGCCGTAATAAAATGAATTCCTTTATTTCTTCCGTTTTGGACAATTTGCTCAATTTTATTTTTCGCATCAAAATCAGCAGATAATAACGCCAATATTTGATCAATATCATCAATAACAATCATAATCCTCGAGTATGGAAGTTCTATTTTTTCATTTGGATTCAAAGGTGGTGTTACGACTTCTCTGCTATTTATTATTTCAAGTAACTCATCTAACAGTTCTTTTAATTGCATGTCATTAGTTATGCGCTTTTTAACATGAGGTAAGTCTCCTAAAGCCAAAATACCTGTTGTTCTTTCGCTTAAATCAATCATTATTAATTCAATTTCTTCAGGTGCATATTGATAGGTAAGAGAAAAAATCAGTGTTTGTAATAATGATGTCTTACCACCTTCAATTCTTCCACCAATAAAAATATTTGTCATTTCTTCTAATGAAAAGCTTTGTAAACGAATATCTTCTGTTTCAATACCAGCACAAATTTGTGAAGGTTCTGATTGCTCTAGCACTTCTTCAACGAACAACTCTTTTGGAACCATTGGAATTGCCTTTGCTTTCTCTCCATTCCAAGCTCTATCCATTTTTTGAATAATTGTTTTTAACTGCTGAGAATATTCTAATTCATTCTCCCCAATGAAAGGTAATGCTGCTTGGAATAATTCTGGCGGTTGTCCTTTTGCTAAACCACGACCAGATGGCACATCAATTAATGGGAAGTTCGGTCTTCCAACTAAGCTATAATATTCAGTTCTATCTTGTAATTCAAACGAAATTGCCATCGGAATGTTGTTACGAACACGGTCAAACATGTCGGTTGTTTGGTTGAGCGAAAAATAAAAATAAATACCATACGTACTTGATTCACGTAATAATTGCTCTAAAATTTCATTTTCCTTCTCATACTCACTTCGGAATCTAATATAACCATCTATCATGATGACAATAGCTGGAATCTTTGTTTCTACCATTCGGTTATACATCGCGAAAGATTTTGCTCCCATATCAGAAAAACATTCTTTTCGATATGTGACTTCCTTCTTCAAAAAGCTGAACAACCGTTTCATTTTTTCAATTTCGTCTTCTTGTACAATTCCACCCACATGTGGTAAATCTCTAAAGTCTAAAAACATGCGACCGAAATCAACCACATAGAAGTTTACTTCCTCTGGTGTATGAGACAATGCTAGAGACATAATAATTGTTTGTAACAAAGTCGTTTTCCCTGTACCTGGCATGCCATAAATATTTAAATGGCCCTCTTGTAAATCCAATTTCAAAGGATATTGCGCTTGGTTTGCGACATCATCAATCAATCCTACTGTTACCTGCAAATCTTCTTCTCTTTGTTTCCATAAATCCATGTTCCAATTCTCTATTTCATAGAATCGATTTAATAATAATTTCTCTGGTAAAGGCGCCAACCAAGGTCCTGGCAATGGTTTAATATTTTCTTTCTCAGATATTGTTTGTATATATCGAATAAATGCTTGTAATTGCTTTGGACTATTCGTCATAGATTTCGGTCGCTTTTTCACTTTTATTCGTTTACCCGAAAGCTTTACTTCTGTGAAATCAACGATCTCTACAACCTTTTCTTCATCTGGACTATATGGCGCTCCACTCCAAGCTGATTGGAAGAGTTCTAGTATCTCATTACTACCAACTTGTAAATATCCACGTCCAGGAACATTAATTTTAGATGCATCTGGAATTTTTAGCATTTCACGACTATCTGCGTCATCTTGTACGCGCAAACAAATGCGAAAACGAGAGTTACTCCAAATTTTATCGTTGACAACTCCAGATGGTTTCTGCGTTGCTAGTAATAAATGTACCCCTAACGTTCTACCTATTGCAGCGACGCTGATCAGTTCATCCATAAATTCTGGTTGTTCCTTTTTCATTTGGGCAAACTCATCAATAACAATAAATAAATGCGGCAATGGCTCTTTCTCGCGCCAAGTTGTTTCATAGTATTCGTCAAGATGTTGGACATTTCCAGCTTGAATGAACAGTTTTTGTCTTCTTTCTAACTCCGCCTTCAATGAAATCCTTGCACGCTCTATTAAATTTGGATCTTCTAAGTTTGTAATCGATGCAATGATATGCGGTAACCCCGAAAATGTATTGGACATTCCCCCACCTTTATAGTCAATTAGCATAAATGCCATTTCATGAGGGTGATAAGTAACCGCTAAGGCTGCAATGATAGACTGAATAACTTCACTTTTCCCTGATCCTGTCGTACCAGCCATTAGTCCATGTGGTCCGTGTCCTTTTTTCTCAATTTTGTCATGGATATTTAAAAATACAGGTTTGCTTCCTTCCCTTACTCCAATTGGTACCGGCAATGAAGTTGGATAGCGATTTTCATTCCATCGATCTAAAACTTGTAATTCTTCCATTTTTTTCACTTGGAATAAATCTAAAAACGTTAATACTTTCGGTATGTTAGCTGCTGTAGAGCTTTTCATTCGAATCGGTGCGATACTACGAGCGCCTAATTCACAACGTTCAAACGAAAGACGATCCACTTTAAAACTAGCACGTGTTGTTCCACTATTTTCAGCCGAGTTTGAAAATGTTTCAACTAATTCACCGTTTTCTCCATTTAAGCTAATAACAATATCACATTCCATTGGCAATCGTTCTTTTTGTTCTGCAAATACGAATGTAGAAGCGCCCACACTTTCTCCTTCTCTGAGCAACATAGGAATAAGAGGATCATCTTCTAAAAATTCTCTTGCAGATAAGAAGAAAATATACATTGGAATTAATGGTACTTTCTCATCTGCTTGTGCTGAAGAATTATAGATTCGACGCATATTAAGCGGTGTAAACAATGATTCTGCTAACTTTTGAGCATTCTGTTCATTTTCCGCTAAAAAACGCATGCTTCGTTGCTCGTCCCATACATGTGGAAGCCACCTCATCCAATCCCATTGTTTTTTCTCTCTCTCATGATAAAACGCTGCTATTTTCACTTCATTTGGAGCATGATGCGTCATAATTTGTGTTGTTACAGTTCGAATAAAGTTCAATCTATCTTCTTTATTCCCAACTACACCAATTACATCATTTTTTTTCAGAGAGATTGAAATATGCCCATTAGGAATTGTTGTAAAGTCCCTTTTCACATTTTGGGCTTCTGTAACTAATGTATTTTCTTCATAACCCCTTTGTTCGGGAACTTTTAATTCAACTAAAAATGGTCTTGATCCTGTTCCAATACGAATATCTAAAAAGTCAGGACTTTCCGGAGTTCTTTCCCATAAATTACTTTCTCGATTTTCAATTCGTTGCACACTTTTTAACGGACTTGGATTTTGAGTAATCAAATACTTCGCTTGTTCAACCTTTAATGTATCTAACTCTACTCGGTGTTTTTGAATTTGTTCTAAGTATCTTGTTTTCAATTGTTCAACCATTTGACGATGTTCTTTCCTATTACGTATATACCCCATTCCTGTAAATATATAGGATCCTAACATCGGGATACTAGAAATCATCATAAGCGGCAAGTAGCTTGAATTCATTTTCATCACTTTCATCATCACAAAGTATAATATAAATGTTAAAAGTGTCATCGCCGCTGGCAATATGATCGTTTCAATTGAAAACTTCGGTTCTTCCGGTATATTTGGCGGATCATGAATGACGATATTTCCAGTTGGTATATCTACTTTCATACGCGGAGAGCGCTGAAAATATGGTGATTTCTGCACAAAACATTTCTCCTTCCTCTTTCACAAAACATTCTATTCAATCATTTTCCATACATAACCTTCATCTTCATCAGAAGGCACATCAGGTATGACAGATTCGTTATGTTGCTCTTTGGCTGGTAACATCTCAAAAGAAGGAATGATTGCTCCTTTTTTATGCAACATAATATATTGACCATCCCAGACATCATTATCTCGCAAAGTCGCATCATTACGAATAGAATGCCAATCTTCTTTATCCTTTGCTGCTCGAATTTCATAGATTCCACTTAATGTTTCATCTATCTTTTCATGATGTAAAATCGCTTCAATAATTTGTTCCGCTTTTACATCATTGGGAATCGCAATATCTATTTCTTCATTTGACTGCTTTATGTACGTCACAATAATTTCTTCCAACTTTATTCACCTTTTTCCTCATGTTCTTACCAAGAAATATCAAGGAATGAAATATCATCACTTGTCGGAGAGCTCTGTGCCCGTTTGATTTCCTCTGTTACTTCTTCAAAATTATAATGAAGGAGTGGCATCAAACCATCCGAATGTATAACAAGCCGATTTGCTTCTTTTCTGGCTAAGGTTTTCGAAATAACTTCCAACTCCCCACCAAGTATTCCGCGATGAGTAGACCATCTATTTTCTGTATTTCTCTCATACTCTATCAAATCAAGACACTTCTTATCCTCTTGAAATAAATGCAAGAATGAATCCCCATGTGCAACTACCATGATATTCACTTCATTTCGATTTGGAATTACTTCAATTGTTCCACCAATAAACATGGATTCACTGCCATGGTTTCGTTTTTCTTCCAATACATCCCGGAGTAACCAAGGGGTATCTTGTGGCAACCGAAACGCTTCCACTTTTTCTATCGCTTCTTTCTTCCACTCTTGTAAACTCTTGTCTAAAATAGTGGAAAAATCTTGTTTCTTATCCAAATAAGTTTCAAATAACTCTAATAATTTTGTCCCAAGAAATTCGGCTGCGATTTCTCCATGAAAAGACATACCAACACCATCACATAGTACAAATATAAAACGATTTCCACTTACTTGGAACGCTAAAAAATCCTGTCCGGTTTCATTTAACTCTTGTGTTTCCTTCGCTCTAAAATAGCTATAACGATATGTAAAATATTCCGTGCTCTGCTTCTGCAACAGCGTTTCTTTCACTTGCGGCAAAGTATGTATCACCTTCCCTTCCACCTCCTATCGAACTGGCGTAGCAGCGGACATTTGAAACCCAAGTGATACTAAATCAGCATTCGTACCAGGCAGCATCATAAGTGCTCCATCCGCAATATGAAATCCATGTTCAATCATCATTTCACGATAACTTTCAGGAATAGGTGAGGAAAGACGCTGGAGCTTTGCACCATATTCGTCCGAAATGTTTGTATCTGGCATAATGCCTTTCCATTGTTTAATATTTGAAATCGGTTCTTGTATCATTTCATCTGAAATAAATATATTTTCAACGAGTACCTTCCCATCTGGTACTGACATATTCATAATCCGTTGTACGATTGATTCCGGATCTTCACCTGTTGATGCTCCATCTGTCATATGACAAACAACGGGAGCTGGTCCTTCTTGCAAGTTTGGTAATTCATTTTGCAATAATTTTTCTACTACTGAAAAAGCTTTTGCTGTATCTGTTAAACGATGCGTTTGGATTTTTTCTAACGGACGTAATCTCGCGACTTCATCAATTGTTTTTACGCCTCCTAATAAATCAAAGACATGATCGCTATACGCTAAAATAGATAGACGATATCTCGGCAACAAACGACTACCTTTCGTAGAACGAAACACCATTTGGCGAATTGCTAAAGAAAGAGCATCTGTCACAATATCAATACGTCGCTTCTCCTCTCCTCCTGCACCCATCATCTGATTCATTGATGCACTCACATCAAGTAGGTAAATAATATACGCTGGTGTTTGCTGTGTTGCTTGTGTTTGATATAACATTTTCCATACCCTTTCTCACAAAAAATTATACAAGTATTCTCTATATTCATAGTTTATTATAACGTATGAATTTTCTATTTCTCAATGCATAATAGAATTTTTTTCCTATTATTTATCAATATAATAATTTATGATTAAAAGAATACATCTTCCACGGACAAATGTTATTTTCCATTCTCAACTTCTTTCTCAAATACAATAAAAACTCTCCATTATATGAAGAGTTTTTATTATGGTTATGGCACAAGACGCGTACAATCTCTCGGGAATGCACTCGCTTCTCGCACATTTGATAATTCTAAAAATTTATATACAAGCCTTTCTAATCCAATTCCAAATCCACCATGTGGCGGACAGCCATACCGGAATGTATCGATATATGACTGGAATTTTTCAGGATGTAATCCTTTTTCTTTAAATGAAGCAAGTAACATATCATACTCATGAATTCGCTGCGCGCCTGATGTAATTTCTAATCCTTTATACAATAAGTCAAAAGAATCCGTAACAGCCTGATTTTCTTTATTCGGCACCGTGTACATCGGTCTCGCTTCTTTCGGATAATGTGTAATAAAGACAAAATCACTTCCGTACGTTTCTTTCACATATTTTCCAAGGAGTTTTTCTCCTTCTGTATCTAAATCGCCTGCTGGTGAGTCTTTTCGATACTTTGTTTTTAACATACGCTGCGCTTCTGTAAGTGTAATCTTTGGAATCTCTGTAATGATTGGAACCATAACTTGTAAGAGCGATAATTCCTTTTCACATTTCCGGCCTACTTGTTCAAACATATAACGTAAAACATCTGCCTCTAATGCCATTACCTCATGAAAATCATGAATAAACCCAAGTTCTACGTCTAAAGAAATATATTCATTCAAATGACGGGAAGAGTTGTGATGCTCCGCCCGATAAACAGGAGCGATTTCAAAAACACGTTCCAAACCACCTGCTACCATCATTTGTTTATAAAACTGTGGAGATTGCGCTAAATACGCTTCTTTTTGAAAATAAGGGAGTTTAAAAACATTCGCTCCCCCTTCCGCTCCTTGTGAAACGATTTTCGGCGTAAATATACGTGTGAAATCGTTCTCTAGTAAAAATTCACTAAATGCCTGTACGAGCGTAGATTGAATCGTAAAAATAGCCTGTATCCGTTCATGCCGAAGCGATATAACGCGCTCATTCAACATTTGATCTAAACCAACTTGCAGTTTTCTTTTATTCACTTCAAAAGGAAGTGGTTCAGAAGTATTTAACACCTTTACTTCTTCTACAAGCAATTCGAAACCTAATTCTGTTTTTGTAGTTTCCACAAGTTCGCCAATAATTTGAACAACACTTTCTACATCTACTTTATATCCGGCCAAGTCTTTTTCTAATACACATTGAATAACACCTGTTCGATCACGTAACAATAAAAAACTGATATTCCCTAAATGACGAATTTTTTTCACCCAACCTTGTAGTAAAACTACCTTTTTACTACATGTTTTGCATTCACGAACGAGTGACCGCTTCATTGTTTGACCCATTACTTTCCCCTCCTATATTCTCATATTTATTTACATTATTGTTGTCATCGTCATCATCCACAGCCACTCACCTCCTTTCAAAAAATACAAAAATCCGCCCCTATAAATAGGGACGGATTTTTCCGCGGTACCACCCAAATTGTCATACTGACCATCTTAAACCTGATAACGGTAGGTACCGTTTGTTTTTACTAATCATCACGTTCAAAACAACGCTCACAGGTGTCTTTCCATCATGCGGTATCGCAATCTTCACAGCAATCGATTGCTCTCTGGAGACCCTTGCATCATGTACTTTTCCTGTTCATCGCTTTTTATATTTACAGAGTATTCTATTCCTTTAAAAGAGAAAATGCAAGGTGTTTTTTTATTATTTTCTGAATTTAATTCTAAATTCATTCCCCGTGATCCTTTTCCTATATTCCCTTTTATGAAAAAATATCCGTACTTGATCTTTTGGATACATTCATTCAAATTCTTGTAATTTTTTTAGATCATGAATCCCATTCTTCTCAAAAAACTCTTATTTCACTACATAACAATTTGTTTTTCACACATATTATTAGTAAATTTCTCCTGGAGGTCTATACATGAAAAAAACAGTCAGTTCCTTACTCTTGCTATTATGCATGATTACTACAAATCAAGTGTACGCCTATTCCCCACAATCACTACCCAGCTCACAGAATTCAAAACAATGGAAAGTCAATATTGATGAAGTAAAGAAAACCGAAAAAGGCATGTTACAATCTAAAAAAGGTGTTTTTCACACCTATCACTTCTCCGTACAAAACATCGGAAAAACTGAAGTTTATAACGTTCGAGTAGAAGTATTTCGAAATGAACCAAAAACAGAGACAAAATATGAACTGTTTTCTTTAAAAGAAGCTCGATTAGCAAGTGGGAAAACAGGATTTGAACATGCGAATTTTCCTGTTTCCGTAAAAGCAGATAAAGTAGATGTGATGATTACATGGCAAGAGCATCCTTTCCGTACAATGCGAAGTGGTCAGAAAGTGGAAGGGAGAAAGTTTAAAGAGCATTTTGTTTTTAAGGAATCTCAAAAATGAAATTCCTCTATAAGAATAGAAAAATTCTTTGTAATAATCTTTAAAATACATTGCGTTGTTCTTTCTAAACAATATTAGGAGCGAATAACGCTTTTTTTATTTCATTCTTTTTCCTTTCAAAAACTTTACCTATCTTTCAGCTACCATTCTAGCTTCTTCAACTGGCCTTAATACAGAATATTCAATTTAGCAAGCAGGAAAAAACTCAGCCAATCTCTAATAACCAGTGTGGAATGAAAAATACTGATTAAAATTCACCTAATAAATGGAGGTTGAAAATTATGACTCATACCAACTATGCACTAACAACAGGCAAAACAGAACGAGCGATTATCATTGGGGGTGGTATTGGAGGGCTACTAACTGCAAGAGTACTTTCGACCTACTATAAAGAAGTGCTTATAGTCGATAAAGATACTTTTCCAGAAAGACCTGACAACCGTTCTGGTACTCCACAAGCCTTTCATCCACATCGTTTTACCCAGCGTGGTAAATTAATTACTGACCGACTCTTCCCAGGATATGAAAATGACTTAGTAGCACAAGGTGCACCCTCAGTACTAAACAAAACCATCCACAACATGAACCAATATGGCACGATAGAAATGCAATATCCACGAAATGATGTTAAATTCAGTAGGGCTTTGCTTGAATGGACGCTTCGTAAACAAGTACAAAAAATTTCTAATGTTAGTTTTCTCACAAATCATAACGTAATGGATTTATTAATGACAATTGATCGAACAGTTGTTACAGGAGTCAAAGTCTCAGAACGTGGAAAATCTGAACAAGAACGTTCACTGCATGCTGATTTGATAATTGACACGAGTGGTCGCTCCTCTAAACTCGTGAATTGGCTTCAAAATTACGGCTATGATGTACCGGAATCAGATCGTTTGAAAGTCTCTCTTGGATATAGTACCCGCCGCTATAAGGTTCCTTCCCATCTCCAACATCTCACAGAAAAATGGGACACAATTAACATTGCAGGGCAGCCCACTAAAGAAACTTTTACAGGTGTCTTTTCCTTTATTGAAAATAATATAGCCGAGGTGCTAATCTATCGTCCTGGTGGGCATTATCCTCCTACAAATGCCGGGGAATTTGAACAGACTATTACCCAGCTCCCAAGTCCGATAATCGGCGAGATTTTGTACGATTTTGAACCAATATGCTCCCCTCGAAGTTATCGTGTTCCAGAACTGTTTCGTCATCACTTTGAACAAATGGAGCGATGGCCCTCTGGATTGTTAGTCTTAGGTGACGCATTCTGTATTTACGATCCTATTTTTGGCCAAGGCATGACCGTTGCTGCAATTGAAGTAGAAGTGCTCGAGTCTTGCTTGCAAGAACAACAACATAACCCTACCCCTCATTTCGAACAAAGGGTTCTCAAAAAAATGCAAGATGTAATCGAACCAGCTTGGTGGCTCAATTGTGCTACTGATTTACAGTGGAAAGGTGTCGAATATGTGAGTTCACAGCAATTGAAAGGCATCTCTTTTGGCCAAAGATATATGGATTTATTTCTTAAATATGCAACAACGAAGCGTGATTTCAAACTATACGGAATGTATTGGTCAGTAAACTCATTAGCAGTCTCACCGTGTACTATATTTGATCCACAACTAGTTAAGACCATTCTCACTTCATCTAACGAAGGGAAGCGCTTCCTTGATGAACTTTTACCCGCCTATGGTCAATCATTAGATAAAGTATTAAATCAGATTATACCTAATTTCTCTCAGACAGCCTTTGCATCAGTAAATCAATAAATCTGGAAAACTCCTAGATGAATAGATAGGTAATTTTTGATAGTAAATACAAGTAATAAAGAAACCCCGGCATAATCGGTGTTATAAAGTGAACCCCATTAACGGGACATG
>NZ_NUOT01000077.1 GCF_002584535.1 Bacillus cereus
ACCTAAATGGGATAATACCAGAGGCTTACTTTTTTTTAATTAGATAGTTTCTCCATGATCTAAACAAAGTAGATTAGCTTTAGCTGATGGCTCTTCAATAGATTGATTAGCAACACCAACAGATAAAATCCCCGTAAAAATCATTACAGTTAAAATTAGTTTTTTCATTATTTTTATGCTCCCTTCTCTAAATCTTTTTTGTCAGCATCTAGGGCAATGTGAAAGAATCTACTGGCTTTTTCATAATTGTTTAGGTCATAGAATTTGTTTCCGAGAATTGAAGCATATTCTTTTACATGACCCCATAGGTTTTCCTTCTTGAAATAATATATTCCCGTCATAATAACTTTCTCTAGTTCCCCAATCTCTGCCCCCTTATTGAGTTCTCTTAAGATAGCGAAATGGCACTTATATTCTTTAAGTTTTGTAAGGTTATATCCTACCTCAATTAGATCTGCAGCAAGAAAATTTTCTCCTAACTTATAATATTCCCTAGCTAATAAGAACATAGTTCTAGGGTTATTTTTTAAAGAATCCTTTAAATATTTAATCGCTAACTCTGAAAGGTTTTGATCAGCATATAATAATCCTAAATTATGTTTCACTTTACCTATTAGTTGTTCTTCGCCATATTTTTCAAATATTCTAAGAGCCGAAATGAAATTTTCCTCCGCAATTTCAAACAGTCTAAGTTTTGTACAAGCAAGTCCTATGGTATTTTGACAGGAAGCAACTTTCATTTCATATCCTGTATGTTTCGAAAATACCTCTTTTGCCTTATTAGCATATTTTGCAGCCAACAACGGGTTTAAGGATTGATAATGGAATACTGCAAACATGTAATCAAATTCAGCCTTTTCTAATTCATCTGGAATCGTTGCTAAGAGTTTTTCAGCCTTCTCATATTGTTCTTTTGCTTCATTATGATTTCCAACCGAAATTGCATAAATAGCTTTGAAGAAATGATAATAATATTTCAAAAATGTTTCGGTTTGCTCTGGAAATGGAGCAATCTTTTCTAGACAGTCTTTAGAACCATCTGTATCACAAACCAGTAAATTATATCTAAAGTTAAGTAGAGAATAATAGATAGAGATATTAGAGTCTTCCTCCATACTATGAATATTTCTATCAATCTCTTCCTTTAAGTGCTTAGCTTTTATTATATGTTGAGAAATAATTGCATTATACCAACCGCTTAATAATGTTATTATTTCTTCTTTTGCTATTATATGTGTATCCATAATATTCCTCATCCTATTATAGTAATATCATCATAAAAAACAAATTTTCCGACATCTAACTTTCCATAGTCGAAACAATGGCAGAACATGTCCAATCCCTTGCTTATGCAGCCATTATGTGCTGAGTCCATCAATACGGATAAGAGCTATATTTCTCGCTTACTTAATTTTCGCTGCATCAAACGCTTTTTGAACTGCTTGAACTTCAGCTGAGTTAGCCCCATATTTATTTGTTGCAACTCGAATGCAACCCGCTCTCAATTCAGAGAAATCAGAAGTCATGTTTAATTCATCAGTGTTTGCATAATGGAAGATATCAAACATTTTATCCTCGCCAATACCTTTTACAATTACACCGTTATGAGTGCCACCTTTTGCAATTAAATACGCAACTTTATTAATAATACTAGAGTTGAAATGAACGCCACCATTATCCCATCCATTAAAATCGTTAAATTCACTATAATCATCTGGATAAGGTACTCCAGCTGAAGATTTAATTGAAGATGGATTTGCCATATCACGGAACACCGCTCCCGTTTGCTCTCCCATTGTCCAGTTAAATGCTCCATTATTTACGTATTTCTCAATAGCTGTTCCCATAATATCAGATAACGCCTCGTTAATCGCACCAGATTCTCCGGAATATTCCAAATCGGATTCACTAGATGTAACCGCATGTGTAAATTCATGTCCCGCTACGTCAAACGCCTTTACAATAGGATCTCCGTATACAAGCATGCTACCATTATTATAACTTGCTGCATTCTGCCAATTTTTCGGATCATTTGTATCTGCAGAATCCCAAGCATGTATAACTGATACTACTTTTTGTCCCTTATTATCAAAACTATTACGCTTATATTTATCCTTATAAAAATCATATACTTTTGTTGCTAAGTAATGAGCGCTTACCGCCTTTGGATCATTAAATGTTGTTGAAGTGCTAGTTGCTAGAGTACCAGGATAATATCTTTCTTCTTTAGTAATATCCCTATAATTTACATCATACGTTTCAATTCCTTGCCCTCTAGTGTAATCAGCAAGCGCATATTTTCCATTACTTTGTTTAGAGATACCAAATGTACGAGAGATACCTAAATCATCTTTTCCTGTTCCAGTTAATGATGTAAGATTGCTTTTTCTACTTTCCTTTAAGGCCCCAACAAGCTTTTCACTAGCTTTTAAGTTAGATTCCTGCACCATATTTTTCAACATATCCCCATTATGTGCATTCACTAAATATGTTCCAGATACATATTTTGGTGTTGCAGCAGCAAATGTAACTTGGTATGCATTGCTGGCTTGTCCATTATTTTCATCAACAAAAATAACTTCCTTTACTTCTGGTTCAGAAATAAAATTGATATCATTCCCGTATTTCGTATAAATATATTGTTTCGCTTCTTCTTGTGATAGATTAATAGGCTTCTTTAAATCTTCTTGCTTTAAATTTTGCGCGCTATCCCCTGAAACACTTTTAAGAACACCCTTTTTATCTACGTGTGCAGTCAATTGATGGCCATATACTTCTTTTCCTTCGTATGTTTGTTGCATACGCACAAGTGTCGTCCCATCATAAGAAGCTCGCTTTTGAAGAACCTTATAATCTACTCCTGTTTCTCCATTCACTTGTTTTGGAGACAACGCTTGCTCTGTTTTCTCTTTAAGAGCATCTTTTACTACATTCTCTGGCTCCTTTTGTGATGGTTGTGTAAGTTCACCTGTACGAAACGAATCCTCTTGAATTTGAACTTGTAGTTGATCTGTTTCCTCTGCATGACCTACTCCATATGGTGCTACGGCAGTTAAAGCTAATCCTGTTGTTAACGCGACTGTAGCTAATGTTTTTTTATTCTTCATCATATTCACCTCGTATAATTTTCTGAAATATTGAACTTGTAAAAAAAGTATACTGTCTATTCTTGTCAAAAAAAAGAGAAAACGCAGAATTTATGTAACATTATGCAAAATTTCATATTTTAATGTTGATAATTAGTTATTTACATTCAATTATTCTAGAAAAAATTAATGTTTATATGGATCTAACTAATCCTTATTTAAGAACAAACATTAAAAACTTCATTTTGAAAAAATTTGATCAAAATGAAGCTATGTCTTCAAAATAAGTATGTGATTTTGATAATAAAGTTTAAATAGAAATAAAACCTCAGCATGGATTGAATTTGTTTTCAAATTCTGTTTTAGCAATTTTAATATATTTATTAACAAACTCTGTTTGTACTTCCATGTTTCTGTCTTGGTCATATTCATACGTATCTATTAAACTCCTTTTTAATTTAAAGCAAAAGTAATACAAGAAATAGATACTATTCATAGTTTATACAAACAAAAACGAAGTCTTGTGGAGGACTTCGTTTTTTACAGTGCATAATGAATTACAGGAATTATTAACACTTTTATATTATTCAACAATTCTGAATGCGGTTCTTTTCGTTTAAAAACTATGCTACAAATCCGAAATATTCTCTTTTTGATGTAGTTGGAAATTCTCTTATTTTCGTTAGTTTGATAGCACTAGGAATATACCCTATTAATGTTCAAATGGTAGATCAGACATAACCTTCTCTTCTTCCTCTTCATGACTTTCACCACATAATGCCACTGTTGGTATAATTAATCCCGTTGCCAATGCAAACGTTATTATTTCTTCTTTACTTTGCATGTTTTCACCTCGCATAATTTATATAGTACCATATTAAGATTGAATATTTTATATGTCGCATCAAAATAATAGTGAAATGCATTTTCTATAAAATTTTAATGAACAGTCTATTGCTTGTTATTTACGACAGGTGATGTGTGTCATTGATGAACTAGAAGAGTTTTTCAAAAAAGAAGCAACCGTGTTTACTGACGTTTGTTTCTGTTACATTCGTGCTCAAATGGTAAATTAAAATCAGCTATACAATTTCCTTTTTGTGGTATTTTTCATATTGTTCCATAACTAATAAAACTAATTCTGCTGTTAACAAAACATTATATACAAATTTCCCCTATTTATGTTTTTCACCACACTTGATTTCTCGATTTACCAATCTTAAATACATTATAATTGTCTAATAGTGTCGAAAAAAAGAGGAATTGAAATTTATATTTTTTAATATTCAGAATTCAGACATTAACGCTAATGCTCCATCTACGATTTTTAAAGCTTCCATTACCCATTCCCATATTATGCGTAACAACACATACCTATCAAGTTAACATGATAGGTTTCCACAAAAACGATACAAATAAGAAACTGTTAAAACCTCAGCGCGGTGCTACCTTATTAAAGTGTTCTATTTCATGGTTATTGTGTAATTTCTATGTAACAAAGAAAAAAGCACCCTATTTGGATGCTTATCGTATGAATATCTATTGAGATCAAAGCTTATTCATAAATTACATACAAGCAAAAAGATATGTACTACGACGTACTATAACCTTTTATGTCTTCAAGTGAAATTAATGAGTGAATCTACCGCCAAGCTGTTGTTCAGCCATAGCTACTAAACGTTTTGTAATCTCACCACCAACTGAACCATTTGCACGAGATGTTGTGTCTGGACCAAGCTGTACGCCAAATTCTTGTGCAATCTCATACTTCATTTGATTAATTGCGTTCTCAGCACCTTGAATCACTACATTATTATTTCTGTTATTTTTATTTGCCATATGTATCACCTCCTACGTTTTTAACATGCTACGAATCACGGAAAAATATTTATTCCTTTTTATGGTAATTGATATTTAAAAGTTTCCGTTCATGTTCAATCAGAAAACCAAAAGAACTTGTAGCAATCACTACAAGTTCTTTTTAAGGTAAGGTGATAAAAAGGGAACACAAACTATCTTAACAGGCATATTAGAAAAACATAGGGATGATGCTTGATAGGTTTATTATATAACAAATATTAACATTTGGAGACTGTATTTTTGAAAATTATGTGAATTAAGAAAATCTAACCATTTATTTCCTTTTTATTCTGTTTAAAGACCCACTATAGTTAAATGATTTTTCCATATATCCCTTGTATATTAATTGATCTTAAGATGTAAAATATCCATTAATAACTACATTGTATGTAAATTCAAACCACAGAAGGAGCTATATATCATGGATAAAAAAGATTTACGAAATCATCAAATCAACAACATGCCTTTAGATGCACTGAATACTCCGAGTAAGGATCAAGAACAAATGCAAGAATCAGATCAAAGGCTTTCTAACAGAAATGAAGATAGACTCATCAAAAGACAAAACAACAAGCTTTAGTTAAGAACGAATAGGGAATTTTGTTGCATAAAAAACTACCTTTATTACCGCTATACAGCTGCATCTATTTTATTTTTTACTTCGAGAAGGTATTATATCTATAAATCTAGAAGGTAAAACAACATACTTTTTTTCCTGGAGTGATTCTGTATGAAAATACTAGAACACGAAACGTAACAACCGTATATCTCAATTAGAGGCCCTCCTCCTCTGTTTATTCACTTTATTTTTCTTATAATAAACAGGAGGATCGAACATGAAAAATGATAAATTATTTTTAACACTTTTAGAAAATGCAAATACGAGCTTTAGTGGATGGGATTTCTCTTTTATTACAGAAACTGGTCGCATGAAAAGTGAATTACTTTCTTGGTCATATGGCAGCATGGCCTTTCAGCTTATACAAAACGCTCATGCTATGCTTGATATGGGAACAGGTGGCGGTGAATTTTTATCCCTGTTAAGACCTTTCCCTTCAACTATTTATGCGACTGAAGGTTATACACCCAATATCCCTATAGCAAAAAAGAAATTAGAACCTTTAGGTATAAAAGTAGTAAAAGTAACGGATGACAACACCTTACCGTTTGATGATAGGCAATTCGATTTAATTTTAAATCAACATGAATCATACTCTGCTTCTGAAGTAAAAAGAATCCTTTCTCCAGATGGCATCTTCCTTACGCAGCAAGTAGGTGGCTTAGATTGTGCGGAAATCAATGAAACACTCGGCGTACCACTCAATCTAGAATTTACAAATTGGCAGTTAGAAACAGCTCTAGAGGAAATACAACAAAGTGGTTATAAAGTTTTACAATATAAAGAAGAATTTCCCGTTCAAAGATTTTATGATATCGGTGCTTTCGTCTATTATTTAAAAGCCATTCCTTGGCAAGTACCTAACTTCAAAACTGAAACATATATAAATGAGCTATACAAAATACACCAAATTATTCTACAAAAAGGGTATTTCGATGTGAAACAACATCGTTTTATGATTAAAGCTCAAAATCTTTAATCAGTGGACGTTTCTTCTTGTTAAATGAATCAGGCTGTTACTGCGGGCTAATTCGAAAAGAGACCTAAAAGGTATGCCTCATTACCTTTTAGGTCTCTTTTTTGAATACATTATTATTCTATCCTTAAAAATCATTTTACTGCGGTTTATTCGGCTGTTCTACAGGAACTGGATTTCCACCCACTCGTTTCGCTTTCAATTCAAAATAGGCATCTAAAACTTCTCTTCCAATTTTAGAATTAATCCCTGATTTATCATCGTTTACCCATGGTACAACTACAGAAAATGCAACTTCCGGTTCCGCGTCATAAGGGGCATAGCCAGCTAAGGTTAAATTATAACATTTTTTTCTATCTCCATTTTCGTCTTTACCTGTATCGCTATCACCACCATATATCGCTTCTGCTGTTCCTGTTTTTCCAGCAGGCTTATAAGGAAGATTTTGAAAGTGGGCTACACCAGTTCCGTCAGTTTCTTGAAATACCTTTCTAAATCCCTCTTTCACTTGATTTATATACGAAATATCCATATCTACACGATTTAAAATGACTGGTTCCATTGATTGAACAACCTTACCAATATCCTCTGCTTTATCTGGTTGCTCTCTAATCTCTTGTACAATTTGTGGTTTCATACGATAACCACCATTCGCAATCGTTGAAATATATTGCACAAGCTGAAGCGGTGTATACGTATCATATTGACCGATTGAATAATCAAGTAAGAATCCCGGTGTATTATCTTTTCTTCCCCGTTGTCCCGCAGTCTCATTGGGTAACTCAATCCCCGTTGGAACGCCTAAACCAAATTGCCCAAAATGATAGCGCATTTTATCAAATACTTCTTGTTTTATATTTAACGGACTATTCGGTACATAATCAATTCCAGCAATCTTTAAAGCGGTATGAAACATATATACGTTAGAAGATACTTGTAAAGCTCTTACATCATCAACATCACCAAAATCTTTCCATGATCTCTTTTCTTTTGTTGTTCCTTTAAATGTCATCGGCGCATCGAAAAAATGAGTAAATGGCTTAATAGCACCCGTTTGATAACCCGTTAGTAAAGTTGCTCCCTTTACTGTTGAACCTAATTCATAAGAGCTCGTCATTGTACCAAGTGCAAAATCTTCTACTTGCATATTTCCATCTTTATTTACTAGTTTTTTTCCTGAAATTGATAACAGCTGTCCATTTTTAGGGTTCATCATTACCACAAAGGCCCGATCAAGCAACGGTTCTATGCCTTTGAATGCCATTAAATTTCTTTCAATGCTTTCCTCAACTTGCTTTTGTAATTCCATATCAATCGTTAACATTAAATTATTGCCACTTTTTCCTTTTTTAATTTGTTCGGTTCGAAGTATCTTTCCCTCCTTATCTGTAATGTTTTTTGATTGCGCTTTCGTACCATGTAACGCATCTTCATATTGCTTTTCAATATAACTCTTTCCAACACGATCATTACGGTTATACTCTCGAACTAAATAATAGTCTAGTTGTTCCTTTGGAAGTCCTTCATCAGCGCTTGAAACGTTACCAAGTATAGAACGAAGTATCTTATCATATGGATATATACGTTCCCAATCTACAGTTGTATCTACACCTGGAAGATCCGCTAACTTTTCACTAACCACGGCATATTCGTCTTGTTTTACATCCTTCTTAATAATTTGAGGAATCATTTTATAACCAGCGCTCATTTTACTTTTAATTGCTAATACTTCTATATCTTGGACAGTCAGTTCCTTTAATTCCTCCGCTGTAATCCGCTCACGTCTCAATTCTTCCATCTTTTTATCTAATTCTTTTCCCTCTATTTTTTTTGCTCTTAGTTTCTTTTCATCCTCCTTTGTCACCTTTTCTGCTGCACGCTTCTTATGTAATTGCATCCAAAAATCTTTCTTATCTACCTCTGTTAATTTATCCATAGCTTCCTGCGGCATTTCAATGATTTTCGCAAGTAGTTTTGCCGTATTTAACATTTCTTCTGAATTAACGCCTGTCATTTTTGTATATGTAATAGTCCGTAATGGTTTATTATCAACAATCGAATGGCCTTCTCGGTCAAAAATTTTACCACGCGGAACAGGAGTACTAACCGTTAGATCCTCCTTCTTTTCCACCTTATTTGTATACGTCTTGCCATCTATAATTTGGACCTTACCTAATTGAATAATAACAGTTGAAAACATAAGAAATACAAAGAAAAACAGCACATTTAACCGAAAAGGAATGTGGTTTTTCTTTTTCCGTTTCGTTTTCTCTTTCTTCTTTTCCATTATGCTCTCCTCTCTCTATAGTTTAAAGTCCCTTTCCCTCACACAATTCGCAAAATAAGTAACCAAAAACAAAACCATACATACTCATCCTGATATAAAAATTTTCTCTATTAATAATATTAAAGCACATAGATAATATAATTTATAGTATTTTATGGAAAATTAAGAAAATTTAAACTCGAGAAAACCGAGATAAATACCTCTTATCTCGGTTCTCCTACACCATTTAAAATTGATCTACAAACTGCCCAATCTTCTGCTGAAATACATAATCAAAATGATTCTCTTGCCCCGTTAATTCTTCATTTACTAAAATTGTTGTTGCCCCTACTTCTCTTTTTGCAATTTGCGGGAATGATGCAACCGGCTGCACTTTTAACGACGTTCCCATCACTAGTAATACATCCGTTTCATATAAACGCTGCATTGCATTTTGATATTGCGGTAATGTATCACCGTATAAAACGACATCTGGATTTAAGATAAAATTACATATTTCACATCGTGGCAGTTCATGATCTATCATATATTGCAAATCATATTTCGTTTTACATTTTGGACAGTGAGCTGTTTGGAGTGTGCCATGTAAATCAATAACGTGCTTACTACCACCTAATTGATGTAAACCATCGATATTTTGTGTTAATACTGTGATATCTTTTCCTTTTCTTTCTAAATCAGCTAAAAATTCATGCCCTCGGTTCGGTTTATATTGATGAAACGTATTAATTTGAAATATTTCTTTATAATGTTTCCAAAAGTCTTTTGGGTTACGGTTATAATACCCTCTCGATAAGTACATTTCTACTTTTGCATCTGCATATAAACCATTCGCTGATCGAAAATCCGGAATACCACTTTCAGTACTCGCACCAGCACCCGTTAATACCGTAATCTTATTTGCTTTTTCTATAATAGAACGTACTTCTTCATATTGCTGCATGACTCTCACCTCTATGTATACTTCTTCCTATTATTATAACATTTGTCCATAGTAGACGTTGCATTTTTGCTTAGTGTGTTGCCCCGCCGCATTCTACAATATCTGTTTCTACCTCTAATGCGACCTGTATTAACAATTCAATTCCTTTTGTAATAACAGGCAGTGACATACTTGATTGCCCAGGATGATTACTTGCTTGCTTTGGCAAAAATGGAATATGTATAAAACCACCTCGGATCCTATTTCCATTCTTACCTAACATATGCATAAGTCCATAAAAGAGATGATTACAAACAAATGTACCTGCAGTTTGCGAAACAGAAGCTGGTATTCCTTCTTCACGAAGTTTCTTTACAATCACTTTCATTGGAAGCGTAGACCAATATGCGACTGGTCCTTCTTCTATAATAGGTACATCAACCGGCTGATTCCCCTCATTATCAGGAATCCTTGCATCATCAACATTAATTGCAATTCGTTCCACTGTAATATCTGGGCGTCCTCCTGCTTGTCCTATACATATAACAAGCTCTGGTTCTATTTCCTCCATATAAGTCTGTAACACTTGTAGTGATTTATGAAACACAGTGGGGACTTTTTTACTAATAATCTTGTAATCTCCCATCACTTGGCCATCTAGTTCCTTTGCAACTTCCCAGGCAGGATTCATTTCTTCTCCACCAAAAGGCTCAAACCCTGTTAACAATACTGTCTTCATCATCCCCACTCCCTTCTAAAACCTGTACACAAGTCCATACATGATGAACATATTAATCACAAAAATAGTAATTGCAATTGGTGCTTGAGCCTTTATTACCGCGTTTTTATCTTTTAATTCTAATAGCATCGCTGGTACAATATTAAAGTTTGCTGCCATCGGCGTTATCAATGTACCACAGTACCCTGCAAACATTCCAAGCGCAGCCATGATCGCTGGGTTACCTCCATGCATTTGAACGATAAGCGGTAGACCAATTCCTCCTGTAATAACAGCAAATGCGGCAAAGGCATTCCCCATTACAACTGTAAACAACATCATCCCTAAACAATATGCCATAACAGCGACAAATGGATATTCTGTCGGCAATACTTGTCCTACTAAATCTGAGACAACTTGACCCACACCAGATTTTGCAAAAATACCACCAAGCGCTGCTAACATTTGTGGTAAAATAACGGCCCATCCGACAGCTTGTAATAATCTGCTTCCCTCTTGTACAGGGGCTGTTATTTTTGCCTTTGTGATTCCCATTGCCGCTACGAAAGCAAGCAATGCCCCAAGAGCTAATGCGATTAATGTGACCTTCTCAGGATCAACGAGAAATACATTTCCAAACTTTAGCTTTCCTAACGTTAACGTACCAATGATTGTAAAAATGGGAATTAAAATAGCGGGCATAAAAATTTTATTTCTCAATTTTTCTGCATGTTTCACTCGCTCTTCTGTAGGTGCTTCTTTTTCATTGGACTTCGTTACTTTATTTAATGATGCTAAAACGACCATTGCTAATACAATACAACCGATATAAAATGACGGAATCATATTCCCAAATAAAAATGTAATAGAAAATAATGCCCAAAATAAACTAGAACCAAGGCGATTTGGATGCTGACGATCAAAAGCAATACGAATCGCGACAAAGGCAACAATAATACCTAATAAATAATAGATTGTATCAAGTGTAATAATATTCATCTTATATCGCCTCCTTTTGTTTGCTTTCTTCTTTTTTCATCGTTTTTTCAATATACTTATCGAATCGTTTAAAACGAATCCAACTGACAATAAAAGCTGAGATTGCCGTAGGAATTCCCCAAAGCGCCATATCCCACACACCAACATGCATTCCTACCGAATCAAAAAATCCCTTCATTAATAGAATTGCTCCTGTTGCGATAAAAATATCTTCCCCAAAAAACCATGCTGTATTTTCAGCTGCCGCTGCATTCGCTTTAATCTTTTCTTTCAGTTTTTCTGGAAGTTTTCCGTAACGCCCTTGTGCTGCCCCTTCTGCCATTGGTGCAACTAATGGTCTTACTGTTTGAGCATGCCCACCAATATTAAGTCCTACTGCAGCTGATCCTTCGCGAATTGCAAAATATGACATGAGTACTCTTCCTGTTGTAGCTCCTTTAGATTTCGTTATTAATGCTTCTGCTCTTTCTTTTAGTCCATATCTTTCTAGTATCCCAATGACAGGGAGTGTTAATAAAATTGGCATCGACATATATCTGTTTTCTATGAAAAACTTTCCAAACATACTAATCACATCATAAAAACTCATCCCTGAAATCATACCCGTTGCAATTCCTGCAACCATTACAACTAATAACGTATTAAGACGAAATAAAAATCCAACAGCTACAAGCAATATTCCAATTAATTTCAGCATTTATGTATCTCCCCCTTATTCTACTTTGGTGCACAAATAGAAATATCGTTTAATCGAAATGTTCTGTATATTTTTTCTACAAATTGAACTGCGTGCTCACCATCACCATGTATGCAAATTGTTTGCGCATCAATATTGATTATCTTTCCACCGACTGTTTTTACATTTCCTTCCTTAACCATCTGCACTACTTGTTCAATTGCTATATCTTCATTTTTTATAATTGCATTTTCTTCTGTTCGGCTTGTTAATGTTCCATCTAATTGATACGTACGATCGGCAAACGCCTCTTGCACAAGCCTCAGTTCATATTTTTCGGCTGCTTGTATAAATTTACTATTTGCTAATCCATACAGGAATAACTCTGGATTTATTTGATAGATTGCTTTTGCAATCGCATCCCCAATTTCTTGATCAGTAGCTGCCATATTATAAAGTGCACCGTGTGGTTTTACATGATGCATCCTCCCTCCTGCCGCTCTTATAAATCCATCTAATGCTCCGATTTGATATAAAACATAATCATATACTTCATCTGGAGAAACGCGCATCATCCTTCTCCCAAACCCAATTAAATCTGGAAAACCTGGATGCGCACCTATTTCCACATTATTTCTTAGCGATTTTTCAACAGTCTGACGCATAACAGTTGGATCACCAGCATGAAAACCACATGCAATATTTACTGACGAAACAAACGGAAGAATTTTATCGTCGTTTCCTATTTGATATGCACCAAATCCTTCTCCTAAATCACAATTCAAATCAATCGTAACCATGTTCTATTTCCCCCCTACTTTAAGCTTGTAAAGCGATAAATTTCTTTAATAAATTCATATTTTGTTCTTGCTCTATGTAAAGTTCTGTCGCTTCTGTTATAGAAGTCTTTGCAAACGTAGCATAATCACCTGGTTTCAATTGTGCAAGGATAGGTAAATCAACTGATATGACATTACCAATTCGCGGATATCCACCTGTCGTTTGTCTATCTGCCATTAAGATAATTGGATTGCCACCAGGCGGCACCTGAATTGTTCCAAAGGTAACTGCACTTGATAAAATCTCAGATTGTTCTATTCTTTTTAGTTCTTCACCTTCAAACCGATATCCCATACGATCAGCATAATTAGATACTTTATATTCTTTTGTAAAAAACGCATCTAAACTCTCATTCTTAAATTGATCCCATTCAAAATCTGGAATGACACGAATAATTGGGCTACGACTATATTTAGGTAAAACATGACTACATATCCCCCAACTTGTTGCCATTCTTTCTTCATCCATCAAGTTCTTTATCAAGCAAGTAGCAAATTTTGACGGTGTACCAATTTGAAAAAGATCTCCCTTTTTCAATGCCCGTCCTTCCATTCCACCTATACTCGCTCTTACATATGTACTTTTACTTCCCATACTACTTGCAACATCAATTCCACCTGCAAAGGTCACATATGTTCTACACCCAAATTGCACCTTCCCGAAACAAAGCATGCTCCCTTCTTTCGCCAGAACTGGTCGCCATAATGGAATTGGCTCCCCGTTTAACAGAGGCTCCGTATTCGCACCACCAATTGCCAGCAATGTTGTTTTCTTTATAAGTAGTTTCGGTCCCATCATTGTAATTTCTAATCCAGCTTCATTCTCTTCATTTCCTACTAACATATTTATCATTCTTAATGCTGCCTGGTCCATAGCACCGCCAACAGGTACACCATATTGTTGATAATGATATCTTCCTAAATCTTGAACCGTTGTAAACATCCCCGCATGTAAAATCTCAACATTCATTTCTTAGCTCCCTCCATAACCAGAAACTCTTCCTCTGTTATTGGGATAAAACGTAAATACATTCCGCTTTGGACATATGTAGGCTTTTCTTCATCTGGCTGAAACAATGCAATAGGTGTCCGGCCAATAATATTCCAGCCACCTGGTGTTTCTAATGGATATATTCCTGTTTGACTTCCGCCAATTCCAACTGAACCAGGTGCTATTTGTAAACGCGGTGTTTGTTTTCTAGGTGTTTCGAGCTCTTTGGGCATCCCACCTAAATACGGGAAACCTGGTGTAAACCCTAACATATAAACAAAATACGTCGCTTCACTATGAAGACGAATTACATCACTTGCACATAACTCATGGTATGCTGCAACTTCTTCTAAATCAGGTCCATATTTACCGCCGTAGCAAACTGGAATTGAAATACAATCATATTGTTTTTGCGTTTTATTTTGAGTATGACTAAGCAATCGATTTACGTATTCACATACAAAATCATAAGGCACTATCTTTCCTTCATTTTTCTCCCATAATTTACATACATCATAGTATACTGTTAAAGAAGTAAATGAAGGTACACACTCAATCATTCCATGAAAAGGATTTTGCTTTAATAGACTGCATAAATTTTGCACATTTTCATATATACCCAAATCAATTTTTTCTCCAAATGTAACAACAACTGCTTGATCCCCTAGTGCTGAAAATTTCATCATATCCCTTCCTTTTCACCCATCCAGCCAAGTTCTTTCGAAATTTGATGCGCCGTTTCTTTCACTTTTTTAATAAAGGTTGGAATTGTCGATTCATTATACTCAATTTCTAATCCTGAAATACTAATACCAGCTATTACATGACCATCGCTTGCAAAAATAGGTGCTGCAATGGCAGCTGTATGGTTCTCAAGTTCCGAATAACTTATCGTATACCCTTCTCTTTTTGCCTTACGTAACTGGTTTTGTAACTCTTCTTTATCCACTATCGTTCCATCCGCAAATCGTTGTAATTGTACTTTCTCTACATACCGCATTTGATCGGCTTCTCCAAAATACGAAAGCAAAATACGCGGACATGCTCCTGCATATAAAGGTGCTCGTCTTCCAATCTCTGTGTATACTCTTACTGGTTGATCTCCATCCATTTTTTCAATATAAATTGCCTCATTATCATCTTGAATAATTAAATTGACAGCTTGACCAAGAGAATCTCTAAGCATTTTCATATATGGTTTTGCAATATTTCGTACCGATAATCGCTTCGAAACAAGCTGACCAAATCCTAAAAATATTAATCCCAGTCTATAGGCTCCCTTTGTTGTCTTTTGTAAAAAACCCATTTCTTCAAGTGAACCAATTAAACGGTATACAGATGTTTTAGGCATCCCCGTGTGATGAACCATTTCCGTTAACGTTAACTCTTCATGTTCATAAAATAGTTCTAAAATATCCATCGTCTTTACAGCTGTTTTATTTATACTCATCCTAGCTCCCCTAAGTTCCGTAATTCGGAACAACAATTCCGTTTTTCGAAACAAATATATAATTTAAAATTATAAAATATTCTTTCTTTTTAGACAATATTTTTCTAAAATAAAAAAAGCATTGAAATGAACATTCAATGCTTTTTAACACATATATCAAAACCTTATCTTTAATGCAACGCTCTTACTTGTTGCAACGGCCAAAATACTACTTCACCTTTTCCGACAATTTGATCTTCAGAAACAAATCCAAACATGCGGCTATCTTTTGAAACTTGACGATTATCTCCCAGGACAAATACTTGTCCTTCTGGAACTTTTTCTTTTCCAGTTTTTTGCTCTAACGTGAAATCAGGAGTTAGCTTCCCTTTACCTACCTGTTCCTTATACTCTGCTAGATATGGTTCATCTACCGCTTTTCCATTCACATATAATACGTCGTTTTTATACTCAATCGTATCCCCTGGTAAGCCAATTACTCGCTTCACTAAATCATATCCTTCTTTTCCATGAAACACGATAATATCAAAGCGATTTAAACCTTGTATATTATAACCAATTTTATTGACAAGGACACGCTCATTATTTTCTAAAGTAGGCATCATAGACTCACCTTGTACGAGAGAAGGAGTAAATAAAATACCACGTACAATTAAAGCGATTCCTATTGTAATTCCTATTGTTTTAATCCATGAAATAATTTCTTTTTTCTTGCTTTTCTCCATCTTTTCCCCTCTTCTCTAGCATTATAATGATTTTGTCAATCCCACTAGATCTTGTACAGATTTTTGATTTATTTCAGCAAAACAAGATTTACCTTCTCGGACTGCAGTACCAATATGCGCTTCTGAAATTCCTGTTTCATTCAATACTCGTTGTATATTTTCCTTTGTCACACCACTTCCAGCAATGAGCTGTACATCACCTTGACTTACTCTTTGCATTTCATGGAGTACAGGAATATTTTCCACTATGCCTCCTTGTCCACCAGAAGTTAAAATATGAGTGATCTTTTCAAAATTACGCAATGTTTGAACTGCACCAACAAGATCAGCCATTTCATCTATTGCACGATGAAATGTGACATTCATTCCATCTACAACAGATAATAAATCAGCTAATTTTTCTTCATCAATTTGATTTTGTTCATTCAATACACCTAATACAACACCGGCTGCACCAAGTTCTTGCGCGACTCGAATATCTTCTTTCATCATTTTGATTTCTTCTGCTGTATATATAAATGACTTAGCATGAGGACGAATCATAACATGAATAGGTATGTTTACAGCTTTCACCGCTTTTTTTATAAAAGCATAACTTGGTGTTAATCCACCTTCTGTGTATGCTGAAATGAGTTCAATTCGATTTCCACCAGCTTTTTCAATTTGCTTCACATCTTCTAAACAAGTTGCAATAACCTCTAGCATGAAACTTACCTCTTTTCGTACTTTTTCCACATTATTATACCGTAGTATAAATCCGAAACATAGGTTTCTCATATAAAACTTGAAAAAAGCAAAGAAAATGAAAGATTTTTCAAACTCCTGTAAAGTTTAGAAAAACAAGTTCATTAACCTAAAGTTGCGTACTTGAGAAACAACTGAATTCTCCTTCTTTATTTCCATAATTACTATATTTCTGTTATTCTTTTAATATATTTCTAAATTTTGTCACAAACAATACAAGGAGGCTCATTATACGATGAATATGAAAGCTACAACATTGACAGCAACAACTATTGCAACCGCTTCTCTTTTACCATCCACTACTGAAGCAGATACGCAAACAACAGCTGTACAACCAAAGAGCAACGCAGGAATCGGATACGTAAAACTTGATAACGTTCAACTCTATCAAGAAAGCACAACAAATAGTGATTCCCTCGGAAGTATTTCATATAACACACCTGTGATTATTCTCGAAACTACACGTAACTGGTATAAAGTAAACTCCCAAAACAAAATTGGCTACATCCAAAAGTCCAATTTATCTTTGAAAAAGCTACATCCACAACAAACCCAACACATCGTAACTGCAGACGCCTTAAATGTTCGTTCAAAACCAAGTATACAATCATCCATTATTGACGTATTACCAAACGGAGCATTTATCTCTGTCCAAGAAACACATCACGACTGGTATCTCATCTCTCACAATGGACAAAAAGGATACGTAAAAAAAGAATTTGTATCCAATCGTTCACACTCATTCGTTAACGGGATTACAATACAAAACAATGCTTACTACGTTGCAACACCTAACTTAAAAGTACGCAGCAGTGCAGGGACAAACACTGCTGTTATTGGCTCTTTACAAAACGGAACGCAACTTCAAGTCGTTGATACTGTAGGTACATGGTATAAAATTCGTTTTGGCTCTGGATATGGGTATGTTGCAAAACATTATGTATTACAAAATAAACCGCAAGAGAAATCTACATCACCTTCCATACCTGCTGTTTTTAAATTTCCAACACAAGGACAAGTTAGCTCACCATTTGAAGTGAGATGGGGACAAATGCATTATGGTGTTGACTTTGTGGCAACTGGAGATATTTCTATCCATGCTGCAGCTGCTGGGAAAGTTATCAAATCCTACTATTCTAGTAGCTATGGTAATGTTGTATTTGTCACTCATTACATAAAAGGAAAATTATATACGACTGTTTATGCACATATGAAAAACAGATTTGTACAAGCCGGAGATCGCGTTCAAGTTGGTCAAGAGTTAGGGCAGATGGGGAGCACTGGACATTCAACAGGACAACATCTTCACTTTGAATTACATAATGGGGAATGGAATTTCGAGAAAACAAATGCCGTTGATCCACTTCCTTACTTAGTACGGTAACATCTTATGCTACGTAATATTCCGTTACTTATTGAGTATCTAGCTTTCTTCGGTCTAATCTGTTGTTTTGTTATTTATGATACAAATATATATTTTTTAAGCATACTCATCTTATTTGTATGCTGTGAAATATTGCGAGAATTATATAAAATACGATTAAAAAAACACATTTCTCATCTATTTACATCACTCATTATTATCGTTTGTTTAATCACTAATTTTATGATGGATGGTCTATTTCTATCGAGTATGTTCCCTGTATTTTTTATAAGCGTTCTTCTTATTGTATCACAATATATCTACGTGCCTGAACATCACAAAAAAGAAGATAGAGAAGAAAAAATTGTATAGTCTTTTCTGACATATACGTCCATACAAAAAAACCACTCTTGAAATAACAATTCAAAAGTGGTTTTTTCTGCACAAAACACTTTGTTTTTATAACTCCATACGGTTTAAAATATCTTTTAATGTTTTTAACTCTTCGATTGTCAATGTGATACCTTTTCCCATTTTATCATGTTCCGGTGCCCAATCACGCAAATCATACTTTGGCTCTTTGCCGTTCCAGCTAATTAGATTGAGTTCTTTGTTCCAGCCTTTAGGTGACTGTGATATAACTCCAAAAGTTTCTTTAATATCAAATTTGATTTCTGCCACTGTTTTTCCCCCTTTCACATATATATTCCTTTATCTTCTCTCCTACATTCTCTCATATGTTATATCGATAGCGCTAATTTTCCGCACGTCGATCATTGAACACCTTTCATTGTTCATCCCCTACAATAAAAAGAACTTTGGTGCATACCAAAGTTCTTTTTATCATTATCTTTTATCAAGTTTCGCTGCAATTCTATTTCCAATAAATTGTACAGATTGAACGAGAATCACAAGCATAAGTACTGTAACAACCATAACATCTGTTTGGAAACGATAATAACCGAAACGAATCGCTAAGTCACCGACACCACCACCGCCGACAACACCTGCCATAGCTGAGTAGGAAATAAAGCTTACTGTTAAAACTGTTAAGCTTAATACAAGACCTGAACGCGCCTCAACAAGCAGTACTTTCCAAACAATTTGCAGTGGCGACGCTCCCATTGCCTCAGCAGCTTCAATTACCCCTTTTGGAACTTCGCGCAGCGCTTGCTCTACAAGTCTTGCAAAATAAGGAATGGCTGCTACTGATAAAGGAATCGTTGCAGCGATTGGACCAATTGTAGTTCCTAATAAGGTTCTTGTAAATGGTACAAGAGCTACTAACAAAATGATAAATGGAAATGAGCGAATAATATTTACGATGCCGTTTAATGTACGATGGACAATATTTTGTTCCAAAATTTGTCCTTTGCTAGTAAAATATAAAATTACACCTAAAGGAATTCCTAAAATAATTGCCGCTCCAACTGAAAGTCCAACCATTAAAAATGTTTGCAAAAGCGATGTCCAAATTTCTGGAAGCAGTGGAATAACATTATTGAACATGTGCAATGCCTCTCTCTCCTTCAACACCTAATAGAAGTTTTGCGATTTCTGTTGTTGGTTTTAGATGTTGGTCACGTAAATGGAAGGATTCAACAACTTCTCCTTCTTCCATCACTGCTACTTTATTACAAATTTGTTTAATGACATTCATTTCATGCGTTACAATTACGATTGTAACCCCTAGCTCTTTATTTATCTTTTGTAAAAATTGCAAAATAGATCGTGTCGTTTTCGGATCGAGTGCCGATGTCGGCTCGTCACAAAGTAATACTTTGGGATCATTTGCTAATGCACGTGCAATCGCAACACGTTGTTTTTGCCCACCGCTTAGTTGTGAAGGAAAATGATATGCTTTATCGCTTAAGCCAACAATTTCTAAGCATTCTCGCACTCGTTTTTCTTTTTCTTCTTTTGAAACTGACTTCAATTCTAACGGCAAAGCAATATTATCCGATACATTTTTATTATGAAGAAGATGAAAGTGTTGAAAAATCATACCAATCGACTGTCTTGCCGTTCGTAAATCTTTCTTCGATAACTTTGTTAAATCTTCTCCATTTACAATCACCACACCTGAATCCGGCTTTTCTAGTAAATTCATTGTACGTAATAACGTAGACTTTCCTGCACCGCTCAATCCAGCAATTCCGAATATATCATGTTCTTCAATTTGTAAAGAGACTGATTTTACACCATGAAATAAACCTTCTTTCGTCTGGAACGTTTTATTGATATCGCGTAACGTTATCATTTTCATTCACTCCTTTTCATTTGATTTAAAAACATCGTCTGCTATTAGCGAGAGTGTTACATCATCCATTGGCGGATTGTGTAAACCAGCTCGAACATTTAAATAATAACGGTGTAGTGGATTTTTTTCAGATAAGCTTTTCGCTCCAACAATTCGCATTGCTTTATCTACAACCGATATGGCTACATTCGTCGCAATATATTTTGCAGCTGCTAATTCGGCTTGCAAAGATTGTTTATCTTCTGCCTCATCATATTTTTTTGCAACTTGATATAAAAACGTGCGTGCCTGCATAAGTTCTAGCTCTAATTCACCTACTAATCTTCTAATATTCGGCAGTAAACTGATTGGATGATTTAAACTATTCGGTTGATATGACTTGGCAAAATCAATCGCATAATTTCTTGCAGCCTGCGCAATCCCTAAATAACATGCTGGTATATGCAGTAACCATCCAATTCCTTTTGGTTTCACCTGTGCACCTTTTACATCTGTAAAAAATTTATTTTGGATTTCAACATTCTGTAATACAAGATCATGGCTAGCCGTTCCACGCATCGCAACACTATCCCATGTCTCCTCTATATAGACACCTTTTTCGTGCCTTGGAATCACAAATTCTCCTATCTCTTCTCGTCCTTCAATACTCGCTGAGATGATGAAATAATCAAGTACAGGTGCCATCGTTGTAAAAGTCTTTCTGCCGTTTATAACCCATTTATCACCTTTTTTCACAGCTAATGTTTCTGGTTTCCCGCCCCTTGTTGGACTCCCTGTCTTCGGTTCTGTTGCTGCTCGGTTAAAAAGAGCACCTTTTTTTACTTCTTCACAAAACCAAGAAAACATATCAGGTTGCCATGAGCGATTTTCAGCAAGTTCTTTCACAATTCCAAGGTGCCAACCAATTGATAAAGCGGTTGCTCCATCTCCCTCTGCAATTTTTTCTTGAAATAAAACAAAATCATACAATGAAATGGCCTTTCCACCGACATCTTTTGGTAATGTTAGCTTCGTATAACCAATATTTTGTAAATCTTTAATATTTTCAAAAGGAAAAGATCCGAGTTCACTCAGTTGATGTTCCCTTTCTGCAAATCGCGGAATGAATTCTTTTATTTTCTCCAATACGAGAACTTGTTCTTCTGTTTCTATAAATGATAATGTCATATCAAGATCTCCTTTACTTTAAGTAATCAGGGAGCACAAACCCCTCAAATTGTTCTTCAGATTGAATCATCTTTTTAAACTCTGGTGAATGATATGCTTCAATTAAATCTTTCACAAATGGTTTTTCTTTATCTTCATCGCGAACAGTAACAATAATTCTATGTTGTGATGGTGTTTTTTCTAATTCCAGCGCTTCTTTTAACTTATGTCCAGATGAAATAACAAGGTTTCCGTTAATAATACCGTAATCTAAATCTTTCATAGCTCTTGGAATTTGTGGTGATTCAAGCGGTACCAATTTGAAATCTTTCTTTTTAAACGTTATATCTTTTTCAGAGATTGTTAAAATATTTACATTGTCTTTTAATTTCACCCAGCCAATCTCTTCTAAAATACGTAATGCACGTTCTAAATTAACTGGATCATTTGGTACCCCAATCTTCATTCCATCCTTCAAACCATCTAATGACTTATGTTTTTCAGAGTATACACCTTGAGGTGCTGATGGAACCTGAATAACGTTCGAAATTTTCGCATTATTTTCTTTTGCGTACGATTCCATAAAAGCAGTACTTTGAAATATATTTGCATCAATATCCTTATTTGTTAGGGCTGGATTTGTTTCGTTTGGTGAATTAAACTCAACAATTTTAATTTTATAGCCCTTTTTCTCTAAATATGGTTGAACTGCCTTTTTCACTTGATCACTGTATGGTCCTGGGGTAAACCCTAAACGAATTTCTTTTTGGTCACCTGCAGATGATTTTGCGCAACCAGAAATTACAAATAAACTGCATACGATGCTTACTAGTGTAAAAAATAAACGCTTCATCTTTTCTCTCCTCCTACTAAAAAAACAACCTTACATATAAGAAGGTTGTCATTTCTTTTCCTTCTTATCTACTCGGAATTAGCACCTTTTTATCACATGATAGGTTGCTGAAGTTTCATTGGGCCGTTCCCTCCACTTCTCTCGATAAGATTATATTTGATTATGCATTTTATTGTGTCACTATTCCGATAAAAATACAAGGTTTTTATCGGAATTTTTTTCTATAATTTGTAAAGTTATAGAAAAAAAGACAGACTCAGCAGAACTATTCTACCTTTGTCTATCCTTTTTCTTACTTTCTTAATCACCTTTCAAAGTACGTATAGGTAACGATGCAACATACCCAATATAAGAGCACAATTCTTTAAAAAAGAACGGAATTTCTGTATCTAATGTTTTATATGCTGATGTGGGAGTCGGCGATGCGTATGCATCCATCCCAATATGCTTCGCTATTCTCATCGCTCGCTTCATATGAAGAGGATCGCTTACGATTGTATAAGTATGTAAGCCATTGTCAATTCCAACTTGCTTAGCATTCTTCAAATTATCTTCTGTAAAACGCGACTGTGTTTCAATTAATATATCTTCATCCTTTACGTCATGCTTTAATGCATACGCTTTCGCAGTCCGTGCTTCTTCCAGCTCTGATTCAAATTTAGTACCACCTGTAAAAATAATCTTCTTAATACTTCCATTTTTATACAAGGAGATTGCATGATTGATTCGTTCGCGGAATACAGGAGACGGTTTTCCATTCCAAGAAGCCGCTCCTAGTACAACAGCAGCATCTGTAGGTACCTCATCTGTTTTAAAGCGATTACTCCAAATATCGTAAGCTGCATAACTAATAAATAGAATTATAGAACTAATCATAAGCAAGAACACTTGCAAAACTCGTCTTTTCTTACTTTTCTTATTTTGTTTCATTTGTACTAGCCTCCGCGCATCATCCATACTTCTATTAATTTAAAATGACCTTTTTCGAATCATTAAATTTGAGTTTATTTAAAAGAAGGAACTTTTCTAAACAATCAATTCGTATTATAAAGGATTTTCATTCAAATAGAGGATTTTTAATTTACTATTATTTGTGGTTCATACTATATGAGTTTGATTTATGTACGAATTTCCTCATACAACTCCATTGTAACGAATTTTTTCACGGAAGGGAATGATGAAACAAAAGTATATAAAAGAAGTAATCATTTTGTAAGAAAAAAAGGTATATTTTCCTCTCTTAAGAGCATATACCTCTTCCGTTTCACTTTACAATCCAATATTTCATATGTTGTTCCTCAAGTACACATGTAAAGCCTATCTTTTCTAACACTCTACTCGACGCGACATTACTCGTTAAACAATCTGCCTTAATCGTTTGCACTTCTTCATTCTGCTCCAGCCACTTAACGAAGGACTTTGCCATTTCAGTCGCATAGCCTTTCCCTTGATATTCTGGTACAATGCTATATCCAATCTCTACTGTACCAGTTGAATCAGGAGCACCTTTACAACCCATATCACCAATAATAACATTATCTTCCTTATGAATAATAAGTCCGCTCCATTTACTTTGTTTCGGGCTTTTTCGTAAACTTTCAGCAATCCACGGCAAAATATCTTTATAATCTGGCATTGGCCATTCTAAAGATATTTTATACGATATGATTTCCTGTAGCTCTTCTCTCCCTTTTATCATTGCCTCGACAAGTTCTAATGTAAAGGGGATCATCTTGAGTCTCTTTGTTTCTAAATTTGTCATAGTTGCCTCCTATTTATACATGTCCATTTTGTGTAGTAATCGATCTTTCACGATTGGCCACTCGCTTGCAATGATGCTATATACTACCGCATCTCTTACATAACCGCTTGGTAATCTTCTCTCATTTCGTAATATCCCTTCTTTTACTGCGCCTAGTCGTTCAATCGCTCGTTGTGCTTTTTCATTTCGCAAGTCTGTTTTTATTTGCACACGCAGCATGTGTAATTCTTCAAACGCATATTGCAATAACATGTACTTACATTCCGTATTCACACTTGTTCGTTGTACACTCGGATGATACCATGTTTGGCCAAGTTCAACCGTTTTGTTATCATTTGAAATACTATACAAACGTGTACTGCCTACAACTTCATTCGTTTTTTGATCTATAACAACAAATGGTAAATCCGTTCCCTTCTCATATCGTTTTACTGCCGTTTCAACATACCGATCCATATCTTGATAACTTTCCATTTTAGCTATTAAATACGTCCAAACTTCTTTATTCCCTTCCACAATTGCAAATAATTTTTCTACATCATTTGCATCCATTAATCGCAACATCGCTCTTTTGTTTACTATTTCCATAAACACATCCCCTTTTCTATGTATCTAGCTATATTATAGTTTGCCACATAACACATATCAAAATATTCGAAATTTCATTTTCTATCGATTAAAATCTAATAATACGAAAAAAAGACTCACTTTAATAACATAAGTGTGTCTTTTCATCTCTTACAGTAAAACATATGCAATTGGCCCACTAATCACCAATGTTAAAATCGTTCTTTCAATATACAAAATTAATAAGTTCTGAAATTTTTCATGGTATATCCATAGATAAAATACATGGGATAGACGTCGAAAAAAGCAAAACAAATGATACGGATACAACCGCAATCACAAACTTAGTTACAAGCGGCACACTAACGACAAGTAATGAAAACTATTTTTTTATCCTTTTTCGATATTTATTATGACCATCTGCCACGCCAAAATACTCAAAGCCATTGTTTTTATAGAATTTGTTTAGTTTAGTATTATTTGCAACACAATCTAACTTTAAGAACTTTTTGTCAGTGTGCATATTATCTTGAATCCACATCAAAATCCTTTCACCTATTCTCCTTTTCATATACTTAGGGATAATCGCCAGTCTATGTAAATATAGTGAATCAAAAAAAACATCTTCACCAAAAATATGGCGATCCCAATCACTTTGTGTGGAAGAAACTGTGAAAGTACCTATCATTTCATTTTCTTTTAAAATGATGTAAGTGTTGTTGTTCGTTACAGCTTGTGCTATCTCTTCGTCATCTCTACCTTCTAAGAGGTACTGCCACTGATTGATTTCTTTATCTTTTAACCATTGAGCGATTTCTTTTAGCATATGAATAATAAGAGTACTTTCATTATTATGTGCAGTTCTAATTTGATAGCCTTCAAGAGTATTCCGATTCACTTTTCCTCCTCCTTTTTAATACTTCGGCTATTTATCTTGCTATTTGTGGGTAGTAATCTCTCTTTTTATTACCTTTTATAACCCAAAAAGGCTTAGAGATTTCTCCAAACCTTTTTCATCCAAATAAAATTTTAGAAAACCACTTCTCGAGTACTTATCACATTATTGATTTCGCTGCGCCCCTCTAAACTCCTCCTTAATTTGATTAAGCGTTCCTTCTTCTGTAATTAATCGGTATGCTGCATACGCTAATGCTTTTGCGGATGTAACTAAGGCTTTATCGCCAAGTTCCGAACAAGCTGCTTCTCTAAATTCATTCGTATGCGCAATTAAATGCTCTGGACCAATTTTGATATAAGGATGAATCGTTGGTACAACTTGACTCACATTTCCCGCATCTGTTGAACCGATTCCAAGTCTCTCTTTACGATTTACTTCTTCACCAAGGTTTTCTAATTCCTCAGCAATCACTTCATTAAATGTTTTTGTCACTAATAATTCATCAATTTCATTCTGAAACTGATTGATTTTTACTGTTGTTCCTGTTGCCAGTGCTGCACCTTGCGCAATGTTTCGTACTTTTTCTGTTACTTCCGCACATCTCTTACGTGTTGCTGCGCGAATAAAGAAACGGGCTGATGCGTAATCTGGAATAATATTCGGCGCCTTTCCACCTTCAGTAATGACACCATGAATTTTCACATCTGACGGTAGCTGTTGACGCAGTGCATTAATCCCATTGTAAAGTTGAATAACCGCATCTAATGCATTAATTCCTTCTTCTGGTGACGCTGCTGCATGAGCTGATTTTCCATAGAAATGAAAATCAAGTGGATCAACTGCGAGTGACGGACTTGTTGTTGCTGTTTTTCCACTAGGGTGAATCATAAGTGCTGCATCCATCTTGTTAAACAATCCTGCTTTCACATAACTTGCTTTTGCACTTCCATTTGGACCACCTTCTTCTGCTGGTGTTCCAAATACAACGATTTCACCGCCGATTTCTTCAATTGTTTCCGATAATGCAATCGCTGCTGCAACGCTAATTGTACCAATTAAATTATGACCACACGCATGGCCTAATCCAGGCAAAGCATCATACTCTGCTAAAAAAGCAATTGTAGGTCCTTGTTTTCCTGAGCTTTTCCGTGCGATAAAACCTGTTTCATGTCCTGCTATATTATGCTGCAATTGAAATCCTGCACTCCCTAAAAGTAAACTTAATGTTCTGGATGCAAAGAATTCTTGATTGCCGATTTCAGGATTCGCATGTATATCATGACTTGTTTTTATGTAGTTTTCTTTATTTCCTTCTATACTTTCCGTAATAATATTTCGGTGTGACGTTACTTGTTTTGTTGTCATTTTCCCCATTCCTCCTTTAAATTTACACATAAAAAAGCCTCTTTCTAAAAGATAGAAAGAGGCTTGAAAATACAAATTCAAAATAGCCTTCTTTCTTATCTTTCAAGTCTTTCACTTGCTGGAATTGGCACAGTATTCATATTGAATCCGCTGCCGAGGTTTCATAGGGCCAGTCCCTCCACCTCTCGTGATAAGAAAATTGTTTTTATTTTCATAAAATTATATTAAATTATTTTCATTCTAGTGTTATTCCGAGTAAATGTCAAGGAATTCCGATCTGATTTTAACGAATATCTAAAAACCCTTTTAAAACGCCAATCGTTTCAGGTGCATGTAATCTTGCACATATATAAGGGAATTCTGGACTTCCTTCAAACGTCATGTGAGATGTTAAAGGCGCTCCTGCCCAAAAGATTTCATCATCAATTAATAAAAATGGGAGTGACTTATTTTGTCTTTGTATTCTCACGTTTTTTAATGGAATTGGTCCATCACTATATATCGTGACCTGCGCTGCTGTACGCATTAATGCCTGCCATACTCTTTTGTCTACCTGTCTTGTACTTGGAAGCGAAATAATAATTTTTTGTTTTGCCGATAGAATATCTTTTAATAATCCTTTCGGTTCTTCCAAATTCATTTGCATAAACCATCTCAAACGTTTTGTAATTTTTCGTTCTAGCAATGGGCGCGAAGTAGTACGATCATATACATTTCCGTGTCTTTCTATGTGAGAAGTTAAGTGAGATAACGCTTGTTTTCGAGAAAGGTTTTTCCGCATATACTTACAGTCCGATAACTGAATAAACTTCCCTCTTGCTCTCGTTATCGCAACGTTTACTAAACGATGATTTTTATGATCAAAAAATAATACGCCGGGTCTCTCCTGCGGATAACTATCTACTGTATCAAATATCATCATATCTCGTTCAGACCCTTGAAATTTATGAACTGTTGCCGCTAATATAGGCGTATTTCGATACTTTGTTTTTTGCAAAATCTCCCTTATACCTGTTGATAAGAAACGGGACTGCGCGCGATATGGCGTGACAACTCCAATCGATTGAACACCATCTAATAATCCAATTAAAATCAGCTGCATCGCAACGAAACCGGACATAATATTAAAACGTGAACCAGAGGCTGCATCTTTTAAAGAATAAGCGCCCATCAAACTTGTATCAAACAGAGCTAGCGCTTCATTTGCAAATGGCTGTAATTTCGCTAATTCTTGTCTTGCCGAAACAGAAGGATGATCGAACACTCTATTCTTATAAATAAATGAGTTTGTAAACTTAGATATATCCGCATGCATTCGTCTTTGTTCCTCTAGCATAAATAAATTTGGATGCGTTTCATAACTATTTACAGATTGGACAATGCCAGCATGATAAAACATATCTTCCCCTAGCCACTTTCTAACGAGCTCATGATTTGCCATCGCAATTGGTGGTAACTGTAAAAAATCACCACAAACGACAATTCTTTTTCCAAGAGAAGCTGCTAAAGCAATTTGTGGTACATAAGCCATACTTACTTCGTCCACGACAATTAAGTCAAATGTTCGTTCGTAAATAAGAGAATCAATTGCACACTTAGATAGCGTTGCACCAATTACTTTTGCATTTTCAATATATTCTCTTTCTACTTCTTTAATTTTTGCTCTTTGTTTTCTAAGATCTCCTTCAATTTCTTGTATCCGCTTCTTATCAGAAGCAGTTGCTTTATACGATAAGATTTTTTGGCGAAGATCTTGGCGCATTTCCTCTAAATAAAGCTTTTCTTCTCCCCATGATCCATTCGTTGTTTCGACTAATCTAGAAGCAAGCAACGTTTCATGATTACGTATATGTTCATGTTGACTAAATCCATATCGGACGATTTCTCCTGGTGTCCATTTTTCTTTCTTCTCTATTTGCTTTGTGACTTCACTCATTAATACATCCACTGCTGCATTACTATGAGCAAGTACAAGTACTGACTTTCCTTTTTGATAATGCGCCGAAATAATGCGTGATAAGTTATAAGACTTTCCTGTTCCAGGTGGTCCCCACACATATGTCGCCCTATTATAAAAAGAACGATATGCAAGTTCATTCTTCGGATTTTTCATCTTTTCTATATGCTTTGGCGTACTCTTTCCATCTAAAAGACGCTTTACCCGCTGACGCTTTTGTTTATCTTTTCGTATTTCTTTCAACCGCTCTTGCAGTTGTTCTAACAACTGCCATGGTTCACTGTATAAACTAGCTTCTCTTATTTCACCTTGTATATAATCATTCAATTTCAGCTCGATTTCTAATCCATGTACGGATAATACTTCTCCTGTTGTTTCCTCACCATCAAATTCAATTCGAATGGGTGTACCCTCTGGTAAGCTTACTTCCGAGATAAGCTGAAATACATAAACTGTACTTTCATAATCTGTATATAAAAAACGACCATTTATAATCGATAGCTTACTACCGCCTATCGTTTTCCAATGTTTAATTTCATATGCTAATGCTTGATGCCACTCTTTCATCGTTTCCGTTAATGAAGGAGTTTGTAAAGTTGTGTTCATTGCGTTGTCTCCTTCCTTCTTTCCAAACATACTTTCTCACTATATCATAGAACATCATAAAATTTGTAAGGTTTTTATCTTGCTTATTTTCTCAATTTTCAATATTATGATACATATTAAAATTACGGAAAGAAGGAATCGATATGCCGGTACGAAGAATCGAACATGTTGGAATCATGGTTGCAAACTTAGAAACATCGATCTCATTTTATGAAGAAGTGGTTGGGTTAAAACTTATCAAACGTATGGGACATCCAGATCCAAACTTAAAACTCGCTTTTTTAGGTGTAGATGGCGCCCAAGAAACCATTGTTGAATTCATTGAAGGTTATAATTCTTCTCTGCCAACAGAAGGTAAAATACATCATATTTGCTTCAAAGTAGATTCATTAGAAGATGAAATGGAAAGGCTGAAAAAATTAGGGATCACTTTTTTATTAAGTGAAGAAATTGAAACCCTACCAGATGGAACACGTTATTTTTTCTTCTCTGGTCCTGATGGAGAGTGGATCGAGTTTTTTGAGACAGAGAGATAAAGTGAAACTTTCATGTGCAGGTGATTCATCAGCTCCTTATAAAGCTAGACGATGAATCACTTTTTACGTTACATTCAATGCTTTTCGAGTCGATTTTAATACACCCTACTTCTCACTAACACTTTAGAAATTTAATAGACTAAAAGAAGAAATAAACAAATTTGTATTATGTTATATACCCTAAGTTTAAAAGATATAAATCACAGTACCATAGACCGTTCACATTCTCTGCAAAAGGAGGTATATGTTCGCGCAACCAAAAATCTACACTTGGGAAAGTTATGCATTTATAACTTTTAGTGTATTAAGTACTGCAGGAATATTTTTGATTTATCCCATGGTACATTGGTTTGGTCCCAATACAGTTACTCCTATGTCCTATTCTATATCCATCGCAACTATTTTATCCATTTCCCCCTTTCCTTATTTTAATTTGTGGTTAATTGTTGTGTGTAAGTAAAGAAGATACAGTGTCTGTAGTCGATGATAGTTGCACCGGTTATAACTTAATAAAAAAAGATGGTGTAGTCAGCTTGGTAGTAAAAGATATTTTTCGTTAAAATAATAATGGACTTTTTAAAAGCTCGTTCAAAAAAAGAAGATAGCCATCTCATATATAGGTGGCTACCTTCTTTTTTTCGTATATTAGCTGGTCTTCCGTCAGTGGGGATGAAAAAATCACTAATAGAAGTTTCACTTTATAAGAAAGGAATATTCTTACTCTCAAATGGATAGTCGTATGTGCGATTTCTATTTCAATTTCTGTTCAATCTTATCATGTATTAATTCGATTTTTTCAGGCAGTACAAATAAATATTCGATCAGGACTTCCAATAATTCTGTTAATAAAACAATGGTTTCATCGTCAATTTCTTGCTTTAGTTCAAGCATTTCATAAAAAAGACTGTCCGGATGAACAAGGTGGCCAATATTTTGAATCGGTTTCGTTAAATCAACATGTTTTGGAAATTGCTCGAATTGCTGGCAAAGAGACTGCCCATTCGTTTTCTCCCCAAGGAAATGTTTGAGGACACCTTCAAGAACTCGTTTTGACATTACTGCCGTAGCAGAATGATCTTTTGACTGACTGATATTTAAAGTAGAGCGATATGATCTGAGAAGGTCTATAGGAATTTTTTTGTTTTGTTCGAGTTGATGTAAAGGATCTTTTGAAGCTGAAGGATTATACATATAGATGTCTACTCCATTGATTTGATCTGAACAATTATGAAACATAATGACAAACTCTGATGGTTTTTTACATTCAGAACAAAGCCCTTCTACGAATAATCCGCCTTTTTTCACTTGATAAAAATTTGCTTTCAATGTGAATTCACTTGATTTACCGCAATTCGGACATTGGCTTTTAATATTTTTTGGTACTTTTAAATATCCATACTGGGTATAAGATAAAATGGCTCCCGGCAATATTCTTTTCATTTAAACCTCCTATGAAACGCAATCCTAATTTGTAGCTTATATAAATATTCCTGATAACTACTCAGTCACCCTATGAAAATATAAGATAATTGGAGAATTTTAATGAAAAAATATGTTTATCTGTTTTATCACAAGATGTAGTAGTATTGCACATGTCTTTGTTGCAGCAAAAAAAAACAGACCGAATTTTAGCCTGTCAAACTCCTAAGTCAAGGGTATAGCCGAATTTTATGATTGGTGATACAAATTTCTTCGTTGATATAAAAAGTATAACTTTAAAAAAAATGTTTGCAAGTTGTAATATATGGAACAGAAGTTATTGGTAATTCGCGTATGTAAGGTAAACAAATGGGTACGTTTGTTGAATAGGTTTTATTGAAATGATCAATCTTTATTCAAAATGTTTTTTGGGATTAGCCCGTTTTGAGCAAATATCTCAACAGTTTGCAATGCCTGTCGTTGGCTAGTCTCAACAAGTAGATGGCTATCGGGTGCCAGCCAGAGTGATGCCTCAGCAGCTATCCGTCGCTGGACATCTAGTCCTTCCGCTCCACCGTCGACTGCCGCCCTTGCCTCATATTTCCGGGCCTCTCGAGGTAACAGCTTAAT
>NZ_NUOT01000078.1 GCF_002584535.1 Bacillus cereus
CACAAGTACATGAAAGTCCGTCAGTACAAAGAATATGCTGAAATGAAATCAACCGTTGAGCATCAAATATATGAAAAAGAAATGCAGTTAGAAGTTTTTGACCATCATATGCAATATGCTGAAGAAAAAGTAAATGAATTACAGATGGTAAAAATACATGTAGCTGATAAATACAAAGAGTTAGAAGAAGTGGAACAACAAGTAAAAAGTGAAAGTGAAAAGTTACAGCTGATTAATCAGCGATATATAGAGTTAGAAAAAAAGGTGAAACAGCAGCAAAAAGAATTGGATAGTGTTGCGAATCAAGTACCAAATGAACCTGTTAAAATTCCATTTTTGCGTAAAGAAGTAATAACAGAAGTACAGGATAAAATGTTTGGGAAAGCTGAAATCACAAAGAAACAGACAAGAAATTATGTGTTATCACCAGAACAATATCAAAAATTAACAAAACAAGTGAATGCAGCGGTTACTATCAAAAAGGATTATGAACGTTTGAAAAAAACAGATTTTGTGAAAGAGAATGAGAGTTTAAAAGTACATGCGGAGGGGTGGATG
>NZ_NUOT01000007.1 GCF_002584535.1 Bacillus cereus
TTTCAGGGTTCACTTCATTTTTAGCAGTGCTTTTTATTATGCTAATGCTTGCGCTAAATCTTCAATTAGATCTTCACCATCTTCAATACCCACAGATATACGAATTAATGTATCCGTAATTCCTAATTCTTTACGGCGATCTGCTGGGATAGATGCGTGAGTCATTTGTGCTGGAATAGAAATTAAGCTTTCTACCGCCCCTAAACTTTCAGCAAGTGTAAAATACTGCAGTTTCTCAAGTACTTTATTTAGCGTTTCTTCACTATCTACATCAAATGAAATAATTGCACCGTATCCATTCGCTTGTTCAGTTGCTAATGCATGATTTGGATGTGATTCAAGGCCTGGATAGTATACTTTATTAACTTTTGGATGATTATTTAAAAACTCAGCAATGGCGCGTGAATTTGTTTCATGTTCTTCCATACGGACTCCTAATGTTTTTAAACCACGAAGTAGTAAGAAACTGTCTTGTGGTCCAAGAATGCCCCCTGTTGAGTTTTGAACGAAATGAAGGTCTTCTGCTAATTGCGCGCTATTTACAACAACTAATCCAGCAACAACGTCACTATGTCCACCTAAATATTTCGTTGCACTGTGAAGTACAATATCTGCACCTAAAGAGATTGGTGACTGCCAGTAAGGCGTCATGAATGTGTTATCAATAATTGTTAATAAACCTTTTTCTTTTGCCAATGTAGAAATTTGCTTAATATCTGTAATTTTTAATAGTGGATTTGTTGGCGTTTCTACATAAATTGCTTTCGTATTCGGAAGAATTGCTTCTGCTACTTCATCTAAATTTGTTGTATCTACAAATGTATGTTCAATACCGAAACGATTCAATACTTTTGTAATTACGCGATATGTTCCGCCATATACGTCATCTGTTAAAATGACATGATCTCCTTTTGAGAATAACATAATCGTTGCTGTAATCGCAGCCATTCCTGAACCGAAAGCAAACCCTGCATGACCGTTTTCTAATACGGCAATCATTTCTTCTAGCGCTGCACGTGTCGGGTTTCCTGTACGTGAATATTCGTATCCTTGATGCTTTCCAACTGCTTCTTGTTTGTACGTACTTGTTTGATAAATCGGTACGTTTACAGATCCAGTTGAAGGTTCTCCTATGCGAATACCATGAATTAACTTTGTTTTTGCTCTCATTTTCATTCCCACCCTTTGTATATATCTTTACTTAAGTAACGCTCACTGCTATCTGGAAAAATCGTTACAATATTTGTACCTGGTTTTGCCTTTTCAGCCTCTAATAAGCTTGCATGAAATGCTGCTCCCGAAGAACTGCCAACAAGAAGGCCTTCTTTCTGCGCTAATTCTTTCACACGCCTGAATGCATTTCGATCAGAAATGGTATGAATTTCATCGAAATATGATGATTTTAAAAATGGCGGAATAAATTCAAGACCGATTCCTTCTGTTTCATGTGAACCTGCTTCACCACCATTTAAAATAGATCCTTCTGGTTCCACAATCACCGTTTTAATTTCACGATTTTGTTCTTTTAAATAGGAGGCAGTTCCCATAAATGTACCACCAGTACCTGCACCTGCCACAAATATGTTAATCTCTCCACCCAACTGTTCCCACAGCTCCGGACCTAATGTTTTGAAATAAGCACGTGGATTTGCATCATTTGCAAATTGACTTGGAGAGTATGAGTTTGGAATTTCTTTTACTAATTCTTTTGCCTTTGCAATTGCACCTGTCATCCCTTGTTCAGTTGGTGTATGCACAACCGTTGCACCGAGAGCTTTCATTAACTCTTGTTTTTCAATGCTAAATTTCTCTGGTACACAAACGATCACACGTAAATCATACTCTAATGCAGCAAGTGCCAGTCCAATACCAGTATTTCCAGCTGTCGGTTCAATAATCGTTCCACCTTGCGCTACAAAGCCTTTTGCCAGTGCATCCTCAATCAATTCTCTTCCTAATCGATCTTTCACGCTTCCACCTGGATTATAAAATTCAAGCTTTGAAAATAAACGAACGCCCTCTGGAAGTGGAAAACGAGTAATTTCTACAATCGGTGTATGACCGATTAACTCATGAACTCCACGATACACCTTCATCGTGTTCTCCTCCTTATTCGCCAATAAAGAAAAGGCAACTGTATGTATTTTCTTTATATGAGACAGTTGCCTTTTTGTTACATTACTTTAACTCTTCTAATACTTTTACAATAAAGTTTGTAGAATGAAGAGCTGCTTGATCTAAAAATTGATCAAATGAAACATTTGATTCTTTCCCAGCAATATCAGAAAGTGCACGAATAATTACAAATGGAACGTTATATTGATGGCAAACTTGTGCAACCGCTGCTGCTTCCATTTCTACTGCGTAAAGATTTTCAAATTTATCACGGATTGCTGCAACTCGGTTGGGATCGCTCATAAATGAATCTCCTGTTGCAATCATTCCTTTAACCACTTGAATGTTTTCTTCTGCCTTCATACATTTTTCAGCTAATGCAACTAGTTCTTCATCAGCTTTAAATCCTGGTGGCATGCCTGGCACTTGACCATATTCATAATCAAATGCAGTTACATCCACATCATGATGACGAACTTCTGTTGAAATAACTACATCACCCACGTTTAAAGATTGATGGAATCCACCAGCTGAACCCGTATTCATTACTTTTTCAGGTTGGTATCTCTCTAATAAAATTGTCGTTGACATAGCTGCATTCACTTTACCAATACCAGACTTTAACAAGATTACTTCATGCCCTGCCAATAGTCCCTTCGTAAATTCACAACCTGCAACAGTTTCTGTTTCTGCCTGTTCTAATTTGTCACGTAAAATACGTACTTCTTCTTCCATTGCTCCAATTACAGCAATTCTCAATCTAATCCCTCTTTCTATTGCTTAGTTGCCTCCATTACCCAAACGAAATGATTCAATCTCGTAAACGTTACGTGGAAGCCATTGTTTTCAAAAATAGATTGCATGATCGGAATACGTGTGTAGTATTCTGTTTGCAAATCATTTGCTAACTGATGAAAACCTCTTTGTTTTGCAGTTTCAACAGTTTTATCATACGCTTCTTGATCTGCAAATATCGTATCAGCAAACACTATTTTACCACCTTTATTAAGCAATTGACTATATTTCGCAATTGCTACGTCTTTTTCTTCATCTGTTAGATGATGAAATGCATAGGTGCTTACAATTGTATCAATAGAATTCGGGACATCAAAAGAAAGAAAATCTCCTTCTGTAATCGAAAATCCTTTTGGTAACTTTTCTTTTGCGATAGCACGCATTTCACGTGACGGCTCTATGCCGTATACAGTATGGCCAGCAAGTAATAATTTATTTGTTAAATTACCAGTACCAACACCAAATTCTAATACATTTCCAAATGATTTATTTACTACATCCTCTAAAATGGCCTCATAACGAGCAAAAACTTCTTTATATTGTATATCTTCGCCTTGTACGAATGAATCATACGTATGAGCCCACTCATCAAATAAACCGTTAAATTCTGTACCCATATCGAATTCCCCTTTTTCTTATCGGTTTTATCAGTATGATATGCCTTCTTTTCGAAAATGTCAATTGAAATGAAAATGGTATTTCCTTCTTTTCTTTGTTACACTTAACTAGATTATGCAGAAAGGGGCGTATTTTGTGTCATTTACCTTTGAAATGTTGGAAGATAAAGTAGAATTTTTTGAGGCAGCTGACTTAGTTTCTTTAGAAAAGAAAGTTAACGAACAAATTGACAATAATAAAGCACTTATGCTGGAAGTTCATCATATTTCTCATCAAATGGTTATGGATACTGAAAGCAAACGGCCATATTACAGCGCAGTTGTTCATTTCAAATTAAAAAAATTACGCTAACTAAAAAAGAGAAAGGTTNNAACCTTTCTCTTTTTTAGTTTAGAGTTTGAACAAGTACTGGTTTCCAGCCTTCGTTTTCTACCCAATCAATATTTACATAATATTTTTTACCGGTTTGTTTATCTTGTACATTACCGTATGCTTTTTGCTTACCGTTGTTTCCAATGCGGTGAATGACCAACTGTTCCACTGGAACTTCAATTGCAGAGGAAATTGCTTGTTTCATCTCATTCCAATCTGCTGACCCTTGTTTAAATGTCATTGCCGGTGTTGCACCTTGCGTTGTACCAACTGGCTTCCAAGAAGCTTTTGTATAAGCATCAGTTGCTTTAGGCTGTGTTTTTTCAGCTGGAACTTTCTCATTTGCTTTCGCTTCTTCCTCAGCTTTTTGTTTCTCTTCTGCAGCCTTCTTCTCTTCTTCCTCTTTCTTCTTTTGCTCTTCTAGTTTTGCTTGCTCTTCTTTATCTTTCTTTTTCTCAGCTTTATTACCTTTTGTTGTTTCCTGAGATACTTTCTTTTGTGGAGAAGACGCTTGCTCTGTTGTATCAGGAACAAATAATTGATACGCTACAATAGCTACTGCTAATAATACGATAGCTATTGCGATATTTAAAACACCGTTGTGACGACGTTTTTGTTGTTTCTGTTGGAATCTAGATCCTCCTGCCATTCTTCAAACCTCCATGCAGTTTTTCCTACTTGCTATTGTAACACTAAATCTTAAATGGTTGAACAACTACAGTAACATTTTCACGAAATGAAAACATTTGATTATAAATTGCAAGATTACCTTCTCCCTTCCAAGTGAGCAATCTCTTCCACAAATTCTTTAAAAATCGGTGTTACAGTATTTTCTTTACTATTCGTTTCTAAATCAACAACTACTAGTGCATATCTCGGGTTTTCGTATGGGAAATAACCCGCAAACCAACGATTTACGCGATCTTCTTTTCCTGTTTGCGCAGTCCCAGACTTTCCAGCAACAGATAAAGGTAGCGATTGAAACGTTGCACCTGTTCCCTTTTCCATCGTTATGACTTTCCTTAACAAGGATTGTACCTGTTTCACTGTACTATAAGAGAGTTGTCGTCCTTCCAGTTTATGGTCTTCAAAATAAAAAAATTTCGTTCCATTTTTATATCGGATTTCTTTTACAGCTTTTACTTCTTTCTTCTCCCCATTTCTTGCAATCGTCGCCATCATATTTGCAATGGCTAAAGGGGATATTCTTACATCCTTTTGTCCAATTGCCGTTTGAGCGATTGCTTTGTGACCCACCTTATTTTCTTCGCCATTCCAAACAGTTGCTTTTTTCTCTTCTATCAACTGTTTAAACCCAGACGTATGAAACATTTGCCCTTTCCATCCTACCGTCTCACTCGCTCCTAGCGCTTCTAAATACGTTTCCATTATATGTTTATCCTTTTGCATCAATTCATCACCAAGCACAGCGAATGTTCTGTTACAACTCCTAGCAAAACTCTCTGTGAAGTTTAATTCCCCCATCATAACCTGTGAGAAATTTTCACCATACGGATCTGTATTACAGTTAAACATACGATGAGATTGAATCATATCATTATCAATTGCTGCGGCCGCTATAACTGTTTTAAAAACGGAACCTGGGAAATGAGGCGTTAGCATTTGGTTCTCCATCGTTTTTTGATATGCACGCTTATCGTTCATCTGTAAAGATGGTTTACTCACCATTGCTACAATTTCACTCTTCTTCACATCAAGTAGTACTAATCCACCTTTTTTAATTCCATGTGTTCGCACAAGCTCTTCTGCTTTTTGTTGCAAAGATTTTTCTATCGTCGTTTGAATCGTAACTGGATAAAAGGGATTTCCAGGAGATGTATATTTTGCACGCTTCCCAAAAATCGGTTCTCCCTGTCTGTCTACTTGATATAATACTTTCGTTTCACCATCAGTCATTAAAAATTCATCAAACGATTGCTGTAATCCAGAAATACCGATAATTGTTTGACTAGATAGTTTTTTAAATTTCTCATATCGTTTTTTTAATTCCTTCTCGTTTTCTCCGACTACTCCGATCAGATGCTCCGCTTCCGATATTTGTTTCATTCTCACTTCGATTGCTACCATACCTAAAATATCCGCACGGTTTACCTTCTCCATCTGTTCTTTCGTTAACTGAAACGGTTTATCACCCCTTTGAAGTATAAATGGTTTTCGTTTGTCTTTCATTTGCAGCTTTATGTCTTGCCCCGGCACACCAATGATATGCGTAATTTTTTCTAACATGTCATTTTTTATTTGTAGAAAAGGAAAAATGACTAACACTGGGTATCTTTCTTCTCCTAGATTTTCTCCGTTCCGGTCAACAAAATGTCCCCTACCATCATCCAATGTGAATGCTTGTGTACGCTGGGTAACACTCTTTTCAATTAAATTTATATGCCTCTTTGTAAATGATTCCGTGGCTATAATTTGTATTTGAGCTAGCCTACCAAGTAGTAATAGCATGATACATGCAAAACAGAGTAAAGTAATCGCAATTCTCCGCTTCATTTTCATAAAAACACCTCGTCTTTTCAGTTTAGACGAGGTGTTAGTCCTTTTATACAAAGCGCAATGTTATCCAGTCCTATATGATGTAATTATTTTTTATTGGTTGACGGGTTGCTTTGCATATTTTTCGAAAACTGATTTATAAGTTTCCACATTTAAACCTGAATTTTGAGCAACTTCAACTGCAGTAGTCCTTACTTGCTCTGCACTCTTCACATATTCTTGTTTTAAAGAATTCATTTCATTTCGTTTTTCCTTTGCATTCTCAACTGTTACAGAATCTAAACACGCTATCAGTTTTTCTGTTATCTTTAAATAGTTGTTTTCTGCGTTGATTAATTTTTGAGTTTCATCCTTCTTTAACTTGGATCCTTTTAGGAAAGTAACAGCTTGATTTACTTCATCTTTTAAAAGTTTATCATTATTTTTTGCCTGTTCTTGCAATAACTTCTTCATGTCATCTATTGCTTTCTGATCCATCGACTCTTGTAACATATATTCAGGATTTCCAATTGCATAATCATATTTAACAGTTACATCATTAAAAAGTCTCATGACAATAGCTAATTGGTACTCTGGATCAAAGTCTTCAAATTTCTCTCTCTTTTTATCCTTATCTAATTCTTGCTTTTCTTTTGTATTCGATTCGTTTTTGGAGGACGAAGATACCTCGTCTTTTCTTTCTTCTTGCTTCGATTTCGATTCGTTTGATGCACTTGTTTTCTCACTAGATTCACATGCCGCTAATCCTGTCATCATGACGCCACAAGTGAATGCTGCAAATAATTTCTTTTTCATGAACTTTCCCTCTTTCTTATCCCTTTAAAATCTCCTCATACTTCCAAACATAAAAGTATAAAAATTCATCAATTATAATATCAAAATTAAGACCCTTATATTGTCACATCATGTCGAATACGATAAAAATCGAAATATCATGGACGATTGGCACTTTTCACTTAGAATCTTGAGAGCAACGGGATAATAGAAGAAAAAAATAAAAGAGGTTCACCCATATGAGTGAACCTCCTTTTATTATTTTACAGAGATAATCTCTACTTGCATTTCTCCGCCTGGTGTTTGGATTGCTACTTTTTCACCAATTTGCTTACCTAGTAAGCTTTTTGCGATTGGAGAATCGTTAGAAATTCTTCCTTCAAATGGGTCTGCTTCTGCACTACCAACGATTGTGTAAGCTTCTTCGTCTCCATCTGGTAATTCTTTGAATGTTACAGTTTTACCTAACGTTACAACTGTAGACTCTTCACCATTATCTTCAATGATCACTGCGTTACGAACCATATTTTCAAGTTGTGTAATACGACCTTCTACAAATGCTTGCTCATCTTTTGCTGCATCGTACTCTGAGTTCTCAGAAAGATCACCGAAGCTACGCGCAATTTTAATACGCTCTACAACTTCTTTACGTCTTACTGTTTTTAATTGCTCAAGTTCGTTTTCTAATTTTTGTTTACCCTCTTGCGTCATAGGGTATGTTTTTTCTGTTGCCATGTTTTCCACTCCTTTTATATACCAATCCCCCGAAAAAAAGAGGAGTTCAATATGAAAACTCCTCCGCTTTACCTTTGTAGCGGAGGTTTCTAGTACACATGCACTAGCGGAGTTGTCACATACAACCCCGTGTTTTTTCCAATGCCTCTTTATATAAAGAAGATATGTATGGAAATCTCATATAAATATGCCCCCACCTAACATTAGGTGAGGTTGCATGTTTCATTGTATTCGATAAGAAGGGAAAAAATCCCTTCCTATCGTATATCTTTTACTATGCTATTACAAATTCACTTTTTGTTCAAGAATTGTTGCAATTTTTGTAACCATAATATCAATTGCAACATGGTTTTGTCCACCTTCTGGAATAATGATGTCCGCAAATTTCTTAGAAGGCTCAATAAATTGGTTATGCATTGGACGTACAACATTTACATACTGCTCAACAACAGAGTCCATTGTACGGCCACGCTCTTTAATATCACGTTGCATGCGACGTAAAATACGAAGATCAGCATCTGTATCAACAAACACTTTAATATCCATTAAATCGCAAAGACGTGGGTCTTCTAAGATGAGAATCCCTTCTAAAATAATTACATCTTTCGGTTCTACTGGAATAATTTCTTCTGAGCGTGTATGCAATGTATAATCATATACGGGTTTCTCAACCGGCTTATATGCAAGCAACTGATGTAAGTGCTCAATTAATAAGTCATTATCAAATGCTAATGGATGATCGTAATTTGTTTTTAAACGCTCTTCCATCGGCAAATGGCTTTGATCTTTGTAATAATAATCTTGCTCCAAAATTAAAATGGAATGACCTTGAAATTGATCAAAAATCGCTTTTGTTACACTTGTCTTACCTGATCCTGAACCACCAGCAATTCCAATTACAACCGGCTTATTCGTCCCCATTCAACTATCACTCTTTCTTATTGATGTATGCTTTTGCGCATCATATTATTCACATACACTGGTTGATCCACTTTGAATTTCACGATTTGCAACGGATGTCTCGCTGCATCTAATTCGTTTCCATCCTCATCCCAAATTTTCTCCACCGTTTGTGTAAAGTTTTCTATTTCCGGTCCAAAGAACTCAACTTCATGACCTGGTTTGAAGTAATTACGTTGCTCTAACGTCACAATGCCTGTTTCTTCATTATAATCTAACACTAAACCAGCAAAATCATACGTTGTTTTCTTACTATGATTTCCATACATTTGTTCTAAGTGCCCTGGAACTCCTTCAAAAAATGCAGGAGCTGTGTCACGATTTGCACATTTATCAAGCTCATCTAACCATTCTTGTTTGAACTCAAAATTATCAGGATCTGCGCAATACGTATCAATTACTTTGCGGTATACAGTTGCTACTGTTGCTACGTAGTGAATGGATTTCATGCGTCCTTCTACTTTCAAGCTGTCAATTCCAATTTCAATCATTTTTGGAATCGAAAGAATTAGATTTAAATCTTTTGGACTCATTGCAAAATGAGCATCGCCCTCTTGGAATAAAGGAAGTTCTTCTGCCTCCTTATGTTGTGATACCGTTTGAACCAGGTCATAATCCCAACGACAAGACTGACAACACCCACCACGGTTTGAGTCACGCGCTGTCATATGGTTACTTAAAGTACATCTTCCAGAGTATGCAATACACATTGCCCCATGGACGAATGCTTCAATCTCGATATCAACGTTTTCTTTAATTTCTTTCATCTCTTCATAGCCCACTTCACGAGCTAATACAAGACGATGTAAACCTTCTTCTTTCCAATACTGCGCCGCTTTCCAGTTAGACAATGATTGTTGTGTACTTAAATGTACTTCAACAGAAGGTGCTACACGTTTACACGTCTCAATAATAAGAGGATCTGCAACGATAATACCCGTTACGCCAGCTTTTTCAATCCCTCTTAAATAGTCTTCTAGCCCATCCATATTTTCATTATGTGCAAAGATATTTGTTGTTACATATATTTTCGCACCATATTTTTTTGCAAATTCAACGCCTTCTGCCATTTCTTCAAGCGTAAAGTTACCTGCATTTGAGCGAAGACCAAATTCTTGTCCACCTAAATATACAGCATCTGCACCGTAATGAATAGCTACTTTTAATTTTTCTAAATTACCCGCAGGGATTAACAGTTCAGGTTTTTTCACAATTACGCGTTTTCCATCGATCACTCGTGAAATTTCTTGTACAGTCATTTCCTACACCCTCCTCGTTTAGTAAACCGTTTCTTTAAAGAAGAATCCTGTATCTAACGGACGATTTACTGGTTGCATTTCTTCTATTTTTTTATATAAATCGTCTTTCACGCCATAATACGCATCGCGATCTTCTACACATAAATCAATAGCTTTACGATATTTCTTTGTTACTTCGATAATGTATTCAGAGCTTTTTAACACACCGTCAATTTTCAAGCTATTAATTTCAGCATCGATTAATTCATCTAACTCATCAATGAAACAAATATCATTTGGACTCATAATATGAGTACCATTTTCATCCTCATAAATTGGATATTTATTATTACGCTCTGGATCATGTAAGAACATATTCTCTTCATGTTTTTTCTTTTCAATTTCTAGATTACGATCTTGATACTCGAAGTAATTTCCTACTAATGAACGCTTTGATTGGAACATGCATGTCATGCCATGAATTTGCACTTCAACTTCAACTTCAGCGTTTTCCTTTAATTCAACAATTTCATCTAAACTTAATTCACGTGCAAGGACAGCACGTTTGGCACCTTTTCGGCCCCAATAGTTACAGGTGAACCAGTTTGTTGCTGTCGTTTCTGTATTCCAGTGCATTTGCATGCTTGGTGCTACTTCACGTACAGTCATTAATACTGCTGGATCTCCAAAAACAACGGCATCTACATGCACGTCTTGCAAAAATGCAACGTAGTCTTTTAATTCTTCTACTTTGTCGTTATGGAACATAGCGTTCATCGCTACGTATACTTTCATACCATTTTCATGTGCAATGCTTACAGCTTGTTTCACATCATCACGCGTAAACTCTCCCGCTAAACGTAAGCCAAACTTTTGTTCACCGATCATTACTGCGCTTGCTCCTGCTTTTGCAAGAGGTTCAATATCAGCCACCGCTCTTGGCGTTACTAACAATTCAGGTTTTTTCATACCTTTGTCACCCTCTCTTTTTACTCACGGCTACTCCATCACCAATTGGGAAAATGGTTGTATCATATCCTTCATGGTTCATCAGCCATTCATTGTACGTCTTAATACGACGAATCAAACCACGCGTACGTCTATTTTCAATTTTTTCTTTTGTCGCTACAAGTCCATGGTACATCACATTATCTGAAATAATGACACCACCTGGATTTAATAACGGTTCATATAAGTCAAAAAAGCGACGATATTGTCCTTTTGCAGCATCAATAAAAATAACATCAAATGTTCCATGTTCTTTCACTTGTTCGCCTGTTTCTAATGCATCACCATAAATAACGGAAATACGATCTTTTACAGGAGAACGTTTTATATATTCAAGTGCTTTTTCATATCGATCACTATTTCGTTCTACTGTCACAATACGAGAATTAGGGATAGCTTGCATCATACGAATACTAGAATAACCAATTGCTGTTCCAAGCTCTAATATGCTTTTCGGCCCAATTAAACGTAAAAATTGTAACATAAACTCCATTCCAAGACGATCCATAATCGGCACGTGATATTCACTTGCATACTGTTCCATTTCAAGAATCAGTTCCTCTTTTGGATCAATAAATGATAGTAGGTACTCGTTAACTGCATCCTCCATAAATGGTCCTCCTTATTTACATGGAGAAGTGCCTCTATGACGTGGCAATTTCTATCTTTTCACACATAGAATGCAATAAAAATACAAGCCAGCTTCATCCTTAGCTTGTACGTCCCGTTTTGATATTAAAAACGATTCTTCTGCCAGTTTTTAACCCGGTATATTTTATCATAAAAAAGAGGGATATGCGACCCTTTTCGCTCTCCCTCCTATTTTCATTTCTTTTGTGTAATATATTTTTGTTTTAATGCATTGTGTTCTTCTAACGTTTTCGCATAATACACTTCGCCGCTTGGTGCTGCTAAGAAGTAGTAATAATCTGTTTGGGCAGGCTCTAACGCTGCCTGTATAGAATGCTTACCAGAATTCGCAATCGGCCCAACTGGAAGCCCTTTTACAACATACGTATTATAAGGCGAATTTACCTTTAAATCGTCATATAACACACGCTCTTTATGCTTGCCAAGTGCATATAATACCGTGGGATCTGTTTGTAATGGCATTCCCTTAGCTAAACGATTGTAAAAGACACTGGAAATTTTTTGACGATCTGTAAATCCAGTTGCCTCTTCCTCAATTAAAGAAGATAATGTTAAAAGCTGGTGAACGTCCAACTGTTTTTCTTTCATTTTCTCCTTATTTTGAACAATTAGTGCATTTGTTTTCTCAAGCATTTCTGTAACAATTTCTTCTAAAGTTGTATCTTTTTTGTAGTAAGAATACGTCGCTGGATATAAATAACCTTCTAACGGATATTTAATATTGCCATCAAAGATTTTATTTGTTAATAATACCGGATACTTTTGCTGCATTTTTTGGATAAAAGCCTTATCGTTTAATTGGCGTACAACATCATCTTTATTCCATTTCAGTTCCTTCGCAATTATATCTGCAATTTCAACAATTTGTGCACCTTCTTTAATCGTCAATTTATAAGCAACTGAACGATGGACATTACCCGATGACATTTGTTCCATTACATCATCTACATTCATTGACGAATTTAACAAATATGTACCTGCCTGCAAGTTTTTAGATTTAGCTTTTGCATAGAAACTAAATACTGTACCATTTTTAATAGCGCCTTTTTCTTCTAAAATCTCTCCAATTTTACTTGTAGATGAGCCTTTGGGAATCTCTACTTCAATTTCTTTTTTATTCCCGCTATCAACTGGTTTTAACGCAGATGAAATATACGCATAGACGGACACACAGACCACAAGTAGCGCAATAATTACTATTAAAAAGGCGCGTCTACGCTTCTTCCTCACTTGATTCTCTACCAAAGTTCTTCCTCCTTATTCAATTGTAGACCGTATGTACACACTCTATACAACATCCTACAAAATCGCGACAAATCCACCTATCATTTCTAGACAGGCAATTTATTTTTTCTATAATCTGTCTAATTATACTATAAACAATTATGTAGTTTCGACAAAAAATCTGTCATTTTGCACAAGAATACAAAAAAAGATGGACTGCATGTACAGCCCATCTTTTCAACTAATTACTCTTCGCCCTCTTCTTCTTCAGCAAGCGTGTTAAACATTTCTTGTACCATTTCCCACTCTTCTTCAGATTCGATTGGAAGTAATGTTCCACCTGATTCATCTTCACTTTGCTCATATGCCATTGCATCGTAAATTGGATCTCCATCTTCGTCAACTTCACCAATTGGTGAGAAGACTACATATGATTTATTCCCAAATTTTTCAGCATCAAAAGTGAAAATAATTTCACATAAATGCTCGTTACCTTTTTCGTCTACAATTGTAATTTGATTTTCTTCCATTTTGGTCACCTCTTATTTACTATCTAAATATCCTTGTAAAATCACGACTGCAGCCATCTTATCGATAACTTGCTTTCGCTTCTTTCGACTTACATCAGCCGAAATAAGAAGACGTTCCGCTGCCATTGTTGACAGACGCTCGTCCCACAGTATAACCTCTAGTTGCAGAAGTTCACGCAAGCTTTCAGCATATTGCTGACATGCTTCGCCACGTGAACCGATCGTACCATTCATGTTTTTAGGCAATCCTACTACTATCTTGTCCACATTGTACTGTTTTACTAACTCAGAAACCCGATCAAAACCAAAAATTTCTCGTTCTTCATTGATTTTAATCGTTTCTAAGCCTTGTGCCGTCCAGCCCATTTCGTCACTAATCGCAACGCCGACTGTTTTTGTTCCAACATCTAAACCTAATATCCGCATATACTACTCCTCACGATGTTGTTTCAAATAAGACTTCACAAGCTCTTCAATCAGTTCATCACGTTCTAGCTTGCGGATAATGCTTCGTGCATCTTTATGACGAGGTATGTATGCTGGGTCTCCACTTAATAAATAACCGACGATTTGGTTAATCGGATTATAGCCTTTTTCTTGAAGTGCATCATACACAGTTAAAAGTACATCGTTTACATGGACACTCTGTTTTTCATCTTGAAAATTAAACTTCATTGTTTTATCAAAACCGTCCATTTTAAGCACCTCACTTATAAGTAGTAAGTATAGGGAGAAGAATTTCTCCTCTCCCTACTATTGTACACTACTCTCTCTTTATTTTGAAACAGATTTAACGTACTCTTTGACAAATGCTAAAGCTTCATCTACTTGTGCTGGGTTTTTACCACCTGCTTGAGCCATATCAGGACGGCCGCCACCGCCACCGCCGCAGCGGGAAGCAACTTCTTTCACAAGTTTACCTGCATGGTATCCTTGGTTGATTAAATCTTTCGTTACACCTGCTAAGATATTCACTTTGTCATCACTTACAGCTGCTAATACAACCACCGCAGACTCAAGTTTATTCTTTAGGTCATCCATCATTGTACGTAAGTTATTCATATCTGCAACATTCACTTTTGTTGCTAATACATTCACTCCATCAACCGTAAGAACTGAATCTGTTAAGTTTCCAGCCTCAATGTTGCTTAATTTCGCAGCAAGAGATTCATTCTCTTTTTGAAGTTGCTTCACTTCAGCAAATAGACCATCTACTCTTGTTAAAATATCTTTTGGATTTGTTTTCATTTTACCTGCAGCTTCTTTTAATAAACCTACTTGATCGTTCATTAATTCGTATGCTGCTTTACCAGTTACAGCCTCAATACGGCGTGTTCCTGCACCGATACCAGACTCAGCAACAATTTTGAAAATACCAATAGAAGCTGTGTTATCAACGTGGCAACCACCGCAAAGCTCTAAGCTGTAACCACCTACTTGTACAACGCGTACAACATCTCCGTATTTTTCACCAAATAATGCCATTGCACCCATTGCTTTTGCTTCTTCGATTGCTTTTTGAGAAATCTCAACATCAATACTTTCCCAAATTTTTTCGTTTACGATACGCTCAATTTTTTCTAATTCGTCAGCTTGTACTTGACCGAAGTGAGAGAAGTCAAAGCGTAAACGTTCTGATGTTACAAGAGAACCAGCTTGGTTAACATGTGTTCCAAGTACATCTTTCAATGCTTGGTGTAAAATATGCGTTGCTGTATGGTTTTTCACAACACTGCTACGGTTTTTCGTATCAATAACAGCTTTTACAGTCGCTTCTTTCGTTAATGTACCTTCTTCAACAACAATTTTGTGTAAGTTTTGACCATTTGGTGCTTTTTGTACGTCTTTTACAAGAACTTTCACACCGTCAGCAAGAAGGTAACCACGGTCTGCAATTTGTCCACCGCTCTCAGCGTAGAATGGTGTTACATCAAGCATTAATTGTCCTTCATCACCCGCTTGTAAGCTATCTGTGTACTCGCCGTTCTTCACAAGTGCAATAACATTACTTTCTGTAGCAACTGTACCATAGCCAACGAATTCACTAGCTACTTTAATTTCTCCAAGCACACCGCCCTGAACTTGCATAGAATCAACGTCTTGACGAGCAGCACGTGCACGCTCACGTTGTTTTTCCATTTCAGCTTCAAAACCTGCATGGTCAACTGTCATACCAGCTTCTTCTGCATATTCTTCTGTTAATTCAATTGGGAAGCCATATGTGTCATATAGACGGAATGCATCTACTCCAGAAATAACAGTTGTTTTTTCTTCTTTCGCTTTTGCAATTACTTCTGCTAAAATCGCTTCGCCATCATGAAGTGTTTCATGGAAACGCTCTTCTTCGTTTTTCACAACTTTTGCAATGAAATCTTTCTTTTCAAGAACTTCTGGATAGAAGTCTTTCATTACCTCTCCAACAACTGGTACTAATTCATACATAAATGGACGGTTAATGTTTAATTTCTTCGCATAACGAACCGCACGGCGTAATAAACGACGTAATACATAGCCACGGCCTTCGTTAGAAGGAAGAGCTCCATCACCAACAGCAAATGTTACTGTACGGATATGATCAGCAATTACTTTAAATGCCATATCTTTCTCTACATCGCCACCGCGATACTTCTCACCAGAGATTGATTCTGTTGCCCCAATCATTGGCATAAATAGGTCTGTATCAAAATTTGTAGGTACATCTTGAACGATAGATGTCATACGCTCTAGACCCATCCCTGTATCGATGTTTTTCTTTGGAAGTGGTGTATATGAGCCATCTGGATTATGGTTAAATTGAGAGAATACAAGGTTCCACACTTCTAAGTAGCGCTCGTTTTCTCCGCCTGGGTACAACTCTGGGTCACTAAAATCGTTACCGTAAGCTTCTCCGCGGTCATAGAAAATTTCTGTGTTCGGTCCACTTGGTCCTTCACCGATATCCCAGAAGTTTTCTTCTAAACGAATAATGCGCTCTTTCGGAACACCCATTTTTTCATTCCAAATTGTAAATGCTTCTTCATCTTCTGGATGAATTGTAACAGATAGTAACTCTTTATCGAATCCAATCCATTTTTCGCTTGTTAAGAATTCCCAAGCCCATGTAATTGCTTCTTCTTTAAAGTAGTCACCGATTGAGAAGTTTCCTAACATTTCAAAGAATGTATGGTGACGAGCTGTTTTCCCAACGTTTTCAATATCATTTGTACGAATTGATTTTTGTGCATTCGTAATACGTGGATTTTGCGGAATTACACGACCATCAAAGTATTTCTTTAATGTCGCTACACCACTGTTAATCCATAAAAGAGATGGATCCTCATGCGGAACTAATGATGCACTTGGTTCAATTGCATGCCCTTTTTCCTCAAAAAAGTCTAAAAACATTTGACGAATTTGTGCGCCTGTTAATTGTTTCATCTATATTTCCTCCTTTAAGAAATTCCATAAAAACAAAAAACTCCCGTCCCTATAAAAGGGACGAGAGTTAACTCGCGATACCACCCTAATTATGAAATAAAAAGCGGAAGCGTCTCGCTTAAAAGCGGAAGAAATTGAACCAGTCGAACTGAAAGACGTTTTTTGTCTTTCCGTGAGATTGGGAAATTTCGGAGCTTTTAGACGCTGAAGCTAGATTGCATACTGTAATATGCATTTATTTCATCACCTCATGGTGCCGTAACGTGGCAAGACGGCAGGGATTAGCTGCTCTCAGGATTAGCGTTCTGTCACCCTTCATTTAAAACTTCTTTCAGCCGATGGAAGTTTCTCTCTAAAAATGGACTGTGACATACTCGTTCCGTCATCGATTTCAAATCATATATGATAACATCTTATGATATAAACGTATGTAAGTTTATACTATATGCCAAAATTGTAGCGAATCCGTTTCCATTTGTCAATGTTTCCAGAGGGGCTTTATATGAACAACGACTGTTCGAATCACCGCTAAAATAGGAACTGATATGAGAAGACCTACAATTCCAGCTATTTCCCCTCCAACAAGTAATGCGAGCATAATAATAACCGGGTGCATACGTAACGATTTCCCAACAATATACGGAGATAAAATATTACTTTCAACAAATTGCAAAACGGCAAGTGCAATACTTGCTTTAATAAAAAGATTTGTGGATATCGTTGCTGCAATCATCAATGTCGGAATCGCCCCTAAAATAGGACCAAAGTACGGGATTATATCAGTAACTCCAACAATGATTCCTAATAATAGCGGATACTTCATACCAATAAACCAAAATGAAAGAGCAGACACTCCTCCTAAAACTAAACAAACAAATAATTGCCCTCGAATATAACTTCCAAGTGACTTATCAATCTCCTTCGCCAACATCTGCCCCGTACTACGCCATTTACTCGGAACCATCTTCCAAAAGATATGATAAAATTCCCCATAATCTTTCAATATGTAAAATACAATAAATGGAATCAAAAAGATGATAAGCAATGAATCTAATACACCACGTGCTGTACTCATCACTTTATTTAATAACGCTTGTATCTTCATTTCAATTCCAATAAAAATCTGCTTTACTTTCTCATGAATAAATGATGGGAAATTGTCTGTCTGTTCTGTCACACCGTCCATCCAAGAATCATACATTTTCATAAACTGCGGGAATTGCTTATTAACTTCTTGTAACTGCGCAATCACAATCGGTGTCCCTTTATAAATCCCATAACCGAGACCACCAAAAAAAAGAATATAAATCAGCAAAATAGCAAGTGTACGTGGCATTCCCTCTTTATGCAATTTTTCAATTAAGGGATGCAGCAAATAAGCGATAAAACAAGCAATCAAAAATGGTGTAATTGCTACTTTAAATACGAATATAATCGGTGCCCATAATGGTTTAATTTTTAAAAAGACAAGCAAACATAGAAACACTAATAATAATAACCCTAATCGATAAATCCAAATAATTTTAAGATTCTTCAAGCGAAAAACCTCCTCTCCCCTTATTTTGAAAAGAAATAGGGAAGGTTATGTGCAAAACTTTTAAAAAAATAACCGGACTAAAATAATTTCATACGGGCCATACTGTTTTTTAAAAACTTACATATATTTAACCTAATACGAACAAGCTCTTAAGTCAGCTCGAACATAGGGGAGGAGATATAAAATGATTTGGTTCATGCTCATCCTTTCAGCACTTTTTATGATACTAGAATGGATTTGTATTGGATTTGGTATTTGGAAGGGATTCTTCACACGTTCAACGCGAAAGGAACGTGCAAAACAGCTATGGTATTACGGGGTTCTTGGTATTGGATGTTACGGGCTTTCTTATCTTTTTTCTGAAATTGGACTGTTTTATTTATACACAAGTACATGAAAAAACTCCCTAATAAATAAGGGAGTTCTTCACTTTATAGAAATGATTATAGATATGATTTAATCATTTTACGCGCTCTTTTCATATTTCGTTTGGAAAATACGTCTTGTTTACGTGCATATTGATACGCTGCAGCCCCAATACCTAATGCGATTAATGAATTGCGTACGTTCAAAGTAAATCCCCCTTTTGATTATCCGATAGTTCGTTCATTCTCATCAAATAAATCATCAAGAGAACTAAGCGAGCCATCTTCCTCTACTTGATGCGTATGGATTTTCCCCTTTGAAACCGATAATTCAATATAACAGTTCCAGCAATAAAATTGGTTGACACCTATTTTCCCAATATCTTTTCCTTTGCAATTTGGACAACTGAACATATGGCTTTCATCTCCTTACAGTCTCCCAGATCCTATTCGCCATTATGTCCAAACTGCATTCATTTATACATACTAGAACTGCCTTATACTTTCAAAATAACGCTTTCTATATTGAAAGTTTCACTATATAATTTCACCTTGTTACATAAAATCATACGGTGAAATGTTTTCCACATCCATCTCCTGACCATCAATTGTAACCATTTGTACTTCCTCTTTTGATTCCTGCAAGCGATCCGCTAATGTTGTTTGCCGCATTGAATCATCAAGACGATTCACACCTGATTGAAAGGCTGATTCTTCTCCGCAAATAATTAAAAACTTTTTACTTCTCGTAATAGCTGTATAAATTAAATTACGACGCAGCATGCGGTAATAGCTCTTTACAATCGGCATAATTACAATTGGGAATTCACTTCCCTGTGACTTATGGATTGAACAACAATATGCATGCGTAATCTGATTTAAATCTGGCTTTATATATGTTACTTCAATCCCGTCAAATGAAATAACAATCATATCTTGTTTTTCGACATTCTCCTTTGCATAAAAGACAGAAACAATTTCTCCAATATCACCATTAAACACCTGGCTTTCTGGTTGATTTACGAGCTGCAGCACTTTATCACCGACACGGTACACGACATCACCATAAGCAATTTCTCTACTCTTTTCTTTTTTTGGATTAAAGACCTCTTGCAGCGCTTCATTTAACACATTAATCCCTGCCGGTCCGCGGTACATAGGTGCTAATACTTGTACATCTCTTGCACTAAATCCTTTCGCTTTTGCGTTTTCACATACTTGCTTTACAACCTCAACAATTTGAGTACCTGAGCAACCAATAAACGAACGATCTTTTTTATTTTGTGCTAAGTCTGGTGGAAGCGTTCCATTTTTTATTGCATGGGCAAGCTGAATAACGGATGACCCTTCTGCTTGACGGTAAATCTCTGTTAACTTCACTGTCGGAATCGCCCCAGCATCTAATAAATCCTTCAATACTTGCCCTGGCCCTACAGATGGCAATTGATCTTCATCACCTACAATGATGACTTGAATATTTGTTGGTAATGATTTAAATAGTTGATTTGCAAGCCAAATATCAACCATTGAAAATTCATCGATAATAAGTAACTTCCCTTGCACCGGATCCGTTTCATTACGCTGGAAAGATCCTTCTGGCGTCCATCCAAGTAAACGATGAATTGTACAAGCAGGAAGTCCTGTCGACTCACTCATTCGCTTCGCAGCGCGGCCTGTCGGAGCTGTTAACAAAATCGGAAACGGATTATCATCACTATAATCTTTCGGATTTAATGATAAACCATGCAAGGAAGCGTACATTTCGACGATTCCTTTAATTACAGTTGTCTTCCCTGTGCCCGGTCCACCTGTTAATAGCATCATCGGCTTATGAAGAGCAGTTTGGATGGCCTCTTGTTGAAACGGCGCATACTGTACTTTTAGCTGCTCTTCAATTTTCCCTAACGTTAATAGTACTTCTGCTTCAGGAAACGAAGGTGTCTCTTCTTGATTCATGAGACGGCGAATTGATTTGACAACGCCCTTTTCAGAATAAAACAGAGATGCCAAATAAATACGCTCGTCTTCGATAATGACTTTCCCTTCTCCTTGCATCATTTCAACACACTGCACTACATCTTCTTCTGCCACAGCGCTTTCTTGCTTATTTAAAAGTGACATTGTTTCTCGAACAAGTTGACCTTTTTCCATAAATACATGCCCATCTTGCAGTGAAACATTCTCTAGTGTATAGAAACATCCCGCACGTACACGGTCATTATGATTCCCTGATATACCAAGCGCTCGTCCTATATCATCCGCTCTTCCGAATCCTATACCATCTACTTCCTCAATCAGTTGATACGGATTGTTCCGAATTACCTCAAGCGTCATTTCTTTATACTGCTGATAAATCTTAATCGAGAGCTTCGTTCCAAAACCATAACCATTTAAAAAGCTCATGACTTTTTCAAGACCCTGGTGTTCAATAATTGTGTCATAAATCTCTTGTGCTTTCTGCTTATTTACAACACCTTCTAATGCAGCAGGGTCGTCCATAATTTTAGAAATTGCATGTTCCCCAAGATAATCAACAATCTTTTCTGCTGTTCTCTTCCCAATTCCTTTAAATAAATCACTTGCTAAATATTGCACCATACCTGTTTTGGTTTGGGGTAACTCTTTTTTAAATGTTTCAACTAAATATTGTTTTCCGTACTTTGGATGGTCTTTAAAATGCCCTGTTAATGTAAATACTTCGTCTTCATGCATACGGGGAAAGTGACCGTTGATCATCACTCTTTTTTCGTCATATGTTTCATTTGTTTCAATGATTTTCATACTGACAACGGAATAGAGGTTTTCTTCGTTGTGGAAAATGGTATGAAGAACTTGTGCTTTTATAAATTTTTGCTCTTCCTCAAACAAATCCATTGCATGTTGATTTCCCATATCGCCTCTCCTTTCCGGTTTTTCTCACTCTAACGAGCAGTACAGCCCCCACCTTTCTCCTTCACAATCAGATGAGGGGTAACTGCACGTTAAAATCTAATTTTTATTCGCCTTCTTGCTCTAATAAACGAATACCATTCCCTGCTAAAAAGTGATCTGGCTGAATTTCAGTCGCCTTCTTAAATAAGGCAAGTGCTTTCTCATTATTTTCTTCAAATACGTAAGCAACACCTAGATTATAATACGCATCTGCATGCTCTTCGTCCATTTGTAATACCTTTTCAAAATAAGGTTTTGCGTTTTGAATATGCTCTAGTCGTGCAAAGCATAATCCGCATTGGAATACTGCTTCTACATCTGACTCATCAAGTTCAGCTGCTCTTTGTAAAAACGGCAGTGCAAGAAGATCATTTCCAAGCTGTACATGTGTAATCCCAAGCATAAATGTTACATCAGCTGATTGTAACCCAGCTTGCATAGCTTGTTCAAAAGCAACTTTTGCTTCTGAAAATTGTTCTTGTCCATAATATATGTTTCCGAGTCCATAATAGGCGGCAGCTGATTTTTCATCTAATTCTAACGCGCGTTTATAAAATAGAATTGCACGCTCGCTATCGCCTAACACATCTAATAAATTCGCGAAATTAATGTATCCAAGCGCATCTTTCGGATTTTCTTCAATTGCCTCTGTAAAGTTTTTAGCTGCTTCTTCCCAGTTTCCTTCTTGCATATATTGAATGCCTGTTTCAAGCTTATTTGACATGTTCCTCACCTCTACAACAAATTATAACAAAGAATCTATTTTCCGAGCGAACAAAAATTCGCTCTTTAAAAAAGAAACCTCTGACCGCGAATCGGCAGAGGCTCTCATTTTTACCCTAAATAATCTAATTTCTTGCCACTACGATATACTTCATCAATCGTCGCGCCGCCTAAACATTCATCTCCATCATAGAAAACAACTGCTTGCCCGGGCGTAATGGCACGAATTGGTTCATCGCAAAGGATACGAACGGTATTCTCATCAACAATTTGAACCGTTACCTTGTTATCTTCTTGACGATAACGAAACTTCGCTGTGCATGTAAATTCTTTCTCTTTCGCCCTATTGCTTACCCAGCTTACATTTGTAGCAATAACTTCATCTCCGTATAAAAGTTCATTGTGGAATCCTTGATCAACGTATAAAATGTTTTCTTTCAAGTTTTTTCCAACAGCGAACCAAGGATCACCATTACCACCAATACCAAGGCCATGACGTTGTCCAATTGTATAGTACATTAAACCGTCATGTTTCCCTTTTACTTCGCCAGATAATGTTTGCATCACACCTGGCTGAGCTGGTAAGTAGTTGCTTAAGAAATCTTTAAAGTTACGTTCACCGATAAAGCAAATACCTGTACTATCTTTTTTCGTCGCTGTTGCTAAACCAGCTTCCTTCGCCATTTCACGAATTTGTGGTTTCTTTAATTCGCCTAATGGGAACATTGTTTTTGATAGTTGCTCTTGGCTTAATTGATTTAAGAAATATGTTTGATCCTTATTATCATCAACACCGCGGAGCATTTTATATTCGCCGTCGATATAAGCAACACGTGCATAATGACCTGTTGCTACATAATCCGCACCAAGCGCGATTGCATGCTCTAAAAAGGCTTTAAACTTAATTTCTTTATTACACATTACATCTGGGTTTGGCGTACGACCAGCTCGGTACTCATCTAAAAAATACGTAAATACTTTATCCCAATATTGCTTTTCAAAGTTTACTGCATAATATGGGATGCCAATTTGATTGCACACTTCAATTACATCGTTATAATCTTCCGTTGCTGTACAGACACCATTCTCGTCTGTATCATCCCAGTTTTTCATAAAAATTCCGATTACATCATAGCCCTGCTTTTTTAATAACATCGCTGCTACTGATGAATCAACGCCACCGGACATTCCGATGACAACACGTGTTTCGTGAGGTAGTTTGTTCATCATGTCACCTCCTATACTAGTCTTGTGTTAATCGCTTCACGATTTTCACTGTTTCGTACGCTGCTTTTTCCACTTGTTCTTTCGTATTCCCAAGCCCAAAACTAAAACGTACGGATGAACGTATTTGATCGGAATCTTTTCCAAACATCGCTACTAGCACATGCGACGGGTCAATAGAACCAGCTGTACATGCAGAACCACTCGATACTGCAATCCCTGCCAAGTCTAAGTTTACAAGAAACGGCTCAATATCCATTCCTGTAAAACTTACATTAAACACATGTGGTAAGCGATGTTCTAAGTTTCCGTTTACCTCAAAAGTAATGTCTTCTTTTTGAAAGACAGATACCATTATATCTTTAAATCCTTCATATTGGGCAATTTTTTGCTCACGGGTTGATTCTGCCAACTTAACAGCTTGCTCTAGCCCAACGATGCTAGGTACATTCTCAGTACCTGCACGGCGTTTTCGCTCTTGTTCCCCGCCTGTTAATAACGGTTCAAATTTCACAGCTGTGCTAGCATATAAAAACCCTACACCTTTTGGACCATTAATTTTATGAGCAGATATAGATAATAAATCAATACCCATGTCCTTCACATCAATCGCTGTTAAACCATAGGCTTGTACAGCATCTGTATGAAAATAAGCTTGATGCTCTTTCAACAGTTCTCCGATTTCTACAATCGGTTGCACCGTACCAACTTCATTATTCCCAAACATAACAGATACAAGAATTGTTTCATCTGTTAATGCCTCTTTCACATCAGAAATTTGAACACGGCCCGTTTCATCAACTGGTAAATACGTCACTTTGAAACCTTCTCGCTCTAACACTTCACATGTATGCAAAATAGCGTGATGTTCAATTTGCGCCGTAATAATGTGCTGTCCTTTATTGCGATTTGCACGCGCTACACCTAAAAGCGCTAAATTATCAGCCTCTGTACCACCGCTTGTAAAAATAATTTCATTTGGATTTGCATTGATGCTGCGTGCACATGTACGTCTCGCTTCATCTACCGCATGACGAGTTTGGCGTCCATAAAAATGAATACTAGACGGATTACCAAATATTTCTGTCATATATGGAATCATCTTTTCGACTACTTCTGGGTGAGCCGGAGATGTCGCAGCATGATCTAAGTAAATGCGTTCCATCAGATCTCCTTCTTTCCAAATCGTTTCACAAGGAATTAAATGTAAAACATATAACCCCCATGATTTTCTTCTTCATAGCGTACTAAATCTTCTAAAGTTGTACTATCTAATACTTCTTGTACCGCATCACGAACACGCATCCATAACTGACGCTGTGCTGGTTCTTCCTCTTCTATCATTTCAACAACGCTAATCGGACCTTCTAAAACTCTAATAACATCGCCTGCTGTAATGTTGACTGGTTGATCCGATAATACATAACCACCATATGCACCTCGCGTACTTTTTACAAGACGAGCGTTACGAAGTGGAGAGATTAATTGCTCTAAGTAATGTTCAGATAGGTCATGTGCCTGCGCAATTGATTTTAAAGAAATTGGGCCTTCACCAAACTTTTTCGCAAGATCGATCATAATTGTTAAGCCATAACGGCCTTTTGTTGAAATTTTCATCTATTTCGCACCTCTTTTCAAAAATTCACTTCTATTAGTTAAATCTTTATTCGTAAGAAGAACACAATATAAAAATCAAAATCCTATGAAATTATAGCATAATATAGTATTATAAGAAATTTCAACTTGTGTATTCAAAATCATAACACAAAATCACATTGAAAAACTCGGAAATTATTACAATAAAGAGAAAATTAAAAATATTAATCAAGACTCCTTATATAAAATTGCATCACATTTCAGTTTTTCACGAAAAAGATGATACCATAGAATAAGATTATACATTAAGGGAGACGGTCATGATGAAACAACCACTCGCACATCGAATGCGCCCGGTAAACATTACAGAAATAATCGGACAGCAGCATTTAGTTGGTGAAGGGAAAATTTTATGGCGAATGGTGCAGGCAAACCATTTTCAATCGATGATTTTGTATGGTCCACCCGGCACAGGAAAAACATCAATTGCTAGCGCAATCGCTGGCAGTACAGGGACGCCGTTCCGCCTATTGAATGCAGTGACTCACAATAAAAAAGATATGGAAGTTGTCGTGCAAGAAGCAAAGATGCACCGCCACCTTGTTTTAATTTTAGATGAGGTCCACCGCTTAGATAAAGTAAAACAAGACTTTCTCTTACCACATTTAGAAAGCGGGCTTCTTACATTGATTGGTGCAACAACAAGCAACCCATTCCATGCAATTAACTCCGCTATCCGTAGCCGTTGTCAAATCTTTGAACTACACGCACTAACAGAAGATGATATTTTAATTGGTCTAAAACGAGCGCTTGAAAATAAAGAAAAAGGTTTAGGTGAATATCATGTAACTGTTACAGATGAGGCCTTTCGTCACTTTGCAAATGCATCAGGTGGAGATATGCGCTCTGCTTATAACGCCCTTGAGCTCGCTGTTTTATCTAGTTTTACAACAGATAATCAAGCGGTAGAAATCACACTGGAGATTGCAGAAGAATGCTTACAAAAGAAAAGCTTCGTTCATGATAAAGGCGGAGATGCTCATTATGATGTCTTATCAGCGTTTCAAAAGTCAGTGCGCGGAAGTGACGTGAACGCTGCACTTCATTATTTAGCGCGCCTTATTGAAGCTGGAGATCTACAAAGTATCGGGAGACGTCTTCTTATTATGGCATATGAAGATATTGGACTTGCTAGTCCGCAAGCTGGACCACGGACGCTCGCTGCCATTGAAGCTGCAGAACGCGTCGGATTTCCAGAGGCTCGCATTCCACTTACCAATGCAGTTATCGAACTTTGCCTTTCTCCAAAATCAAATTCAGCATACAAGGCGCTTGATGCTGCGCTTCACGACTTACGAAATGGACAAACAGGCGATGTACCAAGTCATTTAAAAGATAGTCACTATAAGGGTGCTGAATCATTAGGTAGAGGCATTGGATACTTATATCCGCACGATTATCCGAATGGATGGGTACAGCAACAATACTTACCCGACAAAATTAAAAATAAGCAATATTATAAACCGAAAACGACTGGAAAATTTGAACAAGCACTTTCAAGCGTATATGAAAGATTGCAAAGTTCGCATAAAAGCAAACCAAAAGGGTAATCTAAGCGAAAACGACATCATAATGGAGGTTTCGCTTATGAAAACACGCCAAGATGCATGGACAGGAGAAGATGATCTCCTTTTAGCAGAAACCGTTTTACGACATATTCGCATAGGAAGTACACAACTAAAAGCGTTCGATGAAGTCGGTGACAAATTAAACCGCACTTCTGCCGCTTGTGGCTTTCGTTGGAATGCTGAAGTCAGACAAAATTATGAGGACGCCGTACAGCTCGCTAAGAAGCAGAGAAAAGAGTTAAAGCGTTCTGAAGCAAATGTAGAAAAAGAACAACTATTACAACCAAAACAAAAAAAGAAAGTCGTAATTGATGTTGAATTTTCCGAAGAACCTGTTTCTAATAAACATTCTCTTACAATGCAAGATGTAATCTCATTCTTACAAAACTTAGAACACAATCATCCTCACTTAGAAAAGATACAAAATGAAAATGAAGACTTGCATACAAAGCTTGTCTCCTTACAAAAAACAAACGATGAACTAGAAGTCAAACTAGCAGCTTTAACGAAAAAACAACAAGCAATCGAAGAAGATTATGCAATGCTTGTTAGAATTATGGACCGTGCTCGAAAACTTGTGCTAGTAAATGAACAAGAGGATCAAATTGCTCCTATTTTTAAAACAGATCAGAACGGGAATTTAGATATTATATATTCAGCGGAAAATTAAAGAACTTCCCACCTAACATGAAAAGGTGGGGAGTTTTTTTATATAAAAATTAAAAAGCGCATACTCCCAGTGGAATATACGCTTTTCCCTAATTATTCTTGTCCCACACGTTTCACTTCTACATTCTTTAAACGTTCACGCACAACATGGCTCGCCATAATTAAGCCTGCCACAGATGGTACGAATGCATTTGAGGAAGGTGGTAATTTCGCTTTACGAATTTTTGCATTTTCATCTGGAACGATTTCTTTACGCACCTCTTCGCGAATTACAATTGGGTTTTCGTCAGAGAATACAACTTTTACACCCTTTTTAATCCCTTCTTTACGAAGCTTCGTACGAATTACTTTCGCAATTGGGTCTGTATGTGTTTTTGAAATATCCGCAATACGGAAACGAGTTGGATCCATTTTGTTTGCTGCACCCATACTCGAAATCATTTTAATCTTACGTCGTAAGCATTGTTTAATTAAATGAATTTTGAACGTAATTGTGTCTGATGCATCCACTACGAAATCTAAACCGTGCTTAAAGAAATCTTCATACGTTTCTTCTGTATAGAACATTTCTAATGCAATAACTTCACAATCTGGATTAATATCAGCAATACGCTCTTTCATTAGCTCTACTTTTGAACGTCCTACAGTAGAAACTAATGCATGAATTTGACGGTTTACATTTGTAATATCAACAACGTCTTTATCAACTAATACAAGGCGTCCTACGCCAGAACGTGCTAATGCTTCTGCTGCAAATGAGCCTACGCCGCCAATTCCTAAAATACCAACTGTACTATTTTTTAATATTTCAAGGCCTTCTTTTCCGAAGGCTAATTCATTACGTGAAAATTGATGTAACATGCGTTCTACACTCCTATTACAAAAATGGTCTACCATGTATTCTAGCGTTTTTCCGACTATTTGTATAGAAAAAGTTACACAACTACTAAAAATACCTTTCTAACAAGAAAAATACACAGAATCCCTAAAAAAAACTAGATGCGGTTAGTATACCCCATCTAGTTTCCGTTCTTACTTCTCTTCTTTTACGTTTAACTGTAAGCTAAGTTCTTCAAGCTGCGCTTCTGCAACTGGGCTTGGCGCATCTGTTAACAAGCAACTTGCGCTTGCTGTTTTTGGGAATGCAATTGTATCACGAAGGTTTGTACGGCCTGCAAGTAACATAACAAGACGGTCTAAACCTAATGCGATTCCACCATGTGGTGGTGTACCGTATTCGAACGCTTCTAATAAGAATCCAAATTGCTCTTGCGCTTCTTCTTGAGAGAATCCAAGTGCTTTGAACATTTTTTCTTGTACATCACGCTCATAAATACGAAGTGACCCACCGCCAAGCTCATAACCGTTTAATACAAGGTCATATGCTTGTGCACGCGCTTTTTCTGGTGCTGTTTCTAGTAACTCTACATCTTCACGGAATGGCATTGTGAATGGATGGTGTGCCGCGAAGTAGCGATCAGCATCTTCATCATACTCAAGAAGTGGCCAATCAGTTACCCATAGGAAATTAAATTTGTTTTCGTCGATTAACTCAAGTTCTTTCCCTAAGCGTAAACGAAGTGCGCCTAAGCTATCTGCAACAATGCTCTTCTTATCTGCAACGAATAATAATAAGTCGCCTGCAGCTGCTTCTAATGTATTCATTAATACACTTGCATCTTCTTCACCGAAGAATTTCGCGATTGGTCCTTTTAAGCCATCTTCTTCAACTTTTAACCAAGCTAAACCTTTTGCACCGTATACTTTTACAAATTCAGTTAATGCATCGATATCTTTACGAGAATATTTACTCGCTGCACCTTTTGCATTAATTGCTTTTACTTGTCCTCCGCTTTCTACAGCGCTTGTGAATACTTTGAATCCACATCCTGCTGCAAACTCAGATAGGTCAGTAAGCTCCATTGCAAAGCGTGTATCTGGCTTATCAGAACCATATCGAGCCATTGCATCCACATATGTCATACGAGGGAATGGAGCGTTAATTTCTACACCTTTTGCATCCTTCATCACTTTCGTCATCATGCGTTCCATCATTTCTAGAATTTCTTCTTGTGTTAGGAATGATGCCTCGATGTCGATTTGTGTGAATTCTGGTTGACGGTCCGCACGTAAATCTTCATCACGGAAACAACGTGCTACTTGATAATAACGCTCAAATCCACCGACCATAAGAAGCTGTTTAAATAGCTGCGGAGATTGAGGTAATGCATAAAACTCACCATCATGCACACGGCTTGGTACTAAATAGTCACGTGCACCTTCTGGTGTACTCTTTGTTAAGATTGGTGTTTCGACTTCTAAGAATTCTTCTGAATCTAAGAAGTTACGAATTGTTTTTGTTACATCATGACGCATTTTAAATGTGTTATACATAACAGGACGACGCAAATCTAAATAACGATATTTTAAACGAACATCTTCTGATGCATCTGTATCATCTGTAATAATAATTGGCGTTGTTTTTGCTGCATTTAGTACATTTACTTTTGTAGCTTGTACTTCAATACGCCCAGTTGCCATATTGTCATTAATTGCACCTTGTGCGCGCTCAACAACTGTTCCTTCTACGTGAAGCACGTATTCGCTACGAATTGTTTCTGCTACCTCTAGTGCTTCTTTAGATGTTTCCGGGTTAAATACAACTTGCACAATACCTGTACGGTCACGTAAGTCGATGAAAATTAATCCACCTAAGTCACGACGCTTCTGTACCCAACCTTTTAATTGAACGGTTTGTCCAACTGCTTCTACTGTTACTTTTCCACATGCATGTGTTCTTTCAGCCACTATGAGTTCCCCCTATATTAATTTCTCTGCCACGTATGAAGCGAATACATCTAATGCAACTTCTTCTTGCTCACCTGTTGCCATGTTCTTTAAGTTAATGATGCCTTTATCAAGCTCATCTTCCCCTAATACAGCTACAAATTTCGCATTCAAACGATCTGCTGATTTAAATTGTGCTTTCATTTTACGATCTAAATAATCCTTTTCAACTGATAACCCAGCCCTGCGAAGATCAAACGCAACTTTTGCAGCATGATCTTTCGCTTTGTCCCCAAGTGCTACAACATAGCAATCAATGTTCTGTTCAATTGGAAGCTCAATGTTTTCAGCTTTTAATGCCATAATTAAACGCTCAATACTCATCGCAAAACCGATACCAGGCATTTCTGGACCACCGATTTCTTGTACAAGACCGTTATAACGACCGCCACCACTTAATGTTGTAATTGAGCCAAACCCGTCTGCTTCACTCATAATTTCAAAAACAGTGTGCTGATAGTAATCTAAACCACGCACTAGGTTCGGATCTTTTTCAAACGGAACACCCATCATTGTTAATAGTTCTTGTACTTTTTCATAGTACGCTGTTGATTCTTCATTTAAGTATTCTGTAATAGATGGCGCCGCGTCCATTAATTCATGATCACGATCCTTCTTACAGTCTAAAATGCGAAGTGGGTTTTTCTCTAAACGAGATTGGCAATCAGAACAGAACTCGCCAATGCGAGGTTCGAAGTGAGCAATTAACGCCTCACGGTGCGCTTGACGACTTGCTGAATCACCTAAACTATTTAAAACAACTTTAATGTTTTTTAAGCCCATACCGCGGTAAAACTCTACAGCAAGTGCGATTACTTCTGCATCGATTGCAGGATCGTTACTACCGATTGCTTCGATACCGAATTGTACGAATTGACGATAGCGGCCTGCTTGTGGTCTTTCATAACGGAACATTTGACCGATGTAATATAATTTCGTAGGTTGCGTCGCATCACCGTACATTTTATTTTCAACGTAAGAACGTACAACAGGTGCTGTTCCTTCTGGACGAAGTGTTAAGCTACGCTCTCCACGATCTTGGAATGAGTACATTTCTTTTTGTACGATATCTGTTGTATCACCAACACCGCGTAAAAATAATTCTGTGTGCTCAAAAATTGGTGTACGAATTTCTTTATAGTTGTAACGACGGCAAATTTCGCGTGCTTGCCCTTCGATATACTGCCATAACTCAACACTACCTGGAAGAATATCTTGCGTTCCGCGTGGGATTTGAATAGACATATTCAGTTCCTCCTCAAATTGTTTTAATCTTATTAAAAATAAAAAACTCCCGCCTCTACTGATTATCCAGTAGGGACGAGAGTATTATACCCGTGGTGCCACCCTAATTGAAGCACGTATGCTTCCACTTTTTTAATAACGCTTAAATTTGCGTTCAATCTCTACTAAGCCTATAAGCCGTTCAAGTTGAAACCTACAGAGTGTCATTCAATCAGTCATCATGTAGAAATGTTTTCAGCCTAGGACATTTCTTCTCTTTTCATGTGTATCCAATCTACTCTTCTCTATCATCGGTTCTCTTCATATGTAAATATAAAATTACTATACGTTTGTTCCGGACGATTGTCAAGTGCCCTAGGAGCGTTCAATCTGCTTCTTTAAACGCTTTACATCTTGCAATGAAATACCAAATTCAGATGCAAGCTCCATAGAAGTATTATTTTGTTCTCTTGCAATAAACTCATGAAAATTCACGTTAAATAATTGGTTTGCACCATTTGTAACAGAATGACCTTTTTCATTCATACGCATACGTGTATCCCTCCCAATCAACATGGATGTTTTTACTTCTATTGTTCCATATTGATGAGTCGGTTATACACAAATACGAAAGAGAACCGACTACCGCTTCCATATATCTCTTTTTTTATAAAAACCCCTTTTAAAAAATAAAAAAGAGAGGATAGCGCATCCCCTCTTTTCATTATTATTTACTTTCCAAAATTAAGGTCACCGGACCATCGTTTATTAAAGAAACATCCATCATTGCTCCGAACCTTCCCGTTTCTATGTGCAATCCTTGTTTACGAAGTTCTTCATTAAAGAAATCGTACAAGCGCTCTGCGTAATCTGGTTTCGCAGCACTCATAAAGTTTGGACGTCTTCCTTTACGGCAATCCCCGTACAATGTAAATTGTGAAATAGAAAGAACCTGTCCATCCATGTCTAGTACAGAATGATTCATCTTCCCATTCTCATCTTCAAAAATACGTAAATTTGCAACTTTTTCAGCGATATACGTTGCATCTTGTTCTGTATCTTCATGCGTGATTCCAACTAGCAATGTTAAACCGAACGGAATTTGTCCTACAATCTCACCATCTATTGTAACAGACGCTTCCTTTGATCGCTGTAAGACAACTCTCATAATTTATACACTCCCTATTAATGCATCATGCGGCGTACTGCATAAATTTCTGGAACTCTCTTAATACGCTCTACTACCTTTTTCAAATGATGTAAATTACGAATGGAAATAGACATATTGATCGTTGCCATTTTATTGCGGTCGCTTCTACCTGAAACAGCTGAAATATATGTTTTCGTTTCTGTAACAGCTTGCAGAACTTCATTTAGCAAGCCACGGCGATCATAGCCAGAAATTTCAATATCAACGTTATACTCAATTTCTTTTTCTGGACTACCTTCCCACTCTACTTCTAGTAAACGTTCCTTTGCCTCTTCTGTATGCACATTGACGCAATCACGACGGTGAATCGATACACCACGACCTTTTGTAATATATCCGATAATATCGTCACCTGGAACTGGGTTACAGCATTTTGATAAGCGGATCAATAAATTATCAGCACCACTTACTTTTACACCCGAATCCCATTTACGAATTTTCATCGGTTTACGAACTTCTTTCACTTCCACAACATCTTGTTCTTCGTCACGCTGTTTACGGAACTTGTCCATTAAACGCGTTACAATTTGCGAAGCTGTTATTCCGTTATATCCAACCGCTGCAAACATATCCTCTTCATTCGCAAAGTTGTATTTCTCAGCTACACGTTTTAAGTTGTCAGGTGCTAACACTTCTTTCATCTCGTACTCTAAGCTTCGCACCTCTTTTTCAACAAGTTCGCGACCTTTTTCGATATTCTCATCTCGGCGCTGTTTTTTGAAAAATTGGCGGATTTTATTTTTCGCATGAGATGTTTGAGCAAGCTTTACCCAGTCCTGACTAGGTCCATAAGAATGTTTAGACGTTAAAATTTCAATGATATCACCTGTTTTTAATTTATAATCGAGTGTTACCATTTTCCCATTTACTTTTGCACCAATCGTTTTATTCCCTATTTCTGAATGGACACGGTACGCAAAGTCAATTGGAACAGAACCTAGTGGTAATTCCATGACGTCTCCTTTTGGTGTAAAGACGAATACCATATCAGAGAATAAATCAATTTTTAATGACTCCATAAATTCTTCCGCATTAGAAGCTTCATTTTGCCACTCTAGTATTTGACGGAACCATGTTAATTTTTTCTCTAGTGTACCTGTTGTTTCTGCTGCTTTTCCTTCTTTATAAGCCCAATGCGCAGCAATCCCGTATTCCGCAATTTCATGCATTTCTTTCGTACGAATTTGCACTTCAAGCGGATCACCTTTCGGCCCAATCACAGTTGTATGAAGTGATTGGTATAGGTTTGCTTTCGGCATTGCAATATAATCTTTAAAACGACCTGGCATCGGCTTCCAGCACGTATGAATAATTCCTAATACCGCATAGCAATCTTTAATACTATTTACAACAACGCGCACAGCTAGCAAATCATAAATTTCATTAAATTGTTTATTTTGAAGAGCCATTTTACGATAAATACTATAAATATGTTTTGGCCGTCCTGAAATATCAGGTTGAATCGCTACTTCTTTCAGTTTGTCACGAATACCCGTCATGACTTCATCTAAATATTCTTCACGCTCTGCACGTTTCCGCTTCATTAAGTTTACAATGCGATAGTATTGTTGCGGATTCAAATAGCGAAGCGATGTATCCTCTAGCTCCCATTTAATTGTATTAATTCCGAGTCTATGAGCTAAAGGTGCAAAAATTTCTAACGTTTCATTTGCAATACGACGCTGTTTTTCTTGAGGCAAATGCTTAAGCGTACGCATGTTATGAAGACGATCAGCTAATTTGATTAAAATCACACGAATGTCTTGGGCCATTGCAATAAACATTTTGCGATGGTTCTCTGCTTGCTGTTGTTCATGAGATTTGTATTTAATTTTCCCAAGCTTTGTAACACCATCAACAAGCATGGCAATTTCTTTATTAAATTCCCGTTCAATATCTTCTAGTGTAACCTCGGTATCTTCTACTACATCATGCAAAAAACCTGCCGACACTGTAGATGGATCCATGTGTAAATCAACTAAAATACCTGCAACTTGAATCGGGTGAATAATATATGGTTCGCCCGATTTTCTATATTGTTCGCTATGTGCATCACGTGCATATTCATAGGCACGTGCCACCAGCTCAATATCATCGTCCGCTAAATATTGACTTGCTTTCTCGAGTACCTGTTCAGCTGTTAGTACTTGCTCATTTGCCATCGAATCACCTTTTATTGAAAATTGACTTTTCCCTTACTCATTAGAATAAATTTTATTCTATCATTATAACCTAATGATTGTGAATTGTGAAAAGGAAAAGATTTTACTGATATTTCACCATACTTTTTTGTACAATTATACAAAAGTACCCGCTCCTCTCCAAGAGATTCACGGGTACTTTTTTCTATCACCGTAGTTTTACCTATATAATAATTAGTATTTTTCTAACACTAATACATCATAACCATCTAACATTTTGCGGCCATCCAAGTAAGTAAGCTCTACTAAGAATGCAATCCCTGCTACAATTCCACCAAGCTCTTCAACTAACTTAATTGTCGCTTCAATTGTTCCACCTGTAGCTAATAGATCATCTGTAATTAATACGCGTTGACCTGGTTTAATTGCATCTTTATGGATTGTTAAAACATCTTTTCCATACTCTTTACCGTAGTCAACTGTAATTACTTCACGAGGTAATTTCCCTAATTTACGAACTGGTGCAAACCCTACTTCTAACGCGTAAGAAACTGGGCAACCGATAATAAAGCCACGTGCTTCTGGTCCTACTACAAGGTCGATATTTCTTTCTTTTGCATAAGCAACGATTTCATCTGTTGCTGCTTTGTATGCTTTTCCATCGTTCATTAAAGGTGTGATATCTTTAAAAACGATACCTTCTTTCGGATAATCCGGTACAATTGCGATATGTTGCTTGAAATCCATATTTCTGAATCCTCCTCAGATATAAAAGGTCTGTAAATACAAGGCCCTTACCCTAACTGTGCTACTTCTTTATGATTACGAATCGTGTCAAACCATGTATATAGTTGCTGATATGTGCTATAAACCAACTCTTTCTCTAATTGAAGGTGGTTCATTTTCTCACGATATGTGTTCGATTCAATTAAATCACGCTTTTTCATTCCTTCTGCCATAAAAATGACACCGTCTTTTATTGTAACAAATTCTAACTCAAAAAACACCTGTGTCATGAAATTTACTGTATCTTTTGACCAACCTTTATGACGACATAACTGTTCCCCATATTGTCTTAAAGAAAATGGTGCCTTTTGGTGTAAAAAGGAATAGTACCATTTAAAGTGTTCCCTTGTTGGAACTGTACTAAATAAATGATTATTCTCCTGATAAAACAGTGTATAAATTCGCGCTGGAAATCCCGCCTTAAACAAACCGCGTAATTCGTCTGTTGACTTTGGTAAATCCATCAAAATAACATAGCGACCATCTAGCTCAGTGACTTCTGAAGCATGCATAAGTTGTTCTTTATATTCTTCTAAAGAAAATTTATTTAATACCTCTTCAGAAAAATATACCATTGTTACTTGTTCTTTCGGAATCTCTGATAAGTTCGATTCCACATTACGCATGCTGCGCCAATCAAACAACTGCCATGCATCTACCGCAATATCTTGAATCATGAGTTGTGGTTTTTTGAAATTATTCCATTCATTAATTGATGCCTCACCAACAATAGAAACGTGAGCGATTGGAGAAATTTCTTTCGCATAAGCTCCAAATCCAAATCCAATCGTATCTAACGTCGCCTGTCTTCCGCGAAGTGCCATTTTTAAATGAGACCCATCAGATCCAATTGCACGAATACTTTCTAATTCCGCATCTCTAACTGCAATACGCGGCTTCGGATTTCCAACACCAAATGGCGCTAGTTTTTGCATTTCTTCAATTGCCGAAAGCGTTACATCCTCTACTTTGCAAATCGCATCAACTGTTGTAATCGGAATAAAATCTTCAGGCTTTAAGATTGCATCTGCTTGTTCATTTAAACGACGGCGCAGTTCATCCACATCATTCATATGAAGCGTCATTCCTGCCGCCATTGGATGCCCACCAAAGTGAGGTAATAATTCTCTACAATCTGATAAGTTCGCAAACAAATCAAATCCTGCAATACTACGAGCAGATCCTTTTGCTGTTTGCTTCTCAGGATCAATACATAACACGATTGTTGGACGATAGAAACGCTCTACTAATTTAGAAGCAACAATCCCTATCACACCTGGATTCCATCCTTCTTTCGCAATGACTAATACTTTATTGTCCGCTGGAGGATAGTTGTTTTCTACCTCTGCAATCGCCTCTTCTGTAATTTGTTTTACAATATCTTTTCGAAGCTTATTCATTTCATCGATTTCTTCAGCAAGCTCTTTTGCTTCTTCTGGATCCTCTGATAAAAGAAGATGAACAGCCGGTGCCGCATCTTCTAAACGACCAATTGCATTAATACGCGGTGCAATTGAGAAGCCGATGCTTTCTTCCGTGATCTCGCTTTGTGAAACATTTGCTACTTTAAACAATGCTTTCAAACCAATATTTTTGGTCATTCTCATTTGTTTTAGTCCACGCTGCACAAGTAATCTATTTTCACCATGAAGTGACACTAAATCGGCTACCGTACCAATCACTGCAATTTCTAACAAATGCTCCGGTACACGTCCAAGTAATGCATGCGCTACTTTAAACGCAACACCAACGCCCGCTAAATAATGAAACGGATAGACGCCGCCCTCTAGCTTCGGATGAATAATCGCAAGCGCTTCTGGAAGTTCTGGTGGTGGCTCATGATGATCTGTAATAATAAGATCCATACCAAGCTCTTTTGCTATCTTAGCTTCATGAACTGCTGCGATACCTGTATCAACAGTAATGATAAGAGAAAATCCCGCACTGTGTGCCCAGCGAAATGCCTCTTCATTCGGTCCATACCCTTCCGTAAATCGGTTCGGGATATAGAACTCAACATCCGCACCTAGTTCTTGAAGTGCAAGGTATAATACTGTCGTACTACTTACACCATCGGCATCGTAGTCACCAAAAATTAAAATTTGTTCTCCATTTTGAATGGCTTGCTTTACACGTTCTACCGTACGATCCATTCCTTCAAGTAAAAACGGATCGTGAAATTCTTGCCCTGCTGTATTTAAAAAATCCACAATCTTATCTTCTGTATCTAAGCCTCTACCGAGGAATAACGAAGTAACAAGCGGTGATAATTGCAATTTACTTGCCAACTCACTTATCTGCTCTTCATTAAATGACTTTTCTTTCCAACGCGTCTTCGGTTGTAACACGAAATCACCCCTTAACCTGTCTATTATACAAGACAGATTAAGGGGTGACAATATCACGCAAACTACGATTGAATATCTCTATAATCAAATAAATATCTACTCCCTTATGGAAGCAAAATAAATTTAATCCGGTGAATACGGATTTATATGTACAAAAACATTTTGTACATTATCTTGTTTCATTAATACCTCTTTTACATGTTTTCCGATGCGATGTCCCTCTTCCACTGTGATATATGGATCTACAGACACTTTAATATCCACAATCACATAATGACCGTGCTCTCTTGCGTATAACGAACCAATTTTTTTAACACCTTCTACTTGAAGAACTGACTCCCTTAGTGGAATAACATCTTCTTCATGAAGAACATGATCTAACGTTGTATGGATTGCATCTTTGCCAATATCCCAGGCCATCTTCACAACAAGAAGTGAAACAAATAATCCTGCAACAGGATCGGCGTAAACGAGCCAATCTAAACCTAATTTATTTCCGATAATCGCTGCACCAATCCCGATTAAGGCTGCAATTGAAGAAAATACATCTGAACGGTGCTCATATGCATTTGCGATAATTGCATCACTGTTTACCCGTTTCCCTAATCGATACTTATACCGAAACATCCCTTCTTTCACCACAATGGAAAGAATAACCGCAAAAATCGTAATTCCTTTTGGCGGTTCAAGTTCTTGTGTAAAAGCCTTTATAGAAGAAACGGCAATTTCGATTCCGACAATAAATAATAAAACTGCAACAATGATAGCTGAAATCGATTCCGCTTTTCCGTGGCCATAAGGATGATCTTCATCAGGCGGTTGTTTGGCTGCACGCAAGCCGAAAAATACAGCTAACGAACCAACTACATCCGATGCTGAATGAACCGCATCCGCTAAAAGTGCCTTACTGTTCCCAATATATCCGATTACTGCTTTAACAATCGCTAATACAATATTACCAACGATTCCAACAATGGCACCAAACTCCGCCTGTTTAAAACGTTCATCTTTTTCCATAATCGAAATCCTTTCTTTTCTCAAAATACCTTTTTATTGTAACAAAAAATAATAGCAGAGATATCACTTCCTTCCAATTTCTCCACGATCGACTCTGCTACCCTTTAGCAAAAAACGCTAAGGAAGTGTCACTTTATTGTATCCGCAAACGAAAAAGAGATGCCCCCAAAGTGAAGAGGCATCGTCTTTTCTATGTTGATTTTAGTTTTTACACTTGTGGTTCAGATACTCCTGTTTCTACTTTCTTCTTACCTTTACCCTTTTTTAATCGGCGATTTTCAAGCATTAGCCAAATTTGCGAAGCAACAAAGATAGAAGAATACGTACCTACAACTAGTCCAATCATTAATGCAAGTGAGAAGTTTCGCAGTGATTCACTACCGAAAATAAGCAATGCAATAACTGGGAACAACACTGTTAGAACTGTATTAATAGAACGACCAATTGTTTGACGAATACTGGAGTTCACAATTTCTTCTAAGTCTTTTCTATCACGAATTCGTTTTTTCTGTTTATATAGCTCACGGTTTCTATCAAATGTAACAATCGAGTCATTGATTGAATAACCAATGATTGTTAATACCGCTGCGATAAACGTTAAATCTACTTCCAATTGTAAGATACTGAACATCACAATCATAACAAACGCATCATGCAACAATGCGATTACCGCAGATAATGCGTATGTGAAGCGGAAACGAATACTCACGTATAAGATGATAACCGCCGAAGCAATCATAACTGCGATAAATGCATTTCGTGCAATCTCTTTCCCGATTGTTGGAGAAACTGTACTTACATTTGGTTCTGTACCGTATTTATCGTGGAAGAATGTTTTTGCCTTTGCAATTTCATCTTTCGATAAAACACCAATTGTACGAACAGCAAATCCTTTATTGTCATCCCCTGTTGGTACAATGTCCTCTTTTTTCACATCAATTTTTAACTCATGTAAATCTTTTTGAACTTGATCTACACTAATCGCTTGTTTTGACTGCAAGTCCATACGTGTACCACTCGCAAAGTCAATTCCAAGGTTCATTTTGAAAATTGGTAGTATAATTGCACCTGCAATAACAACTACAATTGAGAACAAGAAGAATTTATGACCGATATTTACAAAGTTAATACGATCAAATCTCGTTGGTGCATGTTCTACTCCTTTTGACAATGGAATAATTTCTTTCTGTTTCACACCAAAATAAGATATTTTCTTATCGAAATAACGGCTTTTCACCAATAATCCTAGTAGGAAACGAGTACCGAATACGTTCGTAATGAAACCAACTAAAATACTCACAATTAAACTTGTCGCAAATCCTTTTACAGAACTATTACCGTAAACGAATAATACACCAGCTGCTGCAATTGTCGTAACGTTGGCATCTAAAATTGTCGCTAACGAACGATGGTTACCAGCACGATATGCTGACATCATCGATTTACCAATTCGCAATTCTTCCTTCAGTCGCTCATACGTAATAATATTCGCGTCAACCGCTATACCAACCCCGAGCACTAGCGCCGCTATACCTGGCAGAGTCAGGACTGCATGCATCCAGTTAAAGACAAGCAATGTAATGAAAATATATAATCCTAACATAATGACCGCTACTAAACCTGGTAAACGGTAGAAAACAAGCATGAACAAGAAAATAATAGCAATCCCGATCACACTAGCGAAAATCGTTTGCTGTAATGCTTGCTCACCAAATTTTGCTCCGACAGATGTTGAATACATTTCTTTTAGATCAACAGGAAGTGCACCCGCATTTAATAAATCTGAAAGCTGTTTTGCACTTTCAACCGTAAAGTTTCCACCTACGATAGAAACTTCAGCTTGATTAAACACTTGGCTTACTGTTGCTGCTGATAAATATTTCGGATTTGGTTTTGCTGCTTCTGCTTTATAAGAATCTTTACCTTCTTCAAAATCAAGCCAAATCACCATTAAGTTCGTTGGCGGTGGCATTTTTGATATTTTTTCAGTTACTTCGCGGAATTTATCAGCACTCTTCAATGTAAGCCCAACACTTGGCCGGCCTTGTTCATCAAATGTTTGCTTCGCTCCCCCGCCTTTTAAATCCGTTCCGTCCATGAGAAGGTTGTCATTCACATCACGGAATGTTAATTTCGCTTGCGTAGATAAAATTTCACGTGCTTTCTGCTGATCTTGTACGCCAGCAAGCTGTACACGAATTCGATCTTCCCCTTCAATTTGAATGTTTGGTTCACTTACACCAAGAACATTCACACGATTCTCAAGAGCACCTACTGTACTTACAAGTGCGTCTCGATCAATTTTATCACCCTTTTTCGCTGGCTTTACTTCGTATAAAATTTCAAAACCACCACGAAGGTCCAGTCCAAGACTAATTCCTTTTGTTATGTTTTTTCCCGTCGCACCAATAATTCCACCGATTAATAAAACGATGAGAAAAAAGGCGACGATTCTCGTACTGCGCTTTGCCATATGTACCTTCTTTCTGCTACTAAACCCATAAATAAATCATATCATTCATTTACGCTAGACAAATTCCTGTATTAATCATTTCTGTTTATCCACAGGCATTCCATTATGCTTATTCGTTTGTCTAGTTAGTAGGCTTCCTTTCTGTGAGTTTTTAACTTTTTACTAGTACGCTACTAGCCATATAGGGAAAACCCAAATTCTACGTCTTAGACGCTGGGCCGCAACCTATATCTGATACAAATTATTATAACTTCTGCTTCCTACCTCCTTTACTTAAAATCTCTGACATATACATTCCTCTTTATCAATACCTATCATTATACTGCAAAAGGAAGAACAAACCAATTACAGCCGGTTATTTATTTTCATATTCTTCAAATGACCAAAGTGGCGCTTGATACGCTTCTACCGTTAAATATGTCATATACTCATTTGCTGTTAATGTTAGCACATCATTCACAAGTTCATACAATCTAACTTCACTATCTAGCTTTTTCCACTTTTTACTTTTTAAACATTTCCAAATATCCTCAGTCGTCACCCTGTCATAGCCAATCATTTGAAATTCTTCTAATTTGCTTTCTAAAACGACTTGCAACTGTCCGCGGTAAGCTTCTACCAAATCTTCCTTTTCAATCATACTATCACATCTCCTTTTTAGTTCAGCACGAAAAGTCGTTTTTCATCCCGCTCTAATGGACAGCAATAACTGCCTTTAAGAGTTTCATCGCCCTGCTCTTTCCCATAAAAGTTTTACTCCATAAGCGATTCCTCTTAAATGCTTGTCATTCTTGTCTCACACGTGCATATAAATTATTGTAAATCATTCCATTGATTTTGAGAAGGTAGGAGAAAACCATGACGAGACAAAGCTTTTTACGAGGTGCATTTATTTTAATGCTAGCTGGTTTTATTACAAAAATTCTCGGGTTCATAAACCGAATTGTAATGGCACGTATTTTAGGAGAAGAAGGCGTCGGTCTTTATATGATGGCTGTCCCCACTTTTATTTTAGCAATTACATTAACACAAATCGGACTTCCTGTTGCTATTGCAAAATTCGTTGCAGAGGCGGAAGCAGTAAACGATAAACAAAAAGTAAAGAATATATTAACAGTATCTTTAGCCGTTACATCCGTTATTAGTATTATCTTAACAATCGCAATCATGCTTCTAACTCCTATTTTAGCTGAAACTTTATTAACGGATAAAAGAACCTACTATCCGCTGATGGCCATTTTACCTGTCGTTCCTGTCATTGCAGTTTCATCTGTTTTGCGCGGTTATTTCCAAGGAAAACAAAATATGAAACCTAGTGCATATGCACAAGTGTTAGAACAAGTAGTCCGGATTACTATTATCGCCGTATGTATTCGATTGTTTTTACCTTATGGTGTTGAATACGCTGCGGCAGGCGCAATGTTATCAGCTGTTCTTGGTGAGGTAGCCTCTTTATTATTTTTACTCACTTTATTCCAGCGTGAAAAGCACCTTTCAATACGTTCTGGTTTTGTTAGTACAGTCAAGCAAAGTAAAAATACATTTCATTCGCTTATGGAAATTGCACTTCCAACTACAGGGAGTCGCTTAATTGGATCGGTCTCTTATTTTTTCGAACCAATTGTCGTTATGCAAAGCCTAGCCATTGCTGGTGTAGCAGCTTCAGTCGCCACGCAGCAATACGGTATATTAAATGGCTATGCGTTTCCACTTTTATCACTGCCTGCTTTTATTACATACGCTCTTTCTACGGCACTCGTACCCTCTATTAGTGAAGCAATGGCAAAAAAACAATATCGATTAGTAGAACATCGTCTGCAACAGGCACTTCGTATTTCTCTCATTACAGGAGGCTGGTCAGTCGTTATTCTTTATGTATTTGCTTCACCTGTTTTAACTCTCATGTACGGTTCAGATAGCGCAACTGCATTCATTCAATTACTTGCGCCTTGTTTTTTATTTCACTACTTTCAAAGTCCCCTTACATCTGTTTTACAAGCTTTAAATTTAGCACGTGCCGCGATGATGAATACATTTATCGGAGCTATTGTAAAATTACTCGTTATTTTCTTACTCGCTTCACGTCCTGAATTTCAAATGATGGGGGTAGCACTTGCGATTGCTGCTAACATTGTGACCGTGACATTCCTTCACTACGCAACAGTCCTGAAAAAAATCACCTTCACTATTTACATAAAGGATTATATATATGGAGGCATCACGATAATCATTGCAGGAGCTTTTGGATTCTATCTTCATAAATATATTATTTTTTCACATTCACTTGCTATACAAACATTATGGGAGATTACGTTAACCACTATACTTTATACACTGTTTCTTCTCATTTTCAAACTCATTCGTAAAGATGAGCTACAGCGTCTTCCATTACTCCGAAAACTATTATTTTTGAAATAACCATGCAGATTAAAAGCTTGCCATTTTAAAACGGCAAGCTTCTTATTTATCTTTTAAATCCACAAAAAATTCCCCATTTTGAAAGCTACAATACGAAATTCCTGTTATATCTTTGTATCCTATCTTTTTTAATTTCCCCACAAGCCACCCTTCTGACTGTTCAATCATATGCAAATGTGATTGTTGTATCTCCCCATCAATAATCAGTGGAAATGAAAAAATAGGTGTATCATTCTTATTATTTTTACTCTTTTGTTTATGAAATACAGATAATTTCCCTGAAGCTTCCAAAATAGCATATTCGACGTCACGAATATCACCAATACCTTCTTCTCTTAATTGCATTAATAAATCATCTATATTATAACGTTGCTTTCTCATTTGTTTTTCATCAATTTTACCTCTCCGAACAATAATAGCTGGTTCGCCATCTATTAAATGACGGATCTTTCCACTTTTCAGAGAAGCGTACGCTAACACCATTTGAATAATCACAATTACTACCATAGGAATAATTTGATCCCATACAGGACGATCAACATCTATAATTCCTAATACAGCAAGTTCACCTAACATAATGAAAACAACCAAATCCAAAATACTCAGTTCACCAATTTCACGTTTTCCCATAACACGAAAAATAAGTACCATAACGAAATACAATAGAACTGTTCGAAAAGCAATTCCCCATAGCTCCATCTTTAATCCCCTTTCTGTACTTTTCTTCTATGACGTAGTTTAACCAGCAAAAAAGAAACTAGTCTAACTTATCTAAAATGGAAATATGCTTGTATTAAAAGGGGGGAATGCATAATGGATGGAACGAAAAAATTATCTATAGCAATCGGCTTTGGTATTATCACTTTATTACTACTCGCCTCTATTACAAGTATGGTGATTGCTCTTTTATTAAAATTCACAAATATCAATGAAGGTACATTAGCTATAGCCCTTTTCATACTCGCTCTTCTTTCTATGCTTATATCCGGATTTATCGCTGGAAAAAAAGCGCAAGGAAAAGGCTGGTTCGTCGGATTCACAACCGGACTTACCTTTACGATTCTTGTTTTTCTTGTTAACTACTTAGGTTTTTCTCACGCTTTATCCAATTCACAACTTCTCTATCAACTTGGACTAATGGGGGCAAGTACACTTGGGGGCATATTTGGCGTTAACATGACGAAACGTACCAATTAAAAAAAGCCCTGCAAATGCAGGGCTTCTACTTGTTAATTTTTCACAACTTCACGAATTGCATTGCGATCAAATGTTAAATGTGAACCACCAGATTTAACAACAATCTTAGTGTCATCTACTGACTCAATTGTACCATGTAAGCCACCGATTGTTACGATAGCATCACCTTTTTTTAGTTCACTTTGCATTTGAGCTACTGCCTTTTGACGCTTTTGTTGCGGGCGAATTAATAAGAAATAGAAAATCGCAAACATCGCAACGATCATGATAATATTCATCATACCTGGATTCATTTTTTGTTCCTCCTTTAATTATATGTATTAGAAGTTTTTAGCATTCGGTTTATTAAAGCCATACTGTTCAAAGAACTCTTCACGGAAATCACCAAGACGATCTTCACGAATGGCTTGTCTCACCTGCTCCATTAAGTTTAACAGAAAATGAAGATTGTGATAAGACGTTAAACGAATTCCGAAAGTTTCATCACATTTCATTAAGTGACGAATGTACGCACGAGAGTAGTTTTTACATGTGTAACAATCACAATTTGGATCAAGTGGACCGAAGTCTCTTGCAAACTTCGCGTTTTTCACAACGAGACGCCCCTCACTTGTCATACATGTACCATTTCGAGCAATACGAGTTGGAAGTACACAGTCAAACATGTCGATACCACGGATTGCACCATCAATTAATGAGTCAGGAGAACCTACTCCCATTAAATAACGTGGTTTATTGTCTGGTAGAAGCGGTGTTGTAAATTCAAGAACACGATTCATAATATCTTTTGGTTCTCCAACTGATAACCCACCTACTGCATACCCTGGGAAATCCATTGAAACAAGATCTTTCGCGCTCTGGCGACGAAGTTCTTCAAACTCTCCGCCCTGTACAATCCCAAATAAACCTTGATCTTGTGGACGCTCATGAGCTTTTAAACAGCGCTCCGCCCAGCGGCTTGTACGCTCTACAGACTTTTTCATATATTCAAACGTAGCAGGGAACGGCGGGCACTCATCAAATGCCATCATAATATCTGAACCTAATGCATTTTGAATTTCCATCGCTTTTTCTGGTGATAAGAATAATTTGTCTCCATTTAAGTGATTACGGAAATGAACGCCCTCTTCTTCAATACGACGGAAGTCACTTAAACTAAACACTTGGAAACCACCAGAATCTGTTAAGATGGCACGATCCCAGTTCATAAATTTATGTAATCCGCCTGCCTCACGAACAATTTCGTGACCTGGACGAAGCCATAAATGATACGTATTACTTAAAATAATACCAGAATCCATCGCCTTTAACTCTTCTGGTGACATTGTTTTTACTGTCGCAAGTGTACCAACTGGCATAAATGTTGGTGTATCAAATGAGCCATGCGGTGTATGAACGCGGCCTAAACGCGCACCCGTTTGTTTACATGTTTTAATAAATTCATAACGAATTGCTGTCATAGATTTACTCCTTTTTATTTATCTTTCACTTTAGCATGAGATGCAACGAACATCGCATCACCAAAGCTAAAGAAACGGTATTTTTCTTTTACTGCTTCATTATAAGCATGAAGTACATCTTCTCTATTTGCAAATGCACTCACAAGCATAATTAATGTTGACTTCGGCAAATGGAAGTTTGTAATTAAACCATCAATTGCTTTAAATTCATATCCTGGATACATAAAAATATCCGTCCATCCAGATGCTGCACAAAGCTTACCATCATGATCTGTAGCAATTGTTTCTAGCGTACGTGTTGACGTTGTACCAACAGTAATAATACGACCGCCACTCTCCTTCACACGGTTTAACAAATCTGCCGTTTCTTCTGACATATGGTAATACTCCGCATGCATATGGTGTTCTTCAATTGTATCGGCTGAAACTGGTCTAAATGTACCAAGACCAACATGAAGCGTAATAAATGCTAAATGAACACCTTTTTGCTTTAATTTCTCTAATAACTCTTCTGTAAAATGAAGTCCAGCTGTCGGCGCTGCTGCAGAACCAATTTCCTTCGCATATACCGTTTGATAACGGTCACGATCTTCTAGTGTTTCTTTAATATATGGAGGAAGCGGCATTTCTCCAAGTTCATCCAAAATTTCATAAAAGATACCGTCATACGAAAACTCTAGCTGACGGCCACCTTGATCAGCTGTTCCTGTGCAAGTTGCTTTTAACTTTCCTTCACCAAAAGAAATGACAGTTCCTTCTTTTACACGTTTAGCTGGCTTTACAAGTGTTTCCCATTTATCTCCATCTTCTTGTTTTAAAAGGAGCACTTCAATATGTGCACCTGTATCTTCTTTCACACCATGCAAACGAGCAGGCATAACTTTCGTTTCATTTAATACTAAACAATCGCCCTCATGTAAATAAGAAAGAATGTCCGTAAAATGCTTATGCTCGATATCACCGGTTTCACGGTCTAACACCATTAATCTTGATGTTTCACGGTCTTCAAGAGGCGTTTGTGCAATAAGTTCTTCCGGTAAATGAAAATCAAACAGATTAATATCCATAACTATATCCACCTATTTCTATTTAAATCGATTTATTATATACATAATAAAAGATAATACAATACTTAACACAATACATGTAATGATCGGAAAATAAAAGGTAACGTTTCCTTTTTTCACAAAAATATCGCCTGGAAGCCTTCCGATAAACTTCCAAGCTACTCCCACGACAATGAGAAGAATACCAGCTGTAATAAGCAGCTTTGGCATATCCGTCATACTCCAGGCATCTCCATTCCGAAATGTTCATACGCAAGTGGCGTTACAATTCGTCCTCTTGGCGTTCGTTGTAAAAAACCAATTTGCAGTAAATATGGTTCATACACATCTTCAATCGTCGTAGACTCTTCCCCAATTGTCGCTGAGACCGTTTCTAATCCAACTGGACCACCGCGGAATTTTTCAATAATGCCAAGCAGTAGCTTATGATCGATATGATCAAGCCCTAATTTATCGACTTGTAAGAGCTCTAATGCCATTTGGGTAATTTCCATCGCAATTGTTCCGTCACTTCGAACTTGCGCGAAGTCACGTACACGTCTTAGTAAACGGTTTGCAATACGCGGTGTACCACGTGCACGCCTTGCGATCTCTAAAGCAGCTAATGAATCGATTTCAACTTCAAACACCTCTGCTGTGCGCTCTACAATCGCTGACAATTGATCTACTGTATAATACTCTAATCGTGATAACACACCAAAACGGTCACGAAGCGGCGCTGATAACGCACCAGCCCGCGTGGTTGCACCAACTAGCGTAAACGGAGGTAAATCAAGGCGTACAGATCGTGCGCTCGGACCTTTACCGATGACAATATCAAGACAGAAATCTTCCATTGCTGGATATAATACCTCTTCAATTGACCTATGCAAACGATGAATTTCATCAATAAATAATACATCGCCAGGTTGAAGCGCCGTGAGCACTGCCGCTAAATCTCCCGGACGCTCAATTGCTGGACCTGATGTTGTTCGAATATTAACACCCATTTCATTAGTGATAATATTTGCAAGCGTCGTTTTACCAAGTCCTGGCGGTCCGTATAGTAATACGTGATCTAACGTTTCCTCACGCATTTTCGCCGCCTCAATAAACACTTCTAAATTATGCTTTGCCTTATCTTGGCCAATATACTGACGGAGCGTCTGTGGCCGTAACGAATATTCTAAATCCGCATCTTCATATGCCGATTCTCCTGAGAGGAGACGTTCGTCCATTCTACTCACCTCTTACCATTTAGTAAAAGACTAAGTGCCTTTTTAATATATTGATCCGTAGTAAGCGATTCTTTTAATAACTCTGGCACAACGCGATTCACTTCTCGTTCTGCATAACCAAGTGCACGCAGTGCTTCCAGCGCTTCATCTAGCTCAGCGGATGATCCGTTCTTCTCATCGAAACGTTCTACATCTGAGAATAGATCAACAAATGCATCTGGTACAACATCTGCTAATTTTCCTTTTAAGTCTAAAATCATTTGACGAGCCGTTTTCTTTCCAACTCCCGGGAATTTCACTAAGAATTTTTCATCCTCATGTTCAATTGCTTGCACAACCTGCCCCGTTTGACCCGAAGCTAAAATGGCAAGCGCACCTTTTGGTCCGATTCCTGATACACCTAAAAGTTTTGTAAATAATAAACGCTCTTCACGTGTCTTAAATCCATAAAGCGCCATTATATCTTCTCTCACATAATGATATGTATATACACGAATTTCTTGCTTACTTCTTTGGAATACATACGGATTTGGCGTAAAAATTTGATAGCCAATTCCATTATGATCAAGAACGACATATTCTGGCCCTACATATTCCACATAGCCTGTAACATATTCAAACAAAATACGATCTCTCCCTCTTAAATCATGTATTCCATTTTAACATATTTAACGATAGAAAAGCGAGACTACCCCAACAAATGTTCTATATTTAAATTTTCTACTTTTTCATATTGACAGAAAGACATACAGCAAATTACTATTACATAGTCGATAATGATTATCAATGTTAATTAAAGGGGTTATATGCAAGATGAAACGCAATTTATCTATTCTACTTACTCTTATTCTTGTGGTTTTTACCATTGTTGGTTGCTCTTCTAACAAAGAAGAATCACAGGCAAAAGAACAACCGGAAACAAAAGTTGTAAAACATGCAAAAGGAGAAGTTAAAATTCCAACAAATCCAAAAAGAATTGTTGACTTATCTGGATCTTCTGAAGAACTATTACTTCTTGGTCATAAACCTGTTGGTACTGCCAACACGTATAAAGATAAAATCCAAGATCATTTGCAAGAAAAGCTAAAAGGTGTAAAAGCAGTAGGTTGGTACTGGGCACCTAAAGTCGATTTAGAAGCAGTTACTGCCTTAAAGCCAGACTTAATTATTTTAAATAACCGTCAATTGAAATTTTATGACCAATTAACAAAAGTTGCACCAACAGTTGTTCTAGAGACAAACTTAGAAAATTGGCGTGGTAAATTTAAAGAAGTAAGCAAGCTATTTGATGAAGAGAAAAAAGCAGACAAATGGATTGCAGATTACGATAAAAAAGCTGATTCCTTATCAAAAAAGATTAAAGAGAAGACAAAAGATGAAAACTTTATGTTTCTTGCTGTAACACCGCAAAACTTCCGTGTATATGGCAGCTTCGGGTACGGGGACATTCTCTTTAATGACTTAAAACTTCCTGCCACGAAAGGTACAGATTTAAAACAAACGATGGCACAAGTATCATTAGAAGGTCTTGTTGCATTCCAGCCTGATCAAATGTTTGTTGTAAACTTTGGTGACGAAGCAGATAAAGTATATGCAGACTACAAAAACAGCGCTGTTTGGAAAGATAACAAAGCTGTAAAAAATAATCACATTTATGAAGTAAGCAATGAAGTCTTTAACACAAAATCATTCAATCCAATCGGAAAAGATATGCTAATTGATGAAATTGCAAAACAAATTTTAGATAAAAACAAATAAGAAAAACAGCAGTTCATCCCGAGCTGCTGTTTTTCTTATTTTGCACTGCATACTGCTTCATTTTCTCGATCGTCTTCACAAAACGCTCTTTCGACTTAATACGAATACCACGTTTCAACTCTGCTCGATCATAACTTTCTAGCTTTTTCATATCAATTTGAAAAAATGAATGAATCGCATTATCATTTTTGGGCACACCATTAAAAATTTGCAGTATCCCTTCGTTGGAAACACCAAAATACCCACTCGTTTTCAGTAGTGGTGAAATATCATCTACCTTTTTTTGCAATACAATTTGTGTATCATCACGATCGACAAGTTGCCATTCTTTGTACTGCTGCAGAAATTGTTCTAAGTTCGCTACTTTTTCAGTAAAGATTTCCTCACTTACTTCTCCATCTAAATACATTCGCTCTAATAAAACCGTAACTTGAGGTTCTTTTTGCGTAATCTCTAATGCAGGAGACGCAGCAATCACACTTGATTCATGATATAAACAAAGCATAGCAATTATGACCTGAACTATAACCATCATGAATTTCATTTCCGCTCACCTCTTCTAGAAAAATAAAAATTCTATTTGTAGTTTTTCCGAAAATAGAAGTTTTATCCATAATAACAGTGGCGGTTATTTTTCATGAAAATAAAAAATGCAGGTAAGGCGTAATTCCTACCCGCATGAGTCATTTACTGTTATATAATAAGAAAGACGCCTGCACATAGCAGGCGTCTTGATGCGTTTACGGCGAGAGACCAGGCGGCCACATCCGCGTGTTTAGCACTTAAGCATATCTCTCGTCTTACGTAAATTAGCTCATCGCTTTTCTAATATAACATTAATATACCAGGAAAGCAAGCTTTTTTTGTTATCGTACTGTACCAGTTAGATCAGCACGAACATCTCGGAACAAGTCTGTTATATCACGATTTAAATCATTTGTTACTGTTCCATTGCGCAGACGTGTACTCACTGTATCGACACGATCAAACATGTCATTTTTAACAGTTACATACACATTACGATTTTTCACTTCATCGGCAACAGCTTGACGAATTTCATTTGCCATTGCTGTTTCGTTTGTTACTGCGTTACGTGGTTTTACCGCAATTACTACATCATTTCCTCGTACAACAGTAGAAACTCGATCTACATTATTCATACCCTTAACACGATTTGTAATTTTTTCTGCTGTCTTACCATCGTTGTTCACGTATGAATTGTTCATTGTAATGTTACGCGTTGGATAAGGATTTGCAATTTGACCATGGTAATTTACATCACGGTAATAGTTATATCCAACGTCATTGCGACGATCATTTACATTATCTGTAACTCTATTCCCATTTCTATATGTTACATAATCTGTATAGCGGTCAGTACGCGTTACATTATCTCTATATGGTTGTGTATCATAATAGGATGTACGCTCATAATTGTAGTTCGCATTACGTCCATCCATTGCACTTTTATTCTTAGGTGTACCACATGCAGCTAATGCACTGGTAACTAACAAAGAAGCAGCAATAATTTTAATCTTTTTACTCAATATAAAAACCCCCCTTGTTAGGCCTGAACTTCTCTCTCGAAAAGCTCCTTTTTATAGTGAGTAATAAAGGAGGGTTTTACACTTGTTAATATTTCACTAGGAATTTTCTAACACTACCTTTTCATCGTTAGTACAGCTCCTTCTATTCCCCTTCTTCTATAAGCGGTTCTCCAAAAATCTCTGGCGGATCTTGTTGATAATTCATCACACCTGGTTGCGGTGCATATGCAGTTTGAGCTGTTGGATAATATGGAGAATTCGGCACACCTGGCTGTGGACTGTATAGATTTCTTTCTCCACCACATCCACAATCTTCTTCTGCCGGCATCATTTGTGGATTGCTATTATCTATTGGCGGTTGATATGGCATTGAAGTATGTTGCATTGGCATTTGGTGCGGCATGATTGGCATACCTTGTGTATATGGCATTTGATAATACGGATACTGTTGTGGCATCATTTGCGGTTGATATGGCATCGGCATTTGTGGTGGCATCATTTGTGCCTGATATGACATTGGCATTTGTGGTGGCATCATTTGCGGTTGATATGGCATCGGCATTTGCGGTGGTTGATTATTTTCCATTATTGGCATTTGGTGCGGCATTTGATTATCTTCCATCATCGGCATTATATTCGGCATTTGATTATTTTCCATCATCGGCATTAT
>NZ_NUOT01000080.1 GCF_002584535.1 Bacillus cereus
ATGACTCGTCTTTTTTGTGTATATAGCTTATTGAAGGTCTTTAATAAAGTGAAACTTTAATCAGTGGGGGGTTCTTCCTCCCCAACTGATTATTGGCCCTCACCAATCGGGTTTTTACGGGCAGTTTATCTCCCACCGAACATTCTAGCCACTGGAACTGGACAATGATTTCGCTGAATTTTGAGGTGGGAGTATTACCACCCGTTAACGTGGGATAAACTTTTTCGGAGGCTTACTATTTTAGATTAGTAAAAATCTTGATGCAACATGAGGGTGCTATATTTAGAATTTGTATAATGTAATATAAGGTATTTTTGAATATACATAGTAGAGAAAGGGTTTATAGAATGAAGAAAATAAGTATTGTTACAATAGTAGTTTTACTCCTTCTAGTTATTGCGTATATGTTAGTTGGAAACTACTTTTATAACTATGCGTTAAATGCGAAACAAGAAAAAGAATTTTTAGAGGGAAACCCTCATTTAAAGAAAACCGTAACTACATCGGTTAACGTAGTAGCCACTGATGAAGTGAAAAATGCTGAATTTTTATCAAAACATCAACCGAATACGATAATTGCACGCTCTTTTGATGATTTAAAACTAAATGGCTATGAATATCGTAATCAGGAATCTAGTCATAAATGGTCAATCGTGGTTCACGGCTATAGTGGGAGAGCCTCGGAAATGACAAAATATATTCGTCATTTTTATGAAAAAGGTTATAGTGTGGTAGCGCCTGATCTTCGTGGTCATGGAAATAGTCAAGGTGACTATATTGGTATGGGGTGGCATGATCGTAAGGATATTATGCTGTGGATTGAGCGTATATTAAAAGAAGATCCACAAGCAGAAATAGCTCTGTTCGGTATTTCGATGGGAGGTGCGACTGTTATGATGACTTCTGGAGAAGATTTACCTTCTAATGTTAAAGTTATTATAGAAGATTGTGGTTATTCGTCTGTAATAGATGAATTTACGTACCAATTAAAGGATTTATTCCATTTACCAAAATTCCCTGTTATGAATGCGGCGAATACAATTACAAAACTCCGTGCTGGTTATGACTTGAATGAAGGATCGGCGGTCAAGCAAGTTGCAAAAAGTAAAACCCCGATGTTATTCATTCATGGAGATGCTGATACATTTGTTCCTTTTGAAATGTTAGATGAAGTGTATAATGCTGCAAAGGTAGAAAAAGAGAAATTAATTGTGCCAGGTGCAGGTCACGGAGAAGCTGAAAAGATAGATTCAGAGAAATATTGGAATACTGTATGGGGATTTGTCGAAAGGTATATTGCTGCGTAGCTGTAGGTTCATAAAGAATCTTTCACTCCTAATAGTGAAAGATTCTTTATTTATGTATAGATTACATATATTGATAGGATAATTAGAAGGGATTAACATAGTAAGGTGAAATATGAATGTAGTGTATGGAGGGAGGTTTATATAGGTGACTTTTTATTGTTTATGAATAAAGATATCTTTCATAATCTAATAATTTGAGATTAGGTTGTGCCGGATATATTATGTCTATAGTTAGAGGTGTACACTTTATTCAAGTTTTTTGCCGCTTTTGGTGAATAATATGCCACCTTAAAATGCAAGTGGAGGCAAGGAAGTTATAAAGGGGATTTTATATATAGTAGAGGAGTTAAAAAACATTAAAAAAAGAGTTGCTTTTATAGTGATAAGCGTGTAATATTATACGAGTCG
>NZ_NUOT01000081.1 GCF_002584535.1 Bacillus cereus
TTTTGTAAAATTGGATCTTGATTCATCGCAATCTCCTCCAATGTCTGAGTTAAGTGTTCATCTTCATGGGCTGGTAACAATAACATCCAACGGACAAATGTATTTTCCCATGGATTTACTTTTTCTTCACGCCATTGTTTCACTAATTTTGGAATCTCTACAAAATGGATTTCAATATCGTCACTTAAAACCTGTTGTGTTTTCGAATTCCATAATTGTCCGATGGTGTGAAATGAGTCTTCATAAGAAAATAATATGAAATCTAATANNCGTTTTACCATATCATGTGTATTTCGGAGTTGAATCTCAATATTCACTTGCGTTCCATTGTCGAGTGTTGCTAATAAGTCTAGTATGGATAACTTATCATCTTCATAAGACTTATGGAGATGTGGGTCTTCCAATTGTAGTGATGAAATAGGTGTATCTAAAGATTCTTCTAAGATAGCGTTTAGAAATCCAATTAAGATTTCTTCATTCCCCTTTGTTCCAAATAACTGTTTAAAAGCAAAATCAATTCGTAAATTTACTAATTTTGTGGACATGGGTTTCCTCTCCCTGTCTTTCTTTTCTTAACTGTATTTTATAAGATAGTCCCTTACATATGCAAATGCTTCTGTATTTCAAGTTTACATCTG
>NZ_NUOT01000082.1 GCF_002584535.1 Bacillus cereus
GATGTGATTTATCTTTATGCTTTTATTATAGTAAGCGCTTACATTTACATCAATACATTTTTATATGCAATATTGCATATTTATATATTTAGACAAAAATTAGGCCCTATTAGTCATTCCTTAATGGTACTATAGCGAGGTGAGAGTCTTCTAGGGTTCTCCTTAATAGGAGGAAACGATATGGAAAGAGTGCTGCAAGTGATTGATAGTAATTTGAAACTTAAGAGCTGGGTTAAACAGGTACTAGCTGTAGGCGGAATGTTAGGGTTCTGCTACTTGGTGTTATATGTTTACAGTTTCTTAATTGTTATGTAAAGACTGTCTACACTAGTGGAGTCTTGCCTACAGAGGTAAGGCTTTTTTGTTTTATCTAATTTTTTGTCTCATACTTAAAAATAGAGAGAAAAAGATTTTATAGAATAATTGATCAAGACTTGTTTATTTTTGGTAAATCATATTGATTAGTATTTAATTTTTTTTAGGAGATGTTGTATGTGCAAGTGTAACTTGCTCTTTTTTATACTATAACCATTTATTTTTATATACATATAATGTATTAAGAATTAATTGTAAAGGAGAAGTATGTTATATGACACAATTGGAGGAACTAGAAAAAGATGTTAATCAAATGAATCTAGATTTAAAAGCTATTCAACATGATGTGAAAAATTTAGAAGCAAGAATACTAGTAGCTGAAAGGGATGTTTTAACTATTAATAAACAATTAGATAAAATCAGTGCGAATACTACATGGATTTTACGATTGATCGTAAGCGCATTGGTAACAGGGGTACTTGGTGTACTCGCAAGAAACTTGTTATAGGGGTAGCACTAACATGGCTTTTTTTATTGACTTCATTTCAGTAATAATTTATTATTACGTTACACGATATAACGCGAAACGTAATAATATTTAAAAGAGGTGATAGAGTGGTTGGAAAAAATAAATTTTCAGAACCTACATTATTTATTTTGATAAGTCTTGCTGAGGAAAATCGTCATGGTTATGCAATTATGGAGGATATTGAAAAAAATTATGATGTTAAATTAGGGCCAGGCACATTATATGGAGCTATTTCACGTTTGGAAAAAGCAGGGTATATAGAGGTTCTTGAATCACAAGACCGTAAAAAGCCTTACAAACTAACAGAGGAAGGACAGATATATTTAACTGAACAAATAAAGGAAATTCAAAAAGTAACATCACTTGGTTTGAAAAGGCTTGGTCTAGTATGAAGTGGCTTGTCTATATGTATCCTAAGCGTTGGAGAAGACGATATGGCAATGAATTGATTGAGGTATTGAAACAAACAGATTTGTCATTCAAAACAATAATGGATTTACTTTCAGGCATAGTTGATGCTTGGCATTTGGAACTAAGTGAAAGAGATATTTACGCGTATCGAATAAGCCAAGTATTAGTGGTAATTACCTTAATCAATGCTTTTATTATTTTGAAGTTGAAACCATTAAAGGAGGTTATTTTGGTGGAACAGATTGCAACGGTGACGGTATTTATTGCCATGGTATCTTTATTTTTATCAATTGCAACTTTTATAGTAAGTTTGTTTAAATTTGGAGTAAAAGAAGGTTTTTCTCTTAAAACCAAATTAACTAAAATATCAATTGGTTTAATGGGAACATATGTAGTTTTTATTGCTACCTTTATAGCGTTAATTAATTAATTTAAAAAGTTGAAACAACTGGCTCATTTTCGCTTACTTATGCTTGCGACGGCAAGATTTTTTGCGAGTTTGAGCCTTTATCTTTGGGATGGTTATCTGGTCAAAAGTTTATCGCAAAACAAAAGTGGAGGGGTCACCCTTATACAAATATTTTGGTTAACTCATATGAGTAATAAAGGATTTCGCATGGCAGTTGTCAATGTCTTGGAGCGGTACCGGACCGAAGGGAGGATAAGGAGCGGAAAGGGATTGACAACTTCACTACACCCGAACCCTCTCGGCATTGTCAAAACCATTGTTTTGACCTGCCTACCGGCGAGGGAGCCCCTCAAGGATTGAGGGGTTGGGGTGTTCGATGGATGGGGCCTGGGGAAGAGTTCCCCAGTGGGTTTGGGCAAAGCCCAAGGCTTGTTTTTGCCATGCTGGGTATGGCTCGGCGAAGCCGAAAAAGCGTCGCAGACCCCTATCGATTTTGATGCGTCAGCGTCAAAATACGTATAGGGTTACGTTAATTGACTCCATTTCGTCGCTTTGCTAGACTTATGGTATCAATTAATTTAGGGGAAGTGGTGGTACTTTATGTTGTTCTCTATTTCATTTAATCAATCTCACTAAAGTTTATTAAGCCATAATAACAGAGAAAACATTCATGGGAATCCCGGCATCGATCCAGCCAGATTAAACGAGAATACAGGATTTATAACATGAGTCAAAGAGTTCAAACAAGCTTATAAAAAGTTGAAGAAAAGAGCAATCAATTGATTTCGAACGTTAAAAAAGATACTTTAATGTATTTTTGGATAGATGCTTTTAAGAATAGATTAGCTACAAGTATAGTTTTAATCCCTCCATATTTGTTTATACGGCTTTTATTTTCTTCGATGGGGGTAGAATTACCTTAACTGATTAAAAATGTTTTAGAAGAGTTTAAGAGTGGTTTTATTTAACAATAGATTTCATGTTATGATAAAAACAGAAAAACCGCCCTTTGTCTTGGCGGACAGGCGGTTTTTCATAAACAGGTTGGAATCAACCAATTATATACTGTATATACATTCTAACATATAAAAGTTGATTCCTTCCACAAAAGGGAGCGAATTATTTTATGACAAAAGTTGTAGATTTTGGACAAGCCGAAAAAAATGCTAGAAAAAGAGATTTGGAGATTGAAAATAAAAAATTTGAGCAAGATCATAACGAGGTTTCTAAAGCTGAATTAGAACAAGCTATGGAAATTATGGCCAAAGCTACTGGTAAAGAACTTTACATAGGCACTAAGAGAAGCCCTCAGTCGAAAGTGAGGTTTGCTCAATTTATACAAGAGAATTGGAAGTTTTTAAGGGATGAAAAATATTTTACTAGTGAAGAAAAAGTTTTTTTAACTGATATGCAATGTAACGTTAGTATGCATTCAAATGCAATTGTAGATGATGTTAAGAAAAAAGTTCCTTGTGCATTAACTATTGTAACAATCTCAGAGATGTTACAAACATCTAGGCCCAAGATAAGTAGAATAGTTAATTCTTTGATAAAAAAAGGAATTATATCCAAATCGATATCAGGTGATTTTAAGGATAATCATCAAGCTAAGGATTATGTTTTATTTGTAAATCCAAACATTATCATTTCTGGTAGTAAAGATGATGTTTCGGAACATTTGATTTTACAATTTAAAAATGTAATGAGTAAACATAAGGTTTTAAAAAAATTACCTGTTAAATTATTTTAGAGTTGCTTTTGCGACTCTTTTTTTGTTTATTTTCTCCATTAATTTACAACAGGACCGTATCAAATTTGATACGGTACCGTATCAAATTTGATACGCTAACTAAAAGTAAGAACTGTTGATATAATTGGTTTAACTTATATTTTTCTAACTATTACTATCTCACTCTTATATTTAGGGCTAAAAGTTCCGCAAGGAACAGGTAGTATTTTTGAGCAAACAACGCTCAAAAATCTCCACCTTTTTCGCTTTGCTCCATCCTGGCAAAACTTTTTTCGGCTCGTGTGCTTTTCTCGCCAAGCCGAAGGACAAAAAGCAATGCAATGGTTCTCGGCTTGGGCTAGCAAGTATACGAGCCGAACCGCCAAGATCATTCGTCCTGGATTCGTTCTTATCCGTTATGACGTTACGTTTCAAACCGTGGGGTCTCGCCCCCACACGACGAGCCCGCACTCCAAACAAAAAGCAATGGAAGACCAAAGGGCAAGATCCAAACAAAGGGAGTGGGCAAGCTACGGGTATGTGATCACATACCCGAAAAACGATGTTTTTGACTTGGTAGGGGATCCCTACAACCTTTTCCGAAAACGGTTGTCGCTTTGCTCGATTTACAGTAAATAAAAAGATAAGATTAAAACAAAAAAATAAGCGGAAGTTAATGTATCTTGTTTATTTAATATTAGCTATAGGTTAATTGAACAAAGGTGGTTATTCATTTCAATATTTCGATTATTCTAATTTAAGGGAAAATATTACATTTTTACTTATTTACATATAAAATATTTAAGTACGTTAATACTTAGAGGAGGGATTTTCATGAAGAAAATGTTATTGGTAGTAGGATCGTTAATGTTGTCAATGGTTGTATTGTTCGGATTTAGTGAATCAGCAAGTGCAGCATCTTCTTCTGTTTATTTTGAAACTGATAATATCGAAAGTTCACAATCTATTTATGTTTCATCAGGACGTACTGTAACAGTCAAAATTAACTCATGTTCTAGAGTGAATTGGAGTAGCTTTAAGAAAGACTCAATGTCTGTATCTCAATGTGGACCCGCTATCTCTGTAAATTTAACTAGTGTTAGTACTGGTAATTCGACATCTACAAAGGTTGTTGGATCTGATGGATATGTAACATTTACCAACATGGTGGGTGGTACTTATTATGTTCATTTCTATGATTCATGGTCTAGCTACTTTTTCAGCGGTTGGAGTACAGTAAGTAGATAATAGACCTTGTCATTCTTCGGGATGATTTTTTCTTTTGCTTAATTAATGTATATTCCATACATGCTCGGTTAACATAACGCCACATTATCGTCACAGCACTTTTGACTATTCCAATAAAAAATAACCATTTACACTTTAGAGGGAAATGATTACTATAAAATTGTTAAAAAATGTAATTAAAGGAGTAGTTGAAATGAAAAAAAGAATTCTTATTCCGGTAATGAGTATAGGATTTCTAGTTTTTAGTGCATTTCATAGTCCTGTGCAGAATACAGTTTCTGCTCAAATTAACAATGAAAAATCATCCATAAATGAAAGTGAGTTTTGGCTTTATGATGGGGATTCAATAAGATACTACCCTTATTTTAATACTTTTATTGGGATTGCTGATGTAAGTTCATCTAATGAACAAGAACCAAGCCGTGTAGTATTTGAGTTTTATAATTTAATAGGTGATCTATCATATGTAACAAGTGCCACTATCCCTAATCATAAGCATTCAGCTTTTCAACCATTTTCAGCCCCTATAAATTCTCTAGAAGAAGCTACCTATTCAGTAAAGGTCAAAGTTATAAATGCAAAGGTAGATCCAAATAAAGTTAAATTTGCTCATATAGAATAATACGTGTGTGAACATGTACACAGAAGGAGCCTTTATTTATTAGAAGCTCCTTCTATTTATCTAATATGTTCTGTAACTTACTTTGCGTTTTAGGTTATGATTGCTCTCTCTCCCCCTAAAAAATGGGTACAAGTTGTCCTTTTAAAATATGAAAATGGCGATGAATAAAAATCCATGTAAGGTTAACATAACGTATGATTATCGGTAGCAAATACAAGGTGGAATCCTTGTGTTTATTAGGTTCTTTTCTCTTTTTTATGTAAAGTCGACATGCAAGATTTTATACATGGTTGATATAGCGGGGATTTTAGGGATCCTCGCTATATCAACCATGTATAAATTTGATTATGATTGTTTTAAATCATAGTATATGTTGATGTTAAAAAAAGACGAGTATATGCTTAATTTGTCTAAATTTTTTTATGTATTCTTGTTTATTTTTTGTTATGTTTATTTTAAGTGTTTTTTATTTATATTATATCGCCGATATATCGCTTATAAAAATAGAAAGAGGTGGTAGCGATGGCCGATACGGGCGATACAGAAATTGAATTGTTAGAGGGAATCCCTAAGGAATTAAAAAGTCATGATATTGCTAAAACATTTGGAATTGCTGAAAGTACAGTTAGGAAATATGCCCAATCTCTTGAGAAAGCAGGGTATGTTTTTCGAAAAAATGAAAATAACACAAGGATTTTTACCGATATAGATGAGTTAACGTTTAGAGATTTGATTCAAGCTAGAAAAGAAGCTGGAGTAAACCTTGATATGGCGGCTTCCGTAGCAGTGATACGAAGACAGAAGCAAAAATCACCGATACAAAGCGTGCAACCATTGATAAATAAGGAATCAAAAGATGATTTGATTTCGCACAAAATGCGATATGAGATTCAGAAATTAGCAAATTCATTTCAAAAGCAAATAGAACAAATTGAAGAACAAAATCAAATCATAATTTCTAAGTTGCAAGCATCTGAAGAAACTGAAGTTGAAATAAAAAAACAGTTATTGGAATCTCAAAAAAGGGAAAAAGAAAAAGATCAACAAATTGAAGATATGCAAAAAATGATTGAATATATTTCAGAGAGAGATATAGCTTTTGATAAAAAGATTGAAGAAATTTATCAAGAAGCTAAAAAACCTTGGTGGAAGAGATGGTAAGACACAAGGTTTAATATTTGTTGTATTTTACTCTTTTTAACAAGTTGTTTTGAATAGCAGAAAAACAAAAAAGTTTATCTTTTTTATAAAATGGAAGTAAAAAGAAATGTGTGTATCTATGGATAATAAAGGAGATGTTTATACTGAAGATCTTTTTCTATTTCTTAATTATTCTGTTATTTCTTGTGGTTGATTACTTTTGGTTAGAAGATGAGAGTAAAAGATGGGGATGGTTTAAAAATAGAAGTAAAAAGCAAAAAACAATCATTTTTACTCTTGTTCTTCTCTTAACTTTCATAGGATACATACTTCTTGATGCTAAATACTTCCTTTCGTAAGTTAAAAGAACCCAATTTTTTTGAGAATTTAATAGTTTATATCATCCACTTCAATAAGTGGGGTTATGGTAATTAGTGAAGTATATATTTTGAATAGAAACCTATACCTAATATTGATAATATATAATTACAATTAGAACTGAGTAATTTTTTGTTTATAAAATAGGGAGGTTTATCATAAGGAATGGATCATATTATTGCAAATAGTAGTTTTGATTTGAAAATATATTATGTTTTACTACAAATAGCTTCATTGTTAACTTTAAAAAAGATTGTATTGATTGAAGAAAAGAAAAAACAGTTAATACTACAGATACAAAAAGAAAAGAAAATTCCTAGTAATCCATATAAATTGTAACACAAAATAAAAGACGACTTTTATTTTGCAAGTATGTTTATTTTTTATAGAGTCTATAAACTTTTTATTGGGGTAGCACGCACATTTTAACGTTTTTATATTTTAAGGGATTCTCAAAACTTATTGTTACCTTATTTGTAAGCGACTCGAAATAAAAAGGCGAAGACATGACAGGATTTGTTGTCTTCGCTTTTTTTTGACACAAGAAAAAAATTTACTAATCAAATGAGTGGAAATTCTGTTTTTTTGATCTGTTAACTTGTCCTATTTGTTTGTTTAAAATTATCAATCAGTATTAGTTAGTTGGTTGATAGATAACTATTAACTACATATTGGAAATCCTAAGAATACTAGTAATGAATAAAATTCTGGTGATAGAGAAACTCTAAAAATGATTTTATCGTTGAATTTAACAATTAAAAAGTAAGCATCTCCCTCTTGATAAATACATGCGGATACCATAAGAGAATACACCTCCTTATATGATATATCTTATAAAAAATAATAGAATGTGCTTGGACATTCTCGGTTATATCATATTAGTTTTCACTTGAAAGAGGATGTAGTGATGACATAATTTTGTAAGTTTCTTTGTTTTTTATAAAAAATAACGGGTACCAAAAATAACTATAAAAAACATGGTATGAGGGTATCGTTCTTTTAAACAGAGGGAAAATATGATAGTATGAATTTCCACATTTGAAAGAAAATAAGATTCAAGTTGTTGTGCAAATGAATCGAAAAAAAGAACATTCCTTTTGTAGGGGAATGTTCTTTTTCATAATATCATATAATTATGCTTTAAAATGTTTAAGCATAGATTAGTAAAGAAAGATTTCTTTATTCCCGCTGGTTACTTCCCTAAATAAAAAGAAGCGCTATTTAAGGTATTTATTTTTCATAACAATTGTAAAATATGAGCATATAGGGGTACCGCTACATTGTTGACTACTGATAATGAACATTATGCATATTAGAGAATATCGAACATAAAATGATATTAACTTCATGGCGTTGCTGTGTTTTAGCGTTACCCCTACGTTTTCGAAAAGGAATCTGTATAAGATGTCTTTTTGTTTTTCACCTTTTGAATAGGACAAGCATATACTGCTTGTACCTTATTAACTTTAGTAACCTTAACTTTCGTTAATGGGGATTCTCATAATCCTTTAAAGAGCGCTCACGGAAATGGGTGCTCTTTTTAGTAGATAAAATGGATATTGAAATAGGAAGGACGATGAATGGTGGACGAAATACAACGATTTATTGCTAACAATACACATCAGCTTGGATACATTATGGATGAAGCTAGCAGGAAGTGGATAGAGCAAGACCCTAAAGGTGCTTTGACAGTAGGAGCAAGTAAAGGAACAATAGATGCTTATGGTAGTTATTATGATCTGTTGGAAAAGTTAGCATGCCTTGAAGAAGGAAAAAATATTTAGCATAATGATTAAACCAATAGCAATTATCGTAGGCACTGCTATGATCGGCCTAGCGTCTTATTTGTTGTTCAGGAACTCTACCATCCCTTTATTTACAGTGTTTTGAATGTATACTTTTGTTGTGTATTTTGAGGATATCAAGGGATTTGTTGTAAAGTCAATATTTAAGGGGAAATGAATGTAAACAAATAAGTAAAAGTTTACATTCGAGAAAAGAAAAAAAGAATCCTATTAATTTTAGGACTCTTCAATGTGTAGGGACTAAGAACAACACATTATCGCCTTGTTAAAAGCATCTTCAGGGATATATACTTTGTTGTTTTTAACTTTATATGGAATATCATTTTTTTCAAGTATATTTGTATCAACAGATTCTACCGTATCACCCCATTGTATGTATTTGTCGCTGTATCCTTTTGAATACAAAAATACAACAAAAAGAATCAAAAAACCTAAAAATAAAAATAGTATTTTCTTCTTTCCCATTTTTTCACCTCTTTATCAATAATACATATATACATGATTTATAAAAGTGAGCTTAACTCTCATAGACAAGTATGATAAAATAAGTTTTACGTTTTTTGGGGACTTCAAGATTATTAACTTGATGTTGATGTGATGGAACCTCAAGTATGTAAAAATTTAAAAAAGTCCCTTAATTTTAATATAAAGGGACTTTGCTCACACAAATGATCTGCACATCAATTCATCTTTGATATACAGATCATTTGTATGATAATTTTTACAGATAATTGCGGAATAATGAACTTACATTACTGCTTTTAGAAGCTCTCCTACTAATGGGA
>NZ_NUOT01000083.1 GCF_002584535.1 Bacillus cereus
TCTAAAATCGATAATTTATCTTCTTCATGTTCTCGATGTAAATGTGGATCTTCTAGCTGTAAAGAAACAATAGGTGATTCTAAGGAATCTTGTAGCATCGCATTTAAAAACGCGATGAGAATATCCTCACTACCATTTGTACCAAATAATTGCTTAAAAGCAAAATCGATGCGTAAATTTACTAATTTTTGATTGGACACAGGTTTTTCCTCTCTCTATCTAATGCTATTTCTTTTTCTTTATTGTACATAAAAACAATCTGGACATGCAAACTTATACAAATATGAATCAAATTTCTAAATTCATTTTTGTCATCAATTTTTGGAGCACTAAAAAGTTACAACATTCAATTGTAATTATTCCTAATTAATATGGTTCCAAAACCTTAAGTTATGACACCTTTTGAAAATAATTAAAGCCGACTCCTATGTTAAGAAATCGACTTTAATCAAATGTCAGATAATACTTTCCCAACCTACTTGTTTCATACTCTCCTCATATTCTTTTGGACTTAATATTTCTTTAGCTTCACTACGAATTTTCCTAGTCCAACCTCTTTTCTCTATAACCTCAAAACCTTTTTGTCTCCAAAAATCTACTTTATTAGGATATTTACTCATACAATTTTCTCTCCCTTAAAAAGTCTTATATATCTATATACGTTTTACGGCTGAAAATGAATAATGTTAATTTTAAATATAAGGTTTTAATGAAACTAATTTCTATCAATACTCAATACATATGCGAGTAGCAATTTCCTAGCGAAGTCATTTGGTTGGTGGGACCCCATGCCCATCAAGCTAAGTTTGGAGTTATCTATGAACTTCCGTTCTTGTTGTCTAAGCTTGATATTTTGTTTATTTGTTTTTAAAAATACGCATAACAAATAAACCTTAATAAGGTGTATTTTTTTAGATTATGCAGTTTTTTTCTCTTGATTGGATACAGTGTACTGATAAACGACACCTAAAATATCAAAAACCGTCTTTTTCTCATATCGATGGGATTTCCGTCCGTTTTTCTGTAAGAGGTCAAACAGACGAAGGAGAATTTTTGATACTTCTTGGGTGTCTTTTCGTATAGCTTCATACACTAGGTACAGATGATCTTGAATCATATAAATTGCTTTATATTGGGGTAGCACCACATGCCCATCAAGCTAAGAAATCAAGTGGCCCCCAAAACAAAAAATCTCACTTCTTACCTAAAAAAAGATAAGAAGTGAGATTTTTTTGGATACGATTAATAATGAGTGGTTATGTCAAACTCACATGTATATATTATTCATCATTCTTTCTTCAAGTAACAAGATAAGGTAGTTCAAAAAGTTATATTAAATCTGTTACAGTAATTTATAGAATACATAATTTGAGAAATGAGGAAAAACAATGAATAGAATTGAATTTATAAGAAAAGAGGAGAAAAAATATCACGACTATTGTTACGATAATTATAAATTGTTCGAAGAAGGTTCGTGGCTATATAAACCTGTAAAAACGGTAATAGATCTAATTTCATTGTTTGAAGAAAAAGACGATCTTAGTGTGCTTGATTTAGGTTCTGGAGTGGGGAGAAATAGTATCCCATTAGCTCAAGCTATAAAAGAAAATGGCGGTACAGTTATGTGTATTGATTTATTAGACTCTGCTTTGCAAAAATTAAATCAATACAGTGAGGAATACGAAGTTAAAGAAGTAATTCAAACTGAAAAAGCTGATATAGGAAACTATGACATTAAGCCTAATAACTTCGACCTCATTGTTGCAGTTTCAAGTTTAGAACATGTCCAATCAGAAGAGGTATTTGGAAAAGTTGTTCAACGAATGGCAGACGGAACGAAGTACAACGGAATAAATTGTATCATTGTAAATTCTGAAATTGAAGAAATTGATATGGATACCAATAAGAAATTGGATGCACTAATGGAGATAAACATTCCAACTGAAGAAATGATGAATAAATTAGGACAAATATATGATGGTTGGGAAGTATTGAGTATCATAGTAAAACCACTCGAATATAAAATTATTCGAAATGAAAAGTCTGTTTTATTAAAAACAAATGCAATTACATATGCTGTGAGAAAAAATAATCTATAAGGAACCACCATACATTACTATTAATCTAAGATAAATTTATACCCATAATTCATAGAAGACGTTATTCTTTTTGTAGAAATATAAAGAAAGGATGGCGTTTTTGTATGAATCTATCGATTCAAGATGAGTTTTATTTGTTTGCTGAAGAACTACAGCGATATCTATCTCCACATATTATTCAAAAACTTGGCCAAGAGACAGGATTTGTAAAACGTAAAAGTAAGTATGGCGCACGAGATTTGGCTGCTTTATGTATTTGGATCAGTCAACATGTAGCAACTAGCTCCCTTACTCGATTATGTAGTCACCTTTATGCAAATACAGCTACACTTATGAGTCCAGAAGGACTCAATCAACGTTTTAACCGATGTGCTGTTTTGTTTCTACAGCGTGTATTTTCCCTTTTAATCAAAAGCAAACTAAACGATTCTTCTCAAATCTCAAACCAATACATTTCTTATTTTCAACGTATACGTATTTTAGATGCCACTATTTTTCAAGTACCCAACCATTTAGCTCCTATTTATCCTGGTTCAGGAGGATGTGCACAAACAGCTGGTATTAAGATTCAACTAGAGTATGATTTACATAGTGGGAAATTCCTCAATTTTCAAATGGAACCAGGTAAAAATAATGATAAAACCTTTGGTACAGAATGTTTGGATACTTTACGACCAGGAGATTTATGTATTCGAGATTTAGGGTACTTTTCTCTAAAAGATTTAGACCAGATGGATCAACGAGGGGTATTCTATGTTTCACGGTTGAAATTAAATAATAGGGTATATGTGAAAAATGAATCTCCAGAATTCTTTCGGGATGGGACAGTAAAAAAGCAATCTTTATATACTTTACTTGACCTTGAACATATCATGCATCAGATAAAACCAGGAGATACTTATGAAATTCGCAATGCCTATGTTGGACAACAAAAATTACCCTCACGAGTTGTAATATACAGGCTCACATCAACTCAAGTTCATAAACGTAGGAAACAGCAAACTTATGTTGAAAAGAAAAAAGGGGTTACATACTCTGAAAAAAGTAAACGTTTAACAGAAATTAACGTTTATATTACCAACATCCCGTGGGAAATTGTTCCGATGGAACAGGTTCATGATATCTACTCACTACGTTGGCAAATAGAGATTGTATTTAAAACATGGAAATCTCTTTTTGGTATCAATCATTGTCACAATATTAAGCGAGAGCGTCTAGAATGCCATCTTTATGGACAGTTAATCGCTATTTTTCTTTGTTCTTCCACTATGTTCAAAATGCGCCAACTGCTTCTACAGAAAAAACAAAAAGAATTAAGTGAATATAAAGCAATTTATATGATTCAAGATCACTTGTACTTAGTATATGAAGCTATACAAAAAGGCACCCAAGAAGTATCAAAAATTTTCCTTCGTCTGTTTAATCTCTTACAAAAAAATGGACGGAAATCCCATCGATATGAGAAGAAAACAGTCTTTGATATATTAGGTGTCGTTTACCAGTACACTGTATCCAACCTAAAACAGAAAACTGCATAATCTTTAAAAATACACCTTATCAAGGTTTATTTGGTATGCGTATTTTTAAAAACAAATAAACAAAATATGAAGCATGTAGGCAACATGAACGGAAGTTCATAGGAAATTTAATCTTAGCTTGATGGGCATGGGGTAGCACCAACAAAACGCGAATTTCGTACGCTAAGCAAAATTTTATAAAGAAAAAGCCGATTTCCTGTACGCTAAGAGATAATCGGCTTCTTACTACTAAGTTATCTGTAATGGTCGTAGAGAGTCTAATGGTGCAATTTCTTTTTTACTAAATCGGTATTCTCCTAGGAAGTTAATGTGTTCCCATCCTAATGGAGAAATGTGTTTTAATAGTTCTTCATCCAATTTTTCTTTTTTCTTCAAAACGCTTATTGCTTCACTTAAATAAACAGTATTCCACACACTAATTGCATTAATTAAGAGGTTTAGTGCACTACTTCTTTGAAGTTGATCTTGTAGCGCTCTTTCTCGTAATTCACCATGTTTTCCAAAGAAAATAGCTCGAGCAAGTGCATTCATAGCTTCTCCTTTATTCAATCCTCGTTGAATACGTCTACGCATTGTTTTATCTGAAAGATAATCTAAGATGAAAATTGTTTTCTCAATTCTTCCTATTTCTCTTAGTGCCTTCGCCACTTTATTTTGACGGGTATAAGACCCTAATTTTCCCATAATCAATGCACCTGATACTTTACCTTCTCGGATAGAATGAGCTAGCCGTAAAACATCATCATAATTATCGCAAATTAACTTCATATTAATTTGTCCCCGTATTAAGGATTCTATATTTGAGAATTCTTTAGGTGATCCAATCGTATATAATTTAGAAGTGGCTAAATCACGTAACCGGGGCGCAAAGCGAAAACCTAATAAATGAGCCAATCCAAAGACTTGATCTGTATAGCCCGCTGTATCTGTGTAATGCTCTTCAATAACCAAATCAGATTCATGATGTAATAATCCATCGATAACATGTACAGCATCTCTAGCATTTGTATTAATTACCTTGGTGTAAAAAGAAGAAAATTGATCACTTACGAATCGATAAATGGTCGCTCCTTTTCCGGTTCCATAGTGTGGATTGAAGCTAGCGCTGAGAGAAGATACCCCAATTTGAACTCTCATACCATCCGATGATGAAGTAGTCCCATCTCCCCAATAAGAGGATAAAGGGATTTTATGCTGAAAGTTTACAAGTATAGATTGAGCACGTTGTAAGGCATCGTCATACATTCGCCATTGGCTAGCATGAGCTAACTGATGATAGGTGATATCTGGAGTTGCATCTGCCATTTTAGTTAGACCAATATTAGTTCCCATCGCCATCATTGCAGCAAGAGATATAATAATTTCATCGCCTTTAGGCGGTTTATTTGTTGATGCGTGAATCAGTTGCTGTTCAAAATTTGTCCAATTCGACACTTCTAGTAATAAATCCGTTAGTTTTATACGTGGTAACATATTGTATAGCTTAGCGCTTAGTTTCTTGGCGTCTTCTGGGACATCTCGTTCTAAGCGATGAATACGCAAACTTCCTTTTTCTAAATCTAAGCCTTCTAGAGAATTTATATTTTTAGAAAAGGATTGAATTCGATGCAAAAGGGTTTCAGTGCGCTCTTTTATGTATTCTTCTACTTGAATCGGAACCGCTAACCTGGTACCGATATTTTTACTCTTTGTCCATTCTTGTTGTGGAATAAGATATTCATCAAAATCTTTATGTTGTCTACTACCTACAATAGAAATATCCCCTGAGCGTACATAATTTCGAAGTTCAGTAAATGCGGCCAATTCGTAAAAATGTCGATTAATACTCCCGTCTTCATCATATACATATCTTTCCCAACGCTTGGAAACAAAGCTTAATGGGGCACCTTCTGGAACTTTTCGTTTTCCAGCTTCATTTAACTCGTGGATAGTATCTAAAGCTAATAAAACGGGATTTGCATACTTGGTAGATCGAAATTCTAATGTTCTGAGTAGTGTTGGCGTATACTTACGTAAATAATTATAACGACTTTCTAATAAATCAAGATAATCATAATTCATAGGACGAGATAACTTTTTTGCTTCCTCTACAGAGGCTACAAATGTATCCCAAGGCATCACCGTTTCTAATAATAAAAATGGATCTAAGTTTTCTTGTCTAGCTTTAATTAAAGCTGTTCCTAGATTCGCGTAATGATTGATTTTTTCATTAACTGATTTTCCATTCTGTTTTTGAATTTCTTCTTGCTGTTTCCTTCCTTTTAGTTGAAGATTCATAATCTGTTTATCATGAATTTCAAATGCTTGATCAACCAAATCCTGTGTTAAATCTATTAAATATGCAATTATGATTGCATATTTTTTGGTGCTGTGAAATCGTCGGAACGAGAAAGGTTCATATCTTGCTCCTATTCGAGATAATTGTCGTATTCGATTTGGATGTAACCCTTTGGTATCAAGCTTTAATGTTAATTTTCTTATGTAATCTAAGCGTTCAATTACTTTTAAAAATGCGTCAGGAGAAAATTGGCCAGGTATTTCTCTTAGCCAGGATAAATAAGTTTTTGAAGTATTAGGCATTGGATGGAGTAGGCTATCTAACTTTTCTTGTTGTGAAGAAGTCAAAGAGGATGTTAGTACTTTAAAAATTTTTTCTTCTGTACGCTTACGTACTTCCCATACAACTCGTTCTATTGTTGGTATTGCAGGTAAAATAATTTTCTCTTTTCGTAGTTCTTGTAATACAGTTTGAATCAGATACATTGTATTTCCATTTTCTAATGCATATGGTTCTAGAAATTTAGAAATCCTTCGATAATCACGAGTGGTAAAGTTACGATATCCATATTCTTTACGTATTTCTTCTAGATGTTCCCGCCTAGTAGGTTCTCGTTTTGCATATGCTTCATAGACCGTATGATCTACACCAATTTGTTTAGCAACAAACTTTAAGAGTCCTTCAGGAATTACTGGTATATTCGTAACAGTAATTCCTGGATATCTTATGACACAAAGCTGAACAGCAAATCCTAAGCGATTGTGATCTCTACGATGTTGATTAATAATTTCAAGATCTTCTGCAGAGAATGTGTAATGCAGTGCTAGCTCATGTTCTGTTTCAACAGAAATATGTAATAGTTCTTCCCTTTGTACAGGTGTGAGAAGTTCTTTTCCTCTCATAATATTTCCTCCATTTATAAAAGTAATGAGGTTATTTGTTAATGTATCGATACAATGTTGTTTTACTTAGACCGGTAGCCTCTGTAATTTGTTTAATGCTATATTCTTTACTTTGATACATTTTAAGAGCCATTTCTACCTTATCTGTATGTTTTTGTGGTCTTCCGCCTTTTTTCCCACGGGCTCTAGCTGCGTTTAATCCTGTTTTGGTACGTTCGCTAATAATATCTCTTTCTAATTCTGCAATACTTGCCATCATTCGAAAGAAGAATTTCCCCATAGCATTAGATGTATCAATGTTGTCATGAATAGAAATAAAATCTACACCCAGTTCTTTGAATTTTTCACTTAACTCAATTAGGTGTTTTGTAGATCGAGAAATTCGATCAAGTTTGTAAACGACTATCTTATCGCCTTTACGTAATACCTTTAGCAACTCTTCGAGCTGAGGACGATCTTTTTTTGTTCCTGTCATTTTCTCTTGATATAACTTATCTATACCATATTGTTGCAAAGCATCTATTTGCATATCGAGATTTTGTTCTTCTGTGCTGACACGAGCATAACCAAAAATCAAATTGTTTCACTTCCTATCTAAATATATCTATTAAAATAGTACCAAAAACCTTGTTGAATTAAAATAAGGAACTTTGTTTTTGGATATGGGTTTTGGTACTTGATATGGATGGATTTTTAACGCTTTTGTTTAAAAACAAACAAGTTCCATAAACGGTCGTTTTCGGTACGATAAATTCATAAAAATCACATCAATTAGGGGTCACCATATCAGAAAGAGAGAATTAACGAATTTTAAGGATAACCCCCGAGAAATCAGAGTTATCCATTTTTATTTATATCGGATTCCATTAGATATTTCCTCCAAACAGCTCCAATTCAATATACGAATAGAGTTTTTATCTCTTTCAATAATTTTCTTTTCAGATAGCGAATGAATAACTCGATTTAGATGTCGATATGTCGTGCCAAGTAAATCTGCAACCTCTTTTATATTGGAAGTCTTTAGCTCCATTCCAAAGATGTTATCGGGGTCAGGTGATATCGTGGACATAAGATAGCTCGCAAACTTGTTTTCCACAGATGCTAATAAATTTACACGAGAAGCTGTTGTACAAGTTTGAAGCTTATAGCTTACATGTTCTAAAAGTGTATGTAAAAACTGCGGATTGTTCATTTCATGCTGTTTTATATAATCAAAATGTAGTCCAATTAATAAGCATTCATTAACTGCTTTAACCTGTGATTGGACGGGAACGTTTCGAATTAATTCAATATCACCAATAATGGAAAATGGTTGGACAAATCGTAGTAAAAGTAATTTTCCAGTTTCAACACTTGATGTTATTTTCACTTTTCCTTCCACCAAAAATAATAATGATTCTAGTTCAATTCCCTCAAGTAAAATAATTTCATCTTGTTCATATTGTTGCAGTGTAAATGGGAGTTGTTTTTCTCGGCCAAATATTTCTTCAATATGATATTCTCGTAATTTTGTTTCAAGTAGCTTCAAGTCATGAATAAATTCCATATAATACTCCTTTTGGGACATATGTCCTTTTCATTATAAGATAAACTGATATGATAAGAACAATAAAAAATTTTAGGAGTGGCATAGAATGAAATTTGTATTCGATTTAGATGGGACAATTTGCTTTAAAGGTCAGCCTATTTCCGAAAGACTACTAGTATCATTAGAAAAACTAGTAGCTCAAGGGCACGAAGTCATTTTTGCATCGGCTAGGCCAATACGTGATTTACTTCCCATCTTACATGAACGTTTTCATCAATACCCAATGATTGGTGGAAATGGATCAATGATTGCAATTAAAGGGAAAATCATATCAACGATTAGTTTTGATGAAGAAACGCTTGCAAATATTGTTCAATTACTTAGAACTTATAATGCTTCTTATTTAATAGATGGTGACTGGGATTATGCCTATACAGGGCCAGCCACACATCCGATTTTGAATAATCTTGATCCAGAAGGACGTGCTAAAAACGTTAAATTGGATAAATTACAGTCAATCGTAAAAATTTTAGTGCTTACTTCAGACAATATGGAAGCAGTTGAAGAACGGCTTAGCAATATGAATGTTGTGGTTCACTCTCACGGAAACGAAGGAATCTTAGACATAAGTCCAAACGGAATAGATAAGTGGAGTGGATTGCAACAATTGGGTGTGGAAGAAAAAGAATATATAGCATTTGGTAATGATGCGAATGATATTACAATGTTTCAACATGCGATGTACTCTGTTATGATTGGTGAAAGCTTACAATTAGCACCGTTTTCATCTGAACAACTAGTATTAAGTGAGAATATAGAAAACATTCTAGAGCAAAGACTTAGTGAATTAGGAGATATAAATATAATTAAGAAGTTGGTAAGCCTATAAGGGGGAGAACTAGCGTAGCTGACACAGACTGAAAAGTAAAAATTATAGAAGTTCTGAAACCCCATAATTTACTAAAATTACATAAATGTGTTATTTTTGTATATTTAATTTCACAATACTATTATGAAAGGTGAGAGGTAGTTTTGAAACAATCCCTAGATAAGAGACGTTTAGCTTTACGAAAAGCTGAATGCAAGGCCGAAGATCTTTTCAGAGCGATTGAAGAAAAAGGGATACTACGTAGTGATGTAACTGAAAAACAAATCAATCGAGAAATTTATGAATTGGCTTTTCAAATGTTCGGAATCAAAAAATATTGGCATAAACGCATTGTACGAGCTGGAAAGAACACATTATATCCTTATAGAGAAAATCCACCAGATTTAACGGTGCTAGAGGGAGATATTATCTTTCTTGACTTCGGTCCTATTTTTGAAGATTGGGAAGCTGATTTTGGTAGGACATACGTCCTTGGAGAAGATCCAGTCAAATTAAAACTACGTAATGATATTGAACAGGCCTGGGAAGAAGGAAAAGCCTTCTTTCAATCTAATCCTACTATCACAGGTAGTGAACTTTTCTCATTTGTTTGTGATCTTGCCAAAAAGTATGGGTGGGAATATGGAGGTCCACATGCTGGTCATCTCATTGGTGAGTTCCCACATGAACAAGTTCAAGGAGAAGAAGTTGAGAACTATATTCATATTGATAATAATGTTTCCATGAGAGAACTTGATAAGAACGGTCAACCGCGGGATTGGATTCTGGAGATACATTTTATTGATCGAGAACTAGAAATAGGCGGTTTCTTTGAACAGCTATTAACAGTTGAATAGATTGTATAGTGTATACATAAAGTTTACACAACATCTCATTATCGATAGTTGAAAAAAGAAGAAAGGCCATAACGACAAGGCATATGGTCTTTCCCTCTTTATTTAGGACTGATACCAGCGTAGCTGACATAGGCCGTAAAGTAAGAAAATGAAAAGTTCCTAAAACGGTGAGTAACGGAACTTTACTCGGAACCACGGTCCAATTATTACCAGTCATTAACATATACTTTGTAGCTGGTACTACCCTTAATAAGTAACTTATACTTTATGAAATAATTAAAGCCTAATTTCTCGTTATTGTAGCTTGAAATTAGGCTTTTTTATATGGTGACCCCTATGTTGTATTTCCTTAGCGTACGAAATTCGCGTTTTGTTGGTGCTACCCCATCGCTATCAAGCTAAGACTACATTAGGAATTTTTCAGGAGAGTTTTTTTACTTTTTATAAGGGATCAGTGTAGATTATTTAAAAATTCGCATACGAAATAAACCCTAATGGGTTTTGTCTTTTTTCAATTAAGCGGCTGGATCTTCAGATATGGTACAATTGTAAACGACACCTAATATATCAAAGACTGTTTTTTTCTCATACCTATGAGATTTTCGCCCGTTTTGCTGTAGGAGGTTGAACAAGCGAATTAGAATCTTTGATAGCTCTTGGGTGTTTTTCTGTATAGCTTGGAAAAGAAGAGGAAAGTAATCTTTAATCATATATATGGCCTTATATTCACTCAGTTCTCGTTTCTTTTTTATAAGAAGTAATTGCCGCATTTGAAACATGGTAGAAGAACATAGTAGAATGGCAATCAGTTGCCCATACAAATGGCATTCCAATCGTTCTCGTTTTATCTTTTTACAATGATGAATATGAAAGAATGATTTCCATGTTTTAAATAAAATCTGTCG
>NZ_NUOT01000084.1 GCF_002584535.1 Bacillus cereus
TTGACGGGGATATGACCAATGCGAGACTCTTTTTCTTAACATAGTTTATTAATAGATTGCTTCCGTATCAAAATTACTACTACTCCCCCACATATACATACTCCATAGATAATACTTGCGATATTTCCGAAGATTTCTAATCCAAAAGGGAGTAAAAATGTAGCAATTCCTACTACATAAGCAAATATACCGAATAATTTAGCTAGTTTATTTTTATCACCAATAAAAGTTTCTTCCTGATATCCAGCAATAAGAGATAAGCGTTTTTTAATATGAATTTGGTAACCACTTATCATAATAATTAAACTAACAATCGTACAAATCCCTAATCCCACCAACATTTTCACTGTTCTCACCATCCCTTTCATTATTTTACCATATTCAAGTTAGTGTTATATATGCTTAACGTACGAATTTCGCGTTATGTTGGTGGGCCCTATCGCCATCAACTTAAGAAATTGATTGTTCCCCAAAACGAAAGAAATGAGCCGAATTCTCATGAATAACTGTAAAAAGTTAAAATTTTCGTTATGGGGTGTCTCAAAATCTTAGCTTGATGGGCATGCGGCGAGACCACATATATATAAGCTACTTTACATTTAATACATACGACCCATTTTTATTTTCATACTTGTAGACATGCAAATAATATTTCCCTGGTTTCGCTTCATATTTTCCCTTGATCATATTACCATCATTTTGTCCAAATGCTACGTAGTTTTGTAGATCTGACTCGTGATGAAGTGTCCATGTCATTCCAATCTCATTTTCATTTAATAGAGAAATATCGATATTACGTTGGGAACTAACATTAAAAGTGTACACATCTACATTATCATTGTCGTTAAGATTTCCTTTAATAGTTGCATTAACATCTAATATGTTTGCCTGCATAGACTGATTATTTGGCTCTTGTTCTGTTATCTGTCCAGTCTGGGGATGTTCTGCTTCTGGTTCTGGTTTTGATTCTGAATCAGATCCGTTTGATTTAAATCCCAAAGTTGATAATATAGCTTTCAAATCTGGTAAAACACCAATTCTATCGACAGATGGATTGTTAGATTGTGTTCCTGTGTTTGGGTTACTTAAGATAGCTCTTAACTCATTTGGTTTATAAGGTTGACCCAAACGTTCCTTAGCAATACTTTGTATGGAAGTGGCTGCGCCAGCAATAATTGGTGAAGCACTAGATGTACCATTAAAACTAGACGTATATAAATTTGTAGCACTTCTATTTGGATCTGAAGAAGTTGTATCTACATTTTCACCCCATCCATATACATCAATTCGACTTCCGTAATTTGAAAAATATAAACGTTGGTGAGGAACAGTTGATGAACCAGCTCCGACCATGATTGCACCTGAATCTTTAAAATCTTTGCTATTGCGATTCAAGACTTGTTTTCCATTTAGATCTTTAAATTGATCTAAATCATTTGAACCATTTGCCCCAGCCTCTATGATTATGATCCCTTTATCTGTTCCAGTACGAATAACATCAAATACCTCCGGTTTCACTTCGACTGGTAAATATTGTTTTCCATATCCGTCATAAGATGATTGTGCCTCCAACAATAAAACGTCACCAGCATTTAGGTTATTTACAGCGCTTAATATGGCATCTGCTGTGTTATAACGACCGTTATTTCTAATTTGAGATATTACTTTTACTGTAGCTTTTGGTACAATACCAATATTACCGATTTGATTATCTTCCGCAGAAACAATCCCTAGAACCTTGGTTCCGTGTGCAGCGTGATCTTTTGTATTTATTCCAGACATAAGTTCAATATTTTGATTTATTAAATCCTCATGATCTAATGCCCATCCATACTCCATATCTACAAATGTGGTGCCTTTTCCATCTCCTCCCTTTATTCCCCACGCATAAGGTGCATTAATGCCATATGGTGCCTCTTTTAGATATCCTTGGTTTTCAAACCTAGGGTCATCATAGGGATTAAGAGATAAACTTGGCAGCTGTATTTCAGGTGGTGTTAAATCTTCCAGTTCTTTAATGTATACATCTTCTATCAAAGGTGATTGTTTTAATTTTTCTACTAATGTTTCTGCTTGTACATTCTTTGAAACTTGAACTGTATAATAATTTAATAGGTTAGCAGATGAATTATTATTATCGGTTTTCGCATTTTTATCTAGATTTTGAATTTCTTCCGGACTTACAGACGTAAATAAGCGAGTTAATGTTAAATCTGGGAATTCGGAAAAAAAGCCTTCTAGTACGACATCATTTTTTTCGTGTTTTATTCGCTTTTCTATACCATCTTCATACGGTAAATTTATCTCATTTTTAAACTTTACAATGATTTGCTTCTCTTCTCTTTTTTCTACATTAGATTTTTCTTGCTGTACTACTGAATTGTTTGAAGCAGCACTCACTAGATTAGAAGTCTTTCCTAGTCCTGTAAAAGCTGTAATTGCAACTGTAGACACTAGCATTCCTTTAAGAATTTTCATTCATTTTCCCTCTACTTTTCTGTTTTTTAAATCTTTTCCTATAAAAATATCAAAATAATTACGTACAAAGATTTATATTAGATAAATTATAATGGGCGCAAAAATAAACTTCAAAACATTTATATATGCAATATTTCATATTCTTTTAGAGTTTTGGAAGTATATTCCGTATTTTTTGTAACAAAAAGGTTTTAGATTAATAATGTTATGAATTAGCTATGTTTCATTTATATATATATGGTAGCTATTCAGTTACTCTATGAAAAAAAGGCGGAAAAGCATTTTTATAAATGGTCTAGAGGAACTGGCGATTCTTTTGCAAAGTTTGAAAAAAGCATAAACAGGTTGGTAAATGAGGAACAATGTTTAGGAAGTAGCCGCATAATATTTTTTATATATTCAGGCCTTTGTTTATCTTTTAAGAAACTTTGCATCAGAACCTTTTTTCCAATATATCGGCGCTTCGACACAGAATAAAGATCCTCCAAAAAATTTCGTCACACACAAAGAGGCTATTCCTAAAGGATAGCCTCCTACTAACTATTTTCTTGGACCATACGCGGCGGTTGGTTTAACAGGCTTCGCATCTGTCGCTTCCCATATAGGGGCAGTTAATGTTGGATAGTTCAAAGCTTCTACTTTTTTTCTCGTTTCTTGTGATGCTTTCAGTCCCCATTGATCAAAAAATGGAAGTACATTTTGTTTCGCTACTTTCGATGTATTGTAAATAAATGCTTGTATTTTATCTTCATCAGTTTCTGGAAGTTTATCTTTTGGTAACTCTCGATATAGTTTGTGAAGATTCGGATAAAAATCTTCCCCATATGCTAAATGAAGTTGCCAAAGCATAACAAGTTTCACAAACAAGTCATCAATATTTTTATACTCTTTATCTGTTTGTTTTAAGTATGCAAAAGCTCTATCGTAATCCCCCTCTTTTTCTAAACGCGTTGGTTGATTCGGGAATAATTGTTTTTGTGCAGCTAAAGCATATATATTAACAGTGACTTCAGTCATTCCACTACGGTCATTCCACTTCCAGGGGTATTGTTGCCTTGTGTGTCCTGCTTCATGCATTTGTCCCCATCCAAATTCATTTACATTTAAAGCACTTTCAATTGCATTACCAGCAGTAGTAAATATCATTCCATCCAAACTTGCATACATGCCCCAATCAGATTTATTAGGATTTTCTACAAAAGCCCAAAGGCGACGAGTTGGACGATGTAACGGATTAGAACTTGTTTCAGATAGTCCCGATATTTTATCTTGCGCTAGAATCATTTCATCATATTTTTTTAATAGAGGCACAGGATCTTGATCCACAATATATTTCTTGGCACTATCACGAGTAACAGTAAGTACTGCTTTCTTTGACTTTAATTGAACCACATGCGCATCTGGATACTTGTCCATCATGGCAATCCAGTCTTCTTTCGTATGCTTCCCTAATTCAAAGAATGGAACAGGGCTCCCGCCTTGTGTTACTTTCACCTTAACAGTTCCTTTCCCTTCACAGTTATCAAACCCTAATAAACCACCGTTTGGAGAGGAGATGGTGTTAGAACCAGGAGAAAGACGAAATGCTTTTCTCCCTTCTTTATCATATTCATTTGTCCCAATAGTTGCTCCAAGCTTGTCTAATCCTGATAGCCCCGATACTTCAATTGTCACTTGTTCATTCGGTTTTACATAGATTCCTGTTGGCACATAGTTTCGTTGCTGACTTCTTCTTTCTCTTTCTGCTTCACCCATATAATGTCCTGTACTTGGAAGTTCAAACTTCTTCTCTTCATATTGCGCCTGGGTTTGCGTAGTTTCAGCATGAATGTTCAAATTATTTACAGTCATAGATGTAAATAATGTCGTTGTCATAACAGCAGATGCCATAAATACTTTCATTGGTTTTTGTAATCTATGATTCTTTCTTTTGTTCATATTAATCATTCCTTTTATTTAAATTTGTTCTAACGTTTATACGAAACGTCTGTATCTATTTATCCAGTTAACAAAATGAAAATTCCACTTACCTATAGCACCCCTCTCCTATTTGTTACAAGTAAAAACCGCCTTATTTTGAGGGGAGCATCTGACCACACATAGAGAGTGAAGGTCATGTTGTATTTTACTTCCATTAAAACATTATGGATTTTGAGTGTAAGCATCAAATCTAGCATAAGGATTTCTAAATTAAACACTGTACAGATAGTATTAATTTTAAAAAATCACAATAAAAATGTGGTGCTAACCCATAAACTTAAAAAAGTCCCTTCATAATGCTAAAGAGACTTGCTCATACAAATGATCTGCACATCAATTCATTTTTGAGATACAGATCATTTGTATGATAATTTTTATAAATAATTGCTGAATAATGAACTTACATAAATGCCTTTAAAAGCTCTTGTACGAATGGAAGTAATCCACCTACAAATTTTAAAACTGCCATTGCGATTTCCATATTACCCCTCCTCTTCTTGAATATTAAGATTTGTTACGTCTTTATACTTTTATTATAGTAAGGGCACATACTTATATCAATACATTTTAATATGCAATATTTCATGTTAAAATGCGTTTTAAATTCTCTTCCTATTTATGTATTCATAGATTAAGGGGTACAAGGAAAGCTTGATACGTCTACAAAACCGATCCAAAAGGTATGAAAATAATTTTAGGTTTATACCGAAAATAAAACACACCTTTTGGTACACATTAGCTATAAGGGGTACCGCCACATCGCTATCAAGCTAAGCTCATACAACGTCAATTATAGTAAAGGTTGTTTCTTTTTTCTAAAGGCTACGTGTAGAGAATTTAAAGATTTGCATACGAAATAAACCCTAATGGGTTTCATTTTTTAAATTTAAGCCGCTTGATTATCAGACATGGTACAATTGTAAACGACACCTAATATATCAAAGACTGTTTTCTTCTTATACCTATGAGATTTTCGCCCGTTTTGCTGTAGGAGGTTGAACAGGCGAATTAGAATCTTTGATAGCTCTTGGGTGTCTTTCTGTATAGCTTGGAAAAGAAGAAAAAAATAGTCTTTAATCATATAAATAGCTTTATATTCACTCAATTCTTGTTTCTTTTTCATAAGAAGTAATTTCCGCATTTGAAACATAATAGAGGAACAGAGTAGAATGGCAATCAGTTGCCCATACAAATGGCATTCCAACCGTTCTCGTTTTATCTTTTTACAATGATGAATATGAAAGAATGATTTCCACGTTTTAAATAAAATCTGTCG
>NZ_NUOT01000085.1 GCF_002584535.1 Bacillus cereus
CCTGTTGGCCCTGTTGGTCCTTTCTTATGATCACAACAATTTACATTTATTTCAATAGAATGATCGTCGCATTCATTTTTGCAATGCTTGTAGTACTTATCATCGTAGTAATCATTGTACTTATCTCTGCAGTGATCGTCGTACCTATTTTTGTAATGCTTACAGTATTTATTATAGTGGTCTCCCATATTCTATCTCCTTTTCAATATTATAATAAATACTATTAAGATTTTAATAGTTGTGCCTGTATGCTTGTCCAGCATTTCCTACAAAATTTCAAAGTATATACTGTATTCAAGAGAGGTTTACATAACCCCACTTATATTTATTTTCTGTTAACAACTTGCCAATCATGGAACGATTCAATCTGGAACAAAAGCAACACTTGGATACAAATAATGGAAAACAAGAAACGATAAACGAATTTAAACCTGCACTTTTATAATAAATAAGATGTGAGTAGACTGCTTAATAGCAATCTACTCACATCTTATCTTTTCACTAAAAACAATTTAAAAAGCTGTCAAATATAGCTTTTTAAAAGACTCTCAAAGGAAATACGCACTATTACCACTAAAAGGAATTTATCATTTCATGCATTATAATAACAATATGCGGATTTCTTCTATGTTATAGCTTACGAGTTTGTACGAGTTCATTAGTTTAGTATACATTCCATGTGATTATATTCATCGCCCAATAAAATGTCATCTCGCCTAAGTTCGTACTTCGTTTTCTGTTCTATCATTGCACGTAATACTTTATGATGGTACAACCATCATGGGGTATGTACTTTTTAACAGCCTATTCTTTTTCATCCATCTTCTGCTTTAAATATTCAGCAATTTCTGTTTGTCCTCTTTCTATAGCAAATTCATAAGCTCCCATATCTCTCATTTTATCCCCTGTGTACTTAACGGTAATATCTATACCATTCTGAAAAAGATACTTTACAATATCAAGGTGCCCGCCATAAATCGCTGAGAATAGTGGATTTCTATTTGGATCACTAGCATCTAATATTGCACCATTATCAAATAAGTACTCTACAATACTAATTTCACCTTCACTAGCTGCATGTGCAATAGGCGCTGACTTTGGTACACCTTCATTTATGTTAATATCTATACCAGATTCAACTAGAAATTTTATCATATCCAGTTTACCAGCTCTAGTCGCAACATGTAGCCACGTTCCAAAAGGTGTTACAAAATCAAGCAAACTTTTATCAGTAATAATTATCTCTTTCGCTTGTTCTATATCACCATTCTTAATTAAATCATAGATTCTTATTGCTTTTTCCTTATTATCCATAGAATCCTCCTAAAATATCTTTATTTCATTGATGCTGCTTCTTTAAAAACATTTCCCTCTAGTTTATAAGAAACTGTTTGAAGTCATTAGACATATTTACATCTTATCCAAACTCCAGCGTTATTATAAAGATTCGCCTCCTAACAAATTCCGTTCCTATCCGTAGTTATCGATATTACACCATAAAGAATTAGTAAATCCAGAAAAAACAAGAAGCGTTACTTGTTGGTTTGAAATAAAGTTTAATTGTTTATAAAAAAATACACACCGTTTTAAAAAAATTTAAACCGTTTGTAAAAGAAAACTCTTTTCGCTAACCTAAAACCAAGCACAAAACATATAAAAATTCCCTTCAGAAGAAATGAAGGGAATTTTCATTCATATAATCCCTGTTATCGGAATTAAAGAGGTTGGGTGATATAACTAATGATTATCGGTAGGTTCAAGTAATTCTATTCCCATTGAACAAAACCAAAATCTGATTCGGTCCTGTACGTTTCATCACACGATACCCCTTATTGGAATATGTCGCAACACCTTCATTATTCGGGATACAATATTTACCCGGCTTACATGTTCCATCATCACGGACTAACAATTGTCCTAATAGACCCACAGCCACCCATTCCGGCCTTTTTAGCCTTGGAATGTATTCTTCGGCAGGATTCCATTCAGGATTTAATATGGGCTGAGATTCAGTATGTTTGGGACTAATTACATTTCCTTGTTCATCCATTTCTGCCGAAATAACAACATCTTGGTATTGTACTCTGCCCCATTCATCCATAACATATTTATTTTTCCACCTTAATTCTCCACTGTTACCCAATACAGCAGGAGTAGAGCTTGTAATCCCTAATATATAGTCATCTTTTTTAAGTGCTTTTAGGATTTTATCGCTTTTGCTGTCAAAGGTAACAAAATAACCAACATCAATCGGCTGACCGTCAACTGTTTCGAACATTTCCGCATAATCAGCATTACCTATAACCCATCCGTTATCAGCAATCCCCGTTCCATTATTCAAAATTTTAGCTGCTAGTGATTGATTATTATTATCAGTTCCATTTGCTAAATGCCATGAATAATCATCCGTTGCAATACCGAATCTACCCATAATGTGGGCTCCTGCATGCAGGGCTGTATCTGTTCTTCTCCCTTCTGCATGGGAAAAGTCTCCACTCGCGATGGTACCGCTTCCTTCCGCATGAGATGATTCACCACTCGCTTGTGAACCTCCTCCTTCAGCGTGTGAAAAATCACCAATGGCTCTTGTAGCCCTCCCCCTCGGTGTGAGAAGATTGTCCCCTAGCTTCCATACTAGTTCCTTCCGCATGGGCTCCCCTTCCTTCTGCCCTTGTTTGTTCCCCTTCCGCATGGGCAGCAATTCCACTGGCAGTGGTTGCTAATCCTTCGGCGTGAGAAAAATCTCCACTAGCAATGGTACTGCTCCCTTCCGCATGGGCAGCAAATGCACTGGCGGTTGTATTGATTTCCTTCTGCATGGGAATTGCTTCCACTGGCGATGGTTAGTTCTCCTGCTACATGGGCTGATCTTCCGCTTGCGGTAGTACGGTTTCCTTCTGCATGAGATGCGTCTTCACTTGCGATGGTATTATTTCCTTCTGCATGAGAGGAGTTTCCTTCTGCATGAGAGGAGTTTCCTTCTGCTGTTGTTTCTTCTCCTTCTGCATGGGAAGCAAATCTACTAGCAGTGCTGGTTCCTTCTTCTACGGCACATCCTATTTCAGGATCAACTCGAATGCAACCATTACAACAAGGCGTTATAGCGGAAACCCCTATTTCTTTATTCTGATTTTCTTCACCTTGGTTTTCATAAGGATTCATTTCGTTTTGCTCTGACATAAAATCCCCTTATTTTTGATATATTTTCTACATAAATCATAGAGTTGATGTATATAAATATGTGTTCAGAAATCTATTTGAAAGGGACAAAAGTGTTTTTTCAAAAAAATCATCCTCTAACTAGTAGATTAATTTTTTATGTATTGGTTAAAGGAAGTGAGTTGTTTTAAAAGGGATATCGATGTCAAAAGCTCGATGTTTCTACCAGTAATTAAAGATGCATACATTATACTTTTCTAATTTACATAACGTCCTACTACCGGCTCCTATTTTTAAAGAAATTGAAATACAAGCTAGCGTAGTAACTACTATTTCTTATAATATTTTATTCGATCGAGAATCTATTGATAATAATTTCAAACAATATATAAATATGATTTTAGGAGAATATATGGAGAATTGGCTTAATCACAAAAATGGCCTATGGAAAGAAACGATAGAAATTACGAAAAGAAGTGGGCTTACTTTAAAAATTGAAGAGCTAAAAGCTAGGTAGTATGAAGAATTGTTGTGTCTACTTGTATCTAGACTCCTGCACATTATGTAGGGATATTTTCTTAAAGAACAGGCCCTGCTTTTAACTAGTAAACTATACACCGGTTGCTAAATATACTGGAAACCGGTGTATTTATGTCTAAACATACAATTTTCTTTTTTTGATAAAGTGACCCTTATGAGAGTTCAGCTCACTTTTTTCGTTTTGGGAAAAAATTAATTTTTCAACTTGATAGCAATGTATAGTGTCCCCTAGTAGACCTATTGGTTTGCCATTTACAGATGATGTCTTGAAACTCCCTGCATAGTCGCAGCCATACTCATTAGTGCAATCGCAAATATAAATAACGAGTATTATAGGTCTCTTTTTATATTATCTAAAATGAATAAATTATTTTTTATAATAAATAATTATTTGCCACGTCGTTTCTTTGCTTTTTTACGCTGATTTGTATGATGATATTTTTTTATATGAGTACTTCTGTTCTTCTTATAATCAGGTAACTTTAATATAAATAAGGTAAATAAACAAAAAATCAAGAATATCAGGTTTGCAATTATCCAAAGGTTAATATCATATTCATACAGCTTACTAAAATACTTTTTTTCATGAGTAATATGGCTTACGTCGCTGTCAATTGCTTCGAGTGTATAAGGAATGACCCAAAAGGAACCAATTAATATAACAAAAGTTCCAAGGATGAAACTGAGTATATGTTTTATCAAGTTCTATTCCCCTTTAATTATATTTATTGTATGTCGTTTATATAGTATATATGGTTTTAGTTCGAAGATTGTATTTATCAAAGAATATATCATACAAATTGTTATCAGAATATAGGAGAAAAATGCAAAAAACACTTCGATGCGAGTGTTTTTTTAATATTTAGGGCACGTCATCATAAATTGGTTTGATAAGGCTTCCATCGCCGTTCTATACTTTTCTAAATCAACTTCTATATTTCTAAAAGCGTCAATTCTATAAACAAGTTGGCTTTCCAACTCAGTAAGCCTTCTTTCAACTTCTTTTGAAGTATTTCCATCCCAGCTGTGAGCTAAAACCGCTTTATAGATCTTAAATTTTTTCTATATGTGAAGTAAAACAACTTCTGATTATGTTTATCATGTAAAATAGCTTAATAATCTATCAAAAGAATTGATCTCGGCATATGGTTTTATTTCGGTATCGCTCTTGACCATATGAGGATTGAACCATATGCCCTTTATATTTGCATTTTGACAACCCCCAATATCCTTTTCTATGTCATCTCCAACGAATAATGCGGCTTCCGGTTGCACATTAAGCTTATTTAATGCTAATTCAAATATGCGTTTGTCAGGTTTACTAATTCCCACTTCTTCAGAAATAATTATTATATCAAAACAACTATTTAAATTAGTGTTAATTATTTTAGCTTTTTGTCTCTGAGTTGAGCCGTTTGTTATAATTGCAACTTTAACTTGCATCTTTATAGTATCCACGAAATTTATAGTATTTTGGTTTATAGAAAAACAATGAGGAAAATTATTATTCCAAAAATCTTGAATGTAATTGTGTGGCAATCTATATTTTGGTGGAAATTCATCAAAAAATGATTCTAAAACTTCTGTTTTATCACTATAGCCATAGGCTCCATTATCAAACTCTTTAAATTTTTGTAACATTTTGTTTTTAACCGCGTGTTTAACACCCTCATAACACTTTTCTAAAATAATTAAAAACAGTTTTTTCTACTGCCTTACCCCTATTAAGTAAGGTATCATCTAAATCAAATAGCATTGCTTTATAACCTATCAATTAACTTCACAGCCTTTCTCACATTATATAAATAACTCCTAGTTCCACCTTCAAATTTTTGATTTACCCAGAAATGTAATCTCAAACTATCGCACCCTATAGTTTAAGTACAGCATTTCAAGAACTTATATATTCAATTACCACGATTTTATAATATATCCAAAAGTTTGTTCAATTTTTTGAAATTCCCATAAGAAAAACGATAATGTGAAGAAAAAAACAACAACAATTCCTACTAATGGTGCGTAAAATCAAGCGAAAAAAATCGCTATTATAGTTGGTGTGTATCCAAGTGCTATCATAAAATTTCACAGCTCCTCCTGCTCCACAATAAGTATAGGGACTATCAAAGCAATCTCCATTATGAACTCCTACCCTTTATTACACCTAATTATGGTCCATATTCTTCATCCCAACCACATATTCCTTCTTAGACTAAACTGCCCTTTAGTTTAAGTGTATATTTTCACAACTTCACTTCTATTTAACATAAATATCCACCCCCGCCTATTAAGAAAGAACCTAAAGCGACCGTTGATGGGACTTTACTTATTTCTATCCAAATTCAGTCTCAAAACTCATTACCAAAAATAAAAGCTCCTAACATATTAGTCATATATAATATGTTAGGAGCTTGATATTTTAAGTGTTTTTTGATTTAAGTTTGGATAAACATAATTCATCAACTTTTCTATTTATTCCTGTTGTTTTCATTTTATCTACTCTCTTTTTTATAATACATTATACCCATACGCTTTCTTTGTTATTATAACAAGATTTATCTGAGAATAAAGAAAAAAACTGCTCCATTCTCCTTTGAAATTCATCAAATTAAATTTAAGGACTCTATTATACACTGTAATGAACTTTCCCTCCCTCAATACCTATCCTATCATCAAGTTGATTAAAATAATAAATGCGCAAATCTGAGAGACCGTTTTTAATGCACATATAATTTTTCGAAGTGAAAAAGAGTTAGAATTTCATCACCACTCATTTAAATAAATATGCATAATTGCATGAAAGTGAACTACTACCAATATGATAAAATAAATACGAACAACTTATATAAGTTCTTCTTTATCAATTTTGTTAGATTGGGAACCTAACGTCTTATCGAACTAATGCAACGCGCAATAATATGTCATCATCAAAAAGACACTCATATGAGTGTCTTTTTGATGATGACATATGCCTGCCTAAAATGTACCGATTAAGGGTAAGTACTTTATCAATTATTCGCAACCACGAAAGGGACTAAAGCTTAAACACAGCATTCCATCTAATAATTATCCAAATGCAGACGCTTCTCCTAAGAATAAGAAGTTGAAAATGTTTTTTGATTGTGTTTTTCCTACAAATTGATCATCTTTTTTAATTATAATCTACGTATATCTAGGTCCTATCGATTTCTTGCATCTCCCCCTAAAACGATCTTATCATTCTAAATAATTAGTCTAATAATCATACAATTTGTAGGATTCTCTTATTTTTTGTCGAATGTATTCAATGGGAGGAGGGAAATTACATGCTTTTCACAGGATTCTTCATTAATCTATCTATTTTTGCTTTCCTAGTTAGTTTAACTTTTTTTATTCATGTATTTATTGGAAAAATGGATTCTAAATCAATTCAGTTATTCGGAGGCATATATGCAGGTATTATAGCTGCTATTTTGATGATTTTTAATTTTAAGCACATGGGATTGTTTTATGACCTTCGAGTAGTCCCCCTTATAATTTCGTTTATTTATTTTGGCCGTACAGCCGGCTGGATCACATTAATGTTTATTTTATTTATGCGTATCTTCTACTTAGGTGGCGATTGGGGACCAGCTTTGATAACCTCCTTAGTGATAGGTATTATATATACTATATTTAAAACATATTTTAAATATATCCATCCTTTTAAAAGCGTCTTTCTTTATCTAGCTGTTTATCTAACTATAATCCATTTAGCGGTTGAATTCTTTTTTCCATCTATATCACTTACCCTTCTTGACATTCAGGGTACATTATTTATATCTTCAGGACTATTAATTGGTATTTTTCTTATGGAGTCCCATCAAAAATTATATAGTTTAACACAGAGTTTAGCCAAAGCGAATGAAACATTACAAGAATCAAAGCAAGAATTAAGGGATACCGTCCATGAACTGCAAGGAGGTATTTTTAAATTCAAAAAAGTGAATGGGAATTTTATTCATACTTTATGTGATGGACAGTTATTTTATCAACATGGATTTTACTCTGAACAAGTGGTAGGTAAGAGTTTACTTACCATAGATCGCTCCATTGTTCCATTCCATTTAGTACCTCGACTACTAAAATATTATCAACAAGCATGGGACGGTAATGAAGTCACTTTCGAATTACCTTGGCCAAATGATGAGACTATTATGCTGCTCTCTCTTAGGCCTGTGAAAAGAGAGGGAACTGTGATTGAGGTGGTTGGTTCTACCGTTGATATTACGAAAAGAAAAAATGCAGAAAATGAACTAAAGGTAACGAAAGAACGGCTAGAATCATTTATTAATCATAACGTAGATGCTATCACTATATTTGATTTAGACGGACATATGATACAAGCCAATAAAGCTTACGAAAAGATATTTGGTTGGTCAGAAAAAGAAATCTTAGGAAAAAAATTACCTTGCGTACCAGATTTTTTAATGGATCAAACTTTAGAATGTATAAAAGAGATTAAAAACAACAATATAAAAGACCCTGTTATTACTAGGTTAGAAACAATTAGACAACGAAAAGATAAAACTCTCATTGATGTAAGCTTGACGGTTTCACCTATTCTAGATTTAAGGGGAAATGTAATTGCTTTATCAGGAATTTGTAGGGACATCTCTGACAGAAAACAAGCAGAAAGAGAACTACATCAATTACATCAACAATTAAGAGACAGTGAAATGAAATACCGCGCACTCATCGATCAAGCAACGGATGCGGTATACGTAGTAGAACTGAATGAGGATCAAGTTCCAACTCGATATATTGAGGTAAATCCTGTTGGGTGTAAAAGATTTGGATATAGTAGAGAAGAGCTTCTCTCGATGCCATTTTCTAGTACTGTTCCGCAAGATTCTCCATTGATCAAAAGATTTTTAGAAAAAATTAGAGAAGGACATACTTCTTTCACTTTGCAAGATGAATTTGTGTTTCCGACAGGAAAAAGAATGACAACTGAATTTGGTGTCCGTGTGTTTAATTTGAACGGCAAAAACGTTTTCTTGAGTATGTCTCGAGATATCACTGAACGGTTAAAAACTGAGGAGTTATTACGAAAATCGGAGAAACTTGCTGTAGTTGGTCAATTAGCCACTGCCATTGCCCATGAAATTAATAATCCTTTAACAGCAATGAAAGGATTCATGTATTTGCTAAGAACAACGGAAAATAAGGGCAGTGAGCATTATATAGATATCGTGTTATCAGAGATTGAGCGAATAGGTAGTATTACTAATGAATTTATGGCGTTAGCAAAACCTCAGGCGTTAGAAATTAAAACAAATGACCTGAATGTATTAATGAAACAAGTTGTAATGATACTTCAGCCTCAAGCAATGATGAACAACATACAAATTACAACTGAGTTTACATCTGATACTTCATTCATCCTTTGTGAAGGGAATCAATTAAAGCAAGTTTTTATAAACATCTTAAAAAATGCGATTGAAGCAACTCCAACGGGAGGGGAAATCTTGATTCAAATCGAAGATGTACCTGATAAAAACCAGGTAAACATTCGATTTACTGATTACGGATGCGGAATTGAAAAAGATCGTATACCTTATCTAGGAGAACCATTTTATAGTATCAAAGAAAATGGTATCGGTTTAGGATTAATGATTTGTTATAAAATTATCGAAAAGCACCAAGGAAAGATATTTATTGAAAGTGAAGTAGGCAAAGGAACGACAGTTAATATTAATCTTCCTATATCTACTCTCGAAAATTAAAGCACTTATTCATCTTTTTAGATACAATCTATCACGCGAAGTTAAAAATAAAATATCTCAGAAGCAAAAAAGTTTCTTTTCTATAGTTTAGAATAAAGAAACTTTTTTTGCTTTTAAGATATATACATGCTACTTAACCTAATGGTATTTTAGGGCAGTCCTTCTTTCACTAAAATACTTTTATATCCCCCTACCATCCTATATACTATGCCATAAAATCGACCGTGTACTTGTCTAGGTTAATAGCACAAGGATTTTAAATATAAAAAGGCCGCAAAGCTTTTCTTCAAAAAACGCTCTGCGACCTTTTTATTTCTTATTCTACCTAAATAAAAATTAATTGTATTTTCTCTTGAATCAACGGTACGCTATTACTACATCTATTACTCATTTACTTTCATATAGATGATTTAATTTTGAATCATCTATATGAACCCAGGTAATAATCACTACATAAGCAATAGATGATCTATTTTTTCCACTAAGTCACTTATTATTAAGTGAATCCCTAGTTGATAATAGTTTTTCTTTGAAATCACTTGGCTTAGACATATATAATCTCTAGTCTTTCTAATTTAATAGTATCCGTATTTCCAAGTTTGATAGGTTTCTTGCACCAAATCCAATTTTTTTATCTCATTCGTTGACGAGCAAATATGAATCCACCTAAAGCCACCAACAACATACCTCCAATGTATGAAATTATATCCATCGATGTTCCGCCTGTTTTAGGAAGCCATACTGACGTTTTAGCATTTTCTTTAGTAGGTGGAACTTTAGAATTGCTGTTTGTGTCTGTATTTCCGTTTGGATCTGTACTTGGATCTTTTGGTTCTGTATTTGGATCTTTTGGTTCTGTACTTGGATTGTCCTTGATTTTTGTATTCGTGATATCATAACCGTTTACTTCGGATTGATATCCCTCTACTGGTTGTTCTTTTACTTCATATTTGTACGCTGCACCATTCGCATCATATGCCGCTAATTCTTTAAATGTATATTTCCAACCCGTTGCTTCACTTACTTCTTGCGTTGCGATAACCTGACCGTTTTGTAGTAAATCTACTTTAATTGTTTTCGGTCGATTTGTCGCATTTCCGTCATTCCACGTCTTTGTTCCTTCTACTATTGTTTTGCCAACCTTTGTATTCGTGATGTCATTTCCTTTTACTTCGGATTTGTATCCGTCTACTGCTTGTTCTTTTACTTCATACTTGTAAGCTACACCATTCTCATCATATGCTGCTAAATCTTTAAACGCATATTTCCATTCGCTTGCTGCGCTTACTTCTTGTGTTGCGATTACTTTGCCATTTTGTAGTAGGTCTACTTTGATCATTTCTGGACGATCTTTTGCGTTATCGTCTTTCCATGTTTTCTTACCACTAACTTCTGTTGTTTCTGTATTCTTGTAAGTGTTCGTAATCGTTGTTCCTTCTACTTTTGTTTCATAGTCCTTAACTTTCACTTCACTTACTGTGTACTTATACTCATTTCCTTGCTTATCGTACTTCGGAAGATCTTTGAAATCGAAGTTCCAGTTGCCATCCTTATCAGCTTTTACTTCTTGGTTTTTGAACTCTGTACCATTTTGAAG
>NZ_NUOT01000086.1 GCF_002584535.1 Bacillus cereus
GATAACATGCGCAAGAAAATGGTAATTTAGGTAACTTAACCATAACATAAAAGCTCTGATTTATGGGGCTTTTTCTTTTTTCTCAATAAACAGTATAGATAAATATGGTAAAATGGTAAGTGGATGGGAGTCCACTTACATATTATTAAAATTAAGATGGTTCAAGTCGGAGAAAGGTACCTTAGGGTGCCTTTTCTTTTTTAAACTGACCCCTAATAATAAATGAGAGTGTTGTATCTTCATAACCATTTGTAATAAATATATTCCATATTTTTTCTAGTAACTCATTTCTTTTGTTATTGAAATCTTTATTTGTTCTAGCCATTTCTCCTCCTTATAACAAATAATTTGTAAATACTGCCAGGGTCCTGCCGAATGCCCATCAATCTAAGATTTTGAGACACCCCCATAACAAAATTTTTACCTTCTACAGTTATTTATGAGAATTCAACCATTTTTTTCGTTTTGGGGAGGAATGTATTTCTTAAGTTGATGGGCATGTATGGTGACCCCTAGTAAAAAAAAGATATTACAGAAATTTTTCGTTTGCATTTAGAAACAGAGGTAAATATACTGTTGGCGACAGAGTTAACAGCTTTTTTAGACTACGAAAAATACGATCGCATAGGCTTTAATTCAGGCAATTCCCGCAATGATTCCTATCCCCGTACGCTACGTACGGAATACGGTGATCTTCAAATTTCTATTTCACGTGACCGTAATGTCGAATTTAAACAACAGACTGTCGCACCTTACAGACGCTCAAACGAGATACTTGAATCATTTGTCATTCATATGTTCCAAAAGGGGGTCACACTGGCGGAGATTACGGAGTTAATCGGAAAAATGTATGCTCATTCTTATACACCACAAACGATTTCAAATATGACAAAAATGATGACAGCACTAGTATTTATTCAATGAATTTAATCTAGTCCTTTAACAAGCAAATCAAGAAATATACAAAGCGCAAGGAACTGTTTCAAAATGAGGAATCACTAGAATGCTTTCTCATATACCAGTTCGAAGACTACAACCAGCGCTTTGCGACTCGTTGTCACATCGGCTTCGACCAGGCACGGGCAGAACTAACAACGATGTTTGAATCGAAAGAATAAGCGAAGGTCACGGAAAGGCGTATAATTTTAATGTTTTTGGAAGGGGTATCCCTTCCAAAAACATCAAAACCATTTCTGCAAATTAAACATATAAAATTCAATAAAACGACGGTCTATAAGAAAAGGTTGGAATGTCATTTACACAAAAATATTGACACTCCTCAAAATATGATTATTTGGTTATATTCATTTCTTAAAAAAACATTCTACATTTTCGTAGGTTTTTAAAGGATTTCCCTTTAAGAAATCTATAACCATATCATTGAATATATTTTTTTCCATAATATTTAAAGGATCAAACGAGTTATTAAAAATGGCTAGGGTAGAATTTGGGATGTTTTTGAAAAGTATTTGAGCTGCTTTTTCCTCATTAACCCCAATAAAAAACTTATTGCCTCCTCCCATAACTAGTGTATTAGCTTGTATTAAATGTAATAGATGAGTATGTGTTGGAAAAGGAGCTGTTTTCATAGCTAACAGAGTTTTTTTATCAATAGTAAATGATTTTCTTAGAATTTCTTCGGTATATGGATATGGCTTATAAACTTTCATCATAAGATTGATAATAGTTGAGTAAGGAAGTAATGAAAACAAAGCGTTTGATATTTTTAATACAAAATTAGAGCTCAATGAGGGAAGTTCACTGAAGCTATCTGCGATAACTAAATTCTTTATTATGTCAGGTCTCTTTATGGCTAGCAAGGTAGCAATCTGTCCACCTTGAGATACTCCCACAAGGTTTACACGATCAAGAGAAAGAGCATCTAAAAAAGCCGAAATATCTTCAGTTATTAAATTATGGTCATACTTATTATTTGGGAAAAATTTTCCGGAATCGCCATGTCCACGATAGTCAATCATTATCATTTTATAGAAAGGTGAGAAAGCCTTAATTTGTGGTTCCCACATTTTCCAAGAAGCACCACTTCCGTGTAAAAATATAATTACATCTCCAGTTCCTGATACTTCATAGTGTATATGAGTCCCATTTACTTTTATATTAGGCATTAAAAAGACTCCTTTCAACATTTTCATTCCATTTTATTGAAATTCCAAACTCACAGCATTATTTTGAAAGTCATGTATAAGTAATGATAATGAACAAGACTTATCTATCATTAATAACTCTTGTTGATATTAATTAATGATTATGAAATGGTAAAGTAAGATATTATTAATGGAATTTATGTAGAATTATACATGTTTCTATATTTTTGACTATTGATAAAATAAATTTAGCCGATAGCGTTATTTCCTTATATATAGTTAAAATAATGAAATGTTTCTTAGAAAAATAAAAATAGAAGTTTAAAAGTGAAATAGCTAAAAATCCCTATGTAGTAAAGTGGGAAAGAAATTTTATATTGTATTGATAATGTAGAGATAGGGTTGAATTTAATGTTTCTCAAATTTTAATATATGAAATAAGAAAAATAGATATTTTTTCTTATTATGCTAATTAATCATTCATTAGTAAATAACTTTTTGACATTTTTGAAATTTATAACGATAATATTTCAAAAAGTATTGAAAAGTTATTTTTTGTAGATTATAATAATTTTGAAATATAAAATAAAAATATTTCAAAAAGGGGTGTTGGTATGATTTTAGTAAAAAATTTAACAAAACAATTTTCTAATGGAAAGGGGCTTTTTGATATTTCATTTGAAGTACAAGAAGGTGAAGTTTTTGGGTATTTAGGACCGAACGGAGCTGGGAAATCTACCACCATTAGAAATTTAATGGGTTTCACACGCCCTACCTCTGGAAAAGCATCCATATTTGGACTTGATTGTTGGGAGGATTCAGCAAAGATCCAAAGGGAAGTTGGTTATTTACCAGGAGAAATTGCATTTATGGATGGAATGAATGGTTTAGAATTTTTAAAGTTGATTCAAGGTATGAGAGGGATAAGAGATAATCGAAAACGTGATGAACTAATAGAAAGATTTCAATTTGATGTTAAAACTCCTATTAGAAAAATGTCCAAAGGAATGAAACAGAAGGTTGGAATAGTGGCAGCCTTTATGCATGATCCACAAGTATTAATTTTAGATGAACCTACATCTGGATTGGATCCTTTAATGCAACAATTGTTTATTGAGTTGGTATTAGAAGAAAAGAGTAGGGGAAAAACAATCCTTATGTCTTCACATATATTCCCAGAAATTGAACGTACATGTGATAGAGTTGCAATTATTAAAGATGGTCGCTTATTAACCATTGAAAAAATTTCTGATTTACGTGCAAAACAGCGACAGGTTATTGAAGTTACCTTAAGTTCTAAGGAAGAATTAAATTCTTTGAAAAAATTAAACTTTCAATTTGAAAATTTTAACGGAACAACAGCATCAATTATTGTGCATGGAGATTATGATACTCTTTTCCGTGCTTTATCAAAATTTCATGTTATTGGTTTTCAAGTTAGAAATATGGATTTGGAAAGTATCTTTATGCACTATTATGATAGACAACAGAAGGGAGTTGTTAATTTATGAGTAAGTCATTATTTATAGCTAGTTTGAAGGGTAACAGCAAAAATATTTCTAATTTTGCTATTGGATCAGTTCTATATTTATGGATACTGATTTGGGTTTTTCCATCAATGTCTTCTGCAAAAGGGCTGAATGACTTAATAAAATCTATGCCAGAAGCTCTGCAGAAAGTAACGGGCTTGCAAAGTGGTGTTCATAAATTAAATGACTTTTTAGCTGGTGAATATTATGGATTAATTTTTGTGCTCTTACTAATGGTTTATAGCATTATTGCTTCAACTCAATTGGTTGCAAGGCTTGTTGATAAAGGAGCGATGGCTTATTTGGTTGCTACACCAGTTTCGCGTGCTAAAATTATTTTGACACAGGCATCTGTTCTAATTCTTGGTCTGCTTACTATTGTTATTTTCACTTATGTTGGTGGATTAATTGGTGCAGAATGGTTTATTGAAAAGTCTGATCTGGACAAGGAATTATTTTTGAAGATGAATTTAGTAGGTGGATTGTTATTTTTAGTTGTATGTGCATATTCGTTCTTTTTCTCCTGCTTATTTAATGATGAAAAGAAAGCAATGAGTATTTCTGCTGGTGTTACAGTATTATTTTATGGATTAGATATGTTAGGGAAGTTAAGTGATAAATTTGAATGGATGAGAAATATATCACTGTTCAATCTTTTTCAACCCCAAGAGATTATTTCAGGTGATTACGATGTAGTGCCAACAAGCATAGGTTTATTAGTAAGTGCTATAGTTATTTTCGGACTTTCAACTTTAGTGTTTAAAAAAAGGGACTTACCATTGTAATTAGATAATATTTGCTTGTGAAATAAATAAGCATATGTACATTGTATTAAAAAACAGTTTTTAAGTAAGATAATTATAGTCATAAAATAACCTGATTTTAATATTTCTATTAAAATCAGGTTATTTTTTTAATAGGATTTTTTAATGATAGTGAGATTAATAGAAATTGAAAATATGTAAGTATCTTCGGCGAAATAGGAGTTTGTAAATAAAATTAATATTTTATTTATAATGAGTTTTTGAAAGTATAATATTATTTTTCTATATTAAATGAATTAAGAACAAGAACATAATAAACTTAGGTGTCTGTTTAGTGAAAGGTCCAAAAATTGAAAATTTTGGACCTTTCATAAATGATTGGGATATTTCCTATATACCATAAAAGGCTATTTTTTAATTATTGAATGTTAAACAGGCAGAACTAACAAAATATGCTTTATTATTTATTGGGATTAGATAATCCATAATAAAACATTGTTAGTAATTCTTTTGTGTGTTGTTCATGATTCATATCAAGCAAGAAAGGGGCCTGTTGTTCACCTAATTGATTAAACATATTAATATATAGCAGAATCATTTCTTGTGACAGATCAGGGTTAATTTCTCCATCTTCTTGAGCGCGTCGAACAAAACTGAGGAAAATTGGGATGATAGTTTTATTTTGGTATGAAATCAAAAATTCTCGCAGTTTTTGGTCGCTATGCATAGCTTGTTCAATCATTTCAGGATGAAATATACTGGATTGTTGTAGTTTGCGTGTTAACATCTGATGCATTTTTTCCTTAAAACAGAGTTGCGATTTAATTAACTCTTCATAAAAGGAAACCTCTTCTATTGTAAAATCCATAATTAATTCTCGGAAAAGTGCATCTTTGCTACCAAAGTGATTATAAATTGTTACTTGAGACACCTGTGCCTGTTTAGCTATATCTTCAATTTTTACATCTTTGTAGCCTTTCTCTGTAAAAAGAGAAAAAGCTGCTTTTTTTATGGCCTCCTTTTTCTTTTTTTTGACTCTTTCAAATCCATTTAATGTTGTTGTATTCCTCATTATACAACCTCCTTATCTCACTTTTAATATAAATGATGAAATATAAAGGTGCAAGAATTTCAACTCTTTTTGAAATTTATGTAACCATTAATTTCAAAAAGAGTTGATTATTTACAAATTAAGGATTATAATGGGTTTGAAATTTGTTATTTCTGATATTTCAAAAATATCTTTTTATAACGAGTATTTTGTACATTCATTGTTTTGATGAAAGGAGCTGCTAATTAATCTGAGTTATAGTTTATAACTACAATACTATTAATCTAGTAAACAACTAACTTTATTCATTTGATTGAGAAGATAGTTTTATAAAGTGCAAAGGAGTGACTAAAAATGCAATTAGATTCCAAGGTCGCAATAGTTACAGGTGGAACAAGAGGGATTGGGAAAGCTATAGCTAAAACCTTCTTGGAGGCGGGTGCAATAGTGATATGTGCAGCCAGAAAAGAGAATGAATTTAAAGAGTTACATTCTCAGTTTCCTCTTAGGGCTATTTTTTCAGAAGTCGATGTAAGGGATGCTGAATCAGTTAAGCAAATGGTTCAGTCCGCGATCTCTAATTACGGTCAAGTAGATATTATGGTAGCGAATGCTGGGGTTTTAAGGGATTCATTATTAATCAATATGACTTGTGAAGATTGGAATGAATCTATTAACACAAATTTAAATGGTGTTTTTAACTGTACTCATGCTGTAATAGAGCACATGGTTGAACGAAAATCGGGTCATATTATTAATGTTTCATCAGCAGCAGCAACTCGTGTAAATATAGGTCAAGCCAATTATTGTGCTTCTAAGGCTGGAGTTGAAATGTTTACTAAAGTCGCAGCTATGGAACTAGGACCACATGGGGTTAGGGTTAATTGTCTTTCTCCGGGAATTATTGAAGAAGGTATGGGTGCTGAATTGGTGAAAAAAGAAAAGATTTGGGAAAGGTATCAAAGAAGAATGGCTCTTCGGCGGGCTGGGACATCAGATGAGATATCAAAGGCTGCTTTATTCCTAGTAACAGATTCAAGCTCGTATGTTAATGGACATGTTTTAGAAGTAAATGGTGGTTTGTTATGGGGCTGATTAGAAAGGAGGAGTTTTAAAGAAATGTTGACTGTACCAAAAGTTGATGGTAAGCAAAATGGTCTTACATACCCTGTAGGAATTATGGGAACAGGAATGTATGTTCCTGAAAATGTAATAAATAATAATTATTGGGAGAGTCGCCTGGATACTACTAGTAATTGGATTATAGAAAAAACAGGCATTATAGAAAGACGTCACATTAGTAAGGATATTTCCACATCTGACATGTGCGTTGCAGCAGGGAAAGAAGCTTTGGATAGATGTGGTATTGCTGCCAAAGATCTAGATGCCATAATTATAGCAACAATTACACCTGACTATCAGTTACCTTCAACAGCGTTAATTGTAAAAGAAAAGTTAAAAGCTGATAATGCAATTCCACTAGATTTAACACAAGTAGCTTGTGCAGGTGTAGTTTTCGGTGTTTATTTAGGAGTACATCTTCTACAAAATAAACAATTTAATAATGTATTAGTTATAGGAGCCGATGCATTATCACGTATATATAATCCTGAAGATAGAGGATCATGTGTATTTTTTGGAGATGCGTGTGGTGCTATGGTTTTACATAGAATGAAAGAGGAGTCACTGGGGGTTTTGTCTTGGGATATTGGTTCGAAATTCAATATAAATGGGGCAGGAGTTTCCCATGGTGGGGCAAAATATCCACTCTCACAGCAAGATTTTAATAATGGTAAACATTATCTTTATATGGAAGGTAAGGAAGTTTGGAAGGAAGCTGTGAAAGCTTTACCAGCAACAATTGAACGCTCTATTCATAAAGCAGGATTAACAGTTCCACAAATTGATTTTTTTGCTGTACATCAAGCAAACAAAAGGTTAATTCAACATGTTTTTGACAATCTAGGTGTAGATTCTGAGAAAACTTTATTTAATGTACATAAGTATGGAAATACAGGAGCAGGTACTATACCAACAGTATTACATGAAGCAATAATAAGTAAAAAAATAAAAAATCGGGATTTAGTGTCATTAGCCGGTATAGGGGCAGGATTTAAGTGGGGCTCCTTATTAATTAGACACTCTTCTGATTCAGAAGATTTTGAATAGTAGGTGAGGAAATGAATAAACACATAAAATCTGTAGGTATAGCCGGTATAGGATCATATGTACCTCATAAAGTACTAACTAATTCAGATTTAGAAAAAATGGTAGATACGTCTGATGAATGGATTGAAAAACGTATTGGGATAAAAGAAAGAAGGATTGCAGAACCAGATGAATTTGCATCCGATATGGGAGTTAAAGCTTTACTAGACGCTTGTGAAAAATCAAGTATTAAGTTAGAAGAAATTGATTTGTTGGTGTGTGGCTCTAATACACCTGATTATAATAGTCCGCAAATGGCTGCTTTAATATTAAATAAAGCAGGGATGCGTAACACGGTGGCTATTGATATTCGTGCTGGGGGATGCCCAGGAGGTGTTTTTACTGTAGATGCAGCAGCGCAATATGTAGCAACAGGCAGATATAAAACAGTAGCAGTTGTTAATACAGAATTGAACTCATCAATTTTAAACTGGGAAGATAGGACTACTTGTGTAATTATGGGAGATGCAGCAGCATGTGTAATTTTACGTGCTTGTAAACCAGAAAAGGGGATACTTCATACAATTCTATGTAATGATCCGTCAGGTTATTTTGTCGGTTATATACCAGCTGGAGGTAGTGTGATTCCAACTAGTTTAGAAACGTTAGAAAATAAAATGGGATACTTTCATATGGATGGACGAGCTATATGGGATTTTGCTACGACTAAAGTACCTGAACTAATAAAAGATTTATCTACAGAAACAGGATATGCGTTAAATGAGGTTGATTTATATATATCTCATCAAGCAAATCTAAATATTATAAAAGAAATTATGAAAAAAATAGAGGTTCCATTTTCTAAAACCTTTACAAATATAGAGAAATACGGAAATACTTCTAGTGCTTCAGTCTTATTAGCAATTTGTGAAGCTGTACAAGAAAGACGACTGAATAAAGATGATTTACTATTTACATTTGCCTTTGGTGCAGGTTTATCATATGGGGCAACAGCTATAAGATGGTGTGGCCCAGAAGACTTTTTAGATTAAATACTCATAAAAGTATAAATAAAGGAGAAGAACAGAATGAATGATAAAAAAGTAGCAGTTATAGGAATAGGAGCAATTGGAAGGGGCGTTGTTCACTCTTATGCATTGGCAGGTTGTAAAGTATGGGCTGTAACAAGAAACGGAGAGGACAAAATGACTTCTTATATCGAAAAAGAAGTAGAGAAAGGACGGTTAAGTTTTGAACAAAAAGAAATGATTCTTTCAAATGTTTTACATTGTAAATTAGAAGAGCTTCCAGAAGTAGGATTAGTTATTGAAGCAATAATTGAAGATGTAGAAGAAAAACAGAAATTGTTTAGTTATTTAGATGAAACACAGCCAACTTCAACTGTTTTGGCATCTTCCACATCTACTATACCTATTAGCCAAATATCCTCATTAAGCAAAAATAAAGATAGAATAGTAGGGATGCACTTTTCAACACCTGTGCCAATAATGGAATTAGTTGAAGTAATTCGGTCTGTGTTTACTAGTGAAGAAATACTAGAGAAAACAATGAAATATTGCGAATTAATTAATAAAGTAGGAGTCGTTGTGAAAGATTTTCCAGGTTTTGTAGTATCTAGATTAGCTCAAGCGATGATTAATGAAGCGGCTTACATCTTAATGCAAGGTATTGCGGATGCAGAAGCTATTGATACAATTGCTAAATTAGGATTGAATGTTCCCATCGGTCCGTTAAAACTAGTAGATCAAACAGGCATTGATGTGGCATTAAATGGAATGGAATCAATGCGGAATTTACTAGGAGATCAAAGATATACACCGTGTCCACTATTCCGTCAAAAGGTATATGATGGGCACCTAGGAAGAAAAGTGGGATGTGGTTTTTATAAATATGAAAAATAGTATTGGAGTTGCTGCTTTAGGTCTTTATTTACCAAAAGAAAATCAAGAAATAATTTCAAAAGAGAACTCAAAAATAAATGTTCATATAGCAAATTATGAAGATACAACTTACGAAATGGGAAAAAAAGCATTAATGAATGCTTTAGAAAACTTAAATGAATGTAAAACAGATTTGAAATACTGGATACACTGTAATGATTCTCCAGGTGATTATTTATTTCAATTAGTAGGTCGCAAAATATTAGACCGTGTTAATGTCGGAAGGTGTAACACATATAATATATATCAGTCTTCTAATTGTTCGCTATTAGCGATTAAACTTTTAATTGATCATTTACGTAATGACGAAAAGGCTTTTCTTGGAGGTATATCCACCAGTAATCATTGGCAGTATCATAGTGAAGATAGAACTGTAGGGGATGCGGTTCTTGGAGATGGAGCGGCTACTCTTTTATTAAAAAAGGGAGTAGAACAATACACATTTGATTCATTTGCTATAAAAACAATTGGTGAGTATCATGATATAGCTGCTATAAAAATAGGTGGATATTTACAACCTTTAAATGAACGGGTTATTCAAGAAGGGGGTTTTAAATACACTCTTATAAATGAAGATAAGTATCTACAACTAAAGAAAGAGACGCATAAAATTGCTTGTGAGGTAGCAGATGAAGCTCTTTTAAAAGCTGGTATCACAAAGAAAGAAATTCAATTGGTGGTATTGCATAGCCAAACACCTGGTGTATCAAGGTCATTTATTCAGGAGTATGGGTTAAATCCTAGTATAGTTATTGAGACAGTAAACGAAATCGGATATATGTGTTCTGGTGGAATACTATTTTCTTTAAGTAAGGCTATTTATAATTATAAACCTTCAAAGGGAAGTAAAATACTTGTTATATCAATTGGGATAGATGGAAATTGGTGCGCAACTATCATGACGGTTTAAAGTAAAAGGAGAATAGATATGATTGGAATTGCAGGTATAGGAGTTACTTTTCCTGATAAGGTAGTCGATACTTGGGAAAGGTACGCGCAACCTAATGGGATAAGAAAAGATATTTGGCAGCGCATGGGATGTCATTCCACGTATGTTTTAGAACCACCTTTAACACCAACAGATTTAGCTGTTCAAGCGGCGAATAAGGCGTTATTAGAGGCTAAAGTTAATAAAAATGAGGTAGATTTAATAATTTGTAACAATTATAATTCAGAATATTTGTATTGGCAAACTAGCGCGAAAATACAATCTCTTTTAGGCTGCGAAAATGCTTATACTTTTGATGTTTTTGGTGGTTGTAATGCAGTAGGATCAGTAGTTCGTTCGGCAATAGATATTATGTCACAAGATAGCTCGGTTCAAAATTGTTTATTAGTTTTTACTGAGGCGATAAGTGGTGAAACATGGCCACAATTTATCTCAGATGGGGCTTGTGCCTTGCTTTTAAAGAGGGAATATTCAGATCTCGTTTTTTTATCACATAGCCAAGTGAGTGATATCTTTCCAAGTTTTCAACGATTACCTGTTGGGGGAACAGCCAAGCCATTTGAGAAAGATATGAAGTTTTCAGGAAACGTATATGAAAATTTCGAATTTAGTGCTGAGAATTTTCGCAAAGAAATTAAGCCTATAATATATCCCTCATGTGAAAAGGCAATAAGAGAAGCTATACACAAATCAGGGCATAAAATATCGAACATAGATCAAATTTTTCTTGTACACCAGCAAAAGTATGTCAACGAGAAAATATTAGAAATGCTAGATTTAGATTTAAATTTGTCTCCAATTGATTATATTGATGATATGGGACATGTGTCTGGTTCTGATGTATTTATATGTATGAAAAGAGCAATTGAAGATGGAAGAATAAAAAAAGGTGATTTATTGGTTTTTGCTGTAATGGGATTAATGGATTTTCATAGTTGGGTAATTCGCTATTAGTGATACATAAAAAGGAGAATATTATGGAAAAACCTATTATTGGAATACGTGCCGTAGGAAGTTATATGCCAGAAAAAATACGTACAATTACTTCATCAGAAGAAATGGAGATTAATATAAGAGTCGCATCCGAAGAAGAAACTACATATGAAATGGGAGCGAATTCTATAAGAGATATGGTGAAACGTGCTGGAATTAAAATTAATGAACTAGAAAAACAGTATTTTTTTGTAAACCAAGAATCTTATGGAGATTACCTTTTTCAAATGCATGGTAGGCAGATCATGGATAGGGTGGGGGTTAACAGGATAGTTTCATTTAATATGCATCAGGGTGGAAGCTCATCTTTACTTTTAATGAGACTGCTAAAAAACCATCTTCTGGTTAATAAGGACATCAAATTTGGAATTGTTGGTGCCCCTCAATCATGGGAGTTTCATAGTGTAAATAGGTCTTTGGGAGATGCGATTCTTGGTGATGGTGCGGCGAGTTTATTGATGGAAAAAGGATATGAGAGATATCGTATTTTATCAATTGTAAATAAAACAATTGGAAAATATCATGATGTAATCTATAACGAGGTAGGTGGATGGAAGGTACCTATAACCGATAAACCTTGTCGTGAGGGAAAGTTCGTTTATAAAATTCATAATATTAAAAAGTACAAGGAAATTAAGGGGAATATGTTTTCTTTTCTTGTACCAGTTATAAAAAAGGCTTTACAGGAGGCAAATGTTAGCTGGGAAGAAATAAAAAAGTTTTTAATCCATAGCCCTACTCCACTTATGCATGAAGGATTTTTAAAATATTTTAAATTAGAAGAAGATCAAGTTATTGACACTGGAGAAAAATATGGTTTTATGTGTTCCGCTGGTTTACTGCTATCTTTACAAACTTTAGTACACGACACGTATTTAAGTGAAGGGAGTAAAGTTTTAATTGTATCATTTGGTGTAGATGGAAACTGGGGAGCCTCAGTATTAGAAGTGTAGAGGAAGGAGGAGTAATTTTGAACGAAAAGATAGGTATTTCAGGTATTGGAATTGCTTTGCCTGATAGATTAGTAAGTACATGGGATGTTTTGGCTCCTGCTGCGAAAATGAGAGAATCACTAAAAGAGACACTAGGGTGTAATTATGTCCCTATTGCAAATAAAGAAGAAAGTCCTATGTATTTCTCGTTAAAGGCTGTAAAAGAAGCTTTAAACGAATCCAATACTAAACCAGAAGAGGTTGATTTTATTATTGCTAATAATCTTTCATCTGACTACGATAATTGGCAAAGTTCAGCATATATTGCAGAGCAGTTTTCTTGTACAAATGCTATAACAGTAGATGTATATGGTGGTTGTAATACCACAGGTATGGCTTATCATATGGCAGTAGAGGCAATTAAAGCGGATCAACAAATTAACACTGTATTGATTGCACTAACGGAGCACTTGGGGGGGAGAACTTTTCCTCAATTCATAGGTGATGGTGCATGTGCTCTAATTGTTCAACGAGGTTCTTCGGATTTAATATCATTAAATTATCTTAATTTAAATGAGAAAATGCCTATTCTGGGAGTAATGCCTGAAGGAGGAGTAGTGGTACCTTTCTCATCCGAAACCAGATTTGATGGTGGATGGGAAGATCGGGTCGAATTTAATTTTGATAAATACCGCAAAGAATTAAAGCCTATATTTGCTGATATTTCTACACGACCAATCTTGGAATTATGTGCAAAATCAAATATAAAAGTAGAAGATTTAGATATGCTATTTGTAGTTCATCAACAAATGGAGTATCACTTATCACTTCTTAAAGCTCTAGGATTGCCAACTTCAAAGGCACCTCTACAGTATATAGAAAATTTAGGGCATATTAGTGGGTTTGATGTTTTTATTGTTTTAAAATGGGCGATTCGAGACAAATTAGTTAAAAAGGGAGATTTGTTAGGATTCATGGTAATGGGGCTTGGAGAATGGCATGCATTTTTACTTAAGTACTAATACATATATACAGAAAGGAGAAACGATTTGAAAAGTGTTGTAGGCATGGTTGATGTTTCTATCTATCTTCCACCAAATAAACTTATAAGTGATGTACTTGTACCTGGAAAATTGAATGAAAGAAAACTAGCGCAAATAGGGGTAAAGTCTGTTCCTGTGGCTCAAAAGGCTTTGGCCAGTGATTTGGCGATTAATGCAGCTAGAGCATTGTTAGAAAAAAATAAAATCAACCCTAAAGAAATCGATATCTTAGTATATGCTGGGAGTTTAACTCCCGATTTTCTTGCATGGCTTCCTTCAGCTCGAGTTTGCCATGAATTAAACCTAAGTAATGCTTTTGGGTTTGATTTAAATATTGGATGTGGAAGTTTCCAATTAGCCATTAAGTTAGTTTCAGAGACTCTTTGCAATAATAAATGGAGTACAGCATTGCTAGTTTCAGGAGATAAATTTGACTATTTAACTAATAATCAAGAAACTAATGAAGTGATTATGGGCGATGCAGGTGCAGCAATGCTCCTAAAAAAGAATTACGATAAAAATGTATTCTTTGGTTTTGATGCTATAACTAAGGGGTATTATCATGACATGACTTTATATACTGGATTTACGCCAGCAGCTAATAAGTTTATAGAAGACAATCCTTCTATTCAAAAAGATTTATGGACTTTCGCTAATAAGGGAAAACTTGAAAGTTTTTTAGAGGAAAATATAGATAATTATATTAGAATGAGCGAAAAAGTATTGTTTGATAACGGAATGAATATTGAAGATATATCATATGTTGTAGTCCCTACAGGAAGACTGGATATTATGGATAAGATAGTGCAAAAATTAAACTTTCCCAGGGAAAAAACCAATATTCCATTTATTGAAAATTTAGGAGATTGTGCGGCCTCTGGATTTGCAATTGATATAAAGAATATTATAGAGCATTATCAGCCAAATTCTGGGGAATACACGCTTTGCTTAGGAGCAGGATTAGGAATCTCCTGGATGGGGTCAATTTTAAGACATTAAGAAAGGATGTTGTTTAATATGGAAAGTGTAGCGATATCAGGAAGAATTATAGGGACAGGCTCGTATGTTCCGGAGAAGGTGTTAACAAATAGGGATTTAGAAAATATGATGGATACGAGTGATGAATGGATTCAGGAAAAATATGGGATTAGGGAACGAAGAGTAGTTTCTAATCCTGATGAACAAAATATTTCAGATTTAGCATATTATGCAGCTAAAAATGCGCTAGCGGCTGCAAATTTAGAAGCAGAGGATTTGGACTTGGTTATTCTAGCTTCCATTTATTCTGATATAAAAAGCCCAGCTACTGCATGCATATTGCAAGGGAAACTTGGAGCAAAAAATGCTGTTGCGTTTGACATGAATATAGGTGGGTGTCCAAATGCAGTTTTTGCAATGACTACAGCTTTAAAATACCTTGATGGTAAACGATTTAAAAGGGCTTTAGTGGTATGTGCAGAGATATATTCACGTTTTATTGATTGGTCTTATCGTAATACAGCTTGTTTTTTAGGTGATGGAGCTGGTGCTGTTATTTTAGAAGCTTGTCCTAAAGAAGAGGGTATTTTAGCGTATAATTTACATACTGATGGAACTAAGTATAATAAAGCCTGGTGGCCTGGTGGAGGAACAGTGGATGTACCATTAGAGAAACAAACTCCACATATCGAAGGAAAAGAAGTTTGGAAATTTGGACATACAGCTACCCCAAATGTAATTATTGAAACTGTACAGGATACAGGCTTAAAAATGGAAGAGATAGATTTTGTGGTGTTCCATCAAGCAAATGTTAACATAATTCATAATGTAATGGATATGATTGGACTACCACGTGAACGAACATACATGAATAATTACAAATATGGGAATACAGGTGGGGCATCTGCTTTAATTGCTTTGGATGAAAGTATACGTGAAGGAAGAATTCAAAAAGGGGATAATATTGCCATTTGTTCATATGGAGCAGGACTAGCATGGGGTGCAATGGTTATGAAGTATTAGTCTTTTATTGTTACTTGAGGTGCAGTGACCACTCAGTGTCAATAATGTTTTTTGATAATTCGGTCATCTTGTAAATTCTAACTATGCATTTTAGGAGGAACGTTATGAAATATTCTATATTTTGTTTAGCAGATTATTATGAGGAAGATAACACATTAATTTCTTCTTATTATAAAGAGATACAGCAACAAATTATTTTGGCAGATTTATTAGATTTTGATACCTTTTGGGTTGCGGAACATCATTTTAAAAATGAACATGGAAGTTTAGCATCTCCAGCTTTATTTTTAGCAGCTGCATCGCAGAATACAGAGAAAATTAGGTTAGGAGTGGCGGTTTCTGTAATACCTTTGCATAATCCTATTCGAATTGCTGAAGACTTTGCAATGTTAGATGTTTTATCAAATGGACGTATGAGGTTTGCCACTGGTAGTGGGTATTTACAATACGAATTTGAAGGTTTCAATATTAAATCTGATCAACGTTTAAGTTTATTAAACGAAGGGATTGAAGTGATTAATCGTCTTTGGACAGAGGAAAAGGTCAATTTTCAGGGTAAACATTTTCAAGTGAATACGGGGCTAAATATTAGGCCTAATCGTTGTGTAGAACCTCCAATGATGGCTGTAGTGCGGACTGAAGCAGTACATGCGATGGCTAAAAAAGGACAACCCATATTTATATCATCTCTTTCAATTAAAAATATAGAAGAATTAAATGAACTGGTTCGGGAATACAAACAAATATACTTAGAGCATGGTCATCCGGAAAATGAAATGAATATTTCGTATTGTTTAAATGTTGTTTTGGATCATAGTGATGAGGTTGCTAGGGAAGCAGGAATTAATGCGTTACAACGATTATTTGATCATCGTTGTATTCAACGAACACCACTTGATTTTATTGATGAAAATCTGTGCTTGTTTGGTAGTCCGAGCAAAGTTGCTAAACTCTTAAACCAATATATTGAAAGTGGTATTACTGAATTGGCAATTTCAGCATCATTTGGTCAAATAGGTCATAAACAAGCTTGTAATACAATGGACTTACTAAAGAAAGAAGTGTTACCTCTTGTAGACAAGAAGAATAATGTTGATTACGTAGTATCGAAATAATAGTTGATTTATAAGGGGCTGATTAAATGCTAGGAACAAATCGTACTTTAAAGAATGTAGGAATTCTTTCAACTGGAAAGTATTTGCCTGAAAAAGTAATAACTAATTCTGATTGGGAAAAATTAGTGGATACTTCTGATGAATGGATTGTAAATAAAATTGGAATTAAAGAAAGACGTTTTGCGGCTTCAGATGAGGTAACATCAGATTTAGGGGTAAAAGCTGTTGAAGATGCAATTAAAAGAGCAAATATTTCATTAGATGAGATTGATTTATTAATCTCTGGTTCTAACACACCTGATTATCCAAGTCCTCAGTTAGCTACGATGATGCTTAGAAAGCTTGGAATAAAAAATACTCCTGGGTTTGATGTTCGTTCGGGAGGTTGTTCTAGTGGTGTATTTTCTTTATCTGTAGGTGCTCGTTTTGTCGCAGATGGTACATACAAAACGGTTGCTGTTGTGATACCTGAAATCAATTCTAGAGTAATTTCTTGGAAAGATCGTAGTACGTGTGTCATATTGGGAGATGGTGCAGGTTGTTATATTCTACGGGCAACAAAAGAAGGAACGGGTATACTGTTTTCAGAATTGGGAAGTGACCCTTCTGGATATTTTTCAGCTTATGTTCCAGCTGGAGGAGACGCCCTACCATTAACAAAAGAGAATATTGATGAAGGTTTACAATATTTCCATATGGATGGGCCCGCTGTTTGGAAGTTTGGGACGTCTATAATTCCAAAGCTTGCAAATAATATATCTATGAATTTAGGTATTCCCTTAGATAACGTAGATTTATTTCTTACTCATCAAGCAAATATAAATATTATACGTAAGGGATTAGAAGATTTAAAAGTACCTTTTGAAAAGGCGTTAATAAATGTAGATCGTTACGGTAATATGGCGGGGGCAAATTTACCTGTTGCTTTGACAGAAGCAGTAGATGACGGAGTGTTAACACCAGGTAAGTTAATCTATCTTATTGTATTTGGAGCAGGTTTATCTTATGCATCAATGGCTATTAGATGGTGTGCTCCTGAAGATTTTGAGTAAGGGAAAGGGTGAGGTTGTTGGAATCGGTAGGCATTAGAGGAATTAATATTTACTTTCCAAAACAAAGATACTATACTAATGCTCTTTTAGAGTCTGAAATAGTAGATGAAAAGGTTTTTCGTAAAATTGGAGTTGATAGTGTTCCAATTGCTGATAATAAAGAAACCCCTACAGGAATGGGAATTAAGGCTGCAAAAGATTTATTGCTGCAATTGCAAGTCGATCCAGATGAAATTGATTTGGTTATTTATACAGGGGCAACGCCTCCAGACTATTTTGTATGGTCACCAGCAGCAAAAATATGTAATGAACTTAAAATGAGTAAAGCCTTTGGTTTTGAAGTGCAACTTGGATGTGGGGGTGTACAACCTGCATTCCAAACAGCAAAAGCCATGTTACAGACATCTTCTGAATGGAAAAAAGCTTTAATTGTAGCAGCAGATATTTGGAGTGGATATACTAAAGACCATTATGGACCGGGTTTGATATTTGGTGATTCAAGTGCTGCAGCTTTATTAGAAAAGTCATCAAGTTCACTAGCTCGTTTGGTCGATTTTTATGGTTATACAGATGGTAAATTCACAAACTTAGCTCATGTTACCAGTGGAACACCTTATTCTGAAAAAATTATCAGAGAAAACCCAGACTTATTAGAGAATCATTATACATTTATAAATAAAGAATTAATTTCAGAATTGAATCAAAATAATATAGAGAATTATTGTATGGTCGCATCAAGGGTATTAGAGAAGAGTCGATGGAGCTTAAATGATGTTGATTATTTAATTCTTCCCTCTGGAAGAATTGATCTTATGGAAAAAATTGCTTCGGTTCTCAATTTTAATACAGAAAAAACTAATATTTCATTTTTAAAAAACCAAGGAGACTTGGGTGCACCAGGAATTTTAATTGATTTATATAATATGCTTAAGAATATGCCAATAAGGAAGGGAGATAAGATTTTGGTCCTTGCAGCTGGTGTAGGAATTAGTTGGATGGGATTGACTATAGAAATATAAAATAGTGCAAAATTTTATGTGATAAAGATAGGTGTACTGCAATTCTATTAATGAAGTTTTTATAAGATTAGGACATTCAATCTTTTAAAGAGAAAAACCATTTATAGGTTAAATAATGTTTGTAAAATGCTATAAGACCATAAAATTTCAAGTGCAATTCTTGTGATTATTATTTTAAATTTTTGTTCGAAGTAAACATGATCATATGAGTGAATCATTAAGTTAAGTCATAGATTTCACCAAGAAAAAGTTTATATGACAAATAAAAAATTAATGAAGCATTTAGATTTACATTAGGATATTTTTACAAGAGTAAAGATATCCTAATGTAATGGTTTTTTAATAAAATGGATGGGCTATTTTAAAAGGAGGACAGTAAGTGATTGAGAAAATTGACCATATCGGAATTGCGGTACAATCTATAGAATCAGTTTTGCCATTCTATACAGAAGTGTTAAAATTGAAACTTTTAGGAATAGAAGAAGTACAATCACAACAAGTAAAAATAGCTTTTTTAGTAGTAGGGGAAAGTAAATTGGAATTGTTAGAGCCCCTAAATGACAAAGGGGCAATTGCACAATTTATTCAAAAAAGTGGTGAAGGTATTCATCATATAGCATTTGGAGTCCAATCGATTAAACAAAGAATTCAGGATATAAAGAAAAATGGAATACAGATGATTGATGAATTACCTCGAATTGGTGCACAAGGCGCACAAATTGCTTTTATTCATCCAAAGTCAACATATGGTACATTGTACGAATTATGTGATAAAGGAGAGCAAATATGATTGATATTTACGAGAAAATTACTGAATTACAAGACAAAAAGACTGTGATTAAAATTGGTGGCGGCGACGAGCGTATCGCTAAACAACATCAAAATGGGAAATTAACTGCCAGGGAGCGTATCGAATTACTAGTAGATCCAGGTACATTTGTAGAACTACAACCTTTTATTGAACATCGATGTATGGATTTCGGTCTTGACAAAAAATATGGCCCTGGGGATGGTGTTATTACAGGGTATGGTAAAATTAATGGTCGTCCAATTTATCTTTTTTCACAAGATTTTACCGTATTTGGTGGCGCGCTGGGAGAAATGCATGCGAAAAAAATTGCGAATATAATGGATTTAGCAGCCAAAAATGGTGCTCCTATTATTGGGTTAAATGACTCAGGGGGGGCACGAATTCAAGAAGGTGTATTATCACTAGATGGATATGGTCAAATTTTTCAAAGAAATACAAGTTACTCAGGGGTCGTACCACAAATATCAGTAATTATGGGGCCTTGTGCGGGTGGAGCTGTATATTCTCCTGCCATTACAGATTTTGTTATTATGGTTGAAAAAACAAGTCAAATGTTTATTACTGGACCAAAAGTAATTCAAGCAGTAACAGGAGAAACAATTTCATCTGAAAATTTAGGTGGCGCAAGCGTGCATAATAGTATTAGTGGAAGTGCACACTTTTCTGCGATTAATGAAGAAGAGGCATTATATTTAGTTCGTACCCTGCTTTCTTATTTGCCACAAAACTATACTGAGAGAGCACCAGCCACACAAATAAAAGAAGTAGGTGACTATCGTATCGATTTAGCAGATATTGTTCCAAGTGATACTATTCGTGCTTATGATATACGACGTGTAATAGAACAAGTAGTTGATATAGCTTCTTTCTTTGAAGTACAAAAAAACTTTGCAAAAAATATTGTTATAGGATTTGCACGTATAAAGGGGGAAGTAATTGGTCTAGTTTGTAATCAACCAAAGGCATTGGCAGGAAGTTTAGATATTGATTCATCTGATAAAGCAGCACGTTTCATTCGCTTATGTGATTCTTTTAATATTCCAATTGTTACATTCGAGGATGTGACAGGTTTCTTTCCGGGAGTACAGCAAGAACATAATGGAATTATTCGTCATGGTGCTAAAATTTTATATGCATATGCAGAGGCAACGGTACCAAAAATTACAGTAATTTTACGTAAAGCATATGGGGGGGCATATGTTGCAATGAACAGTAAAGCAATTGGAGCAGATATTGTGTTCGCTTGGCCAAATGCAGAAATTGCAGTTATGGGTCCTCAAGGAGCAGTAAACATTATTTTTTCAAAAGATATTCAGACTAGCAGTACACCAGAAATTACGCGTCAAGAGCTGATTAATGAATATCGTGAGAAATTTGCAAATCCTTATATTGCAGCCCAAAATGGGTTGGTTGATGATGTTATAGACCCAAGGGAAACACGTATAAAATTGATACAAGCGCTTGATATGCTACGAACAAAGAAAGAAGAACATCCTATGAAAAAGCATGGGAATATACCGTTGTAAGAACAACACAGGTTTCTTGTTAGCGTCCTCTACGTAAATTTTTTACAAATCTAACATGGCCGAGAGGCTCTGGTGTAAAAATACTAGATAGAAACATAGAGTAGCAATTTCCTCTTCATTTCTATCTTATGAAGCTAAGCCAAACAATTTATGAATACATCTTTTCTAATTTTGAACAGACTGGTCCCGTAAATCAATCTGTTCTTTTTTCATCATATGCATGGCTTCAACACCACTCAATATAGAAATTGCTGTTTTAAATGACTTTAACCCTAACATAGAACGAACTCGCCTTTTAATGTAAACGTCAAGTAACTTCAAAATATACAATAAAGATTGATTTTAGAGTTGCTTGACGTTTACTTCACTTTTTTCGGTACTTTGCAACTAGATGGTAAATCCATTGACCACGGTAAGACTTTATCAATTGCTTCTTTATTGTTTAAATCCATATTGGGGGAGCATTTCAAACAAATAACGAAGATAATGATAGGAACTTAAATTGTTCTCTTTTGCGGTTTCAACCACACTATACATGATGGCACTTCCTCTAGCACCTCGCGGTTTGTTTGAGAACATCCAATTTTTTCTCCCGATTACAAATGGTTTAATAGAACGTTCACTTCTGTTGTTATCTATTTCTAAACGACCGTCTAATAAGAAAGCTTCAAAGTGATTCCATTAATTCAAACAATAAGGGGGATCGCCAGCTAAGCAAAAAATACAATAAGCTGCCAATATGGACAGCTTATTGACATAATTATCGTTAGGGGAAATAAAGATGTAACTTTCTTAACATTAGCACTCATTACTTTAACTGTAATACTTCACAAAGTTAGTAAAGAACAATAAATAAATAAATAAAAACACTCCTATGAGATATGATTGTGAATTGGTACTCTTTAGATGATATAATTGGAGGTAGATTACTTATCCAATGATGAAGGGGGATTTATGCGTATGGAAGTAACATTTACAGTAAGTAAATGGGATGAAAAACCAATCGATGGCACTAGAAAAGATTTCCCTATTAATATTGCCCATGTCGAATATGATATTGATGGTGAATTAAAAGGGAAAGCTTTTGTTGAATATTTATTATATTATTTAGAATCAAATATAGATAATGGTCACTTGGCTACTGCTAAAATTTCTGGATTTTTGCATTTCGAAGGAACTTATAAGGGAAAACGAGGGACATTTACAGCTATAGAGCAAGGAATATTTGATAAAGGAAATCTAGATTCCCCAGCAACAATTATCAGAGCTACCGGTGACTTAGAAAGCCTGAGAGGGTCCTATAATTATAAATTTACAGGTCAAACCAGTAAACTTATTTTAGACTTTGAATTGTAGTAAAATACACTATAGTTTAGTAAAAAGGACATTCCTTGTAATATCAGGAATGTCTTTTTTGTCGAACGAACTTGTTCAACTATCCTCCCATTAGTTGAGAAAAGAACAGTGTATATCCTATTCATGTAAAGTTAACATAACGTCCCATTATCAGTAGTCTATATATCTAGAAATTTCAAAAAACCATTAACTTAAGAGGTTTTTTCCAATTTGAATAATAATAAATGAACTGAATTAATAAAGTTATTACTGAGATTCCAGCAGTTCTGGTACATTTACCTGGGGTTATAATTATACCACTTGCCTACTTATCTTATAGCTTTTGAGAATATATCCACACATATCGGCATATATCTTAAATACAATAGATATGCGAAAGGGTGAGAGTGTGATTTCATCATATTCGGTAAGATATATTTTAATAACGGGTAATACTTTTATAAAAAAAGTAATCACTGTATATGCATCCTCTGAGTTCTTTGCTATTGAAAAAATCAAAAAAGAATTAGCACGCCGTTTTTCTAACCCTACAAAAATTGAAGTCTATACGGTATAGATACTTAAAAATAATTAAAAAGAAAGGGGAAAGGATGGATCAATATCGATTTCATCCCTTTTTCTTTTGATTTATTATATATTAATTACATATTAAAATTCAGCTTCTGTAATTAGATTTCCAGCATCATTATCTTTCGTTAATCGTTGTTTCAAATAATTTTCTTTTGTTGTTCTATCATTTTTATGACCAACTGCAGCTGCGATGACATGAGGTGCTAGTCCCTTGTAATCGTATAAGTATTGTACATAAAAATGCCTAAAGAAGTGGGGAGTAATTCGTATATTCTCCGTGAAGGGTAGCTTTGTATCCTTAATGATTTTAGAAATATATTGCGACAAGTAATTCTCTCTATAAGCAGTATGGTTTTTGGTTTGAAATATAGTTCCACCATTTTTATTCCCAATGTCTACAGTTAATCTTCTCCGGATTCGAAACGCGACAATACGATTAAAAATCTCCTTATTAATAGAAACAATCCGTTCATTACCTCCCTTTGTATCAACTGTTAAATAGTAACGTCCACGTATAGCGTCATACTCAAGGTCTTCCCACTTTGCATGCGCAACTTCTGCAACACGTAACCCTGTAGTAGCTAGGACCGATAATAAAGCGTAATTGATTTCATTGTCCCTATAGTAATGAAGCAATTGCTTCACTTCCTCATATGATAACTCGCGTTTTGGTTTATGGTGTTTATTAATGGTCGTACTTAGAATCTCCACATGAAGAGGTTCCTGGATATATTGAACTTCATATAGCCATTTCAAATAAGAACGGATCACACCAAGTTTCCTACTAATCGTAGATGCTTTGTACTTTTCTTTTGATTGATAGGAGATTGCCTCCTCGGATAACCACTTTTGATAGTTTCGGATATGCCGATTTCTTAGGTTTCTCCAAACTTGGCCAACTTCATAATCTTTAACATCTTGCTGCAGGAATTCTGTACTTTGTTTAATAAAGAAGTAAAACTGGCTTAGATCACGTGCATATAGAGTCCTGGATGCATCCTTTATACGCTTTTCTTGGTCAAAATGGGTTTGCCGATTCAAGTAATAGTACAATATTTCTTCATCTGAAAATCCCTCATATGTATATGAATCTTCTCTTTCATTATTTTCCTTTTTAAATTCAGCTTCATTAATATAATCACGATTCCATAATGAAATTATGTTTGTGAAATTTTGTTTTTGTTTCTCTATATTTTCTAAAGAAGTTTCACTATGAATTGTATTCAATTCAAATTTCATTGTCATTCAACTCCTTATTAATTTCTTTTATATCTACTATTATAACTAAATTACATTCAAAATTATTTACATAGTAAGATTAAATTTTATAAAAACGAAAGTGTAATATAATTATAGAAAACTGCCCATTTTCTATGGTTATAATGCGTTTCCTTTTATTTATTATTTTTTATTTGTTTTATACTATAGTGAAAATGAATTTAATTATAAATTATATTCCGCTATTAGCTAATAATTTAAATAGTTACTTTTTATATATGTTATAATAAATTTAAATTATCTATTTTATAAATTATAATTCACATAATAATATTATTTCTTATATATATAAATGGAATATTAGGGGGAACTTAAATGCTTAGTACATATGAAATAAATATGACAACGAATGAAGTAAAAAAGTATTTAGATATTAGTCACTTCACATTTAATAATTTGATGAAACAGGGACAACTAAATCCAATTAATAAGGATACATGGCGTTTAGATGGAAGTTTTTTATTTAAAAGAGAAGAGGTAGGGAAATTAAAAGAAGAACTTAAGGTAGAAGGAATTACTCTATATCAAGCAAGCAAAGCGTATCATATCAGTATGTATCAACTCGAAAAATGGATAGAAGAAGGAGAGTTAGCTTGTACTATACAGGAGCATCGTAATCGTAAAACAAAATTTGTAAAAGAAGAAGAATTACGTCAACTTGTACATCGATTTGATCAAGCAAATTCACTGTATACATACTCTCAAAAGTATAATACAGTCCTGTTCCAAAGGTACCTTCAGGGGAATACGATAGCAAGAGTCATCTCTATTCCAAAGCGTGGAGATATTATGCTGATTGATGAATTTGGAAGTGAATTTACCTTAAAGGAAGCGAAAAAATCAGGGTACGTACCGGCATATAAATTATCCGAAAAACCACGTAGCCATCATCAAAGATTTGTTAAATTTCGTATACCAAAATCTGATCAATTGCGTAGTAGTTCTTTTCAACTGGTTGATTTAATACTACAGTATGTTTCACCAAGGAATCTGAAGGTTTCTGAAGAAGAAGGTTTTTTGTATTTTGATGTGCGTCAGTCCCTCATTGAATTACCTATGGGTATGCAGATGGAATGGATTGAAACTTTAACACCATATTTAATAGAAGGAAAATTAATAAAGCGTGTGAATAATAGTGTGTATTTAGATAGCAGCAGCGTGACTAAACCTGTTACGATGTCCAGCAAAGAATATCAAGCGATTAATAAAATAGTTGAAGAAACTAACAGTACGATCGAAGAATTCATTGCAAGCGCAATCCAAGATAAAATTAATCAACATTCGCTGTATAAACATTAAGCTTCTGTTGAAAAGTTTCTTAAGAAATTTGCATATACAGAGGACTATTTTATACAATACAGTTAAGAAAAGAAAGACAGGGAAAGAAAACCCATGTCCACAAAATTAGTAAATTTACGAATCGATTTTGCTTTTAAACAATTATTCGGAACAAAGGGGAATGAAGAAATCTTAACTGGATTTCTAAACGCCATCTTAGAAGAATCTTTAGATACACCTATTACCTCTCTACAATTAGAGGATCCACATCTTCATAAATCTTATGAAGATGATAAGTTATCTATTTTAGATTTATTAGCTACACTCGACAACGGAACGCAAGTGAATATTGAAATTCAACTTCGAAATACACATGATATGGTAAAACGATCTTTATACTATTGGAGTAAGCTCTACACATCCCAAATGCAAGAGGGAATGCCATACCGTTCACTTCGTAAAACAATTACCATTAATTTATTAGATTTTATGCTGTTTTCTAATGATGAATCCTTTCATACAATCGGACAGTTATGGAATACGAAGACACAACAAATCTTAAGTAACGATATGGAAATTCATTTTGTAGAGATTCCGAAACTTGTGAAACAATGGCGTGAAGAAAAAGTAAATCCATGGGAAAATACATTTGTTCGCTGGATGTTATTATTACCAGCACATGAAGACGAACATTTAACTCAAACATTGGAGGAGATTGCAATGAATCAAGATCCAATTCTACAAAAGGCTATGAATAAATGGGAAAATATGAGCCATGATTCATCTTTCCGAACAGCGTATGAAGCACGTGAGAAGGTACTTCTAGATGAACAAGCTAAAATAGCTCATGCTCGCGAAGAAGGCTTAGAGGAGGGCATTGAACAGGGGAAAATCCAATTAATTCGTGGTATAAAAAAAATGGTATGCCATTAGAAGACATTGCAAAATTTACTGGTCTAAGTACAGAAGAAATACGAAAGCTATTATTATAATATGTACTATAATAAAAAGCTTTGCGAAAAGATTTGCAAAGCTTTTGTTATTTCATTCTTATTCTTTTTTTCCTGGAAAGGTTGAATATACTGTGTATTTAACAAAGGCTTATGATTCCTAATTAATTGTTGTGGTACCGCTACATCGCTATCCATAAAGCAAAAAAAACATTATCCTTTCTAATCTAGCTTATTTAGAAAGGATAACGTTTTTTGTATTTAAGGGTATAATAAAATCCTTAAGGTGACCCCAAACAGGTGATCTCTACACTTGCTACGTAATACATACTAGATTTATGGAAACATTTCTCAATATTATATTATCGTTATATAAACTATAATATAAGTAATTCTTTTTTTATTTATATTTTGTTATTTCCTGTTGCAAGAATCCTTATGGTAAGGATTCTATTTTTTTGCATTAAATTTCTAGAAAGAAAAAAGATAAGACCGGAGAATGCAATCTTATCTTCAGCATAAGGAGTAAAACAAAGGGTAATAACCATCTTATTTTTATTATATTATATTTTTAAATATCAAAACCATAGATAACAGTTACATCTATATTGAGAAATTTATTACAAAATTAGTTGTAAATATTTTTAAAAATGAAAGTAAACTTTTACATATTTGTTTACTTTCACTTCAGAGCGTAACACCACACATCCATCAACTTAAGAAAAATAAACACCACCTGTGAGCTGAACTCTCAAGGTCATCTCACAGGTGGTCAAGATTACTTTAAGATTAAGCTTGTTAATCGTGGCGGTGACAAAATCAATATAGATAGCGGCCTATTATTCCATCAATAGTGTACATAAAAAGGCTGAATAAAAGTAAACAAACGGGTTCGGTTTTGAAGTACAAAATTAAAATAAATTAGCATACTAATTGTTGAATTATTGATAACACCAGTTTATGGTTAATTTGAACTGATGGTTTCTTGAAGTTTTTTCATTATTTCGGATAAAACTAAAATTGAATTTGTTGCTTCAAATCCTTCAATATCTAAGGAGTGGTTTGCATTTTGGACAACATCAATTTTTAAATTCGAGTTACTTAATCGGTTAATTTGAGTTGAATTGTAATGATGATCTTTATTCCCGATAACTAACAGTCCTTGATGTTGACTATTAAAAATAGAGTCAAATACTGAATCGGACCTCAACAGCGGGGTAAGTAAAATCATTTTTGACTTTAAAAATTCATCTCTCTTCATTAGCTCATTTGCAATTGGAATGGTTCCGAGTGATTTCCCTAAAAAAATTGTATTATTGTATTGACCATTTTTTAAAACTTCCACCATCACGGGATTAATATCATCCATCATTATCTTAGTTAGTTCTTCATTGGTTTTTTTCATTGTTTGCTCATCATACGAGTAATGAATATGGACAATATCGATGTTGTTTTGAAGCATTACCATCGTCGAATAATAAAACAACGGGCTATCGTACTGATATCCTGCTCCAGAAAACATAAAGCAAATGGTTTTGGAACCAACTTCTATGTGTGTGTAACTAATTGCTGTGTCGTTGATTTGTATCTTCTTTTTATGAACATTCATTGTTTTCTCCTCTATAACTTTTATGAATATTCTAACATACCTTACCGATTCTTTATAAAAAGAAATTATCCTATTGTAGGGGTAGCACGTCATGTCCATCAAGCTAAAGAATCAAAATTCCCCCATAACGAAAATTTTATTCATTATTGACTACTGATAATGATGCGTTATGTTAACCGAGCATGTATATGGTATACATCCATTTTTTTACAACAAATTAATTATTCTAAATGATACAATAAAAGAAAAAACTTTTCTTATAAATTACGACTACAAAAACGAGTAAAAGAACAATTAAAACCGTATTGTTTTCATTAGAAATAAATAAAGGAGAAGTATTAAAATGAAGAAATATACATACTTACCCCCTAAGGTAAAAGACTCTACTAAATCAGTCGATGTTATAGATGAAGCTGGAAATAAAGCATTTACATTTAAAAGGAATTACAAAAATATATTAACAAAAATAGCAACCTATATATGGAATATTGATTGGAACGTTCAAATTGATGTCTATTCCAATGATAGAGATATAGTTTATCAGTGCATAAAGAATACCAAATGGTTAGGAAAGCCTACGTATAAAGTTATTAACTATCTGACAGGTGAAGAATATGAAGTAAGTTATATTTCATGGCAAGTTGTATCCCCTGAGCTTCTTATTAAATCTGAATCTTGTGAACTCATAGTAAAGAAAGTACCAATGGATTGGGCAAAATTTTATTATCAAGGTAAAGAAGTAGCAAGGTGGAGAATGAAGACATCAGAATGGTTTAAAACATACTTAGAGATAGAAAAGGATTCTCCTATACAAGAACCAGAATTTTTTACGAGTATTGCACAAAGTCTGTTTTATATCGGCGAATAATTGACTTCCAATAACGATCGTTATGTAAATACGAAACCCCTTCAACAAGTAAATTGAAGGGGTTTTTTCTAGATATATTGACTACTGAAAAGTGAGATTATGTAAACTAATCTATCTAAAAAAATTAGTTATTTTTTTTATGATAGTATGCCTTTATAAATTGTATAGGCTTTACCTGTAATATACGTTATATCATCCTCGTATTCTATCATGAGTTCTCCTCCTCTTTTCGAGGCTTGAAAAGCATGGAATTTTTTCTTTTTGAGTCGCTTATTCCAATAAGGAGCAAGTCCGCAATGAGCAGAACCAGTTACAAAATCTTCTTTTACACCAATACTAGGAGCAAAATAACGGGAAATAAAATCATATTTAGACGATAAGCTTGTTACAACAATTCCTACACTAGGCAGTGTAGAGAGAAGATCAAAATTAGGTTCTATACTTTTCACTAGTTCCTCATTTTCTAACTCCACAATGTATCTGTCCGAATTTGATTCAACATTCTTAATTGGTACAGATAATGCTTGCTGTAATAAATTAGGTATATGTATGGGGGCAGGAGGATCGGAAGGGAACGCCATTTGTATTCCTTTATTAAGGTATTTTACTTCTAAATTTTTAGATTTTGTTGAAAAGTAAATAGGACTTTCTTTAGAAACTTGATTTTCTTCCCACAAAATGTGAGCACTTGCAAGTGTTCCATGTCCACACAGGCTTATTTCTTGAGAAGGTGTAAACCATCTGAGGATGTAATTGTTATCTTTTTTTAATGTAACAAAAGCTGTAATAGGTTGATTAAATTCTAGAGCTAATTGTTGCATCCAGACTTCTGATTTTTGTTCATTTGTTTTAACAACATAAGCCGGATTACCTGAAGTTAGGTTATTAGCAAAAGCATTTACTCGATATATATTCATTTATTTAAAACTCCTTTCAATAAGAATAGTTGTTCAACATGATTTAAGTGGGATATTTAATTATCTTCTTTAGAAAATTATAACATAAATGGGGTACAGCCGAGATACGTGTAAAAATAGGTCATAGAATTACTTTTATTTCCAATTCAATTGAAAATAAATTTTTTTATCCATTATTTTTTTGTAAAAATCCTTGGTACATCTAATATTTCATTGTTTAACGTATTATCATACACCCTAATCATACGATGGGAATTAAGTATTTTCAGTAACCAACCAATGGATAATTAGGGTTAACCCCTAATAGACAAAGACAGATTCTTTATTGTAAATAAACAAAACGAAACCTAGTTATAAGTTCAATAGGTTTTATTTAAAAATAAAATACAGCCCATAACCTTAAATTACATGTATCTCGGCTGTACCCCTAGAGCGGCTTGACTCACTCCTGTAATCTGACATATTTCCTTTACTGTTTTCTTGGTATGTTTTCGTAATTCAATCGCATGGTTCATGCCAGGATGTTTATCCGTGTATTTCTTCACTCTTCCTCTATATATGCCTTTTTGTTTTGCTAGCTTTATTCCCGCATGTTGTTTTTCTTTAATCATTTCACAATTTAACTCACTAAAGGCAGCCATGACAATTAGGCCCAGTTCCAGCGTTGCTACGATGAGGGGCAAAGTAAAAAATAGAGCAGCCAAACTCTAAGTGATTTTAGATGTATCACAAAGGATTTGAACTAAATATTGTTACAAAATAATTATGTGATAGTATTGTTACACTGTATCGGTTGTATTGTGACAGTAAATATGGTACAAATTGACACTGTATCTAAACTGGTCGTTTTTGTTACGGTGATATCATAAAAAATACTACTCTATAAAAAGTAGTAAAGTTAAAAACTAACTCTAGATTATGAAGTACTACGTAGGCTAACATAAAATGAAGGAGACCATGCGGGTTATTTATACGGTCTCCTTTTGTTTTTCTTAGGCTTCTACTTCACTCAGCAATGCATGAGTATTGTCTTCAGTATCCTTAAAAAATACCATCCATGTTTCTGTTTGTCCCATTTTAGCTACAACATGTGGTTCGTCGATAAAAGTAACTTCTTTACCTAATAAGCGTTCATAAGTATCTTTAATATTATTTACTTCAAAATAAATTACTGAACTTGAAAGAGCGAATTCCTCTTTTTCTGGAAGTGTTAACATGAGACGCAATCCGTTGCATTCAAAGAATGCCATACTATTAGTGTTAAACAAAAGTGAGAGACCTAATTTTTCTTTATAAAAATCTAGTGCTCTATTTAAATCTTTTACAGGTACTCCAATTTGTCCAATTTTTTGGATTATATTAGTTTCCATAAAAATTTGCTCCCTTCAAACTATCTTATTATTAAAAGGATAAATTATTTTACCTAATTTTTCTTATCCAATATCACCTTTTTTCGATATTCTTTAGGAGATACGCCAACATGTTGCTTAAACATTTTGCTAAAGGATACAGGATTTTGAAATCCAAGTTTAAAGGTTATATCGGTCATATTATTACTTAATTCTGATAATAGTTGTTTTGCTTTTTTTACTCGAAACTCTGAAATATGCTGATGAGGAGTTTTACCATATATTTGTGTGTATGTTCTTAATAAATGATTTGGAGATAGACAAGAAATCCGTGCAATGTCATTTAATTTAATGGTTTTGTCATAATAAGCTCTTATGTAATCATGTGCTATACATATCCTTCTATATAATTCTTCACGTGTAGAAGTCCTTATTGCACTTAAAGATTCAACTTCCTTGTATGTATTAAAATGTTCATTCAAAATATATTGCATTAACTTATGAAATTGTTCCTCATAACCAACAGAATTAATTTCGAGACTAGATAAAATATGTTTGAAAGTTTCAAGTTGAAAAGATAAAGTATTATTTTTATGATAGGTTTTATCAAAAAAAACAATAGAACTCGTATCCATAAATGGATCGTTTAGAAGATTATCGTTTGTTTCTTTTAATGAATTAAAGACCTCGGCTTCAAACCCATCTTTAAAGAAAATACAAAAAGATTCCACATCCTTCGTTTCATCAATTGAAATTGTGTATGAACCTTTATTAAGGAGTAGGTATCTACTTTCTTCAACAACAAACATGCCTTTATTAGTCTTATAATGGGCTTTACCATTTGAAAATGTTTTTATGGACAGTTGGCCAATTCCTTCCCAGTAAAATTGGTCACTTTTTGCATGTAAAACGAAATTGGTAGAATCATTTTTTGACATAATACACTCTCCATAAGTGGCGTCATTATTTTTTAACTTTATTATACATAATAATGGAATCTAAGTATGAAAATATATATTATCAATCTAAAACAGTACGGTGGATATGCGTATTGTAAGTGTTAAACTTAAACAACTTATTGTAATCTTAACGTATCCTTATTGCAAATGGTGACAGCTTCGCTGGTACTCAGCCTAATATTGCTGTCTATAGCAAAAATATTCATTTTAGTTACAACCCTTAGCGTACCTAAATCAAGGATTTGAATTCCAAAAAATGTCTTAACGTGGGTTTTATGTCATTTGGTTGGCGGGACCCCTTGTTGTAAAACAATAGATGTAAAAAAACCTATATCCTAATTTGGGTATAGGTTTTTCTATTTTTTAGTACTATTCCGACTCTCCTTATTCTTTTGATACAGCTAAAAGATGTAATTAAATCCCAGAGTGACCCCTCATACCCTGAATCGTTTCCGTACCCCAAAATATTATAAAGTTTTAAAATGAAATTCAAAAAATATTGAATTTTATTTTCTGATATTTTAGAATATGTATTATAAATAGAAAGGAGGCTTTTAAATGAAACAAACGTATTCCTCACAACTGATTGAAACTATCTCCCTAGAAGTAGAATCTTCACCCGTTTGGGAAGTTATCCTAGGCATAGCTGGATACACACATGCACGAATTAGACATACATTTGATTTAGACGAGAAATGGTTGACAGACCAGAGTTCTATGCCTACGTCACTTATAAATGTTCTACAATTGATACAAGAGACTAACTTCTGGTACGGATTGCTTATGCTTCAAAACAGATTATCTTCATCATCTGTTTCAGATTTTTCGAATCATCTTTATAACCTCTCAGCTGACTGTATATATGAAACTATTTTGCCATATGGAGGTCGGGAGCTTGAACCTTTACGAAAAGAAGCTATCGAGGCTGCTGCTTTCCGTCATAGCTTAGCCTCATTTGAGGAATATGCTACACATTTTAATGACCATGATTATTTATGTGGATACATTCGAAGTTTAGCTCGTTACTCCCGTGATGAGTTATGTGCCCTTTTTATTGAAGTGATTACAGAATGGCATAGCTGGATAAGTCAGCAGGAGGAATGGGAGAAGTGGAATAAAGCATTATCCTTTGAACAAAAACAACATGATTCATTGGATATTACTAGACCTGTTGAGGAGATTGAACGTATTACGGACGGAGTGAGATATCAACCAGAGCCATCTATTTGGACTGTCAAACTGATTCCTCATGTTTCATATCGTCCCTGGGTTTTAGAGCAAAGAACTTCGGACACTAAATTATTATTTTATCCATTGAGGGACGAATATTTGCTAGAACCTGGGATACCATCTATTGATCTTGTTCGCGGCCATAAGGCATTAGGAGACGAAATTCGCTTACGATTGCTATGCCAACTGTTAAGGGGACCTTCATCTCTTCAAGAGATGAGCACCCAATTCAATATTTCAAAGACTACCCTGCATCATCAACTTTCACTATTGAAAGCTGCAAAATTCATTAAGGTTGATAAAGGAATATACTCTGCCAATCCAACACAGCTTACTCACTTTTCCAGACGTCTTACCCAGTACCTTGGAGATGACATATGAAGAAATACTCTAAATCATTTAAGGCACTATGGGTGGGCGAAGTTGTATCGGAATTTGGTGGAGCGGCTGGCGGAATTCTAAATGGACTGTTACTATATCAAGTCACAGGTTCTAAGGAATGGATGGGAGTACTCTGGCTTATCTATTTTATTCCTTCTTTGCTTCTACAAATTATAAGCACTCCCTTTCTTAATTATGTTGTAAAGGAGAAGATGCTTCGTAACATACAGCTTATTCGTTCCTTTGCATACCTTTTTCCTCTGGCTGGATATATCACAGATAAGTACACAGGAACCATCCTAGGGTTAATTATTCTGCAATGTACATTGGGACTGTTGCAGCCCATCTATGCTAGCATTTCTTTTTCCTTGCTCCCTGATATTTGTAAAGAAGAGGAGCTTACTCAGGCAAATGGGTTATTAGATGCTACCATTCGCCTTATGAGCTTTATAGCTCCCGGAGCTACATCTTTGTTGCTACTAGTAAGTCCTATACATTTTATTTATGTTTTTTCATCTATTATGTTCTTTATCAGTTTTCTTTCACTATTACAGATTCCTATAAGAAGTACAGAAAAAGTGGCTACCTGGTCAAAAAAGTTTTGGTGGGCTGAAATGAAGACAGGATACCGTATATTCTTCAAGTATCCTTCTCTCTTAAAATTGTCTCTTCTTTCCTCCACCGTCCAGTTTGCAGTAGGAACAGCAATGGTTATTGGTATTCCGTTTATAAAAGGAGAACTTAACGGCAACTCATGGGAATATGCCATCTTTTCTGGTGCTTTCCCAATCGGCTATGCACTAGGAATGATTTTACTTACGCGGGTTCCTAAAACACCTCAAACTATGTATCTTGGTTTAATAGGAGGAGGCCTCTCCTTTGTACTATTATTTTTTGTGCATTCCATACCATTAGCTTGGATATGTGAGTTATTAGGAGGGATTGCTTTTCCACTTTTTAATGCTCAAAGTGCAGCCGCCTTTCAGCGTGAAGCTCCTAAAGACCGCCTACCCCAACTTAGCGCTGTACGTTTGCTCTTTCTCCGAATCACCATGCCAATAGGCATAGTGTTCGCATCGTCATCCTTCTTACATATGAATATAAGACAGACATATGGAATTGCCGGATTAATAATTATCTTACCAGGATTGTTCTATTTATTTTCTTCACTGTTTCAAAGCAAACTACCAGTGAAGAAAGAGAAGAAGACAAGTTGATTACAAGAGCAATGTTTTAAAACAATAATTCCTCTTGAGTAGGTAGTCATTTGATATTCTCTACCTACTCTTATGTCTATATTTTTTGTTGCTATCCATAATTAAATCAACAATCTTAATAATCTTTTCTTAATAGTGCTGTCTGTAGCAAAAATGTTTATTTTGACTACAACCAAAACAGCAACAATTTAGTAAATGTTGTATTTCCATGACCTATTTTTACACGTATCTCGGCTGAATCCCAATCTATTTAGTATCTAACTGGTATATTTTGTCTTATTCCCCCTTTTCGGGGGATGGGCAAAAACACCCAAAATAAATATAAAATTAATGCTCACTCAAAGTAATTATCTGTAGAGAAAGAAAATTTTTATTTAGGGGGCACTTCAAAACCTTAGCTTGATGGCGATGGGTGCTACCCCATATAGAACGAATGGTTTCCGGCCCAAAATTTGGATTCATTAAAAGGTTATATAAGATGAAAAATAACATAACGAAAATCGGTCGAATTATTTCTTTTTTTCTGTCTTTTTGAGCGAGGTCAAAATTACTCCATCAGGTAATATGATATCTTTTACTTCAATAAAACCATGTTTTTTATATAAAGAAAGAGCGGGCATATTTTCTTTACCTGTTTGTACAATATACGCTTCTGAAGAGGAGAACATGTCAAATATATGTAGTAGTAACTTCGTTGCAATTCCTTTATTGAAATGATCGGGTGAAACTACTAAGCGATGAATATCTACTACATCTTCATCAACTTTAAAAGAAATAAATCCAGTGAGTGAGTCTTCATGAAAATATCCGTAAAAAGTCTCATCGCAGTTTTGAATATCAGTTACAGTATCATATAAACGAGGGATGGCTGTACTATTTATATATCTTGCCTCAATTTCATAGGCGGGAATTTGAATTTTTAAAATAGACATAGCTGTATCATATGAGTTTACTATTAATTTTTGAATCATAGTTTATAATCTCCTTTTTGGCTTTTTTTTCATGTGTTTGAAAAGATTTTTCATTTCTGGATATAATAATTATAAGGGTTACGTAATAAGTTAGTTGCTAAATAGATTTACACCATAATAGAAATGGAGGGCTAAAGATGGGATGGATTATCACATTAATAGTTGGTGCTATTATAGGTGCAATTGTTCTGGACTCTCCCGAGTGAATATCGAAGCACAATGATATGTAAATTGGTTCTGGTGCAAATAAATAATAGATTACAAAAATACTGCGGATTCCTATGGGAATTTTCCTTTATGCCGCTAATCCAAACAGTTGATGGATAAAACGATGCTGATTTTGAACAGACTGCGCTCCTAACCAAATTTGCCCTTTTTTGGCCATATTCATAGCTTCCACCCCGCTCAAAATAGAGACAGCCGTTTGGTATGACTTAAACCCTAACATAGTGCGTACACGTTTCTTAATGAAACGATGATCTTGTTCCACAATATTATTCAGATATTTGAGTTGTCTGATCTGGATACCTGCTGGCATCTTTTTTTCTTTCTTTAATTTTTGGTTCTGGTGAAAAAATAGTGGGATATGAAAAAAGAACGAAAGATTCCTTGCGGCATTGAATTTTATTGTTGCTTTATATTATTGATGAATGACTTCCATATCAAAACTATTATTACGCCTCCACATATACATACTGCATAGATGACACCCGCGATATCTCCAAATTTTTCCAATCCGAAAGGGAGTAGAAAAGTTGCAATTCCTACAATATAAGCAAATATACCGAATAATTTAGCTAGTTTATTTTTATCACCAATAAAAGTTTCTTCCTGATATCCAGCAATAAGAGATAAACGTTTTTTTATATGAATTTGGTAACCACTTATTATGATAATTAAACTAACAATCGTACAAATTCCTAATCCAGCCATCATATTCACATCCCTTTTCATAATTTCACCATAAGAAGTTATTATTCTAAATGCTTACCGTACGAAATTCGCGTTTTGTTGGTGCTATCCCATCGCTATCAAGCTAAGATTATGAAGTACCCCCTAAATGGAAATTTTGTGTTTTTATAGCACCGAAGTTTGTTTTTATCGTTTTGGGGGTAACTTGTTTTCTTAAGTTGATGGACATGAGGTATCGTCAGCATTTTGGAAAATAACCACGCTAAGAGTTTTTGATTCATTTTAATGTAGGTTTAAAATAAAGTTTGATCACTTTTTGCTATGTTATTCAACTAAATTACTCGTTTAGTTGAATAACAACGGTTTGTTTTAAATAATTATACTGTTTTTCATTAGTATCTTTATATGCTTCTTCCCTATTTGAAGGAATATCCATATATAAGATGTCTTCTCCAAATTGAGAAGCTGTTAAATCGTATCGTTTCTCATTAATAATATTATAAAAATGCCATCCATCAGGTAGTTTAGTTTTCTTTAATTCCCCACCTAATATATCATTTACTACTAATGTGGTTACACCACATTGTCCCTTTGCAGGGTTATCCTTACTCCATTTTGAACTTGATTCTAAAGACCACGATTTAGACAAAGCATTCATTATTTGTTCTATTTGTAACGTATTATTCTCCATACAAATCCCTCTCTATAATAAATTAATTTATTATAATTATAATTAAGCAAGTCGAGTAGAAGGGAGCCTTTCTACCTTGCCAATACTTTGTCGCTTCTTCTTGTTCCAGTGGAGGTAAAAAACCTATTGACGCTCCATCATCTACTACAGTTTTCAAAAGTTCAGAAAGCTCTTCAATATCTTCATTAAGTAGTTTAATCTCTTTTATTTCTAGATTTTGCATTACTTTTCGCCCTTTTATTCACTCAATATATAATTGTATATGTTAAACTGCGCTTACTGAAGAAACGGGTCATATAATTGAACAACATCCTATGCCTTATTGCATAGTCTTATTTTTGTCATAGGCAAAACGAATAAAGATAAGAAATAATAGTGATTAATTTGCTCCTGATGTAGAAGATAAGGCTAATACTACTCCAAAAATTAGATTTTGACTCTAACTTTTAGGGGACATTGATAGTTAGGACATGTATTTATTTTTGGTTTTTGATAAATTTATTGTATTATTTTTTATTAAATGAACGAATAAGGCGATTAAAGGCAAAGCTGTTCCAATGAGTAAAGTTACTTCACTATTAAATTTATAGTAAGTATAACTTCCAATCCATGAACCAAAGGCTCCTCCCAAAAAGAAAATAGTCATATATAATCCATTAAGCCTGTTTCTTATCTCGGGATTCAAACCAAAGATAACTTTTTGACCTAATAATAAATTTCCTGCTACACCAATATCAATGCAAATGCCTGAAATAAGTATTAAAATTACACTAAATAGTGAATGATCTTGAACAAAAAATAATAGTACGATAGATAATAGTACGAGCGCCATTGATACATTAGTCATTGTAAAAATATAACCTTTATCTGCTATTTTACCAATAGTAGGAGTTAAGAGAGCTCCTGCTATTGCAACAAAACCAAACAATGCAATTTCATTATTTGAAAAATGTAATGGCTCAGCCCTTAATAAAATTGGAATAACTGTCCAATAAAGACTAAATGTTGCAAATAAACATGCGTGATAAAAAGCTCTTTGTTGTAAAGCAGAAGTATTTATTAGTAGCTTTACCATAGAAGCTATTAAATTTGGATATAACATGTTACTAGTCGACACTACTTTATAATTGGGCAAAAATTTTATAATTAACAGTAATACGACAACTAGAGTTATTAATGAAAAAAGAAATACCATTCTCCAGCCGAACCATTCTGCTATTCCGATAGATAATGGACGAGCAATCATAATCCCAATCAATAAACCACTCATTACTTTACCCACATACTTACCAGTCTCTTCAATAGGCACAATCCTCATTGTTAGCGGAACTAACATTTGAGCCGCACAAGCTCCAATACCAATCACAGTTGTTAATATTAAAAAAATAATTCCATTTGTCGAAATTAGCGTACCAATTAAGGAAATAATAGTTAGCCCGATAAGAATTCCGATTATTTTCTTACTTTTAAATAAATCAGCCATTGGCACGATAAAAAATAAGCCCAATCCATACCCAATTTGCGTCAAGGTGGTGAGCAATCCAGATAAATCAGAAGAGATGTTCAAATCCTTTGCAATGAATTGTACAATTGGTTGTGCATAATAAATATTTGCAGCAAGCGAACCACAACTAATTGCCAAAATAAATATTAGAAAATTTGTCTTTTTAGTCAACTTTATCATTCCTTTTATTTATTTTAATTTTTTGGTACGTTCGTTCCGGAATTGTTAAAAAAGAAAGACTATAGGTCCGCAATAGTCTTATCCACTAGATTATAGGCTAGATTTTTCTCTTTTTTATATTTGGACATTAAATTAAGGCTATGATTTAAACTCAATAAAGAATATGCAACTAATTCAGAGTTAGCCTCTTGTAAAATTTCTCCTTTCTTTTTTCCTTCTTCAATGACTTGCTTAAATACTTTTTCAAGTTCATTAAAATCATTTATAAGTATTTCTTCTATGGAAGGATCGATATGTCCAATAAGCAGTGACGAATTAGTTATAATACAACTTTTAGGAATGTCATCTAAATAGCATTTTTCAATATGTTGATAAAAAAAAGATTTAAGTGATGCTTTC
>NZ_NUOT01000087.1 GCF_002584535.1 Bacillus cereus
TCCCATTAATGGGGTTCACTTTATTTATACAGGAAGCTTTTTGATTCTTCTCTAACGCATACCGTTTTTTTACTTAGTTTACCTCAATCGGCTTCTGGACAATAAACCAATAACAAAGCGCCCCGCATCCAGCAATAATTCCACCAGAAATAAATGCTAACGCATACGAACCTGTTGTATCAGCTGGATGCACATCTAGTTTTGGATTTATTCCCCTCTCATCATTCATCCTCCCTTTTTGAACAAAAAATAGACATATATTTTTGTAGAAAAAAAGGATATGGTATCCATATCCTTCTCTCGATCTACTCCAAATTCACCCAAATGCTCTTCACTTCCGTATAATTATCAAGCGCATACGAACCCATTTCACGGCCGATACCAGATTGTTTATATCCTCCAAATGGCGATGCGGCATTTTCTAAATTATAACTATTGATCCACACTGTACCTGCTTTTAATTGATTCGCAACTTTATGCGCTGTTTTTACATTTTCTGTCCATACACCAGCCGCTAAACCGTACGGTGTATTATTTGCTCGTTCAATGACTTCTTCTATCTCATCAAAAGGTAAGATAGAAACAACTGGGCCAAAGATTTCTTCTTGCGCAATTTTCATATTATCCGTTACATCTGCAAATACAGTAGGCGCCACGAAATATCCTTTTTCAAATTCCTTCACGCCGCCCGCTATAAGTTTTGCGCCTTCTTCTATTCCGCTCTTAATGTAGCTAAGTACACGTTCTTGTTGCTTCTTCGATACGAGAGGTCCCATTTCTGTTTCAGGATCTAATCCATGTCCTACTTTCACTTCATTCGCCATTGTTCCTAATTCACTAACGACTTTTTCATAATGCTTTCGCTGAACAAATACGCGTGAGCCTGCGCTACAGTTTTGACCATGATTATACATAATGCCGTTAAATGCCCCAGGGATTGCTTTTGAAAGATCAGCATCTTCTAAAATAATATTTGGTGATTTCCCGCCAAGTTCTAATGTGACGTGCTTTATCGTTTCCGCTGCTTTACGCATAATCCCTTTTCCAATAACAGTTGATCCTGTGAAAGCAACTTTATTGATATCCGGATGATTCACAATCGCTTCACCAGCACCTCCGCCAAAACCAGGAACAAAATTGACTACACCATCTGGGAATCCAGCTTCTTTAAATAACTGCGCTGTATATAGAAGAGAGAGCGGTGTTTGCTCTGCTGGTTTCAAAACAATTGTACAACCTGTTGCAAGTGCTGCCCCTAACTTCCAAGCAGCCATTAATAATGGAAAGTTCCACGGAATAATTTGTCCGACAACGCCAATTGGTTCATGGCGTGTATAGTTTAAATATTCCGGTGAAATTGGGATTGTTTGCCCAAGAATCTTTGTTGCCCATCCCGCATAATAACGGAAATGATCAACTGTTCCTGCAATATCATCTTCAAGCGCCTGTTTATATGGTTTTCCATTGTCTAGTGCCTCAAGTTGCGCCAGTTCTTCTTTATTCTCATCGATTAAATCTGCAAGCTTGTAAATCAAGTGTGCTCGTTCTGCTGCACTTATTTTTGACCAAGTTCCTTCTTCAAATGCTTTACGAGCAGCTTTCACTGCAAGATCCACATCTTCTTCTCCTGCCTCACATACGACAGCAAGTACTTCCTCTGTCGCTGGATTCCAAACGTTAAATGTTTTTCCACTTACTGCTGGAACGAATTTCCCATCGATAAATAATTCCTTTTTCCCTTCCAGGAACGCTTGAACTTTTGGTTTTAAATCTTGGCTTGTCGTTAGCATACTCTCTCTCCCTTCTTATTTTTGTAATGTTAATAGGTTTTCTAAAATTCCTTGTAACTTTTGATCTTCTTCCTCTGTTAATGGCCGACGTGGTTTGCGAGACGGACCACCAGTTTGCCCTTTTAAATCCATTACTCTCTTAATGATTTGAACATACTTCCCTGATTCTTCAATAAAACTACATAACGGTAAAATTTTATCGTATAGCTCCCAAGCTCTCTCTAGTTCCTTATTTTGCACTGCATCAAATAGTTCCGTTACAAGTTTTGGCACCGCATTACCTGCAACTGAAATCCACCCTGTTGCGCCAACTAAAAAAGATTCTAATACTAAATCATCCGCACCGCAGAATGTTTCAATATCCCCTTTTCCTTTTCTTGTAATATCACGAACTTTGCGAATATCACCGCTTGATTCTTTTACATGCGTAACATTCTCTATATCACGACCGACGCGAAGAATCGTTTCTGTGCTAATATCAACACCAGATGTAAATGGATTATTATAAATCATAATTGGAAACTGAACGGATTCCGCTACTGCTTTAAAGTGTTCATAAATCTCTTCTTCTTTTGGGTGAGCGTAATATGAATTAATAAGTAATGCACCACTCGCACCCGCTCTCTCCGCTTGCTGCGTATATTCAATCGCTTCTTTTGTCGTTTCAGCCGCCGTTCCGACAAGAAGCGGAATACGCCCGTTAATTTGCTCCACCGCTGTTTCCACAACTTTAAAACGCTCTTCCTTCGTTAAACTGACAAACTCTCCCGTACTCCCGTTAACAACTAAACCTGCTACACCTTCTTGAATGAAGTGCTCAATATTTTGTTTCAAACCTTCCCAATTAATCTCTTCGTTTTGATTCATCGGTGTAATAATAACTGGATATGCCCCTTTAAATGTTTGATACATGTTTCTTCCTCCCATCACTGAATTTAACTAAGGATAAAACAAATTGAAGTGTCACTTCAATTTGTTTCGTAAAAAAAACGCAATTCATATCATCTATACACTTAGGGTCATTATAATGCAGAAAAAATAAATTTACAATATACCTATCTAATTTTTCTGAATTTTTTAATGATAATTTGCAAAACTCAAAACTTTCCTTTACACTTCTTTCATAAGAAAAATTCTATCCAATACTTTATTCGAGGGATTGTCATATGTACGAAAATATCGGAAACAAAATTAAAGCTCTTCGCTTAGAAAAAAGAATGACCTTAAAACAAGTCTCTGAAAAAACAAATCTATCTATTAGTTTTATCTCTCAAGTAGAACGCTCGAAATCTTCTATTACACTAGAATCTTTGAAAAAAATATCAGAAGCACTTCATATCAGTCCTAGCTATTTTTTCGCAGCAGAGCAAAAAACAAATACAAATATCATACGCCGCGGCCTGCAAAATGAAGAACATGTAAATTACTCTCATTTTGTTTACACGAATCTTTCTGGAAATGTTTCAAACCCACATTTCGAACCGATTTTAGTGACGCTTCATCCTGGTGAAAAAAAAGGAAATCCTTATTCTCACAATGGTCAGGAATTCGTATTTGTACTAGAGGGTGTACTCACCATTCTATTAGAAAACGAGGAGCATGATCTACATCCTGGCGACAGCATTCATATGGAATCTGCTACACCACACAATTGGTTTAATCATACGGAAAAGCCAGCTAAATTTTTGTTTGTGAGCTCGCCCCCTATGTTCTTTCAAAAGTAACTGTGCCTTCTCATCTATCGTCGCTTCGATAAGAGATGACATACACATGGACTAAAAGAGCTGCCTTTTCACAGGCAGCTCTTTTTCATCTATTAACCAAATACTTTCCCAAGTTCATCTTTATCTTGGCTTAACCAGAAATTCATTAAGCGTTTTGCTCCTTCTAAATCATGAAGCTTTGCTTGACCGCATTGTGTTTCATTTGCAGCTGGAATTTCTGTAATTTGAACCGCATCTTTTAATGTAAGTTCTAATAAATCAATGACTTCACGAACTGTTGGCGTACCACTTACAACAAGATAATATCCTGTTTGGCAACCCATTGGTGAAATATCGATAATATCGAAATGCGGATAACGATCAATATATTTACGTAAATTAAATGCTAGTAAGTGTTCTAACGTATGAATCACATCTGGCTTCATCGCTTGTTTATTCGGTTGGCAGAAACGAATATCAAATTTATTCACAATACCGTCACTACCCACTTTATGAACACCACAATGTCTTACATAAGGTGCCTTTACAATCGTATGATCTAATTCAAAGCTTTCTACTGATGGCATAATACATCTCTCCCGCTTTCAATTTAATTCCGTTATATCCAATATGATATAACGGAAATCCGAATTAGTAAAGTATTATGTATAGCCGTGCTATAATACTAGAAGAATATGCTGAAAAGGAGACGGTTATGAAACAGATTTTTATAGGTATCATACGCTTTTATCAAAAATTTATTTCCCCGATGACACCACCTGCATGCCGCTTTTATCCAACCTGTTCGCATTATGGATTAGAAGCCTTTCAGAAACACGGCACTTTCAAAGGATTTTGGCTAACGCTAAAACGTATATTAAAATGTCATCCTTTTCATCCAGGAGGATTTGATCCAGTCCCAGATAAAAAGGATGACAGAGTAAAATCTTAAGCTTCGTAGCCGTTCACAACAAGATCTAATTTCCCTGTATCAGGGTGAATCACAAGACCATGAACCGGTACTTCGGCTGGAAGTAATGGATGGTTACGAAGTACAGAAACGCTATGTTCTACACTTTCTTCTACACTAGAGAATCCTTGTAAGAATTTCTCTAAATCGATTCCAGAATAGCGAAGTGTATCTAATTTTTCTTCTGAAACGCCTCGCTCTCTCATCTTTTCAATTGTACTGCTCGCCTGTATTTTTGCCATACCACAATCATGGTGACCAACAACACATACTTCATCTGCACCAAGCTCATATACAGCAACTAAAATACTACGCATAATACTTCCAAATGGATGTGAAATAACAGCGCCCGCTACTTTAATAATTTTCACATCGCCATTACGCATATTCATTGCTTTTGGCAATAATTCAACAAGGCGTGTATCCATACAAGAAATAATTACCATCTTTTTGTTTGGAAATTTCCCAGCCTCATACTCTTCATATTTTCTCTCTTCAACGAATTTTTCATTATACTGCAAAATCTCTTCTAATGACTTCATAGCAAAAAGACCCTCTTTTCTTTTATATAGTCTACATACTCAGTGTACCAAAATCTAAAAAATCCCAAAAGGATATTACTTTATTGCAAATATATAATTTTTCAGACAACCGACATAATTTCTTCATAATATACACACAGCTCTGTAACAACTGTCCCATACTTTGCTCACATTTTCACTATAAACTAGATGTAGATAATGTTAAAAAGGAGTGAAACTTTATTATGTCCGACGTTCTGTTACTGAGTCGTTTTCAATTTGCAATTACTATTTTTTATCACTTTTTGTTTGTACCACTCACAATCGGACTTGTTATTTTAGTAGCGTGTATGGAAACACAATATGCACGCACATTAAACCCAACTTATCGAAAAATGGCGAATTTCTGGGGTAAGCTATTTACGATAAACTTCGTCATGGGTATCATAACCGGTATTACGATGGAGTTCCAATTTGGGACAAACTGGTCAGAGTACTCAAAATACATGGGGGATATCTTCGGATCACCACTCGCAATCGAAGCGCTTGTTGCTTTCTTCTTAGAATCTACCTTCATGGGAATTTGGTTATTCGGTAAAGATAAAATCTCACCAAAGTTTCGTGCTTTTTGTATGTGGATGGTTGCACTTGGAACAAATATTTCCGCGCTTTGGATCATTACAGCAAATGGCTTTATGCAAAACCCTGTTGGCTACGTAGTGCGTAATGGCCGCGCTGAATTAAATGATTTTTGGGCACTTGTTACCAATCCATATGCATGGCATATGTTCTTCCATACAGTTGTTGGTTGTTATATCGTTGGTTCTTTCTTCGTTATGGCAATCAGTGCGTATCATTTATTACGTAAAAACGAGGTGGAGTTCTTTAAAAAGTCATTTAAATTTGGTTTAGTTTTAGGATTATTAGCAGCAACTGCAACACCTTTCATCGGTCACCAATCTGGTGCTTTCGCTGCAAAAATGCAACCTGCAAAAGGTGCTGCGATGGAAGCAGTTTGGGAAACTGGTAAAGGTCAAGGCTTCTCAATCATCCAAATTCCCGATGTGAAGAATGAGAAGAACTTCGAATTATTTACAATCCCAAAACTCGGCAGCTTCTTCTATACAAACTCATTTGATGGAGAAATTGTCGGTTTGAAAGATATCCCTAAAGAAGATCGTCCGAACGTAAACCTTGTTTACTATAGCTTCCGTTTAATGGTTGCACTTGGCGTATTCTTCATGGCACTCACTTGGTTTGGTTTCTATTTAAACCGAAAAGGAAAACTAGAAAACTCAAAACGTTTCTTAAAAATTACAATGTGGTCTGTCTTACTTCCATATGTTGCGATTAACGCTGGATGGATTGTTGCTGAAGCAGGTCGCCAGCCATGGACGGTATACAAATTGATGCGCACAGCTGAAGCTGTCTCACCAATTTCCGTCCCGCAGATTTGGTTCTCATTAATTAGTTTAGTATTGTTCTACACATTGCTCTTAATCGCAGATGTATACCTCATGCTGAAGTTCGCGAAAAAAGGACCAGCAGCATTGGAAGAACCTACTAAGGGAGGTGTAGCTCATGTCTCATGATATGCTTGCAGTTATTTGGTTCGGTTTATGGGGCGTGATTTGGACAGTTTACTTCATTCTCGATGGTTATGCACTCGGTAACGGAATGATTTTCCCATTCGTTACGAAAGATCGGAAAGAACGAAATCAAATGCAAGAAGCAATCGGACCGTTCTGGGGCGGTAACGAAGTATGGTTAATTACAGCGGGCGGTGCAACATTTGCCGCCTTCCCAATCACATATGCAAATATGTTTAGCTACTTATATACACCATTGTTTTTAGTATTACTTGCTCTTTTTGCTCGTGCAGCAGGGCTTGAATTTATGCATAAAGATGATTCACCAATTTGGCAAAGTACTTGTAAATGGGCATTTGCAATTGGTAGTTTCCTCATCGCATTCTTATTCGGTGTTACATTTGCAAACCTATACTATGGACTGCAAATCGGAAAAGATGGTTATGAAGGAACATTACTTAGCTTATTAAATCATTACGGTATTTTAGGTGGTCTTTTCTTCACAGCAATCTTTGTCGTATCCGGCGCACTTTGGGTCATGATTAAGACAACTGGTGAAGTATCAGATCGTGCTTATAAAATCGCAAAACCATTTTCAATGGCAGCTGCCATCATTTTAGCCATCTTCTATGTGGCAACTGCAAACCGTACAAACTTGTTCCAAAACTTTACGGAGTATCCTGTACTATTCATTCTTCCAGCGCTTGCAATGTTAATGAGTGTCCTGGCAATTATTATGGTTTACAAACATAAAATTGGTCTCGCATTCACATTTGTTTGTCTAACAATCGCAATGTTTATGACAACTGGATTTGCAGGTATGTTCCCAAGAATGTTACCATCACGTATTAATGATGCATACAGTACAACGTTATACCAAGCAGCAGGAAGTGAATTAAACTTAAAAATTATGTTCTTCGTCGCAATGGTAATGGTACCAATCGTTATCGGCTATCAATTGTGGAGCTACACAATCTTTAAAGAAAAAATTCACAAAGACTCTGCGAAAGGGTATCACTAAAATGAAAAAAGACGCTCAAAATGAGTGTCTTTTTTTGCTTATACGTATGATTTTCACTAAGATGTTAAGCCTCTAATTTAACAATCTTGCTAAAGAGGAATGACCAACAGTTTTTATTGAAATTGTATTATATAACGTATACAACAATTCTATACAATTTTACATATTACGTTTAAAGCGTAGTTAGTATTACTTGATCATCCTTATCATTATCATACACATCTGTAGCACTAATTCCATTAAAAGCTTTCACAGAAAATCCTACATTAGACGATCCAGAACCGTTATATGCTTTCGTTTGTTCGATTGGATGTACATTATATTTATCACCTAAATTAATGGTCCCATTGCAGTTTTCAATAACTACACCATCGATAACAGCAGGCATACTATCACTCACTTTCATTATGTTATTTTCAGTTTATGAAAAGAGCCTAAAAAAATAGCATGTTTACAGTAAAAAAGATATTCTACAACATTTAACTACGTTATTTACAAAATGTAATATATAATAAATGAGGCCATTATTCATAAAAAAATTGAGGTGTTTACAAAATTGATGTTTTTTGGAAGTATTACGCTTATTTTATTCCTTATTTTTCTATTCTTTTATGTAAAAGATCCCAGAAGCTTATTAATTGGATTTCTATTCAATTTATTCTTTTGTTCATCCCTTATCCTTTTCCTTTATTTAGGTCTCAGCTCGAATAATGGGATACTTAGACTCGTTGCAATCATACCATTTTTAATTATTCTTTTTATGTTATCCTTTGGTATATTCGCTTTAATGATTGGACTATTTCTTAATGCAAGAATCTTGATGAGAAAAGAAGGCCGACGTTTTTCTAACTGTTTAACTTTGATTGCTGGGTTAGGTATTTTATGCACTATGCTATTCTCACTATTGGATCCAACACGATTTTTATCTCCTCATTTCCAGCCGATCTTTACAGGAGTATTTTTCATTAGTGTCTATTTCTTTTTCCATATATCCACTTTCTTAACAGCTTATTTTCTGTATCAATTTAACAGACCACGGCGTAATCAAGATTTCATTATCGTTCTTGGCAGTGGATTAATTAACGATAAAGTACCACCACTTTTAGCAAGTCGAATTAATAAAGCAATTGATTTTTACTGGAAACAGGCTGCTGTCACTACTCCGCCCACAATCATTTTTTCTGGTGGACAAGGACCAGATGAAAATCTTCCTGAAGCTGAAGCGATGCAAAAGTATGCTGTTGAAAAGGGTATTCCGATTGAACATACCATACAAGAAAATCGTTCCGTCAATACGTATCAAAACATGCTCTTCTCAAAACAAATTATGGATTCATTAAAAGACAAGTATAAGAGCATCTTTACAACGAACAACTTTCATCTATTCCGCGCTGGATTATATGCAAAGCAAGCTGGATTAAATAGCCAAGGAATCGGTTCCAAAACTGCTTTCTATTACTGGCCAAATGCGATGATTCGAGAATATATTGCAATCGTTGTAATGAGTCGGAAGCGTCATATGAAGGTCGTAGGAGTTATTTTAGGGTTCGCTGTCTTTTTATCAGCCATGAGCTTTTTATTTAGTTAATTTATACCGGAAAAGCCATCCTTTCGAAAAAGGGTGGCTTTTTTAGTTTTCATACAGCCTTAGGAACGGATCGATAATTGATTACATGTAAAAAAGGCATCAATGATAGGCGATCTTTCTTTAAATGCTAAATGAATATAACGATATTGTTTTTGCTTTAACTTTTTCATTTCAATATCTTTATGTGACTTAAAAAATAATTCTGGCCCCATTGTAATCCCGATATTTTGTGATACCATATTAACAATCGTTTCACAATTTAGTACCTCTAATATGATATTGGGACATACTTGGTGATCAGATAAGTTTTTTATTACTAATGGCTGATACGGCCCTTTTGGCATAATAAAGTCCATTCCATCAACTTGCCTAATATCAATTACTTTTTGATTCGTTAACGGATGATTTTTCGGTAACCCTAATACGATTTCATCTTTGCTAACTGGGATTGATTGTATTTGTTTTTTTACATCTGATTCTAAAATAAACCCTATGTCCACTGTGCCATTATCAATCCACTCGATTACTTCTCCATATGTACCCTCAAATAATAAAACTTTAATACCCGAGTAACTCTGTTTAAGATGTAATAACATAGGCGGTAATATTTGTGATGCTGCACTTGTAAACGCCCCGACTTTGAGCGTACCCTCCAATCTCTTATTTTGTATAGATACTTCTTGTTTAATCGCCGCTTCGCTCTTCAATACATTTTGAATATGTGGAAAAATACGATTTGCAAACTCGGTTCTTCTAATTTCAGCCTGCTTATTTCTGTGTAATAAAGGATGACCAAACTCTCTTTCTAAACTAGCAATCGCATGACTCACAGCTGATTGTGTCATGTTTAATTGCTCTGCCGCTCTAGTAAAATTCCCTAACTCTACTACTTTTTGAAACACTTCATATCTAGCTATAGTCATGAGTTTTACTCATACCTCCCATTCAAAATATGAATTTCACTAATTTTATTATACTCGTTACGATAAAAATAGACCAATTCATCTAAGGGAGGATTCACTTTGAGCAAAATATTATTATTAACTTTTGGAATGTTTGCATTAGGAGTAGATGCTTATATAATGGCAGGCATTTTGCCCCAAATTGCTGATGATTTTCATGTTTCAATTGGAACAGCTGGGCAAACAGTAAGCATATTCACAATTTGTTATGCGATTGCAGCTCCTTTGTTTGCTACATTTATGAGAAAAGCGAATACAAAACATACGTTATTAGCAGCATTATTTCTTTTTACACTCTCGAACTTTATCACCGCTGTTACCCATCAATTTATTGTTCTATTAATTTCTAGAGGAATAGCCGGCATAGGCGCCGGTATATACGCGCCATTAGCATCAGCTGCTGCTGTTACATTCGTTTCTGAAAAACAAAAAGGAAGAGCTTTAAGTACCATTTTACTTGGAATGAGCGCTGGAACTGTAATTGGTGTTCCATTCGGTATATATATTGCATCAGCTTATGACTGGCGCATGGCAATGTGGTTTATCGTTACCGTTGGGGTAATCGGGATATTTGCTCTCTTTGCTAAATTCCCTATGATAGAATCTAGCCCTTTGCCGACATTAAAAGAGCGGCTAAGTATGTTCAAAAACAAAAAAACTTCACTTGTCATGCTTATCACCATGATATTAAGTTTTTGCAGTTTAGGCTTGTATACATACTTAGATACCATCGTTGTTTCATATGGATTTCAGAAGTCGATCCTCTTTATTTGGATGTGGGGTATCGGCGGGATTGCAGGAAGTTTTGTAATTGGATTGATAATAGATTTGTATAAGAAACCAAAGATCGTATTAATGTACTTAATGTGTATCATGTTTTTCTCACTTATATTTATGAGTCTTTTCCATGGAAGTGCCGTATTATTGGCCCTTTGTTTAATCCTTTGGGGTGGTACCGGATGGGCAACACTCGCTACTCAACAAAAAATACTTTTAGAAATTAGCCCAGAGCATGCAACCATTTCAATTGCCTTACTGAGCTCGATCAATTATTTTGCTGGCTCAATAGGCACAATGGCAAGTGGAGTATTTTTAGAGAAGGGCGTAGACCCTATCAATTTACCTTATATATTAGGTGGAATATTACTTTTGGCTATCGGGGGACAGATTCTGTTTATAGGTAAGGAAATTGTAAAATAGGCGTAAATAATCATAAAAAATCCCAAGAAGCATCTACTCTGCTCCTCGGGATTTCCTTTATCTTCTCTTCGTAATTTTCCCTGAACCGCCAACCCTTGTTTTAGGGGGAGACGTATTCTTCGGCGGGCTTTTAATCGATGATTTCGGTTTTACATCAGATTCAGTAGAACCGCCTGGTGATTTGATAATCTTTCCCTTATTCTCTGTAGACGGTGGAACCGTTTTAGTTTCTTTTTCTATAATGCTTCCTTTATCTCCTACAGAGGTCTTTGGATCTACTTTATCACTTCTCTTAATAATAGAACCTTTACCTTGCTTTGTAATAGGCGGCGGTGTCTTCTTCTCTTCTTTTGTAGGCGGTCTTTCTGGAATAACCGGTTTATGGTTTTTCCGATCTGTATATCCGCGGTAATCACCATGATACGATTTACGTGAATCAAATATATCGTCTAATATACTTGCCAAAATATAACCTTGTAAGAAAGATGGCTGGTAATTTTGGCGCACATATTCTGTATTACTTATTTCAATAATGGTATCTGATGGTTTTTCTTTATCCTTTTGCAAATTATACATTTTGTCAGGATAAACGAGAAACATCTGGTTTTCATCTTCTTTAGATGCTTGCTTGGGCTTATTTTCATCAATCAGTTCTTTTGCAATCTCTGGAACTGATTTATTGGCAGCCCTATATACATATGATTCTTGCTTACCATCTTTTGCGACGGATTCTAACGGGTAACGGTCCTGAATCGATTTCTCATTTTGACACCCTGATAATGTAAACCCAGCAATTACAAGTAACGTAACAATGGCAAGGATAGGGATGAAGAACGATTTAATCATGGTAAACAATCGGTTTGACATGATTAAGCCCCCTTACGTTGCCCTTATAATTTGTACATCAGCAGAAAGAATCGCTTCTCCCTCATACATCATTGTACGTCCATCTTGCCATTCAATACGAAGTAACTTTCTATTATCAGATTGAAACTCCCACACATATTGTTCATCAGAGACAGCAAACGGTGTTTTTCCCATCGCAACAACACATCCGTTATATCGTTCTTCCATATGGTACTCGATATCATCCATTTCAATCGTCGTTGGGATCTCCTCTACGGAATCTAAACGACCATCAATTGGTGTATACAGCTTATAATAAGTACTTTCACGGTTTTCGATTTTTAAATAGCGAATTGTTTTCCCGTCCTGTAATGTTAAAACAATTTCATTACGAGAATGCAGGCTTGTTTTTCCGGTCACTTCATACATTACTAATGAAACTTCAACCATATCGCCAGGTGCTAACGTGAGTAAGGATTTCTCTGGTTTCACAGGCTCCGGACTTTTCATTATATTTTTAATTCGTTTGAATAAACTCATGATCTATCCCTCCTTTTCTCTTTATAGACAAGCTGCTAAAATGAGGGCCCCAACAATATGTAATGAACCGGCTAATAAAGCATGAGTCACATGACCTTGCTTCGTCCCCTCTTCTAAATCTAAATCTACCAGCTTTTTCAAAATAAACTCAATAAACATTTCAACAACTAATAAAATAACGAAAGAAACAGCGGATGCAAGAAGCGCTTGCCATAGGTCGTTTGCTTTCATAATCGATTGTGACAAAATATATCCTTGTGCAAACAACTTCATAATAAAACGTGTTGTAACTGCCATATTTCCTTGTTTTATTTCTGCTACATCATTGTACTTTGTAAAAATAGAATCAACCCACATAAGTGCAAATAACAGAACAGCACTTGCTCCTGTCCATACGAGCATGGCTAACACATTCATCCATGTCATTACAAAACCTCCTCTAAAAGATAATAGAAAACCGACATGGTTTATTTCAGACATGTCGGTTCCTGTGTCTATTCTATATTATTTCTCATACTGCTTCATAATACGTGCTAGTTCATCATCCACAGCTGAGTTTTTATTTAAAGCCGCAAATTCATCATCTAACGACTTTTCTTGTTTATAAATTTCACCGCTTGCCTCTGCTTCAGCTTCTAATTGAAGAGCCTTTTCTTCCATACGGCTCAGACCAGCTTTTGCAGTATTGGCATCAAATCCGGACATCGCTTGATTAATGCTCTTTTGTGCCTTCGCTGCGTTTACACGCGCTACAAGTGTTTCACGTTTATTTTTTAGCTCTGTTAATTGCTTGCGCATTTCTTCTAATTTTGCACGAAGGTTATCAGCTGCTGCTTTATTTTGCTCGTAGCTTGCTTTGTATTCATTCATCTTCTGTTCTGCATTTTGCTTTTCTTCTAACGCACGGCGCGCAAGATCAATATTATTTGCTTGAACTGCCATATGTGCTTGTTCTTCACGTTTCTTCACAAGTGCTTCTTGCTCTTCAAACAATAATTTAAACTTTTTCTCAAGCGCGATTTGAGCCGCTACACTCTTCTCAGCTTCTTGTACATCTTGCTGCATATCACGTAAATATTGATCCGTCATCTTAACTGGATCTTCTGCTTTCTCAATTAACGCATACACATTTGACATCGTTAAATCTCTTAATCGTTTAAAAACAGACATTTAAATTCCTCCTATGGATTACCTCATATTTCAAACTTACTCCACGTAAAAACTTTCCTTTACAGTAAGAATATTCATTTTCAAATCCTATGTGTTTATTATATCAAAACTAAGATGTCCTTACATGTTATTTACCAAATATACAATCTATAATCTGACATTGTTATTGCAATATGTACCCATACTATAAATTTTATCTTTATATTTTCTTTTTCCTATCACATTTTTAACTCTTTTCAATGCATTACATTATTGTAATGTTACTGTAAGCTAACTCGATAGTTACAAAAACGTTATTCTTATAAAATGAAATCAGAAGCCGAGGTTAAACAAAAAACAATTTTGCTTCTCTAAATTTAAAAAACATTAACATTTGTATTTACTATAACGTATAAAAAAGGAGACAAGAAAATGAAAAAACTAGTAGGTATTGGGTTAGCAGCAGCAATTTCATTAGGAGCATTATCAGGCTGTTCTTTATTAGGAGAAAAAGCAAATGGTATGGTTACTTACGGAAGTGAACAACAAATTAATCAAGTAATCGATAAAAACAAATCTGATATCAAAGAAAAGAATACGTACAAAATGAAACTTGCGACATTAGAAGGTAAAAAAGTACTTGTAATGGATAAAAAGACTGGTGAAGAACTAGTGAAAAAAGAATTGATTAAGAAAGTTGAAAAAGAAAATACAAAAGCAATTGATAAATTACCAGCAGTAACAACGGACCAAGGTGTATTATTCGCGAAAGAAGAAGTAGCAAACGCAACAATTGATGGAGCGAAATTAAAATACGAAGGTAATACAATCATCGGTGACGCCCGTTCTTACGCGGATATGTTTGCTATTGTAGATGACGCTGCATACGGAAAAGTAAATGGTGAAGAAAAATCTGTAGGTGTACTGAAATTTGCTAAAGACCCTAAAGATAAAATCCAAGATACTACGAAAGAAACAGAAGCTGTACAACTTGTTAAAATCAAAAAGTAATTCATAAAAAAAGCTTTGCGAATTTGAACTGCACCCCAATTAT
>NZ_NUOT01000088.1 GCF_002584535.1 Bacillus cereus
ATGGCGGTTGTGGCGAAGTGGTTAACGCACCGGATTGTGGCTCCGGCATTCGTGGGTTCGATTCCCATCAGTCGCCCCATTTTTTTAAAAATTTACAAATTAATTTAACTATGATAGGATATTTAATGTCTTACTTAAATATTAATTGTAATAAAATAAGAATTGTAAACATATAGTGTATTAGTAATTCGATGGGCTATAGCCAAGCGGTAAGGCAACGGACTTTGACTCCGTCATGCGCTGGTTCGAATCCAGCTAGCCCAGCCATTTTTGCGGAAGTAGTTCAGTGGTAGAATACAACCTTGCCAAGGTTGGGGTCGCGGGTTCGAATCCCGTCTTCCGCTCCAAATTTAATATGGCGGCATAGCCAAGTGGTAAGGCAGAGGTCTGCAAAACCTTTACCACCGGTTCGAATCCGGTTGCCGCCTTTCTTATTATGCCGATGTGGCGGAATTGGCAGACGCGCACGACTCAAAATCGTGTTCCTTCGGGAGTGTCGGTTCGACCCCGACCATCGGTATCAAATAACGTGAAAAAAGACTTTAACAGAAATGTTAAAGTCTTTTTTTTGGATTTTTTAGCATAGCAAAATAATAGGAGAGCGTGTGCATCGAATCGTGTACGTGAGCAATTATAAGGGAGCGTAATATATAGGTGGAATTTTTATCCCGCTATTTGCGGGCAGTAATACTCCCACCTCAAAACTCAGCGAAAGTATTGTCCAGTTCCAGTGGCTAGAATGTTCGATGTTTTCGCTTCTTCCTGCGAGGCAAAAAACACCTCTACGTCAGAAGCTCCATCCTCCTCACATTCTGGACGAGAGCCACTTCCACTTTTCTTTAAGAAGTTAGGTGGGAGATAAATTGCCCGTAAAAGCCCGATTGGTGAGGGCTAATAATCAGCGGGGGATGAAGCCCCCCACTGATTAAAGTTTCACTTTATCCTGTTATTCGTGAGCAGTATAATTGAAAAATGACTTTTGTGCTAAACAACATTACACTGTAAAATCATGTTATTTGAGTGTTAAACTCGTAATGAATTATAGAATTAAGGTATAATATAATTTGGGAATGAACTAAATTATATCGATGTATATTATGTCAATAATGTGAGTCGATAATGAACTTTTTGTATTTATTTTGAAAAAGTGTTGAATAAACATTATATTTCATATTAATATTTTTTATGTAGATTTAAACGTGAAAGAGAGTGGAACAGAATGGGTCGTAAATGGAATAATATTAAAGACAAAAAAGCATCAAAAGATGCAAATACAAGTCGCGTATACGCTAAATTTGGACGTGAGATTTATGTAGCAGCAAAACAAGGTGAGCCAGATCCAGAATCAAACCAAGCTTTAAAAGTTGTACTTGAGCGTGCAAAAACGTACAGTGTGCCAAAAACAATTATTGACCGTGCAATTGAAAAAGCAAAAGGTGGTTCAGAAGAAAATTATGACGAACTTCGTTATGAAGGATTTGGACCAAACGGATCTATGGTAATTGTAGATACACTTACAAATAACGTGAATCGTACTGCAGCAGATGTACGTGCTGCGTTTAGTAAAAACAGTGGTAATATGGGTGTAAATGGATCTGTAGCATATATGTTTGATGCGACAGCTGTTATTGGACTTGAAGGAAAAACTGCAGATGAAGTGCTTGAAATTTTAATGGAAGCAGACGTAGATGCACGTGATATTTTAGAAGAAGAAGAGGCAGTTATCGTTTATGCTGAGCCTGATCAGTTCCATGCGGTACAAGCAGCGCTTAAGGATGCTGGTATTACAGAATTCACAGTTGCTGAACTAACAATGCTTGCACAAAGTGATGTAACACTTTCAGAAGATGCACAAGTACAATTTGAAAAAATGATTGATGCATTGGAAGATTTAGAAGATGTTCAACAAGTCTACCACAATGTAGATTTAGGGGAATAATATATGAAAAAGAGACCTTTTGTTATTTAGAGCAGAGAGTCTCTTTTTTTATTCCATATGAGACATGGAGAATAGATCTTTATGATTTGATAGGAAGATTATAGGTTATTTCAGTTATTATTAATTTAAGAAGGACAAATGATTTGAGGGGTTATCAAATCATTTGTCCTTTTTAAAATATATTGTGGAATTAAAAACGTCTAGTATGTTGTTTAATCGGTAAGACTAGATAAGATAGTAGAGTAAAAAGTATGCATGGTCATATTGATTGTAAGAACGTTTGTTTGGTGTTATATTTATATTGTTCAAAGTGGAGTATTATATTCATTTTTTTAGAAATACTGTAGAAAAAAGGTTAGCAAGGGACCGACTAAAACTAAAAACTTGCCAGGTGATATAATAGAAGAAGGATGGATATGTGATTTTAAAGCAATTCATCTGAATATATTATATCCATTTTGATTTTATGACATATAAGCCGCGGCCATGAAAATAAAAAGGAACATCCGCTCTTTTCCCCTTTATTTTCAAGTGCCATAGAGCTAAAAAGTACTGGCTGCTTCTATATATGGCCGGATTCTCTCTCCAAACTAAAAAGAAGGTATTATGTCGTTTTTTAATTGGGATGTATATAGAAGCTTGCTACTTTTTCTGATAGAATATGTATTTTATAGCTTACAACATTGTAAGGTAAGTGTAAGAGAAATCAATTGGTGATTGCATTAAGAAACAGTATTCTTAATATAAGGGTTATTATAAGCTGCAAAGAAAAGAGGTGTGAACGATGAAAGAACGAGTACTATCTAGGGTTAACTATCATCAAAAGGTTTCATTCAATCCAATTTCAAAATTTCTTTATAAAGCTATTATTTTATTATTACTACTTAGTTGTACATTATTGTTAATTGGAAATGTAATGATTGAACGAAGTGATATTAGTAAGCTACATGTACCCGCTAAATTAGAGATGCCAGAATCTCTGGCTCAGGCATTTATTGCGACAGAAGATAAAAGGTTTTATCACCATAATGGTCTAGACTATATAGCAATTGTTCGAGCTTCTATTGAAAATATAAAAGCTGGTGGTATTGTACAGGGCGGAAGTACAATTACACAACAGCTTTCCAAAAATGCCTTTTTATCCAATGAACGTACATTTTCTCGTAAATGGAAAGAGATTTTTTATACAAAAAAAATTGAGCGTACATTTACTAAAGAGGAAATTTTAAAATTATATGTAAGCAATATTTATTATGGAGAAGGTGCGTGGGGGATTGAAAAAGCATCCCAGCTATACTTTGGTAAAAGAATAAATCAATTAACATTGAGTGAGAGTGCAACGATGGCCGCTGTTGTGAAAGCTCCTGCTTATTATTCTCCTGCTCAGAATTATGATAAAGCAGTAGAAAGACGAAATGTCGTTTTGAAATTAATGGAACGAGAGGGATACATTAGCCATGCTGAATATATGCAAGCAATTGGTGAAAAATTAGTAATTCGTCATGATATTGCAACGAAGCATTCGTTGCAAAAAGTAGCCCGTAATAAGGCAGTAAGCTAAAAGTGAAGTTCCATAGAGAGAACTTCGCTTTTTTGAATAGAATAGCCAAAGAGGAGACACAATATTGACACATTTGTTATGTTTTTGGAAATTATGTGAGCGTGTTCATTGCACGACCTGTATAAGTATTGATATTATGTGTAATGTGTACAACAATGTATACAGAATATAAATTTAAAGAGGAATGTATATGAAATCATCAAATAAAATCATGGCTCTTGGTATAGTTTTTTCTATCGCAGTATTGATTGTAATCGGGACAATTGCGTACAGTATCATAAATGATAAAAAAGATAAAGGGGATGAGATGTTTGCTTATTCTACCCAGCAATCTTTAGGGAAGAAAGATGCTCCTGTTAAGGTTGTAGAATTTGGAGACTTTAAATGCCCAGCTTGTCGGACTTGGGATGCGACTGTATTACCTCGTTTAAAGGAAGAGTATATTAATAAAGATAAAGTACAGTTTTATTTCATTAACTTCCCATTTATCGGAAAAGATTCTGATTTAGGTGCTGCTGCTGGTGAGGCAATTTATAAACAGGACCCAGAATCCTTCTGGACATTCTATGATGAAATTTATCAAAGTCAGAAGAAAGATACTGAAAAATGGATTACAGAAGAACTACTTCTTAATATAGTGAAGGAAAAACTTCCGAAAGTTAATGTAGATCAGTTTAAAAAAGATTTACATAGCAAAGAAATTCAAGAGAAAGTACGCAAAGATTCAGACCGTGCACAAAAACTGAAAGTACAAGGTGCGCCTTCAGTATATGTAAATGGAAATCTTACGAATCCAGATTATGACAGTATAAAAAAGGCAATTGATAAGGAATTGAAAAAGTGATGAGTATACTCATCACTTTTTCGACTTTTTTCGATAAAATTCTTGCTTAGGCTTTTGGGACGTGCTATACTACTTTACATAAGTTATTCAGATAAATTATATTTTTTCATATTTGCGGGTGTAGTTTAGTGGTAAAACAAGAGCCTTCCAAGCTCTGGTCGAGAGTTCGATTCTCTTCACCCGCTCCAAATTTCATTTTATATCTCATAATAAATTGTGATCAACGCAGTGTTTCGTTTCTAAGATAAACGGGGCATTGCGTTTTTTAATGTTTGGAAATGAAGATTTTATACGAAAATAGAATTAAGAACTATGATGACGAAGTGAATTGCTAACCATCAGTAGGTGATTACTTGTTTGATGAGGATATGTATTCATCGTAGAAGGAGGCCAAGCATGGATTTTGAGCAATTAAAACAAGATGTAATAGCGTATAGTAAAACAATTGGAATAGATAAAATAGGCTTTACGAGTGCCTCACCATTTGAAGAATTAAAACAGCGTTTAATTCAGCAGCAACAATTAAATTATCAGTCTGGTTTTGAAGAGCCTGATATTGAAAAAAGAACAAATCCACAGTTATTATTACCAGGAGCAAAATCAATTATTGCAATTGCATTAGCATATCCATCAAAGTTGAAAAATGCACCGTTAAGTAAACGAGGAGAACGACGTGGTATTTTTTGCCGTGCTTCTTGGGGACAAGATTATCATCTTGTTTTACGAGATCGCCTGCAAAAATTAGAGGCGTATTTAATCGAGAGGCTCCCAGATATAGAAGTGAAATCAATGGTTGATACGGGAGAATTGAGCGATCGTGCGGTTTCAGAGCGTGCTGGTATTGGGTGGAGTGGTAAAAACTGTTCCATTATTACGCCAGAATTTGGCTCCTATGTGTATTTAGGTGAAATGATTACGAATGTACCGTTTCCACCGGATAAACCAATAGAAGATCAGTGCGGAAGCTGTACAAAGTGTATTGATATTTGTCCAACTGGTGCACTTGTACAAGGTGGACAATTAGATTCTAAAAAATGTATTGCCTTTTTAACGCAAACAAAAGGGTTTCTTCCAGAAGAATATCGGGATAAAATTGGAAATCGTATTTACGGTTGTGATACATGCCAAACGGTTTGCCCAAAGAACAAAGGGATGGATTTTCATAACCATCCAGAGATGGAGCCGGATCCAGAGCTTGTTAAACCACTGTTAACGCCATTATTAACGATAAGTAATCGAGATTTCAAAGAAAAATATGGCATTATGTCTGGATCATGGCGCGGAAAAAAACCATTGCAACGAAATGCGATTTTAGCTCTTGCTCATTTTAAAGAAACCACAGCAATTCCTGATTTAATTGGTGTTATGAAAGATGATCCAAGACCTGTAATTCGAGGGACAGCAGCATGGGCTTTAGGGAAAATTGGTGGTGAAGATACAAAAGTAGCAATTGAAAAGGCGATGGGACGTGAGAAGGATGAAGAAGTTATTCATGAGATGAATCGTGGTCTTGAAATGTTAGCTGAGAAAAAACAGTAGATAATACCTCTTTTTTTCATATTGTGTAATATGGGAGGGAGAGGCCTATGTTGGTAAAGAAACAGATTGAACAACAGATGCAACAATTTTTAGCGTATATTACAAATAAACGTGCAAGTGTTGATAAGATTCCGGCTGATTTACTACAGGTACTACAGCGAAAAAGAAATTTGTTTCAAAACCGTGATGCTGAAATTGTAAAAGCAACAGCAGATGTATCTTTTATAAGACAATTGAATAGTGAGCAATATCAAGAAGTAGATTATCAAGTTCATTTGAAATATTTAGTTCATCACCATGAATTATTTTATATGGAAGAAGAACAATTAGAACGGCGTATTTATCTGAAAGATGGGCGTATTGTAGAAGATAAAGATATAGAGGCAAAAGAAGTGAAAGTTCAAGGCGAAACATTAGAGCGTGAGATAACGAAAGGAAATTATGCTTCTAATCAATATAATCGATTAGAAGCTGTCAAATATGCAGAGCGTTGGTGGGATGATCGGAATCCATTGTATCGTAACTTTCCTGATAATTGTACGAATTTTATCTCACAGTGTTTACATGCTGGTGAAACACCAATGACTGGGTATCCTAACATTCGTAAAGGATGGTGGCAAAGGGAGAATCAATGGAGCTGGAGCTGGGCTGTTGCTCATTCATTTTATTGGTATTTATCGGGGGCTACAACAGGACTTCGGGCTAAAGCGGTAGAAAAACCAGAAGAACTTTTACTTGGTGATATAATTGTCTATGATTTTGAAGATGATGGTAGATGGAATCACACAACAATAGTTGTAGCCAAAGATGCAGACGGCATGCCACTTGTAAATGCCCACTCTGCTAATAGTCGCAGGCGGTATTGGAATTATGAAGATTCCAGTAAATATACGCCACAAATGAAATATAAATTTTTTCATATTATTAATGGGTAGAGATTTTTCAGTCAAGTGGTATAATACGTAGTAGACAAAAGATTGAGGTGAATATCACGTGGGAGTACATGTTGTTTTATATCAACCAGAGATTCCAGCAAATACAGGGAATATTGCACGTACTTGTGCAGCTACTGGGACAGAATTACATTTAATTAGGCCATTAGGATTTTCAACGGATGATAAAATGTTAAAACGTGCGGGCCTAGATTATTGGCAGTACGTAAAAATTACGTATTATGATTCGATTGAAGAATTTTATGAAAAAAATAGTGACGGTGAATTCTTTTATTTAACAAAGTATGGCGAAAAAGCACATACAGCGTTTGATTATAGTAAGCCTGAGAAGGATTATTATTTTGTATTTGGAAGAGAAACAAACGGATTACCAGCAAACGTAATCGAAGAAAACTTCGATCATTGTTTACGCATTCCAATGACTGACAAAGTGCGTTCTTTAAATTTATCCAATACAGCAGCAATTTTAATTTATGAAGCATTTCGTCAACAAAATTTTCCAGGTTTAGATTTGGAAATTGTATATTAAAAGTTGTATGTGATAGAGAACAAAAAGTGATGAGCCTAGGCTCATCACTTTTTGTTTGTACCAGGTTTATCATTATAACCTGAAGTGAAAATTGCAGTAAGAAATGTAAGTGATACACCTAAAATTAATAATAATTTCATATGAATCCTCCTTCTTCATATTTTAGCTAATTTGGTCGGGAGTTTATGTAGATTCTGTGGAAGTAAAGAAGAGATATTGGTGAAAATGAGGGAGAAGTTCCCTGATAAATTCATTATACCGAATTTTCTTTTAACTTTGGAATGAAATTTATAATGTTTGTAGAAGATTTCAGTTTGATTTAAAGAATGTTTAAGGACATCCTCGCATACCTTTTATAATAATCCGATTGAACAAGGAGATGGGGGAGGAGCTATAATGGATATTCTAAAGAAAATTGAACAACATCGAGAAGCAGAAGAACGTTTACAATGGGAAGGTACGTTTGCGGAGTATTTGGAGCTTGTTAAGGAAAGACCATGGGTGGCTCAAACTGCACACTCTCGCATTTACAATATGATTAAAGATGCTGGTATTGAGGAAGTAGAAGGTAGAAGAAAATATAACTTTTTTAGCAATCAGCTATTTGGATTAGAAGATGCATTAGAGCGTCTTGTAGAAGAATATTTTCATCCGTCTGCGAAACGTTTAGATGTTAGAAAACGGATTTTATTATTAATGGGGCCAGTTAGTGGTGGTAAATCAACGTTAGTTACTATGTTAAAACGAGGATTAGAGACATACTCGCGTACAGATCGCGGAGCCGTTTTTGCGATAAAAGGTTGCCCGATGCATGAAGATCCTCTTCACCTAATACCACATCATTTACGTGACGATTTTTACGATGAGTATGGTGTAAGAATTGAAGGGAACTTGTCACCATTAAATGTAATGCGTTTAGAAAAAGAATATGGTGGAAGAATTGAAGATGTAGTTGTAGAAAGGATTTTCTTCTCTGAAGATCGCCGGACAGGAATTGGTACATTCAGTCCCTCAGACCCAAAATCACAGGATATTGCGGACTTAACAGGAAGTATTGACTTTTCAACAATTGCAGAATATGGTTCAGAGTCAGATCCGCGTGCATATCGCTTTGACGGAGAGCTGAATAAAGCAAACCGTGGCATGATGGAATTTCAAGAGATGTTAAAATGTGATGAGAAATTTTTATGGCATCTATTATCACTTACACAAGAGGGGAATTTCAAAGCGGGGAGATTTGCACTTATTTCAGCGGATGAATTAATTGTAGCCCATACGAATGAAACAGAGTATCGCTCTTTTATTTCTAATAAGAAAAATGAGGCCTTACATTCAAGAATTATTGTGATGCCGGTTCCGTATAATTTACGAGCTAGTGAAGAAGAACATATTTATGAAAAGATGATTTATGAAAGTGATGTTTCAAATGTGCACATTGCGCCGCATACACTTCGCGTCGCAGCAATGTTTACGATTTTAACACGTTTGAAGGATCCGAAGCGCCCAGATATTGATTTAATTAAAAAGATGCGTTTATATGATGGAGAAATGGTCGAAGGTTATAATGCAATTGATGTAGAAGAGTTACAACGTGAATATCAGGATGAAGGTATGAGTGGTATTGATCCACGTTATGTTATTAACCGTATTTCCTCTACTATTATTAGAAAAGAAGTACCATCGATTAATGCACTGGATGTATTGCGCTCGTTAAAAGACGGGTTAGATCAGCATCCATCTATTAGCAACGAAGACCGTGAACGCTATATGAATTTTATTTCATTAGCACGGAAAGAGTACGATGAGATTGCTAAGAAAGAAGTCCAAAAGGCATTCGTGTATTCGTATGAAGAATCAGCTAAGACGCTTATGGATAATTACTTAGATAACGTTGAAGCATATTGCAATAAATCAAAATTACGGGATCCATTAACAGGCGAAGAAATGAGTCCAGATGAAAAGCTTATGCGTTCTATTGAAGAACAAATTGGCATTTCAGAAAATGCGAAGAAAGCATTCCGAGAAGAAATTTTAATCCGCATTTCTGCGTATGCACGTAAAGGGAAACGTTTTGATTACAACTCACATGAGCGTCTTCGCGAAGCAATCCAGAAAAAATTATTTGCTGATCTGAAAGATGTTGTGAAAATTACAACATCGACTAAAACACCAGACGAAAATCAGCTGAAGAAAATTAATGATGTTGTAGCACGCCTAATCGATGAACATGGCTATAATTCTTCATCAGCGAATGAATTGCTTCGCTATGTAGGTAGCTTGTTGAATCGATAGTTTGATAATAAAACGCTGTCTCTTATGAAACCAGAGGCAGCGTTTTTGTATCTATCTGATTGAAGTGATAAACCCCCACTATATAAATCCATTTTGATTTTCCAATATCTAAATTGCGGCTATGCAAACAAAAGAAAGTCAACACTCATTTCGTTCCTTTGTTTTTATATGGAATGGGGCAAAGAAGGAACCGACCGCTACTACGCTCGGCAGGATGCTCTCTTCCTACTAAAAATTAGGTTTTGGGTCGGTATTTCAATCTGTATTTATATCGTGAATGTTTCCTAGAGGCTTGTCCAAACATAATAAATTAAGGCGCAATTTTATGAATTTATTGTCAATTATTTTTACAATATGCATATGATAGAGTAACCAACCATTCATACAGAAAAAGCCAACACAATACAATATGTTGCAGAGTGAAGAAGTGTGCAACAATGAATTGTGTTTCTTTCTTATCAGATAAAGAAATTTCAATTTAAAATGGATGTTAAAGTCTTGTTAAGGAAGTTCGGGGGAATATGTAAACAAACTATGGTGCCTTATGATTCTGGAAAAAGTAAATTCTAATGAACAGATCTTTTGTAACTACTTTTGTTGCTAGATCATAACCTCAAATCCGTATATTACTGTTTATTAGAGAAAATAAGGGAAATTACAGTAAGGAGGGAAAAGGATGGGCGAAGAAAATCAACCAAATTATACAATTTCACAGGAAAACTGGTCCCTCCATCGCAAAGGACATGACGATCAACAACGCCATCAAGAAAAGGTGCAAGAGGCAATTAAGAATAACTTACCAGACCTTGTGACAGAAGAAAGTATCGTTATGTCTAATGGTAGGGACGTTGTTAAAATACCAATTCGGTCTTTAGATGAATATAAAATTAGATATAACTATGATAAGAATAAACATGTTGGGCAAGGAACTGGTAATAGTAAAGTTGGCGATGTAGTTGCAAAAGATGGATCAAGTGGCCAAAAGCAAAAGGGACCAGGAAAAGGGCAAGGCGCAGGAGATGCAGCTGGAGAAGATTATTATGAGGCAGAAGTATCTATTTTAGAATTAGAGCAAGCATTTTTTAAAGAGCTGGAGCTACCTAACTTAAAGCGGAAAGAAATGGATGAAAATCGTATTGAACATATTGAATTTAATGACATTAGAAAAACAGGATTATGGGGAAATATTGATAAAAAACGGACGATGATATCAGCTTATAAACGAAATGCCATGAATGGCAAGCCTGCTTTTCATCCGATTCGTCAAGAAGATTTGAAGTTTCGGACGTGGAATGAAGTGTTGAAGCCAGATTCAAAAGCGGTTGTATTAGCAATGATGGATACAAGTGGATCTATGGGGATTTGGGAGAAGTATATGGCACGTAGCTTTTTCTTTTGGATGACAAGATTTTTACGTACAAAGTATGAAACAGTAGATATAGAATTTATTGCTCACCATACAGAAGCGAAGGTCGTGACAGAAGAAGAGTTTTTTTCAAAAGGAGAAAGTGGTGGAACAATCTGTTCCTCTGTTTATAAAAAAGCACTTGAGCTTATAGATGGGAAGTATTCACCGGATCGCTATAATATTTATCCATTTCATTTTTCAGATGGAGATAACTTAACATCAGATAATGCTCGTTGTGTGAAGCTTGTGCAAGAATTGATGAAGGTATGTAATATGTTTGGGTATGGGGAAGTAAATCAGTATAATCGTCACAGTACACTTATGTCAGCTTATAAAAATATTAAAGATGAGAATTTCAGGTACTACATTTTAAAACAGAAAGCTGATGTATTCCATGCGATGAAGAGCTTTTTTAGAGAAGAATCAGGTGAGAAAATGGCGTAGCCCCTTTTTTAAGGGGTTTTTATTGTAAATAAGATTTGGGTGAAATAGAAATATATATATAACTTTACTTTTTATGTAAAATAGTATATTATATAGATATATAATATAACGGTTATTTTCTAGGAGGAGCCTGTCACCATAGGCTCCTCCTGTTCTTTTTTAAGCAGCCTGTCGTACAGGTTTTTCTTTTAAGATGAAATAACTGAAAATTACGAAATATAATTTTTGAAAGAGGTGAGGCATACATATAAGAAAGAGAGAAGCAATGGTGAAAGGAGGATAAGGCATGACATTGTTTGGTTATCCACTTGAAATAATTTATTTATATGGATTTATTATTACTACTATACTTACTGTTATTTATATCTTTTTTGGAGATATATTTGAATCCATATTTAGCTTCGGAGGAGGATCTATATCCATTGTAACGTTGCTACTCAGTTTCCTTGCAATGCTTTGTGGGTTTAGTTATATAGGTGAGTACTTATTTTCTTTGAATAGTATTGTTATTTTTAGTCTCTCTTTTGGTATATCCTTTATTGGTGTTTTTCTAATGAAGATATTGATTTTAAAACCAATTGCAGAAGCTGAACAAAATACAGTGCAACGTATGGATGAATTTGTTGGTTGCAAGGGAGAAGTGATTATTACAATACCAAAGGAAGGATTTGGAGAAGTATTAGTCTCTTCACAATTTGGAAGCAATGCGATACCAGCTAAGTCAATTGGAAAGAAAGATATTTTACAAGGAACAGAGGTCATGGTTGAGGAAGTTCAAGATGGTGTTTTGCTTGTAAAAAACATCGCTTATTCTTTAAAAAAACCAAAGTTATAAGGGGGAATATGAATGATTCCATTAATTATCGGTGGTGTACTACTCGCAATTTTACTTTTACTTATTTTGGTGTTTATTACAAAATACCGTACAGTTGGTCCAGATGAAGCATTGATTGTCACCGGGAACTGGCTTGGAGGCGGAAAGAACGTTGTTACAACAGATGATGGAAAGAAAATTAAAATTATTCGTGGTGGAGGTACTTTTGTCGTACCGATTATGCAACGAGCAGAACCTCTTAGTTTATTAAACTACAAATTAGAGGTTGGAACACGTGATACGTATACAAAACAAGGGGTACCAGTTACAGTAAATGGTGTTTCTATTATTAAAGTAGGCTCAACAATTGAAGAAGTATCGACAGCGGCTGAGCAATATTTAGGAAAAGAAACAGAAGAGTTAAAGATTGAAGCGAAAGAAGTGTTAGAAGGTCATTTACGTGCTATTTTATCTTCAATGACAGTGGAGGATGCTTATAGCAATAGAGAGCAATTTGCACAAAAAGTACATGAAGTTGCTTCGACAGATTTAAAGAAAATGGGACTTCGTATTGTCTCCTTTACGATTAAAGAAATCATGGATAAAAATGGTTATTTAGATGCTTTAGGTCAACCGCAAATCGCAACAGTGAAACGTGATGCAACAATTGCGAATGCGGAGCGCGAAAAAGAAGCACGTATTGAAAAAGCTCGTGCAGAAAAAGAAGCAAAAGAAGCTGAATATCAACGTGATGCACAAATTGCTGAGGCTGAAAAGCATAAAGAATTAAAAGTACAATCGTATAAGAGAGAGCAAGAGCAAGCTCGTGCTGATGCGGACCTTTCGTATGAATTACAGCAGGCGAAAGCACAACAAGGCGTTACAGAAGAACAAATGCGAGTTAAAATTATTGAGCGTGAAAAACAAATTGAATTAGAAGAAAAAGAAATTGCGCGTCGTGAAAAACAATATGATGCGGAAGTAAAGAAAAAAGCAGATGCAGATCGTTATGCAGTTGAACAATCAGCGGAAGCCGAAAAAGTAAAACAAATGAAAAAAGCAGATGCAGATCAATATAAGATTGAGGCAGAAGCAAAGGCACGTGCGGAAGAAGTACGTGTAGAAGGTTTAGCAAAAGCTGAAATTGAAAAGGCACAAGGGCAAGCAAAGGCAGAAGTTCAAAAAGCGCAAGGTACAGCGGAAGCGGATGTTATTAGGTTAAAAGGTTTAGCAGAAGCAGAAGCAAAACAAAAAATTGCGGAAGCATTTGAATTATATGGGCAAGCAGCAATTATGGATATGGTTCTTAAAATGCTTCCAAGCTATGCGAAAGAAGTTGCAAGCCCACTTAGCAATATTGATAAAATTACTGTTGTTGATACAGGCGGCGGTGGAAAAAACAGCGGCGCTGGAAAAGTGGCAGGATACGCAACGGATCTAATGGCAACGATGCAAGAAACATTAAAAGCTTCTTCTGGTATTGACTTAAAAGAACTATTAGAAAGCTTTGCTGGAAAAGGTACTGTGCAGCAAGCGGTAAGTGAGAAGCCTGTTGTGCAAGTAGTGGAAGAAAACGAGAAAACTGAAAAATAAAAGCGGAAGGCCCCTAGCATTAGGGGCCTTTTTAGGATCTAATGCAAAGAGAATATACTACATATATTTCTAGCGGAATTATATTCGATGATATCAGTGAAAACAATTGATGGATGAATTCCTTCAATTAGTTAAATTTAATTTGAATAAAGTAAATACAGATTAATGGAGAAATGATTATGTGTTAAACTACATTAAAATATATTTAATTATAATTCGTTACATAACTTGCTGCAAGAACATTAGGAGGATTAGAAAGATGAGGAAATTGAAAGCAGAGATATACAAGTATGGAAAGATTACTACCTTTTACTAAACAAGCTTATTTCAAGTGAGATTACAAATAGGATGAACTGTTGTGTATAGAGTAACTCAAACATTTTTATGGTCATATAAAAAATATTTTGTAACCCATTTTTATTTTTAACATTCTTTAAAGTTGATAAGAAGCAAGAAATAACTTAGGAAGGCTAATTATATCAGCACTATTTTGTAAAAGTATAATTTTATTTAGTGTGTTGTTATCGCAGTTTTTATAAGTAACTAAGGAGATTTAATGTATGAAAAAGAGAATTGTAATCATAGAAGATGAAGATAATATCCGAGACATATGTAAACGGTACTTGGAAAGAGAAGGATATGAAGTATACACCGCTGTAAATGGAACGGAAGGTTGGGATGTATTTCAGCAATATCAACCAGATTTAATTATTTTAGATTTGATGATGCCGAAAAAAGATGGTTGGGAATTATGTGAGGAAATTCGCCAATACTCTAATATCCCTATTATTATGTTAACAGCTAGGGGAGAGGAAAGAGATCGAATTTTAGGATTAACAATGGGTGCGGATGATTATGTGACAAAGCCGTTTTCACCTCGTGAATTAGTATTAAGGGTACAAATTATATTAAGAAGAGGAAATTATGTAACACCACAAACACAAGAACCGGTATCGGAAATGATAGAGTTTTTAGATTTGAAGATTTGTCCAACAAAAAGGCGTGTATTTGTTTGTGAACATGAAATCGAGCTAACTGTGAAAGAATTTGAGGTACTTTATCTAATGGCAAAACATCCAAAACAAGTATTTTCCCGTTCCCAACTTCTTGAACAAATTTGGGGTTTTGAGTATGAAGGATGTACAAATGCAGTTACTGTGTTAATGAGTCGCTTACGTGAAAAATTAGAGAAGCATACAACAAAGAGCCGTTGGATTCATACAGTTTGGGGCATTGGTTATCGCTTTGAGCCAGAGGAAGGAAGTCAAGCATGAAATTACGTAATCAATTGTTATTGATGAATCTATTAAGTACAAGTATCATGTTAATTTTTATTTGGTACAGTGAAAGGCGAATGTTACTTAGACCGGAACAAACAAAATTATTAATAGGAATTGTGATTGTAGCAATGATTGTTTCAACGATTATTTACTGGTTAATGACACGTCCTATTATGAGATCTATTCAAAATTTGATTGCATTAACCCAACAGTTTAGTGATAGGCAATTTGGAACGATGTACATAATAGGAAAAGAACCAGAAGAATTTAAGGAATTAGCGACAGCTTTTCAACAAATGGCTAAAAAATTAGAAGAAAGCTTTACTAAGTTAGAAAAAGGGGAGAAAGCACGTACAGAGTTAATTGCGAATATTTCCCATGACTTACGAACTCCTATAGCTAGTATACAATTGATGATAGAAGCGTTACAGGATGGTTTAATTGAGGAACCTAACATGAAAATGCAGTACTTAACGACAATTCTAAACGAAATACAAAGATTAAGTGGATTAATTAATAATTTGTTCGATCTTTCTAAGTTAGAACTTGGACAAGAAGCATTTCAGCCAAATTTAACACATGTAGATAGCATTCTATTAAAAGTACTAGATTCACATTCAATTTTACTAGAGGAAAAAGATATTCAGTTGCAATTGCAAGTTGCGGATACATTGCCACGACTTTGGATTATGCCATGTAAAATAGCACGAGTTATAGGGAATTTGTTACAAAATGCGATTCGGCATTCTCCTACGTTTGGAACAATTGAGTTAATTGTAGAGGAAAATAAACAGAAACAGCAAGTCAAATTCACTCTGCGTGATGAAGGAGAAGGGATTTCTTCCGATGACCAATTACGTATATTTGATCGTTTTTTCAGAACAGACCCATCAAGAAGTTCACAATCTGGAGGATCTGGACTTGGGCTCGCCATTGCAAAATCGCTAGTTGAAATGCACAATGGGGAAATTGGTGTTCAGGATCGTCCAGATGGAAGACAGGGATGTGAATTTTGGTTTACTCTCCCTGTTATATCAGAAAAGAAATAAGACGGTTGAAAGACTTTTGTAACATTTATGAGAGAGAAATGAAAGCTTTGTTGGCTATGATGAAGTTAATCTTACTAGTAGATGTTCGAACTCATCTAGAAAACAAGGAGAAAAATGACGATGAAGAAATTAAAACCAACACTTGGGGTATTAAGTGGTGTAACGATGGCGCTGACTTTAGCATCCCCTACTTTAGCTGAAACAACACCTGAACAAGGCGGAAAAGTGGAAACTTTTAAAGAAGATAAAAATATGAAGGAAGGGCAAAATATTATCTATGATGGTTCTGAAAAAAAAGGAATCATAATTATGGAAGAGCCTCAGGAAAATAATGACTGGGATAATGATGGCATTCCTAATGATGTAGAAGAAAAAGGATTTAAAATTGTATTTAATAAAAAGACAGGAAAAAATGAAGCCCAACTATGGGATCAACAGCAAGACTTTGGTGAAAAGAGATTTATAACAAATCCTAGGAGTGCAAACTCAGATGGAGACCCTTTTACAGACAGCTATGAAGTGGAGCATTATGGCAGTGATTCTGATGTAGATTTCAATCCTATGATTGCGAATGTACCAAATCTACAAATTGCTGTAAAACGCATCGATATTACTCCAGTTGCTAGTATTACAGATTCAAATGGTGAATCACGTACTAAGACTTGGGAAAAAAGTTTATCGGTACAACATTCTTTTAATATAGGTTTAGCTGGTGAAGCTGGTGCTGAGGGATCAGCAGCGGGTCCTGTACCTTCAGGAAAAGGATCGTTAAATGTGGGGTATGGTTATTCTAATACAAAAACGGAAACAGAAAGTATCTCTAATAGTTTTGATTGGTCAACAGCAACCACTGTTGATTCAGCTAAAGCAGCAAATGTGCGCTTTCATCTAGAATATAAAAATACGGGTACAGCATCTGCTGGAGATGTTTCACCTCACTTTAACATTCGATTAGGAAATAAAATTATCAATACTGTAAAGGCAACACAAGACCGTTATAAAGCAAACTTGTTAACTACAGAAAAAGGAGGGAACAATAAAACTGAAATTCTAATGGACAGTGTAGAAGGTCAAGCCGATGTGAAAATTTCCCTAACACTGGATGAATTAAAAGCAGTAGAACAAGGGGCACCTCTTTCTATTGAAGTATTGCCTACTAGTACGATGAATGTGTATACAATGAAAGATGGAAAATTTGAAAATTTAGGAGATTGGGCGCATTTTGCGTCTAATGTAAATGCTTCTACTACATTAGTAGAAACAAATTTGGGTTCTATACCAAAATTTAGAGTGTATACGCCAAAAAATGATAAAACAAAACCTGCTAGCGTTGATCATAATCTTTCACTGGACGAATTTTTTAAACATAGCGGGATAGATAGTTATGTTTGGTCAGTAAACGCTGTAGTGAATGGTCAGTTAAACAAAAATCTAGTTCGTTATGGTCCAAATCGGACTCTTTTAGAACGAGGTAAGAACCTTGGTTTCTTTGATAACCGCGCACTACGACCAACTCTATCATATAGCAGTTATGATTATAGCAAGAAAAAGATTTATGCATCGGTTATACCAGGTTTATTTAATATAAGTGAAGAAATCTTTGTTACGGTTAGAAATAAAGAAGGTGAGCAACAAAAGGTAAAGTTAGTTCGAAATAAGAATTCAAATGTGTATGAATCTAAAGAGAATGAACCTGTAGACTTAGCAGTAAACAAAAGAGCTCTTGGAGAAACAACAGTTAAGTTTGAACTCAATGATGTCCAAGATAATAAAACTGAAGTTTCTGTGCCCCTTGTTTCAAATAAAAGCTATCTAGAGGCTATCGATAAATTAGTAGTAGATAATTCCGGAGAACCTATTCTAGAAGGAAAACAGTACTATTTGAAGACGAATGTTAACATACGTGAAGGGGTACAGGAGAATTGGCACATTGGTTTAGACCAAACAATTAGTGGGCGATATGTACACTTTTCACCTCAGTCGAATTGGGATAGATTGAGACTCGGTCCTATACAAAAAGCAATACATGGGGCAGACATTCAAGCAACACCAGTAATGATAGAAAGAAAAGGACAGCCTAAACCAGGACAACCATTCAAAAAAGATGAAGAAGTGTTCCTTAAGTTTACTAGCAGTAGTTATAGTGGTTATCAGTATTTAAATATTGGAAATGGTTATGATTATAACTGGTTAGATACTGAAAACAATAGATCTTCTATTAAATTAGACAAGCTTCCTAATCAGAATAGCTTCTATCTAAAATCTGATTCTACTTATATCACATTTAGACAAAATAATTGGCTAAGTAGTGTTGCAGATAATGGTAGCGCCCCACTTGTAGCAGGTAGTGAGTTTATTTTAAAACCTGAGCATACAACTTCACCAGGTAATAACCATAAATGGGAATTAGAAAGTATTAAGTAAAGTAAGAGATTATAAGGCTGGAAGTCTGGTTTTAGAAGACTTAGCGACCTATGCATATTTGAAAGCTACGTGCGGTAACAATCAATAAAGGTTAAGTTTATCTTGTTATTTACGCGGGCAGTAATACTACTGCCTAAGAACAAAGAGTAGAAGTACTACTGTCCGTAAAATTCTAATAAGTGAAATCTTACAAAACTGTCATCTTTATGTAAGGTTATTAGATGGTTCATTTATTATTTCAATGTGATAATAAAGGTATAAGAAATACCAGTAAATTTGTAGATATTATAGGAGAGTGTCAGTGATGATTATAACAACAACTTCAACGATTCAAGGAAAAGAAATTATTGAGTATATCGATATTGTAAACGGTGAAGCGATTATGGGTGCAAATATCGTACGTGATCTATTTGCTTCTGTTCGTGACGTTGTCGGTGGCCGTTCGGGTGCATATGAAAGTAAATTAAAAGAAGCTCGTGATATTGCAATGGAAGAGATGAAAACTCTTGCGAAGCAAAAAGGTGCAAATGCAATTGTTGGTATTGATGTAGACTATGAGGTCGTTCGTGATGGAATGTTAATGGTTGCTGTAAGTGGCACAGCTGTACGTGTATAAAATAAAAAGTATAATGGCTAAAGCACCTTGTTAAGAGTAAGGTGCTTTTCCTTTTTTGTAAAATGAGAAAGGTGAAACACTTAAAGGGAAATAATATCTTATTTTCTTTAAGTTACTGTAGTGTTTTTTGTACCATTAATATTTTCAATTATGATATATTTTTTAGCAGAAGAAGATGTTCAATTCATCATAAAAAGGAGAATGTGTTGTTGGGAAAAAGTGGGGTAACTACAATTATATCGATTTCAATACCAGTTTTATTGATCTTACTCATAGTTAACTTTATAAATGAAATTATTTTAACTGTATTTCATGGGATTTCCCTTGTTTTACCTTTATTTCTTTGTCCTATTGGATTTATTTTAGCTATATTTTCTTATACAGTAGATAAAAATAATGGAGCAAAGATTGGGATAGTATTAAATGTGTTAGTATTCTTAATTCCTTTTATTTTGCTGATACGGGGAACGATGTGATTTCTATTTTGATTATATTTAAATAGAGTTACTTTCTCTAAATGGGAAAAAACGTAGAAAAAGCCCTTGATAATTTTGGGGGATTCTGGTGCTAGAAATATATGTGGTATATTCTCTTTTATTTTGCACCAGCCCACCTTTTTAGACACTATTTAGAAGTGTATTTTATTTCTTCTAGTCTATCCAGTATCCTTCTTTTCTTATAAAGCATTTTCCCTACTTCTGCAATTTCTTCAATTGTTTTTCGGTTTAAGTAGGCTCCAAAAATCATGCCAGCAACAGGAATCATCTGAAATAACTTTTTCCAACCATAATTGTCACGATACACAGTAAACACTTCTCGCCATGATTTAATTTGTGACACACTGTCGTCATGATTGGCGCGGCCATCAAAATGTTTTAATTCATGAAGGATTGTTTGTTTTCCTACAATATCAGATGAAGAGAATTGTAAGCATTTTACGATAAATAACCTCTCTTGAATATCTTCGGGATTATACCCGTAGCAAATTGCAATTTCTTGCAAAATATTTAGTGACATACTTAAAACTGCCGGAATATCAATTGCTAGAGTAAAAATACCGCCAAATCCAGTTGTGGCTCCTTGGGCTGTTGCGACAGATTTTCTATTTTCGATAATTTTATCAACGATTGTATCCATCTCATGTAAAGAGAATTTTTGAACATCTGTTAAAGAAGCTGCATTTTCAAATTTCTTTATTGTTGTTTGTGGATGAATTAAATATTTACTTCCAGAATTGAGATATTGAATGAGTTCATCTAGTAAAATATTAATTTTTTTATGAATGAATTTTGGAGTTAGTTTATCAAGAATAGCAAACGGAATTTTCCCCCACTTTTCAAAGAACCAAAGGTCTTCCTGGTTTCTCTCCCATTTTTCAATCATTGCGATTTCTTTTAATAAAAGTTCCTGTGACTCCATTTTTTACCCTACTTTCTTATAACCGTATCTTTTTATTTTACTGGATATTTTTTGAATAATAAATAAAATTAGGAGTTTGGATTAGGGTGGAATATGGTAAATAATTAGAGAAATAATGTTATTAAACGCATAATTGTCATTTTATTTATGAATTTAATTTTGAATTTTTAAAAACATAATGAGTTTATTACATGAGTGATAGAATAGATGAGAAAAATAGAGAAGCGTGAAGTAGGGAGTAGATTTTGAATGAAAGCGATGATTGAAGAAATTTATAGTTCATATAAAGGAAGAGTAGAAGAGATTTTCGTTGATGAATCATCTTACGTATATGAATGGGAACAACTAATGACAATTCGAAAAAATGATGGAATACTGGAGAAAGTAGCAGTAGGAATTAGTGGTCATATACGATCTATAAATATAGAGATTGGTCAGGAAATTGATACGGATACATTGTTACTTAAGTTAGAAGATGATTTATTAATTACTGGCTGTGAATGAAAAAAGATGTGTAGAAATTGCTACACATCTTTTTCATTAGTAATAGTTCTTCATATATAATATAAACATCTGTATTATATACTTGTTCTCATTTTTGATAATATGGGCATAGGATATATTAGGAAAGAAGAGCGCTTTTAACTATATATTATTCTTGGAAAACAGTGAGGAGAGAATAAACATGGGGAAAGAACTGTTTGTGACGATGGAATGTGCGTATACACTTCAAGGAACATTAACACTCCCTACATATTATTCTGAATCGTATCCAGCTATTTTAATAATTGGTGGTAATGGAACCGGAGATCGTGATGGAAATACAGGTCGTTTGCAGTTAAACTTATATAGAGGGTTAGCGGATTATTTTACCTCTCTAGGATTTGCGGTGCTTCGTTATGATAAGCGTGGTACTCATAAAAGTAAGGGGGATTATTATAAATCCGGGGTAACAGACTTTATTGATGATGCTGTTTTATGGATTAGGTTTTTAAAGGATCACCCGCAAATAGATCCAAAACGTGTTATTATTGCAGGACATAGTGAGGGTGCTTTACTTGCACCAGCTGTCTACGCAAGAGAATCAGTTGCAGGATTAATATTACTTGCTGGTGCAGCAGAACCATCTAAATCTTTGTTTGAAAGACAAATAGAGAAAGTTGCTAACGAGTTAACAACTACATCAGGGTCTATTGGATGGTTATCTAGAATGTTGAAGATTCCAGAGCGGATGAAGAAGAAAAATGAAGTGCTTATGAAAAAGGTGCAAGATTCAACAAAATCTGTAATATGGATAAAAGGTATAAAAGTGAATGCAAAATGGCTACGAGAACAGTTACAATATAATGTAGTTACATATTTAGAACAAGTATCATGTCCTGTTTTAGCAATTACGGGAGACAGTGATATACAAGTGCCACCTGAGCATGCTAAACTAATTGCTTCATATGTTAATGGGGAAGCAGAGTGGCATATCATTCCGCACATGAATCATATTTTAAGAAATTATGAACATAAGCATACAATGATTCGATTAATGAAGGAATATAAGGGGCTTATGGATAAATCTATTGAAGAAGAGTTGTTACATGTGATGAAGGGATGGTTAAAAAAACATTATCTTTCATAGGAGATGTAGTTGTGAGGAAACAAAAGTTTTTATTATTTATGTTGTTAGGGCTTTTCACCATGATAGTAGCTTGTGAGAAGCAAGAAGAGGCTGAATCTAAACCGGTTCAAGTAAAAAATGAAAAAAAACAAGAGAAGACGCATACAGAGGAAGAAGAGAACAAAGAGAAAAAGGGTATGAATTTAATGGATAGGCAATTGTTACTTTCTGCAACAATTGGTGATACAGAAACAGCTATGAAATTAATAAAAGATGGGGCTAATATAAATATATCAGGAGATAAAGGAGAAACACCTGTAATGGCAGCGACGTATCATAATCATGTTGAGACAGTGAAAGCATTGATTGATGCAGGTGCAAATATTGAATTGCCAGATAAAAATAAAGAAAATCCATTCCTTTATGCGAGCAAAGAGGGTTATGTTGATATTGTGAAACTAACAATTGATGCAGGAACGAATATTAGACAAACAAATCGTCATGGTGGAACAGCGCTCATTTCAGCGGCTGAAAGAGGGCATGTGGAAGTTGTAAAAGAGCTAGTAGATCGTACAGATATCGATGTGAATTATAAGAATGACTTTGGTTGGACGGCATTGCTCAAAGCGATTGCTGTTGGGAATGGCAGTGAAAACCATAAACAAATTGTACAGTTACTTATTGATCGTGGTGCAGATGTAAATATGCCAGATCGAGAAGGAATTACTCCTTTGCAGCATGCGGAGAATCGAGGATTTAAAGAAATAGCAAATATGCTAAGAGTAGCAGGAGCAAATGAAATTATCAAACAATCTACTGAATAATGTAAGATATGGAAACAGAGATAAGATAGAATCTTATCTCTGTTTTGTTTAAAAACGATATTTTTTTGCCATCGGTTCCATACATGTATTTAATATCCAACTTAAGATTTTCCAGACCTTTTGTTGTTTATGTGGCAAATGTGCATTATATATATAGCTGTATTCAATCTGCTGTTTTGCACCGCGATTTCGTTTGAATTCCCCAGCTCCAGCACTGCAATGACAAATTAAATTTTTTTCGATAGAATCCATTGTAATAAGGAGCGAAAGAATACGATATAAGCCTTGCTGTTGGTCGGAGTTTGTATCATAGCCAAGTATAGGAGTTGTCATAACTCCATCTCTAATAAAATAAGCAATGACACCATCAATTGTATCTCCTTTTTTAATGACTTTTATTTCAAATAAATGATGCTGAAGTGCATTCCATAAATAAGCTGGTGTAAACATTGGATTATGGACGGAATACTTTTCAATATATAGTTGATTGTACAACTTGGAAATTTGTACAATGTCCTCTTTTGTTAATCCCTCATTCGTAATTATTTCATAATTGCTTTTTTTTAATAAATTTTTATCGTTTAATAAGTCTTTTCGTTCTTTTCGGTTCATTTTCTTATAGTGTTTCGGATCAAATAAGTATATGGAACGAGACATAATTTTATTGTAACCTACTGTAGATAATGCTTGTGTAATTGTAGGGTATAATTCGTTATTTAAAGAACGGAATAGAATTGTATGCTCTGGAAATTTCTCAACAAGCAAATTTGTAATCTGTTCGATTTGTTGTTTATTGACAGAATGATAAAGGTTTGTAGATAGCATCCAATTATTTACTACAATTACCTTATTAATATTCGTTCGCCTTAACCAGCTTCCGATAAAATGAATCGGATAGGTTAGTAACTTCTCTAACCACGGTTTTTTTAATTCCCATAACTCTTCTAGTGCATAGGATATGTAATGGGTATAAGGAGAACATACATAAGAGTTTTCAAATTCCTCGTTATTAACAGTAACTGGCAAGATAAGATCATCAATTTCTAATAGAAATAGCTGAGTGTTAACATTTTCAATAAATACTGTAAGGTCATTTTGTAAGAGGGGCAGAAAGCTGTCTCTTACATATGCTCCATCTTTTTTTGTGGTCCATTCAATGCTGTGTAAGGAATGAACATCATGTAACTTAATCATACATGCTCACCATGCTTTATAAGGCTCTCTATTCTTTTTAATTTTTTATCACATAGTTCAATATCATAATGCGAAAAGAAAAAGTGTGGTACAATACAATTTTTTGTGCTCCATAGTGTGTTTAATTCTCGTATCACATTTGATTTACATGATTTGAAATGTTCAGGTGGTATTTTAAGTTGAATTTCAATTTCCTCTGTGCTGTGCTGAATCACTTTAAATTCTTGAATTTCATTGGATGCAAACATAATTGCTCTTCGAATGAAGTCAGGAAAAATAGATACTTCACTCTTATCCAATTCATTTATCCCAATAAATATATCATCACATCGACCATCAATTCGTTCTAAGGCTAAGAAGGGAGAACCACAGGTGCACGCTGTTTTTTTCTCAATTAATATGTCATTGAGACGATAGCGGATTATAGGCTGTGTTTTCCTCATGAAATCAGTAATAATGGGAACGAATATCCCTTTTTCCTGATCTAAGTATTCTTTTTCAATATGAACGAGATCTTCATTGATATGTAATGTACCATGTTTACATGTTGTAGCAAGAAATCCTTCTGTGCATTGATAAATTTGGTGTACTGTCTGTTGAAAAATTGTACTGATAAACTCTCTATCAATATCTTCAAGTACTTCTGCAACAGAAATAATTTTCTTTGGACAAATCGTAATAAGCCCTTCTTCTTTCCAATGTGCGATTTTTCGCAACATTGAAGGGGGAGCAACTAAAATAGATGGATTTACTTCATTTAGTCGAGTGATATGTTGTTGAAAGGAATCTAGTAGATCGAAAAAATGAAATGAAATGCGTTTGTTCTTTGTCGTTTCATATAAATTGCTGTTCGCTCGTAAGAAAAAGGCAATTGTATGTTTATGTAGAATGCTAGAAGGAAGCACTTTGCCGATAATAGAACCAGCCCACATCATTTGTTCCTCTTCAGAAACGAGAAAGATTCCGCGATTTCCGCTAGTGCCAGATGATAGTCCAACAGTTATATTACGGATTGTTGGAGAGAAATTTCGGGTCTTTTCTGCTTCAAATGCTATATGAAAGGCCTCTTCCTTTGAAATATCAACTGTATTTAATGTGTCAAAGTGCGCCATCATTACTTTTTTGTCAATGATGGGAAGTACAGTTAAATTCCCCTTGTGGATTTCTTTTAAAAAAGGGGTATATAACTGGCGATAGAACGGAGACGTTTCTATCGTAAACAAAAGTTGTTTTGTTATTTTTTGCTGATGAAACTGTTCCAATTGCTGGCGATTTGAAAAACGTAAGTAATATTTTGTTTTCAAATATTGCTTTAGAATCTGTAATTTATTCATAGTGTACTCCTGTTTTAATTTTGTCCCATGTGTACTCACAGTGAGTTGGAAGAATTTCAATTTCTGGTGATATTCGCGATAAATGATGTAACTTTTCGATGTTTCGACGATAAGATTTCGTATCTCCAGTTAAAAAATTGGCAACCTTACTTGGAAATACAAGATTCTTATAAGTTTTACTTAGCCACACTGCATCTGCACAAAGAAAAACAATTTTATTACTATGTAAATGGACGAAGACACCAAATTGTCCAATTGCATGTCCTGTTAAATCAACAGCGAGTAATGAGCCATCACCAAATACATCATAGCCCTCTTCAAACTTTCCATATGTAGGGGGTAGGGTAAGTAATGTGGTTTGGTCAATGAATGTCATTCGTTGTTCTAAATCAATTGGTAGCGTATCTTTTAAGCAACCTTTTAATAGAGAACCAAATTTACTTCTTTTTTTTATATCCTCATAAGCTTTCGCGAAAGTTAGTATTTTTGCTTTCGGAAAGTCTGGTAGCCCTGCTGTATGATCACCATGAAAATGAGAAAGAATGATATATTTAATTTCTTCTGGCCGTATGCCATCAAGAATCAGTTGCTGTTTAATAGATTGCTCCTCTGTAAAATGAACAGGGGTAAGTTTAGCATATACAGAGTAAGGAAATTTTTTGGTTGCTTCTTTAAAGTGCTCGGCATATCCAGTATCAAACAAAATATATCCTAAGCTTGGATGTTGGAGTAATCCTACTGTAGCTGGAAAACGTATTTGTTTCCAACTCCCCTTGGAATATGCAATTTTTTCGGGATGTGTGCAATATCCTGTATCATATAGCTTTAAAAAATTGATTTTCATTGTATTTTCCACCATTCTACAAAGTTTGTGATTCCTTCTTCTATGCTGATGTTTGGAGCATAGCCTAGTTCTTTTTTAGCTTTATCAATACTTAAAGTCTGGCTTTTTGAAAGCACACTGACTGTATATTTTGTGAGAATAGGTTCTTTCCCGAATAAAATAGTTTTTGAAATGCCCTCTAGTATAGCAGCAATTGTAAAAGCAGCTTTGTAGGAAATTTTTTTATATTGTACCTCCTTTCCAAGGCGCTTCATTACATTCTCAATTACTTCATATAAATTTACACGTTCGCCATTTGTTATATTGTATTTTTGTCCTAATGTATGCTTAGGCGAATGCATACAAAGAAGTAAGGCATCTACGACATTATCGATATATGTAATATCGACAAGTACATCCTCTGTACCAATTCTCGGTAGAGCGCCTTTTTCACATACTTTAATAAGGCGTGGAAGAATGGCGTTATCTCCTGGGCCAAATAAAGCACGTGGGCGTATCGTGATGACCGGTAACCCATGTTCAAACGCTTGATCAACAGCTTGCTCGGCCATGTATTTTGTTTTCGCATAATGGTTTACAAGTGTATTAGGAAGTTTCGCATTCTCTGCTACATCTTGTCGTTCATCATAATAGAAATAAATACTCGGTGTTGATACATGAATGAGGCGCTTTACATCAGACTTTAGACTTCCTTCGATAATATGCTTTGTTCCTAATACATTTGCATTGTAAAAATCTTTATATTTGCCCCAAGGAGAAGAAAGGGCACCGCTATGAAAGATATAGTCTTTATTCTTACAAACTTGTAGAACACTATGCCTGTCTTCCAGGGGACAGTGTACAAACTCAATTCCATTTTGCTCTAATAATTTGCCAATTGTTTTATTTCTTCCGATTGCTGTTACTTCATAGCCCATACTGGCTAATCGAAAAGCGAGTTTTTGTCCTAGAAAACCAGTTCCTCCAGTTACCAGCATTTTCATAACTTTTCACCGTCCCATGATATGTCATATGTTGTTTGCTCCAAAATAGTTCGACCATGTTTATTGCTTTCAAGCCATAGTTTATACATGCTATAGAACTGATAAAAAAATGGTTTCCTATCAGAACGACTATAAATGATATCTGGATAGGAACATAGGACTTTCCACCATCGTTTACGTGTTTGTTTGTTTTTTAAGTAAGGAGGTCCATATAAAAACATTGCTAATCGAATTGCACATTGGGAATCTGGCTTTGGAATTAGCATATTGTTCACTTTTTTATCAAAAAAGGCGGATAATATTTCTTCATCGAATAAATGTAATCCACTTGTGGTACGAGGATTACACTCAATCGGAATAGCATCTCCATCCTCTGTAATTATAAAATCAAAGGCAATTTGCCCAGAGAAATTTAGCTCTTTTACAATATGTTCAACAAATTGGTCAATTTTTGGATGATTAATATGCTTGAAAGCAATAGTAGCGCCTAAACCAGCCGTGAACTCCGTTTTGTAGACAGAGTGAACTAATACTTTTCCAGCATGTACAACACTATAGGAGCAATGTTGAACTCCTTTTATAAACTCTTGAATGATATGATTTTGCTTGCCCATTGTGATGCCTGCTGCAACATCTTCTTTTGTAATAAACAGTACTTTATCGGAAAAACGAGAAAAAATAGGTTTTAGTACAAAATAAGTGACAGGCAATGTTTGCTGAAGCATTAGCTGAACGGCTTGTTCATTATTTGTTTTATATGTTGCAGGAACTTGCCAACCTAATTTCGTGACTAACTGAATAAACTCCCATTTATTATGGAGTAAGGAAAGTTTGTGAAACTCGTCTACTAATACATGACAAAATTGGCTTAACTCCTGTTTATGTCTAGATATATAAAATACTTCTTCACAAGTAGGAATAAGTAAATCTACATTATGATTTTGAATAATTGATTGTAGTACATAGATACTTTCATATGTGTTCCATTTTGGAGAAGGAATTTCATAAAAATAATCAGTACTCGTTGAAACTTTACTTAATGGATAAGGGATACTATCTGTCATAATGACGGTATGTCCACTTTTCTTGAACAGTCTGCCTAAATGTAATGCTGCTGGTGCGCGTGCCCCTGTGATTAGTACTGTTTTCTTAGTACTCAAGAAGAATGCCTCCGATAGAAAGTCCCGCAGAAGTACCCAATAACAATATTTTATTCCCGCGTTGCACTTTCTTTTGTTTAATGGCTTCGAAAAGAGCGACTGGAATAGATGCAGAAATCATATTCCCATAGTCTTCAAAAATAGTCATAAAGCGATCCTCATCGACACCCAATTTTTTACGAATCAGCTTCATAGCTGGCCCGCTTGCTTGGTGAGGGATAATTAAATCAATATCATCTAGGGAATAACCAGTATGCATAAGCAGTTTCTCGATAAAACCTAACATATATTTAGCGGACAATTTGAAAATTGCTCTGCCATTCATATCAAACAAGAAGTCTTCTTTTCGTTCTTCGCTATATTCTCTAGGGTGAATCATTGTTCCGCCACCGCGAATTTCTGATAGGTGCGCACCAGAGCTGTACGTTTCCATATGGGAAGCTATAATAGAAGAAGTTTGATCGCTTTTTGTTACAACAATAGCGGCTGCGCCATCCCCGAATAAAATGCTGCTTTCGTTTTGTCCCCAATTTAATCCTACAGAAGAAATTTCAGAAGAAATGATGACAGCATTTTTGTATCTCCCACATTCAATTGCATAAGAAATTGTATCAAGCGCTGTTACGAAACTTAAACATGTGGAGTTGATATCAAAACATGGAATACCAGAATGCTGTAGTCCAAGTTGTTCCTGAATTAGTGAAGCAGTAGAAGGAATTGCCTGCTGAATTGTTCCGCTTCCGCAGATGATACAATCGATATCTTCCCATGTTAGATTAGCATCTGCTACAGCTTTTTTGGCAGCTTCGGCTCCCATATAAGAAGATGTTTCATCGTCAACAAAGTATCGTGTTTTCACCCCGGCCTTTTTTAATGTCCAGCCTTCTGGGACACCTAACATACGATCTATTTCAAAAGAATTTACTTTTCTTTTTGGAAAATATGTACCAATTCCTTTTATTTTAATATATCTTTTCATTCTATATCGCCTCTTAATCTTTTTATAAATTTATAAAATTCTATCATATATATATTATTATAGATAAAATATGGAAAAAAGTTTTTTTTGAAATTTAGTATTTTTATGTTAATTTGTGGCGTTGTAAGAAAAGGCAGTACGAAATGTATCCTGTTGTAAGTGATGTGATGAATATTGTAAAAAAACTATTAACATGTGATTAACATCTTATTAACAAATCATCAAAACTGACTTAATAAATAAGTAATATAGTAAAGATAACAACGTAACTAGGGTAGAAAACATTTGAGAACACCCGCTTACATATAACAATCCATTTATATTTCTTACATTTACTCTAGTTTATAGCGTTTTAAATGAGAAGAAGATTGTTCTATGTAGGTTGTTTTTATTTATTAATCTATAAGTATATTTAAATTATATAAAAATCAATGTTTATGGAACCTTTTCCTTATGAATCTACTTGTAGAGAAGTTGTTTTTTAGATGTATTTAAGCCAAAAAAAGGGGTGGGGATTGCAGTTAAAGCGGATTTCACTAAGCTGCTGTGAAGTATGGTTATAAGAACAAAAAAGGAGTGCAAACTGATGATTGAATTAAGAGATGTATCAAAAGTTTATAAAGATTCAAAGGAAATAGCAGTTGAAAATGTTTCGGTGCAGATTCAAAAAGGTGAATTTTTTGTTCTAGTTGGCCCTTCTGGATGTGGAAAAAGTACATTACTGCGAATGATTGCAGGTTTAGAAGAAATTACTTCTGGGGCGTTACTTATTAATGAAAATGTTGCGAATGATTTAGAACCGAAAAATAGAAATTTATCAATGGTATTTCAAAATTATGCTTTATATCCACATTTGACGGTAGAAGAAAATATTTTATTTGGATTGAAAATACGGAAAATTCCGAAAGAAGAACGACAAAAACGACTAGTAGAGGCAGTAGAAATGGTAGGGCTTACGGAGTATACAAAATCAAAACCAGGGCAATTATCAGGTGGACAAAGGCAACGTGTGGCGCTTGCGCGAGCAATTGTAAGTCAAGCACCAATTTGTTTAATGGATGAACCACTTTCTAACTTGGATGCAAAGTTGCGTGCACAAATGCGTATTGAAATTAGAGAGATTCAGCAGCGATTAGGTATTACGATGATTTATGTGACCCATGATCAAATTGAAGCGATGACGATGGGAGATCGTATTATGGTGTTAAACAAAGGGAGTATACAACAGGTAGGCACACCGCTTGATATATATAACTATCCTGCAAATGAATTTGTCGCTGGCTTTATCGGTTCACCATCCATGAATATTGGTGATGGAATCGTAGATAAAGGAATGGGGAGCTTACATGTCGATGGGTTACAAATTCCACTGTCTTTTGGGAAATTCCAACAGTTTCCAGAACGGAAAGTACGCTTAGGGATTCGTCCCGAGCACATTGTACTAGCTGAAGATGGTCAAGAAGTTACACTACAATCTGTAGAAGTATTAGGAAATGAAACAATCTTAAATTTTGTAGTAAATGAAAAAACATGGAGTGCAAAAGTAATTGGACAACTTATTTTGAAAAAAGGTAATAAAGTCAAATTACAGTTTCCGGTAGAAAAACTATGTTTCTTTCATAACGATACAAACGAAAGGATTCGATTGGTTGCCGATGAAGAGTTGAAGGCGGTGGCAAAGTGATGATTGAGATAGAAAACTTACCTGTTCAAACAGAAGTTTCAAGAAAGAGGACGTTATGGAGCCGCACGAAAGATTTACGTACAGGATTGTTATTTTTAGCACCTTCCATAGTCTTATTTGCAATCTTTTTGTTTTATCCATTGTTTCGCACTATCTATTATAGTTTTTATTTAACAGATGTTCATGGTGAGGCAAACCTGTTCGTAGGACTTGAAAACTATCAATATTTATTGTCTGATCCAACTTTTTATAAAAGCCTAAAGTCTACTTTACTCTTTGTATTGTATACAGTCCCAACTAGTATTGTGTTGGCTTTGTTCCTTGCATTAATTGCAAACGAAAAAATAAAAGGAATAGGGTTGTTTCGAGTTTTATTCTCTTCAACAATGGGAATTTCAGTAGCAGCTAGCGCAGTAATTTGGTTATTTTTATTCCATCCAAGTGTCGGTTTATTCAATAATATACTCGGCTCGATGAATCTTCCTGCAATTGCATGGCTAACAAGTCCGGACTGGGCATTATTTTCTGTATCAGTTACAACTGTGTGGGTAAATACAGGTTTTACATTTTTAGTTATATTGGGTGGTTTGCAAAATATTGATACGACTTTGTATGAGAGTGCATCTATTGACGGTGCTAGTTATTTACATAAACTTCGACGCGTTACATTACCAATGCTATCGCCTACATTGTTTTTTATTATAACTGTTACTTTAATTAGTGCATTTCAAAGCTTTGGACAGATCGATATTTTAACGCACGGTGGACCGAATGATGCAACAAACTTAATTGTGTACTCTATCTATAAGGAAGCTTTTGCAAATCATCAATTTGGCACAGCGAGTGCACAGGCAATGATATTGTTTATTTTTATTTTCATTGCTACATTACTTCAATTTAAGTTTGCGGAGAGAAAGGTGCATTATAAATGATTGCTAAAAGGTGGAAACAATATATTCTGTTATATACTTTGCTTACTATTAGCGCAGTGATGGTCTTTTTTCCAGTTCTATACGCATTTTTGTTAGGGTTTATGACGCCGGAAGATATTCAAATGAGAAGGATGCTTCCGACACAATTTACATTCGATAATTTTATACATATCTTTCAGAAAGTGCCGCTGTTTTCTTATTTATACAATAGTTTTATAGTTTCAACAGGGGTAATGGTCGGACAGCTTGTTGTATCAAGCTTAGCCGCTTATGCATTTGTATTTTTAAACTTTAAAGGACGAAATCTTATTTTCTTTCTGTTTATTTCAACGATGCTTATTCCGTGGGAAGCAACGATGGTACCCAACTTTTTAACGGTACAACAATTTGGATGGATCAATACGTTTACTGGAATGACAATACCGTTCTTTGCAACTGCTTTTGGTATTTTTTTATTACGCCAGCATTTTATGACACTTCCAAATGAGTTGAAAGAAGCTGCTTTTATCGAGGGGATTGGCCATGTGAAGTTTTTATTCCGAGTAGTCATTCCGTATTGTAAAACAAGCTTTATTACGCTTGGTATATATAGCTTTTTAACAACATGGAATATGTACTTATGGCCGCTTCTAGTTACGAATGATGAGAAAATTCGAACCGTGCAAATTGGAGTGAAACAACTTCAATCTCAGGAAGTTGCGACAGATTGGGGGAGTGTGATGGCTGGAGTTACAGCCATTGTTATTCCAACTTTAATTTTATTGTTTTTAGGTCAGAAGCAGTTACAACAAGGTTTAACAAAAGGGGCAATTAAGTAATCATACATGTGAAAGGGTGGGAGTAAGATGAGATTTTGGAAAAAAGGTGCTGCTATTATAATGGCAGCGACAATGGCATTATCGACTGCAGCGTGTTCAAGTAGTAAAACAGAGGGGAAATCTGAAGCGAAGGAAAAGATAGCTCCCGTAGAGAAAAGTGGAGACAAAACAGTCATTCGCTTTTGGCATGCAATGGGTGGAAAAACGCAAGGTGTACTAGATGGAATTGTTGCAGACTATAATAAGTCACAAAATAAATATGAGGTGAAGGCTGAATTTCAAGGTTCCTATGAAGAATCTTTAACGAAGTTTAAAAATATAACAGCGTCAAAGGAATCACCAGCTCTCGTTCAATCTAGCGAAATTACAACGAAATATATGATTGATAGTAAGAAAATTACACCGATTGATAGTTGGATTAAAAAAGATAAATATGATACATCGAAGTTAGAAAAATCGATTACGAATTATTATTCAATTGATGGGAAAATGTATTCCATGCCATTTAATTCATCTACACCGGTATTAATTTATAATAAAGATGCCTTTACGAAAGCGGGACTCGATCCAGAAAAAGCACCGAAAACATACACTGAATTAAAAGAAGCAGCAAAAAAATTAACTGTTAAGGAAGGCGAAAGCGTAAAACAGTACGGTTTTTCAATATTAAATTACGGATGGTTCTTTGAAGAGCTCTTGGCAACACAAGGTGGGCTATATGTTGATAAGGAAAATGGACGTAAAGATGCGGCAACAAAAGCTGTATTTAATGGAAAAGAAGGACAGAAAGTATTTGATTTATTAGATGAACTGAATAAAGCTGGTACATTAGGAAAGTATGGGGCAAGTTGGGATGATGTTCGTGCCGCATTCCAATCCGGGCAAGTTGCGATGTATTTAGATTCTTCAGCAGGTGTTCGTAATGTAATTGATGCATCTAAATTTAATGTGGGAGTGGCAGATATCCCATATCCAGAAGATGTGAAACAAAATGGAGTTGTGATTGGTGGTGCATCACTATGGATGACAAATATGGTTGCAGAAGAAACACAAAAAGGTGCTTGGGACTTTATGAAATACTTAACAAAAGCAGATGTGCAGGCAAAGTGGCATACAGAAACAGGCTATTTCTCTATTAATCCAGCCGCATATAATGAACCTTTAGTAAAACAACAATATGAAAAATATCCACAGTTAAAAGTAACAGTAGAACAGTTACAAGCAACAAAACCATCTGTTGCAACACAAGGTGCACTTATTAGTGTATTCCCTGAATCTCGCGATGCGGTTGTAAAAGCGCTAGAAGCAATGTATGACGGGAAAAATAGTAAAGAAGCGTTGGATGAAGCAGCAAAAACAACGGATCGTGCAATTAGTATTTCGAATCGTACAAGTCAAAAATAAAAGAAAGCCATATCTGTAAAAAAGGATACGGCTTTCCTATTAGGGAGATAAGGGACCAAAAGAATGATGAAACCTTATCTCTCTTTAGGTCATTATATATGGCATAGTAGTTTTCCTCGTTTCTTTATTTGTTTAACTCTATCGCAACTTGTTTTCCGTTTATGAAAACCTCTACCACCGCTACTACAACTTCAATCACTTTTTTCATCTCTCATCTCTCCTTGTTTGTATCGTACTTCTTACTATAGTGAAGTATGAGCTTTATAACTATCGAATTGAGTGACAAGAGACTTACAATCTTGTAAGAGAAATTTGGTGGGTTTGTAAGGAGAGCGCTATTTGAGGACTAATAATCAGTGGATGATAAAGCCCCCCATTGATTTATTTTTTGAATGAGGTTTCGGAATATAAGTCAGAAGATTCAGATATGATAAGTTATAATATGGAGTAAGTTACTCTAGAAAGAAGGGGAATATATGCAGAGGTTTCTTGTAATAAGTGATATTCATGGAGAAATAGAGAAATTTGAAAAATTGTTAGTAGAAGCACAATATAATGCAAAACAAGATCAGTTAATTTTACTAGGAGATTACGTTGATCGAGGACCGAATGCAAAGGCTGTAATTGAAAAAGTGATGGAATTGAAAGAAGAAGGAGCTTTTGTTTTAAAAGGAAATCACGAAGATATGATGATTAAAGCATTAACAACCGATGAAGAGCAATTATGGAATCATTGGGTGAAGAGAAATGGTGGGAATAAAACGTTATATAGCTATAACTTTTCAGAGAATGATATTGCTACAGATGAAGAAGAGTTTAAGAAACCTAATTTGAAATCTGAGATACTAGAGAAACATTTGCAATTTATCCAAAAACTAGAACATTATATCGAAACGGAACAGTATATATTTGTTCATGCTGGTGTAGAACCAACAAAACCAGTTTCTGAATCCGAGCCATACACGTTAATGTGGATACGGAATGAGTTTCATAGTGGATATAATGGTGAAAAGACCGTTGTATTTGGACATACAGAAACCAAGACACTTCATGGTGATGATAATTGTGATGTATATTTTGGGAATAACCGAATTATCGGAATTGATGGCGGGGCAGTATATGGAGGCCAGCTAAATTGTTTAGAGTTACCAAGCCAAATTGTATATGCAGTAAAAGAATAATATAAAAAGAGATAAGGGATCAAAGTAAAGACCAAACCTTATCTCTTTTTACGTGCTTATATAATTTATAAAACCATCACGGAGATTCATTATCGATTTAACTCCATTATAACTTGTTTCCCATTTACAAAAACCTCTACTACTGCCACTACAACTTCAATCATTTTTTTCATCTCTTATCTCTCCTTTGTTTGTTTTCTTATTTCTTACTTTAAGTATAATAGGCAGTAAGTTTCGTAACTATCGAATTAGGTGACGAGAGGATTACATTGTTGTAAGATACAAATCTTCTGTTTTTAAAACTCCTTTTTTAAGGGAAAGTTAAGGAAGGGATTTCATAATAACCTTCATATACAGAAAAGTGGATGATAAAGTGAGAGAAAGAATGCTTTATATTATGACAAGCTTGCAGAGACAATGATATATAATTATTTTAATTACATATGATTTGGCGGTAACGGAGTGAGAGAGTTTTTTATGCTGTTCATAAAAGTTTGATTGGTGATGGCAGTTTCATTCTGTAAGTGAATAGAAAGAGATCTTATGTTAGATGAAAGGTGAGAAAGTGATATGCGCTTGTTAGTTGTAGAAGATAATGCACCTTTATTAGAATCAATTACACAAATTTTACGTGATGAGTTTGAAGTTGATACAGCAATGAATGGGGAAGATGGCTTATTTTTGGCATTGCAAAATATTTATGATGTAATACTTCTTGATGTGATGTTACCAGCGATCGATGGTTTTGAGGTAATTCAAAGAATACGAAATGAAAAAATTGAAACACCTGTCTTATTTTTGACTGCTAAAGATTCTTTAGAAGACCGTGTGAAAGGGTTAGATTTTGGTGGAGATGATTATTTAATAAAGCCATTTCAAGCTCTAGAATTGAAAGCAAGAATTCGAGCTGTATTACGAAGAAGTGGTAATTTAACAACAAAGCAAACCATTACCTACCGTGGAATCGAGTTGTTTGGAAAGGACAAAGATATTCACGTAGATGGAGAAGTAATGAAATTAACATTAAAGCAATATGAACTTTTAGAGTACCTAATTCAAAATAGTGGAAAGATTTTAATGCGTGAACAAATCTTTGATCGCGTTTGGGGATTTGATTCAGATACCACGGTAGCGATTGTTGAAGTGTATGTTCATCATTTACGAAAAAAATTGGAGCCATTTGGTTATCAAAAAGATATTCAAACCGTTCGCGGGATTGGATATATGTTAAAAGAACAATGAAGAGGAGAAGTATGTTTCAAAAAACACGCATTCGCCTTACAATTTTAAATTCATTAGTGTTTATTATATTAATTGGGATATTGGGAAGTGTTATTTATTCGTATACACACGACCGAATTTATAAAGGAATAGATGACTCTATAAGGAATTTTATTGTTAAGCAAACAAAAAATAATCGGGCACTGCAAAAACAGTTTGGCTTAAATAAAGATTTACGTATTGGAGATTCGAGGATTCTTGTATTGAAATGGGACGAAAAGAATCAGTTGATAGATATGGAGCCGAAATTTCGAGGGCCTAATTTTTTGGAAGATAATCAATCTAAGTTATTTCCAAAAAAACTTGGAGATTTTCATGATATAGAAGTAGAAAGAAAAAGTTTTCGAACATGGGCGTTTCAAATGAATTTGTTATCTGGAGAAAAAGTGACATTTCAAATATTACGTGAAACAACTGCTGAAAAAGAAATGCTCCACACACTATTACTAATTATCATCATTGGATGTAGCATTGGAAGTGTATGTGCAATTGGGATGGGATTTTTCTTAGCTGGAAGAGCTCTTATACCAATTTGTAATTCTTGGGAAAAGCAGCAACAATTTGTTTCCGATGCCTCTCATGAATTAAGAACACCGCTAGCGGTCATTCAATCAAAAACAGATGTACTATTTCAGTCTCCTTCCGCCACGATAGAGGAAAAGGCAATTGATGTTTCTACAATTTCAAAGGAGTGTAGAAGGTTATCAAAGCTAGTTGCTAATTTATTATTGTTAGCTCGTTCAGATTCGAATCAAATTGAAATGGATAAAAAGGAATTTGCACTAGATGCATTATTAATAGAAGTAGTAGATCCTTATACAGAGATTGCTGCGTATCAAGAGAAAAAGATGACATTGGAAATCGAATCTAAAGTATCTTTTACTGGTGACAGAGAAAGAATTCATCAAATGGTTGTAATTTTATTAGACAATGCGATGAAATATACTGATGTTGGTGGGACGATTCAAGTAGCATGTATGCAAACAAGTAGTTCAATTATGATTCAGGTAAAAGACAATGGAATTGGAATAAAAGAAGAAGATATTCCAAAGTTATTTGATCGTTTTTATCAAGGAGATAAAGCGAGAACGAAATCAGAAGGAGCTGGCTTAGGTCTTTCAATTGCTAGTTGGATTGTAGAAAAACATTATGGAAAAATAAAAGTAGAGAGCAAAATGAATGAAGGTACTTGTTTTGAAGTGATTTTACCTAAAAATCAACGAATATAAAGAAATTAGAGGCGATCTTGTTTTTACAAGGTCGTCTTTTTTTTAAGGGAAAGTTAAGAAATGTTTTTCATAATAGAGTTTACAGAGAATAAGAAGGAAAAAAGAGAAAAAGTAATGACTTTGCATTCTTTTTGCGGATAGATAGTTATATTCATGGGTGATTTTAATACGAGCCGAACTGAACGTATCCTTTTCAATAATATGGAAAAAATGGAAGGCGGATTGTATGAGAAACATAAAGGAGGAGAAGCAATTTGAAAAAGAAAAAGGTAGCATCATTATTTGTTATTGGAATAATGAGTTTAAGCGTAATGGGAGGGGCGTCTGCTTCTACAACGTCAAAAGGCAAAACTAACTTTTCGCAGTGTAGTAATGAACAACTGAATAACGGAGAAATGCATGTGGCCTATACAGAGGAGAAGGCGCAAAAACTAGGAATTGAAACGGATGGAAAAGAGCAACTTATGTTAGAAAAGGAGATTCATGAAACAGAAGTTGATCGAGAAGCGGCACAATTAGGAATCTCTACTGAGGGAAAAGATGTAGGGGTTCTTTCAGAAGAAATCTATGAAACAAAAATAAAACAGGAAGCAAAAAAATTAGGAATACCGATCGAAAATACATCTATTGTCGATTTAATCAATCAAATTAATACAATCAAAATAAGTAATGAAGCAGATAAATTCGGTATTTCAAAAGAAGGAAAAAAAATAGATGAAGTTGCTGAAGAGGTTTATGGAACAAAGGTAAAAGAAGAAGCGGAAAATCTCGGGATTTCTCAAAAAGGGAAAGGTATAGAGGAGTTAGCGCAAGAAGTATATGAGGGGAAAATTCAAGCCGAAGCAAAAATACTTCATATTGATTTATATGGTAAAGATATTTACCAAGTGCTAAAAGAAATCAATGAGCAGAAAGTAATACAAATTGCAGACGAGCTTGGTATAGATCGTACAAATACAAATATCGAGCAGTTAAAAGAGAAAATAAAAGAAGAACAGCCTGAAAAGGGAAAGGAACTTGTCTTTTTACCTATGGTTCAAACAGATGCGGATGCATTTTATTCGTATTTAACGAATTAAAAAGGGGTGTGAAGATAGAAGGATGATACGAAAGTGGAAGATGTATATATGTGTAATTGTATTAGGAATATTTATCTGTAGTGTATATATGAAAAGAAGTGACATAATTCCTGTTACTAAACATGTAGAGAGTGTAAAGAGAATCGTCTCAAACCAATTTAATCAAAAGAAAAGGGAACTAGTGAATATGGATGAAGAAAAAGTAGTACTACAAAATGTACCCTTTATTCAGCAGTTACCAGAGCTAGACAGAGGTTGCGAAGTAACAAGCTTAGCTATGATGTTACAGTACGCAGGTATTTCTGTAGATAAGCTAACACTAGCAGATGAAATACAGAAAGTTTCCTTTTCAAATGATGGTGTACGCGGTAATCCACATGAGGGGTTTGTAGGGAATATTTATACTTTTTCTGAATCAGGATATGGCGTGTATCATGAACCATTGTTTCAGTTAGCAAACAAATATTTACCGAATCGCGCTGTTGATTTGACAGGTGAGAACATAGATGAAATTTATAAAACTGTAAAAGAAGGCGCACCAGTTGTGATGATTACAAATGCAACGTATGCACCTTTAGATGAAGATGAATTTGATATATGGAAAACGGATGCAGGTAATGTTTCTATTACATATAATGAACATTGCGTTCTTCTTGTTGGCTACGATGAAGAATCGGTGTATATACATGACCCGCTTAGTGACACGAAAAGTGTAAGTGTTCCGCGTGAAGACTTTGAACAGGCATGGGTACAAATGGGGAGTCAGGCAATTAGCTATATGGAACAACATGAATAGATTCAAGAAAAAATAAGAGGAGTTCAGTATATTTATTATACTGAACTCCTCTTTATTATTTATCTTTCATTTCTTTTTGTTTGGTATTTCATTTTATACGTTCAGTATAAGGGAAAGATGGAGATGCAACGATCGAAGGAGAAGACATGAGAATTCCGTTGTTGTAAGAATAAAAAGTGGATAGAAACTATTGTGAGAGAATGAATTAAGGTAGATGTCCTTATTTAATGAAAATGAAATGGTTGTATTTATAAAAAAGAATAAGTAAGATAGATTTCACGTGTAATAAAGAAGGAATAAGGGAGACAATAAAGGGATGAGGAAAAGAAAAAAGTTGTTAAGTTTATGGAAGACGATTACATTACTAGTGTGTATTGTTATTTTACTTTCTTTACTTGTGACAGATATATTAATTAGTCATAATGTCGAGCGTACGACGGAAGAAAGTCAGGCTGAAAAAGCAAAAACAATCGCGCGTATTGTAGCGAATTCGCCACTTGTCATTGATGCTTTAGTAGGAAGAAAAGATATATCTGAAGTTCAAACGTATACAAATCGTTTATTAAAAAATACAGATGTTCAATTTATTGTAGTCATGGATATGAATGGAATAAGAAAATCTCATCCAAATCCTCAGAAAATCGGTCATCATTTTGTTGGAGGAGATGAGGGGATAGCTTTGAAAGGGAAAGAACATGTATCGATGGCAGAAGGAACGTTAGGAATTTCTATGCGAGTTTTTGTACCGATCTTTTCTGAAGCAAAAGAACAACTTGGGGTTGTCGCTGTCGGAATTTCAGCTGATAATGTGCATGAGAGGGTAAAAGAGAGTAGGCACATTATTTATATTGGTATCAGTGTTGGAATCTTAGTTGGAATTATAGGTGCTATTTTATTAGCTAGACATATTAAGAAAATTTTATTTGATCTTGAACCTAGCGAAATCGCAAAAATTTTAGAAGAACGAAATACGATGTTACAATCTGTTAAAGAAGGAATTATTGCTGTCGATAAAGAGGCGAGAGTTACTTTAATTAATAACGAAGCGAAACGGTTATTTAAGAAGAGTGGTCTCGAAGAAGATTTTATTGGTAAAGATATTGAGAAGTATATGCCTAACTCATGTATAAAAGAAGTGTTACAAACGGGGAAAGCACAATTGTATGAGGAACAAAATCTTTATGGAATTACCATTGTTACAAACAGAGTTCCTTTATATGTTAAAGGAGAAATTGTTGGTGCCATTGCAACATTTCGTGATAAAACAGAGATTAGGCAATTAGCAGAACAATTAACAGATATTCGACTTTATGCAGAAGCGCTCAGGGCACAATCTCATGAGTTTATGAATAAGATGCACGTTGTATTAGGGCTTACACATATGAAGCATTATGGACAATTAGAGACCTATATTAGTAACATGGTCTCGGAGCATCAATATGAAATTGGTGGTGTGATGCAAAAAATAAAAAATCCTGTATTTGCAGGGTTTATGCTTGGTAAACTTAGTTACGCAAGGGAAAAGAATGTCCAACTTATTGTAAGTGAAAATTCTTACTTACCAGAGCCATATGCCGAAAGCATTATTCATGAACTCATTACAATTGTAGGAAATTTAATCGACAATGCATTAGATGCGGTGATGAATTGTGAATATAAGCGAGTAGATATTTCTATTCAATATCAGGATAAATTGATTATTACAGTGAAAGATACAGGATTTGGAATCCCGAAAGAAGAAATTGAAAAAGTATTTGCCAAAGGGTATTCCACAAAAGGAACAAATCGAGGATATGGCTTATATCTTGTAAATGATAGTTTAAAGCGGATAAATGGATGCATACATGTCGATTCATTGTTAGGAAAAGGAACGACAATAACCATTGAAATACCATACAAAAGTAGGGATGAGATAGGAACATGATCAAAGTTTTGATTGTAGAAGATGATCCAATGGTAGCGATGTTAAATAAGCATTATTTAGAGCAAGTAGGAGGATTTGAACTTGTTCATATAGCTAATTCTGTGAAAGAAGCAGTAGAGATATTAAAAAAGTCGGCTATAGATTTCGTATTGCTCGATATTTTTATGCCTGGTGATACAGGGTTTGACTTGTTAATGCATATTAGGAATCAAGAAAAAGAAATTGATGTAATTATGATTTCAGCTGTGCATGATATGGGAAGTATAAAAAAAGCGCTTCAATATGGAGTTGTTGATTATTTAATTAAACCATTTACATTTGAAAGGTTTAAGGAAGCATTAACCGCATATCGAGAAAAATTTATATTTATGAAAGAACAGCAAAAAATTAGCCAATCTGAATTAGATACGTTGATTTTACAAAAAGAAAAAGTAGAAATTCATGCAGATAAAGAACTGCCAAAAGGGCTAACAAAGCAAACATTACAGTTGATATGGAAGCAAATAGAAGCGCTTCATGGACAAGCATTTACAACAGATGAAATGGCTCAATTAGTTGGGATTTCAAGGGTGTCTATTCGAAAGTATGTAATGTTTTTAACTGAAATTGGAGTTTTAGAAAATGAAATGGTTTATCAACATGTAGGGAGACCGGTAAGTAAATTACGATGCATCGATGAAAACAAAATACGTTTGTATGTATAAGCGACTTATGTAAGTCGCTTATACTTTTTTTAATTACAAAACTAGTTACAAAACTTACAAATACTATTTTTACTGTTGAAAGCGTTTTAATATTATAAACAAGAATATAAGGAGGTGCCTATATGGGGATTCAAAAAAAAGTGGAAGCGATATCATCCGTGGAAACAACAGAAGTGGAACAAAAAACTTTTGTTTCGAAAGTTATGAATATTAAAATTGGCGTTATACCTTTACCGTTATATATCGTATTAGCAGCTATCATTTATGGAGCATCTGTATATAACAAATTACCTGCTGATATGATTGGTGGATTTGCAGTCATTATGATTATGGGAATTTTCTTAGGTGATATTGGGATGAGGATCCCGATTTTAAAAAATATTGGTGGACCAGCAATTCTTTCATTATTTATTCCATCTTTACTAGTGTTTTTCAATTGGATGAATCCAGCTTCAATGGAAGCAGCGACGATGCTAATGAAAAAATCGAACTTTTTATATTTATATATTTCTTGTTTAGTAGTCGGAAGTGTTTTAGGAATGAATCGAAAAGTGTTAGTACAAGGGTTTATTCGTATGTTTATTCCGTTAGTTGTAGGAACACTAGCTTCTATTGCAGTGGGATTATTAGTTGGATCATTATTTGGATTTGAAATGAAGAGAACATTCTTCTTTATCATTGTACCAATTGTGAGCGGTGGTATCGGAGAAGGGATTTTACCACTTTCCTTAGCTTACAGCGAGATTTTAAATCAATCATCAGCAACATTTGTATCTCAGCTTATTCCAGCAGCGGTTATCGGGAATATGTTTGCGATTGTAGGCGCTGGATATATGAAGCGATTAGGTGAGAAAAAACCAGAACTTAGCGGTAATGGTGTGTTGGTAAAAACAGGTGATCAAGACGAATTATTAAAAGAACAAAATACAGAAAAACCAATTGACTTCTCATTAATGGGAGCAGGTTTATTAATCGCATGTACGTTCTTTATTTTCGGTGGATTTGCTTCTAAATTTATTGGTATTCCAGGAGCAATCATTATGATCTTTTCAGCAGCACTTGTGAAATACTTCAAATTAATGCCAGCGAAAATGGAACAAGGTGCATATCACTTATATAAATTTATTTCGAAAACCTTAACTTGGCCATTAATGGTCGGTTTAGGATTGTTATACATTCCGTTAAAAGATGTGGCAGCTGTTCTTTCAGTTGGATATGTTGCGGTGTGTGCATCAGTGGTAATCACAATGATCACGACTGGTTTCCTTATTGGAAAAGTCATGAAAATGTTCCCGGTTGAATCTGCGATTGTAACAGGATGTCATAGCGGATTAGGCGGAACTGGAGACGTTGCGATTTTATCAGCTTCAAATCGTATGGAATTAATGCCATTTGCGCAAATTTCAACGCGTTTAGGTGGCGCTGCTATGGTTGTAACAGCGACAATTTTATTAAAAATGTTTTCATAATTTATCATCAGACAAGCTAGCTATGTAAAAACGTAGCTAGCTTGTCAAATTAGGAGGAGTTTATTTATATGTTAGAAAGTCAAATTAATGAACGTTCATTATTACTTCATAAAGAATTGGTAGGAAAAATTGAAATTACAAGTAAAGTAGAAGTAAATTCAGCAGATGATTTAAGTTTGACATATACACCAGGAGTGGCTGAGTCTTGTAAAGCGATCGCTGCAGATGAAGAAACAGCTTATGACTATACAGCGCGCGGTAATATGGTGGCAGTTGTTTCGGATGGAACAGCAGTACTCGGATTAGGTGATATTGGACCGAAGGCAGCTATGCCTGTTATGGAAGGGAAAAGTATTTTATTTAAAAAATTTGCGAATGTAGATGCATTTCCGCTTTGTCTTGGAACGACTGATGTAGATGAAATCGTAACCATTGTTAAAAATTTAGAACCTACATTTGCAGGTATTAATTTAGAAGATATTGCAGCGCCGCGCTGTTTTGAAATTGAAAAGCGCTTAAAAGAAGAAACAAATATTCCAGTGTTCCATGATGATCAACACGGAACAGCAATTGTTGTTTTAGCTGCAGTTATTAATGCTTTAAAAGTTGTAAACAAACAGATGGATGAAGTGAAGATTGTCATTAATGGTGCCGGTTCTGCAGGGATTGCAATTGGTAAATTGTTATTAAATGCAGGCGCGCAGCATATGACGTTAGTAAGTTTAGAAGGTATCGTTTGTGAAGGAGAATCATGGATGAACCCTGCACAAATCGAGATTGCGAAAGAAACAAATCGTGAATTTGTACGTGGAACATTAAAAGAAGCGATTGACGGCGCAGATATTTTTATCGGTGTATCTGCTCCTAACGTATTAACAAAAGAACTTGTGAAGACAATGAATGAAAAACCAATTGTGTTTGCAATGGCGAATCCAGTACCAGAAATATTCCCAGAAGATGCACTAGAGGCTGGAGCAGCGGTTGTTGGAACAGGACGTTCTGATTTTCCAAACCAAGTAAACAATGTCTTAGCATTCCCTGGTATATTCCGTGGTGCATTAGATGTACGTGCAACAGATGTCACAGAAGAAATGAAGTTAGCTGCAGCATATGGAATCGCTAACATCATTACTGATGAAGAACGAAATGAGAACTATGTAATTCCAAATCCCTTAGATAAAAGAGTTGTTCCAAGTGTTGCTGCTGCAGTAGCAAAAGCGGCAATCGAGTCAGGAGTCGCACAGATTACAAAAATGCCAAGTTATAAATAATAAAACGCAGTGCCCTTTTAAGGAGGCACTGCGTTTTTAGTGAGATAAGAGATCAGAGCAATAAAGAAATTGGTATTATCCCATTTAGG
>NZ_NUOT01000089.1 GCF_002584535.1 Bacillus cereus
TTATGCTCTTTTGCATCTCCACCTAATACTACAGCGGTAAAGGTACTGTCTTCAAAAATATCTTTGTACTGTCCACTCGCTTCAACGCCTTGCCCCTTAATTAAGGCTTTAAAAGCAGTTTGTACATCTTTGCTCTTAGATGATGTTTCTAATTTCACATAAACTGTTCTACCATAAGCTACATTTGACACCATAACAGGCGGAGCCGTATTACTTACCCCTTTACGAGTTAACTCTGGAAAAGTAACACTATTATCAAAAAGATCTGATGGATTGTTAGGTAGTTCTGCACTTACGGTATAGAATATTTGCTTATATGCCGCAACCATCACTTTTTTCTCTCCATTTGCAA
>NZ_NUOT01000008.1 GCF_002584535.1 Bacillus cereus
AACAATTGGGGTGCAGTTCATTTATGAGAAGGCTTTTTTATGTTTAAATTGTTATATTCTTCGTTTATACTCTCTATTTGATAAAATTAACCCGGCTACAAAAAGCTTGTTTGGTATATTGATTCTTCAAATTCTCAAATTCATATCGATCAAAAAATAAAAAACAAGCTAGATCCAATACCAGCTTGTTCTATCATGCTTTTGAAAATCGTTCAAAAACTTTCATTAACTCTTCAATTGCTTCATCCCCATTACCATCTTTAATAGCATTAGAAACACAATGATTTGTATGATTTTTTAGAATACCCATGCCAACCTTCTTCATTGCTGCATTAATAGCTGAAATCTGTACTAAAATATCAACACAATAACGATCATTCTCAATCATATTTTGGATACCACGTACTTGCCCTTCAATTCTCTTTAACCGATTCATAATTTGTTCTTTTTCTTTATCCGATCTATGAGTAGTAGCTGCCTCATTTTCATTATGATTCATTTGATCACCTTCTTAAAGTTTCTATCGTATTAACAAATAGATTTCTATAACAATCCCATTCGATTTCAATCTATATGTAATAACATCTAATCGGAGTATAACACTTATAGCGTAAAATATACATACAGACTAACCAAATCAAATTTTCAAGCGATTCATTAAAAACAATGATCAGAGTATATTACTCACAAATCTCAGCGCTTTACTTAAAGCGGTTGGCACTACCGATGCATGATTCTCTCCCTCGGCTTCATAAAATACGAATCGAAATTTATTATGTTGCAAATTCAGTAAACGCTCTGATAATGCATTAGCATCTCGAACCATATGATCTCTTTCTAATGCTCCTACTGTAAGAAAGACTCCTACTTCCGTGCTTGCTCTTTTTAATTTGTTTATAAATTCCGCTTCCCTCTCAAGAACAGATTGGTTATTCCACCAAATAGATGGACTACTTATGAAATAATTTTGAAAGGCATTTGTATTTGTAAACAATACATGTAAAGCAAATAGTCCACCGAGTGAATGTCCAAATATTGTTTGTCTTTCTCTATCAATCTCAAAATACTTTTCAATTTGCGGCTTCAATTCATCTTGAATGAATTCTAAAAATTCATTCCCTCCTCCTGATTTAGGCCATGGTTTCCCATCAGGTTTCGGTGGTGCATCTACTGAAGGTGAAGAAGGAGTAAAATCGTAGCATCTTTCAGAGGCTGCAAAACTTCCTTCTATCGGATAACCAATGCCAACAATAATCGATGGTGCAACTCCAGTTTTTTCCGCTCTTACTGATTGAATCTTAATAGCCTCTTGGAACGTTTGGAAAAATGCATTACCATCTAATACGTAAATAACAGGGTATCCGGAGGCAGGAGCTGGTTGCTTCGGCTTTGAAATATAAATTTGATATTCACGAGTCCCTGTTTTCGAATCCATCTTCCATTGCTCTGTATTTGAAATAGTAACATCTTTTTTTTCAATACTAGTATTCATGTGATTCCCCCGCTTTGATCATTTTAACTCGTTATATATTTCGGCATTTTCTTCTTGGAACACGCTATCATAACCGAAACATACAGGAGCTCCATTATATGGTTCTATCATAACGCGTACATCAATTTGAAATACATTTTTTAACACTTCGTTTGTAATAATGTCGACTTCCCAAAACCATTCGGACCAATAATTGTAGTGAATTTTCTTTTTTGTATTTCTACATTCAAATCACGAAAAACTGTGAATTTCCCATAGCTTATTTCTAGGTTTTCAGCGCTTAGAACATTCACTTTCTATCACTCCTCTTACGCCTTTGATTTGTATAACAGATATAGGAAATATGGTACACCAATAATTGAAATTACAATCCCAACCGGTAACTCAGCTGGTGTGAAAACCGTTTTCGCAATAAAGTCTGAAGCAATCACGAGTAGCATTCCAATTGCACCACATACAGGAATTACATGATTATGATGAATGCCGACCAGACGCTTCGCAATATGTGGTGCCATTAGACCAATAAATCCAATGCTCCCTGACACAGAAACACAAGCACTCACTAATCCAATACTGCTTAATAATAAAATCGATTTTTCTCTTTCTACTGAAACTCCTAAACTTGTTATAATCGTCTCTTCCAATTGAAATAAGTCAAGCAAATACGCTTTTCTTTTGATAATTGGAATTAAGATAATGAGCCATGGCAACACAGCAATAATATACTTCCAGTTTGCATTATATATACTTCCCGAAACCCACACAGTAGCCATTTCAAAGTCAGTTGCTTTCATTTTCAATGATAAATACATAGAAAATGCTCCGAAACCCGAACCTATTGCAATTCCTGTTAACAACAGACGCTGGGAATCTAACTTTCCATTTCTCCAAGAAAACATATAGATGAATATAGCGGCTCCTAAACCACCAACTAAACCAAACAAAGGCATCATCATAATCGAGATCCAATCTGTACTTTTTACTTGTCCTTGAAAGAAAAACATAAAGATAACTATCGCCGTTCCTGCCCCTGCATTAATCCCTAAAATACCTGGATCTGCCAGGCCATTTCGTGTAATACCTTGCAAAACAGCACCAGCAATTCCGAGACCTAATCCTACTAATCCCGCAATTATAATTCTAGGAAGTCTAAAATCAAATATAACTAAATCGTGTTCCGGAGCTGGATTAATTCGTAATAATGTACGAATTACATCTGTAATCGCAATATCAAATGTTCCATTCGTTAAACTAATATAAATTACGCTCAAAATAAAAAAAATAATAATGCTCATTGTTATGATATAACGCTGAGTTGAACCTCTAAGCATGTTTCTCTCCTCCCCTCTTTCCAATTAAATAAAGGAAGAAAGGAATTCCGATTAGGGAGGTAACGACTCCAATTGGTGTTTCGAATGGATAATTGACAAACCTACTAATTACATCACATACAGCTAAAAAGATCCCGCCTATTACACCAGCACATGGAATTACCCATCTATAGTCCATTCCAATTAAAAAGCGGGTAATATGAGGAATAATTAATCCAACAAAACCAATTCTCCCAACTAAAGCAACCGCAGTGCCTGTTAAAAACACAACTGAAAGAATTGCTACTGCTTTTATAAGTTTTGTCCGTTGTCCTAAATTGATAGAAACCTCTTCACCTAATGAAAGAATTGTAATGGACTTTGAAATAAAAAGCGCCATAATAATCCCAGCAATCCCAAAAGGAATAGCTAATTTTAGTATATTAGGATCAATTTGATGCAATTTTGCATTATACCAAGAGCTAATATTTTGAGACACCTGAAAATAAGACGCAATTGCTACTGAAATACTACTTAAAAAGGTTCCAATTACAGTTCCTATAATCGCTAATCGAACTGGAGATAATCCATTTCGAAGCAATGAGCCAAAACCATAAACCATTCCAGCTCCCAATGCTGATCCAAACATAGAACATAAAATCATATTTATCGAAGACATTCCGGGAAGAAATACCATGCAAAGTGTAATAACAAAAGCCGATCCATCTGTCACTCCCATTATAGAAGGGGATGCAAGATAGTTTCTTGTCATCCCCTGCATAAGTGCTCCTGATATGGCTAAAAATGCTCCTACTAATAAGGCTCCCACAACCCTTGGTAAACGGGAAGTAACAATAATATTATGATTTACATTTCCTGAATCAAAATGGAACAATGCATTCCAAGCTGTTGTAAAATCAATACTCTTCGCTCCATATAAAATAGATAATAAGATTGTTAATACAATCAATATGGGAGCTAAAAATAAAATAATCATTGGTACTGAATTTATTTTTCGCATATTATTCAACGCACCTTACTAGTTAATTAGCTAAATTTTTCTCCGCAGCTTTTAAGAAAGCTGTTTTACTCCAAGCAGTACCACCTTGTGCCATTGGATCAACAGAATTTACAAATACTTTTTTATCTTTTACGGCTGTAATACTTTTCCAAATCGGGTTACTTTGTAAATCCTCTAACGCTTTTGGATTATCTTTATTTTCGCTTCCTTCAAATTGTAAGAAGATATAATCTGGATTGATTTCAGCGAATTTTTCTAAAGAAATCGCTTCTTGTGCTTTTACAGATTTAATTTGTTCTGGAACAGTTAATCCCAAATCTTTATAAATAACGGGATTGAAGTATACGCCTTCCGGATAAAGATATAGGCTACCAGCTCTCAGCCTTACTACAAGAACTTTTTTATCTTTTAATTTATCCCCTATTTTTTCTTTAGCTTTTGTAGCATCTACTTTATAATCCTTAATAATTTTTTCTGCTTTATCTTTTTTGCCTGATAACTCTCCCATTAGCTTTAAGTTTTCTTCCCAATTTGTAGAAATATGTGATACTGGGAATGTTGGGGCTACCTTCGCGAATTTCTCAGCTGCCTCTGGTGGAAATTTTGAACTAGATGTAATTACATCTGGTTTTAATTGAAGTAATGTTTCAAAATTGGGTTGCATTTTCTCACCAACAGATTTTGCACCCTCTAAATCTTTTGCTAAATACTCAGGTAACTTTCCACCTACTGTAATTGCCCCTACTGGCTTAATACCAAGTACCGCTGCATCTTCCATTGATTCTAAGCTAGCAGTTACAATATTCTTTACTTTTGCAGGTACTGTATATTCTTTACCTAAGTATGTAATCTTTTGTTTCTCATCTTTCTTCGTTTCAGCCGCTTTTGATGCTTGCTTTTGTTCTCCTGAACTCTTATCTGCACTGTTACAGGCTGCAAGACCTACGCTTAATACTGTAACCATTCCTAGCGTAAATAATTTCTTGTTCATACTAATAAATCCCCTCTCTTAATTTATTTTATTTAAATATAATATTTTAATAATTATTATATTAATCTCTGTATTTCCCATAAAACCATCTATTCAATATTAAAGCTCATTTATTTCACTTCCCCTAATAACATATTATTTACCACTTAACTAATCGATAACGATTATCATTATCGATTATATAGTTATAAACAAATTATTTCAAGAATGATTTGAAAAATTTTAACAAAATAAATAAAAAGTCGTGTCTATCCTTCATCCAAGATAGACACGACCTCTCTTTTTCTAAAATTCCATATTCAATTCCACAGGACAATGATCTGATCCTATTACTTCAGTATTAATTTTCGCTTCAACAATTTGACTTTTTAATCTTTCAGAGACAACGAAATAATCTAAACGCCAACCAATGTTTTTTGTTCTTGCATTCATACGATAAGACCACCATGAATATGCCCCTTCTTGATTAGGGTATAAGTAACGATATGTATCGATAAACCCCTCATCAAGAATCCGGGTAAACTTTTCTCTTTCTTGATCTGAAAATCCCGGATTTTTCCGATTTGTTTTTGGATTTTTCAAATCAATTTCTTTATGTGCTACGTTCAAATCGCCACAAAAAATAACTGGTTTCTTTTGATCTAAGCGCTTAATATATGATAAGAAAGCATCCTCCCATTTCATTCGATAATCTAGACGTTCCAATCCCCGTTTGGCATTTGGCGTATAGAGCGTTAGCATATAAAAATCTTCAAATTCTAATGTAATTAATCTTCCTTCTTGGTCATGCTCTTCAATCCCTAAGCCATATGTAACAGAAAGCGGTTCTTTTTTTGTAAAAATAGCAGTTCCTGAATATCCCTTTTTCATAGCATAGTTCCAATACACGTGATATCCTTCAGGATTTAAATCAACTTGTCCACTCTGCAATTTAATCTCTTGTAGACAAAAAATATCTGCATCTACTTCTTCTAAGTATTCTATAAAACCACCTTTTGCAATAACTGCTCGTAAACCATTTACATTCCACGAAAGAAATTTCACTTTTTGTTCCTCCTCTTGCTGCTTTTGCATGCTATCATACTTGTTCTATGTTTTTATTTTCTGCTTACATGCTAACACAAACGAAAGAGACTATCATTTTTTCATCTTTGTAATCTTGCTCTTACATTCTTAAATGCGTACATGTGTACTTCTTTCAGGATATACTAATTTCGGAGGTGATTCCTATGCAAAATGAAAGATTACAATTAGAAACAAGCGTAAACAATTTGACGGATGAACGTTGGCAAGCAATTGTACACAACGATTCTTCTTATGATAACAAGTTTCTTTATGCTGTCAAAACGACAGGGGTTTTTTGCCGACCATCATGCAAATCTAGAATACCAAATAAAAACAATGTACGAATTTTTCTCAATGCACAGCAAGCATTATCCGAAAAATTCCGTCCATGTAAACGCTGTAGGCCAAATGGAATGAAGTTACCGGATGAAGATTGGGTGACACAAATTATAGATTACATTAATAAAAATTATCATGAACCATTAACCCTCGAAATACTAGCAGATATGTGTCATGGCAGTCCCTATCATTTACAGCGTACTTTTAAGCGAATCAAAGGTATTAGCCCATTAGAATATATACAACAAATAAGGATTTCCGAAGCTATGCAGTATCTTACAAATACAAATCAAACCATTATAGAAATAAGTTTTGCTGTGGGCATACCCAATACTGCACATTTTGCAACATTATTTAAAAAGAAAACGGGGTATACCCCTACTGAATTTCGAAACATTAATCATATAAACGAGGTAAAATAACATGGCATCTAAAACCAAACAAACTATATATTGGACGTTATTTATTCATGAAAACTGGCATATGTATATTGCCGCAACATCAACTGGACTATGCTTTGTAGGGTCTCAGCATCAAACTTTGGAAGAGTTAACAACTTGGACGAAAAAACGGTTTCCGAAACATACTCTCATTCAAGACACCTTAAAGCTACAACCATATATACAAGAACTAACAGAGTACCTAGACAAAAAACGTGAAGTATTTACATGTCCCATTGATATTCACGGAACACCTTTCCAATTAGCTGTTTGGAATACATTACGTGAAATTCCTTATGGAAAAACCTATTCCTACTCAGATATTGCAGAGCTTATTCAAAAACCAAAATCAGTACGCGCTGTAGGCACCGCAATTGGAGTCAATCCTTTACTTATTACAATCCCTTGCCATCGTGTGATTGGAAAGAATGGGAAACTATCTGGCTTTAGAGGTGGATTAGCAATGAAAAAAGAATTGTTAACCTTAGAAAAAATATTATTGTAGGTGGTTAAAAATGAAGAATGTTACAATTCCTCTTGAATGGGATGCCCCTTATTTTATAGGCAACGAAACAATAAAAAACTACTGTTTCCCTTGGTGCGAACAAAAACCGTCCCCAAGAAACAATCGCAAATTTAAATTTAGAAAAGAAGCTGAACAAACTGGTTATCTGCCTTGTAGAAATTGTTGTCCTGGGCTTCCATATAGAGCATGGCAAGACGATGAGGAAAGCATAACAGTAATTGTTCCAAAAGAATTTAGCTTTGAACAAAATTTGCACTATCTTTCACGCTCCAAAAATGAATGTATGTTTCACATTGAAAATAACAAAATTTATAGAGTTGTTCCGATTGAGGGAGAAAACCCGTTAATCGAAATAAGTGTAAATGATGAGGGAAACATCCATGTTCGCTTTTTAGGCGATGGGATACCACCTGAAAAATGGGTTCGTGCTGCAGTGGCGAGGTATGTAAGAGAATGGTTTGATTTAGATACAGATTTAATCCCATTTTATGATTTAGCAGAAAATGATGTACTTCTGTCTAAACCAATCAACGAATATTATGGGCTTCGTAATATGGGAATTCCTGATTTATTTGAGGCACTCTGTTGGGGGATTCTTGGTCAACAAATCAATCTTGGGTTTGCCTATACATTAAAAAGACGCTTTGTTGAATCCTTCGGCGAATATATCGAATGGGATGGACGTAAATATTGGATATTTCCAACACAAGAGGTTATCGCCAACCTAGCAGTAGAAGATCTAACAGAATTAAAAATAACCCTCAGAAAATGTGAATATCTTATTGGTGTCGCAAAACTCATGACACAAGGTTCCCTAAGTAAAGAATTGTTCATAAAAAGCGACCTAAAAAATGCTGAGAGAACATTACTCAACATACGTGGTATTGGACCATGGACAGCAAATTATGTTTTAATGCGTTGTCTAAGATTCCCGTCTGCTTTTCCAATTGATGATGTTGGCCTACAAAATGTGATTAAACTTTTAACAGAATCAGATCAAAAACCAACAAAAGACGAAATAAAAGATTATGCTTCAGCATGGAAAAATTGGGAATCCTATGCAACCTTTTATTTATGGCGAGTCCTGTATTAAATTTTTCAGCACAACAATAGATAGGTTCATATTATAGATGAAATTTATTCTTATTTATAACGAAACTCCCTTTCCTTAAAATACCTTATGTATTCCACATATAGACAAGTACATCATCAATATACCAAAAACTCACAATTGAGAAGTGACAAACGGAAGAAATCCGGGTAGCTCCTATTACCCGGATTTCTTTTTATGCCTGCTCTTCAAATAATCGTGCTATTTCTATAATAACCTGAACAGCCTTTTCCATATTATCTACAGAAACGTATTCAAATTTACCGTGATAGTTTTCACCACCAGTAAAAATGTTTGGGGTTGGCAAGCCCATATATGATAATTGTGATCCATCCGTTCCCCCACGAATTGGTTGAATATTTGGTTCAATATCAAGTTTTTTCATCGCCTCATACGCAATATCAACAATTTCTCTGACCGGTTCAATTTTCTCAAGCATATTATAGTACTGATCATTCATCTCAAGAATAATATTTTCCTCACCATACTTCTCTTGCATCTGCTTCGTAATATTCGTAATTTTTTCTTTACGAGCCTCAAAGTTTTCACGTTCAAAATCTCGAATGATGTAATGAGATTTACTTTGCTCCACATCACCATTTACAGAAATGAGATGATAGAAACCTTCATATCCCTCTGTATATTCTGGTGCTTCTTCTACTGGTAACTGCGCATGAAACTCCATCGCTAACTTACTTGCATTGAGCATTTTATTTTTTGCCGTTCCAGGGTGCGTATTATTTCCTTTAAAAATAAGTTTTGCACCTGCAGCATTGAAGCTCTCATACTCCAATCCTCCAAGTGGACCTCCGTCCATTGTATAAGCGAAAGATGCTCCAAAAGCCTTCACATCAAAGTGAGATGGTCCACGACCGATTTCTTCATCAGGCGTAAATGCCACTCTAATCTTTCCATGTTTAACTTGTGGGTTATGTAATAAATAATTCATAGCAGTCATAATTTCTGTAAGGCCAGCTTTATCATCAGCACCAAGAAGCGTTGTTCCATCGGTCGTAATTAAAGTGTGACCTTTATATGATGGTAATTCTGGAAATTGTTCTGGATTTAAAATAACATTCAATTCCTTATTCAATGTGATTGCCTTACCATCAAAATTCTCATGAATTTGTGGTTTCACATTCTTCCCTGTAAAATCAGTTGCTGTATCTAAATGAGCTAAAAAACCAATTACAGGAACATTTTTATCTGTATTAGCTGGAAGTGTTGCCATAACATAACCGTTTTCATCCATCGTTACTTCCGTCAAACCAATTTGTTTTAATTCTTCAACTAGTAATTTCCCAAACTCAATTTGCCCCGGTGTTGATGGTACTGTATGACTTTCTTCATTCGATTGTGTATCTATCTTCACATATCTAGTAAATCTTTCTATAAGCTCTTGTCTCAACTTATTTCACTCCTTTTTCATAAATCTCTCTTTATTATAATCCTCAAGACAAAATATTTTAAAGTTTTTGACTGTAACTAAATTATTATTTCTGTCACATTTCGTATGTTGTCTCCATTGAAAAACACATGCTCTTCCTTAGTTAAAGCATAAAAATGTAAGAGTCTATTTTGAAAACAATACCATCAAAGTAGACTCCTATTATATTTAGATTATTATTAACGGAAACTTGGAACAAACAACTACTTTTATTTCTCTATATGCATAAGTACAATTCTCCATCCATCAGGATCTTCTATCGTAATCCCCTTTTCTTTCCAGTATGGATTTTCTGGTTCAACTTCATAGTGCCCCATTGCACGTAACCTATTATTTACTTTTTCAATTTCACCTTTATCCGGTATATAGAATACAAGTAAATTGTCTTTTGTTGGAGCTAGACATGGGCTGCCATTTATATGCCTCGTAAATTCTAAATGATATTCTAAATCAGGTAATCCAAACATAACCCCATCATATCCTTCATGATTATGAAACTCACCGATACGTTTTAAACCTAAACCTTCTTCATAAAATGCAATAACTTCTTCAAATTTATCTGTCGGCCGCGCAATTCTAAACTTGACCCAGTTCTTCATACTTTTCTCTCCCTATAAAATCTCTTTACATTCTTATTTTTAATATAAGTGAATTCAATGTTCATTACATCCCCCATTAGTACGAAGATAAGCGAATATATAAAATGCAAATTACTTGAAATACAGAGTACTACACATTAATTTATACTTTGCGTAATAAAATAGTAATAACCATTCTATCAAACTACTTTTTAAATCCATGTTAATGGGAGGAACTGGTATGTATAAAAACGATCGAGAAAGAAAATGGAACGGTCCTTCCAAAGCCAAAGCAATCCCACTTTCTCTTTTAGAAGTAAAAAATGAGCTGAAGAAAAAAAGTAAACTCAAACAAATTCCTATTAAAACATGTAAATTAACAAAAGAAGAGAAAATACTAATTCGTGAAATTAAAGAGCGAACAACACAACTAAACAAAAATAATGTGACGAGAACACGCGCTTATTATCAGTTTTACCTTCACCATCCTGAGATACACTGGGCTCTCCTTGGACATATGGTATCGCGTAATGGTGGTTGGAATATGACAGATTTAAAAGGAGATTTATACACAAAACTATTATCGGAAAAAGATCAACTTACCTATTTCTCTTTTTTAGAGCGGGGAAACTGGTTAATCTTCCAAGATGTGTATCCACAATTTTTACTATATGAACAAAGTCTCAATAGATCTAAAACTCTCTTTTACCTTCTTCCCTATCTCAATGTCTCAACGTTTATGGAAACGATGTGGAACCATTTTTGGAAAACGGACAATCGCTATACATTAACTATAGCAATGATTATTAACGAACAAAGCTATTTAGAAAAAAGAGTCATTCAAAATGACCACTTTAAAAAGACCGTACTAAATAGCGTTGGCTTTCAACTCTTTGATTTCTTCCATTTTAATCATATCCTTTTTCCATACTATGAGGATGAGACCAAACAAAAAACATCGCTATTTGGTGATACAATGAAGCACTTCACCTCCTTACATGAACGGATTTTACTAGGCAAACGTTTGTACTCATTATTGTTTCGTAATGAGAAAACCTTATCAAAAGTAATAAATTGGGCTCATGATCATCCACATACTGCTTCACGAAAAGACTACTGGCCCCATTTATTTTCTGATGTAAATGAATCATTTTCTCGGGAATTTTATAAACGAAGAACAAAAAAATGTCAGCTCAGAAAAGGTGCAAAGCGTTTATACAGTCCTCAATTAATATATGCATGGAAAGATTTAGATCATGAAGATGCCGAGAAAGGAGACTGGTTTGAAGATTGGCATATCGTAGACTATTTCATTGAAAAGGGAGAAAATATAAATGGAAAGATCGAGGATAACTATTGCAAAACACTTGAAAAAATTGAACTTGCAATTCTTACGAAAAAAAACATCCTTCTCCGAGATGAAGAAACTGAAAAGTAATTATCTACCGTTTGTAATTACGATAATTCTTTCTTGTTTCATCGGAACATATTTAGACTTTCTATTTGTTAGCAAACAAATGTACACATTCCCAGTCAGGCCATTTCCAAATACATTTACAATTAATGTAGCTTTTACATTATTGATATTGCCAGCCTTTACTGCTTTATTCTTGCTCATAGCAAAGAAATTATCTCCATTTTCAAGAATTCTATTTATTGTTTCAATAGGTGTTTGCGCAAATATATCAGAGCAGATTGCTGAAAATGTAGGATTATTCACCCATAGTAAGAACTGGCATCATTCGTATTCCTTGTTTGGTTATATGCTTTTCCTGTTCTTCATATGGAATTTTTATCGATGGTTAAAAACGAAATGACGATATTACAATATAGAAAATTACATATTATTAATTAACCTGCGAGATTACTGTTCGTTCTAATTCCCTCCCTTATCAGCAGTCTTATTATCGATTGAATTAGAATTAAGATGTTAACCTTTTTGAGTTATACACTAAGTATTTCCCTGTTTGAATTTAGCATAGTTTTCCCCGTTCATTCCCAACTATGAATATATTTACTCATTCTACAATGTGAATAGTGGTAACTATACATATATACAAATTGAATGCCCACTATTATAGGAATCGAGCTTCTTTAGGTTAAAGAATGATGGCTCTCAATCTTTGTAAAAATACACATTCCATTTCATTTAGGCTACCACTTATCGAAAATTGAAAGACTACAAAACAGTAACCGCATACCACTTAACTCCTATGAGAAGACTTAAAACTAGGACGATATAAATAGCAGACAAGTTCGTCACATTCTGCTTCGTGGACTGACCGTAATGATCTTCCGCGTTTCTTGCAACTAACATCGTTCCTAAAAGTGATACAATTACAATAATAATAACTAATGAAATTGCAAATTCCATTGGCTTTCTCTCCTCTAAAACCAGTCTATTTGAACAGAAAATCGAACCGTTCAACTTAAAAAATTTTATATTTTTGGATGAGAACATAACCAAGAACCTTAAAGCATACTACCTTTCTCTATTATAATAAGGGATGTTTATTCAAGAAGGACCATCCACTTCTACAATTTTTTGCTCATCCACTTTACAAGTGAAAACTGGTATTTCTCAGTAATTGCTATCACTAAAAAAATTAAAAAAACAATACAAAAAAGCAAACAACCTAATGAGTGTTTCTCATCGGTTGTTTGCTTGATATGAGCTCTCAAATACATTTAAGCTTTTATTCCTATATCAAAAATTTTTAGTGTCATTAATAAGAGCACTGCTTACCAAACGACGCGAATTAACGGTTAATAACTTCATTCTCTGTCTGAACATCAACTGGAACACGTTTTCCTATTCCAAAAGCATAAAAACTAATGACAACGATTGCTAGGAAAACGATACCTACAATAAGTGAAATTCGTGTATCTTCATTGAACCACATACCGATTAATACCATAATTAAAAAGGCAATCGTTAAATAATTTGTAACAGGCGCAAAAGGCATTTTGAACGGATGATTTTCCATTTCAGCTCCTTTTGCTTTTCTGAATCGAATTTGACTAATCAGGATGACAAACCACGGAACCATACCAGGAAGTACACTTGCGCTGTATACATACACGAATAAGTTTTTTGGTGCAATATAACTTAAAACAACGCCAACTGCTAAACCAATTAACACACCAACCGTACCAAATAAAGGTACACCGTTACGGGAAATTTTCGCAAAGTATTTTGGCGCTTGTCCATTCACCCCTAATGTATAAAGCATACGTCCTGCACTGTAAATACCACTGTTACAGCCAGACATTGCAGCTGTGATTACGACAAAGTTAATTAGTCCAGCTGCTGCTGTAATCCCAACTTTCGCAAAAGTTGCCACAAACGGGCTACCAATTGAATTTAGTTGATCCCAAGGATAAACAGTTACAATAACAAAAATTGCACCAATATAGAAGATTAAAATACGCCAAATCGTACTTTGAATTGCTTTTGTTAACGTTTTTTTCGGATCTTTTGCTTCGCCAGCTGTAATCCCAATTAATTCGACACCTTGATAAGCCCCAACCACTAGTGATAAAGCAAAGAAGAATCCTGACCAGCCACCTGTAAAGAAGCCGCCATTTTCCCAAAGATTAGATAACCCAATTGCATTCCCTCCGTTACCCAATCCGAAGAAAATAAGTCCAAACCCTGCAATAATCATTAACATAATGGTAACGATTTTAATCATTGCAAACCAAAATTCAAACTCACCAAATGATTTAACAGAAATTAAATTCGCCGCACCAAGAATCACCATTGTGATGATACCTGGCACCCAAGCAGGTAGATCTGGGAACCAGTACTGCATGTATGCCCCAACCGCTATAATTTCTGACATTCCAACAATTACCCACTGAAACCAGTTACTCCACGCCGTCATATACCCTGCTAATGGATGTATATACTTATGGCCAAATGTCGCAAATGAACCTGTTCCCGGCTCTACATACAACATTTCTCCCATCGCACGCATAATAAAAAATATAAAAATTCCAGCAATTGCATAAGCAAGCATTACTGATGGGCCTGTCCATTGAATCGTGCTGGCCGATCCCATAAATAAACCAACACCAATTGTGCCACCCAAGGCAATCATTTGAATGTGACGCGCTTCTAATCCCCTTTTTAGTTCTTTATTTGCCACTCCATTTCCTCCTCATCCACTATTCATAAGCGAGATACAATACTACAATTCCTATTAAGTAAAAAATAATAAGCAAGCGTCACTTTTTTTCTCTCTCTGAAAAGCTGCCCCTAAAATCCTTTTACTCCCCTTCGATCATTCGCAATAATCAGAAAAATAAATCCATCTTCCTTTCATCATAAAATTACAAAATTACTTATTTTATAATAATTTATCTTTCTGAGAAATACAATTATTTTTTGAAAAATTATTATATACAAATTATTAGAAAATAATAACTATATTGGTAATTTAAAACAAAACTACAACCCAAAAAAAATCATATCATTCACATTACAAATGAACTAAAAAACTTAATTGTAATAACATGTTCATCTTCTGTTCATAAACATTTCTTATTCTACAAAAGTGAAAGGAGGAACACTCATACTTATTACATTTTTGACTTTGTTGGATTTTTCAATCTCTTATATCATTTGTAGCCATCATTTGTATAAAGTGAAACTTCCATCAATTGGATTTTTCCCCTTATCCCCTACTGTTCAGTCACATGCCAGCAGTCAACTCCCTCCTATCTTCTGTGTTTTCTCAAAATCTTGATACGGAGGACTTACTTTCAAAAAATAGAACGATAAATTAGAGGTGAAAAAATATGCGCTCGTTATATTCTAGATTTGTTATCATATCAGTTTTTATTATGCTGGTTAGTAGTATATTGGCATTTCTACTTACAAATGTATATTATCATGTTTATTTAAAGCCATATAACAGCGAGAAAATTTTAAAATATGCACAAGAAGTAAAATATTTATATGAGAAAAATACAGAACAAAATAAAGATGATTATTTACAGTCTATTTCTAACCTTGGCTTTGAAGTCTACTTAGTAGACGATAAAAAACAAGGCAAGCGGTACAGTGATAATTTCAAGAAAATGAATATTAGCGAAGAGACACTTGAACATGTATTAAAAGGAAATATATACAATGGAATTGCAACGTACCCGAATCGTTTATTTGCTACTGGCTTTTTTGATAATACACTTTTAAATAGTATTGGGATTCCTATCGAAAACAATGGTAAGGGTTATGCGCTATTTATTCGTCCGGATATTCAACATCAATTTGGAGAATTACGTATTTTCTATGCTGTTTTATTAGGACTGATTATTATAATTAGTCTAATTTGTATCGCGGTAGCTACACGCTTTGTCGTTCGCCCTATTCAAAGATTTACACATGCGACAAAAGAGGTCGCAAGTGGTAACTATGATTTAGCACTACCAGAAAATCGCAAAGACGAACTTGGTACACTTGCAACTAGCTTTCGCAAGATGGCCCAAAAGTTGCAGAATGTAGATCGGATGCGACAAGAATTTGTTTCGAATGTTTCACATGAATTTCAGTCTCCCCTCTCATCTATTCAGGGATTTTCCAAGACATTACAAACAAATGATTTAACGGTAGCGGAACAGAAACATTACTTAGAAATCATTGAATCAGAAAGTCGCCGATTGTCCAGTTTATGTAAACAATTATTAATGCTAGCTTCACTTGATAAACAAGATCTTACTTTACTTAAACAGCCTTTTAATCTAGGAAAGCAAATAAGAGATATTATTTTTATGCTTGAGTGGGAATGGAGAACAAAAGATCTTGCAGTTGAAATGGCTGTTCCTAACATGCAAATTTACGGAGATGAAAACTTGCTCTATCAAGTATGGACCAACTTGTTTACCAATAGTATTAAATTTACAGAAAGTGCTGGGACAATTTCATTTGAAGCGGAAGAGCTAGACACAGAATGGCATATTTCGATTACTGATATGGGTATTGGTATACCCGAGAATGAAGTAAAAAAAATATTTGATCGATTTCATAAAGTTGATACTGCCCGAAATAGAAAAGTAAATGGCAGCGGATTAGGTCTTTCTATTGTAAAAAAAGTGATTGACCTTCATGAAGGAGCAATAACCGTTGATAGTGAACTTGGAAAAGGAACGACCTTCTCTATTTACCTTCCGAAACAACAAGAAGGAACTATATAAATCCATTTTAATTATTTCAACATATAAGTCGTTGCTATGTAGAATAAAAAGCTTTCTCTCTGACCGCTTCTATGCGTGGCCAGATGCTCTTGCTCACCTAAAAACAGGGGGGTATGTCATTACTTCAGTTTGTATTTATATATAAATTGTAGACTCTTCTTTTGTAACCTGTTGTTCATATTCCGTTCATATTTCCTCTTTATGATAAGAACATAGAACAAAACAAGGAGGAACGAACCTAATGTTTTTAGCACTTAAAGAATTAAAACAATCGAAATTACGATACGGATTAATTGGTACAATCATGATGTTATTATCATTTCTTGTACTTATTATATCAGGTCTAGCAAATGGTTTATCACATGCTAATGCTTCTTCTTTTATCGAAATGAAAGCAGACAAGTTTATAGTATCAGATGATGTAGATGGTAAATTATTACGCTCCCAAATCAAGAAAGAAGATGTAGATAAAGTATTAGCACAGGTTGATGCAAAAGATGCTGTTCCGATGCATATTAAAGTGGCGACATTTGAAAAAGAAGGAAACTCAAATAAAGTTGATGTTGCCATTTTCTCAAGTAAACAAGATTCATTCATTGCCCCAAAAGTTATTGAAGGAAAAAACGGTACGTTAGAAAACAATGAAGTTGTTGTTGATGAATCTATCAAGCAAAAAGGGATCAAACTTGGAGATGAGCTAGTAGAACCTATTTCTAAAAAGACTTTCAAAGTTGTCGGATTCTCGCAAAATCAAATGTTTAGTCATTCACCTGTTGTTCATATGAATGAAAATGCATGGGATGCTATTGCACTTCCACATCAAAAAGATTACAGTGTAATTGCTCTAAATACTGATAAAAAAATCGACAATGCAAAAGTTATTGATAAAAAAGAAGTATTACAAAGTATTCCAGGTTATAAAGAAGAACAAGGAACATTAACGATGATTATTGGGTTTTTACTTGCAATTTCAGCATTGTTAATTGGTGTTTTCTTCTATGTCATTACATTACAAAAAACACATCAATTAGGTGTATTAAAAGCAATCGGAACAAAAAACTCATATTTAGCAAAAACTTTAGTTGTACAATCTATATTCTTAACTGGCGTTGCTCTTATCATCGGCATTGGCCTAATCTTTGCTGTAGAAGCTATTCTACCAGCTAGTATGCCGTTCTTATTAACAACAACAACAATCTTGCAATATATAGGTGTCTTTATCTTAATTAGTATACTGGGTACACTAATTTCTCTATATCAAGTATTGAAAGTAGATGCATTAGAAGCAATCGGAGGTGGCATGTAATGGTAACAGAATTAAAATGGGATAACTCATCGTCATTATTAAAGTTGGATCAAGTAAGTAAAGTATATGGCGATGGAGATACAGAAGTAACTGCTCTGCACCCAATTACATTAGATGTAAAAGAAGGCGAATTTATCGGTATTGTTGGTCCATCTGGTTCAGGAAAAAGTACATTGCTTTCCATTGCAGGGGCACTTTTATCTCCTTCAAAAGGAAATATCTATGTTTCTGGTCAAAACATAACAAGTTTATCAGAAAAAGAAATGACCGATATTCGTTTAAGAAAAATTGGATTTATATTTCAATTTGCAAACCTCGTACCTTTCTTAACAGTGAAAGAGCAACTCTTATATATCGCTAAGTTAAAGGGAGAAGATAAAAAAGAAGCTGGTAAATTGGCAGAACAATTACTGAACACTTTTGGATTATCACATCGAATGAATCATTATCCAAACCAACTTTCAGGTGGGGAAAAACAGCGGGTAGCCATTGCTCGTGCATTTATGAATAATCCAGATTTAATTTTAGCTGATGAACCTACTGCTAGTCTTGACTCAAAACGTGCTAGAGAAGTAGTTGAACGAATGAAAGATGAAGTTAAGAAAAATAAAAAAGCAGCGATTATGATTACACACGATGAAAAAATGCTTGATGTATGTGATCGAATTTTAACACTTCGCGATGGAAAATTACTACGAGAAAACGAAGTGTAAGAAAACATGTACAATAACAGTAGTCTAAAAAACTTTCTTATCCCTAGTCAAATAGGAAATAAGAAAGTTTTTTTCATTAACAGCACATTTTAATTTTTTGTTTACATCACAATTGAATCCCAATATAATAATTCAACAAACTTCATATGTAATATTGCGTTCATATTCTATTCATAATTCTCATGTAACATATTTTATATAAGGAACATGGCAGTTAGAAAGGAATGATGAACGTGTTGGCATCTGCTATTACATGTATTACAGCTGCACTCATTTTTTATACAATTGGCGTATGGAGTGAAAAATTCCAAAAGACATTAAAACCTTGGCATGTCGTCATTTTTTGGCTCGGACTCGTATGTGATACACTCGGAACGACTTTAATGGAAAAGATGGCAGAAGCAGGATCCCTATTCAGTTTCCACGGAATCACAGGTCTAGCAGCCATTTTACTGATGTTATTCCATGCTGTTTGGGCAACAATTGTATTAATCAAAAAAGATACAAATATGATGACAACATTCCACAAGCTAAGTATTATCGTCTGGTTCATTTGGCTAATCCCATATATTTCTGGCCTTATATACGGAATGACAAACCACTAATAATCGCAGCCTACTATCCAAAAATAAACATTGCTAATGCTACCTAGGAGGTATATGATGAAAAAGTTATATAATGCAGCATTCACTTATTTAATTATCGGTTTATTATCAGGTGTATTTGCGAGAGAATATTCAAAAGCGCAAGGAATTCAAGGTACTACATCGTTATACAAGTTGCACACACATGTGCTAGTTCTTGGATTTTTATTCTTCTTACTCGCCTTTGCCCTATCAAAATCATTTGCATTCTATAAAGAAAAAAGTTTTAACATCTGGTTTATCCTCTATAATTTAGGATTAGTTTTAACAGTTGGTTCAATGGCGGCCCGCGGACTCCTTCAACTCAATGGGGCTGATTTTAAAGGGTTAAGTCATATTGCGGGAATGTCTCATACGATCATTGGTGCCGCTCTCGTTTGGTTTATGATTCTATTAAAAAAATCGTTCAAAGGATAAAAGGAGGTCAAACATGAGCTTAGCTGTTTTATCAAGTATCATTGCTCTGTGTATGGCTGTTGGAATGATGTTTCTTCGCTTAAAATCAGCAAAGAAACCTGTAACACTTAAAAAAATTGTACTCCCTCCAATTTTTATGAGTACGGGAGCATGCATGTACTTCTTACCAGAATTTCGCTTAACATCATCTGAAATTCTCGAAGCAGTTATTGTTGGTTTATTTTTCTCTATTTTTCTTATTAAAACATCAAAATTTGAAATTCGCGGACAAGACATCTATTTAATACCTTCTAAAGCATTTATCTTTATTTTAGTCGGTTTACTAGCTGTCCGCCTCGGTATGAAAGAATATTTAAGTCAATCAATTGATTTAGGACAATTAAGCGGTATGTTCTTCTTACTCGCTTTTGCGATGATCGTCTCTTGGAGAATTGGAATGTACCGTTCATTTATAAAATTGCAGCGGGAAATACAGTTTGTAGACAGAAGCCTTTAATGGAAAAACACATCTCTAAATAACCTGAGCCTGATACAATATCGGACTCAGGTTATTTATTTTCCTTTAAAACCGTTTATGAATGTATAGATGAGCTTCACACATACTTCCTATACATCATCTTCCTATCAATAGTACCCTTATTGTAAAAATAAATATCGCAACAAACAAAAAAGAAGCGATTTATTTTATCACTTCTTTTTCTTCACCTAATATTCCCTCGAAATAACAGACAAAAAAATCTATTATTGCATGTCCATTCCATCTTTCCTATTCACTACTTATTTTCATTGCAATAAAGGTAATTTCCCTCAACACACCTATCCTACATCACCCGTTTAAACATCTTTTCCAGTTCATACGTCGAATGATGTACAAGGATCGGTCTACCATGTGGACATGTGTAAGGATTTGTTGTTGTGCGCAATTCTTCTAGCAAAGCAAAAATTTGATCGTTCGTTAAATATTGATTTGCTTTAATCGATGCTTTACAGCTCATCATAATGGCTGCTTCTTCACGCAGTTTTTTTATATCAACTTTTTTTAGCTTTACGACCTGCTGCATCATTTCGTCTATGATTTCTGTTTCCTGACCTTTCGGGAACCACGTTGGATGCGAACGAACAATAAAGGATTGGTGGCCGAATTGCTCTAGGAACAATCCTACCTTTTTCAATTCTTCTAATTGTTCTTCGACACGTAGGAATTCAGTAAGGGATAAATCAATACGATATGGTACAAGTAACTCCTGTACTTCTTGCCCAACTTGACCTACTTTATCACGGAAATATTCATAATTGATTCGCTCTTGCGCCGCATGTTGGTCAATCATATATAACCCTTTATCATTTTGAGCGAAAATATAAGTTCCGTGCATTTGTCCAATTGGATAAAGCGGTGGTAAATCGTTTCCGTTCATTTTAATCTCTTCGATCTCTTGAATCTCTTCTTCTAATTCCTCTAATTCAAAGTCTTCTTCACTGCTATCCCATTCTTGTTCTTCTTGAGCCTTTTCTTCAATTAGCGATTTAGAAGTTGGTTGCCAACTTTCTTCTCTTACAAGTGATTGTGGTGGCTGCCATTCTTGCTTCGGCTGTTGCCAAAGTTGCGGCGCTGGCGTTTGTTTTATTGTACTTACTTCTTGCTTCTCATCCATCCCAGTTGGTAAGACGATATTAGGCATTGGTGGTTCTTTTGGTTTTGTATGTTCAAAATGAAATTGCTCTTGTACACTTTCATCTTTTTCTTTTTTCTTCGTTGTAACACCAGCATCTGGAATGAGCTGCACTTTTTTAAACGCGTCTTGCAATGTTTTTTCAATGAGTTGCAGTAACTCCTGTTCTTTACTGAAGCGCACTTCTAACTTAGCTGGATGAACGTTAACATCTACTAACATTGGGTCCATCTCGATTGATAAGAAACCAATTGGATAGCGGCCAACTGGAAGCAATGTGTGATACCCTTGCTGAATAGCTTTCATTAATACATAATTCCGAACGTAACGACCATTTACAATCGTTGACATATAGTTACGAGATGCTCTCGTTACTTCAGGTAGCGTTACATAACCACGAATCGTAAAATCTAATGATTCTGCTTCAATTGGAATCAATTTTTTCGCAACTTGAATACTGTAAATGGCTGCAAGTACTTGTCTTACATCACCATTCCCAGAAGTGTGTAGCAGCTTCTTCTCATTATGAAACAATTTCAAAGATACTTCTGGATGGGACATCGCAATACGATATACAATGTCTGTAATATTCCCAAGCTCTGTATGAATTGTCTTCATATATTTAAGGCGCGCTGGTGTGTTAAAAAACAGGTTTTGAACCGTAATATCTGTCCCTTTACGGCTCGCTGTTTTTTCCTGCTTTATAATGTCTCCACCTTTAATAATAAGATGTGTACCTGGTTCATCTCCTGTGCTTGTGATTAACTCTAATTCACTAACAGATGCGATACTTGGCAATGCCTCACCGCGGAAGCCAAGCGTTCTGATACGAAACAGATCATTTTCATCTTTAATTTTGCTTGTTGCATGTCGTTCAAAGGCAACAATACAATCTTCCTCAACAATGCCATCTCCATTATCAATGATGCGAATTTTCGATAATCCAGCTTCTTCTAAGTGGATTTCAATAGATGTACTATTCGCATCGATGGAATTTTCGACAAGTTCTTTTACAACTGAAGCAGGGCGTTCGACTACTTCCCCTGCTGCAATTAAGTTAGAGAGTTGGTCATCGAGTTTGCGAATTTTCCCCATCTACTTACTCATCCTTTCTTTAACTTTTTTTGTAAACGATACAATTCATTTAATGCTTCTAGAGGCGTCATATCAAGTAAATCAATTTTTTTAATTTGTGTTAAGACAGCCGTTTCTTTTTGATCCAGTACAGGGTTTTCTTGTTTTTTAGGAGATTGTTCTGCCGCAAAGAACGAAAGCTGTGATTCTGCTTCTTCGTTCTTCTCTGATAGTGTCTCTACCTCTTCTTTTATTACAACTGGTTCTTGTACCTTTTCTTCTTGAATTTTGACTTCTGCACGTTTCGGAATAATGATTTCCTCTTGTCCTTCTAACTGCGCTAATACTTCTTTTGCACGAGCAATTAAACTATCTGGAAGCTCCGCAAGTTGTGCAACATGAATACCATAACTTTTATCTGCTGCACCGTCTTGAATTTTATGCAAGAAGACAACTTTTCCGTTTTCTTCAATAGCCGAAACATGTACATTTTTAAGGTGTGTTAAACTTTCTTCTAACACTGTTAATTCATGATAGTGTGTCGAGAATAGCGTCTTTGCACCAATTTGATCATGAATATGTTCAATAATTGCTTGTGCAAGTGCCATACCGTCATACGTAGATGTACCACGGCCAATTTCATCAAATAAAATTAAACTTCTTTCTGATGCATTCGCAATTGCATTTTTCGCTTCTAACATTTCAACCATAAATGTACTTTGACCTGAAATTAAATCATCTGCTGCACCAATTCTCGTAAAGATTTGATCGAAGACTGGTAATACAGCTTCTGTTGCTGGTACAAAACAACCGATTTGCGACATAACAGTAACAAGTGCTAATTGACGCATATACGTACTCTTACCAGACATGTTTGGACCTGTAATTAAAAAGACATCCATATTTTCTGGCATCACACAATCATTCGGAACATACAATTTGCCGTTCAATACTTTTTCTACAACAGGATGGCGACCATCTTTTATAAAGATTTCACGCTTATCTGTTAAAACTGGTTTTACAAATTGTTCTTCTTCACTCACTGTCGCGAAGCTTTGCAGTACATCTAGTTCACTAATAACTTTCGCTAGATGCTGTAATTTCGGAATAAATACTTTTACTTCTTCACGTAGTGAAGTAAACAAATCATATTCCAGCTGTACAATTTTTTCCTCTGCCTCTAAAATCAATGTTTCTTTTTCTTTTAATTCATCTGTAATAAAGCGTTCCGCATTTGCAAGCGTCTGTTTGCGTTCATAACGCCCTTCTGGGAGCGAAGCGAGGTTTGCCTTTGTCACTTCAATATAGTAGCCGAAAATACGGTTATAACCAATCTTTAATGATTTAATTCCTGTAATATCACGCTCACGTTTTTCAAGTTCTGCAATCCACGTTTTTCCGTTCTTACTAACATAGCGATATTGATCTAACTGGTCATTATAGCCATCTTTTATAATATCACCGTCTTTTATAGAAAGCGGTGGATTTTCTTGAATACTTCTGCCTAGTAATTCTGTTAAACTTTCACATGGATCAGCGCCTTGAATTAATCTTGCTGCGTAAGAATTGTCTAATAAACTAATCGCCTCTAAAATAGCTGGCACTTGCAGAAGTGAACGTCTTAATTGCAGTAAATCACGTGCATTTACATTACCATATGCAACTTTCCCTGCTAAACGCTCTAAATCATACACTTCTTTTAGTTTTTCTTTTAAATCTTCACGTAAGAAATAGTCATTCACAAACGTTTCAACCATTTCTAAACGTTCCTCAATCTTTTCTTTTTGTATAAGCGGGCGTTCCATCCACTGTTTTAACATACGACCGCCCATCGCTGTTTTTGTTTTATCTAATAGCCATAATAAAGAGCCCATTTTTTCTTTTGTTCGAAGTGTTTCTGTTAACTCTAAGTTACGCTTTGAATGTACATCAATTTTCATAAATTGATTTGTATAATAAATATCTACAGGCTGCAGATGATCTAATGAACGTTTTTGTGTTCTTAATACATAATTTAATAATCGTCCTACTGCTGTAACTAATTTCGTTTGGGTTACATTTCTCACAAGATGCTCTAATCCTTCAGGAACTTTCGTTTCATCTTCATAAGAGATTGTCATCTTTAATGTTTCTGTCAACTTGTTTAGCTCATCTTTTGAAAATGTGGAATCTACAACAATTTCTTTTGAACCTGTTGCGTATACTTCCAACAAGACATCTTCTACAGAACCTGTTAACAATGTTACCGTATTTTGTCCTGTTGTTAAATCATTACAAGCTAGTGCATAAGAACCATCTTCAAAATGAGTTAACGCTGCTAAGAAGTTGTTTTCTTTCTCATCAATTGTGCGCCCTTCCATCATCGTTCCTGGCGTAATCAATTGAACAACTTCACGACGTACAACACCTTTTGCTGTTTTCGGATCTTCTACTTGCTCACAAACCGCAACCTTATATCCTTTTTCAACGAGCTGTTCAATATAATTTTTTGCTGCATGATACGGTACACCACACATCGGTATACGATCACTACTCCCACCATCTCGGCTCGTTAATGTGATTTCAAGCTCGTGCGCTGCTTTAACCGCGTCTTCAAAAAACATTTCATAAAAATCACCTAATCTAAAAAATAAAAAGGCATCTTGATAGTCTGCCTTGACCTTTAAATATTGTTGTATCATCGGGGTATACTGAACCATTTGTTTCCTCCATACTTCATAAAAATGTGCTATATATTTATATGCCGCACTTCACGGACACTCTCATCTCCTCTTTTGGGAGTCTCTCTTCATTATAGCACATTTTTATCTTGAAACATGTTCATTCACATCATGTAAAAAGCTAGGAAGAGTTTCTCCCTAGCTTTCTATTATTCTTCTTCTGCATCTACAATAAAATTTGGATCTAACTCTTCAAATTCATCGTCATCTACTTCAAAATTATCCTCAGCCTCTGGACATCCATCTGGATTTACATTTACACACATTTTTGTTTCACCGACCACTTCAGTTACAAATTCACGCTCTACAGTTACAACAATTTTGTTACCATTTGGTGAAACGATTGCTTCTAAACAATTAGGATGTTGAATAACACGGGTAATAATTTCTAAATCTTCACCCGAAAAGTTTTTGTCACGATATCCAACATTGATTTCATCCGTATAACTAACACGTTCTGTTACAACTTCTGTTTTTGTGTTTTCATTAAATGAATACCACGTATTCACATCGTAGTATCCTTCAATTTCTACAGACTTCCCATTCTTTCTTGCTTCATATGTGTGATTAATTACCCAACATCCGAGAATACTCGTCGGTTCATGATTTGATTCACATGTATGCGTTGACTTTGTATACCTACGTCCTTTTCCCACTACTGCCTTTGTAATAATCTCTCTAAATTCGGACATTCGGAACCCTCCTCAATCAATATTCACTTAATCATATGCGTGACAATAGCGGAATGTGTCATTCTTTTTTTGACAAAAGACTATAGAGTAGAATAAAAACAAAAAAAGATGTCCATAAGACATCTCTCTTAACAACCACAATTTCCTTTTTTACTCTCTACTTCAGCACCTGTTTCACCTTTTAACACATTGCCACCAGTTGAAATTAAAATTTCATCTGTTACGTTATTAGAAATGGTACTTGCTACAAGCTGCAGTAAATCATTTACATATGTTTGTGAAGATTTAAATTCCTGTACAACCGGAATGCTATCAAGTTTATCTTGCAGAGCATCTATTTCCGCTTCTACTTTTTTCAATCCTTCCCATTTCCCATAATGCTGCAGGTTTACTGCTTGTTTTTGCAGTACTTTAATTTCATCTATTGCACGTTTGACATTTTCATTTTTATGAATTTGTGCTTCCGCACGTTTAAAGAAATCTACTTCTTCTGTTTCAGAAATCATTTTCGCCAATTCTTTTGCTTGCTCAACAATTTCATCTTTTGTATAAACTTTCATCTATTATTTCACCTCGATCGGCTCCTCAACCAATTCCCCGTTTAGAGACCAAGTTTTTGCTTCCGTTACTCTTACTTTCACAAGCTGACCAATTGCAGATTTTGGAGCTACGAAGTTTACCAGCTTATTAGTACGTGTATAACCTGCAAGTACATCAGGGTTATTTTTACTTTCTCCATCAACTAATACTTCAACAATTTTACCTTTATATCGTTTATTCTTTTCTATAGAATATTCATTAACTAGTGCATTTAAACGTTGTAAACGCTCTTTTTTGACTTCCATCGGTACATTATCCTTCATTTTTGCAGCAGGTGTACCTTCACGTGGAGAATAAATAAATGTAAATGCACTGTCAAAACCTACTTCGCGATATAACGACATCGTTTCTTCAAATTGCTCGTCTGTTTCATTTGGGAAACCAACGATAATATCAGTTGTTAATACAGCATCAGGAATCGCCTCTTTAATTTTACGTACAAGTTCTAAATAATGTTCCCGTGAATATTTACGTGCCATAATCTTTAGCATATCTGTACTTCCAGATTGCACTGGTAAGTGGATATGTTCAACTAAATTACCGCCTTTTCCAAGCACTTCAATTAAGTGATCATCAAAATCACGTGGGTGACTTGTTGTAAAGCGAACACGTGCTATATCAATCTTACGAAGTTCATCCATTAAATCGCCAAGACCATATTCTAAATCTTCAAAGTCTTTACCATATGCGTTTACGTTCTGACCAAGCAACGTAATTTCTTTATATCCATTTGCAGCTAAATGACGAATTTCATTAATAATATCTTCTGGACGGCGACTACGTTCTTTGCCACGTGTATACGGTACGATGCAATATGTACAGAATTTGTCGCATCCATACATAATGTTTACCCATGCTTTAATATCACCACGACGTACTTTCGGAAGGTTTTCAATTACATCTCCTTCTTTAGACCATACTTCAACAACTGTTGCTTTTGAGAACATCGCATCCTTTAAAATGTACGGTAAACGGTGAATATTATGTGTACCAAATACCATATCTACATGCTGGTTTTTTTGCATAATTTTGTTTACAACGGATTCTTCTTGAGACATACAACCACACACACCGATTAAAAGATCCGGATTTCTTTGTTTTAATGGTTTTAAATGTCCAAGTTCCCCAAATACTTTATTCTCAGCGTTTTCACGAATAGCACAAGTATTTAATAGAATCACATCTGCATCTTCTGTCGAAAATGTTGGTTCATATCCAAGCGCTGTAAAAATACCAGCCATTACTTCTGTATCATGCTCATTCATTTGACATCCATAAGTACGGATATAAAACTTTCTTCCTGCACCAAAGTTACGAAACTCTTCTGGCAAACCAAAATCACGTTCAATTTTAACTTCTTCTTTCCCGCGCTTTTTCGCATCTTTTAAAGAAGGCGGCTGATATACACTTTCAAAGTATTTACTGTAATCTTTTTCTCCTTTTTTCATAGAAGAATTGGCTTGTTGACTTGCTAATCGTTGTTGCTCGTTCATGGGTAATCTCCTTTCAACCTTAACTCTACACACTCTGTAGTCCATTTTGATGACAATTAGACCCATCTTAAAGATTAGGATAGTTTGAGAGATAGCTTGCCCCTTTGAAACTCGAGTAGTCGATCTAACCATCCGTAAGAATGGAGTCCTCCCGACACCAATAGACATTCCCTTTTTTGTTGTTTTAACTTTGTCCTAAAAAACATATTACTTTATTCCTATACACACTATCATAGTATAAGATGTTTAGCCAAATTTAACAACAAAGAGACCATACCATACCCACTTACTTCAGCGCACAAACCCATTTAACTAACAAGACGATACACTTATTATTTTAACATTCTGAATTTTATGAGTGAATAAAAAAGCTGCCATTAAGCAGCTTTTTATTACGATTACATAAACTCAGCAACGAGTTCATCAAACATTTTTTGATCCATTTGTAAATCAGCCTGCACTAAAGGTTTTTCACTATATCCCTTTACAAGTTCTTGATAAGAAGGCTGTTCTGTATTTTGATAAATTAAACCCGTTACTAAACCTTTGTTTTCCATTAATGTTTGCATAGCAATCATACGATTAGATGGATCGTATCCTTCGACTGTGCTTAGTTTTGTTAAATTCTCTTTAAACCAGTCATACGTATTTACTTTATTATAAGTTACACATGGACTGAATACATTAATTAAAGAGAACCCTTTATGCTGAATACCAGCTTCGATAAGCTGCGTTAATTCTTTTAAGTCACTTGAAAAGCTTTGCGCCACAAATGTCGCACCAGCTGTTAATGCCATTTCCATTACAGATAACGCTGGTTCAATTGAACCTTGCGGTGTACTTTTCGTTTTAAAGCCGGCTTCACTACGTGGTGAAGTTTGACCTTTTGTTAAACCGTAAATTTGGTTATCCATAACAATGTAAGTAATGTCAATGTTACGACGAATCGAATGAATTGTATGTCCCATACCGATTGCGAAGCCATCTCCGTCACCACCAGATGCGATAACTGTTAAATCACGGTTTGCCATTTTCACGCCTTGTGCAATTGGCAGTGCACGTCCATGAATACTATGAACGCCATATGAATTAATGTAACCCGAAATACGACCCGAACAGCCAATTCCAGAAATAACAGCTAATTCATCTGGGTTTAAACCAACGTTAGCTGCTGCACGTTGAATTGCAGCTTGCACTGAGAAGTCTCCGCAACCTGGACACCAGTTTGGTTTTACACTGTTACGAAAGTCCTTAAATGTTGCCATTTAATACAACCCCTTTTTTGCATTCGTTGTAAATTTCTTTTGGTAGGAATGGATTCCCGTCATATTTTAACAGACTAGAAATTTTCTCACCATTGCCAAGATTCATTTTCATAATGTTAGTAAGCTGACCAGTTGCATTGTTTTCTACTACAACAACGCGTTTTGCTCCCTTCACAAGTGGAAGAATTTCATCAGTTGGGAACGGATGAATTAAACGAACGTGAGCATGATTTACTTTTAATCCTTCTTGCTCTAAGCGCTCCATCGCTTCTTCAATTGCACCACGAGTAGAGTTAAAGCCAACTAACAATACATCAGCGTCATCATACTTAGCATTTTTGTAAACAGGGGTATTAAACTTTAAATTCTCCATTTTACGGAAACGTTTGTCCATTTGTGCTTTACGATTTAGTGATGATTCAGAAGGTTTACCAGTTTCATCATGCTCTACACCTGTCACATGGTGAATACCATTTTTCATACCAGGTAAAACGCGTGGCGAAATACCATCTTCTGTCACTTCGTAACGTTTAAAGTAAGCTTTATTTTCACGCTCTGGTAACTCTGCTTGTAAATCAAGCTTACCGCGGCGAATTTCTACTCTATCTAACTTCAGTGGTTCTACAGTTTGCTTTCCTAAAGAAAGCTGTAAATCTGTTAAGAAAATAACAGGAACTTGGTATTCTTCTGCTAAGTTAAACGCTTCTACGATATCATAGAACGCTTCTTCAACAGTACTTGGTGCCATTACGATTTTTGGAATTTCCCCATGTGTACCGTAAATCATCGCCATTAAATCAGACTGCTCTTGTTTTGTTGGTAAACCAGTACTTGGGCCACCACGTTGTGTATCTATGATAACAAGAGGTGTTTCTGTAATACCAGCTAAACCAATTGCTTCCATCATTAAAGATAGGCCAGGTCCTGCTGATGCTGTTAATGTACGTACACCAGCATAGTTCGCACCAATTGCCATTGTACAAGCGGCAATTTCATCCTCTGTTTGGATGACTGTTCCGCCTACTTTTGGTAATTTTTTAATTAAGTATTCCATAATTTCAGAGGCAGGTGTAATTGGATATGCTGACATAAAACGTGCACCGCCAGCTACTGCACCAAATGCAATTGCATCGTTACCGATCATAAACATACGTTTTTGACCATCAGCTTTTTCAAGCTGCATCATATTTACTTTTTCACCAAGTAATTCTTTCATATATTGAGAGCCGCGTTTGATTGCTTCCATATTCTTCTGAACGACTTGCTCTCCCTTGCGACCGAAAATTTCTTCAACAACTTCTAAATATACAGTTTCATCTAATCCTAATACCGCACTAGATGCTCCAACGGCAACCATGTTTTTCATTAATGATGTCCCTAATTCAGAGGCAATATCTGTAAAAGGTATTGCATATAAATTCACATCTGCACTTTCTGGTATAGTTGGATTAAATTTTGCATCTGCAACAACAATCCCACCCGGGCGTAATTCGTGGAAGTTAAAGTCAATTGTTTCTTGATCAAATGCAATTAAAATATCTAAATCATCAGATATCGCACGTACTTCAGTTGTACTTACGCGAATTTTATTATTTGTATGACCACCTTTAATTCGTGATGAAAAGTGGCGGTAACCGTATAGGTAATACCCTAAGCGGTTTAATGCAATACAGAAAATTTCTCCTGTACTTTCAATCCCTTCACCTTGTTGTCCTCCAACTTTCCATGAAAGTTGACTAATCATCTCCTACACCCCTTTTGGCTGCATTCATTGTAGTGTATTTTTTTACAGTAATAGTGTAGCACTTTTTGTGCAAAGAAACTACAATGGACGCAAATTATACCTCTTCAGACTTCCCTGAATCTTTTGCATAATCTTAATTCGTCTACAATTCTAGCCTTACAATGAAAAAAATGCAATGATTTGGTCTGATTTTTATTAAATTTTTTAACTTTTCTAACTATTTGAATTTAAATTTAAAAGACAATATAAAATAAGCATCTAGAAAAGAATATGATCAATGAAATTATCATATAAAAACCTTTTGACATTTGTTTCACTGTATCGCTTACTCAGTTCATTGATTACACATTCATAATGTCGATACGCCTCTAGACCGACAACCATTTTTGTAATACCATCAAAATCCGAACCAAACCCTATATTACGCTCTCCTCCAAGTGAACAAATATGCTCCACATGCCGTAATATGTCATCTATATAAGCAGGCCTTTGATTGCTTAAAAACTCCGGAACGAAAGTTACACCAATTACACCATCTTTTTGAATAAGTGCTTGTACTTGTTCATTTTTCAAATTACGCGGGTGTTGACAAAGCTCATAACAATTTGAATGTGATGCAATTGGATATTGGGCAATTTCTATCACATCCCAAAAACCTTTTTCGTTTAAGTGAGACACATCTGTCCATAAACGAAACGAATTCAGTTCTTCTACAACCTTCCTACCAAACGTAGTAAGTCCTGCTCCTCTCGTTTCAAGTGCCCCATCAGCTAATAAATTTGCATGATTCCAAGTGAGTCCCATAGATCGAACTCCTAAGCGATAGAGCGTGAGCAATTTCATCATTTCTTTTCCAATTGGTTCGCCGCCTTCTAATGTTAAAATGGCACCAATTTCATTGGGTCCTAACTGCTCTATGTCTTTTTTTGTTTGAATCAATTTCATATTTGGTAGCGATAATACCTGCTTATAAAATATATCTACCATAGCTAGCGCGGCTTCAAAACGTTGTTCATATGGCACTGTTTCTGGGACATATATCGCAAAGCATTGAACGCTTCCTTTTCTTTTTTCCAGCTGTTCAAATGTAATATGTAAAGAGGGATCGTTTTGAAAATCCTTCTTTCCTTTTGAACTCCATAGTTGCCATAATACATCACAATGTGCATCAAAAACTTTCACTTTTATCCCCCTTCCTCATAAAAACAACCTGTTTGCATAAAAGCAAACAGGTTGTTTAAACTTAACGAGGTTCTACAATTAATTTTATTGCTGTACGTTCTTCACCATCAATCATAATGTCTGTAAAAGCCGGAATACAAATTAAATCTAAACCACTAGGCGCTACAAATCCTCTTGCAATTGCTACTGCCTTCACGGCTTGATTTAATGCACCTGCGCCAATAGCTTGGATTTCTGCTGTTCCGCGTTCGCGGATAACCCCAGCAAGTGCACCGGCTACAGAGTTAGGGACCGAAGTTGCTTTAACTTTTAATATTTCCATTCCTCGTTTCCTCCTCGTTTCTTTAAAAAGTATTAGCGATTATTTCACTTTAACTTATATTCACGAGGAAAGACATGTATTCCTGCTTAATTTCTGTAATTTTTCTAAAAAATTAAAATATAATGTTTTTTCTAACTTTTAAATTATATTATTCAAAAAATGGCTGATCATCATTGATTAAAATACGTTCAATTTTTTTAGCTTTTCCAGTATTTGGATCAACATCAATTAACACTGCGCTTAACTGTGTTCTTCCATTTGTTACTTCAAAACGTACAGGTAAATTCGTTAAAAACTTCTTCAGTACAGCTTCACGATCCATCCCTAAAATTCCATCATATGGACCAGTCATTCCAACATCTGTAATGTAAGCTGTCCCACTTGGTAAAATACGATTATCTGCTGTTGGAACATGCGTATGTGTCCCTACTACTGCTGTAGCACGTCCGTCTACATACCAACCAAGTGCTTGTTTTTCACTTGTTGTCTCAGCATGAAAATCAATAAAGATAATATTTGTGCGCTTTTTCGCAATGTTAATTAATTCATCCACTTTTCGGAACGGACAATCAATTGGCGGAAGGAACGTACGTCCTTGTAAGTTAATTACTGCTACTTCTGTACCGTTACAATTTACAAAAATAAGTCCTTTTCCTGGTGTTCCCTCCGGAAAGTTGGCTGGTCTTGCAAGATATTTAGCATCATCAATAAATTCAAACACTTCACGGTTATCCCAAGCATGATTCCCAAGTGTAACTGCTTGTGCACCGCACTCTAAAAAGTTCCGGTAAATTTTCTCTGTAATACCACGACCACCTGCAGCATTTTCTCCATTAATAATTGTTACAGTAGGCGTATATTTTTTCTTTAACGCTGGTACGTATTGTTGAATCATACCTCTTCCAGGGGACCCTACTACATCTCCAACAAATAAAATTCTCATATGTCTTACCCTTTCTATGTACTGCTTATTTTATTACTATCCGCAAATAGCGAGATCCAAGTTGTTTACAAACAATTTATTTTATATTGCCCAATCCCAACACAAAAAAATAAAGTGGTGCTTCACCACTTTATTTTGCGTATTCCACTGCACGTGTTTCACGAATAACGGTTACTTTGATATGTCCTGGATAATCCAGTTCATTTTCAATACGTTTTCGAATATCCCGCGCTAAACGATGAGCTTCTAAATCATCGATTGTATCAGGTTTTACCAAGATGCGAACTTCACGTCCTGCTTGAATTGCAAAAGATTTTTCTACTCCTTCATAGGATTCTGAAATCTCTTCTAACTTCTCAAGACGACGAATATAGTTTTCAAGTGTTTCACTACGAGCTCCTGGTCTTGCAGCTGATAACGCATCTGCTGCCGCAACTAAAACCGCAATGATGGAAGTTGGTTCTGTATCACCATGGTGAGATGCGATACTATTAATAACAACCGGATGCTCTTTATATTTCGTTGCGAGTTCAACACCAATTTCAACGTGACTACCTTCTACTTCGTGGTCAATTGCTTTTCCAATATCATGCAACAGACCTGCTCGTCTCGCTAATTTTTCGTCCTCGCCAAGCTCCGCTGCCATCAGTCCTGTTAAGTACGCTACTTCCATAGAGTGTTTCAACACGTTTTGTCCATAACTTGTACGGTATTTCAAACGACCTAAAATCTTAATTAAGTCTGGATGTAATCCGTGGACACCTACTTCAAACGTTGTTTGTTCCCCAACTTCGCGAATGTACTCATCCACTTCACGTCTCGATTTTTCGACCATTTCCTCAATACGCGCTGGGTGAATACGTCCATCCTGTACGAGCTTATCAAGAGCGATACGAGCTGTTTCACGACGAATTGGATCGAATCCTGATAGAATTACCGCTTCTGGCGTATCATCAATAATAAGGTCAATACCTGTTAACGTTTCTAACGTACGAATATTACGACCTTCGCGTCCGATAATACGTCCCTTCATTTCGTCATTTGGAAGATTTACAACCGAAACGGTTGTTTCAGCAACATGATCAGCCGCACATCTTTGCATTGCAAGAGATAAAATCTCTTTTGCTTTCTTATCCGCTTCTTCTTTCGCACGAACTTCACTTTCTTTTACCATAACGGCAATTTCATGAGAAATTTCACTTTCCACTTTCCCTAAAATGATCGCTTTCGCTTGTTCGCGTGTCAGATTGGAAATGCGCTCTAATTCTGTTTGTTGCTTTTGAACTAACTCTCCCACTTTGCTTTCCAACTCTTCAATCTGTTGTTGTCTCGCTACAAGAGATTCCTCTTTCTTTTCTAACATTTGCTCGCGTTTATCGAGCGTTTCGTCTTTACGATCAAGGTTCTCTTCTTTTTGCATTAAACGATTTTCTTGTTTTTGTAATTCGCTTCTACGGTCACGAATTTCTAATTCAGCTTCTGTACGAAGTGTATGAATTTCATCCTTTGCTTCTAAAAGCGCTTCTTTTTTAAGTGCTTCTGCTTCGCGATTCGCATCGTCTAAAATACGTCTCGCTTCATTCGCTGCACCATTAATCTTCGCTTCTGCAATAGACTTTCGAACAAAAAAGCCAACAACTGCACCGACTGTTGCAAGCAAAATGGAGATGAGTATCCAAACTGTACTACTCATGATTTCACCTCCCCTTGCTATGAATGAAAAAAGACTGTCGGCATGTACATTGAATTGCAACGTACAGCAAAGACCGTCGCCCCGCTTTTTTAAGGGACTTTCTTCATTTCACAATTAAAATGTCATATTATTATTTCGAAAAGGTATAGAACCTACCCCGAATGTTACTTCTCTTCTAGAGAAGAGTGTATCGTATATAAGAAAAAATATACATTCTCATTGTATCTATCGCATTTTTCATTGTCAAGCGTTGTCTACTTTTACTTTCTTTACCTTTGTCATGTAAATCTTCTTTTTACAAAAAAAGTTTATACACATCAATGATAACAACCCTTACTAAATCAGTTCTAACAAAGGAAAAAACCTTACAAAAAGGCCTTGTTACATATTATTGTGAGATAAAAAATAAAAGACACGGAATCGTGTCTTTTATTAATCAAGAAGAGTTCCATCTTCCATACTTTCAGCAGCAGAATCTTCACTAATTCCATGGTGCTCACGAATAAAGAATGCAATTTCATCTCTTACATCTGGATTTTCTTTTAAGAACTGCTTCGCATTTTCGCGTCCTTGTCCTAAACGTTCTTCATTATAAGAATACCAAGCACCACTTTTTTGAACGATATCAAGTTCAGAAGCCATATCTAAAATTTCGCCTTCTCGTGAAATTCCTTCTCCATACATAATATCAACTTCAGCAACACGGAAAGGAGGTGCCACTTTATTTTTCACTACTTTTATTTTCGTTTTGTTACCAACAATGTCATTACCTTGCTTTAATTGCTCAGCACGACGTACTTCAAGACGAACTGTTGAATAGAATTTCAAAGCACGACCACCTGGAGTTGTTTCTGGGTTCCCGAACATAACCCCAACTTTTTCACGAATTTGGTTAATAAAGATTGCAATTGTTTTTGATTTATTAATCGCACCAGAAAGCTTACGAAGTGCTTGTGACATTAAACGCGCTTGTAAACCGACATGAGAGTCACCCATTTCCCCTTCGATTTCCGCTTTTGGTACAAGAGCCGCTACAGAGTCAATTACGATGATATCAATTGCACCGCTTCGTACTAATGCTTCTGCAATTTCTAAACCTTGTTCTCCTGTATCAGGCTGTGATAATAGTAACTCATCAATATTAACACCTAACTTTTGTGCATATACCGGATCCATCGCATGCTCAGCATCAATAAATGCTGCTTGTCCACCTTGACGTTGCACTTCTGCAATCGCATGTAAGGAAACTGTTGTTTTACCTGAACTTTCAGGTCCGTAAATTTCGATAATACGGCCACGTGGGTAACCACCAACACCTAAAGCTACATCAAGTGCTAATGAACCACTCGGTACCGTAGAAATTCTACGTTCTGCCTGTTCTCCTAATTTCATAATAGAACCTTTACCGAATTGCTTCTCTATTTGTTTTAACGCCATATCTAATGCCGCTTGACGATCACTCATTCAAAATTCCTCCTTAACTGAATTGCTAATCTCATTATACCTATTTTCATATCAATTTGCCAACAAAAATCGAACATTTATTCGTTTTTTTATTTTCTATAGAAGAATGTATGATTTTCATTACAAAAAAGCTAGAAGAGGTTTAAATCTCTTCTAGCTTTTTATACAAATGATAAAATCCATATTTCACAGAGCGTTCTCGAATTTGCTGACGGCTTCCGCTTAATTTAAGAGAAACAACAATAGTTGGTTCATTCTTTATCGCTAAACCTACAAAAACAGTACCAGGTTCTTTATTTTCCGAAGCATTTGGTCCTGCCACTCCAGTGAAGCTAACACCAATATCTGTCTTCAATAATGTTTTTACATTTTCAGCAAGATAACGCGCACATTGTTCGCTTACAGCACCAACTGTTTGTAATACTTCTTCAGGTACTTGTAAAATATGTTGTTTTACATCGTTATGATAGCAAATTATGCCACCTTTAAATACAGAAGATACACCCGTGTTTTCTGTTACTTGATTTCCAAACAGACCGCCTGTTAAACTTTCCGCAGATGCTAAAGTTAAACCTTTTTTCTTCAATAAATCAATTGCTTTATTATGAAGAAAATCTTGGTTATAACCGTAGAAAAATTCCCCTACTCGCTCTAAAATCAAATCTTCTACATGTTGAATGAGCACTTCTGCTTGCTTTACATCACGATGTTTAGCGGTCAAACGCAGCGTTACTTCCCCATCCGAAGCTAGCGGAGCAATTGTTGGATTCGTTTGACTATCAATTAAATCTTGAACTTTCACTTCCAGTTGGGATTCTCCAATGCCGAAAAAACGAAGAACACGGGAATATATATGCTCTTCAGTTGTAAAGTTACGTAAAAATGGCTCTACGTAACTTGTATACATCGGTTTCATTTCTTTTGGTGGGCCTGGTAATAGAATATAAACCTTCTCGTTCTTAGCTAACCCCATACCCGGAGCCATACCATGATCATTTGCAAATACAGTCGATCCTTTTAAAACAAGTGCTTGCTTCTTGTTGTTTTCTGTGAATTCACGCCCTGTACGTTTAAAATATTCACTAATTGACGTTAATGCCACTTCATCATAAACAAGTTCTTCTTGCAAAGTTGAAGCAATTGTTTCTTTCGTTAAATCATCTTTTGTCGGTCCTAATCCACCAGTAAAAATAAGTATATCCGCACGCTTCTCTGCAATTTGAATTGCTTCTTGTAACCGCTGATTATTATCACCTACAACAGTATGATAATACACATTGATTCCAATGGATGCTAATTTTTCAGATAAAAATTTCGCATTTGTATTTGTAATTTGTCCGAGTAACAATTCCGTTCCAACCGCAATAATTTCGGCATTCATTCCGATTCCCCCATAAGCTGTTATTTTGAATTTACAAAAGCAGCTCTATTTTTCCAGAAATAGTCCCATCCAGAAATAACTGTAAAGATAAGCGCAATCCATATGAAAATATCTGCGACTGGAATATGGATTAAATTTAACGGTACATCATGCAATAAATACGCTGAAATTGCGATAATTTGTGTCCATGTTTTAATTTTCCCTAACATATTAGCTGCAACAACCTCACCAGTTCCAGCCAATATAAGACGTAATCCTGTTACAGCAAACTCACGACTAATGATTACAATAACAATCCAAGATGGAACATATTGCATTTCTACTAATGTAATAAGCGCAGCTGAAACGAGTAACTTATCAGCTAATGGATCAAGAAACTTCCCTAAATTTGTTACAAGGTTATATTTTCTTGCATAATGTCCATCAATCCAATCTGTAGCCGAAGCAACAATAAAAATAATTGCTCCTACTAAATGTTGAATTGGTAAATCCACATTTCCAACTGTATATGTTCCCCAGTTAAAAGGAGCTAACATAATTACTAAAAAAATTGGAATTAAGCAGATTCGAGATATTGTAATTTTATTTGGTAAATTCACAGCTATTCCTCCATCATGTCAAAAACATTTGTTCATTGGAAAAAAGTCATCGAAGCGATGACTATTATTGTGCAGGTTGCCCTGTCCCTAGATTTTTAATCACTAATCTTTGGTGATATTCCTTTTCTGGATCTAGTGGGAAAGCAACTGGTTGGCCATTCAGTTTAATTTCAACATTCGGTGCACTTCCAATGTTGAGAAGTACTTCTTTTGCTGTTGTTAAATCATGTTTTTCTGTTTGACCTTCTTGAAGTGTGCCATTAAAAACGACATTTCCAGCTTCACTTTTAATATCTACATAACTTGCACCCTTCGCTGTAATTTCTAACTCCAGTGCTTTATTATTATGAATTTCCAAAGTAGATACCTTACCACTTGTTCCAATAACCTTCACTTCTTCTTGACCAGTAGTCGGCTGTTGTGCTGGTGGTTCTTCTTTCTTTGGCTCTTCTTTCTTAGGTTCTTCTTTTTTAGGTTCTTTTGCTTTTTCTTCTTCTTTCTTTTCATCAAGCGGAGAATCTTTTGCCTTCTGTACTTCTATTTGTTCGCTTTTACTTTGTTTTACTTGTCCTTCATCTTTTCCCGCTAACCATTGAAAAACAAACCACACAGCTACTCCTACTGCAATTACCAATAATGCGATCAATATTTTAGGCATATGATCTGCAATTGGAAGTGATGCTGCTTTTTGCATTGTTTCTTGTGTCTTTTGACTTTTTGATACTTGCGGTACATCATGAGATTCAGATTGTGGTATTACACTTTGATACTCTGCAAGCAATTGTTCTCCATTTAAGCCAACCGCATCCGCATATTGTTTAATAAATGCACGCGCATAAAATGCGCCAGGCAATATACTATAATCGCCCTCTTCAATCGTTACTAAATAACGTTTTTGAATTTTCGTAACCCCATGTAGCTGATCGATAGACAAGCCTTTCGCTTCCCTTGCTTCTTTCAGCTTTTGTCCTAATTCCGTCACTTCTAACACCTCAATATTTCTTTAAAAGTCAAACATAGAGAAATTATTTTGCGTTCCTTGCTCAATTTCATCTACTAAATCATATTGAATTTCTTCATCATAATCGTTACGCAATTCAATAATATAATCAAAATCATCAAGTGTGTATTCTGATTGAGTCACGAATACATCTGGATGTTCGACAACTTTTGTTGCAGGCAATCTCATAATTTCACGAACGAGCTGCCAATGTTTTTCATTTGCACGCTTTGTTGAAACAATTCCATCTAATATAAAAATATTATCGTCACTATACTCATCTTCAATTAGTTGACTGCGTACAGTTTGTTTAATCAGAGTAGACGAAACAAAAAGCCAACGCTTATTTGCACAAACGCTTGCAGCAACGATAGATTCTGTTTTACCAACGCGAGGCATTCCTCGTATCCCGATGAGTTTATGTCCTTCTTTTTTCATCAGTTCTGCCATAAAATCAACGAGTAACCCTAATTCATCACGCACAAAACGAAATGTTTTCTTATCATCTGCATCTCGTTGTATATACCTGCCGTGCCTAACTGCCAACCTATCTCTGAGCTTTGGCGGACGATATTTCGTTACCGTTATATTATCCATCGTATTCAAAATTGATTCAAGTCTAGAGATTTGCTCTTGACTATCACACATAAGTAACAGTCCACGCCGAGCGTTATCTACACCATTAATTGTGACAATATTAATGCCAAGCATACCGATTAACGAAGAAACGTCACCAAGCAAGCCAGGTCGGTTTTTATGTATTTCATATTCAAAATACCATTCAATCATCAAACGTCACTCCCCCTGCTTACTTTACACCTACGTACTATATTATATGATTTTACGTTAATAGGGAAGATAAATGTATAATCGAATCACGGTATTTTCGATACCTAAAAAAAAAAGAGAGGATTTTCTCCTCTCTTTTTTTACTTATGTTGTACAAACTTTACCATTAAATTAGCTATTATATGCTGCTCTTGTTCATCAGCCACTTTCCAAAGCTCAGCTAATAACTTTTCTTGATCATTTCGTGCCTCTACTTCATTTGCTAAATAATCTCCTACACGGAATGCCATATCTGAGACCGCACTACCATCAAGCCCTTTTCCTTGCGCCTGTTCTAAGCGCTCTCCTAAATAACTTTTCCACTGGTCAAAATTATCTAATACTGACATGGTTAAGCACCTCACTATTAAGTAATAGAATCATGCTTAATTTGTACAATTTTTCATTTTTTATGTACATATTTTTATTTTAACAATGCCAGCCACCATTCACTCCAATAATTTGTCCTGTTATATATGAAGCAGATGGTGATACAAGGAAAGAAACAGTTTTTGCGACTTCCTCCGGAAATCCAATTCTTCCAGCTGGAATCTCTTCTGCAATTCCTTGCTTGTCCTCTTCTGAGAACACGCTTAACATTTCTGTATTTATTGCTCCTGGTGATACTGCGTTTACACGTATCCCGCTTAAAGCTACCTCTTTCGCTAATGCTTTTACATACGAATTTTGTGCCCCTTTTACCATGGAGTATAACACTTCACAAGACGCCCCTATCTGCCCCCATATAGATGAAATAACTACGATATTTCCACTTCTTAGACGAATCATCGATGGAAGCGCAAGTGAAAGAAGTTTATAAACACTCTTCACTTGCAATTCCACCATCTCATTCAATTGCTCATTTGTCACATCTGTCACCAAACCAAATATACTTCGCCCAGCTGCATACACAATTACATCAATAGGATTTTGAATTTGCGCCCAGAGCTTCTGTACGCCATCTGCTGCAGCTAAATTAGCTTGAACCGGAATAATCGCACCCAGCTCTAGCTTTAATCCCTTTATCTTTTCTTCACTCTTGTTGTAATGAACATACACTGTATAACCATCTTCAACTAATTGTTTTGAAATTGCAGAGCCGATTCCTCCGCTTCCTCCCGTCACTAGTGCAAACTTTGTCATATATATCCTCTCTTATCTTTCCTCTACAGAGAAACTCTTTCAAGTCACTAATTCTATCATGTATTCACAAACAAATAATACCCCCACCTTACAATTCAGCAATAGCCAAAAGGTTAGGTGAGGGGATAAAGTAAAACTACCTGTAAAGTTCTACATCGTAAAGCTTAAGCTCAACTATTCATGTTTCACTTTATTTTTTGGGCAATACTTGGCAAATGCTCATTCTTTCCTCAGACAAAAATACTTTTGCCGCTTCTTGTAAATCTTGAACAGTTAATCCCTCTAAAACGGAAAGAGCATCGAATAAACTAGATTCATTAAATGCATACCTTGTGAATTGATTTGCAATATATTCAGGCGAGTTAAGCGAGCGTAAGAAGCCACCAATTTTCTTTTTCTTTACACGCTCTAGCGCCTTCTCATCTAACTCATTATAATCCGTCTGTAATAAAATACCTTTCAATCGATTGGCTAGCTCATCAGGCTGTTTCGTGTCGCCACCAACCATCGCAAAGCCAAAGTTATTTTCTTCTGTATAATCATAAGAGAATGAATCATCAATAAGTCCTTCATTATATAATGACTCATAATGAGTTGATCCTTTCCCAAATAAATAATCTAAAAGTAATGTAAGCGCAATCTCTTGTTTTAAAAGCTCTTGCCCTTTTTCTTTAAGCCCAGTCGCTTTAATACCAACTAAACATTTCGGTGTTTGAACAGGCATAGAAATAATTTTTTTCTTTTCATTTACCGCTTCTGGTTCCTCTTCAAACGAACGTACAATTTCTGGTTGATTTTTATAATCTTTTTTCGCCTGGTTTTTACGTACTAACTGCATTGTCTTTTCTGGATCAATCGCTCCAACAACAAATAGCAACATGTTGCTAGGGTGATAAAATGTCTCGTAACATTCATATAATAAGTCTTTTGTAATTTCACTAATGGACTCAATAGTTCCTGCAATATCAATTTTAATTGGATGTTTAACGAATAAACTATCGATTAAACCAAAATACAAACGCCAATCTGGGTTATCTTGATACATTTGAATCTCTTGGCCAATAATACCTTTTTCTTTTTCAACTGTTTTTTCAGAAAAATACGGCTCTTGAACGAAATTTAATAATGTATTTAAATTTTGTTCTACATTTGATGTACACGAAAAAAGATAGGCTGTTCTCGTAAATGATGTAAAGGCATTAGCAGAAGCACCTTGTTTACTAAACAATTGAAACGCATCATGATCTTCTTTTTCGAACAATTTATGCTCAAGAAAATGAGCAATTCCATCTGGCACCCGAATCATTTCTTCTTTTCCAAGTGGAACAAACGTATTATCAACGGAACCATATTTTGTTGTAAATGTAGCGAAAGTTTTGTTAAATCCTTGCTTCGGCAATATATATACATCTAACCCATTTGGAAGCTTCTCATAATATAGAGTTTCTTTTAATTGTTCATAAGAAATTTTCTCCATCTATTCTCCCTCCGTTCCGTGTAAAAAGTAAATCGTATCAAGTTCAATATTATTGGCAACCTTTACAATTTCCTCTTTTGTAACACGTTCAATCCCAGTCAACCATTCCTCTACTGGACGTGTACGTTCTGCAATAACGCCATGATAAAGCATTTCTACAAAACCACGTGGTGTATCAATCGCCTCTAGAATTTGATTTTGAATTACACTCTTAGTTTGATGAATCTCTTCTTCTGAAAAGTCACCACTTTGCATCGCTTTCATTTGTTCTTTAATAATCTCGACCGCTTTTTTATAATTTTTCGCTTCAATTCCTGACATAACAAAAAGAAGACCTTTATGACTTTCAAAGCGAGATGCTGCATAATACGCTAAACTATTTTTTTCGCGTACATTCACAAATAATTTTGAATGTGAGAACCCGCCAAATAATCCATTAAATAGCTGAAGCGCAAAATAATCTTCATCACGGTACGTAATATATGTGCGATATCCGATATTTAATTTACTTTGCTTTAATTCTTGTTTTTCCACAATTTCTTGTTCTTCATTATTTCGCTTATGAAGAATAACATGTTTCTCTTTTTCTTCACGAGGCGGAATTGAAAAATATTTACCTACTAAATCAATCGCATCTTCAGCTATGTCACCAATGATATATAGATCCATTTCATCTTCCACTAACACCTTTTGATAATAACTATATAACGTTTCATTCGTAATGGAAGCAACGCGCTCTTTTTGACCATTTGCACTTATACGATACGGTTCTACTTTACACATTTCTTCTATTAATCGTTCATTCGCATAACGCATTTTATCATCATATGTAGCTTCAATTCGTTGCACGAGTGCTCTTTTCTCGCTTTCTACAATTGGTTGTAAAAAGCCACTTCCCTCCGTTGCTGGATGTAATACGATATCGGATAGTATAGAAAGCGCCTTTTCAAAGAGTGGCGGTGCATCCTGTAAATATGTTTCATTTGCAATGTCTACATAAATAGAAATGATATGATCTTCCCCTTTTTTACTTACATCTACCGCTAGGGAAGAACCGTATAATTCCTCTAAATATTGACGAAGACGAATTACGGATGGTAGTTTTTCTGTTGCACTTTGTAATACATATGGTAATAATGCACGCTCTGTCACCGTTTCTTCGTTTAAAGGTGCTTTAAAGCGAAATACAAATGTATTTGTTTTATATTTATCTGTCGGAATCATATGTACACGCAAACCACCTAATTCATGTATTTGCTGTTCCATCAGTTTCATTTTATAGCCCTCCTTTACGTATGTAGGAATATTCCTCTTCAATATACAATTTTTAGAAACGAAAAATCAACTTTTCCCCCTTATTTCCGTCACATAGTTCTCCTTCTAACGGTTGACTACTTAAAAAGGAAGAAAGTGAATTTCTGTATTAAGCATATTCTATGTAAAAAAGCTCGCACTAATGTGCGAGCTTTTTTATAACTTATTTTCTCTTTACAAATGCTTATAATAATGTAACAGTATTTACTGTTTTATATTATCGTTTTCCTTTTTCATACGGTGTCCCAAGTGCCTTTGGCGCTTCTGAACGTCCTACAAAACCAACAAGTGCTAAAATCGTAAATACATACGGTAATATTGTTAAGAGAACACTTGGGATTTGATCTAATACTGGAATTGTACCGCCCGTTACACTAAGTGATTGTGCAAAACCGAAAAACAATGCGGCACCAAGCGCACCAAGTGGATTCCATTTCCCGAAAATCATCGCAGCTAACGCCAAGAAACCTTGTCCTGTAATCGTAGCACCTGAGAAGTTATTCGAGATTGACATTGAAAAAATGGCACCACCAACCCCTGCAAACATTCCTGAAATACAAACAGCGATATAACGCATTTTATACACATTAATTCCCATTGTATCTGCCGCCATTGGATGTTCCCCAACAGCGCGAAGGCGAAGGCCGAATGGAGTTTTATAAATAATGTACCAAACAACGAATGCTAAAATAATGGCAATATAAGATGTTAATGGTACATTTGAGAAAAAGATCTTTCCGATAATTGGAATATCTGAAAGTCCTGGAATATCAATTTTTTCAATACGGTATTGTATAAAATCAGTTTGTCCTTTACCAAAGATCTTCTTAATCGCAAATACCGTTAAACCAAGTGCTAAAAAGTTGATGGCAACTCCACTGACAACTTGATCAGCTCGGAACGTAATGGATGCAAGCGCATGAAGTAGTGCAAATAATCCACTTCCAATTGCTGCAAATACAAGCGCAATCCAAGGAGTCATTGCCCCCCAAGTATCACCCATTAATAGCGTTGTAATAACACCAATAAACGCACCAAACAACATTAATCCTTCTAACGCAATATTTACAACACCTGAACGCTCACTAAACACTCCACCTAGCGCTGTAAAAATAATCGGTGCCGCCGTATATAATGTCCCTGTCACAAGAATGGCTAAAATATCTAGGAAGCTCATTTATTTCCCCTCCTTGCTCATGCGAGTAAGTGCCCATCTTAAAACATAACTACATGCAACAAAGAAGATTATACATGCAATAATTACGTTAATCAGCTCTGATGGAACATCTGCTTCAAAGTTCATTTGCGGCGCTGCACTTTTTAACCCACCAAATAATAACGCCGAAAGTATAATACCGAATGGATTATTCCCCCCAAGAAGAGCTACTGCGATTCCATCGAATCCAATTCCCGTGAATGTCGACATTGCCGTCATGCTTTGGAATGTACCCAACCCTTCCATTGCACCACCAATTCCTGCAAACGCACCAGCAATTGTCATAGAAAGGATAACATTACGTGACACTTTCATTCCTGCATATTTTGACGCATGTTGGTTAAATCCAACTGATTTTAATTCATAACCTAAAGTTGTTCTATCTAGTAAAAACCACATGAAGATTGCAATAAGAATTGCGACAATAATCCCCCAATGAAGACGTGACCCATCTGTCAAAGAAGATAACCAATCCGAAGCTAACGATGCACTTGACTTAACATCATATGTTTTATCGTTTCCTTCATGTAAAAAACGTTTAATGATGTCATATGTAACATATAACGCAATATAGTTCATCATAATTGTGACAATAACTTCGTTAACTTTAAATTTCCCTTTTAAATACCCCGGAATAAATCCCCATAATCCACCTACAATCGCAGCTACTAAAATAGATAACGGAATATGAAGAAATGCAGGAAGTGATACGGCATAACCAAACCAAACTGCCGCAAGCCAACCAACCAGCAACTGGCCTTCTACACCAATATTAAATAATCCTGTACGAAACGCAAACGCGACTGACAACCCAGCAAGAACAAGTGGAATCATTGTACGTAATGTTTCTCCGATTGCACTTGGACTACCAAACATACCAGTCCAAAGTGCACCGTATCCAACAATTGGATCATAACCACTTACTAACATTACAATAGCGCCTACAAGTAATCCAAAGATAACTGATAATACAGGAACTAAAATATTAATCGTTCGTTCGGTTAATATTTTTTTAGCCATTTGTACCCACCTGCTCTTTCTCTGTTCCCCCAGCCATTAAAAGACCAAGCTGTTGTTCATTTGTTTCTTTCGCATCAACTATCGCTACGATTTTCCCTTCATAAATAACCGCGACACGGTCACTCACATTTAGAATTTCATCAAGTTCTAAAGATAACAGAAGCACCGCTTTTCCTTTATCTCTCTGCTCAATTAATTTTTTATGGATAAATTCAATTGCCCCAACATCTAAACCACGTGTTGGCTGCGCTGCAATTAATAATTCTGGATCACGATCTACTTCACGTGCAATAATTGCCTTTTGTTGGTTTCCACCAGATAGGGCACGAGCTAATGTTTGTTCACTCGGTGTACGCACATCAAACTGTTCAATTAGAGCTTTTGCTTTCTCTGTAATTTTAGCGAAGTTTAAAATTCCTTTTTTTGAAAATTGATTTTTATAATACGTTTGTAAAACCATGTTATCTCTTACTGAAAAATCAAGAACGAGACCATGTTTATGACGATCTTCTGGAATATGACCAATTCCTTCTTCTGTAATACGTCTAACTGGCCAATTTGTTATTTCTTTCCCTTTAATTGCAATAGAACCTGACTCAACTTTTCGTAAACCAGTAATCGCTTCTATAAGTTCGCTTTGTCCATTTCCATCAATTCCTGCAATACCGACAATTTCTCCTGCACGAACAGTTAAGTCAAGGCCTTTTACAGCAGGTAATTGACGTGCATCATGAACCACAAGGTTTGTAATGGAAAGTACATCTCCCTCAGGTTTAGCGTCTATTTTTTCTGTTTTAAAATTCACTTGACGTCCGACCATTAATTCCGCAAGTTTATGTTCATTTGTATTTGCAACGTCAACAGTTCCAATTCCTTTTCCTTTTCGAATAATCGTACAGCGGTCACAAACTTCCATAATTTCTTTTAACTTATGTGTAATAAGAATAATAGATTTTCCTTCTTGTACAAGCTTTTTCATAATTTGAATAAGCTCATGAATCTCTTGAGGAGTTAACACTGCCGTCGGTTCATCGAATATTAAAATTTCTGCTCCTCGATAGAGCGTTTTTAAAATCTCAACACGTTGCTGCATACCTACAGAAATATCTTCTATCTTTGCATACGGATCCACAGCTAAACCGTACTGTTCAGATAACTGCTTAATTTCTTTTGCAGCATCTTCAATAGCAATCTTCCCTTTTTTCTTCGGTTCATTTCCAAGAATAATATTCTCTGTAACTGTAAAATTATGAACGAGCATAAAATGTTGATGAACCATCCCGATACCAAGGTCATTTGCAATGTTAGGATTGGTAATTTTTACAGGGTTACCTTTAATTTTAATTTCCCCTTGCTCTGGTTGATACAAACCAAATAATACATTCATGAGCGTTGATTTCCCTGCACCATTTTCTCCAAGTAAAGCATGTATCTCTCCCTGTTTTACTTGTAACGTAATATCATCATTCGCTACAATGCCTGGGAATACTTTTGTAATATTATTCATCTCAATTACGTATTCCATATTGTGCCTCCTTTTAGCAGGGAACAGTCCCCTATTACACTCTATTAACAGCAATTTCATATATACAAAGGTTAGTTCTAAGAACTAACCTTTGCTATTTCTCTATCATTATTTCTTAAGAGAAGCCTCGTATTGCTTGTACTCATCATCAGTCGCAGGTACTTTAATTTCACCAGCAGTAATTTTCTTTTCAAACTCTTCTATTTTTGTTAAAATTTCTGGGTTTACTTTTTTCACATTATCAGTTGTTTTCGCAATACCGACACCGTCATCTTTTAAACCGAACTCTTCTACTTTTCCACCTTTTAGTTTACCGTCTTTTGCTTCTTCTGCTACTTTTTGAACCGCAATGTCAACACGTTTTACCATAGAAGTTAACGTTACATTTTCAGGCATACCTTCTTGATGTTGGTCACGGTCAACACCGATTACCCAAACATTTTCACCTTTTTTCTTACGGTTTTTCGCTTCAGTAAATACACCGTTACCAGTACCGCCCGCAGCGTGATAAATCACATCTACTCCCTGTCCATACATCGCTGATGCAAGAACTGTACCTTTTTCAGGTTTATCAAATGCTTCTGCATATTCAGATACAATCTCGATGTTTGGATTAACAGCTTTAGCGCCAGCTTTAAATCCGTTCTCAAACTTACTAATTAAATCACTCTTCATTCCGCCAACAAAACCAACTTTATTCGTTTTTGTTGACATCGCTGCTACTGCACCTACAAGAAACGACCCTTCATGATCCTTAAATGTAATGCTTGTAACGTTTGGTTCTTTTACGACAGTATCTACAATCGCAAACTGTTGTTTTGGAAATTCTTTTGCAACCTCTCCAATTGCTTTTTCTAATTTATATCCAATACCAAAAGATAAATCATATTTATCTTTTGCAAATTTCTTTAAGTTCGGAATATAGTCGGCTTCTTTTTCAGACTGAAGGTAACGATAGTTTGTTTTCTCTTTCAGCCCGTTATCTTTACCGAATTTTTTTAAACCTTCCCAAGAGGATTGGTTAAATGATTTATCATCAACGCCCCCAACATCTGTAACCAGACCTACTTTAATGCTCTTTTCATCTTTTTTGTCCCCACTTGCCTTATCCGAGTTACCACATGCCCCTAACACTGCACTCGCTGCCAACGTTAATGATAATAAAATACCTGTTTTTTTCTTCATACTAGAAACCCCTCCTAAATGATATATGTATCTATTAATATGCTAGTGTCCCCTTCTTCTTGCTGTCACCTCCCTAAAAAGGGAACGAATTACATGCGTTTTCTTAATACGTGGAAGCTAAATTTATCTGCTCTAAAATAATTAATAGAATATAAAATTGGTTCATCATTTTGATCATAGTGCATTTGTTTTAGAATCAGCAGCGCTGTTTCTGGTTCGCATTGTAAAATTGGTGATATTTTCGGATGATAACCAATTGGTTCAATGTGAGCAACTGCATATGTAATACGTTTATGCGTGTTATTATGAATTACAGTAAGCAATGATTCCTCATTATAATCGGATAAGTCCGGTAATACCTCTTTCGCCAACTTGTCAACACAGTACACAACAGGTTCCCCATCTGCTGTACGAACACGCTCAATCATTACAGCCTCAAAGCCTTCATCACTATTAAACTTTTCTTTTTCCTCTTCTGTTAGACTCGTAGTAGATGATGATAAAAAGATGGTTCCCGGCGTTTTCCCAACACTAGAAATCATATCTGTAATACTAGAAAGCTGTTCAATTCCAGAAGAAAACAGTGGTTTGGCATTCACAAAAGTACCAACGCCATGTCTACGAATGACAACATTTTCCTCCTCTAAAATACGCAACGCTTCTCGTAAAGTCGCTCTACTTACGCCAAGTTCTTTCGCTAAATCAAACTCTGAAGGCAATTTTTGTTTTTCTTTATATGCCCCGCTTTTGATTTTTTCTTTAATATGATCGATCACCCGTAAATATAAGTGTCGACTATCGGATTTAACTGACATAAGACTCCCCCGCATTCCAATTATTCGACCTCTGATGTAAGACTTCCGTTCTCTTTTTTCAACTAACAACATAGTATAGCAATGCTACCACAAAACGATATTTGTCGAATAAATGTTAATAATTTTTCAAAATGAAATTTTCTATCTTTATTTCATAAAAAAAACTTTGTACCACAAACATTCCTCATACAGAGAAAAAGTTCGGCACAAAGATCCCTTACATCCTTTGTTACACACTTTTCCCCTCATAGTCTAGCAATTCATGGTTGCCAGGTAGAAACTTATGGACCTTATCTCCAAGATTATATGAGGCAGTGATTCTTTTCGAAGTAATCGTAACACTTGCTCCCATATGTGTCAACACAATTCAACATTTTCCCACAAGTAATATCGAACATTTTTTAAAAATAACATTGAAAGCATTCGTATTCTAAAGAACATCTAAAAATGAAAGCCCTTTCTTTACCGGTGACTATAGTATATAACAAAAACACCATATAAAAAAGCCTAATTGTAAACAATTAGACTTTTTTATTAAGAACTTTTTTCTTGTATATCTTTAATCAAAACTTCTCTCGGTTTACTACCTTCATAAGGTCCAACCACACCATTCATTTCCATCGCATCAATAAGACGCGCTGCACGTGTATATCCTACTCGAAATCTACGTTGTAGCATCGAAACAGAAGCTGTTTGCATTTCTACAACAAGCTGAACCGCTTCATCATATAATTCATCTTCTACTTCTTGCTTTGTTTCCGGGACATCTTGCGGTATCATATCTTCTTGATATTGTGCTTTTTGTTGACCAATAACGTATTCTACAACTCGTTCCACTTCATCGTCTGATAGAAACGCCCCTTGTACACGAACTGGCTTAGACGCACCAATTGGTATGAATAACATATCCCCTCGTCCTAATAATTTTTCAGCGCCTCCGCTATCAAGAATTGTCCGAGAGTCCGTCTGCGAGGAAACCGCGAACGCAATACGTGACGGAATATTCGCTTTAATAACACCAGTAATAACATCAACAGATGGACGCTGCGTTGCGATAATTAAGTGAATACCAGCAGCACGTGCCATCTGTGCTAAACGCATAATTGCATCCTCTACATCCGAAGAAGCGACCATCATTAAATCCGCCAACTCGTCCACAATTACAACAATGTATGGAAGCTCAGGTTGTTTTGCTTCTGATTGATCATTATGGTTTCTAATGTATTCATTATACCCTTCAATGTTACGTGTTCCACTATGAGCAAATAGTTCATAACGTCGCTCCATCTCACTCACAACTTTTTTCAAAGCTTGTGATGCTTTTTTAGGATCCGTCACAACAGGTGTTAATAAGTGCGGAACACCATTGTATACATTCAACTCTACCATCTTTGGATCAATCATCATTAACTTTACTTCATGTGGTTTAGCACGCATTAAAATACTAACAATAATACCATTAATACATACACTCTTGCCGCTACCAGTCGCTCCAGCTACTAATAGATGAGGCATCTTATTTAACCGCGCTAACACTGCGTCACCAGTAATATCACGCCCAAGGCCAATTAATAATTTTTCTTCCGGATGATTGTTCGCTTTCGAATCAAGTACTTCTCTAAGTGTTACCATGGAAACCTCTGAATTTGGAACTTCAATCCCTACTGCGGATTTCCCAGGAATAGGAGCTTCAATACGAATATCTTTCGCAGCTAATGCCAGTGCTAAATCATCACTCAAACTCACAATTTTACTTACTTTCACTCCCATATCAGGATACACTTCATATTTCGTAACCGCAGGCCCTTTATGTACTTTCGTCACTTTTGCTTTCACACCAAAACTTTGGAACGTACGCTCAAGCTTACGAGCATTTTCATAAATTTTTTCATTTTCATTTGTAACCTGCTTGTTTTTGGGAAACTTCAATATATCGATAGAAGGAAGCTTGTAATCTTTGTTTTCCACATTTGAAAATTGCATTGGGGGAGTTTTCATTTCCCCTTCTAGAGATTCAACTATCTTTTCTCCTCGTTTCTTTTGCGACCGCTCTTTTAATGCCGATGGAAGCTCCTCTTCCATAACAGGGGGGGCAATCAGCTCATCAGCAACTTCATCTTCACGATTTTTATCCTTTTCTTCACTTACTGGATAATTCTCTGTAAAGTTCGAAATAATTGGTGGACCAATTTCTATTTCTTCTACCGGTTCGACAATCTCTTCTTGTATATCATGCCTTTCACTACGTGTGCGCCTTGTCGCTTTTTTCTTTTCTGTTTGTTCAGCAGTGCGTTTCGCTCTCCAGTCCTTATAATCTCCCTGCATCACTTGAAATTGACTTCTAAGTATTCGTCCAACTGGAGCTAGTACTTCCCCAATATGTTTATTTGTAATGCAAAGTATACCAAGAATAACTAGAATAATCCCAATAATGTAAGCACCTACTTCATCAAACAAAAAGTAAAACGTTGCAAACATAAGCGCCCCAAACATACCTCCACCTAAATGAACTGTCTCTGTGCCTTTCTTCATCTCATGAAAGAACATATCTTTTGTGCTCACAATTACAGAAGTATTTTCCACCGCTCCGTCTTTTGTAAGAAGGTTAAATAATGTAATATGACTAAACATCAATATCGCTAACACAATTAAATAGACACCGATTAACCGTTTATTTAAAAGGTTTGGCCAACCGCGTCTTATAACAAACGCAATAGATAAAGCTATTACACCTAATACACCAATTATGTACCATTCGCCAAAGAAAAAGCGAAAAAATAACACAAACGATTTCCCTACAATGCCTAGCTGTAAGATTGTAATGATCGAAAGCGCAAAAAGAGTCAACCCGACGATTTCGTAATACAAAGTTGGCTTTATCGTACGTCTTGCTTTTGATTTCGTCCCTCTTTGCTTTTGTTTTACCATTTCTTCACCCCAAGTCCAAAAATTAAGTGAAACTTTCATTCATTGAAAGTATTTTTCATGTCATTCATCACATTTTTTAAATCTATTTACGCCGCATTTTACAAGATGTGTAAAATGCCGCGTAAACAGAAGAAAGCAGCCTAATCATGGCTGCTCAACCGTCTTGTTTTTTATATTATACCATAGCTTCTTAACAAAATCCTGCTTTTTGCTAAAAGGTTATTTTCTGGCCCGGTTCATACTGTAAGTAGTGGAATGGATTTGTACTTAACACACGAACAACGGAATAATATTGATTATTCTCTTCCGATACAACCATCTCTACTCCATTTACATTCACTATTTTTTGTCGTTCGTACTGCGAATAGTCCGCCTCATAAATAAGTTGCTCGGGCATAATTGTATATAAAATCATTGTAGCAACTTCCCATCTTGATTTCCACCTGTTTGCATATCTATTAATTCATTCAACTTTCGAATTGCATCTCCAATACCACCAACATCATCTATAAGACCATACTTCACTGCATCTATTCCGATTACATTTGTTCCAATATCGCGCGTTAAATTTCCCTTAGCAAACATAAGCTCTTTAAAACGATCTTCCGTCACTTTTGAGTGTTTTGTTACAAATCTTACCACACGTTCTTGCATTTTATCCAAGTACTCAAATGTTTGCGGCACACCAATAACAAGACCAGTCAGACGAACTGGGTGAATTGTCATCGTTGCAGTTTCAGCAATAAATGAATAATCTGTTGAGACTGCAATTGGCACACCTATCGAGTGCCCTCCACCTAAAACCAAAGATACAGTTGGCTTCGATAATGAAGCTACCATTTCTGAGATTGCCAATCCAGCCTCAACATCCCCGCCCACAGTATTTAGCAATAAAAGTAATCCCTCAATTTTCGGATTCTGCTCAATTGCCACAATTTGTGGAATCACATGTTCATATTTCGTCGTTTTATTTTGTGGCGGAAGCTGCATATGGCCTTCTACTTGTCCAACAATTGTTAAGCAGTGAATACGTGATTCATTCATTTGCGGAACGTTCGTTTGACCGAGTTGTTGGATTTTCTCTATTACTGATGCCTCTTTCGGCTCTGCTTCTTTTTCCTCATTTGTTAAACCATCACGTTCTGTCATATCGCATCCCCTTTCACTCTTATACCACTATTATTTCTTAAGTTGTAAATTTCATGCGATAGGGATCAAAAGAAAAAACCACCGGTAAAGGTGGTTTTCTTACACTTCCATGATAATTGGTAAAATCATCGGTTTTCTCTTCGTTTCCTCGTATAGGAACTGTCCTAATAATTCGCGAATATTTTGCTTTAACATAGACCATTCAATGGAATATTCTTTAATGGATTGTTCAACAATTGTACGTACAATATCTGTAGATTTTTCAATTAACGCTTCAGATTCACGAACATACACAAAACCACGTGAAATAATTTCTGGTCCAGAGATGATTTTCTTCTCATCTTTCCCAAGTGTTACAACAACAACTAAAATTCCGTCTTGTGATAACATCTTACGATCACGCAAGACAATATTTCCGACATCACCTACACCTAATCCATCAATAAGAACATTGCCCGCTTGTACTTTACCAGCTGGCTTTGCCTCTACGCCTTCAAAAACAATTACATCGCCTTTTTCTACGATGAAAATATTTTCTTTCAAGACACCAACATCTTCCGCCAAATACGCATGTGCCTTTTGCATACGAAATTCACCATGTACGGGTATAAAATACTTCGGTTTCATTAAATTTAGCATCAATTTCAATTCTTCTTGACTACCATGACCGGAAACGTGAACTTTTCTTTCTCCATAGTAGACAACCTCTGCACCAGCTCTAAATAGTAAATCAATAATTTTAGATACTGATATTTCATTTCCCGGAATCGGAGAAGCAGCAATGATAACTGTATCACCTTTACGAATTGAAATTTGTTTATGTGCTTGCTTTGCCATTCTTGAAAGAGCTGCCATTGGTTCCCCTTGGCTACCAGTTGTTAAAATTGCTACCTTCTTCTCTGGGAAATTATCCACTTCTTGCAGTGAAATAACCATGCCATCTGGAACATCTAAATATCCAAGACGTCTTGCGATATCCACCACTTTCACCATACTACGGCCTACAACAGCTACTTTACGTCCTGTTTCAGCAGCCGCATCAAACACTTGTTGAATACGATGTACATTAGAGGCGAAAGAAGCAACGATGATACGGCCTTCTGCACCATAAAATACTTTTGAAATCTCTATTCCAACTTCTTTTTCAGAACCTGTATAACCAGGACGCTCAGCATTTGTACTATCTGATAACAGACAAAGAACACCTTCATTTCCGATTTGAGCCATCTTTCCAAGGTCTGCTCCACTGTTACCAATTGGTGTTTGGTCAAATTTAAAATCTCCTGTATATACGATTGCACCTTTTGACGTATGGAAACAAACACCAACGGAATCTGGAATACTATGTGTTGTACCAAAGAATGAAACCGTTGTCGTATTGAATTCTACTTCTGAATTAGAATCAATTGTTTTTAAATCTACACGACCAAGCATTCCTGCTTCACCAAGTTTTTCTTGTATTAAACCTACTGTTAACTTAGTTGCATATACTGGGATTGAAAGTTTACGCAGTACATAAACAATTCCACCAATGTGATCTTCATGACCATGTGTAATAAATAAACCTTTTACTCGTTCTTGATTTTCTACTAAATATGTAATGTCAGGGATAACAATATCAATTCCAAACATCTCGTCTCCCGGGAACATCAATCCTGCGTCTACAATAAAAATCTCGGAATCAATTTCCACACAATACATATTCTTCCCGATTTCACCTACTCCACCGAGAGCAAATACTTTTACAGAATCATTCTCTTTTCTCTTCATGTTGTTGCCTGGTTTAAAAATCTTACAAACACTGATTTCACTAAAATTGTAGAGACACCAGGGAAACTCTACAACCACCATATATTCACCGTCCAAGACGAATGTCCTTACCGTTATGCGATATCATGTTCTCGTTCGTTTTTTAAACCAGGTTTCACCTCTCTTTCATTATATAAATCAAATATCTTATGCGATATGATATGAAAATTCCGTTAAACCATAATTTTTTCCAATTTTGCTAAGCATACCCGTACTAAGCTACTTAGCCATATTATAACTGATACAAGAAATAGAACACAAGTTAAATCGTGAGAAAGAAGGATGAAGTATATAAATTTCAAGGAGAATACCTGTAAAAAATTTCTTTCAAAATAAAAATGACCTAGTTTTTACACTAGGTCATTTTTATTAACGAGGAATCGATTGCATTACATCATGTAATGTTAGTCGTTCTTCTTCTGTTAATGGAATAAGTGGTAAACGCACAGATCCTACGTCTAATCCAACCATTTGTAACGCTGTTTTTACTGGTGTTGGGCTTGGTGCCATAAACAATGCATTCGTTACTTTAACAAGCAATTGATGCAATTTCTGTGCTTTTTTGAAATCTCCTACTTGGAATGCCGCAATCATTTCTTGCATTTCATTTCCAATCACATGAGAGGCAACAGAAACAATACCTTTAGCCCCAACCGCCATAGCTGGTAACGTTAAACCATCATCACCGCTGTATACAGCAAAGTCGTCCGCTGTTTTTTCAATAATTTCTGTCATTGTTAACACATCGCCACCAGCATCTTTAATCGCTACGATGTTTGGTATTTCTGATAAACGAACAACTGTATCAACGGAGATTTGTACAATAGATCGTCCTGGAACATTATATAGCATAACCGGAAGTTCTGTACTTTCAGCAATTGTTTTAAAATGCAGATACATTCCTTCTTGACTCGGCTTATTATAATACGGTGCCACTAACATAATTGCATCGACACCAACTTCTGTTGCTTTTTTCGTTAACTCGATAGAAGCATGCGTATTATTGCTTCCTGTTCCAGCGATTACGGGCACCCTTTTATCGACAACAGATACGACATGGCGATATAACGCTACTTTTTCTTCTGATGACAATGTAGGAGACTCTCCAGTCGTTCCTCCTACCACAATTGCTGTTGTACCGTTATCAATTAAATAATTTACCAATTTAGTTGTCTTCGCAAAATCGACGTTTCCATTTTTATCAAACGGTGTTACCATCGCTGTTGCAATTGTCCCAAAATCTATCATGGTCTCACTCCTTACTGTTCCAGTTGCTGTTCTTTTGAAAGCTCAAACGCAGTATGCAATGCATTCACAGCTTCCACTAAATCTACTTCTTTTACAAGCACCCAAATTGTCGTATGACTATCAGCTGATTGTAAAATTTGAACACCTTTTTCTGCTAAAGCTGTAACGATTTTAGCAGTAACCCCTGGAATACCTGCCATTCCAGCTCCTACAATAGATACCTTTGCACAGTGCTCCGTCACGATTGGATCATATCCAAGCTTATGAAGAACTTCAACAGCACGCCCAGATACATTATCACTTATTGTGTATGCCACGCCTGTAGGCGAAATGTTAATTAAGTCTACACTAATTCCTTCATTTGCCATTTCTTTGAAAACATGCTTTTGCAAATCGTACGATCCGTCTTTCGCAACTACTTTAATTTGCGTCACATTTGATACATGGGCAATTCCTGTAACTGGACGTTCCTCTATATCACGGCCTTTTGTAGCACCGGCATATGCAGCAATAAGTGTCCCTTCACTATCAGAGTACGTAGAGCGTACACGAAGTGGCACCTTTGCATGCATTGCAATTTCAACTGCACGCGGATGAACAACCTTCGCACCTTGATAAGCCATGTTGCAAATTTCATTGTACGTCACGTTTTGAAGATGACGCGCGTCCTTTACTATACGGGGATCAGCAGTCATCACACCTTCTACATCAGTAAAAATATCGATATATTCAGCATGAAGCGCAACACCTAGTGCCGAAGCTGAAGTATCACTACCACCGCGTCCAAGTGTTGTTATATCGCCATCTTTCGTTTGGCCTTGAAATCCAGTAACAACAATAACATCTACGTTTTGTAACTCTTCATGTATACGATCACAATTCATTTCAACAATCTTTGCGTTCGTAAAATCATCATTTGTCACAAAACCAGCTTGTGCACCATTCAGTGCTGCTGCTTTTATTCCGTTTTCATTTAACATATTTGAGAAAACGATTGCCGAGATTAATTCTCCGCATGATAGTAATAAATCCTGCTCACGTTTTGAAATACTAAATTCATTTTGATTTACAAGACTTAATAATGTATCCGTTGCATATGGTTCACCTTTACGTCCCATAGCTGATACAACTGTAACTACTTTATAACCAGCATCTAATGATTTTTTAACATGGTGAAGTGCATGCTTACGTCCATTTTCGTCACGTACAGATGTACCACCAAATTTTTGAACAATAATTTTCATTTTCTTTGCACCTTCTCTTAGCCGTTTACACTAATTGTAATTTTACTAATCGTTCTGCAATTTGAACAGAGTTCCATGCAGCACCTTTTAATAAGTTATCAGATACGACCCAAAGATGGAATCCTTTTTCATTATTTAAATCTTTACGAATACGCCCAACGAACACTTCGTTTTTACCTACTGCAGTAGATGGCATTGGGTAGAACTGTTCTGCTGGATTATCTTGCAGTACTACTCCTTCTGCATTTGCAAGTAGGTTTTTCATATCTTCTACTGTTACACCTTCTTTTTCTAATTCAATGTAAACAGACTCAGAATGACCTGATACAACAGGTAAACGTACACATGTTGCTGCTACTTCTAACTCAGGCATATGCATAATTTTTTTCGTTTCATTAATCATTTTCATCTCTTCAAATGTAAATCCATTATCTTGAAACTTATCAATTTGTGGAATAGCATTAAAAGCAATTTGGTAATGTTTTTTATCACCTGATACAGGTAAAACACTTGCTTTTACTTCTTCCCCATTTAAGATTGCTTGTGATTGTTCATGAAGCTCCTCAATTGCAGCAGCTCCAGCACCAGACACAGCTTGATATGTGGAAACAATTACTCGTTTTAAACCAAACTGTTGACGAATTGGTTCAAGAGCAACTACCATTTGAATTGTAGAACAGTTTGGATTTGCAATGATACCACTATGTTCTTTTAAGTCATTTTCATTCACTTCTGGTACAACAAGTGGTACATTTTCTGTCATACGGAATGCACTTGTATTGTCAACAACAATCGCACCACGTTTTGCTGCTTCTGGTGCTAATTGTTTCGATACAGATCCGCCTGCACTAAAGAGTGCAATATCGACTCCTTCAAAGCTTTCAGGAGTTGCTTCTTGTACTATGAATTCTTCTCCTTTAAATACAAGCTTCTTGCCTGCAGAACGTTTAGATGAAAGTAACGTTAATTTCCCAATTGGAAATTCTCGTTTCTCTAAAGTATTTAACATTTGTTCACCAACTGCGCCGGTTGCTCCAACTACAGCGACATGAAAAGTTTTTTGCTTTTCCATCACTATGCCCCTTTCTAGATACCAATCCTTCTATACTTAGAATTAGAAGGAGTATAAAATACCCCTTCTAATCTTAATAACGTTAATTTTATCATATTCTGCGATAAGAATGATGGTTTCATAAAAAAATGTCCGTTTTTTTTCGTTTTTTAATTCATATATCTGAATTTTTCTACAACAACAGGTTGTATTTGCTTCCCTTCTATCGCTTCTACAATTGTATCTTCAAGAAGTTCCATACGGGCTACCATTGAGTTTGGTTTTTTCTCTGGTGCATCTTGCCCAAATGGCACAAAATAAATATGTTTTGTCGCCATTAAACGCATAAGATTGACGCCAACATGGTGATGACAAAAAGAAATATTTTTTATTTACTTCTATTATATATGTACAACGTTAAAACGTTTAATAATTATAACTTGTAACATTATAATCATTTTTATAGTCTACGTTTGCAGACACCTCTTTCTTTTTATCTCCAGATACATAACCGTCAACATTAATCCAGCTTCCAGAGATATCGTTAGAAAATTCCACTTTGGTCACTACGATATCCAAATTCTCCTTTACCTTAAAGTATTCAATAGCTGCTTTCGATGCTTTTTCTTTTATCTCTTGTTCTTCCTTTTCAGTGTACGGATGAGTAGCTTTATACAATTCATAAACAGTGCACGAACCCATTCCTAAAATTAACAAAAATATAACGAATAGAACTTTTTTCATTTATGATCTCCTCTATACGATCCTAATTAACGTAAAAGTAATTAGAATAAAGGGATTGTATGCGTCTGCCAATTGTAAAGTGATGAAACTCAATTGATGATAACAAACAAATTTTATCCTCATCTGAGTTTCGACATTTTTATATTAATAAATAGAGCAGAGCTTTTAATTATAATTAAACAATATGTAGTAAAAGTACCGTTCATTTAGAATAATTAATCACTCGTGTTTCCAATTTTATAATCATCTCTATATCTTATATTTGCATATACTTCTTTCTTTTTGTTGTCAGTAACATAGCCATAAACATTAATTGAACTTCGAGAAATATCTGTTGAAAATCCAACATTTTTCACTGTAATATTCCAATTTTTTTCTTTTTCAAAATACTCGGCTGCTACTCTTGACGCTTTTTCTTTCATCTCTTGTTCTTCTTTTTTAGTGTACGGATGAGTAGCTTTATAAAACTCATATACAGCACACGAACCAGTACCTAAAATTAATATAAATGTAATTAATAGGATTTTCTTCATTTATTATTACCCCCATTACCATTATAATATTAAATATTCAGAAATAAAGGGACGTTATAGGGGATATAATCTCAGATAAAACCTATAAAGAGTTGTCTAGCACAACATATAGAGCTAAGCAAAAAAGCTAACTAATTTCAGTTAACTTTTTTGCTTGATGATATTTACCAAAATCACAAATTATATGTAATTAATGAAATTTTCACTCTTTTCCACTTTCCATATTATGTAGTTTTTCGCTTACAGTTACTCCAGATACTTCGTAATTTTTATTATACTTTATTGTTGCAGATACCTTTTCTCGATTTTCCTTAACATATCCATGTACAAAAATAGAACCACCTCCCAAAGATCCAGAAAATTCAACTTTAGTAACTTTAATATCCCAATTTTTTTCTTTTTTAAAATATTCAACAGCAGCTTGTGAAGATTTTTCTTTCATTTCCTTTTCTTCCTGTGCGGTGTAAGGATGTAACGCTTTGTTATATTGAACCGCAAGATACGCCCCCATACCAAAAAACACCAAAACAATAACAAATATTACCTTTTTCATTCATTTCCCCCCCTAATCTATTATAATAGAAATAATATAATATTAGGAGGAATATTATGAGTACCAGCATTTCTGATAGAACTTATAACGAGTTATCCGACGAATCCTACACTGATCATGAAATAGGCTCAACTTACACATCTACAGGGGGAGAAAACTGGAAAGTAATTGAACCTAAAGGTGCAACATTACATGACCCTGTAACTGGGTTTGATGCAACAGTTTTTTACAATAAGCAAACTAAAGAAGTTGTTGTATCCTATAGAGGTACAGAGGGTGGTAAATCAATAGACAGAGCAGGACCAGATTATTTGACAGATTTTAAGTATATATTCAAAGGTGACAAACCTTTACAAGATGGGGAGAAAATAGATCCATCTGATAAAACTCAAGTAGTAGCACCAAATCAATTTACGCAAGCAACGTCTCTCTTAGAAATAGTAAAAAAGGAATATGGCGGTGAAGCTACGATAACAGTCACAGGTCATTCGTTAGGTGGTGCAAATGCTCAATATGCTGCAGCGATGTGCGATGTGCCTGCAATAACTTATTCTGCTCCTGGTGTTTATGATATGTTACCAAAAGAAATTCAAGAAAAGGTGGACTCAGGAGAATACAAAGGAAAAATAACGAATTACATTAACCCTAAGGATTCTATTTCTGGTGGTTTTCTATGGGAAGATAAAAATCATATTGGCGATACATATATGATTGATTCGGATTTTAAAACAGCTACAGATGACTATGGTTTTCATATGATTGATAGATTCAGCGACTCTGTCTCAAAAGATAAAGATTTTCATGGATTAGGCAATTATCATTATGACAAATTCGGAAATATAGATAATAAATTGATAGATGCTAGTACAGGAAAAGAAATTTATCAATCTCCGAGATATTCTATTAATGGTGTCGGGGAGGTAAAAGTTATCATGGAATATCTAGAGAAGTCAGCAAACGAAATGAAACAGAGCGCAGAAGCCTTCCGAAACCATATCCCACGGGTAATTGACGAAGTAAAACAGTCTCTAAAATCAACAAAGAGTCAGCGTATGGAAAATAGAATAAATGAACTTTATCACCTTTTAGATCAGACTAGCCGAGTATATGCTTTAAAGTCTCAAGAAGTTGCAGAGTTTATTAAGAAAAAGGCGGACGAATATAAAAATGCGGACGAAAATTTCCAAGGATTTGGGTGGATAAAAAAATGAGACAAATGTACTTTAACGAAGAACATATAGAAGACGCTTTTGAAAGCTTAAACAAATTAATCACATATATAAATGAAAATCAAGAGCGTATCAACGACATTTATAACCTCGTACAAGCTGGTTGGTCACAAAATGGTGCGGGAAAAAAAGCGACGGAAGATTTAGGGACCTTACGTAAAGAATTGAACCACGGTATTAATGAAATACACACAAAGAAAAAAGAATTAAGAAATGATTGGGAACTGATGAAAGCTGTAGATAGAAGTTATAAATAAAAATAGAATTAAAACAATCAAAAAAATTTAGTTAATACTTGTCGTATTAACTTAAATTGAATTATATTCGATTAACAACTAATCATAATCTAAAAACAAAAGTCCCTCTCACTCGAGAGGGACTTTCACTTTATCAGCTAAATTCTCTTGTATATTTTTTTTACATGCCAATACATTTCTACCTCTTGATCTGTCGCTTTTCTTTTATATAAACCCACGTCATCAACCGCAATCCATACCTAACCTTTTAAATCTCCAAAAAAGTCCCTCTTGAGTTGCTCCGATGTAATTGCACCTGTTTTAGTAACTATCTCTTCATTCATCAAACTACACTGCCTCTCATCTTCTAATAAAAATACCGATTCCACAAAAGTTGAATCCTTGTGGAATAAAAATGTGTATTCTTTTGATTCTGCTGGTACTTTGATGATACATCAAACAGATTCGTTAACATCGAAAATTTGCATTTCCACCGATTACATCTCCTATTAACTATTTTGTTATTACATGTAAGATTCTAACAAAGCAATGTTAAGAATATGAAAATTGGAATTTAAAGGTAATATCTTGTGGTATAGTAAAAATACGTTCATTGTTACCCATCCGAGGCGTTCTCTTTTGATTGCATCTTTTTTTACGAAAAATTACCTCCACAATAAGAGGACAAACTGTTTCTAATGAAATTTTGAAAGAAATTAGAACAGAAATAAGAAAAAAAGCTAATGCATTACCTGAAATAAAAATTATAAAAGAGGACTGATAAAAATGGCAGTAGGATTTTCTGTAGATATGTTTTTTTATGAAGCAGGACACCCTGACTTTCTACACAGTTTTTTCTCAACAGTGTCATACCACTGTGAGCCTGATGGTTGGGGAACTAAATACCCTTTATTAATGCAGGATTTATATTTTGAAAGATTAAAATGGCAGGATGTGTCTGCGGCATTAAAAAACGTGGAAGAAATTAGAGAAAAATTGAGCAAAATCCCTCCATCAGAGGTAATATGGGATTTTGAAGATATAACAAAAAAACCACCTTATGGAGATAAAATTCCTGCTAAAATAACTAACTTAGCAAACTATCATACTATTCAAGGAACTTCTTTTTTAGATTTACTAAAAAATGCATTAAAGGAATCAGAGGAATGTAAAATGGATGTAACGATCGAAAAGGTTGGGAGATAAAATTAGTAACAAAACCTGTCAGAGTAGAGTGTTATCATAATAAAAATCACTTCAAATGAGGTGATTTTTATTTTTGTCTAACAACGAAGAGTTCAACTTGATTGGAGTTTTAAAAATAAGTTTCTGCAACTCCTTAATCACGGATTTATGGGAATGTAATATTTACAGTTGTTGCATGAGATTGGTATGATTTAGGTGTTATTTCAAGGAGGTCTTTTCATGAGTTATGATCCTATTGCAACGTATGGAACAATTAGCACAGACAGTTCTTATTTAGTGTTCTATTTAAATATAAATAAAACAATTAGAGATATTCAAATAAAAAGCGAAGGACAGAACCTAAAAAAAGGGTAAAAAACAAGGATTTTCTTTAGTCCGAATATGAAAATATAAGTATTAATAAATAATTATGTAAGGATTATAGTATTTAATCTCATTAGTAGTAAATAAATAGTCCAAACCTTTTCCGTATAGTATGAATATTTTATTATAGGGAATTGCTTGTCCCTAACACTACGTATATATGGAAAGAAGGGATTTTATGTATTCAGATGATTATCATTCATGCGAATCTAGATGTTCATCTAGCAGTCAATTATGTAATGAATTTGCGAGAATCTTAGGTGGAGAGGGATCAGTCACTCCGGAGGGAGTATGTTTGGTACAAAAGTTTCGTAATATTAGATTTACGATTCTTGGACGTAGAACAAGGTCTCCACTTGTAAACCCTCAATTTTTTTCATTTGAAGATCTGGATAGTAGAGGTAATGCGTTAAATTTAGGAGAAACTGTGCTTTTACAAGAAGAAATTAACCCGTTATTAACTGAACTTAGAAAAAGAGATATTATAGTTACAGCGATTCATAATCACTGGTTATTTGACGAACCACGGGCAATGTATATGCACTTTGAATCTATTGAACCACCATTAGAATTTGCTAGAAAAATAAGAGCAGCATTTAGAGTATTAAGAGGATAGTCTGATTTTACAACAGGGGGGATTTTAATCCTCCCTGTGTTTTATTTATCTTTATGATTTTTAAGTAAAGGACATCTCTAATGCCCTTTTTGGATAGTAATTGCTGTATTATAATTTTTATTTATTCCCTGGAGCAGGTTGATCCACTCCTTTAACATGGTGTTTATGCCCATCATCTTCAGTCGTGTAAAAATCATAATAATGAACATGCATTCCATTTCCAACAGGAATGGCTGGTCCTGAGTATGCCTTATAATAATGGGTGTGCCCATCCTCAAATAGAACATATCCTTCTGTATAGTGAATATGTCCTCCCTCTTGCGTCGGAATTGGTGGTGATGTTACATCCAAACATTGATGTACATGACCATCTGCCACGGATGTATAATCAACAGATCCATGGTTATGATGTGGTACAAATCCGGAAACAAAATCATTTTTTCTTACTTTTCTATCCAATCTACCCACCCCTTGTACATAAAGATTACTTCTATAAACTATATGTTTAGAACAAAAAAGTGATTCTTAATAACAACTCATACTTGTATAACCTATACATGTGAGGTTGATATAATGTACCATTGTTAGTAGTATCTAAAAAACACCCTAAATTAAGGATAGATCTTGTATTATCTAACCCAACGAATATACTCACCAAAATAAATCCATCCGCGATCTTTTACATGAACCCAATCACCTTCACGACCATCAATCTCGTAATCTTTTTGTTCTAGTACACCTACTACTTTTGAGTTCGTTGTAGAAAATTCACGTAAGCGCACATCAGAACCTCACCATCACGAAGACTATCTTTCGTATCTCCGTTTGATGTTCTAAACTTCACTATACTTCCAGTAGCCTTCGAAGTCGTTTGTGTTTCAGTTGCTTTAAAAGCTTTTTTTCAAAATTTCATGTCTGCGAACAGTTTTCTTTACTTCATCAGAGCTTGTTTCTGCTTGCTCTTCACTGTTTGCAACAACAGAAGTATTATATTCTGGAATACCATGCAATTCACTGATTAAAAAGTGGATAATAACGGACATTAGACCGTTTTTATCACCGCCGCGCCCTAACATCCACAAGAATTTACGATAGAGTATGCGCCCATTTTGTTCAATAAAAAGAGCATCCACGTCAGTAGATGCCCAAATGTGTAGGAGTTTTCAATGAGTATTGAATAGGACCTTGGAGATCTTGTCCCATACTCCAATATATGCTTGTCCTTCTTAAAATGTGAAAGAGAGCACTCCCAAAAATTAAGTGCTTTCTCTTGAAAAATTATGGGATAACATATTGAAAACGAACTATCCATACAATTGTATGAATATATGCTTGTTCACATTCCTTGTTATTGTGTTTTTAGATTTATTACGCTTACTACGCTTGCAATTATTCCTTGGTCGGCCTTATTTGTATATCTAGGTTGGAAGCTTGTAGAAAAGTGGGAGAATATAAACGAAGTAGCTGGCCCCTATGTTAAATATTTTGCTATTACAGCAGTGGCCCTGATTGTTTTCTATTTTGCTGTAACAATAGTAATGAGAAGACGTAACAAGTGGTTAATTGTAAGGAGTGCTATAAATGTCTGATATAATCCGTCTCTTTATTATCATGCTCATTGCAAGTTATTTATTTTTCTCCGTAATGATGGAATTTAAAAATCCACAAAAAAGTATGTTCTGGTTCACGATTGAAATCTTGTTTCTTTTGGGAACGTTACTATTAATAAAAGAATTCTTCATCAAATATGTAACATAACTTTCTCTCTTCCTCCCTGAATAAAACTCAATATTCCGCAAATACTGTAGATATAATCTTTCTCCATTCCCCCATTGGAGCCGAGCAGTTAGCCTTTGCTAGCTGCTTTTTTGTTTTTTTCACACTTCTTCCTCAATACTCATATACTATTTTGAATCAAAAATAATATCTAAGCATTAAAATGAAAGGTATCCTTTTACAACTTTTCAATTGATTCCAAGGCTTATTTCCTCTTAAAGAGCACTGTTCGAAGGTACTCTTTTTATTGTGATGTTTTTTATAAAATGAAATTTTTGTTAGATATTTACACCTTGATGAGTAACTTACATATATTATCATGTGTGCCACATTCCACTCTCTGAGGCCCTGATAAGAGCACGTATATAGTGCTCTTTTTATAGTGGATAATTTCAGTATCAAATGGCGTTTTTGTTGATTTTTGACACATTTAAACGAAACAAGCATATGTTATTGTATAGAGAACATCACTCATAAAAACCCATCTTCCTATGAACACGCTATATTTGTGCTATATTTGATTTTTTAAATAGACATATCCTTTTTACATATTTTCAAAAAGGCTGCACACACTATCCATAAGCCATTCGAACTAGCGGTTCACTCCCTCTTTCAATGAGTATGCCATTAGTTAATCTCACAAACTCATGAGACCCACAGGCAGGCAACTAAAAATGTTGTCTGCCAAATCATTAACAAATTTTGTATAATCAATGCTGATTTTGTACAGACTCTTTAAAAAGCTATTGACATTTCCATAATTTCTCTGACGGACTCCCCACCGTTATCCAAGGGCTTTAATAACAGACAACTTTTTCAGTTGTCTGTTATTTTGTTGTATAATCCTTTCCCATTCACACATACTATTCATGAGTCAATTTACCAATACGAGTCATTTTGTTACTTTTAAAATCTACCTAAGTTAATTTACTCCTCATGGGACAAGCGATTTCGCTTGTCCTATTTGTAATTAAAACTTTATCTTTATGCCCCTTTCCTAATTCTCTGTATTTTAAATTTATTTTTTTATTTAGTATTTAACCCAAAAATTTGCACAATATAAAAGATGTTGCTCACTACTATGTGGGTACAAAAGGAGGATTATAAAATGGACAAACGAACAGAGAAAAAAGTTGAAGCTGTGGCACGAAAAGCTGCTGATTTAGAAGTTTCACAAGAATTAACTAGTCTTAAAGATCAAATTCAGCAGTTACAACAGTCTTTATCTCAAGCATCTCAAGGTCAACAACAACAGCCGCAACAAGGATTGCAACAAGCTAACCAACTGATGCAACAGCTTCAACAATTTAGCCAACAGTCTCAACAACAAATGCAACAAGCTGATCAACAATTACAACAAACTATCCAACAAGCTATTCAAACATTAAATCAAGGTTTACAGTATCTACAAGCTAATCAGACATTAAGCCAAGTAAATCAAGCTATTTCTCAGGCTCAATCACAAGTTGGTCAAACGGGTGGACAACAAGGGCAACAAATGGGCGGTCAACAAGGTATGCAAATGGGTAACCAACAAGGGCAGCAAATGGGCGGTCAACAAGGTATGCAAATGGGTAACCAACAAGGACAGCAAATGGGCGGTCAACAACAATTTCAATAAGCACATTCATGGCAATCCCTACAATAGTAAATTTTCTGTATCTTATATAGCAGTAAGCAAACTTCAATTTCTTTTTGTTAGTAATTATTAGTATTAAATAAATAACAATACAAGTTCTTGAAAGAGCACTTTTATATAGTGCTCTTTTTTGTATACATATTTCACTTCAGTTATTTCGACTTTCACATTTACAATGAAACTAGCATATAAATAATCAATATAAACAAGGAGACTTAAAGGCATTGGAATCTTCTTTCTAGGAGCACCTATATCAGATGCTCTTTTTACATATACAATGTAAATAACGATTTTATTCATTTCACATCAATTTACTATTATTAGAAAAGTTAGAAATATTTACTCGGTGTTTTTTCTGAATAATCATGATATTATTCAATTGCTGGCGTTCACCATCCCACGAACTCAGCAACTGCATCCATGAACTCTGCTCTCGTCGTTGAGAGTAGAGTTTTTATTTATAGAATCATCCCCAATAAACTCTGTATATTATTACAATATGAAATTTTTGTTTAAATCCATCTTTATTTTTGAATGTATCTTTACTAATACTTTTGTGTTAAAATCCTCTAGGATATTAATCTTCATATTATTTTTTGGAGGCTTTATGAATAATCAAAATAACAATGAAACAAATAACATCAATGGACTATTTGCAGTTCTTCAAATAGTGTTACCACTGGTACTACCTATTGTTCTCCCTACAGTTATAATTGTAGGAATGAAACAATGGATGCCTAATGACATTGAATATACAAGTATAATGTCACTATTGACGTTATCTATTGGCTTTTTCATATTTGGAATAATCTTCTCTTTCATATTACGAGTATTCAAACTATCTGAGGAAAAACTAATAGAATTAGGTTTCTTAGGATTCACAATTTCAATTGTTAGTACATTTCTTACGATGTATGTCGGATATTTTGGGTTAGCAAATCTTAATTTTACAACGGTGAAATTATCCCCTCATGCCGTGTTGATTTTTGCTATTTTATTTACAGTTCTTCTAGAAATTATCTTTAAATTGATTGATAAATTTGATACATCCGATGAAAGATAAGCACTAAAATAAAATACAACAACCGTTATCCAAGAGCGCATACATGAATGTGCTCTTTTTATTTGCAATTAAAATAGCGTTTTTATTAAAAACTTTTCACATTTATACTGGACAAGCATATGTTATTGTATGGAGATTCTCTACTCATAGAAATCTACCTTTCTAATCTAAGAGCACGCTTATATGTGTGCTCTTAGATTATTTATTATGAAATAACGATTTTATTCAAAATGACGGTCCTGATTCATTTGGACACATTTACCAGTATTATTTCCAAAAAGTTCATGTTACGGTTAATTAGTCGAGTACGTCATTACTTGACGATTACCCTTAGGAGCCCCGTAGATAAACGGGGTTTCTTTTATTTAAATAACTATTTTGTTCAAATTCTGGATAAATGTTAATATTCTTCATAAAGGAGGTCTACTAATGAAAAAGATTTTTTCAGTTATTTTCATAGCAATTTTCCTTTTAATAGTTCTATATTTTGTTGGTATGTCACTTTTTTGGAACCAGCCTTAAGTTAAAATAAATAATAAATTATCACTATGATTATTTAATAAATCTTCCGTCAATATAATAGATAACCCATTAAGTTACTTTCTCTATTACCCATGAACCAAACAGTTAGCTTTTGCTAGCTGCTCTTTTGTTTTTTCACACTTCTCCCTCAATACTCATATGCTATTTTGAATCAAAAAATAATATCTAAGCTATAAACTGAACGGTATCCTTTTACAACTTTTCAATTAATTGCAAAGATTCTTTTCCTTTACAGAGCACTGTTCGAAGGTGCTCTTTTTATTGTGATGTTTTTTTTAAATAAAATATTCATTAAATTTAGCGTTTTTATTCTTTTACGGACATACTCAGCTATCAAAAAACAACATACAATATAAAAAATTCACTTCAGAAGGAAAATCTGACTACAAAAGTTTTTCAAAAGATATTAGGGTCTTCATCTGGCTTTCAATATCTATTTTTATTTTTCCTTTTCCTGAATCAACATTCACATTCTGCTTCAAAGTGGCGCTTTTGTTTATTTTTGACACGCCTTAATGAGACAAGCATACTTTATTGTATGAAGACCCTCTCTCATAGATTGCTATCTTTCTAAGAGCACATTCACACATGTGCTCTTTTTTATCAAATAACGTTTTTGTTAAACTATTTATGAATAAGTGTCCATCGAACAGTTATGTCTTCTGTGACTATTTGCTACAAATAATATGCAGTTTCATACGGAACCGTTGAAAAAGGTATCCTATACTGCATAATGTACATTGGATAATAATATTGCAATGAATGATAGTAAGGTTGTATACTTTGTTGCATTTGTTGTGCTTGTATCGCTTGTTGCTGTGCTTGTATAGCCTGGTGAACAGCTTGAATTGTACTTTGCGCAGGACCATGCCCACCTAAAGGACGCTTTCGCATTTCATTGTAAAAATAACTGGGAAACATTTTTATTCACCCCACCCTCGTAAATATTCTCACCCGTCACCTTTCATACTATGAACATTGATTTAAAGTTGATAATTTGTGAAACTTTTTACCTTATCATTCTCTAACCTCTTTCTATTCAAATAACGCTTTCGTCCATTTTATCCAACTGATTTTCCCCCACCCTTTTACTGACTTTTCGGTACATAATAAATCCCTTAAATTTTTTAAATTTCGTCCAAGCACCATTTCTATTTCACAAATAATATATATGGACAACTAACAAGGAGAGTGACATACGTATGGCGGATTATTTTTATGAAAATGGTAAGAAGTGTTATAAAAACCAATATCACTCGTATTCTAGTCAAAAAGAACATAAATGTTTCGTTGAGACTCATACAATTTCCGGATCGGGAGTAAATTTAACTGGAAATATCCCCCTAGATTTTTTCTTACGCCCTAACACTTCAAGAACTATTTTTGAAGACTTTACCAAAAATCACAATAAAACATTAATTCAGATTTCTGCTGCTGGTAATAGTGCCCCTTTTGAAGTAACTATTCGAACAAGAGGATCTCGCATACCAATTACCGCTAGATTAAGTGAAGAGGATTCACCACGGATATTTCAAGTGGAAGATTTCGAAAGCCTTACTTTCTCAAATACCACTAACAGTCCTAGTGTCGGGAATATATTTATCCAAAAAACGTTCTGTATTTGCTGTAATGAAAAAGATAATTCTTGTAATGAATGTGACTATGAAGGTTAAAATTCATCACCAGAAGAATCCTTTATATAAAGGATTCTTTTTTCATATCACCATCCAATTATTCACTATTACACCTCCTCATTTCTTAACAAATAACGCTTTTATATGAAATCTGTACACATTTTTGACACATCCACTATCACAATCCACTGAAAATTCATGATAATATTAATTTGTTGAATACGCCAAATTTCGACATTGCACGACAACAATATCTCCCTTATCGAATCCCTGTCCCCCAGGGATTTTTCCTTGTATTCATTACTTTTTGTTTCACTAAATTTTCATCCCGAACAAAATTCAAATTTGATTAAAGTAACTGTGTTTTCCGCTCATCCATACGAGTTACTTTTCCACTTTTATATACAAAGGACTGTTCCCCATGACCACTTGTTGGTGGCTCTATTGAATGAATTTGTCCATCTTTCACAACATTCTCTAGCATTACGTAGCAATCCACCTATCGATGAATTGCAATATATACTTGTTCCCATATTTGTTCACCTCCGTATTCAGTTTTCAAAGAATTACAATAAAATTTATAGAATACATAACTTGTCTATTTTTTATGAAAAAAAGAGGAATTAATCCTCGATACTTTCTTTTGCTTGCATTTCTTTGATGATGGCCCAACCAGCCTCGTAATATGCTCGAAGGATGTTTTCAATTTCCTTTTGTGTTTTAGGTTCAGGAGCCACAACATAAACTTTCGTTTTTCCAAATTCATAAGTCGCTGCATATTCCTCTTGTTGGCTCATGATGTCACCTCTTGAAGTGCTTTTTATATATTTATGCTTTAGATCAATTGGTACTGCCATTGGAAGTGCTGATATTTTCCCCCTTTCTTTCTAACTAGTTTATAAGTGCGCTTTTCGCACGTTATATTTTTAAATTTTTTCTACAGTACTTTCTAATGCTTCTGCGATTTTTAAGGCTACAAAGAAGCAAAAGCAAACAATTTCAAACTACATTTTTGTATTGTTACTTTTATGTCAAGGACATTAAACCTCCCCGAAACAAGAAAAGAATCGATATATCTCATTGCAAAAACTTTCAATGTTTCATTCATCCTGCGAAGCAACACTTGTTGCATTATGAAAATCAGCTGCTAGCTTGTCATTTGGAAAATATTTTTTCACAAACATGTCTAATTACATAATAAAAACTATAACTTCTACTTAAACATTGAATTTTTATAATTTATGTCATGTACTCTTCGTATAATTAATACTGAATACAGGAGGTACTGCTATGAGAACCGCGATCTACTTACGTAAATCACGCGCTGATCTAGAAGCCGAAGCACGTGGTGAAGGCGAAACTTTAGCAAAACACCGCACTACCCTGCTGAAAATCGCTAAAGAGAAAAGTTTAAATGTTTTAGCTGTTCGTGAGGAAATCGTTTCTGGTGAGAGCTTAGTGAAACGTCCTGAGATGTTAGCACTACTCGAAGAAATTGAGGATAACAAATATGACGTTGTTCTTTGCATGGATATGGACCGTTTAGGTCGTGGTGGCATGAAAGAACAAGGAATCATTTTAGAGACATTTAAACGCTCCAATACGAAGATTATGACACCTAGGAAGACTTATGACCTTAACGATGAGTGGGACGAAGAATACAGTGAATTTGAGGCGTTTATGGCGCGTAAAGAGTTAAAGATTATTACCCGCCGGATGCAACGTGGTCGTATTGCAAGTGTAGAGGCTGGCAATTACCTTGGTACGCACGCACCATACGGATACGATATCCATCGCTTAAATAAGCGTGAGCGTACGTTAACGATTAATCTAGAAGAAGCCTCTGTTGTCAGAATGATATTTGAATGGTATGCAAATGAGGATATGGGAGCCTCCATGATTACGAACAAATTAAATCAGCTTGGCTATAAAAGTAAATTAGGGAACGACTGGAATCCATACAGCGTGTTAGATATGTTAAAAAATAATATTTACATCGGAAAAGTAACGTGGCAAAAAAGAAAAGAAGTGAAACATCCGGATGCAACGAAACGTAGTTGCACTAGACAAGATAAATCAGAATGGATTATTGCAGATGGAAAACATGATTCGATTATCTCAGAAAGTTTATTTGAAAAAGCACAGGAGAAATTAAATACAAGATATCACGTTCCTTATAATACGAATGGATTAAAGAATCCCCTAGCCGGAATTATCAGATGTGGGAAATGCGGATACAGCATGGTGCAAAGGTATCCAAAGAATCGAAAAAAGACAATGGATTGTAAACACCGTGGTTGTGAAAACAAATCAAGCTATACAGAATTAATCGAAAGACGTTTACTCGAGGCTTTAAAGGAATGGTATATCAATTACAAAGCTGATTTTGCTAAAAATATTCAAGACAGTCTTTCTAAAGAAAAGCAAGTAATAAAAATAAATCAAGCTACATTACGCAAGCTTGAAAAAGAATTATTAGATGTTCAAAAGCAAAAAAATAATTTACACGATTTATTAGAACGAGGCGTTTATACGGTTGATATGTTTTTGGAACGTTCTAATGTTGTATCAGATCGCATGAATGAAATTACTGACATGATGGAGAACCTCCAAAAGGAAATTAATACTGAAATAACAAAGGAACGCGTAAAAAAAGATACGATTCCTCAAGTAGAGCATGTATTAAATCTTTATTTCAAAACAGATGATCCAATGAAAAAGAATAGCCTGTTAAAGTCTGTTCTGAAAAAAGCTATTTACACGAAAGAAAAATGGCAAAGGCTCGACGATTTCAAGCTTGTGCTCTACCCTAAGCTCCCTAAAGATGGCGACAAATAAGCGTTTGCTTTTTGTCGTCATCCTCTTGGTGTAATTAGGTTTACACCATTTAGACCAAGAGCATCATTTGTCGAAACAGCTAATACAACGGGTTTCCCATTCCGAAGCGTTGCCTTTGCTGCCATTAGTACCGGAGAATCTGTCATCGCATTAGCAAATTTACTCATTGAATTTCCTGTTAGTGGAGCAATCACCATACAATCTAATGGTATTTTGGGACCAAGTGGTTCTGCCCCTACGATAGAATTAATAACCTTATTTCCTGTTATCTCCTCAATTCTTTCAATCCACTCTGCCCCTTCACCAAATCTAGTATTTGTTGTTTGTACAGTGTATGAAACAACTGGCAGTACTTCCACCCCCTCTGCAATCAGCTTTTCTACATGTGGCATAACTTCTGCATACGTACAATGCGAACCTGTAAATCCAAAGCCAATCCGCTTCCCTTTCAAACTCATTTCCCATTCTCCTCTCTTGCAACCATCTCTGCTGTTAATAGCTGAGAAAGAACATTCGCCAAAATTTGCCCCGCTGTTTTCGGTGCAACAATTCCGGGAAGACCTGGCGCTAGCAATGCTTTAACTCCTCGTTTCTCTGCATAGCGAAAGTCCGTGCCACCTGGTCTAGAGGCTAGGTCAATAATTAAAGTGTGCGCCGGCATCCGTGAAATGACACTTGCTGTTACAACAAGGTGTGGAATTGTATTAATAACAATATCAATATCACTTACTTCCTCCTCGATGTTATGCATATAAAAAGGAGAAAACATCATTTCTGAAATACGAGCGATATGTTCCGAGCGCCTTGCTCCTACTTTGACATGCGCTCCTAGTGATTGAAAAGCCCTAGCTACACTCATTCCAGTTCTACCAAATCCTAAAACCATTACATTCGAACCGTGAATCGTATAATCTGTATTTTGAATAACCATCATTAATGTTCCTTCTACCGTTGGAATAGAATTGTAGATCGCTACATCATCACGATCGAATAATTTCACAAGTTTTCGATTTGTAGTATTTACAATATTCTCCAAATACGGTGTACCAATTCCTGAATATATAGTAAAGCTTGCTGGTGTTTTTTCAACTTGTTCCTTCGTAATCACAATTTTTTCATTTGAAAAAATAGTATCTACTTCCCCTTTTGCATTTGTTCCTGCTACCGGCAAAATAATTGCATCTAAAGAAGTGAAATCTAGATCTTGCATACTCTCTTTTGCTGCCCCTGTAAAACCATGATCCAGCTGATCGAACCCTACTAATGAAAGTTTTGCATCAAGTTCAACTAACTTACGAATCACTTCTAGCTGTCTTGCGTCTCCTCCTATGACAGCGATGTGCATCTCAGTCAACATTCCCTACTTCACCTTCTTTTTTCTATCATTTATAAGAAAAGCGCCTACTTTTTCTTTTTCCTCCACATCATATGTACCGTACGAGTTAGAGGTGATTGAAAAACAAAGGCATCCACTATTTCTAAACATGTGAAATTCTATAAAATAAAGCTATATTCATTAGGTGTTCTTTTATTAACATGAATTATTAGCCTTCTCCAATTGAACTTCTATAGGGGAGCATTTTATCTCCCACTTTTTACTAAGCCTGAAAGTAGTGTATTACTACCTAGAAATAGAAAAAAAAGACAACCGAAATGGTTATCTTTTACTGTGAGCCTGGACGGTTTGCAAGATCAAAAATAATCATATCATGACCGACCTTTTTAATCCGGCTCCATTCTACCCTTACTTCTTGCTGTTCTCTTTTGAAACCACCCCATTTTCCCACTGGTATAATAAGAGCTTGAATTTTCCCATCCTTCTCGTTTATTTCTAAATCAGCATGACCTAAAATCCCCATTCTTTCCGCACGTTCCAAATCCACAATTTCTTTTCCACTTAATTCACTTAAACGCATGTCACTCTCTCCTTTACCCAAAATCTTTCGTACAATATTCTCAAATCTCATCCTGTAATAAGTACGTATTCTACATATCTCTAAAAAATACCAAGAAAATGAAATCCTCTTCCTAACATTCAAAATCTCTTATAACGTTAAAAAGCTTACTACATAAAAATAACCGCATCTCCTCGTAAGAGATACGGTTATTTCGCCTTATTTCATTCCTTTTGGAAGCTCTCCATTTGGACTAATTAGTGCTGCAGAAAATTCATTGGTAAACATAGTGCGAACCAATGTATCTACATCTTTTTTCGTCACTTTGTTTACACTCTCAATAATTTCATCAAGAGAACGGTGTTTTCTAAGAAGTAATTCATTTTTACCATTACGACTCATACGACTATTCGTACTCTCTAAACTCAACATTAAATTTCCTTTAAGCTGTTCTTTACTGTTCACAAGTTCTTTCTCTGTAATACCGGTATTTTTCAACGTCTCTAAAGTTTCTTGCATTGTATCATATAAAGTATTTAATTGTTGGCTTCCTGTACCACCATAAAGTGTTAACATCCCTGTATCTTCATAAGAAGAATGATACGAGAACACTGAGTATGCTAATCCTCTTTGTTCACGCACTTCTTGGAATAAGCGGCTACTCATACTTCCACCTAATATATTATTTAATACAATTAAGTTATAAATATCTTCATGTCCCATTTGCAATCCTTGGAATCCTAAACATAAATGAGCTTGCTCTGTTTCCTTCTTGCGAGCAACTTTATTAAAATGAAAAATTGGGCTATGTACTTGTTCACGATTTGTTGTTCCCTCATAGTTACCGAAATATTGTTCCACCGTTTGAACAAATGTTTCATCAATATTTCCAGCAATCGAAACTACAACATTTTCAGGTGTATAATGATCTTTTATATATTGACGCAGTGTATCCCCTGTAAATGTTTCAAGCGTTTCTTCTGTACCTAGAATTGGGTATCCAAGCGGATGCGTTTCATATGTTGCTTTCGTTAACATGTCATGTACGATATCATCTGGTGTATCTTCATACATTTTAATTTCTTCAAATACAACATTCTTCTCTTTCTTCAATTCCTCTTCATCAAATGTTGAATTAAAGAACATATCCGCTAAAACATCTAACGCATACTTAGCATGTTCATCTAGCACTTTCGCATAATAGCACGTATATTCTTTTGAAGTAAACGCATTTACTTGCCCACCAATGCTATCAAATGATTCTGCAATTTCTCTTGCACTACGCGTCTCTGTTCCTTTAAAAAACATGTGCTCTAAAAAGTGCGAAACCCCATTATTTTTCTCATTTTCATTTCTAGAACCAGCATGAATCCATATACCAATCGCAACTGAACGTACAGTTGGTATGTTCTCCATAACGATCCTTACACCATTTTTACAAGTATATTTTTTAATCAAAAACTTTCCTCCTAATGCCAGTTTCTCTAAATAATTGCTATTATTTAATGATAACAAGTTTGAACATGAATGTCATGTAAATGTATTTAATCAATGCGTTTTTCATCTAATAATTCCGTAATATTACCTACTTTATATCCTTGTTTTTTCAACTGTAAAATCATTGTATTAAGCGCTTCCGCTGTTGGGGATGTCGGGTGCATCAGTACAATTGCACCTGGGTGCACTTTCCTCATCACACGCTGAAGAAGTACTTCAGGCTCAGGGCGTTTCCAATCAATTGTATCAACTGTCCACATAATAGTCCCCATCTTTAACCCGGCCGCTACTTCTACAACTTCATCACGAAAACTTCCACTCGGTGGTGCAAACCATCGTACTTTTTGATTTGTAGCTGCCTCAATAATTTGATTTGTCTTTTGTAATTGTTCTTGTATCTGAGTTCTAGATAGCGTTTTCATATCTGGGTGTGTATAAGAATGATTTCCTACTTCTTGCCCTGCATCTACGATCATTTTTGCAAATCGTAAATTTTCTTTTACCCAGCGTCCTTCTAGAAAAAACGTTGCCTTTACATTGTGCTTTTTCAATGTTTCTAATATACGCGGAAGATATTCATTTCCCCATGCCACATTTATGGTTAATCCTACCATTTTTTTATTTGGGTTTCCACGATAAATAGGAGAAGGCGATAAATCTTCTAAGTGTATGCTTGGTGAAACTTCCCGATATACAAGGTGCTTCTCATCAAAATTCCCTATATTCTTCATGTAATTATATGATGCTTCAATATCAACCTCTTTACCATTATACCCTGGTGTCGCCTTCCAAATCTTATCAATTATCGCATTTTGTGGTGCAATTGAATACTGTTTCGCTTGTTTCTGAATTTTTTCATATAAATCGTCATTTGCCAACACTGAATACGAGCATAGGCCTATACAAAATAAGAATATAGCTATGAATACAAAGATACGAGTTCTCATCTAAACCCTCCCATTAACTATACAAATAAGAAAAGTCCATTCTCTTCTTATCTTTGTTAATTTAAGCGTTATCATGAAAACTATACCTTTCACTAATAAAAATCTATGCATCAAATGTATTTTTATTTAACAAAAAAAGCCAGGAATCCTGGCTTTTTTTACTTACTTCTGTTCTTGTATATTTTCTTCTTGTGAAGCTTCTTCTTTTGCTGCTTCTTTTTCTTGCTCTTCTTTTAACAATACTTTTCTAGATAAGTTCACACGACCTTGTTTATCAATTTCGATAACTTTTACTGAAATCTCATCACCGATTTTCACAACGTCTTCTACTTTACCTACACGCTCAAGTGCAAGTTCAGAAATATGAACAAGTCCATCTTTACCACTAAATAATTCAACGAAAGCTCCGAATTTCTCGATACGTTTTACTTTTCCTAAGTAGATTTCGCCCACTTGTACTTCGCGAACGATATCTTCGATAATTTTCTTCGCTTTTTCATTCATTTCTTGATCAATTGATGAAATAAATACTGTACCGTCTTGTTCGATATCAATTTTCACGCCTGTTTCTTCAATAATCTTATTAATTTGTTTACCGCTTGGTCCAATAACATCGCGAATTTTATCTGGATTAATTGTCATTGTAATAATTTTTGGAGCATATGCAGATAGCTCTTTACGCGGTTCAGCAATCACAGACAACATATGATCTAGAATATGCATACGCCCGATTTTAGCTTGTTGTAATGCTTCTTCTAAAATTTCGCGAGATAAACCTTCAATTTTAATGTCCATTTGTAATGCAGTTACACCTTTTGCTGTACCTGCCACTTTAAAGTCCATATCACCTAGATGATCTTCCATGCCTTGAATATCCGTTAAAATTGTGTAGTGCTCACCAGATTTCACTAGACCCATTGCAATACCAGCAACTGGTGCTTTTAATGGCACACCCGCATCCATCATCGCTAACGTACTTCCACAAATACTTGCTTGTGAAGTAGATCCATTAGATTCTAATACTTCTGATACAAGACGAACTGTATACGGGAAGTCCTTTTCAGATGGAATTACAGGTTCAAGAGCACGTTCACCTAATGCACCGTGACCAATTTCACGACGACCTGGTCCACGCATCGGTCTTGTTTCACCAACACTAAAGGATGGGAAATTATAATGATGCATAAAGCGTTTCGATTCTTCTACACCAAGACCATCTAAAATTTGCACATCGCCTAATGCACCTAATGTACAAATACTTAGTGCTTGTGTTTGTCCACGTGTAAATAGTCCAGAACCGTGCGTACGAGATAAAATACCTACCTCTGATGCTAACGGGCGGATTTCGTCACTCTTACGTCCATCTGGGCGGATTTTTTCAACTGTAATAAGACGACGTACTTCTTCTTTTACAATTTTATATAAAATCTCATTTACTTGTCCTAATATTTCTGCATCAACTTCTTGTGCTTCATAATGCTCAATTACACGTTTTTTCACTTCGCTAATCGCATCTTCACGCGCGTGTTTTTCATGCACTTGAATTGCAGCATGCATATCTTTCTCTGCCATTTCACGAATAACTGTATCAAGATCGGCATTAACTTCATAAAGCACTACTTCTGCTTTTTCTTTACCAATAGCTTGTACAATCTCTTCTTGGAAAGCAATTAAACGTTTAATTTCGTCATGACCGAACATAATTGCTTCTAACATTGTTTCTTCAGGTACCTGATCTGCACCTGCTTCTACCATGTTAATCGCATCTTTTGTACCCGCTACAACAAGATGAATATCACTTTTCTCTTGCTGTTCAACTGTTGGGTTAATAATGAATTCGCCATCGATACGACCAACTGTTGCACCAGCAATCGGACCTTCAAATGGAATATCTGAGATCGATAACGCTAATGAAGAACCTAACATAGCTGCCATCTCAGAAGAACAATCTTGGTCAACACTCATAACGATGCTGACAACTTGTACTTCATTACGGAAGCCATCTGCGAAAAGTGGGCGAATTGGTCGGTCAATTAAACGACTTGCTAAAATTGCTTTTTCACTTGGACGACCTTCACGTTTAATAAAACCACCTGGGATTTTTCCAACTGCATATAAACGCTCTTCATAGTTTACTGTAAGCGGGAAGAAATCTACATTTTTTGGCTCTTTTGATGCAGTTGCTGTAGATAGAACTGCTGTGTCGCCATATCTTACTAATACTGCCCCATTTGCTTGTTTTGCAAGCTGGCCTGTTTCAATTGTTAGCTGACGACCAGCTAAATCTATCGAGAAGACTTGCTTTTCTTGACTCATTTAAGTACCCCTCTCAGTTTAAAATATTCAATTCTTCTATGTAAATGGCTAATATATCACAATATTCTTCCTCTAGTATTACCGAAATTTAAGTAAGCTATTAAGAGTAGAAGATATATTTTTACCTAACAAAAAAGCGGGAATATTCCCGCTTCTTTGACTATCGACGTAAGCCAAGCTTTGTGATTAATTCACGGTAACGTGTGATATCGCTATTACGAAGGTAAGTAAGTAAGTTACGACGTTTACCAACCATCTTTAATAGACCACGACGTGAATGATGATCTTTCTTGTGAGTACGTAAGTGCTCGTTTAGAGTATTAATTTGCTCTGTTAGGACAGCAATTTGAACCTCTGGAGAACCAGTATCAGTCTCATGAGTTCTAAATTGTGCAATGATTTCATTTTTACGCTCTTGTGTTAAAGCCATCCTATTTCACCTCCTATTAATTAAACCCCCAATTACCGAGCAAGCGTCGGTGAGTCGCAATGCCAAGCAATGGTTGTCATAAAGTACATAACATAGAATACTACTTTTCATTCGAAAAAGCAAGTATATTCTTTCCAGTACTAAAATATTCTTGTGCTGTTTTTTTATCTTTTGCAATTTGGGTAACTAATTCATCAATACCATTAAATTTTTTCTCTTCTCGAATACGCATATGCCACTCAACAGTAACAACCTGATTATATATATCCTCATTGAAATGGAATAGATGCACTTCAATAGACAATTTACGTTCATCTTCTTTAAATGTTGGTTTATAGCCAATGTTACATACGCCATCATGCCACTCATCATGAACTTTTAATCTTACCGCATATACACCAACAGGTGGCAGAAGGTATTCATCGCTCAAAGCTACATTAGCTGTTGGAAAGCCAATTTGACGTCCACGTTTATCTCCGTGCACAACCGTTCCCTCTACTGTATAAGCCCTACCTAAAATAGATGGGATTTGTTCCATTTCTCCATTTCGAATCAGTTTTCGTAATGCTGTGGAACTTACTTTCTCTTCTTGAAACTCAACTCTTTCAATCACGGTCTGTGTAAACTCCCCTCTTGCATGAAATGGTAAAGTCTCCATCGTCCCTTTTCCTAAACGGCCATATGAATAGTCAAAACCTGCTACTACATGTTTTACATTTAGCCCAATAATATATTCATCTACAAACTGTTGTGGCTGTAATCCAGCAAATGATTCATCGAATTTCACCACATATAACATATCAATTCCTAAATCTGCAATTACTTTTTCTTTAATAGATAACGGTGTAATATACTCCACATGCGCTTCTTTTTTTCCTAAAACAACAGATGGGTGTGGATGAAAGGTTATGACAGCACTTTTATATCCTCTTTCATCCGCTATTTTTTTTGCTGTTCGAATCACACGTTGATGCCCTAAATGAATGCCATCAAAAAATCCTAATGCCATTACAGTAGGTGGTAATTCTATTTTATTTTGTTCGTGTGGATGAGTTAAATGAATGAGTTTCACGCCTGAATTCACCTTTTTCTGTAATAATCCTTCCAATAATTTATTATAGCTTTAGTTCTTGATTGTTAACAAGCACTTTCATTGGCTTTAACATGCCAGGGTGTTTTGGATGATGTTCATAAATCGCTAAACAACGTTCATTTTTATCAAATATTGTAATTAACGGCGCTGTAACTTGCAATTCATTCTTTAAAAACATACCATTTTTTATCTTTTCTGCTTGTTTTTCATCTACAACCATTTTTGGAAATTTACTTAACGCTTCATCAATTGAGATAAAAATAGACTCTACTGTTCCATTTTGCATGTTTTCTTCAATTTCTTCAAATGATATGCAATCTTCTAGCAAAAATTCTCCTGAAGCTGTTCTCACAAGATGTGACATATGTGCTGGGAACCCTAGTTTTTCACCAATCATAACCGCTAATGTTCTCACATACGTTCCTTTGCTACATGTAACACGGAAGCGGAATGAAAGATTCTTCCCTTCAAATACTTCACGATCATCAAGTAATACAAATTCGTGGATTGTTATTGTACGAACCGGGCGTTCAACTTCTTGCCCTGCTCTTGCGTATTCATATAGTTTCTTTCCGTTTACTTTTACAGCTGAATACATGGGAGGTACTTGCTCAAGTGTACCCGTTAATTCTGCTAATACGGTTTCCACTTCGGTACGTGTAATTACGCGATTTACATCTTGTTTTTCCACCACTTCACCAGAAGCATCTTCTGTTGTTGTTGAAAACCCTATTGTAACTTCACCTTCATATGTTTTTGTTTCGCTTGTTAAAAATTGCGCAATCTTTGTGGCACGCCCTACACAAATTGGTAATACTCCTGTTACATCTGGGTCTAATGTTCCTGTATGACCAATTCTCTTTTCACGCAATATCTTTCTTAATTTAAATACACAATCGTGTGATGTCATTCCTTTTGGTTTATGTAATAGTACTACACCTTCCATATGTTCACCTCATCATAATACTTTTGTAGAAAATATTAACGCATTTCTTCGCCTGTGTCTTCAGTTTGGTTCTCGTAATAGATAAGGTCTATATACCGTATCCCCCTGACTTCCGCACCTCGAACTACTCAGCTCTCTTTAGCCTCATTTTAGAACACTCATCTATATGCAAAACTTACTTTCCATTGAAAAAATGGATAGACAAATGTCTATCCATTATTCTTCACGTTTACCGTCTTTATTAATTTCATGTAAAAGTGTATCAATTCGATGACCATATCCGATAGACTCATCAAATTCAAAGGAAATCTCCGGCGTTTTACGAAGACGAATACGTTGGCCAATTTCTGAACGAATAAAGCCTTTCGCTTTCGCTAAACCCTTTAATGTATTTTCTTTCTGCTCTTCATCTCCTAAAACAGAAATATACACTTTAGCAATTTGTAAATCTCCACTCACTTGTACATCTGTTACTGTAACAAATCCAACACGTGGGTCTTTAATTTTGCGACTAATAATGTCACCTAATTCTTTTTTCATTTGCTCGCCAACACGGTTTGCACGTAGTTTCATAACTATTCACCTCATTCAATACCATTCCAATTGTGTTATCGTACGTTCAATCTCAGGAAATGAATCAATGTACGCAAGTACACGATTTATTTCTTTTTCACAGACAACACGATTTGAGGATACGGAAACAATTGCAATTTCTGTACGTTGCCATACATCTTGATGTCCTACTTCCGAAATAGCCACATTGTAACGCTGTTTCACACGGGTTAGCACACGCTGTAAAATTGCACGTTTCTCTTTTAAAGAATGCACATCATAGATCATACACTCGAATGAGAGTGAAGCGATAATCATCGCTTCACTTCTTCCATAATGTATGCTTCAATGATGTCTCCTTCTTTAAGATCGTTGTATTTCTCAATTGTAATACCGCACTCATAGTTTTGTGCAACTTCTTTCACATCGTCTTTGAAACGTTTTAACGTATCAAGTTGACCTTCGTAAATTACTACACCATCACGGATAATACGAACACCGCTATCACGCGTAATTTTACCGTCTGTTACGTAACAACCTGCGATTGTTCCAACTTTTGTTACTTTAAATGTTTGACGAACTTCCGCTTGACCAATTACTTTCTCTTCGAATTCAGGATCAAGCATACCTTGCATTGCCGCCTCGATCTCTTCGATTACTTTATAAATAATACGGTGTAAACGAATATCAACATTTTCTAACTCAGCTGTACGTTTCGCGTTTACGTCAGGACGTACGTTAAATCCAATTACAATTGCATTAGATGCAGAAGCTAAAATAATATCAGACTCTGTAATCGCACCTACGCCTGTGTGGATAATTTTCACCTTTACGCCTTCAACATCAATTTTACGAAGTGATGCTGCCATTGCTTCTACAGAACCTTGTACGTCCGCTTTCACAATTAGGTTAATTTCTTTTACATCGCCTTCTTGGATTTGTTGGAATAAATCTTCTAGGCTTAATTTAGATTTTTCACCACGCTGTGCAAGCAATGCTTGTTGTGCACGTGATTCACCAATTTGACGCGCTTTCTTCTCATCAGCAAATGCCATGAAACGATCGCCCGCTTGTGGTACTTCATTTAAACCTGTAATTTCAACAGGAGTAGATGGACCAGCAACTTTTACACGACGCCCGATGTCACTTACCATCGCACGAACACGTCCGAATGACGTTCCAACAACAATTGGATCTCCTACTCGAAGTGTACCATTTTGTACAAGTAATGTTGCGATTGTTCCTTTACCTTTATCAAGCTGTGCTTCAATTACAGTACCAGTTGCATAACGATTTGGGTTTGCTTTATATTCTTCTACTTCACTTACAAGTAGAATCATTTCTAGCAAGTTGTCAATTCCTTCACCTTGAATTGCAGAAATTGGTACAAAAATTGTATCTCCGCCCCAAGCTTCTGGAACTAATTCATATTCTGTTAATTCTTGCATTACACGATCCGGATTTGCCGATGGTTTATCCATTTTATTCACAGCAACAATAATTGGTACTCCTGCTGCTTTAGCATGGTTAATTGCTTCAACAGTTTGTGGCATAACACCATCATCTGCTGCAACAACAAGGATTGTAATATCTGTAACTTGTGCACCACGTGCGCGCATTGTTGTAAACGCTGCGTGACCTGGTGTATCTAAGAACGTAATTTTCTTGTCATTTACTTCAACTTGGTATGCACCAATGTGCTGTGTAATTCCACCAGCTTCGCCAGCAGTTACTTTTGAATTACGGATAGAATCAAGCAATGTTGTTTTACCATGGTCAACGTGTCCCATAATTGTAACAACAGCTGGACGCTCTTTTAAGTTTTCTTCATCGTCTTGCTCGTCGATAAATGTTTCAAACTCTGTTTCACTTACGATTACTTCTTCTTCTACTTCGATTCCGTAATCAGCAGCAAGTAACTCAATTGTATCTTTATCTAAATCTTGGTTAATTGTTGCCATAATACCTAGCATAAAGAGCTTTTTAATAAGTTCAGATGGCTCTTTTCCTAGTTTTTTTGCAAGATCGCCTACTGTAAGCGTACCAGAGAAAGTGATTTTGTCTGGTGTTTCTACAACTTGCGTTTGTTGTCTTCCAGCAAAGTTTTCTTGACGTTTGTCTTCATTTCCTTTGCCTTTTTTCTTCTTCTTATTACTGTTCTTTTTGCTGCGAACAACTTTTTCTTCTACTTCAAACTCATCTGCAACAGAAGGTTTTTCTGCTCCAGTATTATATTGATTATCTAATTTGTTTACTACTTCATCGTCTAACATTGTCATATGATTCGAAACCTCGATATTCATTTCTTTTAGTTTTGTAATAATATCTTTACTTGAGATATTGTGTTTCTTTGCATATTCATACACTCGAATCTTACTCATACCTTCACCCCCGGTAAGTTGTATCGAGCATGCTACGCAGCTTTTTCGCAAAGCCTTCATCTAACACAGCTACAACGACTCGCTCGTCTCTCCCAATCGCATGCCCTAATTGTTGTCGATTTTCGACTTTTCTCATTGGTATGTTGTAGTACGTGGTTTTATCAGTGATGCGCTTTGTAGTGTTCACTGACGCATCTTCAGAAAGCAACACAAGCTTTGCTTTGCCACTTCGTACCTCTTTTAAAACGAGTTCTTCACCCGAAATTATTTTTCGAGCACGGTTTGCTAGTCCTAAAAACGCTTTCCAATCGGACACCTATTTCGACTCCTTCTCAACGAGCTCAAGAAGCTCTTCGTAAAGAGAACTGTCGATCTTCGCTTTTAGATGATGTTCCAAAATATTTTTCTTTTGTGCTTGAATAATACATTCCTTGTCCTTTGACAAATATGCACCGCGTCCTGATTTCTTTCCAGTTAAATCAATGGACACTTCGCCCTCTTTGGAACGAACAATGCGAACGAGCTCGCGTTTTGATTTCATTTCTTGCGTTGCAACACATTTTCTTAACGGAACTTTCCGATTGCTCACCATCATCACCTCTATTCGATTTCGTCTTCAACTGAATCGAATGCGATCATGCTGTCTTCTTCTGTTACAATGCCAAGTTGCTTCGCATCAGACTCGCTCTTAATGTCAATTTTCCAACCTGTTAATTTTGCTGCAAGACGCGCATTTTGTCCACGTTTACCAATCGCTAATGAAAGCTGGTGATCCGGAACTACTACAGTCGTTGCTTTTTCTTCTTCATTTACAAGTACTTTTACAACTTGTGATGGACTTAAAGCATTTGCTACATATTCAACTGGATCGTTTGACCAGCGAACAATATCAATCTTTTCACCTTTTAGTTCATCTACAATGCGTTGTACACGTTGTCCTTTTGGACCTACGCAAGAACCTACTGGATCAACATCGATATTCTCTGCATATACAGAAATTTTAGAACGATCGCCTGCTTCACGTGCTACAGAACGAATTTCTACAGTTCCATCATAAATTTCTGGTACCTCAATTTCAAATAAACGTTTTAAAAGACCTGGATGTGTACGTGATACGTAAATTTGTGGTCCTTTTGTCGTTTTTTCTACTTTTGTAATAAAGACACGAATACGATCGTGTGGTTTATATTGTTCGTTCGGCATTTGCTCACTTACTGGTAATAATGCCTCGACTTTTCCTAAGCTTACATAAATAAAGCGAGCATCTTGGCGTTGTACAATACCAACCATGATATCTTCTTCACGATCACTAAATTCTGAATAAATAACACCGCGTTCCGCTTCGCGTACACGTTGTGTCACAACTTGTTTTGCAGTCTGTGCTGCAATACGCCCGAAATCTTTTGGCGTTACTTCAATTTCTAATACGTCGCCATCTTGATAGTTCGGGTTAATTTGCCTTGCTTCTTCTACAGAAATTTCAAGACGTGGATCAAACACATTACTTACAACGTCTTTACGTGCTAAAACTTGAATTGTTCCCACTTCAGGATTAAAGCTAACACGTACATTTTGTGCCTGGTTAAAATTGCGTTTATAAGCAGAGATTAAAGCTGCTTCAATTGCATCAATAATAATATCTTTGCTAATACCTTTTTCTGATTCTAATACGAGCAAAGCATCTAACAACTCAGTGCTCATGAAGATCCCCCTTCTTACTAAAACGTAACAGCAAGTCGCGCATTGGCAACTTTATCCATTGGAATTTGGATTTCTTTTTTACGTGTTTTAATTGTTAATAATAGTGTAATTGTTGTACCATCATAGGACAGTAGCTTTCCTTCAAACATCTTTTCGCCATCAATCGGCTCATATGTTTTAATTGCCACCTGTCTTCCTACCGCTTGCTGGAAGTCTTTTTCTTTCTTTAATGGGCGTTCCGCTCCAGGAGATGATACATCCAAAAAGTAAAGATGAGGAATTGGATCCTCTTTATCTAAAGCTTCGCTTAAACGTTCACTTACCGCACCGCATTCCTCAATGTCTACTCCTGTTTCAGAATCGATGAATACGCGTAAAAACCAGTCTTTTCCTTCTTTCACATATTCTACATCTACCAGTTCAAGATTTAACTCTTCAACAATCGGCTGCGCGAGTGCTTCAACAACTTCTGTGACTTTCTTATCCATAAACAGCCTCCTTTCTGCCGCCATGTACCATTTGAAAGAAAAGCTCCGCTCTGTTTTATTGCGGTCTATCTTATTCTTTCTCGTTAGCTAACAAAAGCCCCTGCCACTTAGCAGGGAATATCTGTCTTAGTATTACCAAATTTAAGAAGTAAAACTTGTAACAAAATATGTATATACGACAGAAACATTCTACCTACATACGTAGATAAAACATAGATAGTAACACGAAAGAGTGGGTTTCCCCACTCTTTTTTTTGCACAATATACATGACATGGTTATCTCGGTTAATAGTATAACATAGCAAATAGCGATTTGCAAAGAATTTTCCTACCTATTAGAACAGTGATAATTGGTTTTGATCTGGCAAATCACCTAAACAACCTTGACTATCTAAATACTCAATAATTGTTTTAGAAACCTTACTACGCTGCTGCAAGTCCTCTTTTGATAAAAACTCACCATTTTCACGTGCTTCTACAATACTTATAGCAGCATTTGTACCAAGACCAGGTATTGCATTAAATGGCGGGATTAACGTATCTCCATCAATAATAAAGTCCGTTGCATGGGAACGATATAAATCAACCTTTTGGAATGAATATCCACGTTCGCACATTTCAAGTGTCATTTCTAAAACCGTTAATAAACTCTTCTCTTTAGGAGAAGCATCTAATCCTTTCTGTGCAATTTCATCAATTCTCACACGGATTGATGCTGATCCTTTTACCATTGCCTCTACATCAAAGTCATCTGCACGTACTGTAAAGTATGCAGCATAAAACAGAAGTGCAAAGTGAACTTTGAAGTAAGCTATACGTACAGCCATTAGCACATACGCAGCTGCATGGGCTTTAGGGAACATATATTTAATCTTTTTACAAGAATCAATATACCAACCTGGTACATTGTTATTACGCATCTCCTCTTCCCATTCTTCTGGTACACCTTTACCTTTACGCACCGACTCCATAATTTTAAACGCTAAAGATGGATCTAACCCTTGATAAATTAAATACACCATAATATCATCACGACAACCAATAACTTCACTCAGTGTACATGTACCGTTATAAATTAGTTCATTCGCATTACCAAGCCATACATCTGTACCATGGGATAGGCCAGAAATTTGGACAAGCTCTGAGAATGTCGTTGGCTTTGTTTCTTCTAACATCTGTCTTACGAATTTCGTACCAAACTCCGGTATACCAAGTGTACCGGTCTTACAATTAATTTGTTCTTCTGTGACACCTAATGACTCTGGACCTGAGAAGATTTTCATTACTTCTGGATCGTCAGTTGGTATTGTTTTCGGATCAATTCCACTTAAATCTTGTAACATACGAATAACGGTCGGATCATCGTGCCCTAGTATATCAAGTTTTAATAAATTATCATGAATAGAGTGGAAATCAAAGTGTGTCGTTCTCCACTCCGCCCCTACTGAATCAGCCGGGAATTGAATTGGTGAAAAATCAAAAATATCCATGTAATCTGGCACAACAATAATACCACCTGGATGCTGCCCCGTTGTACGTTTTACGCCAGTACACCCTGCAACAAGGCGATCAACTTCAGCATTTCGAATCGTTAAGTTATGATCAGATGCATAACCTTTTACATAACCATAAGCTGTTTTCTCTGCAACCGTACCGATCGTTCCCGCACGATATACATAGTCTTCACCGAACAGTACTTTCGTATAGTTATGTGCTCGTGGTTGGTATTCTCCGGAGAAATTCAAATCAATATCGGGAACCTTATCCCCTTTAAAACCAAGGAATGTTTCGAAAGGAATATCGTGTCCATCTTTTACATAAGGAATATTACATGTTGGACAATCTTTATCAGGTAAGTCAAAACCAGAACCTACAGAACCATCGTTAAAGAACTCTGATTGCTTACATTTTGGACATACATAGTGTGGTGGTAATGGGTTTACTTCAGTAATCTCCATCATTGTCGCAACAAATGATGATCCTACCGATCCACGTGAACCTACAAGATAACCATCAACTAATGATTTTTTCACAAGCTTATGTGAAATTAAATAAATTACGGCAAATCCATGTCCAATAATACTTTTTAATTCTTTTTCTAGACGGGCTTCTACAATTTCTGGTAGTTCTTCACCATAGATACTCCGCGCCATTTTGTAACTCATATCACGTGTTTCATCATCTGCACCTTCAATTTTCGGTGTGTATAAGTCATCTTTTACTGGATGAACGTCACCAATCAATGATGCGATTTTTTGTGTATTTGTCACAACAATTTCCTTTGCTTTTTCTTCTCCTAGGAACGAGAAGCAATCTAACATTTCATCTGTTGTGCGGAAATATACAGGTGGTAATGAATGACGATTTAAAGGATTGGCTCCACCTTGTGAGCTTACTAAAATTTTCCGATACATTGCATCTTCTGGATCTAGATAATGTACATTTCCTGTCGCAACAACCGGTTTATCTAACGTTTCACCTAATTTTACTAAGTTGGAAATAATCGTTTTTAATTGTCCTTCATCTCGAACTAACTCAAGTTCTACTAAATGACGTAACACCTCTGGAGGCATCACTTCAATGTAATCATAAAACTGGGCAATTTCTTCTACTTCTTCTGGTGCCTTTTGCATCATCGCCTCAAATACTTCACCTTTATCACAAGCTGTTCCGACTAATATACCTTCTCGATATTTTTTCAATAATGATCGTGGCACTCGTGGTACTCGGTAGAAATAATTAATATGTGAATATGAAACAAGTTTGTATAAGTTTTTTAAACCTTCATCAGATGTTGCAAGCAAGGTGACATGACTCGGTCTTCCACGCTTATACGAATCGCCTTGTCCCATACTGTCATTTAATTGATCGTGATACTCATAACCTTTTTCAATCACATCTTTTAACATTTTTACTAACAAATATCCTGTTGCTTCTGTATCATAAATCGCACGGTGATGTTGTGTTAATTCGATATCAAGCTTTTTACACATTGTATTTAAGCGGTGGTTCTTCATCTCTGGGAATAAGAATCTAGCTAGTTCTAATGTATCAATAACTGGGTTTTGGGGCTTGTCTAAGCCGCATTTCTTAAATCCTACATTTATGAATCCCATATCAAAACTTGCATTATGTGCAACAAGTGTATGATCACCCATCCACTCTTCAAACTTTTTAAATACTTCTCCTACTTCTGGTGCATCAGTCAACATATCATCTGTAATACCAGTTAACTCCATGATTGTAGCTGATAGCGGTTGATGCGGATTTGCAAAAGATTCAAAGCGATCAATAATTTCGCCGCCTTTCACTTTTACTGCCGCTAATTCAATAACCGTATCATATACTGCAGATAACCCTGTTGTTTCGACATCAAAGACAACATATGTTTCATCTGCAAGCAACCTGTGTTCTTCATTATACGCAATTGGAACACCATCGTTTACTAAGTTTGCTTCCACACCATAAATAACTTTGATACCTGCTTTTTTACCAGCAGAGTATGCTTCCGGGAAAGACTGCGCAACTGCATGGTCTGTAACCGCAATCGCTTCATGTCCCCATTTTCCAGCTTGCGCGACGAGCTTAGATACTCCGGTAACAGCATCCATTTGACTCATTGGTGTATGCAAATGTAGCTCTACTCGTTTTTCTCCTTCCGGTGCTTTATCCTTACGAGAAGGCCCTGTTATTTCGTTAATATCGTTCGCAATCATTACTAAGTCACGAACGAATGTATCGTTTTGAACCGAGCCTCGAGCTTTTACCCACATTCCTTTTTTCAAAGATTGCAGAAGCGGAAGATCCTCTTTATCACGCGAAAACATCTTAATCATAATGGAATCCGTATAATCCGTCATTTTTAAAGTTAATAACGTACGTCCACTGCGAAGTTCTTTCGTTTCCACATGGAAGACATAGCCTTGAACGGTTTTTCTTCTTTCTTCATCTTGAATTTCGCGCATCGGTGTGATTTCTTCATCCGGCTTAATAAGATACCCAAGCACAACTGGTCCTTCATGTACAACATCGCTTTCTTCAGCTTGCTTCTTAGCCATCTCTTCCATAGCTTGTATAACACGCTGGCGATCCTCTTGCTGTGTTTGCTCACGAAACTTTTGAACTTCCTCTTCGTTTTGCTTTATATTCGTTTCCAGCTGAAAACGTGGAAACCCAAACACTTCATATTGATCCCCTACTGGCTTCGCTAGATTTTTCTTTAAAGTCGTAGATTCTAACTCGTTATTTACATCAAGTAACAACTTTACCCCATTCACATATGGAAGTTGCTTCTTTAAATATGCAAACATAGGTGAAAAAGTAATTCGATCTGTACAGAGCGGCCAATATGCTTTGACCTCTTCTTCCGTATATTGTTTATTCTCCGTCATTAGTGCAAATGACGTGTTTGCAATATGTGAAAATGACTGCTTAAGCTGCGTTTCAAGCAATTCATATAATTCCGTTGGTAAAATACGTGGCACTTGCAAATCAAAATGCCAGCTTTTATTCGCTTTATCGACAACTAACCTTTGTATACCACCACCTTGTAAATATTGATTTACAAGGTCTTCAGGCATCTGCAGCTGCTGGAGCAAAATTTGAAATCGCTCTTGTTGTTCATTTGTTAACGACATAAACATCCTCCTTCCATCTGCTATTATAAATCGAAACTTTCGGCAAAGAAAGATTTCTTCCTTTTAACTCATTACCTTTTACTTTACATAGAAATAGAAGGTACCTCACCTGGAGGTACCTCTTCTTATTTTACAATATTAGTAATGTATGCATGAAGTTCTTCTACCTTCACTTCTGCAGATTCATTTGTAGCACGTACTTTTACTTCAACGATGCCTTCATCAGCTTTTTTACCAACTGTTACTCGAACTGGAAGACCGAATAAGTCCGCATCAGCAAATTTAACACCTGCACGCTCCGCACGATCATCTAACAATACTTCATAACCTTGTTCTTGTAATGAATTGTAGATTGTTTCGCCTACTTCGCGTTGTGCGTCAGACTTCATATTTACTGGAATCACATGTACATGGAATGGTGCAACAGCTTTTGGCCAAACCAGACCATTCTCATCATTAAACTGTTCGGCAATTGCCGCAACTGTACGAGATACCCCAATACCATAGCATCCCATAATAAGTGGCTTCGTTTTTCCATTCTCATCTAAGAACGTTGCATTCATTGCTTCGCTATAACGTGTACCTAATTTAAATACATGTCCAACTTCGATACCACGGGCAAAACGGATTGTCCCTTGTCCATCCGGAGATTGATCTCCTTCTTGAATGAAACGTAAATCTGTATATTGACTCACCTTAAAGTCACGCTCTGGATTTACATTTACATAATGGAATCCCTCTTCATTTGCTCCACAGCAACCATTTACAATTGCTGCTACTGCATGGTCAGCAATGACTTCAACATCATCTGCTACGTCAATTGGGCCTAGAGAGCCCACTTCACAATTTAACAGTTCTCTTACTTCGTCATATGAAGCAAGTTCAACAACTGAAGCGCCGTATACGTTCTTCACTTTTACATCATTTACTTCATGATCCCCGCGAACAAGTACAACAACAAACTTTTCATCGACCTTAAAGACCATAGATTTGATGCAATTTGATGCTTCGATATTTAAAAATGCAGAAACTTCTTCAATTGCTTTTTGATCTGGTGTTGCTACTTTTTCAAGTGCTTTTTCGGCTTCATCGCTCTTTGTATATGAAGCAACAACTGGAGCCATTTCAATATTTGCTGCATAATCAGATGTATCAGAATACGCAATTGTATCTTCTCCTACATCCGATAATACCATAAATTCATGTGTATCTTTACCACCCATTGCTCCAGAATCAGCAATAACAGCACGGAAATTCAAGCCACAGCGAGAAAAAATATTAGAATATGCTTGATATATGCGATTATAAACTTCATCTAAACTTTCTTGTGTCGCATGGAAAGAGTAAGCATCTTTCATTAAAAATTCTCTTCCGCGTAATAAACCAAAACGAGGTCTTTGCTCATCACGGAATTTTGTTTGGATTTGATATAGTGTTAACGGTAATTTTTTATAAGATTTAATCTCATCACGTACAAGATCTGTAATAACTTCCTCGTGCGTTGCTCCTAATGCAAACTCACGATCATTACGATCTTTCATACGCATTAACTCAGAACCGTAAGAATACCAGCGACCTGATTCTTGCCATAATTCAGCCGCTTGCATTGCTGGCATTAATAATTCTACAGCCCCTGCTCGTTCCATCTCTTCTCGAACAATACGTTCCACTTTGTGCAATACTTTTAACCCAAGTGGTAAAAAACTGTAAATACCAGAAGCGTTTTGACGCATAAACCCTGCACGAAGTAGCAATTGATGACTTTTAATCTCAGCATCAGCTGGTACTTCACGTAATGTAGGACTAAATACCGTACTTTGTTTCATCTATTCGCACCTCTTTAATTTACTCTAATACGCAGTAAAACCCCCCACCTCAAATTAGGTGAGGGATTGCTACTTTAAGAGTTCTATTCATTTCATTCATTATTCACAAAAAATATCGTGAATTTTATTCCACTTTATTTTACAAGAAAAACTTCCGAATGTCATTCCACGTTACAACTAACATAAGTAACATCAATAACGCAAAACCAATAAAGTGAACCATTCCTTCTTTTTGACGATCAATTGGTTTCCCTCGCAACGCTTCGATTAAGAAGAAGAACAAGCGTCCTCCATCAAGAGCAGGAACAGGTAATAAGTTGAATAAACCAAGGTTTATACTTAGAACAGCCGCCAAGCTCAGAACACGAGTGAAACCATAATCTACTACTTGGTCTGTTAAATTATAAATCCCTACCGGACCTGATAAATCATTAATAGAAAACTGCCCCGTTACTAATTTCATCAGGGAATCAAAAATTAATTTTGTCCATGTATACGTCTGCTCAAAACCTGATTGAATAGAACCAACAATAGATTTCTCTACAGGAGAGTATACACCAATTCTACCAACCTCTTCCTTACCTTCTTTATCAGCTGTTGGCGTTACTTTTACATTAAATTGTTCGCTATCACGTTTTACCTGAAGGGTAATTTCTTTATTTGGGTGCTCACGTACAATCGAAACAACATCTTTCCACGTATTCGTGTCTTTCCCATCAATTGCTTGAATCGTATCATGTTGTTTCAATCCTGCTTGTTCTGCAACACTATCCTTCATTATTTTTCCAATCATTGGCTTATCAACAGGAATACCTTGTACCAATCCAATGATAACAAAAATAACAAACGCAAGAATGAAGTTCATAGCAGGACCTGCAAAGATTGTTAACGCTCGCTGCCCTAACGTTTTAGAACCAAATTGCCTGTTAAACGGAGCGATTTGGATTTCTTCTCCAGCTGAAACAATACGCGCTTTTTCATTCACACGGAAAGTTTGCAATTCCTCCTCGTATTCTTCGTAACCAGATATTGTGAGATTATGTTCTAAATCCGCTTGTTCTACTTCAATCACGCGAACATTCGGATACTTTTCGCGCCCGTCTAGAACTAATTTCATAACCTCTTCGTTTCCATTTAGCACAAGTCCAACTTTTTTTCCTGGTTTTAATTCAACCGTTTCTGCATCCTCGCCAGCCATTCTAACATAGCCTCCAAGTGGCAGCAGCCGAACTGTATATACCGTTTCATTCTTTTCAAATGAAAATATTTTTGGTCCAAAACCAATCGCAAACTCGCGGCATAAAATACCCGCTCTTTTGGCGAAATATAGATGCCCTAGCTCATGGAAAAATACGAGTGCACCAAAAATTAATATAAAGGCAATCGCTGTATTCAATTCCATAACCACCTTTGCTAAATTTGTTCCATCACAAACCGTCTTGTGGCTGCATCAATTTCCTGAATTTCCTCTAAGCTCGGACGCGCAATGGCATTGTGATGGTGCATTGCTTTTTCAATGAGATCTTCTACTGTTAAGAAGCCAATTTTCTTTTGTAAAAAGGCTGCTACAGCAACTTCATTCGCTGCATTCATTACAGCTGGCATGCTTCCGCCCGTTTTTCCAGCTTCATACGCAAAGCGTAGGCAACGGAAACGCTCTTGGTTCATTTGTTCAAAATGCAGTGTTCCAATTTCCCATAAATTTAACTGTTTTGTATCTGAAAGTGGTAATCGATCAGGATATGTAAGTGCATATTGAATTGGTACGCGCATATCTGGTGAGCCGAGCTGTGCCATTACACTACGGTCCTCAAATTCAACCATAGAATGAATAATGCTTTCTTTATGTAAAACAACATCGATTTGCTCATAAGGTATGCCAAAAAGCCAATGCGCTTCGATTACTTCCAGCCCCTTATTCATCATTGTAGCAGAATCAATTGTAATTTTCGAACCCATTGACCAGTTTGGATGACGAAGCGCATCCTCTACTGTTACATGATGCAATTCATCTCTCGTTTTATCACGGAAACTCCCGCCTGAAGCAGTGATAACTAAGCGCGAGATTCGTTTTTCATTTTCTCCATTCAAGCATTGAAAAATAGCTGAATGCTCACTATCTACTGGAAGTAATGACACATTATGTTTGCGTGCAGCTTCCATTACAATGTGTCCTGCAGTTACTAATGTTTCTTTATTCGCAATTCCAATTGTTTTTTTTGCCTCAATTGCACGAAGTGTTGGTAACAATCCTACGCTACCTACAACAGCATTTATAACAACTTCTGCACTCGGATGAAGAGCTACCTCTAATAGTCCTTCGTCACCACATACTACTTTTGTATTTCCAGAAACGGATTGTAACCTGACAACATCCTCCTCTCTTTGTACGGAGACAAGCTGAGGAGAAAATTCCTGAATAACTTTTACTGCGTAGTCAATATTTTTCCCTACAGAAAAAGCAACGAGACGGAATTGGTCTGGGTGCAAGCGTAATACGTCTAAAGTTTGTGTTCCAATCGATCCACTTGCCCCTAATAAACTAATGTTTTTCATGATTCCAACCCCTCGTTTTATTATGAAATGAAATGTAAGAAGTGTAAAATCGGTAATACGAACAACCAGCTATCTGTTCGATCTAATATTCCACCATGCCCAGGTAAAATTGTACCTGAATCTTTCACACCGTAATGGCGTTTAAATGCGGATTGCACCAAATCACCAATTTGTCCAAAAATAGATATTGCAACTGTAACAATAATTACCATTCCAATATTCTCATGTACTTGGAAAAACATATTGTACACAAAAGCAACAACAATACCACACAGAATACCGCCTAATGAGCCTTCTATCGTTTTATTCGGACTAATCTCTGGCCATAATTTTCTTTTTCCAACTGCTTTTCCTATGAAATATGCGCCTGAATCAGTTGCCCAAATAACAAACAATGCATAAAACACATATTCAATCCCGGCTATTCTCGTTTCATTTAAATACAAGAATCCCATTGCAACATACGTCGTTGCCATAAGTAAAAATGAAGCATTGTCAAAAGTAAATGTATTCTTCGAAAGGACTGTATATGATAAAAGTAATAACACAATCAAAAATGTGATTTCTAATTTATCTAATCCAATCCAATCAAAAACTCCTCGTGCATTACTTGGAACTAAAATAATCCATAATAATAATGCAGCTAAAAACGTTGGCACCGAAATAAATGTAAGCTTGTTCATACGAACTAATTCATATAATCCAATAGAAGCAAGTGCATACACTAAAACTGTAAAAGGCACGCCACCATAAAATACGATGGGAATGAATAGCGCGGCAGCAATCACTCCAGTAATAATTCTCTGTTTCACTACCAAACCCTCTCTTTCTACACGCCTCCGAATCTGCGCCCTCTATGTTGAAAGTCTGTAATTGCATGTAGCAAATGTTCCTCGGTAAAATCTGGCCAATACACATCTGTAAACCAAAGCTCCGAATACGCAATTTGCCATAGCATGAAATTACTAATACGCAATTCCCCACTTGTACGAATAAGCAAGTCTGGGTCAGGTAAAGAACTTGTCATTAAGTATGAAGAAATCATTTCTTCATTTATATCTTCTGAACGAACTTTCCCTTCTTCGTTATCTTTCATCATATGTTGCACAGCAGAAACGATTTCATCGCGACTTCCATAGTTTAACGCAAAATTGAGAATTAATCCCGTGTTCTCTTTTGTATCTTCCATGGCTTTTTCCATCGCTCTGCGCGTATGCGTAGGAAGACGATCTTTTTGTCCAATTACTCGAACTTGTACATTTTCTTCAATCAACTCTGGTAAAAATGTACCTAAAAATTCTTCTGGAAGTTTCATTAAATATTCGACTTCCTTTTTCGGTCTTTTCCAGTTCTCAGTAGAAAAAGCATAAAGAGTCAGCACTTTTACATCAAGTTTACTAGCAAATTTCGTAATTTTTTTTACTACTTGCATTCCTTCATGATGTCCGGCAATGCGGGGCATTGCTCTTCTCTTTGCCCATCTTCCATTACCATCCATAATGATCGCAATGTGCTCTGGGATATATCCCTTTTTCACTTTTTCAACGAGATGATCAAACGATGCGACCTTTTTACCTTTAAAAAAAGGAAACTTTTTAAACATCATTCATACCCTCCAACAAGCAGACGTATGCCTAAAAGTGTAAAAAGACCCCCTTAAGAAGAGGGTCATATTTGCGAAGGTATCGCTATTACACTTCCATGATTTCTTTTTCTTTGTTTTTTGCGATTTCGTCAACTTTTGCAATATATTTATCTGTTTCTTTTTGAATATCTTCAGCATATCCTCGTAAATCGTCTTCTGTAATATCGCCAGCTTTTTCAAGCTTTTTAAGATCATCGTTCGCATCACGACGTACGTTACGAACTGCTACTTTTGCTTCTTCAGCATATTTCTTAACAGTTTTTACTAAGTCTTTACGACGTTCTTCCGTTAATGCAGGGAATGCGATACGAATTACTGATCCGTCATTAGAAGGGTTTAAACCTAAATCAGCTTTTAAGATTGCCTTTTCAATATCACCGATAGATGTTTTATCATAAGGTTGAATGACAAGTAAACGTGCTTCAGGAACTGTAATGTTCGCTAATTGCACAACAGGTGTTGGTGCACCATAGTAATCAACTTGTACCTTATCTAAAGCAGACGCGCTTGCACGGCCAGCACGAACTGAAGCTAACTCGCGAGAGTAAGCACCAACTGCTTTTTCCATTTTTTCATTTGCAGTTTTTAATACTTGTTGTCCCATATTTATTTCCCCCTTACAATTGTTCCAATATTTTCGCCTAAAACGGCACGTTTAATATTTCCTTTTTCCATAACTGAGAATACAATTAGTGGAATATCATTATCCATACATAATGAAGAAGCAGTAGAATCCATTACACCTAAACCTTCTTTTAATACATCTAAGTATGTCAGTGATTCATATTTCGTAGCGGTTTCATCAACAGAAGGATCTGCACTGTAAACACCGTCTACATTATTTTTCGCCATTAAAATAACATCAGCTTCGATTTCCGCCGCACGTAAAGCTGCAGTTGTATCTGTAGAGAAATATGGGTTACCTGTACCTGCTGCGAAAATCACAACACGTTTCTTCTCTAAGTGACGAATCGCTTTACGGCGAATATAAGGTTCTGCCACTTGACGCATTTCAATAGAAGTTTGAACACGCGTTTGAATCCCAATGTTCTCCAAGCTATCTTGAAGAGCTAATGAGTTCATAACTGTCGCTAACATGCCCATGTAATCCGCTCCTGCACGATCCATGCCCATTTCGCTTCCGATTTTTCCACGCCAAATGTTTCCGCCACCTACAACAACAGCAACCTCTACATCAAGTTCTGCAATTTCTTTCACTTGTTCTGCAACTGATTTAATAACAGCTGGGTTAATTCCAAATCCTTTTTCACCAGCTAAAGCTTCACCGCTTAACTTTAAAACGACACGATTATATTTCGGTTTACTCATAATGAACCTCCAATGGCTTACATCTTTATTTTAAAAAAGGGAACACAATGTGTTCCCTAAACTGTATTAGTTGTTACCTTTTACTTGGTTCATTACTTCTTCAGCAAAGTTGTCTTCACGCTTCTCGATACCTTCACCAACAGCGTAGCGAACGAATCCTTTAACTGTTCCGCCTTTAGACTCAACGAACTGACGAACTTTCATATCAGGGTTTTTAACGAATGCTTGGTCAAGTAAGCAAATCTCTTCGAAGAATTTACCTAGGCGACCTTCAACCATCTTAGCAACGATTTTTTCAGGCTTGCCTTCGTTTAAAGCTTGTTGCGTTAATACTTGACGCTCATGCTCAACTTCTTCAGCTGTTACAGCATCGCGGTCGATGTATTTAGGGTTAACTGCTGCAACATGCATTGCTACGTCTTTAGCAGCTGCTTCATCAGTAGAACCTTCAAGAACTGTTACTACACCAATACGTCCACCCATGTGTAAGTAAGCACCGAATGCATCTGCATCAGTTTTTGTTACGATTTCGAAACGACGAAGTGTAAGTTTTTCACCAATTTTAGCAATTGCTTCATTGATGTGCTCTTCTACTGATTTACCGTTTGCAATTGTTTGAGTCATAGCTTCCTCAACAGATGCAGGTTTGTTAGCTAATAAGTGATCAGCTAATTCTTTTGTTAAAGCTTGGAAACCTTCGTTTTTCGCAACAAAGTCAGTTTCAGAGTTTAATTCTAAGATTAAAGCATCGTTACCGTTTGTTTCGATGTAAGTTAAACCTTCAGCAGCAATGCGGTCTGCTTTTTTCGCAGCTTTCGCAATACCTTTCTCACGTAAGAAGTCAATTGCCTTCTCCATGTCGCCATTCATTTCTGTTAAAGCTTTTTTGCAGTCCATCATACCTGCGCCAGTTTTTTCGCGAAGTTCTTTTACCATTTGTGCAGTGATTGCCATACTTTTCATCCTCCTAAAATATGTATTTATACCTTAAAAAAGGTGATAAAAGGCCGAACCCCTTATCACCTTTCCAAATTTGTTACGCAGTAACAGTCTCTTCACCTTGTTTTGCTTCAAGGATCGCGTCTGCCATTTTAGATGTAAGAAGTTTTACAGCACGAATTGCATCATCGTTTGCTGGAATTACGTGATCGATTTCGTCTGGATCACAGTTTGTATCAACGATACCGATGATTGGAATGTGTAATTTGCGTGCTTCAGCAACTGCGATACGCTCTTTACGAGGGTCTACTACGAATAATGCACTTGGAAGACCTTTCATATCTTTAATGCCGCCTAAGAATTTCTCAAGACGCTCTAACTCTTTTTTAAGTTGAACAACTTCTTTCTTAGGAAGTACTTCGAAAGTACCATCTTCTTGCATTCTTTCGATGTCTTTAAGACGCTTGATACGCTTTTGGATTGTTTGGAAGTTTGTTAACGTTCCACCTAACCAACGTTGGTTAACGAAGTACATACCAGCACGAGTTGCTTCTTCTTTAATAGCTTCTTGTGCTTGTTTTTTTGTACCTACGAATAAGATGTCTCCACCTTCAGCAGCGATGTTACGCATTACGTTGAAAGCTTCCTCAACTTTTTTCACAGTTTTTTGTAAGTCGATGATATAGATACCGTTACGCTCTGTGAAAATGTAACGTTTCATTTTTGGGTTCCAACGACGAGTTTGATGTCCGAAATGAACACCAGCTTCAAGCAATTGCTTCATAGAAATTACTGACATAGTTTAGTTCCTCCTAAATGGTTTTTGATATCCTCCGTTTACTTCATCTTTAAGCGAAACTACAAGCGTAGCACCAACACTTAAATCAGTAAACGTGTGTACTTTGTACTGACACCACTGCTTACTATATCATAATGAAATTGTACAATCAAGTCGAAAATACGAACAATGTGAAACTTTCTTTTTGATTATGATTCTATTCGTCTTTTTCCTCTTATTCAATGCTATATACATGCAAATTGAAAAGCCTCCAAAATCCTTTCTGTTTAAGTAATAGAGACCATCCTTCTATGCATTGAACCGATTAGACCATCTTCCTGCCTCACCAGAATTTAACACAAACAAAGAACAAGTACTGGTTACCTTTTGTTTTACATTACAGTGGCTTTATATAGTTTCACTTAAAAAATCCTTATCCACAAGAGAAGATAAATATATACTTCGCACAAATTCATAATAAATCTCTCGGAAAATAAAAAATCTCTCCTCATAGAAGGAGAGATTTTTTTGCAAATTAGTTTGTTTTTAATTTAGCAAGTTCATGTAAAAACTTGTCATTTAATACTTTAATGTATGTTCCTTTCATACCTAAAGAACGTGATTCAATAACGCCTGCACTTTCTAATTTACGAAGTGCGTTTACGATTACAGAACGTGTAATCCCTACGCGATCAGCAATTTTACTTGCAACAAGTAAACCTTCTGTTCCGTTTAATTCTTCAAAGATGTGCTCAATAGCTTCTAACTCACTGTAAGATAAAGAGCTAATCGCCATTTGAACAACTGCTTTACTACGAGCTTCTTCTTCGATTTCTTCTGCTTTTTCACGTAAGATTTCCATACCTACTACAGTAGAGCTGTATTCAGCAAGGATTAAATCATCATCTAAGAATTCTTGACCAAGACGAGCTAACACTAGTGTACCTAAACGCTCACCGCCACCAACGATTGGCACGATTGTAGTTAAACCTTGACCAAATAATTCTTTGTTTTCTACAGGGAATGCTGTATACGCGCTATCTACATCTAAGTTTGAAGATGTTTCCGTAATGTTAAATAGGCTTTGTGTATACTCTTCTGGGAATTGACGCTCTGCAAGCATTTGTTTCATACGTTCGTTCTCGATTTGTTGGTGAATTGCATATCCTAATAATTTACCACGGCGACTTACAACGAATACGTTCGCTTCAATTACTTCACACATTGTGTCTGACATTTCTCTAAAGTTTACAGGTTTTCCTGCAGCGCTCTGTAATAACGCATTTAATTTTCTCGTTTTTGCTAATAATTCCATTTCAAAAGTTCCTCCTACATGTTACTCTCATATTTTTTCATCACTTGGAAACTAGGGCGAGTCACCTGATGACACTATTACAAAATAAACTGGCTCACATCTTTATTTTTAGCAATTGTTGCTAATTTCTCCTCTACATATTGAGGTGTTATCGTTATTTTTTCTAACGTAATTTCAGATGCTTCAAACGATAAATCTTCAAGAAGTTTCTCCATAATAGTATGAAGTCTTCTCGCTCCAATATTATCCGTATCTTGATTAACTTGATAAGCAATCTCAGCAATCTTACGAATAGCATCGTCAGAAAATTCAATTTCTATACCTTCAGTTGCTAATAATGCTATATATTGTTTCACTAAAGCATTATCAGGTTCTACAAGAATTTTAACAAAATCATCTACCGATAATTTTGTTAATTCCACTCGGATCGGGAATCTTCCTTGCAGTTCTGGAATCAAATCAGACGGTTTAGACATATGGAAAGCACCAGCCGCAATAAATAAAATATAATCTGTTTTCACCGATCCATATTTCGTTGCAACATTCGATCCTTCGACAATTGGCAAGATATCACGCTGTACACCTTCACGCGATACATCCACGCTATTCGACTGCTTACCAGCAATTTTGTCAATTTCATCAATAAAAATAATCCCGAGCTGTTCAGCACGATAAACAGCCTCTTGTGTAACTTCATCCATATCAATTAAGCGCTGTGCTTCCTCATTTGTCAAGACTTTTCTTGCTTCTTTTACAGAAAGTTTTCGTTTTTTCGTTTTTTTCGGCATAAAACTCCCTAATGCATCTTGGAAATTCATCCCCATTTGTTCCATGCCAGTCCCTTGCAACATATCAAACATCGAAGATTGTTGTTCCGTCACTTCAATCGATACAATTTCATCTTCAAGTAAGCCAGCTGCAAGTTTCTTTTCAACTTCTTGGCGCTTCTTTTCAATTTCTATATTATCGTGTGTTTCAGCTGTCTGATTTGTGTTTTGATTTCCCCCAAACAACATTTCTAACGGATTTTTGAATCCGGATTGTTTTTGCGGACTTGGTACCAAAATTTCAACAAGTCGCTGATTCGCTTGCTCCTCAGCCTTATCTTTAACCTTTACGACCATTTCTTCTTTCACAATGCGAACTGATGTTTCCACAAGGTCACGCACCATCGATTCTACATCTCGGCCGACATATCCAACTTCTGTGAACTTCGTCGCTTCAACCTTAATAAAAGGTGCTCCAACGAGCTTAGCCATTCGTCGCGCTACCTCTGTCTTTCCGACTCCTGTCGGTCCGATCATTAAAATGTTCTTCGGAGCAATTTCATCGCGTAAATCTTCTGCTAGTTTACTGCGGCGATATCGATTTCTAAGCGCTACTGCAACCGCTTTTTTTGCATCTTTTTGACCAATAATATATTGATCCAATTTTTCTACAATTTGACGCGGAGTAAAATGTAAATGCATATAAAATGCCTCCCTTACGATTCTACAATTCTTCCACAATAATATTGTGATTTGTATACACACAAATGTCACCAGCAATTTCTAAACTTGCTTTCGCAATTGCTTTTGCTGTTAAATGTTCACTCGCATGTTGCTTTAAAGCGCGGCCAGCAGCAAGTGCATAATGCCCACCTGAACCGATTGCTAAAATACCGTCATCTGGCTCTATTACTTCTCCTGTTCCCGAAACAAGAAGTAACGTCGTTTGATCCATAACGATTAGCATTGCTTCCAATTGACGTAGCATTTTATCACCACGCCATTGTTTCGCCATTTCGACTGCGGCACGTTGTAGATTCCCATTATACTCTTCTAATTTTCCCTCAAACATTTCAAATAGAGTAAATGCATCTGCAACAGAGCCTGCAAATCCAGCTAACACCTTTCCTTGAAAGAGTTTGCGAACTTTACGTGCTGTATGCTTCATTACAACAGCATTACCAAATGTCACTTGTCCGTCGCCAGCCATAGCACACTCTCCATTATGGTGAATGGCAAATATCGTTGTAGCGTGGAAATTTCCCATAGAAAAAACTCCTTTATATGTTTTTATAGCTTTAAAAGCAATTTATGCCCGCGGGTGATGCTTCATGTAAACAGAACGCAATCTTTCTTTTGAAACATGCGTATAAATTTGTGTCGCTGATAAATTTTCATGCCCCAATAACTCCTGCACAGTTCGTAAATCTGCGCCTTCATCTAACATATGTGTGGCAAATGTATGCCTTAACATATGTGGACTTATTCGCATTGTAAGGGAAGTTTTCTTAATGAGCTCATTTAAAATATAACGCACACCTCGATCTGTTAACGGCGTACCCTTTGCATTTAAAAACACCATTTGAGAGTGTTCCTCTGTTTTTTTAGCTAACTGTTTTCTCCCGTTTTCTATATAAGTAGTTAAAGCATCTTGTGCATAGCTCCCAAACGGAACGTACCTTTGTTTTTTGCCTTTTCCCATCACTAGAATTGTACCTACCGAAAAATCAATATCAGTAAGTTGTAAACTTACACATTCACTCACACGGATCCCTGTTGCATACATTAGCTCTAATAAAGCTTGATTTCTTTGACCTAGCGGTGTTTCCATGTCAGAAGCTTCAAACAAATTCTCTAATTCTTCGACGTACAAAAACTTTGGGATTGACCATTCTTTTTTGGGGAGTGACGCAAGTGCAAACGGATTATCTTCTCGATATCCTTCACGCATCAGAAAACGATATAAACTTCGTAAACTTGATACTTTTCTTGCGACAGATTTACGGGCTAACTTTTCATCGTGTAACATTGTTAAGTACAAACGAACATCTACGTATGTAACATCTAAAAAAGAGGATATACCTTCTCGCTCCATAAATTGCACAAAATGTTCTAAATCATTTTGATAACTTGCAATTGTATATTTTGAATAATTTCTTTCAATTTGTAAATATCCAACGAATAATTGTAACAATTTCTTCACATTCATATAACTCACCTCAATAAAGGCTACTAAATCGTATCACAACTCAGTAGCCTTTGCAAGAAATTTAACTAAATATTTACAAAATTTTGAATTGTTTCTAAAGCGCGTGTTGCATACGCTTCATTTCGCTCCTGTTTCTTTTTAATTTTCTTTTCTAACGGTGCAAATAAACCAAAGTTCGCATTCATCGGTTGGAAATTTTTCGCATTTGTTGCAGTGATATAATTCGCCATACTTCCCATTGCAGTTACAGAAGGTAATACAACAGGCTCCTCTCCCTTTACAAGACGAGCTGCATTAATGCCTGCTAACAGACCTGAAGCAGCTGATTCTACATATCCTTCCACACCTGTCATTTGACCTGCAAAGAATAGATCATCACGATGTTTGTATTGATACGTTGGACGAAGTAACTTAGGCGAATTAATAAATGTGTTACGATGCATTACGCCATAGCGTACAATTTCGGCATTTTCTAATCCTGGAATCAACTGCAATATTTCCTTTTGAGGTCCCCATTTTAAATGTGTTTGGAACCCAACAATATTGTATAACGTTCCTGCTGCATCATCTTGACGTAATTGAACAACAGCATACGGTGTTTTTCCTGTTTTTGGATCTTCTAACCCGACTGGTTTCATCGGACCAAATACCAATGTTTGTCTGCCACGGCCAGCCATTACTTCTACAGGCATACACCCTTCAAAGAATACTTCTTTCTCAAACTCTTTTAATGGCACTGTCTCCGCAGCAATTAAAGCATCATAAAAACGATCGAACTCTTCCTCTGTCATCGGGCAGTTCAAATATGCTGCTTCTCCCTTATCATAACGAGATTTTAAATATACTTTGTTCATATCAATGCTATCTTTCTCGACAATCGGTGCAGCAGCATCATAAAAATAAAAATAATCTTCACCAGTTAGTTCTTTCAGCTGTGCAGAAAGACCTGGAGATGTAAGCGGGCCCGTTGCAATAACAGTTGGTCCTTCTGGAATTTCTGTAATTTCCTCGTTCATCACAGTTACGTTTGGATGATTTTTCACATACTCTGTTACTTTTGCTGCGAACTCATGACGATCTACAGCTAACGCTCCTCCTGCTGGCACAGAGCATTCGTCTGCCGCACGAATAATAACAGAATCCATTTGGCGCATTTCTTCTTTAATAACACCAACAGCGTTCGTTAATGTATTTGCACGAAGTGAGTTACTACATACTAACTCAGCAAATTTATCTGTATGATGAGCCGGTGTTTGTCTTACAGGCCTCATTTCATATAAGTTCACTTGGACACCACGTTTTGCAATTTGATAAGCTGCTTCACTCCCTGCAAGACCTGCACCAATGACGTTTACTACTTGTGTTGTCATATATTTTTCACCTTTCCTTTTCTATTCCGAAAAAAATGTGAGCAGTTACGCTCACATTTGTTGTTCCTCTTCATAATCACAAGAAATACATTGTACCTGAACGCCTTTTTTCAATTTCTTCTCTACAAGCATACCTTCACATTTTGGACATTTCCGGCCAATCGGTTTATCCCAAGATACAAAGTCACATTCTGGATATGTGCCGCATCCATAGAAAAGACGCTTCTTTTTATTACTTCGACGTTCAATAATTTGTCCTTTATCACATTTCGGACAAGTTACACCAATTTCTTTCACAATCGGTTTTGTATTTCGACAATCAGGGAAATTTGAGCAAGCCATAAACTTCCCATATTTACCCATTTTAAAGACCATCGGGTGACCACACAACTCACAGTCTTCCCCAGCGGGTTCATCTTTAATTTCAACTTCACGCATTTCCTTTTCCGCTTTTTCTAAACGGGGTTCAAAACCTACGTAGAAATCATTAACAATTTTTACCCAATTTGCTTTCCCCTCTTCTACCTCATCAAGGCTTTGCTCCATGTTGGCAGTAAACTCAATATTAATAATTTCCGGGAAAAACTCTAAAATGAGTTCAATTACAATTTCTCCAAGTTCAGTAGGAACAAATCGTTTATTATCTAATGCAACGTATCCTCGTTTTTGAATCGTCTCGAGTGTCGGTACATAAGTAGACGGTCTCCCAATTCCAAGTTCTTCAAGTGTCCGAACTAAGCGAGCCTCCGTATAACGTGGCGGTGGCTGCGTAAAATGCTGCTTTGGTTCCACATCTTTTGAAAATACCGTTTCTCCTATTTCTAATGGAGGCAACATTTTATCTTTTTCTTCTGCACCATCATCTTTTGACTCTACATATACTTTCATAAATCCTGGGAATTTAACTACTGATCCACTTGCACGGAACTGAACATCATTGTTAATGAGTTTAGCTGTAACGGTATCCATTATAGCAAATGCCATTTGACTTGCAACAAATCGTTCCCAAATCAATTTATACAAACGATGTTGATCACGACTTAAGAAACTTTTCAGTTCCTCTGGCTTTCTCATCACAGAAGTTGGACGAATTGCTTCATGCGCATCTTGTGCATTTGCTTTTTTCGTTTCTTTCTTCTTCTCTGTTCCTATGTATTCCGAACCAAACGCTTCAGTAATGTAAGAACGTGCTTCTTCTTGAGCTGTTTCTGAAATGCGTGTTGAATCTGTTCTCATATACGTAATAAGACCCACAGTTCCTTGCTTACCAATATCTATCCCTTCATAAAGCTGTTGTGCAAGCATCATTGTCTTCTTCGCCCGCATATTTAATTTGCGCGCCGCCTCTTGCTGCAAGGAAGATGTTGTAAATGGTAATGCAGGATTCCGTTTTCGCTCTTTTTTCGTTACATCTTCAACTGAGAACGCATTGTCCTTCATTTTTTCAATTATTTCTTTTACTTGCGTCTCATTTGTTAGCTGAACTTTTTCACCGTTCACACCGTAAAATGACGCTTCAAATGTTTCTTTTCCTTTTACAAATTCTGTTTTAATTGTCCAGAATTCTTCAGGAATAAAACTTTGAATCTCCTTTTCACGCTCAATTATTAAGCGAACTGCTACAGATTGTACGCGTCCTGCGCTTAATCCCTTTTTGACTTTCTTCCACAATAAAGGACTAATATTATAACCAACAAGTCGATCAAGTATCCGCCTTGCTTGTTGCGCATCTACTAAATCCATATTGATTGCACGAGGATGTTTAAATGACTCTTTAATTGCATCTTTTGTAATTTCATTAAATACAACCCGACAATCTGATTCAACATCTACATTCAACGTATTCGCTAAATGCCAAGCGATTGCTTCTCCCTCGCGGTCTGGATCGGCTGCGAGATAGACTTTTTTCACTTTTTTTGCTGCTGATTTTAAATCTTTTAAAACAGGACCTTTACCACGAATGGTAATGTATTTCGGATTGAAGTTATTTTTGACTTCTATCCCCATCTGACTTTTTGGTAAATCGCGAACATGTCCCATAGACGCGACGACTTTGTATTTTTTTCCTAAATATTTCTCAATGGTTTTCGCCTTAGAAGGCGACTCCACGATTACGAGGTAATCTGACATGCTAGTGCCTCCTTAAGAGGTGGATTCAAGTCTTCATTAATCTTATTGATTTCTCTTGTTTTTGTCAATCAAGAATGAGTATACCATACAGTGATAGTCTACCATTTGTCAATAATTGTTTAATAAAAACATAAAAATATAAGGTTAAATTAAAAATTCCTCGAGAATATCCTCCGCTTTCTGCACAAGTTTCGCGCCTTGCTGAATAAGCTGATTTGTCCCTGCTGAACTTTCCTTAAATATGGGGCCAGGAAGCGCAAATACTTCTCTATTTTGCTCTAAAGCGAAATCTGCAGTAATAAGTGATCCACTTCTTGATTTCGCCTCTACAACTAAAACACCCTTACAAAGTCCACTTATAATTCGATTTCTTTTTGGGAAATACCATTTTCGTGGAGGGTAATGAGGTGGATATTCAGTTAATAGCAACATATGTTTTTTCCACATATTATAAAAATAATTACTTTCTTTTGGATACATATACTGTAACCCATGTCCTAATACAGCAATAGTTGAACTTTGTTGATGCACTGTAATTTCGTGGGCGATTGTATCAATTCCACTTGCAAAGCCGCTCACAATTAACCAGTCTTTGTATATCAGCGGTTGTAAAATAGATTGTATGCTATCTTTTCCATATAAAGACGGTTTTCTTGTTCCCACTACAGCTATTTTGTTTGCTTTATTAAGAAACTTCCTTTGCCCTTTTCCGTATAAAACAAAGGGAGGATTCGGTATTTCACGCAACAATTTCGGGTAATCCTCATCCCATATTGTAATATAAAAAATATGATTTTTTTCTAAATGGCGTATACATTGCGAAGGGGTAGTTGTTTGTAAGAAGCTAACTAATTCTGAAGATTTTTTCGAAGTTAACCCAGTATATTTTTCCAATTCCATCGCACTAAAACTATACAGTTTTTTTACCTCTGGATCAATATATAATAAGCGAGTTAATGCTTTCCAATGATCTGCTAACACATAATGAAGATGGAGCAATCGTTCCTTTTTCATAACTATTCTCCTCACCCATAATTTTTATTATGTTAACTGTAAAAAATGTAAAAAGACACCCTCTAGCACGAAGGTGTCTTTCAAAAAGATTAATAGTTTTTACAAGTTTCAAATAATCCCTTTTCTTTTAAAACAGAGATTAAAGTTTCACCCATAACAGCTGGTGTTTCAGCAACTTTGATACCACAAGCTTCCATTGTTTTAATTTTTTCAGCAGCTGTACCTTTTCCACCAGAAATAATGGCACCAGCATGGCCCATACGTTTCCCTGCAGGCGCTGTTTGACCACCGATAAATCCAACAACAGGTTTTGTCATATTTGCTTTTACCCACTCAGCAGCTTCTTCTTCTGCTGTTCCACCGATTTCACCAATCATAATAACAGCATGTGTTTCCTCATCTTCATTAAACGCTTTTAACGCATCGATAAAGTCTGTACCATTAACAGGGTCACCACCGATACCTACAGCAGTTGATTGACCAATGCCCTCTTGTGTTAATTGATGTACAGCTTCATATGTCAATGTACCAGATCGAGATACAATACCTACATGACCTTTTTTATGAATATATCCTGGCATAATCCCAATCTTACATTCATCAGGTGTAATTACACCCGGGCAGTTCGGTCCAAGTAAACGTGTCTGTTTACCTACCATATATTTTTTTACTTTTACCATATCTAATACAGGGATTCCTTCTGTAATACATACTACTAAATCAATCTCTGCATCAACAGCTTCCATAATTGCATCAGCCGCAAAAGCGGGTGGAACGTATACAACTGAAGCGTTTGCGCCCGTTGCTTTTACAGCATCTTCTACTGTATTAAAGACAGGTACGCCTTCAATTGCAGTGCCACCCTTACCAGGTGTTACACCACCGACAATTTTCGTACCGTATTCAATCATTTGCTTTGTATGGAATAAACCTTGTGAACCCGTAATACCTTGTACAATAACTTTTGTATCTTTATTAACTAATACGCTCATTTTTCTCCCCCGCTTTCTATTAGCCCACTAGTGAAACAATTTTTTGTGCACCGTCTGCCATAGATTCTGCTGCAACAATATTTAAACCAGATTCATTTAAAATCTTCTTCCCTAATTCAACATTTGTACCTTCAAGACGAACAACAAGTGGTAATTCAAGACCTACTTGTTTCGTTGCTTCAATAACACCTTCTGCGATTACGTCACATTTCATAATGCCACCAAAAATGTTAACGAAAATACCTTTTACATTTTTGTCAGAAAGAATAATTTTGAAAGCTTCTGTTACTTTTTCAGCTGTAGCACCGCCACCAACATCTAAGAAGTTAGCTGGATCACCATGATAATGTTTAATGATATCCATTGTTGCCATTGCTAACCCTGCACCATTTACCATACAACCAATATTTCCATCTAAAGGAATATAGTTTAAGTCATATTTAGAAGCTTCGATTTCTTTTGGATCTTCTTCTTCAAGATCACGAAGTTCTAAAATATCTTTATGACGATATAATGCATTAGAATCAAAGTTTAATTTTGCATCTAATGCCATTACTTTCCCGTCACCTGTTGTAACAAGTGGATTGATTTCTGCAATAGAACAATCTTTTTCGATATAAGCACGATATAAGCCCATCATAAACTTCACAGCTTGTCCTACAAGCTCATTTGGAATATTGATGTTAAATGCAATGCGGCGTGCTTGGAAGCCTTGCAGACCTACTGCTGGATCGATATACTCTTTAAAGATTTTTTCTGGTGTTTTCTCTGCTACTTCTTCAATTTCTGTGCCGCCTTCTTCAGAAGCCATTAGAACAACTTGAGAAGTCGCACGGTCTAAAACTAGACCAACATAATATTCTTTTTTAATATCGCAACCTTCTTCGATAAGTAAGCGTTTTACTTCCTTACCTTCAGGACCTGTTTGATGTGTAACAAGCGTAGTACCTAAAATACTTTCCGCATATGTACGAACTTCATCTAAATTTTTCGCAACTTTTACACCGCCAGCTTTGCCGCGTCCACCAGCGTGAATTTGCGCTTTCACTACACATACATCTGTTCCCAATTCTTTCGCTGCTTCTACAGCTTCTTCTACTGTAAAGGCAACTTTTCCGTTCGGAACGCTAACCCCATAGCTTCTAAGGACTGCCTTACCTTGGTACTCATGGATATTCATGGTCCCATCCTCCCCTGTTTTCCTGTTTTACTCAAAAAGTTTTTTAATGTTTAAAAAACACTACATTGCCATTGTATAAAATGATTGCCACGCTGTCTACAATAAAGTGTCAGAAAACTGAAATCGCTTTATTCTTTTTTGAAAATAGTAATGTTAATATGCGAAAATAAAAAAATAAACTGTGAATTCACAGTTTATTTTTCAATCATATCTTTAATCGGGGCAAATGTTTTTCGGTGTTCTTCTAATACACCATATGTTTCAATCGCTTGTAAGTGTTGTTTCGTTCCATACCCCATATGCTGTTCAAAACCATATTCAGGATGTTCCTTACCTAGCTCCTTCATCATACGATCACGTGTGACTTTCGCAATTATGGAAGCAGCCGAGATAGAAATACTTTTGGCATCTCCTTTAATAATAGACGTTTGTGGAATTTGAGTAGGAAGTTTCATTGCATCAATTAATAAATGATCTGGTGTACATGATAAATTCGCAATCGCATCTAACATTGCTCGTTTTGTTGCTTGATAAATATTTATCTCATCAATAACCTGAGGTGATACAATTCCAACACCAATCGCTATTGCCTTTTCTCTAATTTCATTATAGAAACGCTCACGTTTCGCTTCACTTAGCTTTTTAGAGTCATTTAACCCTGGCACATAGAAATCCTCCGGAAGAACGACAGCAGCCGTAACAACAGGCCCAGCTAGTGGTCCCCTCCCTACTTCATCAATCCCCGCAATATAGGAGAGCCCCCGTTCACGCAATGCTTGTTCATATTTAGACATCTCTAAAAATTGCTCTCTTTCTTTTTGTACCAGTTCTTTTTGTTTATGCCATTTCACAATTAATTTTTGAACACCTTTTCGTTCATCTTGCGTCAACATTTGAAAACGTTCATCTTCTTCATTCGTAATCTCTTGTAGTATACTTTCCACTTCTTGTATCGTAATTTTTTGCATTAGTGTACACTCCTTTTAAACATAACCAAAAAGAAAAGACGCACAAACGCACGTCTTATACCTCTTCTACAAATTCATCTGGTGTTTCAAATGTCATTTTTCCGAGTTTACCACCCCGAAGTTCTCGCAGAACAAGTTCTGATGTTTTATCATAATCAACAAGGCCACCGCCCATTAAACAGCCTCTGTTCTTTCCGATTGCATCAAATAATTCTACAATATCTTCTGGAATTACATTTAATTTATAACGCTCTTGCAAACGTTCTGGGTAATATTTTTCCATAAAGCGAAGTGCATAAACCGCTACATCCTGCAAGTTTAAAATAGAGTCTTTAATTGCACCAGTCGTTGCAAGGCGAAGTCCTACTAACTCATCTTCAAATTTTGGCCATAAAATACCTGGCGTGTCTAACAGTTCCATCTCTTTACCCACTTTAATCCATTGTTGAGCTGTTGTAACACCTGGGCGATCGCCTGTTTTCGCGATGTTTTTCTTGGCTAATTTATTAATTAACGTAGATTTTCCAACGTTCGGAATCCCAACGATTAATGCGCGAATTGCTCTTGGTTTAATCCCTTTCGCAATCATTTTATCAAACTTTTCTTTTACAAGTACTTTACATGCTGCCGTAATTTCTTTCATACCTTGTCCAGCTTGTGCATTAATTGAAATTGCTTTATGACCTCTCTCTTCAAAGTAAACAATCCATTGCTTAGTTAAACGATCATCTGCCATATCAGCTTTATTTAAAACAACCAATCTTGGTTTATGTGTAATAATTTCATCAATCATCGGATTTCGGGAAGATAAAGGTAAACGAGCATCTACAAGTTCAATTACAACATCGATTAACTTTAACTTCTCTGTTACTTGGCGCCTCGCTTTTGCCATATGCCCTGGAAACCATTGGATTGCCATGTTGCCACCTTCTTTTTCTCATTTATTTCACAATACGTGCATCTTTTAATGGCCAATATAACGTATTCGCTTTCCCAATTACTTGGTCCATCGAAATCGTTCCAATGGTACGACTATCTTTACTAAAACGACGATTGTCACCTAGTACAAATAATTGACCTTTTGGAACTGTTTTTTTACCTGTGATTTCTTCAAGTTTGAAATCATATGTAAGTGGTCCATCAGTAAGTTGTTTTTTCTGCTTGTCTAAATACGGTTCCTCATAAGGTTTTCCGTTAATATAGAGTTTATCATTACGATACTCAATCTCATCGCCTGGTAAGCCGATAACACGTTTAATATAATCTTTTTCCTCTGTCGCTCGGAATACAATGATATCAAAATGCTTCGGTTCTCCAATGTGATAGCCGATTTTATTAACAATCATTCGATCACGGTCATGTAGCGTCGGTGACATTGATACGCCATCTACAAGAATCGGCGCAAAGAAAAACTGCCTAATGACACCAGCCAACACAACAGCAATCAAAATTGCTTTTATCCATTCCCAAAGGGAACTCTTCTCTTTCTTCATGCATTTCCCCTCCACAATTTTGTAAGCTGTCCGTATTATATCAAAATTTCATATAGATTGGAAAAAGGGAGCTTGTGCATTTACAAGCTCCCATACATGTCTTATCGAATTTCTTTAATACGTGCTGCTTTACCGCGAAGGTTACGTAAGTAGTATAACTTAGCACGACGTACTTTACCACGGCGAAGTACTTCGATTTTCGCGATTCTTGGTGTGTGAATTGGGAATGTACGTTCAACACCTACACCGTAAGAAATCTTACGAACTGTGAACGTTTCACTAATTCCGCCACCACGACGTTTAATTACAACACCTTCAAAAAGCTGAATTCTCTCACGAGTACCCTCAACTACTTTTACGTGTACACGTAAAGTGTCACCAGGACGGAATGAAGGTAGGTCAGTTTTTAATTGGCCTTTTGTAATTTCTGCGATTAATTGTTGCATATTCAATTCTCTCCTTTAAACAGATGCTCTTATAAAGTCATTAATAAATTACAGCGGAACATCGTTAATACGGCTACTGCTTTCAGTAGCACAAATGTTATAATAGCACATTGCTAGGCCTGTTGCAATAGAAAATATATGCAGCTGTTATTGTTCTTCTTTAATCTGCTCAAGCCATTTTTCTTCTTGCTTTGACAACTCACGTTCTTCAAGTAAATCCGGTCTACGCGTATATGTGCGGCGCAATGATTCCTTATGACGCCATTCTTCAATATTCTTATGATTTCCTGACATGAGTACATCCGGTACCTTCATACCACGAAAATCGCCTGGACGTGTATAATGTGGATGTTCCAATAAGCCCGTACTAAAAGAATCTTCCACTTGTGAGTTTTGATTTCCAAGCACTCCTGGCAAAAGACGCACAACACTATCCGTAATAACCATAGATGCTAATTCTCCACCCGTTAACACATAATCACCAATAGAAATCTCATCTGTTACAAGATGTTCGCGAATCCGTTCATCATATCCTTCATAATGACCACACACAAAAATAACATGTTCTTCCCCAGCAAGCTCTTCTGCCTTTTTCTGGGTAAATCGTTCTCCTTGCGGGCACATTAATACAACTCTTGGTTTACATTCTGTTTCTTTCGTTAATTCTTCTACAGCATCAAAAATGGGTTGCGGAGTTAAAACCATACCTGCACCTCCGCCGTACGGATAATCATCCACACTGTTATGCTTACTTGTTGTATAGTCACGGAAATTTACAACCCTCAGCTTAACTGCTTCTTTTTCTTGCGCTTTTTTTAAAATTGAAGATCCAAATACACCAGTGAACATATCTGGAAATAATGTTAAAATATCAATTTTCATTATAGCAATCCTTCCATCACATGAATGGTTACTAGTTTATTTTCGATGTTAACTTGCAGTACAACATCATCAATATATGGAATTAAAAGATCTTGTCCTTTTGGACGTTTAATTACCCATACATCATTTGCACCAGGAGATAGAATTTCTTTTATCGTCCCTAACGCCTCTCCATCCTCTGTTACAACTTTACAACCAATAATTTCATGGTAATAATACTCACCTTCAGCAAGTTCACCTAATTGATCTTCTGGTACTTTTAATAGAGACCCTTTAAATTTCTCTACTTCATCCACGTTGTTATATCCTTCAAATGTCAATAAATCAAATGTTTTATGTTGACGATGAGAAGTGATTTTTACCGGAAGCGGTTCCGCTCCTTTATCGCTCCATATGTATAGTGTATTCCCTACCTGATATCGTTCTTCTGGAAAATCAGTACGAGAAATGACACGAATTTCTCCTCTAACACCATGAGTATTTACAATTTTTCCTACGTTAAACCATTTTGTCATAAACAGCATGTCACCCCTGTTTTCTATATAATTTAAGCATCTCCATTCCATATGTAGAACATGCAACTTCTCTTAAAATGTTAAAAAAGGGAGAGGAATAGATCCTCGCCCTTTTCATATTTATTGAATTTCCAGTGTAACTTTTTCATGATTATGATGTCCCACTGAATACAAGAGCATTCGAATTGCTTTCGCAACTCGCCCTTGCTTTCCAATGACTTTTCCAACATCCTTAGGATGTACGGTTAATCGATATTTTATCTCTCCGTTGCAAAGTTCCTGTGTAACCTTTACATCTTCAGGATGATCTACAAGAGGCTTGACGATCGTTACGATTAACCCTTTCATAGCCATTACCTCAATTACTTACCTTGTTTAGATAAGTGGAATTTCTCCATAATGCCTTGGCTAGAGAAAAGATTACGAACTGTATCAGATGGTTTCGCACCGTTTCCTAACCATTTTAATGCTGCTTCTTCGTTGATTTTCACTTCAGCTGGTTGAGCAACTGGATTGTAAGTACCGATTTCCTCGATGAAACGTCCGTCACGAGGAGAACGAGAATCTGCAACAACTACACGATAGAAAGGAGTCTTTTTAGCTCCCATACGTTTTAAACGAATTTTAACTGCCATTTATAAAGCACCTCCGAATTTATTTCACACAGATAATTATATTAGCAAAAAGACTATTGCTTTGTAAAGTATTTTTTCTTAACAGAGCCATCTTTTTTTCCTTACATAAATGGAAACTTCAATCCACCTAGTCCTTTTTTCTTACCTTTTTGCATGCCTGTCATCGTCTTCATCATTTTTTTCATATCTTCAAACTGTTTCAATAGACGATTGATTTCTTGTACGGTTGTACCGCTACCTTTGGCAATGCGTTTTTTACGACTAGCATTGATTATTTCCGGTTGTTCGCGTTCTACTTTTGTCATAGAACGGATAATAGCTTCAATATGCCCAATTTGCTTTTCATCAACTTGTGCATTTTTCAGCCCTTTGATTTTATTTGCACCTGGAAGCATCCCTAGCAATTCATCAAGCGGTCCAAGTTGACGCACTTGTCCAAGTTGCTCAAGGAAATCATCAAGTGTAAACGAAAGCGTACGCATTTTTTGCTCAAGTTCTTTTGCTTTTTCTTCATCAACTGTGGCTTGCGCCTTTTCAATTAATGTTAGAACGTCACCCATCCCTAAAATACGAGATGCCATACGTTCAGGATGGAATGCTTCAAGTGCATCTAACTTTTCGCCCATACCAGCAAATTTAATTGGTGTGTTTGTTACTGCTTTAATAGATAATGCTGCACCACCGCGCGTATCACCATCTAATTTTGTTAATACAACACCTGTTAAACCTAACTGTTCATGGAAGCTTTGTGCAACATTGACCGCATCTTGTCCTGTCATCGCATCGACAACCAGGAAAATTTCATCCGGCTTAGCAACTTCTTTTACTTTCGCTAATTCATCCATTAGTTCTTCATCAATATGCAGACGACCTGCTGTATCGATTAAAACATAATCATGATGATCTTCTTTTGCTTTTGCAATCGCTTGTTTTGCAATTTCAACAGGACTTACTTGATCTCCTAATGAGAATACAGGCATATCCAATTGCTTTCCTAGTGTTTCAAGCTGTTTAATCGCTGCTGGACGGTAAATATCAGCTGCAACAAGCATTGGTTTACGATTATGCTTTTTACGAAGCAAATTCGCAAGTTTACCTGTCGTTGTTGTTTTACCTGCTCCTTGAAGTCCAACCATCATAATAACAGTTGGAGGCTTATTAGCGACAGCAATTTTACTTTGCTCTCCACCCATAAGTTCTGTCAGTTCTTCCTGTACAACTTTAATTACTTGTTGTCCAGGTGTCAAACTCTTCATCACATCTTGTCCGACAGCACGCTCAGACACACGCTTTACAAAATCTTTTACTACTTTAAAGTTAACATCCGCTTCTAAAAGAGCTAGACGAACTTCTCTCATCATTTCTTTTACATCGGCTTCGGAAACTTTTCCTTTGCCGCGGATTTTTTGCATCGTCTGTTGAAGTCGGTCGGCTAATCCCTCAAATGCCATATTGCCGCCCTCCTAATCTAATTTTTCGATAGCTTCAACAACTTGTTTCATTTCTTCATTCACATGCTCTTCTTCGCCGATTAGCTGTTTTAGCTTTGCAACAAGTCGCTTTCGCTCTTGAAACTTTTGAAGTAATACTAATTTTTCTTCATATTCTTCAAGCATCGCTTCAGTCCGTTTAATGTTATCATACACTGCTTGGCGACTCACATCAAATTCTTCCGCAATTTCACCAAGAGATAAATCATCTAAATAATAAAGCGACATATAACTTCTTTGTTTTTGCGTTAACAACGATTGGTAAAAATCAAACAAATAATTCATTCTCGTTGTTTTTTCGAGCATGTTGGATCATCCTTTGTTAAGTGATTTCCCTTTACATGGATTAGTTTACATGGAGTCTAAAAGAGTGTCAAGTTTTTTTCTTAACATCCTATATTTTTTATAAAAAAGAAGCGATAACACCGCTTCTTCCACTTTATATTTCTTCTTTTTCTACTAAATTTGCAAATAAACCATACACATATTGTTCTGGATCAAATTGTTGTAAGTCGTCCATTTGTTCTCCAAGCCCAACAAATTTCACTGGTACGTCCATCTCATTACGAATTGCTAATACAATACCACCTTTAGCCGTTCCGTCTAATTTTGTTAAAACAATACCTGTAACATTTGTTGCTTCACGGAATGTTTTTGCTTGACTTAAACCATTTTGTCCAGTCGTTGCATCAATGACAAGCAACACTTCATGAGGAGCACCTGGAATTTCACGCTCAATGACACGTTTTACTTTTTCTAACTCTTTCATTAAGTTCACTTTATTTTGCAGGCGTCCTGCTGTATCACATAGCAAGACATCTGCTTTACGCGCTTTTGCAGCTTGAACTGCATCATACATAACAGCTGCTGGATCAGAACCAGATCCTTGTTTAATTACTTCCACACCAACACGCTCTCCCCATACTTCTAGCTGTTCAATCGCTCCTGCACGGAACGTATCTCCTGCTGCTAATAGGACAGACTTGCCTTCTGATTTAAACTTATGAGCCATTTTACCAATTGTTGTCGTTTTCCCAACACCATTAACACCAACAAATAAAATAACCGTTAATTGATCTTGTTGCATATTCAGTTCATTACTGAAGTCCTTATCACCTTTGTAAATCCCTACTAATTTTTCAGAAATAACAGCTTGTACTTCTTTTGGATCTTGAATATTACGACGTTGTACTTCTTCCTTCAGCTGATCGATAAGCTCCATTACAGTTGTAATACCAACATCTGCACCAATTAAAATCTCTTCTAATTCTTCAAAGAAATCCTCATCAACTTTACGATAACGATATACTAGATCATTTACTTTATCCGCAAATGAATTTCTTGTTTTTTCTAATCCTTGCTTAAATTTTTCAGTTACAGTATCTGTTTGCTTTGAAATCTTTTCTTTTAATTTTTTAAAGAAACTCATTCTTCTCATCCTTCCTATTCACTTGTAACAAGTTCTTCTTCCCCGTCACCTAAACGAACGGAAACAAGCTTAGAAACACCTGATTCTTGCATTGTCACCCCGTACAGTACATCCGATTCTTCCATCGTACCTTTTCGATGTGTAATAACAATAAACTGCGTTTCATCACTAAACTTTTTCAAATACTGCGCAAAACGAGCTACATTTGCTTCATCAAGCGCCGCTTCAACCTCATCTAGTACACAGAACGGAACAGGTCGCACTTTTAAAATACCAAATAGCAGTGCAATTGCGGTTAAAGCACGTTCTCCACCTGAAAGCAAACCTAGATTTTGTAGTTTCTTACCTGGTGGCTGCGCAACAATATCAATGCCCGTATTTAATAAATCTTCCGGATTTGTCATCACTAAGTCTGCTCTTCCCCCGCCGAACAACTCACAGAAAACGGATTGAAATTCCATACGAATTGCTTGGAATGTAGTAGAGAAACGTTTTTTCATTTCCTCATCCATTTCCATAATAACTTGGTGCAATGTCGCTTTTGCTTCCTCTAAATCGTCTCGCTGTTCTAACAAGAACTCATGTCGTTCCGCTACACGTTCGTACTCCTCAATCGCCCCTAAGTTTACGGTTCCGAGTTCCTCAATAGATACTTTAATTAATTTCACCTTTTTACGCGCATCCTCTGCAGGCATCGTCATTGTATATTTCAGTTTTGCTGCTTCAAATGAAATCGTATACGTTTCGCGTAAATGTTGCAATCTATTTTCTAATTCAACATCGAGACGATTGATTTTCACTTCTTGATCTTTTAAGACCTCAAGAACATATTTATGTCGTCCTTTCGTCTCTTTTACTTCACGCTCTATATGTTCTACCCGTTCTTGAAGAGTCAGACGTTGCTCACGACGAGAACTAATTAATTCCGATGTTTGATTTCGATCGTGTGCTTTCTTTTCAATCATATTCGTAATTTGCTCTTCACCGCTTGAATTGGATGTCATTTCTTGCTTTAAGAACGCTAAATCTTCTTTTGTTTTTACCAATGTTCGCTCTGTTTCTTCTTGTTCTTTCGTTAAACGAGCTACTTTCTCTTTTTGATTAGACAAACGTTGCTGCTGTTCTGCCGCTTGTACTTTTAGCTCCGTCATCTCTGTCTGAACTTTTTCTCTTGAAGAATGCTGCTCACTTTTTTGCTTGGTTAAAGCAATAATTCTTTCATCAAGCTCTGTGATATCTTTTTGAAGCTCTGCTAAAATTCCATCCAACTCTTGTTTTCGCCCTTGCATTTTCACTTGATCTTGTAAAAATCCTTCTATTTCTAAATCATAGATGGATAAACGGTCATTAATGCGATGCTCTTCTAGCTCTAGTTGATTAATTTCTTCTTTTAATTTTTGTTCAACGACACGCTCTTGTTCCGCATCGTGACGTAATTCTTTTATCTTAACTTCTTTTTCTTGAATTTCTTGTTTTAACGCTTTAACGAAGTTTTCTAACTTAGAAGTTTTTTCTTCCATTTCAGCAAGTTTCTTGCTCCACTCTTCTAATTCTCGCTGGCGTCCTAATAAGGATGATTTAGCTTGCTTCACAGCTCCACCAGTCATAGAACCGCCTGGATTCACAACATCACCTTCAACCGTTACAATACGGTAACGATATTGCAATTGCTTTGCTAGTTCATTCGCACCTCTTAAATCTTTAGCAACAATGACTGTTCCTAATAAATTTGAAATTATGTTTTCATATCTATTATCGTAATGCACGAGTTCCGCTGCCACACCTACAAACGCTTGATGTTGCTTTACCATGCGTAGTTGTTCAATTGATAACGATCTTCCTTTAACAACTGCCTGCGGTAAAAACGTTGCACGCCCATGGCGATTTTGCTTCAAAAAGGCAATTGCCTTGCGGGCATGCTCTTCCGTTTGAACAACAACGTGTTGCATCGCTGCGCCCAGTGCAATCTCCATAGCAACTTCATATTCTTTCGGTACCGTAAGTAGTTCAGCTACCGCACCTTCAATACCTTGAAGCTTGTTTTCACGAGCTTTTAATACTTCACGCACTCCCTGATAGAATCCAGAGTAATCTTCTTGCATCTCTTCTAGCATTTCTTTTCGAGAACGAGCTTGTTGAACAAATTGATATGCTTGATACAATTTTGTTTCATTTTCACTATATTGCGCCTTACATTTTCCAAGTGCCGATTCTGTTTTTTGTATATTTGTAATAACACTTGTAACTTTCTCTTTTACTTGTTCATAACCCTCTACAAGTTTTGCCTTTTTAGCTGTAATTTGCAGGCGCATTTGTACATACTTTTCATTTTCTTCATCAAGGCGTTGATTTTTAGAATTTTGTTGTTTGAATTGTTCCTCAAGCATAGATAGTTCATTACGGTTACTTGCTTGTTGATTTAACAATTCAATATAATCACCTTTTAAATGTTCAATTTGCTCTTCCAGGTCTTCCACATATGTAGAAAGAAGTTTCTCATTTTCATGTAGCTTCTGTTCTAACTCTTTTACCTGATTCGCAAATTTCATAAGTTCTTCTGTACTTGTTTCTATTTCTCCATCGTAAATCTTAGCTTTCTCTGTCAACTCAATAATTAATTGCTCAAGCTGCGCGCAATGCGTTGTTGCATTTTGCTTTCGTTCCTTTAATAATTCACGTTGACCTTCTAATTTTTCTAACTCTTTACTAGAAAGAAGGAGAACTTCTTGCAAGGAATCTACAGATTCATCAATCGCTTGCAATTGTCCGCGCAATTCCTCGAGCTCTGTTTCACTTTTTTGTAAATGCGTTGACATTTTTACTTCTTCATCTTTATTATGTCCAAACTGCTTTCTAAGCGCTTCCCATTTTTCATGTAATTCTTCAATCTCATATACAATAAGAGCGGCTTCAACTTTTTCTAATTCTTCTTTTTTCTCAAGATAATCTTTCGCAATAGAAGCTTGTCGTTCAAGCGGTTCTACTTGACTACTTAATTCGTGAATAATATCTTGCACACGATTTAAATTTTCTTGTGTTTCTCCTAATTTCCCTTCAGCTTTCTTTTTACGAAGCTTATATTTTAATACGCCTGCCGCTTCTTCAAACACACCACGACGTTCTTCAGATTTACTGCTCAAAATTTCTTCTACTTTCCCTTGGCTAATAATCGAGAAAGCTTCTCGTCCCATACCAGAATCCATAAATAAATCAACAATATCTTTTAGTCGACAAGATTGCTTGTTAATAAAAAAATCACTATCTCCCGAGCGAGTAACACGACGTGTAACACTCACCTCATTATACTCAATTGGTAAACGCTGATCTTCATTATTTAATGTTAATGTTACCTCTGCAACATTAACTGCTTTTCGTGTATCGCTTCCCGCAAAAATAATATCCTCCATTTTTGCACCGCGTAATGATTTTGCAGATTGTTCACCAAGCACCCAGCGAATTGCATCTGTAATATTACTCTTTCCGCTTCCATTGGGACCAACTACAGAGGTTACACCTGGGACGAAATCAACAGATACACGCTCCGCAAAGGATTTAAATCCTACTATTTCTAATCTCTTTAAAAACACGAAAGGCCTTCCCCCTATTCTCCGTTTCCATGGTTTATGTCTGTAAAACCAAGCTACTGTACGGATTCATATTTATTTTTTATATCGAAATAAATATAAAGTTTTATTCTATGCACAAGGAATCCCCCTCATTTAAAGGGGGATTCCTTATGATTGTTCTTTTAACGTTTTCAACGCCTCTGCAGCAGCTTGTTGTTCTGCTTCTTTTTTCGACTTGCCGCTACCAAGACCAAGAGCTACGCCATTTAATGTCACACGTGACACAAATTCTCGATTGTGAGCAGGTCCTTTTTCTTGCAAAATTTGGTACTCAATATTACCGCTACCATCACGTTGAATTAATTCTTGTAATTGACTCTTATAATCCATCACATGAGAAAAAGCACCTTCATTAATTTTCGGATATACAATTTCTTTTAAGAATTCCCAAACTGTATCCAATCCTTGATCAAGGTAAAGGGCACCAATAAACGCTTCAAAGACATCCGCTAATAAAGCTGGTCGTTCACGTCCGCCTGTCATTTCTTCACCTTTTCCTAATAGAACGAGATTACCAAATGACATTTCATTCGCAAAACGGACAAGAGATGGTTCACACACAACAGCTGCACGCAACTTTGTTAATTCTCCTTCGCTCATTGTCGGATATTTTTGAAACAAATACTGTGATACAGTTAGTTCTAATACAGCATCTCCGAGAAATTCAAGACGTTCATTGTCTTCATGTGGCTTTTTTCGATGCTCATTCACATACGATGAATGCGTAAATGCTTGAATCAATAATTTTTCGTCTGTAAACGTAATACCTATTTTTTGTTGGAACGTTTTAAAAGCTTCACGATATTTTGTTTCGTATTTCTTTTCTCTATATTTTCGGTACGGCATAGGTCCCTCCAGATATAAGCCGAGAAAGCCCCGCTATAAAACGGGACTTCGCTCAAACATTATAGATGACTCTCTATGTAAGTCACAGCATCGCCAACAGTAGCAATTTTCTCTGCATCTTCATCAGAAATTTCCATTTCAAACTCATCTTCTAATTGCATTACAAGTTCAACTACATCTAGGGAGTCTGCACCTAAATCTTCTTTAAAGCTTGCAGCTGGTACTACTTCTGTTTCTTCTACTCCTAAACGATCCACGATGATTTTCGTTACACGCTCTAAAACATCTGCCATAATTCATTCACCTCCCCTCAAATATTATATTAAATATTTCACAAAAAAACTAGGTGAAATCTTTTCTTTTATTACATTACCATACCGCCATCAACATGTAGTGTTTGTCCTGTAATATATTTGCTGTGATCAGCAGCAAAAAATGTAACAGCATTCGCAATATCTTGCGCTTCTCCAAACTTAGCAGCAGGTATTAATTTTAGCATTTCCTCTTTTACGTTTTCGCCTAATATATCTGTCATATCAGTAGCGATAAACCCTGGAGCAATTGCATTAACTGTTATATTGCGACTAGCTAATTCTTTCGCAGAAGTCTTAGTCAATCCAATTACTCCCGCTTTTGCTGCAACGTAATTCGCTTGACCAGGATTTCCTGTAACACCGACAACAGAAGCGATATTGATAATGCGACCATGGCGCTGACGCATCATATAACGAGATACTGCTTTTGTACATAAGAATACACCTTTTAAGTTTGTATCAATAACTGTATCCCATTCTTCTTCTTTCATACGCATTAATAAATTGTCTCTTGTTACTCCGGCATTATTCACAAGAATATCAACTTGTCCAAATGTATCTACAGTTTGCTTTACCAGGCTTGTAACTTCTTCAGTATTAGCAACATCCGCTCTTACTGCGATTGCTTCTGAACCAAGTTTTTTTATTTCATCAACTACTTCGTTTGCTTTCTGCTCATTACCAGCATAGTTTACTACAACCGATGCTCCTTGCTTTGCTAAATCAATTGCAATTGCACGACCAATCCCGCGTGATGCACCTGTTACTAACGCTACTTTCCCTTTTAACATCCGCTTTCTCCTCTCAAACTTGAAATGGTATCTTTCAATGTCTCTTCATCATATATCGCATATACCTTCGCAGATGGAGCAATTGATTTCATAAGACCAGCAAGAACTTTCCCAGGACCGATTTCAATAAATGTATCTACCCCTTGTTCTACCATTTGTTCAATAGATGGGTACCATAACACAGGTGAATAGAGCTGTTCAATTAGCTTTTCTTGAATATCTTCACTACGACTTACGCAATTTGCCGTAACGTTCGCAACAACTGGAATGTTCGCATCTTGAATTGTAATTTCGTTTAGAACACTTTGAAACTTCTCAGCTGCCGGCTTCATTAATGAAGAGTGGAATGGACCACTCACACGAAGTGGGATTGCTCGTTTCGCACCATTTTCCTTCACTTTTTGAGAAGCGAGTTCTACTCCTCGTTTCGTTCCAGAAATAACAATTTGCTTCGTGCTATTCATATTAGCAATTTGCACAGCATGACCTTCACTCGTCACTTCTTCTGTAACTTGTTTCAGAACATCTGGGTCTGCTCCTAAAATAGCAGCCATTGCACCTTCTCCACTCGGCACAGCTTCTTCCATATATTCGCCACGTTTTCTCACAGCGTAAACAGCATCTTCAAATGTTAATGCTCCCGCTGCCACAAGTGCGCTATACTCACCTAAACTATGTCCTGCAACATAATCGGGCGTAATATCATATTGTTTCAAAGCTGTTAAGATTGCAATACTTGTCGTCAATAGTGCTGGCTGCGCATTTGTCGTTAATGTTAACTTTTCCTGAGGTCCTTCAAAAATCAACGATGAAAGAGACTCTTGTAAAACTTCATCTGCTTTTTGAAATATTCTTGCAACCTCTTTATTATTCCCTGCTAATTGCTGTCCCATTCCAACTGCCTGTGAACCTTGGCCCGGAAAAAGAAATGCCAGTTTTCCCATTTCAAATCCTCCTCTTATTGAAGCGGCTCTTTCTCCATTACACTTGAAATTGTAGGAATTACTTCTTTCGCTACCATTTCTCTCGTTTGACGAATCGCACTAAAAATCGATTGATCATTAGAAGATCCATGAGCCTTAATGACAGGCGCTTTTAATCCAAATAAAGCCGCTCCGCCATACTCCGAATAATCCATTTTATCTTTTAATACCATCAGCTTCGGTTTTAATACCGCTGCCGCTAATTTACTTGTGAACGAACTCATTAATTGTTCTTTTAACATAGAAAATAATGCAAGTGCAGTTCCTTCTAATGATTTTAATGCAACATTACCAGTAAAACCATCACATACAACTACATCGGCTACACCTTGTAATAAATCCCTTGATTCAACGTTTCCTACAAAATTAATTGGTGCATCTTTTAGCATGGAAAATACTTGTTTTGAAAGATCATTTCCTTTCCCATCTTCCGTACCAACATTTAAAAGTCCGACGCGTGGATTTTGAATCCCTCTTACCTTCTCAGCGTAAACAGACCCCATAACCGCGTATTGATATAAATGGATCGGTTTTGCATCAACATTTGCTCCAACATCTAGCATCACAAAACCTTCGCCATCCACAGTTGGCATTGTAGGGGATAAAGCTGGTCGTTCAATCCCTTCCATTCGACCTACAACAAATAATCCAGCCGCCATCAAAGCTCCTGTACTACCCGCTGATATACAAGCATCTGCTATACCATCTTTTACTTGCTGTGCTGCGAGCACCATTGAAGCTTGCTTTTTACGGCGAACAGCTCTTACCGGCTCGTCTGTTGCTTCAATCATTTCGTCTGTATGAAGGATTGTAATACGTTCTTCATTTGTTAAATATTGACGAATTCCCTCTTCTTTTCCTACTAATGTTATATGTAAATCTGAATATTCCTTAATAGCTTTCATTGCTCCTAATACAACTGCTTTTGGAGCGTGATCGCCACCCATTGCATCTATTACGATTTTCATAAATTGTTACCTTCCTCACTATAGTTACTAGATCGATACATTTCAAAAGTGCCTGTAATAACAAGTTCTTCTCCAACAAAGCTACGCACTTTGACAACCGTCCGTCCTTTATCATTCTCCACATCCTCAACGCGTGCTTTTGCAACAACGCGTTCTCCTAATTTTACAGGACGAATGTATCGAATGGTAGACTTTGCAGTTAAAGCTAGTTCTTCATCAATAACTGCAACAGCTAGTGAGTTTGCTTGAGCAAACAAATGATGCCCACGTGCAATTTGATTTCTTTTAAATACATGCTCCATCTTTACTTCAAAGATAGAAATTGCATGTCTATCTAATTCTATATCAATTATTTCCCCTACCACTTCTTCTAACGGTAAAGATTTCACATCTTCTTCATGTTGCCGTGTTGCTACATATTTAATTCGCTCTCTTAGCTCTGGAATAGATAATTCCATTCGATCAAGACGAACCGTTTGTATACTTACTTGAAATTGCTCTGCTAATTCTTCATCCGTGATGAAAGGATTTGTTTCTATTGTTTGTTGTAATAATGCTTGTCTTTCTTTCTTACTTCTTCTTTTTTTCATACCGCACCATCCATTTTTATGACTAGGTACTAACAGTAGTATATAATCATTAAAAGTAGAATGCAACAAAAAAATTTGCACATTTCACTTTCAATCGAGCTTTTCCCCTTGAAACACACCTGTTCCTTCAAGATATACACGCAGCGGCGCATACTGTTCATTATGCCAAAATGCTTCTGAATCAACCAGTATGGATGCATCTTGTCTCGCCGTTTCCAATGCTCGATAATCATGTACCATATCAGCTACCTTAAACTCTGGTAGACCACTTTGCTTACTTCCAAAGAAATCCCCAGGACCACGTAACTCTAAATCTTTTTCCGATAATACAAATCCATCATTTGTTTCCGTCATAATGCGCATACGCTCTTTCCCAGTTTCCGATTTCGGATCCGCAATTAACAAACAGTAAGATTGCTCACTCCCACGCCCAACACGACCTCGAAGCTGATGCAATTGCGATAAACCAAAACGTTCCGCATCATAAATTACCATAACTGTTGCATTCGGCACGTTAACACCAACCTCAACTACAGTTGTTGAAACAAGAATTTGCACTGTATTTTCACTAAATTGCTCCATCACCTCTTCTTTTTCTTGAGAAGATAAGCGTCCGTGCATTAATCCTACTTGAAATTTCCCTTGATAATGATGCATTAGCATGCTATGTAAATCAATTGCATTCTGCACATCAAGCTTTTCAGATTCTTCAATAAGTGGACAAATTACATAAGCTTGTCTCCCCTTCTTCACTTCCTTCTCCACAAAGCCAAGAACCCGTTCTAACATGTCATGTTTTGCCCAATACGTTTCAATCACTTTACGTCCAGCTGGCATTTCATCAATAATAGAAACATCCATCTCTCCAAAGGCTGTAATTGCCAATGTACGAGGAATAGGTGTTGCTGTCATAAACAACACATCTGGGCTCTCACCTTTCTCTCGCAAAACGCGACGCTGCGCTACACCAAAGCGATGTTGTTCATCAGTGATAACAAGTCCAAGTCTATGAAAAATGACCTCATCCTGAATTAAAGCATGCGTCCCAACAAGAACATCTATCTCGCCCTGTTCAAGTTTTGCTAAAATTTCACGACGACGTGCTCCTTTAACCGAGCTTGTTAATAATTCTACGTTCATATTAAAATGAGAAAATGTCTCTGCTAGTGACTGATAGTGTTGTTCTGCCAATATTTCAGTAGGAACCATTAACGCTCCCTGATAATAGGCAAGTTTTGCTGCATAAAGAGCAATCGCAGCTACGACCGTTTTTCCCGATCCAACATCTCCTTGTAATAACCGATTCATCCGATAAGGAGACTGCATATCTTTCATAACCTCAGAAACAACGCGGCGCTGCGCACCAGTGAGCGGGAATGGAAGCGCATCAGTGAACTCTTCTAATTCTTTCATAGAAATATCTTTTTTTGTCCCTTTTGAATTTTCTCTTTCTATCTTACGAAGAGTTTGCATTTTGAGCTGGAATAAGAAAAATTCTTCATATACAAATCGTCGACGCGCTTGCTTTAAATCTTCTTGTCCAACTGGAAAATGCAATGCCCGAAGTGCTTCATATCGAGGTAGCAACTTATAACGGCTTAATAAACCATCTGGTAACACTTCAACTATAGAGTTACCATATTCTTTTATAGCTTGTGCAATAAAACGTCGCATTTGCTTTACTGTTAATTTTCCTTTGACGGAATACACAGGTTCTACTTCTTGCTGACGTACAACTGGACCAAAGTGAAGCTCAGAAACAGAAATCGTCTGACGATGCTGATCCCATTTCCCAGTAATCGTCACCGTTTCATCAAGCTTCAATTTTTGCTTATAGTACGGTCTATTAAAACATACAGCTGTAATTAAATAGCGTCCAACAAGCACACGAACAGTAAGACGTGATTTTTTCTTTCCATAGTATTGTAATAAAGGAGCACTATGTACCTTCCCTTCCACTGTTACACGCTCTTCATGCTTCACTTCTGCCAGATCTTTCATCGCGTAGTCTTCATAACGGTACGGAAAATGCTCTAATAAGTGGGAAACTGTATAAATTCCCATCTCATGTAATAATTCAGATGTCTCTTCCCCGATTCCCTTTACATCCGTAATAGGAATTTGCACAACTTCATTCAAGATTTTCACGCTCCGTCACATCATTTTTCTTAGTTTTATTCAAGTATATTCTATATACCAATTTAGATAGATATACAATTCCATATAACTCATACATCTAATGTCGTCCTAGCTTGTAATCGCCCACTTCTGCCTTTTCTATTCTATCATAGGCATTCTAAAGGACACTAGCCTTATACATGATCACCTATATAAAACGATTTTGATTTTCTAACATATACGTCGCAGCTACAAAAACAAAAGGAGACATTCACTCTGCTTTCACATGACATGGGGTTAAAATAGGCAACCACCTCTATCCATGATCGGACCATCTCTACCGTCTAAAAAAAAGTTTTCTATCTATTTTTCAATTTGTATTTATATAAATGTCTACTTATTTAAACAAGCAAACTATGTGAATTTTTTATCATGTATAATTCGAAAAAAGATATATGAAAGAAAAGAGCCTCACTATAGCAGTAAGGCCCTTTTCTCATCCATATACTAGCCTTTTGAATAAGAACTGCAGACAATTTACGTCATTCATTCTTGCTCATTAGCAAATAAACAATTTTCCCCTTATTATCAAAAGGAATTTATCTTATTCTACAGAGAAAATGAAAGAATATACAGGTTGATTTCCTTGGTGTACCTCTACCTCTACCTCTTCAAACTTCTCTTCTACAAACGCAACTAATTCTGCAACCTCTTCATCTGTTGCATCTTCACCTTGCAAAATTGTTACGATCTCAGAATCTTCATCAATCATGCTTTCTAGCAGCTGCTTCCCTGCATCTACCTTTGTAGCATTTGTAGATACGATTTTCCCATCTGCAATACACATGAAATCATTTTTTTGAATCTCTACACCGTCAATTTCCGTATCACGAACTGCATACGTAATTTGACCTGTTTTCACATGCGTTAGCGCTTCTTTCATATTCTCTTCATTTTCTTCTAATGTTCCAGCTGGGTTAAATGCCAACATCGCAGCCATTCCTTGAGGAACAGTCTTTGAGCGAATAACAATAACTTCTTGATCAACAACAGAAGCAGCTTGTTCTGCTGCCATCACAATATTCCCGTTATTCGGTAAAATAATGATTTTTTCAGCATTTGTGTCTTCAATTGCTTTCACGATGTCCTCCGTACTCGGATTCATCGTTTGACCACCTTCGATAACCTCAGTTGCACCAATGCTCTCAAATAAGTTTTTAATACCGGATCCCATCGCTACAGTTACGATACCATACGGCTGTTTTTCTTTCTGTTCTTTCACTTCTTCATGCATTGGTGTTGGTCCATCTAATAGAGCAGTATGCTGTTCACGCATATTTTCTACTTTAATTTTAATCAAACTACCGTAACGTTGACCGTAGTTCATTGCATCCCCAGGATGTTCTGCATGAATATGAACTTTTACAATTTCATCGTCCGATACAACAAGTAGTGAATCTCCATATACACTAATATCTTCACGGAATTTTTGTTCAGAGAAATTATGTTCCTTTACTTTTTCAGGCTCTAATTTCACCATAAACTCCGTACAATATCCGTATTTAATATCTTCTGTACTCAATTGGCTTTGTACACTACGGTGATGTTCTGCACGTACCATTTCATTCATAGATGGTTGCGCAATTTCATCTGAAGAGATTGTCTCTCCTTTTAAGTCAGCTAAAAAGCCTTCGTATACAACAACAAGACCTTTACCACCGCTATCTACAACGCCAACTTGTTTTAATACAGGTAATAAATCTGGCGTACGATTTAACGATGCATTCGCTTCTTTTACAACGTCTTCCATAAACAAAACAAAGTCGCGTTGTTTTTTCGCAACTGTGACTGCATATTTAGCCGTTTCTCTTGCAACTGTTAAAATCGTTCCTTCAATCGGTTTCATAACCGCTTTATACGCTGTTTCTACACCAGCTTCTAAAGCTGCTGCAAAATCAACTGTTGTTAACTCTTCTTTTAGCTCAATAGACTTAGAGAAACCTCGGAATAATTGAGATAAAATAACTCCTGAGTTACCGCGCGCGCCCATCAATAATCCCTTTGCTAAGCTTACACCGACTTTACCAGCATGCTGCGAAGGGTTTGATTTTACTTCACGTGCGCCTGAAGTCATTGATAAATTCATATTTGTACCGGTATCGCCATCTGGAACTGGGAAAACGTTCAATGCATCAACAAGCTGAACATTGTTCGTTAAATTATTCGCTCCTTGAATAATCATTTGTGATAAACGTTTTCCATCAATTTTTTGAATTGACACAGATTTTCCTCCTTAATGCACATTACAAGTTTATTACTTTAACTCCTTGTACGTAGATGTTTACAGAATCTACTGCTAGTCCTACCGTTTGATCTAATGTATATTTCACTTTCGTTTGGACGTTATGTGCTACCTCTGAAATTTTTGTACCATAGCTCACAATAATATACATATCAATATGTACTTCATCTTCGTCTTTACGAACAATAACGCCTCTAGTGAAGTTTTCTTTTCGTAAAATGTCTGTTAATCCATCTTTTAATTGATTCTTTGAAGCCATACCAACGATACCGTAGCAATCTACCGCGGCACCTCCAGCAATTGTTGCAATTACATCTGTACTAATATCAATTTGACCGTACTTCGTTTTAATTTCAATTGACATCTCGTTTCCCCCTTCATTAATGGTGAAAGTGAGCTAGACTACTTTAATTACTATCATATAATCTTTTTAAAGAAAATTCCATCGTTCTTTCTTTTCGCTCTCATATTTATGACGAGCAAAATAGTCCATTGTTATTATACAACATGTACTACTATAATATGTCAAGTAATTTTTCTTGATTTTTACTTTTCTTTATTAACATTTGGTGTCAAGTAATTTTTCTTGATTTCTTTTTTATACACTGTTGCATTCTCTTTTTAGTTGTGTTAAATTATAGTAGTGTTTTTAGCATCGCATAAAAGACTAACATTGAAAAAATTACGTATGGTAAGGTAGTTAAGGGAGGGAAATATAGATGGCTCGTGTTTGTGCTATTACTGGAAGAAAAGCTCGTTCTGGTAACTCTCGTTCTCACGCAATGAACGCTACAAAACGTAAATGGGGCGCTAACCTTCAAAAAGTTCGCGTACGCATCGACGGTAAAGTTCAACGTGTTTACGTTTCTGCTAGAGCATTAAAATCTGGCAAAATCGAACGTGTTTAATAATAAAAAAAAGAGCCGATAGGCTCTTTTTTTATTATCCTCATGAAAAAAGCACCATTAATGGTGCTTTTTTAGTCCTTTTTAAAGGTATTTAACACCGCGCGAACAATTCCACCAAGAAATTTAGGTAACTTAATTGTATAAAATCTCATGGTTTCCCTCCTAACCCCCATTACTCCACTTGTTTACTATATGATGCAAGCAGCAAAAGTGTTTCTTTAATCAGTGCTTCTTATCACCATTAATATGCCAGAAGTAAATGAAAAAGTACCTTTTTCCACAATGAGTTCATTACTAATACAAAGCGTGGATCCCCATTCTATCGTTTTATCAGTGAGAGGATATTTAAAACCGCGAAGTGTAATACCATTTACAATTTCCGTAACAGGTACAAAGGATACGTATGGAAATTGTTCATTTTCTTCAATTGTATATGTGCCTACTTTTTTTACAGAGATTTCATTTTTATTGTCAACGATATACATTTCAGTATGCGCTTCTAATCCTTTTAAAAGCATTTGAATATTCGCTAATCCATGGTCAAGCCTTCCACCTGTAGCACCAAAAATACGAATCAATTTCGGCTTTTGCTCCAATGCCCAATGAATTGCAATTTCTAAATCCGTTTGATCTTTTTCCCGCGGAACAATATGTAACTCATCTGTCTGTTTTTGCATCCACGCTAATTCTTCACCTGTAACCGAGTCATAGTCACCAAATGCAACAGTAGGTGCGATTCCTCTTTGCAACAAATAATATACACCACGATCAACCGCAGCCCATACTACTTCCTCGTTTTCATAAAGAGAGAAATCGGCACAATACTCCTTAGGTCCTCCAGCTAAAATATGAATAATCATCTTTTCTTTCCCTTCTATAGAAAAAGGCAATCTGCCATTCGGTAGATTACCTTTTTTCACATTATCCCGTTCTTACAGGTCATGAAAGTTTTCTTACATCTATTCCTTATCCACGAATTATTCGAATTGCTTCACCGCGGTCTTTTTGATTGTAAACTGCCGATCCTGCTACAAGAACATTCGCTCCTGCTTCCACACAAAGTCTTGCAGTCTCAGTGTTTACACCACCATCAACTTCGATTTCTACTTGTAAATTACGCTCTTTGACCATCTCTGCAACTTGTTTAATTTTCGGTAATACAGAATGAATAAACTTCTGTCCACCAAACCCTGGATTTACTGTCATAAGTAATACCATATCAACATCTTCTAATACGTGTTCAATCATTGAAACTGGTGTGTGAGGATTTAATACAACCCCAGCTTTAATACCATGCGATTTAATTAATTGAATTGTACGATGTAAATGTGGGCAAGCCTCTACATGAACAGTAATAATATCCGCTCCAGCTTTTGCAAAAGTAGGAATATAGTTATCCGGATTTTCAATCATTAAATGTACATCTAATGGTAAAGATGTAATTGGACGAATCGCTTCTACAATTAATGGACCAATTGTAATGTTTGGAACAAAATGGCCGTCCATTACATCAACATGGATATAATCCGCTCCGCCCTTTTCTACATCTTTAATTTCTTCCCCTAGTTTGGAAAAATCTGCTGATAAAATCGATGGTGCAATTTTAATCATAATTAATACCTCGGCTTTCTCTCTCTAATTTCTTCTACAAATTGTTTGTAATGTTCATAACGATATTGCGTAATCTTTCCTTCTTCAACTGCAGCTTTTACCGCACATTTCGGCTCTGAAAGATGTGTACACCCTCTAAACTTACAGTATTGGCTTTCTTCTTTCAACTCTGGAAAACAATGCGTAAGATCTTCTACTTCTATGTCAATAAAATCAAGAGAGCTAAAACCAGGTGTATCTGCAACAAGACCGCTTCCTACTGCAATTAATTCCACATGTCTTGTCGTGTGCTTTCCACGTCCTAAATGAGAGGAAATATCATTCGTTTTTAACGCTAAATCTGGGCGTAATACATTTAACATGGAAGATTTACCCACACCAGACTGTCCTGCAACAACTGAGACACAACCTTCTAAAAATGGTTTGAGAATATCAATACTTTCCGATGTATTTATAGAAGTAAACAACACATCATATCCCATTTCACGATAATCATTCGCATAAGATTCAACAGTTTCTCGCATTTTTTCATCTACTAAATCCATTTTGCTAATACAAATAATCGGTTTAATGTTATGATGTTCAATTAATACGAGAAATCGATCTAATAACCCCGGATTAAAATCTGGTTCAACCGCTGAAAAAACAAGGATTGCTTGATCTACATTAGCAATTGGCGGTCTAACAAGTTCATTCTTCCGCTCAAAAACCTCTAAAACATAGCCTTCATTCGGATTATCCGCTTGAAAAACTACTTGATCTCCTACAAGCGGTGTAATTTTATTTTTTCTGAACACACCACGACCGCGACATTGTGTAATGCCATCTTCATGCTGCACATAATAAAAGCCACTCAAAGCTTTTACAATTTTTCCTTCTGCCATATAATTCTCCTTTATTCTATATAAAGTAAAATTTTTATCAGCCCTTCATCAAACAGACTTTTACATGCTTTGAGACGAGGTACTGCCAGCGAGTACTGGGATAAAACTAACTACCAGTTCAGATTCCCCTTTATTTTCACTTCACTTTTATGGCCGTTCTTCTATTTCAAAACGTAAATTTTCGCCATTTTTCCCATCCGCTACGTTAACAGCATAACAGGCAAGAACAACAAATTCCACTTTCCATACAAAGAAGGTGGAATCCATAATATGGAGACACACCTTTACTCAGCTGGATATGGTACATCTTTATCAATAATTGTCGTTCCATCTCGAACAATTTTATAATGACCTTTTGTTCCTTCTTGGATAACAAATGCTAAAGAAATAGTAGTTGACTCTGTTATCGTCCGTGTTTCAATCGGTTTATCCATTTTCTGCTGCATATCTTCTTTATATATCTCAATTGTTTGCGGTTTTTTCTCACCTACTACAGGAGACTCGTAAGGAATCGGGATGTTATCCACTTTTACTGTTTTCGTTACTTTTGGTTTCGGACCATCAGAGACAGTAATCGTTACTTTATCCCCTTCTTTTAGCGGTATTCCTGGTTTTGGTGATTGTGAAATTACCAGTCCTTTATCAACTGTATCTGAATATTCTCTTTTCACATCTGGAACCAGTTTCTTTTCACTTAAATAGCTATTCACGCTATTTTCAGTCCACCCAGAAAAATCAACAGGTCGAATTTGGTACGGACCTTTACTTATCCACACTTTTACATCTTGCTCAGCTTCAACAACCATTTGATCTGCCGTTGGAATTTGCTCAACAACTTCACCTTTTGGTTTTTCACTTTCAATATAGTATGGGACAATAATTTTATACTTCCCTTCTAATTCTTTTTTCAAGGTTTCAAAATCTTGCCCAATTAAATTACTCATCTTATTCTTTTGTTTTCCGCCAGATTGATAAATAGTGATTTTTGTATTTTCCTTTACAACTCTTCCCGCTGCTGGATTTGTTTTAATCACCTTTCCTGCTTCTACTTTATCTGTATAAACAATGTTAGGCTCAGCAACCTCAAAACCTTTCTCAACAAGTGCATTCACAGCTGCTTCATATTTCATACTAGACACATCTGGAATTTTCACTTCTTTCGGTATAAAGAACCCTGGAATCACAGTAAGGGCTAACGTTATACCGATTGCTAAAAGTAAAAATGTTGTAATTAAAATTTTCAACAATTTGTTACTTCGCTTTTTTTTCTCGTTTGGTTTCACTTCTTCATTTTTTATCTGTTCGTCTACCTTACTTCCATTCAATACAATTGTTTCATCACTTACATTTTCAAATAATTGTTCTTGTTGAATAATTGGAATTGCTTTCGTCGCTTCCATATCTTCAGGTATATAGAATGGTTGCTCATTAATCCGTTCTGGATATAAAGCTGTTTCAATGTCTCTTTTCATCGCATTAGCAGACTGATAGCGATGAAATGGATCTTTTGCGGTTGCTTTTAAAATAATATTTTCTACACTTTGTGGAATATCCGGATTCCATCGCTTTGGAGACGGCGTCTCATTTTGTAAGTGTTTTAAAGCTACCGCAACTGCCGATTCCCCTGAGAAAGGTTGACGACCTGTTAACAATTCAAACATAACAATCCCAAGTGAGTAAATATCCGATTGTTTATTTGCTATGCCTCCGCGCGCTTGTTCTGGCGACAAATAATGAACAGAACCGAGTACAGAGTTCGTATGCGTTATCGTCGTTGCACTTGTAGCTGTCGCAATACCAAAATCGGTCACTTTCACAATTCCATCATTCCGAATTAAGATGTTATGTGGTTTTATATCTCGATGGACAATTTCAAAATGATGAGCGTGTGCCATTGCAGATGTTAGCTGCTCCATAATATCAAGGGCTTCCCCTATAGGTAACATCCCACGCTGATTTATGTATTGCTTTAATGTTTGTCCAGGTACATATTCCATAACAAGATAATAAATTCCATCTTCTTCCCCAACATCATACATATTCACAATATTTGGATGCGACAACGTTGTAACAGATTGCGCTTCTCGATGAAAACGTTTAATAAACTCATCATTATTCGCATAATCGAGTCGTAGTATTTTTACCGCTACATCCCGGCCTAGTATATCATCATGAGCTAAATATACATTGGCCATTCCTCCGCCACCAATCATTTTTAGCAGCTTATAACGGTCGTTTAGGCGTTTTCCAATCATCACGTTGTTATTCACCTACTTTCGTTTGCCGAATCCACATAATCAACAATGACAAGAGTAATATTATCTTCTCCACCACGATCATTCGCAAGTTGAATAAGACGTTCTCCCTTTGTCTCGAGCTGTTCGTTTAATAGCAAAATTTTTCGCATATCATCCATAGCAACTTTATTTGATAATCCGTCAGAGCAAAGAAGCAATTGATCATTTTCTTCTAACACTAATGTTTTAACATCTAATCCAACTTTTTCTTCTGTTCCAAGCGCTCGTAAAAGCACGTTCTTTTTTGGATGATACTCTGCATCTTCTTTTGAAATTTCACCATACCTGACAAGTTCATTTACAAGTGAATGATCCTCAGTTATAAGTGAAATCTCACCATCTGATAACATGTAACAACGACTATCTCCTATATGTCCAATTGTTACAAACCCTGCCGTACAAATTGCAACAATAACAGTGGTTCCCATACCATTGCACTCTACATGTTGCTTCGAGTATTCGTATACCCTCTCGTTAATCATTTCAACGTTTATATGTAACCATTCTTCCGCCTTTTTTGGTGTATCCATACTATACGTTTGCTTCCAATAATCATGGAATAATTGAATGGCCATCGAGCTAGCAACATCGCCAGCTCGATGACCTCCCATTCCATCAGCTACTACAGCTAAAATATCTCCATCTAAATTATGAAAAACTCCTGCACTATCTTCATTATGTTGACGAACTTTACCTTTATCCGATAGAAACACGGCTTTCATCTTGTCACCTCGTCTCTTCTTTGCGCTCCTTTGCACGCAACTGACCGCAGGCAGCATCAATATCATGACCTTGTTCACGGCGAATCGTTACATTCACTCCACGGTCTTTTAGCGTTTTTTCAAATAAGAAAATTTGCTCACGTGGCGTTCTTACATAATCGCGCTCTGGTACGTAGTTTACCGGAATTAAGTTCACATGACACTTTACACCTTTTAACAATTGAGCAAGTTCTTCAGCGTGCTCAACTTGGTCATTTTCTCCTCCAAATAAACCATATTCAAATGTAATACGACGCCCCGTTCTATTTACATAGTATTTAATAGCTTCCATTAAATCTGGCAGCTTATATGCACGGTTAATTGGCATTAATTTTGAACGTAATTCTGTATTTGGAGCATGCAATGAAATCGCAAAGTTAATTTGCATATCTTCTTCAGCGAACTTATAAATTTTCGGGATAATTCCACTTGTTGAAACCGTCATATGACGCGCACCAATGTGGATTCCTTTTTCATGATTTACAATGCGTAGGAACGCCATTAAATTATCGTAATTATCAAACGGTTCTCCGATACCCATTACAACAAGAGAGCTCACGCGTTCTTCTGTCTCATCAAGCGCACGTTGAACCTCAACTACTTGTGCTACAATTTCCCCAGCCTCTAGATTTCGTTTTAAACCACCTAGTGTAGATGCACAAAATGTACAGCCAATACGACATCCAACTTGCGTTGTTACACAAATGGAATTTCCATATTCATGTCGCATTAATACTGTCTCAATAGAATACCCATCATATAATTGGAATAAAAATTTAATGGTTCCATCAGAAGATGTTTGTTTTACTAGCGTATTTAAAGTAGTAATATCAAAGGAATTCGACAATTTATCACGCAATCCTTTGGAAAGGTTTGTCATATCCTCATAATTTTTTACACGTTTTTTATATAACCAATCAAAAATTTGACCTGCACGGAATTTCGGTTCACCTTTTTCCTTTAACCAATCTTGCATTTCATGAAGTTGTAAAGAGTAAATAGATGGTTTTTTTGTTTCTAAATTTTTCTTTTGTTTTTTTACAGTCGTTTCCATGATGCTACACCTTCTTTCTTAAACAAGCAATATAAAAGCCATCTGTTGCAAAATAATGCGGTAAAATTTGTACTTGTCCCTCATTTATATAGGGACGTAATTTTTCTGGCATGCGTTCTTTCATAGTAGTATCCCATGTAAATTCAGGATGCTCTTGTAAAAATCGCTCTATCACTTGCTCATTTTCTATTTTTTCAATTGTGCACGTACTATAAACAAGGCGACCACCTGCTTTTAACAGAGGAGCTACCTTTTCTAGTATCGATAGCTGAATTGTCGACAGTCTTTCACTATCGCCTTTCTCTTTCCCTAATTTAATATCAGGTTTACGTCTAATTACACCAAACCCAGAACACGGTGCATCCACTAATATTTTATCAAAGCTTTCGCTTGCAAAATGCTCTTGAACTTTTCTGGCATCAAGTGCCTTTGTTTCAACATTTTCTAAATCAAGGCGCTTCGCTTGTTGCTGAATTAAACGAACTTTATGCGGATGTAAATCAAGCGACATCACCTGTCCAGTTCCCTTTAAGCGTTCTGCAATATGTGTTGTTTTCCCACCAGGTGCTGCGCAGCTATCTAGAACCATATCTCCTTCTTCTGGTTCTAGAGCACGTGCAACAAGCATTGAGCTTTCATCTTGAATAGAGAGGAAACCTTTTTGAAACGCTTCTGTATGCGCTACATTTCCTTTTTCAAGTTGGATAGCATCTTCGGATAAATCACCACGTTTTGCCTCTACGCCTTCATCTTCTAATAAGCTAATCGCTTCTTCTACTGTTCCCTTATCGACATTTACACGCGCTGCTGAAACAGGTGGAATCAAGTTCATTTCACACATTTTTTCCGCTGTTTCTAAATCATATGCTGCAGTCCACTCTTTTACAAGCCATTCTGGATGACTCGTTGCAACAGCAAGTCGCGATATCGGATTTTGTATTTCTTCTAAAGACGGCACACCTTCACGTTGAATTGAGCGCAGTACTCCATTTACCATTCCTGCAATCCCTTTATGACCACGGCGTTTTGCAATTTCAACCGCTTCATGAATTACCGCTCTTTCTGGAACACGATCTAAATATACCATTTGATATAGGGACAGACGTAGTAAAACTTTTACCCATGCCTCTACCTTTTTTCTTAAAAATGGTTGTAAATAATAATCAAGCGTATCACGACGTTGAATCGTTCCATAAACGATTTCTGTTAATAAACCAACATCTTTTCTATCAATTTGACTCTTCTCAATCAAGTTATTTAAAAGTAAGTTACTATAAGCACCACTTTTTTCAACTTGCATTAAACCATCAAGAGCTAACTCACGAACATTCTGTCTCATGCGTCTTCTCCTAACTTCGTCCCAATTTCAGGTTTTGTTCCACGTAAAAATTGTGAACAGCTCATACGTTTTTTACCAGATGGCTGCAGTTCAGTAATTTTAACACCCGTTTCATTCCCTGTTGCCACAACGAAACCATCTTCTTCAATCGCTACAATAGAACCCGCTTCAGCCTGCATAGTTACAGGAACTTTTTCGCCCCACCATACTTTTACAACTTGTCCTGCTAAAGTCGTATAAGCAACTGGCCACGGATTTAAACCACGAATATGGTTATATACTTCCTCTCCTGTTTTCGTCCAATCAATCTTTTCTTGTTCACGTTTAATATTGTAAGCAAATGTTACTTGATCCTCATTTTGTTTAATTGGTTCTAATTTCCCTTGTATTAAAAGTGGAACTGTTTTTGATAATAAATGCGCTCCAGCCTCACTCAATTTATCAAATAATGAACCAGTTGTTTCACGCTCTTCAATTTCCACTTCTACTTGCGTTAAAATATCACCAGCATCTAATTTTTCCACCATATACATAATTGTAATACCTGTTTTTTCTTTTCCTTGCATGATGGAATAATGGATTGGTGCACCACCGCGAAGCTCTGGCAGTAATGAAGCATGGACATTAATACATCCGTACTTCGGTGCTTCTAAAATTTCATTTGGCACAATTTGTCCAAACGCAGCTGTTACAATTAAATCGGGCTCTAATGCCAATACTTTTTCATATTCGTCTTTTTCACGAATTTTTAACGGTTGTAATACTGGGATACCATGTTTTTCCGCTTCCACCTTAACAGGTGTTGGTGTCATAACTTTTTTTCTGCCTACTGGACGATCTGGCTGCGTTACAACACCAATCACATCATATCCATCTTCAATAAGACGACGAAGCACCGGTACAGAAAAGTCCGGTGTTCCCATGAATACTACTTTTATCATTCAAAAACCGCTCCTTTTACATCTCTTCTAATTCATTTTCCTCGTAATATCTCGTCACTTTTGATGTAAACAACACACCGTGTAAATGATCGATTTCATGTTGGATTGCGCGTGCTAAAAAATCATTTGCTTCTAACAAAAAGATTTTACCACGACGATTTTGCGCACGTACTTTAATATACTCTGCACGCTCCACTTCACCATAAAGTCCCGGAAAGCTTAAGCAGCCTTCGGGACCTACTTGTTCACCACGTTTTTCTAAAATAACTGGATTAATCAGTTCGATTTTTCCAGTGTCATCACCAATATCAACAACTGCCACTTGCAAACTTACACCGACTTGCGGCGCTGCTAGACCGACTCCATCTGCAACTAACATTGTTTCGTGCATATCTTTTAACAAATTCACTAACTTTTTATCAAAGTTGATTACCCGTTCACATGGGGTTTCTAACACTTCATCTGGGTGCTTTACAATTTCTAAAACTGCCATATTTTCCTCCGCTACATTAACATTGTTGGATTAAAGTCGATTGAGATCTGCAAATCTTTTTGCATTTCTGCCTGATAATGTTCATTTACCATTTTAAGCACGTACTTTAAGTTTGGTTCCCGCTTGTATTTTATCATGCATTGGTATCGATATCTATCTTTTATCCTTGGAATTGCTGAAGCAACCGGTCCTAACACCATTGTTTGCTGTGAGCAATGCGTTCGTAAATAACCGACAATTTTTTCCGTTACTTGAACTGCTTTTAATAACTCTGGATGTGAAACGGTTACAAGTGCGACATAGTAATACGGCGGGTATTGCCTCATTTTTCTCATTTGCATTTCTTGTTCAAAAAATACATCGTACTGCTGATTCTTTGCCAGTTCTACGCTATAATGTTCTGGCGTATATGTTTGAATCACTACTTCTCCTGGTAATTCATGTCGACCTGCACGTCCACTCACCTGTGTCAATAACTGATACGTCTTCTCGCTTGCACGAAAATCCGGTAAATGCAGCATCGTATCAGCTGTTAAAACACCAACAAGCGTAACCATTGGAAAATCAAGCCCTTTAGCTATCATCTGTGTTCCAAGTAAGATATCAGCTTTCTCTTCACCAAAGGCTTTTAATAACTTTTCATGCATTCCTTTGCGACTCGTTGTATCAACATCCATACGAATAACCCTTGCCTCTGGAAATAGCTTTGTAATTTCTTCTTCTACCTTTTGTGTTCCTGTCCCAAAGAAACGAATATACGAACTGTTACAAGCAGGACAAGCAGTTGGCATACTTTCCTCATAACTACAATAGTGACATTTTAAACGATGATTCATTTTATGATAGGTGAGTGATATATCACAGTGTGGACATTGCACGACATAACCACAATCACGACACATGACAAACGTTGAATGGCCTCTTCGATTTAAAAAAAGAACCATTTGTTCTTTCTTTTCTAACCGGTCCGCTATCTTCTCATAAAGTAACTTGGAAAACATCGATCGATTTCCATCACGCAGTTCCTCACGCATGTCAACAATTTCTACTGTTGGCAACGCCTGTTCATTCATACGCTTTTGCATAGTTAGTAGCTCATAAACACCTTTTTTCGCTCTAGCAAACGATTCCAGTGTCGGTGTTGCACTGCCGAGCACAATTGGACAATTATGATATTGTCCTCGCCAAATCGCAACATCCCTAGCATGATATCTCGGATTATCTTCTTGTTTATAACTTGATTCATGTTCTTCATCAATAATAATAATTCCTAAGTTTTCAAATGGAGCAAAAATAGCAGAGCGTGCTCCAACAACAACCTTTACTTCTTTTCTTAAAATTTTTCGCCATTCATCATATTTTTCCCCAACAGAAAGAGCACTATGAAGAACTGCAACTTGCGAGCCAAATCGTCCTTTAAAACGGTCCACCATTTGTGGTGTTAATGCAATTTCAGGAACGAGTACAATGGCTTCCTTACCTTTTTTTAATACCGCAGCAATGGATTGCAAATACACTTCTGTTTTACCGCTTCCTGTAACACCATATAGTAAAAACGGATTATATGTTCCATCCTCAATAGATGACAAAATAGGCGTAATCACTTGGTTTTGTTCATCTGTGAGCGGAAATGGCTTTGTCTGTTCAAAAGCTTCGTCGTCATATGGGTTACGGTATACTTCAACATACTTTTCTAAAAGCAATCCTTTTTTTACAAGCGACTTCACAGGTGCATCTGTTATTTGCAGCTCTTCCGTTAATGTTTTTAATGCCACACTGTGATAATTTTCTACAAAATAATAAAGTACATCCTGTTGCTTTTTACTTTTCAGCTCAAATGCAGCTGCCTCTAATTGTTCCTGTGGCAATTCTGGTTGAACCACTCTTTGTTTCTTCTTTTGCACTTTATCCTTTACTTTATAGATGACTTCAATCGTTCCATTTACTATCTCTTTTTGAACTGTGCGATACATATGTGGGTGCGCGGCAACTTCTTCCCAATCTATCGCTTCTTTCCCTTGAAATAAATTACAAATTTCCGGCGCTACTTCTTCTGGTTTATGGAGCTGTAGTCGCTTTTTATAAGTTGCTTTTATTGCAGTTGGAAGCATAACTTGAAAAGCTGAAATCATATAACATAGCGTTTCATCTGTTAGCCAAAATCCAATTTTTAATAACTCTTCATTTAAAACTGGGGTAACATCTAGTATTTCATACAACGCTTTTAACTTCTTACTTTCCACATCAACTGAATCTTTTATTTCAATAATAAAACCTTGTAATTTCCTTGGACCAAACGGAACGACTACACGCATACCTGTTTGTACAATATCTTCCCATTTCTTAGGGATTATATAATCAAACGGGCGATCTGTTTGCCGTGCCGGTACATCAACAATTACACTTGCAAATTTCATACACGATCCTCTTCTAACATTGCTTCAATTTGCATTAAAATTTCATGTGCAACTTCTTTCTTTGTTAAAAGAGGCAATCGAATAATTTCTCCATCTTTTCTATACATTGTTACAATATTTGTATCCGTACCAAATCCTGCGCCTTGCGCTTTCACATCATTTGCTACAATCATATTCGCATTTTTTTCACGTAACTTTTTCGTTGCATATTCTTCTATATTTGTCGTTTCAGCAGCAAAACCGATAAGAAGTTGATGCTCCTTTTTCTCCCCGAGAGTTTTCAAAATATCAATTGTTCTTTCTAACTCAATAACTGCATCGCCACTTTTCTTTTTCATCTTCTGATCATGCACAAATTTTGGGCGATAATCTGCTACTGCTGCTGTTTTAATAACGACATCCATAGATCCATAATGTTGCATGACAGCTTCTAACATATCTTGTGCAGATTCTACTTGCACAGTTGTTACATTTACAGGTGGTGTGATTGCAGTTGGACCGGAAACAAGTATTACATCCGCTCCTAAGTGAGCAGCAACTTCCGCTAGCGCATACCCCATTTTCCCTGAAGAAAAATTCGTCATAAAACGTACTGGATCAATCTTCTCACGAGTTGGACCAGCAGTTACTAAAATTTTCTTTCCTTTTAATGGTTTATGTTCTGAAAAAGCTTCTTGTAACCGATTAATAATTGTTTCCGGTTCCTCTAATCGACCTTTCGCAACATACCCGCATGCTAAAAAACCTTCTCCAGGCTCAATAAATGTATATCCCAATGCTTTTAACGTCATCATATTCTTTTGAACAATTTTATTTTCATACATATGCACATTCATAGCAGGTGCAATCCAGACTGGAGCTGTAGTAGCTAACAATGTTGTTGTAATCATATCATCAGCAATACCATTTGCTAGTTTTCCGATACAATTTGCTGTTGCTGGAGCAACAAGCACAATGTCTGCCCAATCTGCTAAATCAATATGAGCGATAACTGCTGAATCTTTTTCATCAAATGTATCCGTATATACATCATGGCGAGAAAGCGCTTGAAATGTAAGAGGTGTAACAAATTTCATCGCCGATTCACTCATCATTACTTTTACAAGTGCCCCTGCTTGTGTTAATTTACTCGTTAACGCAGCTGCCTTAAAAACAGCGATGCCCCCTGTCACACATAGAAGTATCTTTTTCTCTTTTAGCATATGACTCGTCCTCTTTCTTTTTCAAACTTATTCTGCTGGAATGTATTCATTCCAGTTCGTCAGTGCCAGTATTTCATTAAACAAAAAGCTATGTCTTTTTAGCTCTATCGTAAAAAAATAACAACCTACTTGTAAATAGGTTGTTACCGTTACATAGAAAAGTATAAATTCTATGTTTTCATTTGTCGAAGAGAATGCCTTAATCAGATACTTTCTCTTCGCTTGGTACATAATTTAATGCTTCTGCATCGATTTCTTCCAACGCTTTTCCTACACATTTATGAGAAACAGGTTTTTCAATTGCACAGTTGTTAGCTATTTGCATTTCACGAGCGCGTTTTGCAGCTACCGTTACTAATGTATATTTAGAGTCGATTTTTTTTAGTAATGAATCAATTGATGGATTTAACATATTATATACCCTCCGTCATTTCTTTATAATATTTCGCTACTCTTTCTCGGCGGCAATGTTCACCAACCACAATAGCTTTAATGCGATCACAAGCAAGTTCTACTTTATCATTTTCTACTACATAGTCATAAGCGTCCATCATCTCGATTTCTTCTTTTGCTACAGTTAAACGATTTTCAATAACATCCTCAGTCTCTGTACCACGACCCACGATGCGATTCTTAAGCTCTGATAAGCTTGGAGGAGCTAAGAAAATAAATACACCTTCAGGGAAAGCTTTCTTTACTTGGATTGCTCCTTGTACTTCAATTTCTAAGAACACATCTTTTCCTTCTTGCAATGTCTTTTCAACATAATCGATTGGTGTTCCATAGTAATTCCCAACGAACTCTGCCCACTCAAGTAGCTTTTCGTTACGAATCATTTCTTCAAACTCTTCTCTCTCTTTAAAGAAATAATCCACACCATCTACTTCACCTTCACGTGGCTTACGTGTCGTTACTGAAATAGAGTATTGGAATTTTGTATCTTCATGGCTGAACAATTCTTTTCGAACTGTCCCTTTCCCAACGCCAGAAGGTCCTGAAAGAACGATGAGCAACCCTCTTCTACTTCTCATAAATATGTAAAACCTACCCTTCCTCACTTAAATCTTCTTTATTATTTAAACGATGTGCAATCGTCTCTGGTTGAATTGGACTTAATACAATATGTCCATCATCCATAACAATAACCGCCCTTGTTTTTCTCCCATACGTAGCATCTAATAACACGTTATGTTCACGCGCTTCCTGCACTGTTCGTTTAATAGGAGCTGACTCCGGACTTACAATTGCAATAATTCGATGAGCAGATACGATATTTCCATATCCAATATTTAAAAACCGCATGGCCATAGTTTGCGCCTCCTAGTAAGTCTATCCGATTTCCCCACCACGTATAACTTTATATATTTTTTGACAGCTACTCAATATTTTGTACCTGTTCACGAATTTTTTCAAGATTATTTTTCATTTCTACAACATATTTTGAAATTGTTAAGTCGTTTGCCTTAGAACCAATTGTATTAATTTCACGATGCATCTCCTGTACGATAAAGTCCATTTTTCTTCCAACAGGCTCTGCAATCTCAAGCGCTTCTTGAAATTGATCCAAGTGACTTTGCAAACGAACTAATTCTTCATGAATATCACACCGCTCTGCAAACATCGCTACTTCTGTCAGCAGTCGTTGTTCATCTAAATCCTGATTATGTAATTCCTTTAAGCGATTTTCTAATCGCTCACGATATTTTTGAATCACAATCGGTGCGTGCGGAATAATCGCATTTACACAATTATGAATCTCTTGTAGACGATATACTATATCTTTATGTAAGCGTTCTCCTTCGCCATCTCTCATTGTTTTTAACATACTAGCAGCTTGGCGAACAGCTTCATATAAACTTTGTTCAAATTGTTCATTTTCATTTTCCATTTCCTCAATTGCCGTTACTTCTGGCATCTCCATGAGTTGTTGAAGCGTAATGGAATCTTGTAATTGAAATTTTGTTTTCACGTCTTCCATAATGGATTTGTACTGCTCAAGAAGTGGCCAATTCACACTCAGCTTTCTTTCCACAAGCCCTTCACCCGTAATGCTAACAGACACTTCAATACGTCCGCGGCGAACTTGTTCTGCAATTAACTTACGAATTTTGTCCTCAAAAACCATCATTTGTTTCGGAAGTCGAATGTTCATCTCTAAAAACCGATGATTCACTGACTTCATTTCTACTGTAATTTGAAAAGTTTCGTTTTCTACCTTCGACCTTCCAAAACCTGTCATACTAGAAATCATTTTTATCACATCCACGCCATGAAATAACTCAATGAAAAAGGTAATAGAGATGCAACTCTACTACCTTTCGTAAATTATATCACATTTTCATATCATTGACTATTTCAAGTTTAGCCCTTTCTTATACAACACACGCTTCTTCTTCTCCTTTTTCCCTGTCAATAAAGAGCCCACTAATAAAAATGTTGGAATAGACGATAGACCAACAATTAATAACCAATCTCTCGCTTGAACTGGCATCGTACTAAAAATCGGTTGCAATGGTGGATAATAAATAACCACAAGCATTAATAACACCGAGATAATAACTGCTCCAACCAAATACACGTTTCCAAAAGGATTACGATGGAATATAGAATGTTCACTTCGGCAATCAAATACATGAATAAGCTGCGCTAAAACTAATGTAGCAAAAGCTACTGTTTGTGCATATTTCAATTCATTTGGATGTTGATTAAACGCAATAATAAATGCGAGCAAGGTTACAATACCAATTAAAAAGCCACGGCTCACAATTTTCCAAGCCAATCCTCTCGCAAAAACCCCTTCTTTCGGATGACGTGGATTTCTTCGCATTACATCTCCCTCAGCTTTATCTAACCCTAATGCCATTGCAGGTAAACCATCTGTTACTAAATTGACCCATAAAATTTGAATTGGAACCATCGGAAGTGGCAGTGCGAGCATCATCGCAAATAACATAACCAAAATTTCTCCAACATTTGATGCCAATAAATAACGAATGAATTTTCGAATATTTTCATATATATTTCTTCCCTCTTTAATTGCCGATTTAATCGTGGCAAAGTTATCATCTAACAATACAAGAGAAGACGCTTCTTTTGCTACATCCGTTCCTGTAATCCCCATCGCTATCCCAATATCAGCTGTTTTTATTGCTGGAGCATCATTTACTCCATCACCTGTCATTGCAACAATATGATCTTTATTTTGAAGAGCTTTGACAATTTTCAACTTATGTTCCGGTGATACACGCGCAAATACATAAGTATCTTCCACAATATTCTCTAGTTCATCTACAGACATATTTGCTAATTCTACTCCTTCTATAACACGACCGTTCGGCGGTAAAATCCCTAACTGCTCCGCAATTGCCATCGCTGTTACTTTATGATCACCTGTAATCATTACCGTTTTAATACCAGCCTCTTTACACTCTTTTACAGCCTGTTTTACTTCTGGTCTTGGTGGATCTATCATTCCTTGTATCCCGACAAGCATAAAGTCTTTTTCTACTTCTCTTTCATGTTCAATTGAATCCGTAACTTTTAACGGCTTAAAAGCCACTGCAATTGTTCTAAGCGCTTGACTTCCAAGACTATGAATAGCCGCCTGTACTTCTTTACGATACAATTCACTTAAAGGTTGCTGTTTATTTCCCCACAAAATGGTTTGACTCATTTGTAAAAGAACATCCGGTGCTCCTTTTGTGACTACAAATTTTTTACCATCACGATCGCGGACAATCACACTCATCATTTTACGTGTGGAATCAAATGGGAACTCATGAATAATTTCAAATTTCTCTTTTAAAGCTTCACGTGATACTCCCGCTTTCATCGCTGCTGCAACAAGTGCTCCTTCTGTCGGATCTCCATCTAAAACATACGTTTTTTTCTTTTTTACAATACTCGCGTTATTACATAGACACCCGAATGTTAATAATTGATATAACGACCTTGTCGATGTTGGATTAATCTTCTGCTCATCTTTCATAAACGATCCAGTAGGTTCATAGCCTTGCCCTGTTACATACCATGTTTCGCCACCTGACCACATATGTGTTACCATCATTTTATTTTGTGTCATCGTTCCTGTTTTGTCCGAACAAATAACAGAAGCACATCCTAAAGTTTCTACCGCTGGTAATTTTCGAACAATCGCTCTCTTTTTAATCATACGCTGTACACCGAGTGACAATGCGACCGTAACAATTGCTGGTAATCCTTCTGGAATTGCCGCAACAGCAAGTGACACACCCGCCAAGAACATATGGTACACTTCATTTCCTTGATACACTCCAGCTAATACAACAAGCGTCGTTAAGATAAGGGCAACAACGATTAGAATCTTTCCAAGTTGTTCTAACCTTCTTTGCAGCGGTGTTTCCATTTGCTCTGCATTTTGTAACATATTTGCAATCTGTCCCATTGCAGTATTCATCCCTGTCCCTACTACTACGCCTATTCCTGATCCTCTCGTTATCATCGTCCCCATAAAAGCCATATTTCTTTGATCACCAATCGCAACATTTTCACCTTGTAATGCTTCTACCTTCTTTTGAACAGGTACAGATTCACCTGTTAAAGCTGATTCTTCAATATATAAACTAGATGCTTCAATAAGACGAATGTCTGCTCCAATACGATCCCCGCTAGAAAATTTAATGACATCACCAAGAACAAGAGCTTTTGATGGCGCCTTTATCCATTTTCCATTTCGTAAAACTGTTACTTGTGGGGCGGCTAGTTCCTTTAAAGCTTCGAGTGATTTTTCTGCTTTTCGTTCCTGAAAAAAACCAAGGATCCCATTAATAATCACAATTGCCACAATCGCAATTGCATCAATATACTCTCCTAAAAACGCTGAAATAATTGTTGCACCAAATAAAACAAGCACCATAAAATCTTTAAATTGTGATAAAAATACAACGAGTGCAGAAGGCCGCTTTGCTTCTTGCAATTCATTTGGACCTAGTTTCTTTAAGCGTCCTTCCGCTTCTTGCTCTGACAGCCCTACCTTCACATTTGTATTCGTTCGTTCTTCCACTTCATGCGCACGCATTTCATACCAATTCATCTCGCTATCGACCTCCTGATTGCAGACATGCTCTAATGAAAGCTTATTCAGCCCCGTCCAAAAAAATGCTATAATTAACATTTAGTTAGAAAGGAGTGTTCATAATGGCATTCGATGGATTATTTACAAGAGCGATTACACATGAAATTGCTAATTCTCTTCAAACAGGAAGAATTTCAAAAATATATCAGCCCTCAAAATATGAGATTTTGTTACATATTCGAGCGAACGGAAAAAATCAAAAACTGCTTCTTTCCGCACACCCTACATACACACGTATGCATCTTACAAGTCAAGGTTATGATTCACCTGCATTACCACCAATGTTTTGTATGCTTCTTCGCAAACATTTAGAAGGTGGATTTATTGAGAAAATTGAACAAGTCGATTTAGAACGAATCATTCAAATTACCGTTCGAAGCCGTAACGAAATTGGTGACGAATCGTTAAGAACATTAGTGATTGAAATAATGGGTCGTCACAGTAATATTATTTTAGTAGACGCAAAAACGAATATCATTTTAGATAGCTTAAAGCACGTTTCTTTAGCAGTAAATAGGCATCGTACTGTATATGCTGGCGCAGAATATGTTGCACCACCAGCGCAGCATAAAATCAATCCATTGCAGATTGAAACACAAGATGAATTTATTAGACCACTAGACTTTTTGGCTGGAAATATGGATAAACAACTCGTCGGAACCTTTATGGGGATTTCGCCACTATTCGCAAAAGAAGTTGTAAGAAAAGCCGGTATGATAAATGAAAAAGCATTATCAGAAGCATTTTTCACATTACAAAAACCGCTGCAAGCACACCAATATGAGCCAACAATGATAACGGCAAATGGAAAAGAGTTCTTTTATCTATTCCCGCTCACACATTTAAAAGGTGACGCTAAAACATTCTCATCTGTAAGTGAATTATTAGATCGATTCTTCTTTGGAAAAGCAGAACGCGACCGTGTAAAACAACAAGCACATGATTTAGAACGATTTATGTACAATGAAAAAACAAAGAACGAAAAGAAATTAGTTAAATTAAAGAAAACATTACAAGACGCGGGAAAAGCAGATAAATATCAATTATTCGGTGAGCTTCTTACTGCTAACATGTATGCATTAAAAAAAGGAGATAAAGAAATTGAAGCCGTTAACTACTACGACGAGAATGGTGGAACAGTAAAAATCACGTTAGACCCATTAAAAACACCATCTGAAAATGCACAACGTTATTTCCAAAAGTATCAAAAAGCGAAAAATTCTGTTGCAATTGTAGAAGAACAAATCGAAAAAACGAATGAAGAAATCCTTTACTTTGATAGCTTACTTCAACAAATGGAAGCTGCTTCTTCAAAAGATATTGAAGAAATCCGCGAAGAATTAGCTGAAGAAGGCTACATGCGTAACCGCAAATTAAAAAACGCAAAGAAAAAACCGACAAAACCAATATTAGATAAATATATCGCTAGCGATGGAACAGAAATTTTTGTCGGTAAAAATAACAAGCAAAATGACTATTTAACAACGAAGTTTGCACGCCGTGATGAAATTTGGTTACATACAAAAGATATTCCTGGTTCTCACGTTGTCATTCGTTCATTAGAACCGACCGAGGAAACTTTGCTAGAAGCTGCCAAACTTGCTGCTTATTACAGTAAAGCAAAAGATTCTAGTTCTGTTCCTGTAGATTTCACAAAAATTCGCCATGTTAAAAAACCAAGCGGTGCCAAACTAGGATTTGTTACATATGATAATCAACAAACATTGTATGTAACACCTGATGCTGATACCGTGATGAAATTAAAGGCCTAAGATTATAGGAAACAAAAACGCAATGAATATGGGTGATCATTGCGTTTTTTCTTATAAAATTATATTTCCTGTCTTTCACAAAGACGTTCCCCCCTTATCCCCCTCTATCAAACCAATATATAATGATAAAAAAAATTGACACTTTATATGTTTCGTGTAAAAAAATATAGACACAAACAAGAGTTATATTCCTAAACTTTTAGACACTTTATGTAGTAATTATTTCTTATACAAAGAAAATTACATTGGCACAATTATTGCTTTATATAAGGAAGTGAAAGGGAGGAATCAAAATGACTTCAAGAATAAAGAAAATACAAGAACAGCTAGATCGATATGGAATAGATGGATTACTCATTACGAAAAAGGAAAATCGCCAGTATGCAACTGGATTTACAGGTAGCGCTGGTACCGTATTACTATCTGCAACTGAAGCTGTATTCATTACAGATTTCCGCTATGTCGATCAAGCAAAGACACAGGTACAAGAATCTGAAATCATTATGCATAAAGGAAACATGGAACAAGAGATCGCAAATCATATAACTAAATTAAACATCCAAAGACTAGGAATTGAAGAAAATAATATGACCTTACAACAGTATAGTTCGTTAAAAAAATATACAAACATCGAACTTGTACAAGTAAGTGAACTAGTAGAAACAATCCGTGCCATTAAGGAAGAATCTGAAATCGAAACAATCAAAATTGCAGCACGTATCGCTGATGAAGCATTTCAACATATAACAGGATTTCTAAAACCCGGTGTATCTGAATTTGATGTCCGAGATGAATTAGAGTTTTTTATGCGAAAACAAGGAGCTTCTTCCTCATCATTTAACATTATCGTAGCTTCTGGAGTCCGTTCTTCTCTTCCTCACGGCGTTGCCACAAATAAGATGATTGAAAACGGAGATATGGTTACATTAGATTTTGGTGCACTTTACAATGGGTATTGCTCTGATTTAACACGTACTATCGCGATTGGAAGTTACTCCAAAGAATTTGAAAAGATATATGGTATTGTATTAGAAGCATTAAAACGAGGAACCGAAGCAATCCGGCCTGGCGAATCAGCAAAAACAATTGATGATGTAACAAGAAATTACATTACAGATCACGGTTACGGTGAATACTTTGGTCATTCTACTGGCCATGGCGTTGGATTAGAACTTCATGAACCACTTCGATTATCAAAAGAAAGTAAATCAACTTTACAGGAAGGAATGGTTGTGACTGTTGAACCAGGTATTTATATCCCTAGCTGGGGTGGCTGTAGAATTGAAGATGATATTGTCATTACAAAAGATGGACATGAAGTAATTACAAAGGCGAATAGAGACCTTATTGTTATAGGCTAATAAGAAACTCTCCTCTATGTAATGATTCTTTCATTTATCATAGGGGCGTTTTTTTCTTATTATTCTAACAGGAATTCCTGCCTACATAGAGAAATCTTTCTATAAAGATGTCATTTACTAGGAGGAATTTTGATTGAATTTCGTAATTGATAAGATCGATGGATTAAACACAGAGTTTTCAAAACTTGTTTCTATGATGAATTATGCTCGTTACACAACAATGCAAGATGTACAAGATTTAACAATTGAAGAACTCGATTATTTGTACGATGATACGGCAAACTCTGTTGGTATGCTTTTGTATCATATGGCTGCAGTTGAGTTTTATTATCAAATTCATACCTTTGAAGACCGCGAGCCGACAGACGAAGAATTAGAACGTTGGTTGCCAGGAGTTGAATTGGGCGACCTTGGACGCCAAAACATTAAAAATCACCCAATAGAATACTATATAAATACTTTACAAGAGGTTCGTGCTAAAACGATAGCAACGTTCCAATCCCTTCCGGATGAGTGGCTCTATAAGACAACACCGTTTTGGCATGACAAACCTGCAAATAACTACTTTAAATGGTTCCATGTCTTTGAAGACGAAATCAGCCATCGTGGGCAAATTCGATTGATTAAAAAGATGCATAAAACTCATGTTGTAAAATAATAAAAAGTGCTATCTCTTAACGAGGTAGCACTTTTTATGTTTTAAATTCATTATCTACTAATAATTTTCCATTTACTTTTGTGACAATTATGCCCACTATGATTAAAATAGCAATTAAATATAGTAACTTAGGAAAAGATAACCACCCTTGGAGAATCTGCATCGTGTTCATTTGTTTACCGCCTTCCATTAAGATGAATGGGAGCGTACTCATTAAAACAACGTACTCAACACTTAAAATCAGCTTCTTTTTTCGGCCATATGTTTTCCATTCTCCCCGGCGATATAATAAAGCAAAAATCAATCCAACTACAGCAATCATAACCGCTATCCAATCACTTTCAATGAATCGACTTGAAATAATAGATACAATTAAATAAGTCATCACACCATAAAAACCTATTTTCTTAAACATAAGCCCTCCTTTCATTCCATTTTTTAGGATTATTTGTATTATAACATTCATTATAACCGTAAGTAAGATTTTCTTTACTTACGGTTTCTCTTTGTGAATTGTTGCAATATACTGATTTTACAAAGGGATTTTTAACCCCTCGTTGAAATTATATTAGAAGAACAATATTCTCAAAACGTTTACGAGAAACAGATTACTTCTTCAAAAAAGGGGACATGACCATGAATGAATTGGTGTTCGTCTTATTTATTTGGCCATTACTTATTTTCATTGTTTCAGTAATTGGAACACGTAGAACAAAAACATATTACGTGATGCCAATTGTAACGTTTGCTATTTTTCTCATAATAGGAGTTACATTGTTTCCCCCATCCTTTTTCTTTTGGATTGGCATGTATTGCATTTTCTCATTTATCGTTTCTTATATGACTTTATTATTTGTAAAGGGCTATGAAGCTGCAGAGGGGAGACACTAATATCTTTTATGTAAGTAATATAATCGCGCTCATAATATTGATAATTAAGAAAAATTCAGCACTTCTATGAGGTAGTCCTATTTCTTCGTATACAAGTGATCATCACGAAAAAAATGATTGATTAAACATTCTTCCAGTAAAAAATTGGCTTCCTTTATATTAAGGAAGCCGATTTTTTAGGTTACTTATTAACTTGGATAATATATCGTCATACTTAATCTAGCTAATGTTTCTCCCGAATTATAATATGTATGTGGTCTATCAGCCTTAAACCTGATTGAATCACCACTTTTTAATGTATAGTTGCATTCACTAACACGAATCGTTACTTCTCCATCAAAAACAGTAATAAATTCCTCAGTTCCCTCTTTATGGGATTCGGAACTTAATACTCCGTCTTTTTCAATTTCAACAGCGTACACTTCAAATCGTCTATCCTCTTGGAATGGAAAAGAAGGATAGACTCTATATCTTCCATTGTCTTCAGACAATACTTGAATTTCATTTCTTAATACCACAGTAGTATCAGGCTGCGGATTATTTATTAAAGCAGTAAAGGAAACCTTCAATCCATTCGCTATTTTCCAAATTGTTGTAAGAGTTGGACTAGATTCACCTCTTTCAATTTGCCCTATCATCGTTTTACTTACTCCACTTAATTGAGAGACCTTTTCTAAACTCAATTTCTCCTTCTCTCTGATCGCTTTTAAATTTCTTGCAAGAATAAGATGAATTTCTTCCATAAAATCACTCCTATCTATATACATTATAACGACCGATTTGTATAATAAAACACACAACGTTATATTGTTCATTTTGGACATTATAACATACACCCATGAAAGGTAGGTCCAAAAATGCCTTTATTTTCATTTTTGTTATTTGTTTTTATTAGCAGTTTTACTCCAGGTCCCAATAACATCATGGCAATGACGTTTGCGAATAAACATGGATTAAAGAAAACCTTTACATTTTGTTTAGGAGTCAGTTTTGGATTTTTTGTTCTCACATTATTGTGTAGTTTTTTTAACATCATACTTACAAGTACTCTGCCAATCATTGAATTTCCTTTAACCATTTTTGGTGTAGCTTATATGCTATATTTGGCTTTTAAAACACTTACTAGTAAAGGAAATACGGGGGGAAATGATGAAGAGAATCGAAATCTTTTCTTAATAGGTATCTTGTTACAATTTGTGAATCCAAAAGGTATCCTTTTTGGGCTTACAGTAGTAGCAACCTTTATTCTCCCCTATTACCATTCCTATTCCAGCTTCCTTATTTACTCATTATTTTTAGGAATGGTTGGCTTAATGAGTACATTTAGTTGGAGTCTATTTGGCTCTATTTTTCAAAAGCTCTTATTACAATATAGACAGCAGTTTAATATAGTTATGGCAATTTTGTTGGTATTTAGTGCTGTATCCATTCTTGTTAAATAGATTAAAAAACACGACCGAGTTTCCCCCCACGGTCGTGTTTTCTTTGTTACGCTGTAATCCAAGCCTCGTCAGCTGGATTTTTACGCCACTCTTGTAATTTTTTCGTTTCAGCTTGTCCGATCATACCTTTTTCTGCTGCAACTTCAGTTAATGCACTGTAATCACTTAAAGAATATGATGCTACGTTTGCTGCTTCTAGTTTCTCTTTTCCTGCCTCAAGCTCGTATGTGAAGATTGATACGATTCCTAATACTTCACAACCAGCCTCGCGAAGTGCTTCTACACATGTAATTGCACTACCTCCAGTTGAAATTAAGTCTTCTACTACTACTACTTTTTGACCTTTTTCTGCTTTTCCTTCGATTTGGTTCCCTTTACCGTGTCCTTTTGCTTTGCTGCGTACGTAGCACATTGGTAAATCCATACGATCGCTTACCCATGCAGCGTGCGCGATACCAGCAGTTGCTGTTCCTGCAATAACTTCTACAGCCCCGAAGTGCTCTTTAATTAACTCTTCTAATCCAGATGCGATCGCTTGGCGTACTTTTGGATAAGATAAAGTTAAACGATTATCACAATAAATTGGTGATTTCATACCAGAAGACCAAGTAAATGGATCATTCGGTTGTAAAAATACTGCTCCAATTTCTAATAAATGTGATGCGATTTCTTTTTTCATACTGTTACACCTTCCCACTGTTGTTTTACTGTTTCATACGCTTCAAGCGGATTTTCTGCTTTTGTAATACTACGTCCAACCACAATGTAACTTGAACCAAGTTCCCTCGCACGTTTCGGTGTTGCAACGCGCACTTGGTCATTTATATCATCACTTGCAAGACGAATACCCGGTGTTACTGTTACAAATTCATCTCCACATACTTCACGTAATTTCGGAACTTCAAGTGTTGAACAAACAACTCCATCAAGTCCACTTTCTTTCGTTAATTTTGCATAATGCGCAACCGCTTCTTCTAACGTTTTCTCAATGCCGATCTCTTTTTTCATCATAGCTTCCGAAGTGCTTGTTAGTTGTGTAACTGCAATACAAATCGGTCTCTCTTTTCCTTCTTGCTTACCTTCCTCTAATCCCTCAATCGCAGCTTTCATCATACTGCTTCCCCCAGCAGCATGAACGTTCACCATATCAACATCTAGACTAGCTAGGCTACGCATAGCGCTCTTTACTGTATTTGGAATATCATGAAGCTTTAAATCTAGAAAAATCTTATGTCCTTTTTCTTTTAAGTACGTAATAATTGCTGGTCCTTCTTTGTAAAACAACTCCATACCAACTTTGACAAATAACTCTTCCCCTTCAAAGTGTTGTAAGAATTGTTCTACCTCTTGTTTCCCTGGAAAATCTAGCGCAACAATTAACGACTGTGACATACTTGCTTCCAGCTCCTTCCTTGACATTCCGAAATATGATCAAATCCTAATTCATCTAGTAATGCTGGTAACTCTTCAATAATTGTTGGACATATGAAAGGATCGATAAAGTTCGCCGTCCCTACTGCAACCGCGCTTGCTCCAGCATAGAAGAATTCAATTACATCTTCCGCTGATTCAATACCACCCATTCCGATAATCGGAATGTTAACAGCTTGACTTACTTCATGTACCATACGAATTGCTACCGGCTTAATCGCAGGGCCTGATAGTCCACCTGTACGGTTTGCTAAAATTGGTTTTGCTGTTTTTAAATCTAGACGCATACCAAGCAATGTATTAATCATCGTTAAGCCGTCCGCACCTGCATTTTCAATTGCTTTTGCAATTTCCACAATGTTTGCCACGTTCGGTGACAATTTCACATATACCGGCACTTCAGAAACCTCTTTTACCCGCTTCGTTAAATCAGCAGCAACTTCAGGGTTCGTACCAAAAGCGATACCACCCGTCTTTACGTTTGGACAAGAAATATTTAATTCTAGCGCATGAACATTTGGTGCTTTTGAAATTTCTTTCGCAACCGCTACATAATCCTCAGCCTGTGAACCAGCAACGTTTGCAATAATCGGAAGATCAAATTGCTCGAGCCACGGTAATTCAGAATTCATTACCTTTTCTAATCCAGGATTTTGAAGTCCGATTGCATTTAGCATTCCGCCCGGTGTTTCAGCAACACGAGGCGTTGGGTTTCCATAACGAGGTTGTTCTGTCGTCGCTTTAATCATAATGGATCCAAGTACACTTAAGTCATAAAACTGTGCGTACTCACGACCAAATCCGAAGCAACCAGATGCTGGGATGATTGGATTCTTTAATGATAATCCTGGTAATTCAACTTGCAATCTGTTCATAGTACAACCTCCCCGATTGGAAATACTGGTCCGTCGCTACACACCTTCTTGTAAGAATGTCCACTCGGATCTTCTTGTAAGTGACATACGCATGCGAAACATGCTCCGATGCCACAGCCCATGCGTTCTTCTAATGAAATGTAGGCTTTTTTCTCTTTATAGCGCCCTTCTAATGCTCGAAGCATCGCTAAAGGTCCACATGAATATAGAATGTCAAAGTCAATTCCATAGCTATCAATTACATCTGTTACAAATCCTTTTGTACCGTGTGTACCATCAACCGTTGCAACATACGTATCACCAAGCTCTGCGAATTTCTCTTCATAGAAGACAACATCTTTCGTTTGAAAACCTAAGATATGAATAACACGTACTCCCCTTGCTGCTAAACGTTGTGACAATTCATATAGTGGTGGTACACCAATTCCACCGCCTACTAATAAAGCCGTTTGTCCAGCTTCCGCTTCTTCTACAGGAAAACCATGTCCAAGTGGTCCTAATACATCAACAAGTTCACCTTGTTTTCTTTTTGCTAATGTTTTCGTTCCTTGTCCTTCCGCACGATATAGCATTGTAAATTCGTTCTTGTCTTGATCGACATTACAAATACTAATTGGGCGGCGCAGAAGAGGCGTAATGCCCTCTGCTACCTTAATGTGTACAAACTGCCCTGGATCGTTCATTTGCTGCACAAGATCCCCTTGAAGCACTAATTCGTAAATGTTTTTTGCGATTTCTTTTTGGTTAACGACGATCATATTTTGCTTTTGCATCATGCATGTACCACCTCGTGACGCTTTGTTGGCGCGATTTCTTTCATTGCGTGAGCCGAGAATGTCATTGATTCTAGTACTCTTAAAATTGCTCTTGTTGTATCAAGTGATGTTAAGCAAGCCACACCATTTTCTACTGATTCACGGCGAATGCGGAAACCATCACGCGCTGGTTGTTTTCCTTTTGTTAATGTATTGATTACAAACTGTGCTTTCCCTTGACGGATAATATCAAGTAAGTTGTAGTCTTCAGAATCAATTTTGTTTACAACTTGCACCGGAATATTTTGCTCTGTTAACGATTTTGCTGTTCCAGCTGTTGCTAATAAGTTATAGCCGATTTCATGGAAGCGTTTTGCAATTTCCATTGCTTCTTCTTTATCTTTATCCGCTACAGTAATGATTACTGATCCGTGCGTTGGAATGTTAATTCCAGAAGCAACAAGTCCTTTATATAGTGCTTTTTCAAGCGTCAAGTCTTTACCCATTACTTCCCCTGTTGATTTCATTTCAGGCCCTAATGTTGTATCAACTGAACGTAGTTTCGCAAATGAGAATACTGGGGCTTTTACATACACTTCATTCTCTTCTGGGCGATAGCCAGTTTCATATCCTTGTTCTACAAGGTTTTGACCTAAAATAACTTTCGTTGCGATATTCGCCATTGGTACACCTGTAATTTTGCTTAAGAATGGTACTGTACGGCTCGCACGTGGGTTTACTTCAATTACATACACTTCGTCTTTGAATACTACAAACTGGATATTCAGTAATCCAACAATGTTTAATCCTTTTCCAAGTGCAATTGTATTTTCAATGATTTGTTCTTTCAGTTTTGCAGATAAGCTTTGCGGTGGATATACTCCAATTGAGTCACCAGAGTGAACTCCAGCGCGTTCAATATGTTCCATGATACCTGGAATGAATACATTTTCACCGTCTGAAATTGCATCTACTTCAATTTCTTTACCAACCATATAGCGGTCAATTAATACCGGATGATCCGCATGAACCTTAACCGCATTTTTCATGTAGTGCAGTAGTTCTTCTTGACGATATACGATTTCCATCGCACGCCCACCTAGTACGTAAGATGGTCTTACTAATACTGGGTAACCAATTTCTTCAGCGATTGCTACCGCTTGTTCTACAGTCGTTGCTGTTTTACCAACTGGTTGCGGAATACCAAGCTGTGTTAAGGCTGCTTCAAATTTATCACGATCTTCTGCACGGTCTAAATCTTCAAGAGATGTTCCTAAAATTTTCACACCATGCGCTTCCAATTTTGCAGCTAAGTTAATTGCCGTTTGTCCACCGAACTGAACGATAACACCTTCTGGTTTCTCTAAATCGATGATGTGCATTACATCTTCGATTGTTAATGGCTCAAAGTATAACTTATCAGAAATACTGAAGTCTGTTGAAACTGTTTCTGGGTTATTATTAATAATAATCGCTTCATATCCAGCTTCTTTAATTGCCCATACAGAGTGAACTGTTGCATAGTCAAATTCAACACCTTGACCGATGCGGATTGGACCAGATCCAAGTACAACTACGCTTTTACGATCTGTAACGATTGATTCATTTTCATCGCCATATGTGCTGTAGTAGTAAGGCGTTGCAGATTCGAATTCTGCCGCACAAGTATCAACCATTTTGAATACTGGCGTCATATTATTTTCTTTACGCATATCGTAAATTTCACGCTCAGTTTTATTCCAAGCTGCTGCGATGTAGTGGTCACTGAATCCCATTTCTTTCGCAGATTGTAATACTTCCATATTTCCTACATTCGCTTTTACTTCGCGTTCCATGTTTACGATGTTTTCAACTTTTTGTAAGAAGAAGAAGTCCATTTCACACCATGAGTTGATTTCTTCTTTCGTTACACCTTGACGAATTGCTTCTGCTACAATAAACAGGCGCTCATCATCCGCTTTAATAATGCGCTTTTTCATCGTTTCTTTATCAAGTTCTTTTAAGTGATCTAACTCTAAGTGATAAATGCCAAGTTCTAGAGAGCGAACCGCTTTTAATAATGATTCCTCTAAGTTACGTCCAATTGACATAACTTCACCAGTTGCCTTCATCTGTGTTCCAAGCGTTCTGTTCGCTGATTCAAACTTATCAAATGGCCAGCGTGGAATTTTTGAAACAACATAATCTAATGCTGGCTCGAAGCAAGCATATGTTTTTTGTGTTACTGGGTTTACAATTTCATCTAATGTTAAACCGACTGCAATTTTCGCCGCTAATTTTGCAATTGGATATCCAGTTGCTTTAGATGCTAGCGCAGATGAACGACTTACACGTGGATTTACTTCGATTACATAGTATTGGAAGCTATATGGATCAAGTGCAAGCTGAACGTTACATCCACCTTCAATTCCTAATGCACGAATAATTCTTAATGAAGTATTACGTAACATTTGATATTCACGGTCACTTAATGTTTGGCTTGGCGCTATAACAATGGAATCTCCTGTATGCACACCAACTGGGTCAATATTTTCCATATTACATACTACAATCGCATTATCGTTCGCGTCGCGCATTACTTCATATTCAATCTCTTTAAAACCAGCGATACTTTTTTCCAATAAGCATTGCGTTACTGGGCTATGTTTTAAACCGCTTGTTACAGTTTCAATTAGCTCTTTTTCATCATGGCAAATCCCGCCGCCAGTTCCGCCTAGCGTAAATGCAGGACGAACGATTACTGGATAACCAATTTCATTTACAAATTCATACGCTTCATCAAGGTTATGAATAATTTCACTAGGCGGTACTGGTTCGTTTAAATCTCTCATTAATGTACGGAATAAATCACGATCTTCCGCCTGCTCGATTGCTGATAATTTTGTGCCTAAAATTTCAACTCCGCACTCGTCAAGTACGCCTGATTTTGCAAGTTCAACAGCCATGTTTAAACCTGTTTGACCACCTAATGTTGGTAAGATCGCATCTGGACGTTCTTTGCGAATAATACGGCTTACGAATTCTAATGTTAATGGCTCAATGTATACTTTATCTGCTGTTGCAGTATCCGTCATAATTGTTGCTGGGTTTGAGTTAACAAGGATTACTTTGTAACCTTCCTCTTTAAGAGATTGACAAGCTTGTGTACCAGAATAATCAAACTCCGCTGCTTGCCCAATTACAATTGGTCCTGATCCGATTACTAAAATTGTGTTAATGTCTAGGCGTTTTGGCATAACTCTTCCCCTTCTTTCTTGAAGTTTTCAATCATTGTTAAGAAATCTTCGAATAAATCATTTGCATCTTCTGGTCCTGCTGAAGCTTCTGGATGGTATTGTACTGTAAATGCTGGGAATTTCTTATGACGAAGACCTTCTACTGTTCCATCATTTAAAGCTACATGTGTAATTTCAAGCTCTGTATTTTCAACTGATGCTTCTTCTACTGCATAACCATGATTTTGAGAAGTAATTGCTACTTTTCCAGTTGCAAGGTGTTTTACTGGATGGTTTAAACCACGGTGACCGAATTTTAACTTACTTGTATTTGCACCAGATGCTAAAGCGAATAATTGATGTCCAAGACAGATCCCAAATAAAGGTACTTTTCCAATGATTTCTTTTAACATTTCAATCGCTTCCGGTACATCTTTTGGATCCCCAGGTCCATTACTTAACATAATTCCATCTGGGCTTAGGCGTAAAATTTCTTCAGCTGTTGTATTGTAAGGTACAACAATTACATCACAGTCGCGCTTATTTAATTCTCGTAAAATACCATGTTTCATTCCGAAGTCAACAAGTACAACACGATGACCACGGCCTGGGCTTGGGTATGGATCTTTTGTTGATACGCGTTTTACATGATCTGTAAAGACTGTCGCTTTTAATTGGCTAACGATGTATTCTACATCCGCATCCATGTTGCAAAGACGTCCGCGTAATGTTCCATATTGACGAATTTTTCGCGTTAATTTTCTTGTATCAATTCCTGCTAATCCAGGAATATTTCTTTCTTTTAAATATGCATCTAACGAAATTTCACTTCGGAAGTTAGATGGATGATCACAAATTTCGTTTACAATTAAACCATTTACAGATGGATGAATAGATTCAAAGTCATCACGATTAATTCCGTAGTTTCCGATTAACGGATACGTAAATGTTACAATTTGACCGCAATATGATGGATCAGATAATGTTTCTTGATATCCTGTCATTCCTGTTGTAAATACAACCTCACCTGACTTTTCGATTTCTCCTCCGAAACCTTTTCCAATTAATACTGTTCCATCTTCTAAGATAAGTTGTCTTTTCATACTAATGCACTCTCCTTTTGCCATGCGATCTTACCACCAACGATTGTCATAACCGGCCAACCTTGGCATTTCCAACCTGCGAATGGTGTATTCTTTCCTTTTGATAAGAATGTTGTTGGATCAATTTCTTCTTCTTGTTCTAAATCGATAATTGTGATATCAGCTGCTCTACCTTCTTTCAGGCGACCTGCTTCTAAACCAAATGTATCAGCCGGCTTTTCTGTTAAGAATTGAATTAGCTGTTCTAATGTGATAATTCCTTTTTTCACAAGGTTTGTATATAAGAGTGGGAATGCTGTTTCAAAACCAGTAATTCCGAATGGTGCTCTTTCAATACCTTGTGCTTTCTCTTCCGCAGCGTGCGGTGCATGGTCAGTTGCAATCATATCGATTGTTCCATCTAATAATCCTTCAATTAAAGCTTCATAGTCTTCTTTTCCTCGAAGCGGCGGATTCATTTTAAAGTTTGGATCAACTGATGGGATATCATCTTCACATAATACTAAGTGATGCGGTGTTACTTCTGCTGTTACTTTAATTCCAGCACGTTTTGCATCACGGATTACACGTACAGATCCTTTTGTACTTACGTGACATACGTGATAGTGACAATCTGCTGCTTCCGCAAGTAATATGTCCCGGGCAATATGTACGGATTCGCATACTGATGGGATACCGTTTAATCCGTGTTTCTTAGAAAACTTCCCTTCATGTACACAACCTTTATTAATCAATGTATTCTCTTCACAGTGTGCAACGACTGCCATATTTAATTTTGCTGCACGTTTCATAGCAGCTAGCATCATGCTTGCATCTTGTACCCCTACTCCATCGTCAGTAAACGCGAATGCACCAAGTTCTTTTAATGTTTCAAAGTCTGTCATTTCAGAACCTGCTTGGCGTACTGTAATTGCACCATATGGTAATACATTTACATGTGCTTTTTCTTTAATTCGCTTTTGCAAGTCTTCCATATGTTCTTTGCTGTCTGGTACTGGGCGTGTATTTGGCATTGCACAAATTGTTGTAAAGCCACCCTTTGCTGCTGCAAGTGTACCTGTTTCAATTGTTTCTTTATGTTCACCACCTGGTTCGCGAAGATGAACGTGTACATCTACTAATCCAGGTGAGATTAATTTTCCGTTTACATCGATTACTTCAGCATTATCTGCCGTAATATTTTCTGCTACTTTCGCAATTTTACCGTCTTGTACGAGAAGATCTGTTACTACAATGTTTCCTTCTTCATTTAGATAGCGTCCATTTTTAAACAAATAATTCATGTTTCATTCCTCCTAATACATTTGGTAACGCGCGTTTTAGCACAGCCATTCTTACGTAAACTCCATTTTCCATCTGTTTGAAAATACGGGAACGCTCACACTCAACAAGTTCACTCGCAATTTCTACATCGCGATTTACAGGAGCTGGATGCATAATAATGCTTCCTTGTTTCATACGTTTTTCTCGTTCAATTGTTAAACCGTGCTGCTCATGATACTCTTTCATGATGTCTGTTTCATAATGGTCATGACGCTCATGTTGCACACGAAGTAACATCATCACATCAACTTCTGGAACAAGTTCATCTAATTCTTTGTATGTTCCGAATGTTTTTGTTTCACCTTTCCACTCTTCTGGGCTAGCAAAGTAAATTGTTGCTCCTAATTTCGTTAATGCTTCCGCATTGGAACGAGCTACTCGGCTATGACGAATGTCTCCAACAATCGCAATCTTTAATCCTTCAAAGCTTCCAAACTCTTGTTTAATTGTTAGAAGATCTAGCAGGCATTGCGTTGGATGATTTCCACATCCATCTCCAGCATTTAGGATTGGAATACTTACTTTATCTTTTAGTTCATCGAAGTAGCGATCTTGCTGATGGCGGATGACTACCGCTCTTGTTCCGATTGATTCTAGTGTTCTTATCGTATCGTATAACGTTTCTCCTTTTTGTACGCTAGAGGAATCTACTTCGAAATTTAGCACATCAAGTCCTAATTTCTTCTCGGCAACTTCGAAGCTAAACTTTGTTCTTGTACTGTTTTCGAAGAATAAGTTTGCTACAAATGTTTGCTCTGTTGATTTTCTCTCTTTTCCATTCGCAAAATCTTCTGCGTCTTTTAGGATTTCTGAAATCTCTTCTTTCGATAATTCACTCATCGTTAACAAATGGCTCATTGTCATCCCTCATCTTTCTGATTTTTATGATAACACCTTTGGTATTTATATAACAATAACTGCATAAAAATACCCTAGTCATGTGAGACTAGGGTGCAAGAAAGAAGCTCCCCTTTTTCGTCTCACAGGACTGAATTAAAAGGTTGTTTTTATGAAGCAATCTGCTTAGATTGTTGTTTTTGTTTCATTTCAGGTAATAGTAGATTTAATAGTACACCTACAATTGCTGCAAGTGCCATGCCTTCTACTTGGAAAGATTCTCCAACGCGTAGTACTGCGCCGCCAATACCGATTACCAGGATTACTGATGCAATCATTAAGTTTCGTTTATCACTTAGGTCTGTTTTATCATCTACCATCATGCGTAAACCACTTGATGCGATTACACCGAAAAGTAAGATCGATACTCCGCCCATAACTGGTGTTGGAATCGAGTGAATCAGTGCTGAAATCTTACCGATAAATCCGAACATAATCGCGAACACCGCTGATCCAATGAATAGGTATACACTGTATGCTCTTGTAATTGCTAGTACACCGATGTTTTCACCGTATGTTGTATTCGGTGGTCCACCTATTAATGATGCAATTAATGTTGCTACCCCATCCCCGAAGATCGAGCGATGTAGACCTGGTTTTTCAATTAGATCTCTTTTAATGACATTTCCAAGTACAATTTGGTGCCCGATATGTTCTGAGATTGTTACGAGTGCAACTGGTACCATTAAGAGTACAATCTTCCATGAAAACTCTGGAGTATATGTTACAAATGGTATTGTGAAGTCTGGTACGTCAAACCATTTTGCCTCAGCTACCGGTTTTAAATCTACAAGCCCTTGGAAGTAAGCGAAGATATATCCCCCGACGATTCCAAGTAAAACTGGTATGATGCTGAAAAATCCTCTTCCGAATATGGAGCAAATGATTGTAATTGCTAATGTTACTAATGCTACTGAAAAGTGAGTAAAGCTATACTTGCCATCCGCACCATTCATCGCCATATCAACTGCTGTATGTGCTAAAGCTAAACCGATAACCATTACGACTGGACCAACTACGATTGGTGGGAGTAACTTCATGATCCACTCTGATCCTGACTTCTTAATTCCCAGTGAAATTAAGATGTAAACAAGTCCTGCTAGTAAGCCACCAAGCATTGCTGCTCCTGGCCCACCTGCTGTTTTTGCTGTAATGATTGGTGCGATAAACGCAAATGATGATCCTAGATATGCTGGTACTTGACCTTTTGTTATAAGAAGGAACGCTAGTGTTCCTAATCCACTTGATATTAAAGCTACTGATGGGTTCAGTCCTGTTAAAAATGGAACAAGCACTGTTGATCCAAACATAGCGAACAAATGCTGTATACTTAAAAATAACCATTTCCCGGGTTTCGGTACTTCCTGAACGTCTAACACTGGCTTTTGCTCCATTGTTATATCCTCCTTCAGTTTAAAACTTTGCAATAAAAAAACTCTTTGTGACTGTGCACAAAGAGTCCTATACTTTCGTATGTCAAATTTGACATACGAAAGTCAAGACCCTTTGGCAGCCTCACAGGACTACATTTAAAAGGGCTTTACTTATCGTATATACTTACTCGATCTTGTTGATCTGTCTCTTGCAAATCAACTTCAATACGCTCTTCACTTGATGTTGGAATATTTTTCCCTACATAATCAGCGCGAATTGGTAATTCACGATGACCTCTGTCTACAAGAACCGCAAGCTGGATTTGTGACGGTCTACCTAAATCCATCAGAGCATCCATTGCTGCTCGAACCGTTCTTCCTGTATATAGTACATCATCCACTAGAATAACTTTCTTTTTCGTAATGTCCACAGGAATATCAGAACCTTTTACAAGTGGCTCTTTATTTTTAGATTGTAGTGTTAAATCATCACGATACAATGTAATGTCTAACTCCCCTACTTCTATTTCTTTCCCTTCAATTTGACCAATGCGTTCTGCTAAACGCTGTGCAATAAAGATACCACGTGTTTTAATCCCGACAAGAACACAATTATCAACACCTTTATTACGTTCCACAATTTCATGACTGATGCGTGTTAAAGCGCGGCGAATCATTTGGTCATCTAAAACGACTGCTTTTTCTTGCATGTTCTACACCTCCAAGCTTTTTTCTTGCGTGAGAGGAATGGTATAAAAAAAGTCCTCTCAGCGTGTGCGAGAGGACTTTTGAAAAAAGGGTATAACTATACCCTAAGTATTTCAAACCGTTACCTTCTCAACCTCACGGGGCTGTGTTAAAGGATCATTATTTAACTGTTGTTAGTATCGCAAATTCCACTTGTTTTGTCAATACTATTTCCGTAAAACATTTAAGACTTCTTCAAACACTGCTGGAACTGGTGCCTCAAACTCGATATATTCCCCTGTACGAGGGTGATCAAATCCTAAGATTCCTGCATGAAGCGCCTGTCCATTTATATCTAACGTCTTTTTCGGACCATATTTCGGATCTCCCGCAATCGGGTATCCAATATATTTCATATGAACACGAATTTGGTGCGTACGGCCGGTTTCTAAACGACATTCTACAAGTGTAAAATCTTTAAATCGTTCTAACACCTGGAAATGCGTAACAGCATTCTTCCCATTTTCATCAACCGTCATACTTTGGCGTTCCTTTTTATCACGGCCAATTGGAGCATCAATTGTCCCTTTATCATGTGGAATTACACCATGGACGATTGCTTTATATCGTCTTGTTACTGTTTTTTCTACAAGCTGATTTACAAGAGATTCATGTGCCATATCATTTTTAGCAACCATCAATAAACCAGATGTGTCTTTATCAATACGATGCACAATACCAGGACGCATTACACCGTTAATACCTGATAGATCTGTACAATGATACATTAATCCATTTACAAGGGTACCACTTGTATGTCCAGGAGCTGGATGTACAACCATACCGCGTGGTTTATTGACAACTAATACATCTGCATCCTCATAATAAATTTCTAAGTTCATATCTTCTGCACGAATATCTAGTTCTTCTGGCTCTGGAATTGCTACTGCAATTTCATCTTTTTCTTTTACTTTATAATTCCCTTTAATGGTATTTCCGTTTACGGTTACAACACCATCTTTAATCCATTGCTGCACCTGTGTACGTGACCATTCATTATTTACACCTGCAACAAACTTATCAATCCGTTCATTTTTTTGTTCTTCTGCAACTGTTACTTGTACTACTTCGCTCATTCAATTACTCCTTCATTTTCTTTCCTTCTAATAATGTTTGGATAATAATTAATACAACTCCAATACATAAAGCTGAGTCAGCTATGTTAAATACCGGATAGTTGTATGAAAAAATATACACGTGAATGAAATCCACCACTTCTTGTCTAAATACACGATCAATAAAATTGCCAATTGCTCCGCCTAAAATAAGGCCTAATGAAACTCCTAGGAGTTTATCTGTTTTCGCATACTTTTTCATATAAAATACGATAAACCCTACAAAAACAACTGTAATAACATAGAAGAACCACATTTTACCTTCTAAAATACCCCAGGCAGCTCCTCTATTCCGATGTGATGTTATGTATAATACATTATCGATAATCGGGATACTTGTACCTAATTCCATGTTCTTTACAATTAACCATTTCGATATTTGATCGATGGCAATGACAAATAAGGCTATTAAATAATATATCATTTTCATTTCCCCCACAAAGACAGTGTACCTCAAAATTTTAGCATAGCTACGGTCTTTTCACAATGAACCTTTACGGAAGAATAAAATAAAATGGAAAAAGGTAATATAATATCATTGTACTATCAGACATTTACTTTCTCATATAAAAATTCATGAATTGTACGAGCTGTTGGCATGATTTGCATTTGCTTTACAGGAATATATTTTCCAGTTTCTTCACAAATTCCATACATATCAATTTCCATTTTAAATAATGCTCGTTCCACATCTTTTAAATCTTCTCTTATATCATGTAAAAATAACTTCTTTTTCGCATCTTCCTTCATGTCATACCCTAGTTCTTGTCCGAATTCCATATGATATGTGTGCATCGCTTCTTTTGCCAGTCGCTCCTGTAATTCTTTTCTCATCAATTGTAATTCTTCTTTGATTTCCATGTAGATTTCATTCACGTGTACATTCCTCCCGGCTGCAATGTACCGTTAGTGTGTCCGAAAATTTCTCACTTACCGCTCACACATTTTTCCTTCCTAGGAAAGAGATGAATCACTGATAAAATAATAATGTCATAAACAAGGTTTTACCACCTGTGAATCATGTAATGCATATAAAAAACTGACTGCAATAATTAGCAGTCAGTTTTTCATTATTATTTTACATAATTTTCTTTTACAACTGTCGCACAACGCTCACATAATGTTTCGTGCTCAACGTCTTTGCCAATTGTTTCAGAAACAATCCAACAACGTTCACATGTTTCACCAGTTGCTTGTACCACAACAACAGCTGTATGCTCATATTTCGGAGCATCTGCTGGAGCTTCCTCAATTGTTCCACCAAGTTTATACTCAGAGACAATAAACAATTGTTTTAAATCTTCACTAATAGACTCTAACATTTGTTTCATTTCTGCAGTTGGATAAAGGGTAATGCTCGCATTTAATGACTTACCGATTACTTTTTCATTACGAGCCACTTCTAACGCTTTTAATACGTCATCGCGAAGGGTCATGAATGCATCCCATTTCGCTTTTAACGCTTCCGCACCTTCTATTTCAACAGCTTCTGGCATATTAGTTAGCTGAACGCTTTCTTCAACCACACCAGGAACATATGGCCATACTTCATCAGCTGTATGCGGTAAGATTGGTGTTACAAGTTTTGTTAATGCAACAAGAACATCATAAAGCACCGTTTGAATTGCACGACGGTCATGATGATTTGCAGCCTCGATGTATAAAATGTCTTTTGCAAAGTCTAAATAAAATGAACTTAAGTCGATTGTACAGAAGTTATGAATTGCATGATATACTGCCGCAAAATCATATGTTTCATATGCTTCTTTTACTTTTGTAATTAAGTCATTTAGTTTCACCAGCATGTAACGATCTACTTCGCGTAGTTCAGCTTTTGCTACTGCATCTTGACTTGGATTAAAGTCAGCTAAATTTCCTAATAAGAAACGGAAAGTATTACGGATTTTACGATATACTTCTGCTACTTGTTTTAAAATATCATCTGAAATACGTACATCAGATTGATAATCAACAGAAGATACCCACAGACGTAAAATATCTCCACCTAATTGGTCCATAATTTTCTTCGGTACAACAATATTCCCGATAGATTTACTCATTTTACGACCTTCACCGTCTAAGACGAATCCATGGCTTAAAACACCTTTATATGGTGCTTTACCTGTTACTGCAACTGCTGTTGATAACGAAGAGTTAAACCAACCACGGTATTGGTCAGATCCTTCTAAATACAAATCAGCTGGACGTTGTAAGTCTTCGCGCTCTTCTAGAACAGCTTGATGAGAAGAACCTGAATCAAACCATACGTCCATAATGTCTGTTTCTTTACGGAACTCACCATTTGGACTAGATGGATGTGTAAATCCTTCTGGTAATAAATCTTTCGCTTCACGTTCAAACCATACGTTAGAACCGTTCTCACGGAATAGATCTGCTACGTGATTGATTGTTTCATCTGTAATAATTGGATCGTTATTCTCTGCATAGAAGACAGGAATTGGTACACCCCACGCACGTTGACGAGAAATACACCAGTCACCACGGTCACGAACCATATTATGAAGACGTGTTTCACCCCATGCTGGCACCCATTTCGTTTCTTCAACGGCTTGTAATAACTCTTTACGGAATGCTTCAATAGATGCAAACCATTGCGCTGTCGCACGGAAGATAATCGGTTTTTTCGTTCTCCAGTCATGTGGATAAGAATGCGTGATAAATGTTAATTTTAATAACGCACCCACTTCTTCTAATTTTTCCGTAATTGGCTTATTTGCTTTATCGTAGAATAAACCTTCAAATCCAGGCGCTTCATTTGTTAATACACCTTTATCATCAACTGGGCAAAGAACCTCTAATCCATATTGTTTCCCAACAATGAAATCGTCTTCCCCATGTCCTGGTGCTGTATGTACACATCCTGTACCAGCATCCGTTGTAACATGTTCTCCAAGCATAACTAAAGAATCCCGATCATAGAATGGATGTTTCGCAACTGTATACTCAAGTTCGCTACCTTTAACTGTTTTCACAACTTCAGCATTTTCCCATTCTAACGTTTTAGAAACTGTGTCAAATAGTTCAGAAGCAATAATATATTTTTCACCATTTACTTTGACAATGCTATATTGAAGCTCTGGGTGAACAGAAATACCTAAGTTTGCTGGTAATGTCCAAGGTGTTGTTGTCCAAATGATAAATTTCTCATCACCTTCTAATACGTTTTTCCCGTCTTTTACTGGGAATGCTACGTAAATAGATGCTGATTTTTTATCTTGATATTCAATTTCAGCTTCAGCTAAAGCAGATTCACTCGTCGGAGACCAATAAACAGGCTTTTGTCCTTTATAGATGTAACCTTTTTTCGCCATTTCACCAAATACTTTAATTTGTTGTGCTTCATACGCTGGCTCTAGAGTGATATATGGATTATCCCAATCTGCACGTACACCAAGGCGTTTAAATTGCTCACGTTGACGATTTACTTGTTCATATGCATACTCTGCACATAATTTACGAAATTCTGCAACCGTCATTTCTTTACGTTTTACACCTTTATTTGTTAAAGCTTGTTCAATTGGTAAACCGTGTGTATCCCATCCTGGTACATATGGTGCACAGTATCCCGTCATCGATTTGTAACGAACAATAAAATCTTTTAATACTTTATTTAATGCATGTCCCATATGAATGTCACCATTCGCATATGGAGGACCATCATGTAATACAAATAAAGGACGGCCTTTTGTATGTTCTTGTACTTTTTCGTAAATATTCATTTCAGCCCATTTTTCTTGCATTGCAGGCTCACGTTTTGGTAAATTCCCACGCATTGGGAATTCTGTTTTCGGCATTAGTAATGTATTTTTATACTCCATGCTCAATTCCTCCTCGAATGTATAAAAGAAAGACCCTAAAAAATGGAATAAAAAAGAGACTTTCTCATCCCAAAAAGGGACGAGAAAGTCTCCCGCGGTACCACCCTAGTAGACCATACATATATGCACTGGTCCTCTTTGTATTCTTAACGCGAATATACGCCTACGCTTACTTTTTTGTTCAGCGCGGAACTCCAGGGTGATTTTCCCATTATCTCCTTATCCTGAGCTTACACCATCCTCAGTTCGCTATATAAGGTATAAAAAAGGTACTTATCCCTATCTTCGTTTTTCTTAATAAATATGTTGTTTAAAATTATATGTAATAATGAGAAAAACGTCAAGCTTACACTGTTTCTTCTTTCTTTAACAGCTCGTCCACTTCTTCTTCTAGCTCAATTAATTTGTCCCAATCATCGTTGTTTAACATTTCAAGCTGCGCTTCTAATAACATACGGAAACGTGTGCGGAATACTTTCGCTTGTTTCTTTAGTTCTTCAATATCAAATGCAACTTTTCTTGATTTCACTAAAGCTTCATTAATAATACGGTCTGCATTTTTTTCAGCTTCACGTACAATTAATTTTGCTTCTTTTTGTGCATTACGCTTTACTTCTTCCGCTGCTTCTTGTGCAACAACGATAGATTTATTTAGTGTATCTTCAATGTTAGAGAAATGATCCAATTTCCCTTCTAGCTGAGCAACTTTTTCTTCTAATGCTTTCTTCTCACGAATGACCAATTCATAATCTTTGATGATCTGATCAAGAAACTCATTTACTTGATCCTCATCATAGCCACGGAATCCGCGACCAAATTCTTTGTTATGAATATCTAATGGTGTTAACGGCACAAACGCCACCTCCAAGTAGTTATCTAAATTTTCCTCTTTTTAATTATATCTTTTCTTCGACAAAATAAGAGATTTTCCTTCTAAAAAACCAATCATTTTAGTATACCATACAAAACTCTCCATTTGTCGCGTTTCGTTTTTCCTTCTACAGAAAATAATTTCCCACGTCCATATCCTCTAACTGAAAAAACATCACCTGGAAAACACTCGTATGCAGTTTGTTCAACCGTTTTCCAATTTACTTTCACAAGACCATTCTTTATAAGCGGCTGTGCTTTTTGCCGTGATATATGGAGCATTTCAGCTAACAGGACATCTAATCGAAGTGATGAAACAGTTCCAGACTGTTCTCTCCACTCTTCTTGTAATTGTAATACTTTATCTGCTTGTACAGAGGAAAGTGAGACCTTCATTTTCCCTATCGATTGTAAATTCATTTCAATGTACGAAACAATCTCTTTTGCAACTATAATTTGGGCACGATTTTCTCGAAGCAAAATATCACCACACTTTTCTCTTGTGAGACCAAGAGACATAAATGCACCTAATATTTGCCTATGTTCAAGCGCATAAAATTTGGAAGGATAGTCAATTTCTAATACTTCAACTTGAAAATCTTCTTCATTTAAATTAAGGTAACTCGGATAAATAAGAGCTCTTTTCCTTTCCGCTTTTGGCGTAGCACCATAAAGTCGTAAAGTAGCATCTCCTTGATTCCCCACTATCGTAGCAACAATTTGCTGCTGACGTGGATCAAGAAAATCCGTTAGTTTCACTTGATGATATTCTTCAGCCATCTGTTTCCATTCTAATGCTTTATCAACAAAGACCACTTCTTCAGGTCTAAAATGCTCATAGATGCTCATTCATGCAACCTCTTGTTACAAGAAATAACGAAACAGACTTACTAAACCACTACTAGCCAATTTCAACGCAATAATTGCGACAATTGGAGAAATATCAATCATACCAAAAGGTGGGATAAATCTCCGAAACGGCTCTAAATATGGTTCACAAATACGCGCTAGAAAATCACCAAATGTCGATTCTCTAGCCCCTGGAAACCAAGATAGAAGAATATAGATAATAAGCGCCCAGGAATAAATCTGGATGATCCAAAGCAATGCTTGTAAAATAGTTATCATGGCGTATTACCACCTCTTTATATTTGTCTCTTCCTCTTCACCGAACAACTCAGAAATGGCCCCAACAATATCGACAGTCTCAGGTGTACAAATAAATGTTTTCGGTCCTAATTTTTGAATATCCCCGCCTATAGCGTATACAGTACCACTTAAAAAGTCAACGATACGTACAGCTTGATCTGTGGACATTCTTTGCAAATTAATGACAACAGCTCTTCTTCCTTTCAAATGATCCGCAATACCTTGTGCTTCCGAATATGTACGCGGTTCTAGTAAAACAACTTTAGAAGACTGCTTTGCTGTTTCAATACTTACAATATTTTGTTTTGGCTGTGCTTTCGTAACCGGGATATCCTGCTGCTGAGGTTCCTGTTTTTTCATTTCAACTTGCTCCTTTTCCTTTTCGTAAGCTTCTCGCTCTTCTGGTGTGTCAAAAAAGAAGTACTTTACTTTTGACCAACTCATAATAACATTCTCCTTCCTTTTACGCTTTTCCTACTAAAATCGTTCCCAAACGAATATATGTAGCGCCTTCTTCAATTGCAATTGTATAATCATTTGACATTCCCATAGATAACTCTTCACACGGAGCATTTGATAACTCTAGTTCCTGCACTTGTTTTTGCACCCCACGTAACACCTTAAAACAATGACGGATTTCTGCTTCTTCCTCAGTAAATGGTGCCATTGTCATTAATCCAACCACTTCAATTTTATCAAACTCTTGCAAAGCACGAATAAACGCAATCGTTTCCTCAGCTGCTATCCCCTGCTTCGATTCTTCAGACGATGTTTTCACTTGTACAAAACATCGAACCTGCTTTGTAGCACGCTTTTGGATTTCTTTTGCTAGCGAAATGCGATCCAATGAATGCAAATAATCAACTTTATCAATAATTTCTTTTACTTTTCTCGTTTGTAACGAACCAATGAAATGCCAGCTTACTTTTGAACCGAAATGCTCATACTTTTGTAAAAGACCTTCATTACGATTCTCACCTAAATCAGTAAGTCCAGCTTCTATTACTTCATTTGTTTTTTCAATTCCTACTGTTTTTGTTACTGCAACGAGCTTAATCTCTTGTGCCGAGCGCCCTGCTCGTTCACATGCTTTTTTGATTTCCGCATTTACAAATGCTAATTTCTCTTGTACTACCACTGTTTTCAATCCTCCTTAAAGCCTATGAAACTCAACATTCTTCCTGTTTTCCCTTGATCACGGCGATGCGAGAAAAACAATTGTTCTTCACAGCTTGTACAAAGAGACGACATCACAATATGCTCTTCTTTTATGCCAGCTTGAATGCATAATATACGATTGATTTCTTTTAAATCAATTGCATATTGTCCGTCTGAAATCAATTTATATGGAACAGGTCCGTTTACGGCTTGTTTTGCTGCTGATAATACACGATCATCAACTACATAACAGCAGGACCCAATGGCTGGTCCAATTGCAACATACATCTCATGAACTGGTACCCCTTCTGCATTCCACTTTTGAATCATTTCTTTTGCAATTTCTTTTACAGTTCCCTTCCATCCAGCATGTGCAAGTCCTACCATTCCATGTGATGGTGCATAGAAATAGAGTGGAACACAATCAGCATAACACGACGTTAAACATACCTCTCTATCAGTCGTATAAATACCATCTGTATTTGGGATACCATCTTCATATAAATAGATTCCTCGTCCTTTTTCTCCGTGTCCTACTTTTTCAACGTGTTGATCATGAACCTGCTCTGAACAAATCCAATTTTCTAATGGTTTTTGTAACTTGTTTGCTAAAATACGTCTATTTTCATGAACATTCTCCATCATATCATTTACATGTAGTCCTAAATTCATCGCATGAAAGGAGCCTGTACTTACTCCACCATCTTTTGTAGTAAATCCTGCTGTAATGTTTCCAAGTTCTTTCCACGCTTGTAAATACAATATACCGTCCTCATATATAAATGGTTCTCTCATAAAGCGGCTCCTTTTAATAAAATAACATAAAAAGCATGGTACTTCCTGTCTATTTTACCATACTTTTATTTTTCCATAATGACAACATAAAAAAAAGAGGAATTTGTAATATTCTTTAAGAAATTGTCGGTGTTTGTATTGATTCTGTTACAGGATTGACATGATCAGCTCTTACTAATATTACATCCTCTCCAATTTTTACAATTTGCTTCCACGGAATAACAAACTCCGCCTCTTTCCCAAATATCCCTAGCATACGCGCTTGTTTTGAAATAATGACAGCTTGAATCTTTCCAGTGTTCATATCAATATCTATATCGCTAATGTTTCCAAGTTTTTTTCCGTCAGAGACATTTACAACATCCTTAATTTGAAACTCTGAAATCCGTATCATTATTATTCTCCTCCTGCAGCAGTTTCACTTTATTGCCATTATATGAACACGTAATCTTTCCTATGAACAGAATCTTGAGACTCACAACTTAAAAAGGTCTCATCTTAAATGATGAGACCTTATCCTTGAATTGTTTTATTCATTTGTTTAATTGCTGATTTTTCAAGGCGTGATACTTGTGCTTGAGAAATCCCAATCTCTTCGGCAACTTCCATTTGTGTTTTCCCTTGAAAAAAACGTTTTCGAATAATCATTTTTTCGCGATCATTTAATCGCTTCATTCCTTCTTTCAACGCCAATTCTTCCACCCATTGCTCGTCCCTTTGTTTATCATCACTTAGTTGATCCATTACAAAAATAGGATCGCCCCCATCATTATAAATCGGCTCAAATAATGATACTGGATCTTGAATGGCATCAAGCGCAAAAACAATTTCTTCATGTGTCACTTCAAGCACTTTTGCAATATCCATTGCCGTTGGCTCTTTTGAATTTTCAGCAATTAGCTTTTCTCTTACCTGCAATGCTTTATACGCGATATCTCGTAATGAACGAGAGACTCGAATTGGATTGTTATCACGTAAATATCTCCGGATTTCCCCAATAATCATTGGCACAGCATATGTTGAAAATTTAACATTTTGGCTTAAATCAAAGTTATCAATGGATTTCATAAGTCCAATGCAGCCGACTTGGAATAAATCATCAACAAATTCTCCTCTGTTGTTAAATCGCTGAATGACGCTCAGTACAAGACGTAAGTTTCCATTTACTAATTTCTCTCTTGCGCTTATCTCTCCACTTTGCATTTCTCGAAATAATTTACGCATCTCTTCATTTTTTAGTACTGGAAGTTTAGCTGTATCAACACCGCAAATTTCTACTTTGTTTCTCGTCAAAGTGTTCCCTCCTATCGGGAGTTGCTGTACAGTGTAAAGTATCTCCTTTGGAGGGAATTTTATGCATACCGTTTTTTTGTTGCCTTTGATTAAAATATCATTCGCACTTTACAAGAAAACATGACAAAACCAATCGGAATACCGATTGGTTTTATACACTCCCCTTGATAATACAGCTTTTCAAAAACATCACTTTATACCATTTTATTAAATTCTTTTCGAAGCCTTTTTATAATTCTCTTTTCAAGTCGAGATATATAAGACTGTGAAATCCCTAGCATATCCGCCACATCTTTTTGTGTTTTTTCCTCTCCTCCTGCAAGTCCAAAGCGGAGCTCCATAATTTGTTTTTCACGATCATTCAATTGATGTAGGGCTTTCATAAGAAGGTGCCTGTCTACAGTGGCCTCTAAGTCTTTTGTAATAATATCATCATCCGTACCAAGAACATCTGATAATAACAATTCATTCCCATCCCAATCAATATTTAATGGTTCATCAAATGACACTTCTGAACGATTTTTATTATTTCTACGTAAATGCATTAAAATTTCATTTTCTATACAACGTGATGCATAAGTTGCGAGTTTGATTTTTTTTTCAGGATTAAATGTATTCACAGCCTTAATAAGCCCAATGGTTCCAATACTAATTAAATCCTCAATATTAATTCCTGTATTTTCAAATTTTCGCGCTATATACACAACAAGTCGCAAGTTACGCTCAATAAGTAATGACCGTGCCGCTTGATCACCTTTTGGCAACTTATTAAGGAGTACTTCTTCCTCCTCTTTTGTCAAAGGTGGTGGCAATGCCTCACTTCCACCTATATAGTAAATTTCATCGGTCTTAATTCCAAGTTTCAATAATACTTTATACCAAATATATATGAAATAAAATTTTAATTTCGCCATACTCTCCCACCTCTCATAATTAAGCAATTGTAACTTTCTGAGATATCAACATTTTCGGATGTATAATACATTGGTACTCTCCATTTGTAGACAATTGCTGTGTATTTAAGCCAATTAGTACTTTGTTTACGACCATATCACTTCCTTCATGATGAATTTGAACAATATCAGGCTTAATTGCCCATAAAAATTGATGATCAATTCCTACTGCTCGAAAAGGAATTAAGCGAAGCCTCGTTGCCCAGCCAGAATCATTTTCTGGTATTTGCGGAATCTCTGTCTTGGAATAAATCTGCTGTGTTAACCATGTTGGTAAACAATGCTCTAATGATGAAATATGCATAATCATAACCGGTGTTTTTGTTAACGGGTCATAAAGCTGATTTCCACTATCAATTAAACCATCTAATGTAATTTCATTTTCAACAAGTTTAATATTCACCTGTACAATTTGGTCATAGTGAATCTTAGTGACTTCCACATTTTCAATACGTTTTTTTGAAAAGTAATAAATGATCGGGAATCCAAAGATTACAAACATCCAGCTTACAGGATCACCATAAGAAATTGATTTTGACTGGACTAATCCACCTACCATTTCATTTGTTTGTAGGAAAAAATGAGTCCCTATTAACCCTCCCCCTACCATAAATGTTACAAAATAAAAGGTAAAAACAGTTTGTGTATAATCTCTAAAAGTAGAAAATCCAAACGCTGTATACACAATAAGTAATGAGTATACTAGTTTCATAATTGGATGTGTCATCATAGAAGCAAAAGGAGTAAAGGCAAAAATAACAATTGTAGAACCAATGAATGCTCCTAGCACAAACCTCCATTTTTTGATCCTCTTTTTCAACACAGTTGCTGTTAATAAAAGTAAAAGAAAATCAATGCAGGCGTTTAACAACCACACAACATCGGCGTAAACAACCAAACAATTCACCTCTTTTTTTAAGTTGAGACTAGTATAAAGCATATCCAATAGGAAAGTGTGTCAATTTACGGAGGGGTTTTTTTGTTATTTTGTGGTTTCTAGACATAATCTGTCGTGAGGGATATATTGCAAACTTTCTATAACTTAGATGATGATCTTACTATATAAATACAAATTGAAAAATCAGCATAAAATCTCTCTTTTTAGGGTGAGAGCGCCCGGCCATGCATAGAAACGGTCAGGACCTATTTTAGCCTCATACCATATAAAAATAAAGTAAGAAAATGAGTAGGGATGTTCTTTTGTTTTCATAACCGTGACCTATATGTTGAAAAATCAAAATGAATTTACATATTTACAAATAGTGCGATAAGTTTTTCATGTGAAAATATTTAAGTTTATGTAATAAAAAAGAAAGGAGCTGAGCTCCTTTCTTTTTTATCGTCTACGACGATTACGTAAAAATGCTGGAATATCGATATCGTCTGAATCGGTATTACGTTCGTGTACAACAGGCTCTTCACGCTTCACTTCGCGTTTTACTTCACGTTGTTTTGGTGGTTGAGCTACTGGTTGTTGTTGCGCATGATTTGTAGTTGTTGCCGAACGTACAAATGGTTTTGGTGGCTGAACTGAAACACTATCATCAAAACCAGTTGCAATTACAGTAACAACAATTTCATCTTTCAAACTCTCATTAATTACAGAACCGAAAATCATATTTACTTCCGGATCTGAAGCTGAAGCAACGATATCTGCCGCTTCTTGTACTTCATATAAACTTAAGTTCGTGCCCCCAGTAATATTCATAAGAACACCTTGCGCACCATCGATAGATGTTTCTAATAACGGACTAGAAATTGCACGTTTTGCTGCTTCTGCTGCACGATTTTCACCAGTTCCAACACCAATACCCATTAACGCAGAACCTTTATTAGACATAATTGTTTTTACGTCTGCAAAGTCTAAATTAATGAGACCAGGTGTAGCAATTAAATCTGAAATACCTTGTACACCTTGTCGCAATACGTTATCCGCTTCACGGAACGCTTCAAGCATTGGTGTATTTTTATCAACGATTTCTAAAATACGATCATTCGGTATAACAATGATTGTATCTACATTATCTTTAAATGCTGTAATCCCAGATATAGCTTGTGTCGCACGCTTGCGACCTTCAAATGTAAATGGACGTGTTACAACGCCAACTGTTAACGCGCCTAATTCCTTTGCGATTTGCGCGATAACTGGAGCTGCTCCCGTACCAGTTCCACCGCCCATACCAGCTGTTACAAAGACCATATCTGCACCGCGAAGTGCTTCTTGGATTTGTTCTTTACTTTCTTCAGCGGCTTTTTTCCCTACTTCAGGGTTTGCGCCGGCACCAAGTCCACGCGTTAATTTTCCGCCAATTTGCATTTTTGTTTCAGCTTTTGATAAATTTAATGCTTGTGCATCAGTGTTTACAGCGATGAAATCCACACCTTGTACACCATGCTCAATCATACGGTTTACGGCATTATTTCCACCGCCGCCGACACCGATAACTTTTATGCTCGCTAATTGATCTTGAGTAGTATCAAACTCTAACATGTCGAAATCCCCCTAGAACCTCATTTTTCGTGTGCAATTTTAATCCCATAAATAGCGGAATACACGTTTTACTTTTGACATCATTCGCTCATTATCTTCATTATTTTTACTTTGCTTACGAGTTGTTTGTTTTGCAGGTTGTTGCTGTACCGGCATTGGTGCTGGTACTGGTTCAAAAAGTTCTTCCTTTTCCTGAACATTTTTTCCGCGCAATTTCGCTTTTTGATAAGAATGTTTAATTAATCCAACCCCAATTGTATACTGTGGTTCACGAACACCAATATAATCGGGAGTTGCTATACGAACATTTTCATGTAAAATATCATATGCAAGATCAAGAACACCTGGCATAGCAGCAATCCCACCAGTAAGTACGTAGCCAGACGCTACTTGTTTTACTCCTAGCTTTCGGACCTCTTCTTGAACAAACATCAAGATTTCCTCTACACGTGCCTCAATAATATCAGATAACTCTAATTGTGAATATTGTTCTGTTTGATCGTTTCCCATAATAGGAACCGTAAACACTTCTTCTTCAGATGCTGTATCATAAAAAGCATGTCCATATTTCAGCTTAATTTGATCTGCATTTTCAGTTGAAGTTTTAAATCCTATAGCAATATCCTTCGTTATATGATCTCCACCTAAAGGCAGTACACTTGTTGCTTGTAATTCTCCATCTTGAAAGATTGATAAAGTTGTAGATCCCCCGCCTATATCAACAAGAGCTACACCTCTATTTTTTTCATCAGAAGATAAAGCAACCGTCGCAGCAGCTAAAGGTTGCAGACAAATATCAACAATTTCAAGGCCCGCTTTTTCTACACAACGTAGTAAATTATGTAGTAACGTTCTTGAACCTGTAATTAATGTGCCTTCCATTTCTAATCTTACACCAATCATCCCGCGTGGATCGTTAATCTCATCAAGACCGTCTACAATGAACTGTCGAGGCACCACATCAATAAATTCACGCTCAGGAGCAATTGATACAACTTGTGCTGCATCCAGAACGCGTAAGACATCTTCATTTCCAATTTCACGATCTTCATTTGAAACAGCGACAACTCCATGACAAGGAAGAAGCTGTACCTGATTTGCATTCACACCTACAACAACTTGTTCAATGTGAATTCCCACCATACGCTCAGCTTGTTCAATTGCTTTTTTAATTGATCGAACAGTTTCGTCTATGTCAACTATGGAGCCCTTTTTCAAACCATTTGATTTTACATTTCCAACACCAATAATGTTTAAGCCGTCATTAACCATTTCACCAATGATGACTTTAACATTGGATGTACCGATGTCAAGACTAACATATATTTCATTGCTGTTCATTCTTTGGCACCTCCTTCTTTATTTATACCATACAAGTCAATATATGGAACAACAATCGCAGCTTTACTATTTATAAGAAAAATATTCAACGTCTTTATGCGTTTCCCTTTTTTAACCCGGTATTTTTCTTATTTTTATTTAACATTCACTTATTGATATCACCGTAATCTGTGAATGACTACTTTATCTTTGAAATAACTGTATTTCAAATGCAAAGATTACCGCCAAATATAAGTCTACACTAAGATGTACTCATAGAAAAGCTAAACTTGTACCAATCCTAGCATGAATCGAAGAAAATCTAGTTATTTTTCAACAAATTAATCATAATTGTAATAAATTTTACATATAGAAGAACACAATTGTCGTTATTGTATTTAAAAAGAAATAAATCTACTATTCTACTGCTTTTTTTCTTCGTTATCTAAATATTTGAAATACGCGCCAACTTCTAAATCAATTAGAGCTTTTCTACCTGATTCTATATTTTTTATAATAAGTGGATATACTTCCATACGCTTGGCAAAATCTTGTATAGTTGTACTCACTTCATAACCTTCATTCATATATAAAGTAAGATGATCTTCATTTGAATTCGTTGGAGCATAATGAATTTCAGAAATAGACCTGAGAGTAGTCGGAGTTAACTTTTCTAGCTCTTCAATTAACTCTTTCATTTTCTCTTCCTTAAATGGTTCAAAAATCGGAGCTGCGACAGGTAATTTTCCGTTCGGTAACACGTCAAGTGTTTTACCATTTTCTAGAAGTGGTTGTAACTTCCCACCTTTGTTTATATAACCTATCGTTACATACTCTTCAATGTGAATATCAATTTTGTTAGGAAAACGCTTTTTGACAATTACTTTCTTGATTTCATTTCGTTTTGTCAAATTTTCTTCAGCCTTATGTGCCGTCACTCGAAAATAACTCGTTTCATATGTAACTCCAGATTCCTTCATAACCTGTTCATCTGTCATATAATGATTTCCTAAAACACTTATCTTTTTTATATTACTAAGCGGAGATCGAAAATAAATTAAAAAAAGTACTAATAAAAATAAAATCGACACATATAAAATTAATCTCTGATTGACAGGTTTTTTCTTCTTCTTCTTTTGGTTCTTTAGTTTTGGTACACGATCTTGTAGTTTAATCACTTTACTATTTTTCATGTACGATCCCCCTATGTAACATAAAGAACGGCATGTTACGCATGCCGTTCTTATCTTCTTATTATACCATAAATGATAACGAGCGGAACAAATAACAGCTATCTTCCAATGATTTCTACTTCCGTATGCATATCTACACCAAATTTTTCTTTAATTGTTTTTTTGACAAATGCAATTAAATCCAGCACATCTTTTGCTGATGCAGATCCTGTATTAACAATAAAATTCCCATGCATTTCAGAAATTTTTGCACCGCCGATTTGATAACCACGTAGATCTGCCTTTTCAACTAGATTCCCAGCGAAATTGGGTAGTGGATTTCTAAATATACTCCCCGCACAGTGGTGATTCCACGGCTGAGTTTCACGACGATACTCCTTATTCTTTTGCATTATACCAACTATTTCTTCACGATTTCCTGCTTTCAGTTGCAATTCCGCTTCTACTACAATGCCCGGACGTTTTGTTTGCAAAACAGAAGTGCGATAAGAAAATTCCATCTCTTCTTTTGTTAGCCACTTCATTGTACCATCGTCAAACATAACACGCGCGCTCATCAAAATTTCTGACATATCTGATTTGTGTGCACCAGCATTCATATATACTGCTCCACCGACACTTCCTGGAATACCACTAGCAAACTCTAATCCAGCTAAACCTTGGCGACTAAGTAATGTTGACAACTTAATAAGAGGATATCCTCCTCCTACTCGTACAGTAGTTCCTTCTACTTCTAGGTGATCTAATCCTTCTCCTAAACGAATTACAACACCTTCAATTCCCTTATCAGATACGAGAAGATTAGAACCACGTCCAATCGCTGTCCACTTTGTGTTATGTTTCTTTACTAAATCTAAAGTCTTTTCCACACCAACAACACTACTTGGCAAAATTAGAATGTCAGCCGGCCCACCTATTTTCATAGTTGTATAACGAGCTAACGCTTCATTTTCTAGCACTTTACCAACTTTTGCTTCGACAAGTTCCTTTGCTAATCGTTTCATGATGATCTCCCCCATATGAAATCTCCGTATTACAGTAGTATGCAGGGCATTCACCTAACGTTATTTTGTACAAGTTGTTTCATCACTTCAAATAATTTATTTGCTGCATCAGGCATTCCTAATTGCGTAGCAGCTAGTTTCATATTTTGTAATGTTTGTGTATTTAATAGAATTTCATCAATATCATGAAGAAGAGTTTCAGCAGTTAAATCTTTTTCAAGAAGCATTTTTGCCGCCCCTTTATCGACAACTGATCTCGCGTTTTTCTCTTGATGATTATTTGTCACATAAGGACTTGGAATTAAAATACTTGGCTTTCCTAGCGCTGTCAATTCCGCTAATGTTGTAGCACCAGCACGTGAAACAACAAGATCCACACCAGTAAGTACCTCTGGCATATTATGAATAAATGGTTTAATAATTACATTATTCGGATTCCCTTTTTGTTTCACAGCCTCTATGACTTTATCATAATGCACTTCACCTGTTATATACAATACTTCATAGTTTTTATTACCAAATTGTTCAATTGCTGCCACAAATGCATCATTAATCGGCCTTGCCCCGCGGCTTCCACCAAAAATAAGCACAGACTTTTTAGGAAGAGATAATCCAACAGAGCGCTTCCCTATCATGCCGTTTTGGTTCATCACTTCTGATGCACGTGGATTTCCTGTCATGACAACTTTCGACTTTGGAAAATGTTCAGATGCCGCTTCAAAACAAACAGCTACCTTATCGACATATCGACTTAAAAATTTATTCGTTACACCAGGTACACTATTTTGTTCGTGTACAATTGTTGGAATTCCTAGTTTCGCTGCCGCATATACGACTGGACCACATACATAGCCACCTGTACCAATTACAACATCCGGATTGAAACGGCGAATATACCTTTTACTATCTTGTACACCTGTTAGAAAACGCATCACTGTTTTCACATTATCAAGAGATATTTTTCGTTTAAATCCACTAATGACAATTGATTGAAATGGTATTCCTGCCTTTGGAACAATTGTACTTTCTAATCCATTTTCTGTACCAATGTATAAAAATCTTGCTTCAGGATGTAATTTTTTTATTTCTCTAATTAAAGCAAGAGCTGGATATATATGTCCTCCTGTGCCACCACCACTAACTAATACTCGCACTACAAATTCCTCCGCTTCTCTATTCTACATTCCATTTTATGTATTCGTATATCTATAATCTGTTTTTCCGCTTTCTATATAAAGTTTGATTTCTCTACACATAGGTCGCTGCTGTGAAGAAGAGAAAGTGACTTGCACTTGTCTCTTCCCCCTTAAAAAGAAAGGGTTTAGATTTATATACATACGAAAAACCCTGTCTTATAAACAGGGTTTAATAGCGAGAATGACGACTTATATTCAATAATACGCCAACTGCCATTAACATTAAGGTCAGACTCGACCCACCATAACTTAAAAATGGCAAAGTAATTCCTGTAACAGGCATTAGTCCTGTTACAACACCAACATTAATCATTACTTGAATCGCAATCATCGCCACAATACCTACTGCTAAAAACGTACCATATAAATCAGGCGCTCCTAATGCTATACGAACTCCACGCCATAATAATAGACTAAATAATAATAACACAAACGATCCACCAATAAAACCTAATTCTTCGGATAAAATTGCAAAAATAAAGTCAGTCTGTGGCTCAGGTAAATAAAGAAATTTTTGTCTACTTTGCCCAAGTCCAAGCCCAAACAAACCACCAGGCCCGATTGCAAGTAACGATTGAATAATCTGAAATCCACTCCCAAGTGGATCTGACCATGGATCCAAATACGAAGTAATTCGTTTCATTCGATATGGTGCCGATGCAATTAATCCGACAAACCCCGCTATCCCTATTAGCCCTAACATCGAAAAATGAAAAACACGTGCTCCTGAAATAAAAATCATTACGATACATGTCCCAACCATTACTGTTCCTGTTCCAAGATCCGGTTGTAACATAATCATACCAAATGCAACAAATACAAAACCAAGTGCAGGAAGTAGTCCTCGTTTAAAAGAAGTAATTAACTTTTGCCTTTCTGCTAAAAATTTAGCCAAAAAAATAATCATCGCAAATTTCATAAATTCTGACGGTTGAATCGAAAATGCTCCAATTCCAATCCAGCTTCGTGCTCCCCCCCGAACAAGTCCAACTCCAGGAATCAGGACAAGGATAAGGAGAATAAAGCAAACCAGTAAAATCACCTTCGAATAAGTTCGCCATGTCCAATAGTCAATTCTCATAATAAAAAACATGGCAGCTACACCAATTCCCGCAAATAACAGCTGTCGTTTTGCAAAAAAGAATGAATCACCCATCTTATAAGAAGCCCAGACAGCACTTGCACTGTAGACCATTATCATTCCAATTGTTAACAACAAAAGTGTAACGATAATTAAAATAAAATCAGGTGTTTTCTTCATTGGCAATGAGCACCACCTCTTTTAAAGAAGCTTTTTTTAATCTATGTAACAAAACATCAGTAGGTGTTAACCTACTGATGCTTTGTCTACTTTATATAAGTTTATGCACAGCTTGTATAAAAATGTCTCCTCTTTCTTCAAATGTTTTAAATTGATCCCAGCTTGCACATGCTGGTGAAAGAAGAATAACATCTCCATCTGCAGAATGAGCATAAGCTCTTTCTACTGCCTCTTCTAAATTATCGACAGTTTCAATGATATCTAATCCTGCTTTTTCAGCTGCCTTTACTAATTTTGGTGCAGTTTGTCCATATGTCACAATCGCTTTTACATGTTCAAAATATGGAATTAAATCGTCAAATTCATTCCCACGATCAAGCCCACCTGCTAGCAAAATAACAGGCTGCGTAAATGCTGATAACGCCTTTTCCGTTGCTAACATATTTGTTGCTTTTGAATCATTATAAAACTTACGATTATTAATTGTTGTTACATATTCTAAACGATGTTTTACACCTGTAAAGCGTTTTAATACTAGAACAATTGCCTCATTTGCTACACCTAACAATTTAGCAATACTCATAGCAGCTAAAATGTTTTCTAAATTATGTTTACCTGGTAAAACGATGTCCTTAATTTCCACAACTTTCTCACCTTTAAAATAAAGAGCACCATCTTTAATACACGCACCATCTTCAATTACCTTAGTAGCTGAAAATAATACTTTTTGTCCTTTACTATTTGCTGATAAAGCCATTACATCTGTATCATCAGCATTCATTACACTATAGTCAGTCTCAGTTTGGCTTTTAAAAATATTCGCTTTCGCTAAACCATACTCTGCCTTTGTACCATGGTAATCTAAATGCGCTTCAAATAAATTTAAGAATACTGCAATTTTAGGCTGGAATGTTTCCACTCCCATTAACTGGAATGATGAAAGTTCTGTAACAACTACTTCATTTTCTTTCGCAAATTGTGCCACTTCACATGCTACTGTACCTATGTTTCCAGCAATAACAGGATGTTTTTGTCCTTCTTTCAACATCTCGAATGTTAACATTGTCGTTGTTGTTTTTCCATTTGATCCAGTAATTCCAACAAACGGCGCCTCTGAAACACGATACGCAAGCTCTATTTCTGTCACAATCGGAATTTGTTTTTCTTTCGCAGCAACTAGTAATGGGTTAGAGTATGGAATCCCTGGATTTTTTACAACAAGTGAAATATTTCTTTCTAACAACTCTAGTGGATGACCGCCGCATACAACGTCCATTCCTTTTGCTTGCAATTCTGCAGCTAATACATTATCAGCAAATGGTTTCCCGTCATTTACAATCACATTTGCACCTAAGCTTTTTAATAAAGTTGCTGCTGCATAACCACTTTTTGCAATACCCAATACAAGAATATTTTTATTTTGATAGTCAATTACAGTTTTCAATTACATCCACACCCCGATATAGATTCCTAATACTGCCAATAAAAATCCTACAGACCAGAATGTTACAACAACACGCCATTCTGACCAGCCGCATAATTCGTAATGATGATGCAGTGGACTCATTTTAAAGACACGTTTTCCTGTTGTTTTAAATGAAATAACTTGAATGATAACAGATAATGTTTCCATTACAAATACGCCGCCAATTACAACAAGTAATAGTTCTTGTTTTAATAAAATAGCTACTGCGGCTATTGCGCCACCTAAAGCGAGCGATCCTGTATCCCCCATAAACACCTTAGCTGGATTTGCATTAAATACTAAAAATCCAAGTACTGCTCCTACGACTGCCATACAGAAAATAGCTACTGCATATTGACCTTGCGCAACTGCAATAATACCAAATGCTCCAAATGCGATTGCAGCTGTTCCTGATAATAATCCATCTAGACCATCTGTTAAATTGACTGCATTAGATCCACCAATAAGCATAAATAGCACAAGGATAAAATATGCCCAGTGTAAATCAAATTTAATTTCAGTTCCTGGGATCATTAAATGCGTATCAAATCCCTGTCCTTTTGCTATTACAAAGAATGCAATTGCAATAACTAACTGACCGATTAATTTTTGTTTTGATGTTAAACCAAGATTTCTTTTTTTAACAACTTTTATATAGTCATCTAAAAAGCCAATCAATCCATAACCAAATGTAACTAATAATAATAATGATACTTCCGTACCTAAATGTTTAAATTTAATTGCCATGATAAGTGTTGTCACCATCATAGACACATAAATCACAATACCACCCATCGTTGGTGTTCCTGATTTCTTTTGATGTGATTTCGGTCCTTCATCACGAATACTCTGCCCAAACTTTAACTTACGTAAAAATGGGATAAACAATGGCGAAAGGGCAACTGAAATTAAGAAAGCTACCCCAGCCGTTACTAATAAACCTTGTTCAAGCACATGTAGTCCTCCTCTCATGTTGTCACTCTTTGTTGTTTAGACGTTCATTGATTGCTTCTTTTGCAATTTCACGATCATCAAAATGATGTACGTCTTTTCCAATAATTTGATACGTTTCATGCCCTTTTCCAGCAATAATAATAATATCTTCTGCTTTCGCTTCTGAAACCGCATGGAAGATTGCTTCTTTTCGATCAATGATTACTTCATAATTATTTCCTTTTGCACCTGTTAACATATCATCTAAAATTGATTTTGGATCTTCACTTCTTGGATTGTCTGAAGTCAAAATTGCATGCGTTGCATATTCTGTAGCAACGCCAGCCATAATTGGCCTTTTCGTCCGATCACGATCACCGCCGCAACCAACAATGCAATAAACGTTTCCTTTCGCAAATTGTTTTGCTGTTGTTAACACATTTTCTAAACTGTCTGGAGTATGCGCATAATCGACAATAACTGTATAATCTTGTCCTCCATCCACAACTTCAAAACGACCTGGAACTCCAGTAAGTTTCTTAACAACCTCAACAATCGTTTGTAAGGATACACCTGAAACAAGAGTAGCCGCTATCGCCGCTAAAACATTGTATACGTTAAACTTTCCAATTAACTTCATCGTAATATCTATACTTTCACTTGGCGTAACAAGGGTAAATGTTGTTCCACCACTCGTCATCACAATATCTTTCGCCATAATATCACTATGTGTATCAATTCCATACGTAATAACCGTAGCTGCTGTACTTCTCATATACTCTTCCGCTACTGGATCATCACTATTTAACACAGCGTACTTTTCACGATTATTATGGTAACTATTGCCTAGTTGAGCGAACAACAAACCTTTTGCATGCTTATATTCTTCCATCGTTTTATGATAATCTAAATGATCTTGTGTTAAATTTGTAAATACGGCCACATCATAATCACAACCGTGTACACGACCAAGGCTTAACGCATGTGAAGAAACTTCCATTACAGCGCTATTTACATTTTTCTCAACCATACGGTGAAACGTTTGCTGAAGTGTCAGTGCATCTGGCGTTGTATTTTTCACCTCGAATGTTTCATCACCGATTTTCATATTAATTGTTCCGATTAGCCCTGTTTTATGACCATGCGCTCGCATAATTTCATCCATAATATGCGATGTTGTTGTCTTTCCATTTGTACCTGTAATTCCAATCAAGTGTAACTTATGCGTTGGCTGTTCGTAAAAATAATCAGCTAAAACCGCTAAAGAACGATAGGTATTTTTCACAAGTACAACTGGAACGTCAACATCAATCGGTCTTTCCGCAACAATAGCAGCCGCACCTTGCGCGGCTGCTTGCTTAGCAAAATCATGGCTATCAACCGTATACCCCTTCATACATACAAATAAGCTTCCATTTGTCACTTTACGCGAATCCGCTTCAATGGATGTAATTTCTGGATTTTCTTTTGGAACAACTGGAAAATCATGCAAACATGATACAAGTGTGTGCAACTTCATTTCACTAAACCCTCTCTACATTGTTTATTTATCTCTTACTTAATAAGCAGTTCTCGCCATCCTTCATTCGCTAAAAATTGAGGAAGGAAGCATTTGCTAAGAGTCCGAGAAATCAGACTCGTTTATCAGTGCAGCATATAATAGCTAAGCTGACAAAGTGTTTACTTTATTACTTATGTCTAAGAGCAATATAATCTGTTTTCATAGAAATAAATTTCTATGAAAACAGATATTTATATTAACTCAACTTCCACCAATTGTATCATAAAACACAATCTCTGACCTTTAATTCCCAAAGTAAATTCGAATTTTCGAACCTTCTTTTACTTTCGCACCAGCTTCTGGTGATTGTTTAATTACTTTGTCTCCCTCACCACTTATATCAAGCTGTAAGTCTACAAGTTGCGTTTGTAAATCTTTCTTCTTCATCCCGATTAAATCCGGAACTTCTATTGTAGGGGTATCGCCCCATTTATATTCCTTCTCAACTTGCTCCTTACGTGGCTCTACTCCCATAACAGGAAGCACATCACGAAGAATATTCCCCACAATCGGCGCAGCAACTACACCACCAAATTGAGTAACCCCCTTTGGATTATCAACCGCAACATACACAACGATTTGCGGATCATCTGCTGGAGCAAATCCTATAAAAGATACAATATAGTTATTATCTAAGTATTTTCCGTCTTTTACTTTTTGGGCAGTTCCTGTTTTCCCGCCAACACGATAACCATCAATATATGCACCTTTACCAGAACCTTTCGCTACAACATTTTCTAACGCATAACGAACTTTTTCCGATGTTTCCTTGGAAATAACTTTTCTTTTCTCAACCGGTGTTTTCTTTCTGACAACTTGATTATTCGATGGATCAACAAATTCTTTCGCAATATATGGTTGGTATAATGTCCCGCCATTTACAGCTGCTGCTACTGCAGCAACTTGTTGAATTGGTGTGACAGAAACTCCTTGCCCGAAGGAAGTCGTCGCTTGTTCAACCGGTCCAACCTTATCTAAATTAAATAAAATTCCTTTTCCTTCTCCTTGTAAGTCAATCCCTGTCTTCTGTCCAAAACCAAAATCACGAATGTATTGGAACAACTTTTCTTTTCCCAGGCGATCCCCAAGCTCAATAAAACCTGGGTTACAAGAATTTTGAACAACTTCTAAAAACGATTGGCTACCATGCCCGCCAGCTTTCCAACAACGTAGTCTAGCTCCACCAACTTCAGCTGCTCCATCATCATAAAACGTATCTTTCTCCAAGTCTACTAATTTTTCATTCAAAGCAGCTGCCAATGTAATGATTTTAAAAGTTGATCCCGGCTCATATGTACTCCAAACGGGCAAATTCCGATTAAATACTTCTGGTGAAACGCTCTGAAAATCTGCTGGATCAAAACTTGGGCGACTTGACATACCTAAAATCTCACCATTTTTCGGGTTCATCGCAATTGCTATCATACCATCTGGATTATAAGTAGAATCTGCGATATTCATTTCTCTTTCTATAATTGTATTGATTCGAGAATCGATTGTTAATTTTAAATCTAAGCCAGCCTCTGGTTTTTTGAAATCATCTCCAACATTCGGCATTCTTTGTCCTTTTGCATCCGCAAAAAATCGCACATGACCTTTATCACCATTTAATTCTTTATCATAATATGCTTCTAATCCCATTAGCCCTTGGTTATCAATTCCCGCAAATCCTAGTACATGAGATAAATATTTTCCAAACGGATAATACCGAATGGAATCTTCAGCAATATAAACACCTTTTAAACTTAAAGTACGTACTTCCTTTGCTTTATCATGAGAAATTTTCCTTCCACCTTTATCCAATCTCACAATAGACTCTTTTCTTGTAATCCGTTTATAGATTTCCTCTTTTTGCACACCTAAAACTGCAGCTAACTTCTCTGCAGTCTCTGCTGGTTTTTCAATTTGTCTTGGTACAACAAAGACTGTTGGGGCACTTTTATTTGTTGCAAGCTCCACATCATTTCGATCTAAAATTTTCCCTCGTTCAGGTTCAAAAGTAATATTACGACTCCACGAATCTTTCGCACGATCTGTTAACATATTCCCGAGAAAAAACTGTACATATCCAAGACGAATATCAATAATTGTAAAAATGAGTATACCCGATATAAGTATAAAAATGAGTCTTTTTCTAACAGTTACATTTGATACACGCATATTGGAACAAACCTCCTTTACGCCTAGCTTGTTCCAATATATGCTTGTACCTGTTCGAATAGAACCTCTCGCATTTCTTGCACCTAAAACATTATGGTTTTTCTGCCTCTTGTTGTGGTTCAAGCGGTGGTACCAGTGTTACAGCTAATTCCGTACCTGCTTGTAACGGCGTTCCTTCCACCACACTTTGTTCTGTCACATATCCTGTACCAGATGGTTTCAAATTAAGATTTAACGTTTTCGCTAAATTCATTACATCACGAAGTGCCCATCCTTGTACATTCGGCATCAACGGCTTATCTCCTACTAAGAAGACTCGATCGCCCTTCAATGTTTTTTCAGTTGCTTTTGGTACCTGTTGTTTTACTTTTCCTTCACCTAGTATAATCGGTCGGAATTTGGCTTTTTCTAACACTGCTTTTGCCTCTTCCATTGTTTTCCCAGTTACATCTGGAACAACCGTCTGCTGTTCTTTCACATATTTCTTTGCATCTTTTACTTCATTCGGTTTAATTTTCAAATACTCTAAGCTATTTTTCGTTACAGATTTAAACATTTCTGCAAGAGGTTGTGCTCCGTATTCATTATCTTTTAATTTCGGTTGCTTTATTGCAAAGTAAACAATTAACTGTGGGTCGTCCATTGGTGCCATACCAAGGAATGAGAAAATATAATTTTCTCTTCCAGTCATATATCCACCTTTTCCATCCGGAATTTGTGCTGTTCCTGTTTTACCACCAACAGAGTATCCATCGATTTTATACGCATTCCCTGTCCCTTTTGGTGATGTAACAACACGTTCTAATAATTGCCTTACTTGTGCTGCTGTTTCCTTTGTAACTGGTTGTCCTACTTCTTCTGGTTTATGCTGTAAGTCCACTTTATTTGTTATTGGGTCTACAATTCGATCAATTGCATAAGGTTTCATCATTTTTCCATCATTTGCAATTGCAGTCGCAGCTTGTACAAGCTGTATCGGCGTTACAGTAGACCCTTGCCCAAAGGCCGTTGTTACCTGTTGAATTTGCTGATCAAATATAATTGTATTTTCTCCTTCACCAGGTAAATCAATATGCGTTTTTTCATCCAATCCAAATCTGTGAATATATTGACGGAAACGATCTGGACCAAGTTTTTGATCCCCTAAAATAGCAAATGCAACGTTAGAGGAACGCTCAACACCTTCATCGAATGTAATAGATCCCCAACCTGCACCACCGTTATGATCTTTTATTTTACGATTCCCAACTGGATATGTACCTGATTGGTAATATTCTTGACCGTTATATACACCTTCATTAATCGCCGCAGCTAATGTGAAAATTTTCATAGTAGATCCCGGCTCATATGCATTTGCGATTGGATCATTTAAATAGTATTCAATATTACGCTTATTCGGATCATAACTAGGCCGACTAGACATCCCAAGTATTTTTCCAGTTTTCGGATCCGCAACCACTCCAATTAGCATAGAAGGTTCATAATGCTGCTCAGCCGCTTTCATGGCATCCTCTAAAAAGCCTTGAATACGTTGATCAATTGTTAAATACACATTTTCCCCATTTTTCGGCGGCTTTACATTTTGTTTTCCTCCATCAAGGGAAACCCCATTACGATCTCCTGTATATGCTACACTCCCGTTCGAAGCACGCAAGTACTTATCTAAGCTCTTTTCTAATCCGAATTTCCCCTCTGCAATTCCTTTATCATCAGGTTTTGCAAAACCTAACACATAAGATGCAAAATCTCCATTTGGATACACTCTAGCTTTTTCTGTAACAAATGAAATACCTTGTATATTAAGACTTTCTATTTGTTCTTTCTTCTCTTTCGTCAAGTTCTTTCCTAGCGTTCCGAACTCCACCTGACTCTTATCTTTGTTTAAAGCGGCTAAAATTTCTTCTTCACCTGACCCAAGTACACCTGCAATTTTTTTTGCAGCATCCTCTTTATCTTTTACAGGTTTTTCACCTTTCAGCTGCGCAACAATCTTGTATGAGTTCGCATCTTGCGCTAACACATGTCCATTTTGATCATAAATCGTTCCACGATTCGCTTCAAGTACACCATTTTTATTATGCTTTTCTTGTGCAAGTTTCTTTAAATCCTGACCATGTACTGTTCCTGTTGCTTGAATATAAAAGAATCGGGCTAACAACACCAAAAAGAGCAGGAGGAAAAATATCATAAAGTAACCTGCTCCTTTATTGGTATGAATTTTGTTCATATTCGTCTTCATTTTTCTTCACACCTACTATATTAATGTAAACCTTTCACATTATTCGCATTAATTTCTAGCCCGTGTTTTTTTGCAATCTCTGCGATACGCTCATAGCGACTTAATTTTTCTACTTCAGCTTGTAATTCTTGATTTTCTTTTTGTTTTTTCACAATTGTACTCTCTATTTTTGCTGCTTCCGCATCAACTTGGTACAGTCCCGCTTTATTTCCAATAAAAGCAACGCAAGCATATAATAAAAAGCCAACAAAAGCCACATATAGTAATTTCTCAATTCTTGTAATTTTTGTTTTCACCTTTGGTTGTACTTTTTGCTGCGGAGCTTGAGATTGTACTTGTACTTGTTCTTGTACTTGTTGTTGTTTATACTTTACAGCTAAATTTGTCATACCTCTCTCTCCTTTTTATCGTTTTTCAGCGATCCTTAACTTCGCAGAACGCGCTCGATTATTCTCTTCTAACTCTTCATCAGAAGGTAAGATTGGTTTTCTTGTGACAAGCTTTAGTTTTGGCTTAAACTCATCAGGAATAATTGGTAAGCCTGGCGGAAGCTGTGGCGTTGTACTATTTCGTTTAAATGTTGTTTTACAAATACGATCTTCTAATGAGTGGAACGTAATAACACTTATTCTTCCACCCGGCTTGACCATTTCAATTGCAGATTCCAACGCTTCCTCAAATACTTTCAATTCATCATTTACAGCAATACGAATCGCTTGAAATACTCGTTTTGCAGGGTGTCCCCCCGTTCTACGAGCTGGAGCAGGAATTCCTTCTTTAATTAACTCCACTAACTCTGCTGTCGTTTCAATCGCCTTATTCTCGCGATACGCTTCAATTTTCCTTGCAATCTGCTTTGAAAATTTTTCTTCACCATATTGGAAAAAGATTCTTACGAGTTGTTCATATGACCAGTTGTTCACAACATCATATGCTGTTAATGAGGCATCTTGATCCATCCTCATATCTAAGGGTGCATCATGATGATAACTAAAGCCACGTTCTGGTGTATCTAATTGTGGGGATGAAACACCTAAATCAAATAAAATTCCATCTACTTCTGTTATTCCTAGTTCATGAAGTTTTTCTGACAAATAGCGAAAATTACTCTTCACTGTTATAAATTGATTACCATAAGAAGAAAATTTTTCTTTCGCATTTTGAATCGCAACTTCATCTTGGTCAAATGCAATTAATTTTCCCCCTTCCGTTAGTTGGGATAATAAATAGGAACTATGTCCTCCACCACCTAGCGTACAATCTACATATGTACCACCTGGCTTTATATCCAAACCATCTACTGTTTCTTTTAAAAGAACTGTTACGTGTTTAAACATTGTTGCACCTACTTTTTGCAAAATAATTACGTTGAATGTATCACTTGTTCCCTTTTAATACCATACACAATATGTTGGGAAATTAACGCTATGAAAACATGTCACATCCAACTTGGCGTTAGTGGAAATCTAATGTCCACTAATCGCAGTTTCACTTTATTATATACTAAATTTTATCATCTTTTGCGGGAAATTAAATAAAAACATGTCGAAAAACACAATAATGCGTTTACATTTTGTTCTATTTTGTCATATACATGCGTTTTGTTCTCCATATCACACTCTTGTTCATATAGTTTGATAATTCAGTTTTTCGCTTTACATTTAATTCCACAAATCAAAAATAAAATCCTGCTCCTAAGAGCAAGATTTTATAGTTTTATAATATGATGTTTCCCGTCCCAAGAGTACGATTGTTTCGTTACCCGTTCAACAAAATCTAATCCAAACTGATTTAAATAATAACATATATTCCATACACGCTCCTGCGGTGCACCTAACGGACGGAGAGCGTATTGTACACGCCTGAATTTATTCAGCTCTACTTCATTTTTTTTCTCAACATTCCGCTTTAACATTCTTTCTAACAATTCAATTTGCTCTTTAATTTTTCGCTCATTTTTCTCAGCAAATTTCTGCATTCCTGGGTCTATTTTTGTTACAAACTGTTGTAAAGAAGTATGAATATCGATCATTTTCTCTGTCGCTTCTATAAATCGTTCACCAATCGGCTCTTCTATTTGATTAGAAAGCCACTCTTCACGTAACATATCTATACTCTTCACAAACAGATCACTCTCTTGTAATTGCAAATCGTGTAAATCTGTTGAAATATCACGTTCCACATAACTAATTGTGAGCCTTGGAATAACCGGAGGTACCTGAAATCCGAACACATGAAATACTCGTTGCAATTCACTCCAGTAAGCAATTTCACCAGGCCCTCCAATAAATGCTAATGTCGGAAATATATATTCTTGCATAAGTGGTCTCGTTACAACATTATTACTAAATCGTTCCGGACTTCTTTCCATTTCCGCTATCAATTCTTCATACGAAAATGAATAAGCACCATCTTTCCCAACAAATTGCCCATTCTCTTCTTCTAACAACACACGCTCTTCATCAATTTGCATAAATATGTGTACCGCATTTGATTTTGTTTCAATAATCGGTTTATATCCTTGTTCTCTTATTAATTGCTGTTGTTTATGAAGACTCATTTGCACTTCTTGATATCGACTTAATATTTGTTTAAAAAAAGAGACTTCCAATTTTCTTAACGCTGGATGATGTGAATCAACAAGAATCAAGCCTGAATCTACAAATAATTTCATAATAAGATGCGCAAAGAAATCCACATAAGTACGCGAATTCTGCAAGGCATCTTCAACAAACTGTAATACGTCCTTTGTAAAATTCGTTTCTGGATATGTTTTAAAAATTTCTTCAATCCACTTTCTACAATCTTCTTTTGAAAGCTCAGACTCAGATGCACTCGCTTTTTTTAGAAGACGATCATGAAAAATCGTCTTTTTTATTTTTTTATTTTTCGTTACAAACACATGATTAATTTCATCGATATCATGATCTTCACCAGCAATCCAAAAAACAGGAACGACACGTACTCCTAAACTCGCCTCTTTTTCTTTTGCAAGCTGTAAAATCGAAATAATTTTATGCACTGTATAAAGAGGGCCTGTTAATAGTCCCGCTTGCTGTCCTCCAACAACAACATATGTATTTTCATCCGCTAGCGCCTTTATATTCTGAAGAGTATGCTCTCCAGCATGTAAATTAGTATTATACTCTAATAAATGTGCCACTAAATCTTGACGGAAAAATTTCTTATTACGCAAATCATGCAGACGTTGCCCGAATCCTTCTTCTGTCAACGGATAATCAAAGTATGCCTGCGCTTCTTTCTTACCCTTCATATAGTCCGCCACAACACCTTGTAGTGGAACAGAGATCTCTTTTATCTCCATATAATTCTTCCTTTCCTATCCTGTTCTCTCACCAATCCAAATTGTAGTCAATGTTTCATGTAAAAGCAAAGAATATCTCTTATACTTCTAATCCCTTTATGGAATTGTATACAAATTGCAGTACTGGAACTTGTTTTTGCTGTTTCCGTGCTTCCTCCATCACATAACCAATAATAGCGTCAATTTCCGTTTCCTGGCCCGCTCTTATATCAGCTAACATAGATGATGTATTACTGGCTGTGGTTTCACATACACGACAAACCAATAGCCACAAATCTTCTTTTCTTTCCTCCCCTACAAGAAACACGACCTCCTGAAATATTTGCTCCATGACTCTATAAAAATAAGGGTTCGACAGCAACACTCCGTTTTGTATACCAAATAAAGCTGTTAGCGGATTAATGCATACATTTATTACAAGTTTATAATACATCGTCTGTTTCCAATCTTCTTCGACTTGCACCGAAAAATATTTTGGAGAAAAACAATCTAATAGTGAATCAAATTGAGACAACTCTCCATTTACCACCCCAAATTTTGTAACCCCTACTCCTGTATGATTCACTGTATATTTATTTTCTTTTTTTGCTCCATGCTCTACAATTCCCACTGCTATATTTTCACATTTTATTTCTTGCAAGATATGCAAATGAGACATCCCATTTTGCAAAAAGATAATCCGTCTTTGTTCTTTTATAAAAGGAAGAATATTCACTAGATGATATTGTTTTACAGCAACGAACAGATAGTCCATTTGTTCATCTACAATATTCTCTAAGGGCATAGCATTTATAAATACCTTTTCCATTTCTCCCTTACGAATACACTTTATTCCCTCCTGAACTAACTTTTCAGCTTGTTCTACCGTTCTTGTAAATAATGTAACATCCTGTTTGTTCTTTTTTAAATAAAATGCAAAAAGCAGACCAATCGCTCCCGGACCAACAATCCCAATTTTCATCTCTATCCTTCAGAAGCTCCTAACCGGTACCAAAATAAATTATATCCTACCATCAACTAGAAGCCTTCTGATTCCCCCCTCTCTATACTTGTCCTAACATTGATTATATCTTAATTTATATTTCAACAATCGAAAGTACATTTTATAAATATGTATAAATCCCCTTCCTATGACTAGTGTAGCAAACACTTCAAAAAAATACCGAAAGAAATATTCTATTTTCTTCATAAAAATGAAAAAATGAGTTATAATATTATTGAAAATATTTATACTTTTCTTTATTTTACAAACTGAGAAGAGGATGTGATGTAATGACATTCCCAAAAGTTGAGCGCTTGCTCATCAATTATAAAACGTTAGACGAATTTAAAAAATTTAAGGGCTGTGGTGCCCAAGAACTCTCCATGTTTGAAGAATTACAAGCAAATATTATTGAAAATGATAGCGAATCTCCCTTTTACGGCATTTATTACGGCGGATCCCTTATCGCACGTATGAGTTTGTACATGAGGAGACACGGTGAGTCCAACCCTGAGATTGCTGGACCTTACGTAGAACTTTCAAAACTTGAGGTGTTACCAAACTTTCAAAAACAAGGTTTTGGTCAAATGCTTGTTAACTATGCAAAACAACTACAATTTCCAATCAAAACAACTGCCCGTATACAATCTGCTGCGTTTTGGGATAAACAAAATTTCGAGCAAGTATCAACGGCTGATGGCGAATTTTATATTTGGCATCCAGAAACTAATTTGAATGCGGTTACAAACGAAGAATCCGCATAAATAAAAACAGCTGTTATCAGCTGTTTTTATTTTTTCAACTTTTCTAATGTTTCATGCTCATGAATCGTATCTCTTTCTTTTGTCTCTAACACCATCACACTTCTTTTTCGATCAATATAATCAAGCAAAGTACGATACTCTTCTTCATATACAGATAAACGCTGAAGAAGCCATTCCTTTTCCTTTTGTAGCAATTCAATTTTTTGATGTAATTCTTTTACCTCTTTTTCATCTTTATATTTTTGTAAAAAGGTAATAACATCATCTAACGTAATCGATACAGGAGAAAGCTCCACAACTTTCGGTTGCCTTACTTCATAACTTTCTGCCTTACGAATTTGTTTGGCCTCTTCAATACGTTCCTTATATTGCTTTCTAACGTAAGAATTCCATCTAAATCCACATGCTGCAGGTGTACGAGATAAATGCCTTCCTACCTCTTTAAATGCGGAAAGTTGCGTTCCACCTTCACGAATATGCCGGAGTACCACTTCTGCCAGAAGTAAATCTTCATCATCAGTCCATGCATCTTGTCTTGTTGTCGCCATTCCTCTAGTCCTCCTTATGCATTTTTTATTAAGCATATGCAGTTACTAGAAAAGATAGAATACCAACATGTAAAGTTAAGACAAAAAAAATAAACGTAGAAGATATTCTTCTACGTTTATTTCTGCAATTACTTGCTGATTACTTCTTTACCTTTGTAAGTACCGCATGCTTTACATACACGGTGAGCTAATTTCGCTTCACCACAGCTTGGGCACTCTACCATACCAGGTACTGATAATTTGAAATGCGTACGACGCTTTCTTTTTACTGTTTTAGAAGTTCTTCTAAAAGGTACAGCCATTCTTCCCACCTCCTTAAAAGAAATAGTTATTTTCATATGAAGGCCTGAACCAGTCTTCCGATTATTTGTCAAAAAACTTCGCAAGTCCTGCCAATCTTGGATCAACAGGCTTTTCTTTGCTTTCTTCCGAAATCACTTGCCAGTCTTGACCTTGCGTCGGTGCTCCACCGGAAACATCATCACTGAAAATTTGCATTGGAATCTCCAAAAGTATATTTTCCTTGATTATAGGGAGTAAGTCAAGTACTTCTCCTTCTAAGTAATGGATTTCCGCTTCCGTTTCATACTCTTCTGCTGAAGTTTGGAACACCTCAGTTGTTTTAATGTCAAATGGTAATGTTACATCTACTAAAGAGCGAGAACATGGTAACACCATGCTTCCAGTTATATGTAGATGAAACGTAAACTTACTAGAGCCAAAATCAACTCTACCTGTTACATGAACAGGACTAATTTTACGAATTTCTTTCTCGACTTCTTTTAGCTCACTTACATCTACCATCTCATCCAATGTCAATCCTTTATGTCTCAATTTGTTTAATTGATGGATGGACCATTTCATATCATATCACCTCAAGGCAACAAACAAAATTATAGCTAGCCATTTTATATTTGTCAATGTTTTTTCTTTACACTATAATGAAGTCATTATAGGAAATAATATATAGATTATCATGTTTTCAGAAAAGATGCTACATCGAAAGGAGAGATTATCATAAAGGCTAGTGGTATTATTGTGGAATATAACCCCTTTCATAACGGTCATGCTTATCATGTGCAACAAACCAAAAAGTTAACACAGTGCGACATTACAATCGCTGTCATGAGTGGACCATTTTTACAGCGCGGTGAACCAGCTCTCGTATCAAAATGGCAGCGAACCAAAATGGCTCTAGCTGGGGGCGTAGATCTTGTTGTTGAACTCCCTTATGCATTCGCAACACAAAAGGCCGAAACATTTGCTAGCGGAGCTATTTCTATTTTAGATGCGCTTGGCGTTTCTGAAATTTGTTTTGGCAGTGAGGATGGAAAAGTTCAAAATTTCTATAACACCATTTCGTTACGCCAAAAAGAAAATGATACTTTCAATCAACTTGTACAGCAATTTATGGATAATGGAAACAGCTATGCAAAAGCAACTTCTCAAGCCTTCTTACATATCTTATCGGACAGTAATACTGTTGATATGTCACAGCCAAATAATATATTAGGCTTACATTACATTGAAGCAATTCTTTCCCAGAAAAGTTCAATTCATGCACATACCATTGAAAGATTCGCATCTCATTATCATGACGAAACCTTTCAAGATAACCATATTGCAAGTGCCACCAGCATTCGCAAACAATTATTTAGTGAAAATGATTCATTCACAACCATTTATCCCTTTGTACCAAATTTTACTGCATCTTTTTTAGAAAGCTATAACCAAACCTATCACATGCTACATTGTTGGGAGAAGTATTTCCCATTTTTTAAATACAAACTTTTGACAATGTCTTCCAAGGAGCTACAACATATATATGAGATAGAGGAAGGATTGGAGCATCGTATTTTATCAAAAATACATAATAGCTCTTCATTTCTTACTTTCATGGAAGCGTTAAAAACAAAACGTTATACATGGACTAGATTACAACGAGCGTGTACACATATTTTAACGAATACAACAAAAGAAGAAATGGAGAAGGCGCATACAGAGCAATATTCACCATATATACGTTTACTTGGTATGTCACAAAAAGGACAAACTTATGTTTCGAAATATAAAAAAAATCTAGGACTCCCTCTTCTTACTCACACAAAGACATTCAAGCATCCTGTTCTAGATATAGAGCGAAAAGCAAACGCTGTTTATTTTTCAGTGCTACAAGAACCGCTACGTACAAAATGTATACAAAAAGATGTAACGCAACATCCTATTCGGTATGATGAAACAATAAATACCTTTTTATAAAAAAGTAAACCTCTCTTGCGAGAGGCTTACTTTTTTTCTGACATTTTTTCTAAGTATGTTAATGCATCATCCAATGTATCTACTGGTACAATTTTCATCTTCGTCTCAATATCTTTTGCTGCTTCAAGCGCTTCTTTATAATTCGATTTCGATACCCCTTTTTCATTTGGAGCAAAGAATATTTCTGCACCCGCATCACTAGCTGCTACAACCTTTTGCTGAATACCACCTATAGGACCGATTTCTCCCTTCTCATTAATTGTTCCTGTCCCAGCAATTTCATGGCCTTTTGTCATGTCTTTTTCAACTAATTGATTATAAATTTCTAATGTAAACATTAATCCCGCCGAGGGCCCACCAATTTCGTGCGAGTCGATTTTCACTTTTGGATCTACTACTAATTCTCTTTCAGTGACAATAGAAACTCCGATTCCCACACGCCCCTTACCATCAGGAATTTGTTTTAATGTTAACTTTTCCTCAAAACGTTTTCCATCTCGAACATATTCAATATGTACTACTTCCCCTTCTTTTTTCCCTGCCATGTGCGCAGTAAATTGGTCTATCGTTTCAAAAGGCTGACCGTCAGCAGCGACAATTACATCTCCCAGTTTTAATTTTCCTTCAGCGGACATATTCTTTGCAATCCCAGCAACTAATACTCCTTTATTTTGAAAAGAAACTGGACGATTCGCACGTTTATATGCATTATAAATCGCTGCATTTTGTGAATCTTTCATTGCATACGCTTGGCGGAATTGGTATTCCTCATCACTCTCACCTTTTTGCAAAATTTCCTCTGCTTTAGAAATGTGATTATATTTATTAAATTGGGCAGCTATTAAGTTTACAACATTCGCTGGCCCCATTGAAACTGTCACAAGCATAAAATCACCTGATTCTTTCTTTCCACCATCAACTTGTACATATGGTTCTAATTTCGCAGCCATACCTGGCTTTGTTACATAATACGGAAGGCGTACGTAGACAAGTAACATCGCCAATATAACTCCAATTAAAATTGCATATATAAACCGAAAACGCTTAAACATTATTTTTCTCCTTCCACTGCTCAATTAATAAGTAAATTTTCTGAATATGCTTCTCCGCCTCTTCTTCTCCAACTCGAATAATGTCTTCAATATTGGTAAAAGCACGAGAACTAAATTGTTCTACTGCCGGACGCATCATTAAATCCGAAGCAATTTGCCGATTGACAACAAGTTCATGCTGCATAATTTCAATGCTCTGCATGATAACATCATAAATGGATGTAATTTCTCCGTTCACCTTAATAGGCGATACATCTACAGCAATCACAATATCCGCACCTAGCTCTTTTACGACAGATACAGGAATACGATCAATTACCCCACCGTCCACTAATAAACGACCATCTATTTTCTCAGGTACAAACACTCCTGGCACAGAAATACTTGCTCTGACCGCATCAGCAATAGGACCGCTTGTAAATACAACTTTTTCCCCCTTTAAAATGTCAGTGGCCACAACTGCAGTTGGGATATCTAACTCTTCTAATTTTTTATTATATGTAAACATTTTAATCATATCTTTTACACGCTTTCCAGAAATAAAGCCCATTTTGGGTACAGTAAAATCCAAATAGTATTTTCGTTTAAATAATGTAGCCATTCGATAGAGCCTCTCTACGTTGCAACTCGCTGCATAAAATGTACCAATCAATGCCCCCATACTACTTCCGGCAATCATATGGATAGGGATATTCGCCTCTCGTAACACTTTAATCACACCGACATGCGCGAAACCTTTCGCACCTCCAGATCCAAGAGCTAAACCTATTTTCGGTTCCTTCATTTCTCTCACCCTTAAAATTTTTTTGTCCTCTTTTTCATACTTATGGTCTAAACTCACCATGTATCCACGTATACTGAAGTGAACGTTTTTGGGACAAAGGGGGGCTACGTTAAAATGTATGAAAAATGGAAAACAGCTTTTCTCACCATAACGATGATATTTCTAACATTTTCTCTCGTACTTCACCCCCAAGCCGCTTTGCAAGCTTCTATTCGCGGATTAAATATATGGTGGGAAGTTGTCTTTCCTTCGCTATTACCTTTTTTTATCGTTGCGGAGCTTTTAATTAGTATAGGTGTTGTAAAGTTTATCGGTGTTATATTAGAACCGCTTATGCGCCCACTCTTCCGTGTACCTGGTATTGGAGGCTTTGTTTGGGCAATGGGGATGGCTTCTGGCTTTCCTGCGGGCGCCAAATTAAGTGCCAGACTAAGGCAAAGTAACCAGCTAACTCAAATAGAAGCAGAACGGCTCGTATCATTTACCAACTCTTCTAATCCACTATTTATTTTTGGAGCTGTTTCTATTGGCTTTTTTAACAATCCAAAATTAGGTTTTATATTAGCTACTGCACATTACGTTAGCAACTTTACTGTCGGTTTACTTATGCGTTTTTACGGCAACAACAATACTTACATAAAGGAAAAACAATCCATTCAAAAACGTCCCTTACAGCACGCTTTTTCAATCCTCCATGAGACACGTTTGCAAGAGAACAGACCAATTGGAAAACTACTTGGTGATGCTATTATTTCCTCTATTCAAACTTTACTCATGATTGGCGGATTTATTATTTTATTCTCCGTTTTAAATAAAATGATTACCGTCTTCCAAATCACAACAGCACTAGCTCTTATTATGCAACATATTTTAACATTCTGCCAACTATCGCCACACTTTAGCATCCCCATCTTGTCAGGGCTTTTCGAAATGACACTGGGTAGCCAAATGATTAGCCAAACCAATCATACTACAATTCTTGAACAAGCAATGGTCACAAGCTTTATCCTCGCATTTAGCGGCCTTTCTATCCAAGCTCAAGTGGCAAGCATTTTAGCCGAAACTGATATTCGCTTTAAGCCTTATTTCTTTGCAAGAATTATCCAAAGTATTCTCGCCCCAATATACACCTTTATATTTTGGGTACCACTTTACGAAAAATTACATTCTTTTTCACCAAATCAACAAGATATTCCGGTTTTCTTATCAAATCAGTCTTCTATTCTTACAAAGGCTTGGGATATATTGCTTCACTACGGCCCTACTTTTACACTATTTTGTTTATATCTATATGTTATTTTATTATTCTTACGCATAATAAATAAAGAAAAACCCCGTTCATCTTAACGGGGTTTGAAACTTTTCTTTTAAAGCGCGCTCTACAACAGAAGGAACAAGACCAGCTACATTCCCACCATAACGAGCCACTTCCTTCACAATGCTCGAACTTAAAAATGAATATTGATTATTTGTCATAATAAAAAATGTTTCAATGTTTTCATCTAACTTACGATTCATTGATGTAATTTGCATTTCATATTCAAAATCAGAAACCGCACGTAAACCACGTAAAATCGCGTTTGCATTACGCATTTTTGCATACTCAACTAACAGTCCGCTATGCGAATCAACTTTTACGTTTGGAATATCTTTTGTTGCTTCTCGAATTAGCTCTAGACGCTCTTCTACTGAAAAAAACGGTTTCTTAGAAGAATTATTTAAAACAACAACATATACCTCATCAAACACCTTTGCGCCCCTTTTAATAATATCCAAATGTCCAAGAGTTATTGGATCAAAACTTCCTGAAGAAATTGCTATACTTGTCATTCGGTCTCCTCACCTTCATACTTATAAATCGAAATCGCCGTAATACCATAATTTTCTGCTCTTACCTTTACAAGTCTACCTATCGTCTCAGGTAAGACTATATCATCCCCATGTTCTGCCATAATCAATCCATCTTCGTTCAATACTCCATGTTGGTCTATAACACTAATTAACGAAATGATTTTTTGATCTTTGTATGGTGGATCTAACAGTATGAGATCAAATGATAATTCACGCTTAATTAGCGCCTTCAAAGCGCGCTCTGCATCATTTCTATACACTTCAGCTTGATCATGTACTCTGCAGCTTTCTAAATTTTGATGAATTACCTTCACCGCTTTATTATCTCGATCAACAAAAATAGCTTTGTCAATCCCTCTGCTAAGTGCTTCAATCCCAAGTCCTCCACTACCTCCAAATAAATCGAGAGCAACTCCTCCCTCGAAATAAGGACCAATCATATTAAAAATGGCTTCTTTTACTTTATCTGTTGTTGGTCGCGTTGTATTACCTGGTACAGCCTTAAGTGGATGCCCTTTACATTTTCCTGAAACTACTCTCATTCGCTGTCACTACCTTTATTTCAATCTATCGAGCGATTATTACAAATACATATCCGCTTTGGTAATCGCTATCAAATCCCAATATTTCCTGGTTATTTTCCCATTAAAGGATAACCTAATCCGCTACCTATTAAAAGAAAAAACACTTTATTTCTTTTAATAGCCATCATTGTATGATCACTTTCCAGTATCCAATATGTATATTCATCTCGCTATATGCGAGTAAAATCTCTTCTACTGATACAAGTTTCCCTTTATCTTTTTTATCCTATCATAAAATAAAAAAAAGCAAAATAAAAAGCCTACGATAAAATTTAAATTCATTATGTATATCTTCATTTAGATTGGACATAAATAAATATAACAACATCACCTTCGATGTTGTTGCCAACCGCGGAGAAGACTTACGTTTCCCCATAAGTTCTTCCTCCGGTTTCTCCTCTCCCTTTGCCTTCTTGCTAGTACATACTAGTATAAGAAGGGCCCTGCTTTGCAGGGTTTTTTTCTTTGCGTTCTTTTCATTTTAAAAATGAAATGATACAGTAAAAGAAAGAGGAGGAAATAATATGATTCAACGTTTTATTGAACTAGGAGAAGGCTACTCCGATTTATATGAATTACTTGAGATTGCGAAAACAAATAAAGACCGTGTGTCACATATGTTACAATTCGAAACCTTAAAAAATGATAAAAAAGTATGCTCACTAGTTGTTGTTCTGAAACCAACAACAGTTGGTGATTTCCAACCGCTATACATATGTCGCGAAGGGATTCCTATACTTGAAAATAAAAAAAGCAAACGAATTGTTTTATTCGAAGAAACAGCTGAACAAATTGAAAAAAATGTCGTTTCTTTTACTGTAAAACCTTCTACAACTTTCCCAGAAAAAGAATTATATTTTAATCACCTTATCGGCATTTTACGAATGAATCATTTCATTCCTCCAATGCAGTAGCAATTTATACCCATTGTATTTTTATTAAAATAAAGAATCCCCCCACTAAAATTAGTGGGGGGATTCTCCTTAACTATAGTCGTATTCTTTCGCACGATCCGGACGCGAATTTTCAAATTCCGTTTTAAGAAACGGGCGATATGACTGCTCAATTTTTTTCACAAAAGGAAGCTTATTTAGCTTTTGCATCATATGCTCTATTTGCTCCACATCACAATATACAACTGCATATTTCAAACGCTTTGATATGTAATGAATATTACCATATTTCCTTAAAATTTTGGCATGTTTCAATGAATGTAAATAAACAATCATACTTTGTCGTTGCCCGAACATAATCTTCTCCATCTTCTCCTTTTATATACTCATATTCTTGTATTTTATAAAAATCAATCAGAAATTTGTGAAATTATAGAACAAATTCTGTATACGTTTTCTTTCATATTCTAAAAAACGGGGCACATCACCCCGTTTTTTTACAACCGCAACTTCCACCAGAGCCACACCCGCTTCCGCAGCCACCTGCATCAAAAAACGGATTTCCAGTAGGAACTTTAATCGCAGATGATACTTCGGAACCAATTGCTGCACTGACTTCATCTAATAGTTTTTGCAAAGTATTTTCCGCCTTTTTAAAAGCAGATATCTTTTCATGCAAGTCTACAGAACGTTTTAACTCTCGCATGTTTTTCGAAACGAAAGTATAATCAGGATGATATTTTCCAAAGCGTTGCACTTCTTCATATCGCTCTTTCATTACTGTAAATTGACCAATTAATGTTTGAGCCTCCAAATCTTCCTGTAATGCCTTATAACATTTACGATAGCTCTTAGCTACATCGGAACAGACAATCGCTTTTGCAAGCTGTTCTGCTTCGTCTAATATCATTACGCTTTCAAGCGTCGCTACAATCATGAGAGACACCTCCGAGTATCCATCATAACACATTTAGAACAGAACTACTAATTTGAATATAAAGTTAAAAGTTCTATTACTGAAAATACTCATCCATTATAATTTCTTATACGCAAATATGCTCGGCAATATTATATCGTAGTACGTCCCAGCTTCCATTCTCTTCTTTTACATAACTAATACACGCATTTTTTAATGGCGTTTTAAATGTAATTTCATCAGGTGAGATTGCGTGTAACATTGCTTTTATCGCATGTGAATGTGCAACAATAATAACACGTTTACCCACATGTACTTGTGCAACGTCTTGCAATGCAGCAAAGCAGCGTTTTACAATCTCTTCATCTGTCTCCATACCTTCTACATTTCCCTCTGCAATAAGCTCTCTAACTGCAGGAACTGGTTTTCCTGAAGCCTCTCCAAAATTCCGTTCAACAAACCGCTCATCTAGAAGAATAGACTGTATTCCAACAGCATCGCTAATTGCCTGTGCTGTTTCTTGTGCTCTAATTAAGGGACTACTAATAATTACATCCCACGTTTCCAATTTTAATGCAGCTGCACTTTGACTGGCTTGCTTTTTCCCAACTTCATTAAGTGGAATATCTTCACGCCCTTGAATAATCTCTTGAAAATTCCAATCAGTTTGTCCATGTCGCACTAAACAAATTTCCGTCATGCTGTAACTCCTTTTTTTCAATAATCTGTTTCTATTGTAACAAATGTTTCGCATGACGGACATAGTTTTTCCTTCCAATTATGTTGCATTCTGCTGCTTCATATATTGAAACATGTCAATCATAATAGAAGCAACCGCCAGTTGATTTTGAAATTTTGCAACTTTATCAGGAATTGTCTTTTTATAATACTGTAAGGCAGCTAATTCAAAAGCCTCCTTCTCCTTAGGATTACGTGATAATTTCCGATACCAATGGGGTTGTTCACGAATATAACGCTCTAAATCTTTGTCAGCTTTTATAAATTCCATAAGTTCTGCCCTCATCCTCTTTTCCTCCTAATCTTTTCGAAAGAAAAACGGATTATTTTCAGAAGTTCTTTGCTCAGGTTGTGTACGATTCCCTTGAAATTGTTGAATAACTTGTTGTACACTCCCAATTGCACTTGTTACATTAGCTAGATGCTGCTGCATTTGTTCTGCATCTAATTTTTTAAAAAACGAAAGCATTTGTCCCATTAAATCAGCAGCTTTTTCATCATTATTTTCTGTACGATTCTCTTGTATAGGAGAAGAAATCGCTTCTCCATCCGCTTTATAAGCATTCCACATTTCATCTTGCTCCCCAAGTAAATACCATTCCTCATAAAATTGTTGCCATGTTTTTTGACCGTTTCGAACTTCATGAACCATTTTAGGGTGATGGTTTACAAACTCTTTAAATTGTTGAACAGAAGGATGTAACGGTCCTTTTGTCTTTGTCATAATCCTCACCTCTTCAGATGTATCTACTATATTGTAAGAAAAAAAAGGCGCATGGTTCGCCTATTTTTAGACGTTTCATGCACCTTTTCTTATTTTCTAATGAAATTTTGAGTATAGAATTTATCGAAGACCCCAACACCTAGTCCAGTAAATTGTTCATTTAACAAGTTTTTCCGATGCCCTTCGCTATTCAGCCAACCTTGCACTGCCGCGATTCCATCAGTATGCTGCGCTGCTATATTTTCTCCCGCTAGTTGAAAAGTGACTTGACCACGTTGTAATCGATCTCCTAAAGTTCCAAATTTCGGTGAATCATGTGAAAAGTAATTATTCTCTTTCATATCTTTACTATGTCCAAAAGCTACTTCAGCTGTTTGTTGATCCCATGTTAGTAATGGCAATTGATGACGACTACGAATAATATTAGTCAAATCTAGAATTTGTTGCATATTCCCATGTTCTACTTGTGCCATTTTCTCCTGAGGGATTGCTGGCTCCGTCCCTAATTCTCCAGAATAAACAAGCTGATACGGTCTTTGTCGAAGCAATGTTTCATCATCCATATACCTAATTCCAACAAGTTTATGTGTAAACCGATCAAAGTATAACTGCGCCCAATCATCTTCTTCTATCGAAACAAGTGGTTGTTCTGCAATTTCAGTATCAGATAATTCAAATTGGTAACTGTTCCTTCCTTTTTCCAAAGAAATTTCATGTGAAAATGGATTTTTTTTATAGACATCTTCATATTTTTCATTCATATGAAACGGGGCTACATCCACTTGATCACCAGCAACATAAGCTGTTACAATTTTATGCTCTGCAACACCAAACTGTACATATTGTGATAAATCTTGATTATAAATCCACCATTCGTAACCATAAGCAGAAGGTTCGATTCGAGCTGGCTCACCCCATTTTGCTAATAAATTTTCCGAATCTCCTCCTATTAATTGGGAGATTGTCTCTGGAAAACCTTCATTTATCTGTTTCTTTTTCTTGACAATCTTATGTTCCTGCTTAGAATGAGATGGTTGTAATATATATTGCGAAACGAGTAATTTCCCGTATAAATCAATTGCTAAAATCAAAGCCGTAATCATTACGATACGTAATAATTTTTTCAAAAAATATACCTCCTGGTCAAACATAAAATTGAGATATACACAAAGCCCTGTCTTCTCTTTTGTTTGTACCATACTATTTTCACTATATCATATTTTTATAAAAAAAGCCGTGATTATCCCTTTTCTCTCAATATGAATTGCGATTTCTCATTATTCATACTATTATAAAATTAGATGGTTTCAAATAAAAATAAGGAGGGATTCTATGCAGTTTACAAATTCAAAACTTATAGACGCAACTATTGATTTTACACTTCTCACAGAAGTCATGCAAAATCATCATTTCGTACTTGCCGGACAGTGGGATTATGAACGAGTTACATATGACTATAAATTTGAAATATTAAAGGATGTATACTATTTACGGGTCCAAGGATTTGCTGTAGAAGGAGAAATCGGAGGACGACACGCACAAGTTAAATTACTTCCCCCATTGTTAGGAAAACACTATTATCCACATGGTGTTGAATATGGAGAGAATGAAAATTTCCCTACAAACGTACTTCAAAAAAGCGAACAACTACTGCAAAATATCGAAAAGGAATTGAAGGAATTTCAAATTATCGAGTAAATAAAACAGGCATGCCCATGTGGACATGCCTGTTTTATTTCGTTTGCAAATAAGGAGGTACTGCCTGTAGTTGCTCCTCATCTTTTTTACGTTCCTTACGTGCCCATTTAAAAAATACATAGCCAATAATTGTACCATATACTATTTCCTGGACAATTTTCATAATGGTACCACCTGTTTGTTGATCTTGTACAATCGGCATCCAGTGTAAAAATTCTGGTCCGGTTATATTTAAATCAGCCAGTGTCCCTACAGGCACACAAAGCTCCATCGCTTTCATCCATGCACTTGGATCCGTATATGTAACAAACAATGATTCGCTAGCAAATATGATTAGCGCACAAGCTGGTGTCAATAATATACCGTTCGCAAACATATAGCCAATTTTTTTAATTTCACTTAATGTTTGATACTCCGGCAATGGATTTAGCATAGGCCACCACATCATCATTGCTGTAAAAAATAAAACAGCAAGAAAAATAGGATGAGCGACTTGATTTTGTTTTACAGCATCAAACACAACCGGCAAATGATAAATGGAAAATAATCCATTAAATACAAACAGGGCAATAAGCGGTTTTGTAAACATATTCAACATCACCTGGATAAAACGAAAAGAAGTAATATATTTGTATAACCAAATCGGAATTCCTAATAACAATAATGGTGGTACCGCAATATACATCACTGCCATTTCAAACATATGTGCACTAAATACAATATGTCCAAGTAAATCAATAGGTCCACCCTTTACGAAATACAATAGGACAATCCCAGTCGTAAAATAAAATATCTGCTTTTTATTTACCTTATCTGCATTTTCGAACCGATTTCTATAGGGCCCAATAATAAGAAAGTAACAGATAAGGATAGACACCATAAAAAGTAAAAAGATCGGGCTCCATAAAGCTTGAAAACCAAATATCCATAAGTTGCTCATTTTTACACCCACCCTTTCAATTTGAATTCCTTACCCTCATAGGAAAAAGGGAGCGAAGATAACTTCAAGCTCCCTATCCTTTGCTTTTTTAAACCCAGATAATCGTCATAAAAGCTAAAATGGTTAATAATCCCACTAATAACCCTGCATATAAGAAAAAGGCTGCTGTTTCATGTCCCTTATGACTCATATGCATGAAATAGTACAATTGAAATATTACTTGCACAACAGCTAACAATAAAATAAATGGCACTGAGAAAAGAGGACTAAATGTTTTCGGATAAGCGACTGCCACAAAAGCTACAATCGTTAAGAAAATCATTAGACCAAATGTAATCACTTGATGCCTCATTTCCTCTGCACTTTTTCTTCTACGATAAACAAGATCTACCTTTGAGTTACTTGTGTTTGTTTGCTTTATCGCCATTGTTTATCCCACCATTCCCATCAAATATACTACAGTGAAAATAAACACCCAAACTACATCGATAAAGTGCCAGTAAATCGATGCGACGTAAAACTTTGGAGCATTATATAAATTTAGCCCTCGCTTCGCATTCCGAAAAACTAATGTTGAGATCCATAACAATCCGAACAATACGTGTAATCCATGAGTTCCAACAAGCGCATAAAACGCTGAACCAAATGCACTGCTTCTCATTGTATGTTTGAATTCATGTGTATAATGATAAAATTCATAAATCTCAAATCCTAAAAACCCCAAGCCTAATAGTACTGTAACAATTAACCAAAGCTGCATTTGCTTAAAGTTAAAGTTCTTCATATGATACATCGCATACACGCTTGTTAAACTACTTGTTAACAAAAGCATCGTCATGATAAAGACAAGTGGCATTTGAAACATTTCTTGAGAAGTGGGGCCGCCATTTGTAGAATTTTTCAATGCTAAATATGTGCCAAATAAGGAAGCGAACAATACAGTTTCGCCTCCAAGGAATAGCCAAAATCCAACAAACTTATTTTTCCCCTCAAGGGTTGCTTTTTCAGGCTCTGCTGGAAATGTTTCATTTGTTAATTTTTCCTCTACATGCATTACGCTGTGCCCCCCTTATCATCCAAATCTTCTTTATGAATATGATAACCATGGTCATCAATTACTGAACGTAAGAACATTGCACCAAACGTAATGATAAGCCCAATTATTGCAACCAGGAGCCAAAACTTATCTTTTCCACCTTGCATGTACATTGCACCAAATGCCGCTATAAATAACCCAAGCGAAATAACAAATGGTGAAAATGAAGAGTTTGGCATATGAATGTCACTCACAGGCTCTGCTGGTGTCATCTCTTTATTCCCTTCACGTTTCTCAATCCAAAACGGATCCAGACCTCGAACGAATGGTAATTGCTTAAAGTTATATTCTGGTGTCGGAGCTGGTATTGTCCATTCTAATGTACGACCATCCCATGGATCACGACCCGCTTTCTCTTTAGACAATGATGTTTTCACAACATTGAATAAAAGAACAATGGTTCCAAGTCCCATAAATACAGCACCAATCGAACTAATTAAGTTCCCTGTTTCTAATCCTTGTCCTGGTAAATACGTAAAGTAGCGACGCGGCATACCAATTAAACCAAGGAAATGTTGGATAAAGAATGTTAAATGGAAGCCGATAAAGAACAACCAAAATGTAATTTTCCCTAGTGTTTCATTTAATACTCTGTTAAACATAAGTGGCCAATAATAGTGTGCACCGGCTAATAATCCAAATACAACCCCACCAACGATTACATAGTGGAAATGTGCCACAACGAAATAGTTATCATGAAATTGATAGTCAGCAGGCGCTGAAGCAAGCATAACCCCTGTTACTCCTCCCATTACGAATGATGGGATAAACGCAACAGCCCACATCATTGGAGTTGTAAACCGAATACTTCCACCCCACATTGTAAAGAGCCAGTTAAATATTTTAATCCCCGTTGGGACTGCAATTGCCATTGTTGCAACTGAAAAAATAGCATTCGCGACAGGACCAAGGCCAACCGTGAACATGTGATGTGCCCATACCATAAATCCTAAAAATCCAATCAACACTGTTGCAAATACCATAGATGAGTAACCAAATAGTCGTTTTTTAGAAAATGTAGCGAATATTTCTGAGAATATTCCGAAAACCGGGAGTATAAGAATGTACACTTCTGGGTGACCAAAGATCCAGAATAAATGCTCCCATATAATCGTATTACCACCTAAAGCTGGGTTAAAGAAACTTGTACCAAATAGGCGATCTAACATAAGTAGCGCCAATCCGACTGTTAATGGTGGAAAGGCAAATAAAATAAGTGAAGACGTTACAAATGTTGTCCATGTAAACATCGGCATACGCATATAGGTCATTCCAGGTGCACGCATATTAATAATTGTGACAAGGAAGTTAATACCACCAATCAGTGTACCTATACCCGATATTTGTAATCCTAATACATAAAAGTCAACACCATGTCCTTTAGAAGCAAGAGATAACGATGCATAAGATGTCCATCCTGCATCAGGTGCTCCTCCCAAAAACCAACTTAGGTTTAAAAATACGCCTCCAAAGAAAAATAACCAAAATCCAAGTGAATTTAAAAATGGAAACGCCACATCGCGTGCCCCAATTTGAAGTGGCACAGCAGCGTTCATAAATGCAAACACGAGCGGCATAGCTGCGAGGAAAATCATTGTTGTACCGTGCATTGTTAATACTTGATTATAAGCATCCCCAACAAGAAAAGCATTGTTCGGAATGGCTAATTGAAGACGGATAAATAATGCTTCTATTCCGCCAATGATAAAAAATAACCCACCTGCAATTAAATAGAGAATGGCAATCTTTTTATGGTCTACTGTCGTCAAATAATCCCATATAACAGCACCCATCCCCTGTTTCTTTGCTACAGAACTCACGTTTTCAACCTCCCCTTCGCAAATAATCCCTTTTTACTTCTCAACTTTTAACGTTTTCAAATAGGCATTTAATGCCTCTATTTCATCGTCCGTTAAGTTGCCATATTTACCAGTCATTTTATTTCCTGGCTTCATATTTTCAGGATCCTTTAGCCATTTTTTTAGGTTTTCTTCATTATTTTCAGCAATGCCGGCAACCATATCGCGATCAGCAAAATTTGCTAGGTTTGGTGCGATACGTGCAGAAGGTGGTCTACTATCATTTGATCCAGTTGCATGACAACCGATACAGCTTTTGTTGAATATCTCTTTACCTTGTTGTTCTTTTGTAGAAGCTACTTCCTTCTTACCATCAATTTTCTTCATATCTGCAATCCAAGTTTTGTACTCGCTTTCATCAACAGCTTTCACTTTAAATTGCATTAAAGAATGTGATGGGCCACAAAATTCTGTACAAAAACCATTATAAGTGCCTGATTTATCTGCCTTTAACCACATTTTGTTTACATTATCTGTATTCGTATCCATTTTTCCAGCTAAAGATGGAACCCAAAATGAATGTTTAATATCAGCACCTTTCAGATTCAAATACACTTTTTTACCTGTGGGGATAACTAAATCTTGAGAAGTTACTATCTTTTCTGATTTGTAAGAAAATTCCCACCAATAAAGATTCGCTGTTACATCAACAACGATTGTATCTTTATCAATATTCTTTTTCTCCATCGCACTTACGTCAGCAAGTTTGAAGGTATATGTAACAGTCGGAACAGCCAATATTAGCAAAAGAATAATCGGAATAACTGTCCATATAATTTCTAGTTTGTGATTTCCTTCAACTTGCTTTGGAATATAATCCTCTTGGCCCTTCTTTTGTCGGAAACGCACAATTACATACAAGAAAATAATAGTAACTACAAGTACAACACCTACCATAATCGCACTTGCTAACAAGAGTAAATCATATTGCATTTTTGCTACTTCACCTTGCGGAATTAAAGTAGATTGAAAGGCTTTACCGCATCCCCCTAACAGTAAAGCCAGCAGTGAAACGAATGAAAGCAGTCGCCACTGTTTCTTCATACAAACAACCCCCACTTTCTTTGTGAATTAGATTGTACTTTATTTATAGTAAGTAAAGTAAATCTCAACGTAAAGAAATCCCCTCATGTCGTTGTCTTAGAAGAATGTAACTACAATCATTGACACAAATAAGATTGTCAAGTAATTCAAGGAGTAGACGAACATTTGTACAGACCATTTTATGTCATCCTTCTTACGGAATCCATAGAATCCTAATACGATCCATCCAATGTTAAGCAATGTTGCAATTACCATGAATGTTACTCCCAGTCCACTCATATAAAACGGTAGTGGTAATAAACATACTGTCCAAATCATGATTTGACGTTTTGTAATATCAAATCCATGTACAACAGGAAGCATTGGAATACCTGCATTTCGATATTCATCAACACGTTTCATCGCTAATGCGAGGAAATGTGGGATTTGCCAAACAAACATAATTAAAAATAGCATCCAAGCAATCGGATGATCTAAACTAGGATCAATTGCTGCCCAGCCAATTAAAGGTGGAACTGCTCCAGATACACTACCTACTACTGTATTTAGTGTGTATGCTCGTTTTGTCCATAATGAATACAAAACAACATATGTGAAAGCACCAATGAAACCAATCAATGCTGCCATCGGTGTTGTAAATAACAAGAATACAAAACCTAGAAGTAATAAAGTAATACCTAATGTTAACGCAAACCCAGGTTTATATTTTCCTGTTACTGTCGGACGATTTTTTGTCCGTTCCATTAAATGATCGATATCTCGATCAATATAATTATTTAAGCTACATGATCCTGCCATAATTAAAGCAGAACCGACAATTGTAAAGAACATTTTATCCAAATGGTTAGCAGCATTTAATCCATTAAAGTGTAAAGCCAACCAAAATCCTGTAAACACCGTAAGTGTATTTGAGTTTACAATCCCCATCTTAACGAGCGCTAATAAATCTTGTACACGTGTTGTTTCCGGCACATTTGTTATAGCTGACTCATCATGCAGCCCACTTGTTGCATGGTTCATCATTTCAACCCCCTCTTAAACGCGTCTTTCCTTTACAAAAGTAGTACGCTTCTATATAGCAATATTATTACAGTAGAAATGTTGTTTTCCCACTCTACTACTAATCTACGCTCATACTCGAATATATTAAATCATATTTCCCGAACATTTTGTGAAGAAAACATGAACTTTTTGTGTCGAATAACAAAAAAGTTTCTCCTATTACTCCCTATCATAACACGAGATTATCTTCTATAATAAACTATTTTGTCATATTTAGCATGCATTCTCCTTATTTCTTTTTATAATAGAAGTATTTCCACTTAAAAACTGTAATATCTACACCGTTTTTTTCTTATCCCAAGTACTTTATCCTCCCTCTTCATTTCTTTGCTATTTTATTATTTTTTATATATCATAGGACTGTAGCGCGTTTTGTTCTATAAAATTGATGGAATGAAAATATTTCGCAATAACTTCATAACAGAAAGATGGTGAAAAGATTGCAACGCTTTATTAAATGGTTAGCAGTCATTACAAGCCTTGACTTACTAGGGGTTTTATTAGGGGGGGCTTTAGTTACAAAAACAGGTTCAGGTCAAGGATGTGGAAAATCATGGCCACTTTGTAATGGTGAACTCGTTCCCTCTAATCTATCAATGGAAACAATTATCGAACTCAGTCACCGTTTAACATCAGGATCGGCAGGAATTCTCGTTACACTGCTTTGTATCTTATCATGGAAATATTATAAACATGTACGTGAAACAAAGACGCTTGCTATTTTATCATTTGTATTTTTAGTTGCACAAGCGCTAATGGGAGCAGCGGCAGTGGTTTGGGGACAAGTACCAGCTGTACTAGCTATTCATTTTGGTATTTCCTTAATTTCATTTGCTTCTGTCATTTTACTAGCCTGCCTTATTTTTGAAATTGACAAGAAATTCGATGCACGTTCTCTCATTATGGATAAAAAAATGAAGTTTCATATTTACGGTGTAACAATTTACAGCTATATCGTCGTCTATACAGGTGCTTTAGTACGTCATGAGCATGCTAGTTTGGCTTGTCCAGACTTTCCATTTTGTAGTAAAAACAGACCGTTTCCTACTCAATTGCATGAATGGGTTCAAATGGGACATAGGATTGCCGCAATATTAATATTTGCTTGGATCCTATACGCAATGATTCTTGCTATTCGCCACTATAAGCAACAGCGAGTTGTATATTGGGGATGGATTATCTCATTTATTCTCGTTACGCTTCAAGCAATTGTTGGTATTTTGGTTGTCTATACGAACGCTAGCCTCTCAATGGCACTGTTACATTCACTCTTTATCTCTTGTTTGTTTGCCGTATTATGTTATCTAGTGATGCTAGGTACAAGAAGTACAAGAAACGCAAAAGAGGCACAACAATCAACTACAACGCAAAATAAACAATCCTTTTAATAACTTGCCATTATGGCAAGTTATTATTTTTATATCAAAAAAAGAGCTACTTTTGAGCAGCTCTTTTCTTGATTTTTATTGTTCTAATTCAATAAGTAAATCCCCTGTTTGAATCGCATCGCCATCTTTTACATATACTTTCTTCACTTTTCCATCGAATGGCGCCTGAACCGTTGTTTCCATTTTCATTGCTTCTGTGATTGCCATGGAATCACCTTTTTTCACTTCATCGCCTTCATTTACAACGATTTTAATGACCGTTCCTGGCATTGTTGCACTAATATGATTTGGATTTTCACGGTTTCCTTTCACACGCTGCGCAACCGTTGCTTTAACACTTTCATCTTTCACAACAATTTCACGCGGTTGTCCGTTAAATTCAAAGTAAAGTACACGCGTTCCATCTGGTTGAGGCTCACCAATTGACACTAATTTAACAATTAATGTTTTACCACGTTCAATTTCCACACCAATTTCTTCACCCAATCTCATACCATAGAAGAATGTTGGTGTATCAAGTACAGATACATTTCCATAAAGTCCAGTTACCTTTTGATAATCCATAAATACTTTTGGATATAATGCATATGCAACAACATCAAAAATAGTTACTTCACGTCCAAGTTTATGGAATAACTCTTCTTTTAAAGCATCAAAATCCACTGGTTCTAACAGTTCTCCTGGTCTTACCGTTAATGGCTCTTTTCCTTTTAAAATGATTTTTTGTAATTCTTTTGGGAATCCGCCATATGGTTGTCCAAGATCTCCAGAGAACATCTCTACAACAGAACCTGGGAAATCTAACGCATGTCCCCGTTCAAAAATGTCTTGTTCTGTAAGATGATTTTGCACCATAAATAGTGCCATATCGCCAACAACTTTTGATGATGGTGTTACTTTTACAATATCACCAAACATATCATTTACACGGCGATACATTACTTTTACTTCATCAAATCGATCTCCTAAACCAACCGCTTTCGCTTGTTGCTGAAGGTTACTATATTGACCACCTGGCATTTCATGCATATATACTTCTGTATGCGGTGCATTCATACCACTTTCAAATGGTGCATAATATTTCCGAACATCTTCCCAGTAATGTGAAAGTTTTTCTAATGCATCCACATTCACATCTGGTTGTCTTTCATTTCCACCAAGCGCATAATATAACGTATTTGCACTTGGTTGTGATGTTAGGCCTGCCATTGAGCTTACAGCAACGTCGACAATATCAACACCTGCTTCAATTGCTTTCGTATACGTTAAAACACCATTTCCACTTGTATCATGTGTATGAAGGTGAATCGGAATCGATACCGCTTCTTTTAACGCAGAAACTAAATCGTAAGCTGCATTTGGTTTTAATAATCCAGCCATATCTTTAATACCTAGAATATGCGCTCCTGATGCTTCCAATTCTTTCGCTAAGTTTTTATAATAATTTAAGTCATATTTACTACGCATTGGGTCATGAATATCCCCTGTATAACACATTGTTGCCTCTGCAATTTTGCCACTCTCTCTTACAGCATCAATTGCAACTCTCATACCTTCAACCCAGTTTAAGCTATCAAAAATACGGAATACATCAATACCCGCCTGTGCTGAACATTCCACAAATTTTTGAATTAAATTATCTGGATAGTTTTTATAACCAACTGCATTTGATGAACGAAGAAGCATTTGAAATAAAACATTAGGCATTCTTTCACGAAGCTCTAATAAGCGTTCCCATGGATCTTCTTTTAAGAAACGATACGCAACATCGAATGTTGCACCGCCCCACATTTCCGCTGAGAATAAATTGGGTAACATTCTAGCTGTTGGCTCAGCAACTTGATTTAAATCTTTTGTACGAATACGTGTTGCAAGTAATGATTGATGCGCATCACGGAATGTAGTATCCGTTAATAGTACGCGCTTTTGATCTTGTACCCATTTTACTAGACCATCTGCACCGCGTTCGTCTAAAATTTGTTTCGTTCCATTTGGAACTGATTCAGAATGTTTCAAATTCGGTATACGTGCATCCGGGAAAATCGGTTTTTCTTTCTTACCTACTCCAGGGAAACCATTTACTGTTACTGTACCTACATAACTTAACATCTTCGTCCCACGGTCTTTACGTTTCGGGAAGACGAACAGTTCAGGCGAAGCATCAATAAACGATGTATCATACTCTCCTGATAAAAAGTTTCTATGCTTTACTACATTCTCTAGGAATGGAATATTTGTTTTAATACCACGGATACGGAACTCTTTTAGGTTACGCTCCATCTTTGCAGCTGCTTGTTCAAATGTAAGTGCCCAAGTCGTTACTTTAACAAGTAATGAATCATAATATGGCGTAATAACTGCTCCTTGGAAGCTGTTACCTGTGTCAAGACGAACACCAAAACCGCCACCAGAACGATATGCCATAATTTTTCCTGTATCCGGCATGAAATTATTAAGCGGATCTTCCGTTGTTACACGAGATTGGATTGCATATCCATGTATAATAACATCCTCTTGTTTTGGTACGCTCACTGTTGAACTATGTAAAGAGTGTCCATCAGCAATCAAAATTTGAGACTGAACAATATCAATTCCTGTAATCATTTCTGTAATTGTATGTTCTACTTGAACACGTGGATTTACTTCAATGAAATAAAAGTCATTACCTTTTACAAGGAATTCAACTGTACCAGCATTTAAATAGTTTACGTTTTTCGTTAGCTGTACCGCCGCTTCACAAATACGATGGCGAAGTTCATCTGAAAGCGATACACTTGGCGCAATTTCAACTACTTTTTGATGACGACGTTGTACAGAACAATCGCGTTCGTATAAATGCACAACATTGCCTTCTTCATCTGCTAATATTTGCACTTCTATATGTTTAGGTTTTTCAACGAATTTTTCAACATACACTTCATCGTTACCAAAAGCTGCTTTCGCTTCTGATTTTGCACGATCATAAGATTCTTTTAATTCATCACCGCTACGTACAATACGCATACCACGGCCACCACCACCAAGTGATGCTTTAATAATTATCGGGTAATCATACTTCTTAGCAAATTCTTCAACTTCGTCTAGTGAATGAACAGGTCCATCGCTACCAGGAATAACTGGAATATTTGCTAATTGTGCTTGTTTTCTTGCTTTTACTTTATCTCCAAACATATCTAAATGTTTACTTTGTGGTCCGATAAAGATAATCCCTTCTTCTTCACAACGTCTAGCAAATTGGATGTTTTCTGACAAGAATCCATATCCAGGGTGAATCGCGTCCACATGGTTGCTTTTCGCAATCTCAATAATACCTTCAATATCAAGGTAAGCATCGATTGGCTTTTTGCCTTCCCCCACTAAATAAGATTCATCTGCTTTATAGCGATGGTAAGAACCACTATCCTCTTTTGAATAAATTGCAACTGTCTTTAATCCAAGTTCTGAACAAGCCCTGAATACACGAATTGCAATTTCGCCACGGTTAGCTACTAATACTTTTTGAATACGTTGCAGCTTTGACATGATTTTCCCCCTCTACTTTCCTACCACTCTAGAGATTAAATAGGCACACGCTCTAAAAAGCGTGAAGTTCTTCACTTTCTTTTCTAAATTATACTTGGAAAGCTTCACTTTATTTTTATACATCATACCTTATTTTTCAACAAATGATAAGTTTTCTAATCAATTTGTTTCACAAAAATAGTATAGCACAACTCTTCCTTTTCTAACAGTTTTAATGTATATCACATTCGGATAAATATGACACACTATTCTTATTAAAACTTCACAAAGTATAACTCATTATAACACCATAATAAAAAGGCTTTGTGTCATCAAACACAAAGCCTTTTTTATTTTACAACAACAAGATGTGGCTCACCCTGTTCTTTTTTCTCATATACTTCTTTTTGTTGCTTCTCTTGTCGTTTCACGTAACTACCTATATTTATCAATATACCCATTGCAATTAAGTTCGCCATTAAAGAACTACCACCATAACTGATAAATGGTAAAGGTACACCAGTAAGAGGTATTAGCCCCGTCATACCACCAACAATAACAAATGTTTGTATCCCAATCAGACTAGCAATACCAATTGCAATTAAACTTCCAAATGGATCTTTGCACTTTTGAGCAATTCGCAATGCCCGAATAATAATAAGTAGCAAACTAATTAAAACAATCGCTACACCGATAAAGCCAAGTTCCTCAGATATAATCGCCATAATAAAGTCTGTATGTGGTTCAGGTAAATAACCGAATTTTTGTATACTGTTACTAAGTCCTCTACCATTTAGACCGCCTGATGCAATTGCAATAAAGGAATTCACCAGCTGATATCCATCATGTTGAGTATCTTCAAATGGATTTAAAAACGCTGTAAAACGTGCCTTCTGATAATCTTCCAATGCATAGTTTCCAAATAAGTATAAAAGCGGAATCCATACAATTGCACTTAATGCAATACGCTTTATCCACTTGTTAATCGGAACCCCTGAACAAAGGAACATAATTCCAACAATACCTATGATTAACAAAACTGTACCTAAGTCATTTTGTTTTAGAATTAAAAATACTATTAATCCTATAAATAGAATTGTACCTGCTGATCCTTTCCATACTGAAGTATCTGTTTCTTGCCTTCTTGCAAAGAAACGTGCAAGTACGATAATGATAGCTATTTTAACAAATTCAGCCGGCTGTATACCAAACACCCAAGCTTGCGCACCATTTGCTTTCGTTCCAAGTAACAAAGATAACGAAAGCAAACCAATACTTCCTATCATCATTAGTAATAAAATAATTCTTTTTCTCCAAAACTGGTATGGAATCACAGCGATTATCCCTAATCCAAATACTGTACCTATTCCTAATGCTAGTAGTTGCTTATAAAAAAAGTAATTAGCCGGTTTCTCATATTTTGTAACCGCTAAAATAGAGCTAGAACTGTATACCATTACAACTCCCAGTACACATAAAATAACAAGAGGAAGCAATAATGAATAATCCATTGACTTCCATACTTTTTTCATTCAATATCCTCTTTCTGTTTTCAGTTTAATTGTTGTATTCCATATGTATCGCCATTCTTCCTGCTTTATTATACAAATAAAAAGCTCAAACTTAGTCAGTTTGAGCCCGCTTATTTGAACCCTTTATTGTTGTTTGTTTGTAAATGCTTCATGAAGTGCTGATAATTCCCGTTCGAGCTCTCCTAGCATTTCTTTCCCTTGCTCTTCTGGAATAAGACCAAGACGAACCGCAAAGTCAACTTCACGGGATAGTCCAAACATTTGCGTGTCAAGCACTTCTTCATATAATGGACATTGCGGCATCGTAAGGTGGTCCATTTGCACCTTAATAAGTCTTAAAATCTTCTCCGCATCCGCTTGTAGAAGGGCAAGTGCCTTTTCCTGATGATTTGCTACTGTCTCAGACGCCAAATTGATTCCCTCCGTTTCCGTCCTACTCTCCTATCCTATCTATTAATATTAGCGATAGTTTTAATAAATTGCAATAGAAACATTTTTTGTGACAATCATGTCTAATACTATTATACTGAAAAGTGGGAGCATAATACAAATGGGGGAACAACAATGAGTGAAATTTTATTTATAAATGGAAACGTACGCTTTCCGATCACACTTGACCCAAGCGTTTGGATTTTTGATGATCGAAAAGTAGATTTAACAACTTATTTCACCGAAACAAAAGAAGAAAAATCAGAATTAGAAGACTATCTCAAGCATACTTCCGAACACTGGGATCGCGAAATTCGTGATGGTGCCGCTTTTCCACCTATACAACAAAGCGTAAAAAAATTTAAAAAAGAACAGCTTATCACAGGAACGTTTGGCATACCACTTCATCCCTTTTTCAAAAATGCTGAGATTGTAGCAGAAGCAACACATGTTGAAATCCATACATTGCATGATTCCATCACACTTTCATTAGAAGAAGCAAACAATGCTATTCTTGGATTTTCAAAAGATGGAAAACCATTGCGAGAAGATGGACCTGTTCACCTTTACTTTGGTGATGGCTCTAATATAAACAATCCAATTCGAAATATCCGTAAGTTTACAATTATTTAAAAAAAGGAGTGGGCAAAAGCCACTCCTTTTTTTAGCCTTTTACTATCAGTAATATTTCTATCTCAAAATTCCACACATGCAATACAGTTAGACGCAAGCTAATAAATCCCCTCACTGATTAAAGTTCCACTTTATAATAAGTCCGCCGCTAATTGTGCTAAATTAGAGCGTTCTCCTTTTACAAACTTTACATGTCCACTAATTTTTTGTTCTTTAAATTTCTCTACAACATAGGTTAGACCATTATTATATTCATCTAGGTAAGGGTGATCAATTTGTTGCGGATCTCCCATTAATACAATTTTACTTTTTTCTCCAACCCTTGTTAATATTGTTTTCACTTCATGTTTCGTTAAATTTTGTGCTTCATCAATAATAATAAATTGATCTGGAATACTTCGTCCTCGTATATAAGTAAGTGCCTCTACTTCAATTGAACCCATTCCTGCTAAAATCGCATCTAATTCACCAGGTTTTTTTGTATTAAATAAATACTCTAGATTATCGAAAATTGGCTGCATCCACGGTCTTAATTTCTCTTCTTTTTCTCCCGGTAAATAACCGATATCCTTGCCGACTGGAACAATGGGCCGGGCAACAAGGAGTTTTTTATACAACCCTAAATCTTCGGTCTGCATAAGACCAGCAGCTAACGCAAGTAAAGTTTTACCAGTTCCTGCTTTTCCTGTTAACGTTACGAGTGGAATATCTTCACGAAGCAACAATTCTAATCCCATAATTTGCTGCACATTCCGCGGGCGTATTCCCCAAACTTGCTCATTATGAAAAATAAGTTTCTTCACCTTTTTCCCTGAATAATCAACAATTCCAAGCGCAGAACTAGAACCACCTAATGCATCTTTCATCACAATAAACTGATTTGGATAAAATGGATGATTTGCAATTTCTGATAAAGGAAGTTCTCCTTTTTCATAGTAATAATTTAACTGTTCTTTTGATATGTAGCCTTCTAAAAAACCTGAATATATATTGTCCACTTCAATGACACGATCACTTAAATAATCCTCTGCTTGTAAGCCAAGAGCATCTGCTTTTACTCTTACAAGCACATCTTTACTTACTAAAACAACAGACTTTCCATCCTCTTTCTCTTGTTCTTCTAAAAATATATTTTTCGCAACAGCTAAAATGCGATTATCGTTTGTTTTTTCAACAAAAATATCTTGTAGTTGAACAAATGAGCGATGGTTTAATTCAATACGAAATGTCCCTCCATTTTCAAGGGGAATACTCTCATGCAATTTTCCTAATTCACGAAATTTATCTATCAGTTTAGATACATAACGAGCATTTCGCCCAACTTCATCCATGTAACGTTTTTTCGAATCAACCTCTTCTAATACAACTGCTGGAATCACTACCTCATTTGTTTCAAAAGAAAAAATAGATAAAGGATCCTGCAAAAGTACATTCGTGTCTAACACATAAATTTTATCCAACCTGTTACCCCCTGACTCCACTTTTAAATTTGTAGAACAAGGGTTTCATCCATGATTATGATATGGACGAACCATTGTTATAATTATATGTAATGTATTAACGAGGTAGAATCTAAATTCATATAAATTAAAACTTTTCTCAATCATTTTTTTCATTTATAACTAGGTATCATATTCATCAAAATTTATATTTGAACATGGAACAAAGGTTACCTATTCACCCAGATTAAAATAGCAGTAAAAGGATGAACACCCATAGTACTCATCCACTTTTCTACAATCCTTTCATTGCCGTTAAAACTTGGTTATCAAGTTTTTCAGCAGCACGAAGATCATAAGTTTTTTCATATGCTGGTTCCAAAGCAAGCTTTGCTCCATAAAACATAACATCACGCACTTCTTGAACAGATACTTCTACTATAGTTAACTTAAGAGGAATCCCTTCCATTCTATCCGTTAAAATCTTTGCTTCACCGCTAATGGAAAATACAGATTCATTCGCCATTACAGTGAGTACAAGCCCTGCATGATGGCGTAAATTTTCCGCAATACGAGATCGCCAATCAACTGCAAACCGAATACGCGTCTCATTCATTGCATATACCCATGAAATAGCACTTACATTTGGAACAGCCTTTTCAAAATCAATTGTTGCAATTGTTATAATACGTCCTTCACGTAAAGATTGAACTAAAGAATCTGTCAATGTAGGTTCTACTACATTTGCCATATTTCCACCTCCAAAATTTTATTTATCTTAATGATAACTTATTTTTCGAATTGCGAAAATATTATTTTTTTCCTCCATAGTTCAAAAATATCAAATTTACATGCTATACTTATATCGATAGAATTTGTATTGAGGTGACGAAATGAGAGTCAAATGTATGCTTTGTGATAAAAAAGAAGAGTTAGATGACGAAAATCCTATGGCCAAAAGGCTTCGTAACCGTCCTATTCATACATATATGTGCATGGAATGCACAGAACGTATTGCAGAACGTACAATAGAACGCCATGCAACCGGAAAATTCCACCTATATCGTGATAAAACAGTAGAAGATGAGTGGTAAACTGTCAAATAAGTCCTTAATCATTCGGATGAGGACTTATTTATATTTCTCCGGCTCTTGTCTCATTTGATCTAAGAAACAATCTATAAGCTCTACTGGAAATCTTGTAGAATGTTTTTCTCCGCCTCGTTTATATGTAACTAAATACATATCTTCTTTCTTTTCCACTTCCACATCACTTAATTGATGATCTTCATGCAACATATCATGAAACAGCAAATATGTTTCTTGTGCAGCTGCATCATTGGGTCTTGCTTCCGCAACCGTTTTAATCGTTAACCAATTATATAATGTATCTTGTACAGAGCGCATAAAGAACCTCCTTAACTTACTCTTTGTTGCTTTGCTTGACGTAAACGTAATCTATAAATTCCTAGTACAATTGCGGCTACAACAAGTCCTTCTCCCACCGGCAACAAAACTCCTAAAAAAGTTAAGACTGTACATCCTAACGCCAGCGCCACATACACCACAATATTTTTTAATAGCGATAACTTCCTAGCAAACCCTAAATTATATACAAGGGCACTTAAAAAAATCATTGTGCCATATAAAAGCCACATCCCTATTTCTGGATTCGTATCTACATTATATAATTTTGCGAAAAATGACATTCTCTCTAGCATTATACTCCCCCTTATTTTGCAAAGATGAACGAAAACAACCCATATGAGTCCAATCCACTAACTAGTAGTACCTTGATTCTTACTTTTTAAATTCTATTTTCCCTACTATAAGAGTACCTTGCAGAAAAACTACTGTCTAGATAAAAGAGTAAATTTTCTAAAAAAATAAACAAAACAAAAAGCTGCCTTTTTTAAAAAGGCAGCTTCATATTTTTTACGCTTCTACAGATTTCTTTTTCTTAGCAGCTCTTTCGCGCTCACTCTTATCAAGAATCTTTTTACGAAGACGAATTGATTCTGGAGTTACTTCACAGAACTCATCATCGTTTAAGTACTCTAATGACTCTTCTAGAGTCATTAAGCGTGGTTTTTTCATTGTTGAAGTTTGATCTTTCGTCGCAGAACGAATGTTAGTTTGTTGTTTCATTTTTACAACGTTAACTGTTAAATCATTCTCACGTGTATGTTCTCCGACAATCATACCAGCATATACTTCTGTACCTGGTTCAACGAAGATTACACCGCGGTCTTCAACTTGCATAATACCGTATTGTGATGCTTTTCCTGTTTCAAGTGAAACTAGAACACCTTGACGACGTCCACCAACTTGTCCAGCATGTACTGGCTGGTAGCAATCGAATGTATGGTTTAAAATACCGTAACCACGAGTTAATGTTAAGAATTCTGTTGTGTAACCAATTAAACCACGTGCTGGAACCATGAAAGTAAGGCGAACTTGACCGTTTCCGTTATTCACCATATCTAACATTTCACCTTTACGTGCACCCATTGACTCCATAATAGAACCAGTGTATTCTTCAGGCACATCGATTTGTACGCGTTCTACAGGCTCACATCTTACGCCATCAACCTCTTTAATAATTACTTCAGGCTTAGATACTTGTAGTTCGTAACCTTCACGGCGCATGTTTTCAATTAAGATAGATAAATGTAATTCTCCACGTCCAGATACAATCCATGCATCAGGAGACTCTGTATTATCAACACGTAAACTTACATCTGTTTCTAATTGTGAACGAAGACGCTCTTCAATTTTACGAGACGTAATGTATTTACCTTCACGACCTGCAAATGGACTATTATTTACAAGGAACGTCATTTGTAGTGTTGGCTCATCAATACGTAATAATGGTAACGCATCTTGATGTTCAACTGGACATACCGTTTCACCAACGTTAATATCTTCCATACCTGAAACTGCTACTAGATCTCCAGCTTTTGCTTCTTCAATTTCTTGGCGTTTTAATCCCATGTAACCAAATAGTTTTGTTACGCGGAATTGTTTTACGCTTCCATCGACCTTCATTAGTGCAACTTGTTGTCCTACTTTCATTGTGCCGCGGAATATACGACCTACCCCGATACGACCTACATAGTCATTATAGTCAAGAAGTGCTACTTGGAATTGAAGTGGCTCTTCGCTGTTATCAACTGGTGCTGGAATATGTTCAATAATTGTATCAAATAATGATTTCATATTCTCTTCTTGATTTGCTGGGTTTGAATCCAAGCTTGCTGTTCCGTTCATTGCTGATGCAAATACAACTGGGAACTCTAATTGATCTTCGTTTGCACCAAGCTCGATAAATAAGTCGATTACTTCATCAACTACTTCATCCGGGCGAGCAAAGTCACGGTCAATTTTGTTTACTACAACGATTGGAGTTAAGTTTTGCTCAAGAGCTTTCTTTAAAACAAATCGCGTTTGTGGCATACAACCTTCATATGCATCAACAACAAGTAAAACACCATCAACCATTTTCATAATACGCTCTACTTCACCACCGAAGTCAGCGTGTCCAGGCGTATCTAAAATGTTAATTCGTTTATCTTCATAATGAATCGCTGTATTTTTTGCTAAAATTGTAATACCGCGTTCTCTTTCTAAATCGTTCGAATCCATTGCACGTTCTTCTACGTGCTCATTTGCACGGAACGTCCCCGCTTGACGTAATAATTGGTCAACAAGTGTTGTTTTACCATGGTCAACGTGGGCGATAATTGCTATATTTCGTAAATCTTGTCGTTTTTTCAACATGTCCAACTCCTAGTGTCTTTTTAATCCTTCTCTATTATAAGAGTGAAGGGGATACAATGGCAATCAAAATAAAATCAAGAATGAAAATATAGTTGTATTCTTACTTTTGTGAAAGTAAAATGAAATTGGAGGGTGAAGATATGGAACAAATTCAGTACCGCTTTTTATTAACAGCTATTATCGGTGTTATTTTCTTAATTGGCATTGGAATTATGATTGCTGAAAATAGTCCCATCGGTATTATTATTTGCATTATCGGCACATTTGTTACAGTTGGATACGGATTTGTAACAAAACGAAAAATGCGTAAATCACAGTAACAGTAAAAAGTAAGAAGCTTTTCGTAGCCTCTTACTTTTTTTGTTACTGTGATACAAATGGTAGTAACTCTTCATATACCCCCGGCTTCGCAACTAATACACTACTTTTTTCTACAATAGAAAGTGCTTTACCAGCAAACGTCGTCACTTTGCCATCGACTTCTTCTACAATAATCAGTCCTCCGCCAAAATCCCAAGGAGATAATCGCGGCGTCACGTAAGCATCTAATCTTCCTGTTGCAACATATACCATTTCTAGTGCCGCGCAACCATATGAGCGTGTTCCTCGTGCTTTTTTCACGAGCTTCATCATTTTTTCCATATTAAGTAATGGATTATCAGTAAGCCACGTAGCATTTAAAGCAATAATCCCGCTTTCTAATGTACCTTTCTCTAAAGTGGGAATGGTTACACCGTTACAAAAGGCTCCTTCCCCCTTTATAGCATGATACAGTTCGTCATGAACCGGATCATAGATGAGGCCGATTTTTCCGATACCGTTCTCATAAATGCCAATTGAAATCGCAAAATTTCTTTTCTGATGAACAAAATTCATCGTACCATCAATTGGATCAATTAACCAAACAACCCCATCCGAAGAAGCAAGCTTATCTCCATATCCCTCTTCTCCTAAAATATAATGGTGTGGGTATGTTTCTTTAATTTTCCCAATCAAAAACTGTTCCGTTTCTCGATCCATATTTGTTACTAGGTCAGCTGCATTTGATTTCGTCTCCACAATAAGCGTCTTTTGCAATGATGCCATTAAACGCTCACCAGCTTCTTGAATCCACTGTTTTGCATGTGTATCGATTTCTTTCCATACCTCTTGCATGTTTAAACACTCCGATCTACACTGTTCACAGAAAAAACGAACCCTTTATAAGGTTCGCACCAACTTAATTTTTATACATATACTATTATTACGCTTCTAAACGGATCATTTCAAGTCTTAGCACTTCTAGCTTTTGCACGCACTCTTCTTTTTTCTGATTATCATTTTCCATCATTGCATCATATAGCGTTGCTAATTCATAATCTAACTCCAATCTTAGCACCGGAATTCTTTTTTCAGCATCTGTTCTCTTTAACGCGTTAATCACCTGTCTCATTTTTATTGCCTCCTCCCAATATTCGTCTGCCCTCGGACTAGAATTAACTTAATTTTCTGATTTTTTGTTTTATACTATACTATGTTGGATAAATCATCTATGCAACAAAATTATATTTTTTTACTGAAGTTTTTTTGTACTGTTTTTTTTATGAATCGTACAAGCTATGCTAAAATAAAAAACAAACTAGGAGTTGGAGGAACTATCATGACATTACAAACATTTAAATCAACTGACTTTGCTGTCTTTGCAGTTGATGGTCTCGAAGAACGAATGAATGCTATTAAAACGAATATTCACCCTAAATTAGAAGCTCTAGGCGAGCAATTTTCTCATTATTTATCAGAACAAACTGGGGAAACTTTTTTCTATCATGTTGCAAAACATGCACGACGTAAAGTCAATCCACCAAACGATACTTGGGTTGCTTTTTCAACAAATAAACGCGGATATAAAATGCTGCCACATTTTCAAATTGGTTTATGGGGTACCCATGCTTTTATATACTTTGGTTTAATTTATGAGTGTCCACAAAAAGTGGAAGCGGCTCATGCCTTCTTAGAACATTTAAATGATTTAAAAACAAATATACCAAATGACTTCGTTTGGTCCATTGACCATACCAAACCAGCTGTAAAATCGCATAACTCACTTGAAACAAATGACTTACAAAAAATGATTGAACGCCTAGCGACTATAAAAAAAGCAGAGTTACTAGTTGGTATTCACATTTCTCCAGAAGAGTGCTCAACACTCGATGATGAACAATTTCTTGAGAAGATACAAACTACGATGCACTCACTCCTTCCTTTATATAAAATTTGCAATCGATAGTAAGAAAACGGACAATTTATATTGTCCGTTTTAAGTTGTTATCCCATTATAGCACTTAGAATTTGATTTTTCAAAATCTTTTTACATTTTCACAATCTTTTGTTCTTCTACTTCTTTCGCCTTTTGAATCGCTCGGTATATAGAGTAACCACTTACTTCTTGAAACTCTTTATCAATTTTTTTCTCTTCCGCTTTCGACGGCACAATTTCTTTAAAACGGCGATATAATCTCATCAATTCTTCTCTGATGATACCTTTTTCATACGCCTTTTCAATTGCCTCATAGAATGTCACAATCGCAATCATCTCATCATTCGACCAATCATAATCAAGTGGATATTGATATTCCATATGTACACCTCTTTCATTTTTACCCTTATTCTCCCTTAAAAATAAACCTTCCATCCTTCTTTATCATAGTCCCTTTTGCATTATACACTATTTCTCTTTTATTATGGCATTGTCTCTCTTCATACCGAAGACAACGAGGCGATGAAAGGCATAGATCTCCTTTCCTTTTTGAAAATAAGCCTCGATAAATTGAAACTTTATTTTTCCTCCATCCTCTTTTATTTTCGCTGATTTTTAAGATGAGGATATTACTGAACGCGAATAGAAATATAACTTCCATTGACGGAATTCTACGTATCTCCTCGCTTTCTCAGAACTTTAAGTTAAAACTTTACTGCTCACGAATAACGGCATACAAATTATTACTAATTATGCATATAATAAAAATAATAGTTTTTTCTATACATATATAATCATTGGTGATATAATGCTTTTGTTTTATTGAAAATAAAGTGAAACTTCCATTTGGTAAGTAGAACAAGTCAAGTTCTTATAGACAGTTATATAACTATATAGTGGAAATAACTTTCTTACTGAACAAGATACACATAAAACAACTCATAATAAATATTACGAAGAAGAAGGGGTGTATAGATTGTCCCAATACAAAACACCATTGTTTACCGCTTTAGTAGAGCACAGCAAGCGAAATCCAATTCAATTTCATATCCCAGGTCATAAAAAAGGACAAGGGATGGACCCAGAATTTCGCGAATTTATTGGGCATAATGCATTAGCAATTGATTTAATTAATATTGCTCCGCTCGATGATTTACATCATCCAAAAGGTATGATTAAAGAAGCTCAAGATTTAGCTGCAACTGCATTCGGTGCAGATCATACCTTCTTTTCAGTTCAAGGTACAAGCGGTGCAATTATGACAATGGTAATGAGCGTTTGTGGCCCAGGAGATAAAATTCTTGTACCACGAAACGTTCATAAATCTGTAATGTCAGCCATTATTTTCTCAGGTGCAAAACCAATTTTCATTCATCCTGAAATCGATCCGAAGCTCGGTATTTCACATGGGATTACGATTCAATCTGTAAAAAAAGCACTCGAGGAACATTCAGATGCAAAAGGGTTACTCGTTATTAATCCAACATACTTTGGATTCGCCGCAGACTTGCAGCATATTGTAGAATTAGCTCATTCCTATGAAATACCTGTATTAGTTGATGAAGCTCATGGTGTTCATATTCATTTCCATGACGAATTACCAATGTCAGCTATGCAAGCTGGTGCAGATATGGCAGCGACAAGTGTTCATAAGCTCGGAGGTTCATTAACACAAAGTTCCATTCTAAATGTCAAAGAAGGCCTTGTGAATGTAAAACATGTTCAATCGATTATTAGCATGCTTACAACAACATCAACTTCCTATATTCTATTAGCTTCTTTAGACGTCGCAAGAAAACGTCTTGCGACTGAAGGAAAAGAATTAATCACAAAAACAATTCAGTTAGCCGAACATGTACGCTGTACGATAAATGAGATTGAAAATCTATATTGCCCTGGTAAAGAAATGTTAGGTATGGATGCAACATTCAGCTATGATCCAACAAAACTGATTGTATCTGTCAAGGATCTAGGCATTACAGGTCACGAAGCAGAATTATGGTTAAGAGAACATTACAACATTGAAGTCGAGCTTTCAGACTTATATAACATTCTATGCCTTGTGACATTGGGAGATACAGAGGTCGAAACTAATATTCTTATTGAGGCCTTACGAGAACTAGCAACTACCTTTAAAAATAGAGCGGACAAAGGTGTTCAAGTACAAGTTGAAATTCCAGAAATCCCTGTACTTGCCCTCTCTCCTCGGGATGCTTTTTACTCAGAAGCAGAAGTCATCCCATTTGAAGAAGCTGCTGGTCGCATTATAGCAGATTTTGTTATGGTTTATCCGCCAGGTATTCCAATCTTCACCCCTGGCGAAATCATTACGCAAGAAAACCTAGACTACATTAATAAAAACCTAGATGCTGGCCTACCAGTACAAGGTCCTGAAGATATGACACTCCAAACACTACGCGTTATTAAAGAATACAAGCCTATCAGTTGATAGGCTTTTTTTCACCATTTTTTCTTTTACTCATACGATACTAAAGAATGTAACTTATAGGTGGGGATACAATTATGATTGTGATTGGTCGTTCTATTGTACATCCTTATATCACGAGTGAAAATGAACCGTTCGCTACTGAGAAACAACAAATATTGGCCATTATGGCTGGAAATCAGGAAGTATATTCATTCCGAACAACTGATGAACTCAGCTTTGATCTAAATTTACGAATTCATATCATTACATCCTCCTTAGAACTCTTTCAAAGTGGATTACAGTTCCGTACATTCCAAGAGTCCTATTGCAACCCTGAATTTTGGCAAAGGACACCACTAGGAGGATTTCAATTACTTCCAAATAGACCACCCTCGGTCGCGATACGAGATATTTTTAAAGATGGAAAAAAGTATGGAACAGAATGTGCAACAGCAATGATTATTATTTTTTACAAGGCACTTTTAGCTCTATATGATGAGCAAACTTTTAACCGCTTATTCGCAAACCTTCTACTATATACATGGGATTATGATCGAGATTTAAAACTGGTGACAAAAAACGGTGGGGATATCGTTCCTGGCGATCTTGTTTACTTTAAAAATCCACAAGTGAATCCAGCTTCAGTTGAATGGCAAGGAGAAAATGCCATTTATTTAGGTAATTTCTTTTTTTATGGGCACGGTGTAGGAGTACAAACAAAGGAACAAATCATTTATCTATTAAATGAACGAAGAATTCCCTATGCCTTTATCTCAGCATATTTAACAGATTTTATTACCCGCATAGATAGTCGCCTCATGAGCCAACATGCTTCTGCTAATACCCTACAAACCACATTCAAATTCATTCCCATTCGAGATGATGCAATTATTGCAACGGTTGGTCACACAACTACAATCTATTAAAAAACGCCTGCAAAATATGCAGGCGTTTTTTTAATTATTAGGCTTTTGTATGCTCTTTGTGACCCCATTCGCAATGAGATCCACATTTCCCGTAAAGTACTGTTGTCTTTTCATCTTCAAAGTGTGCAATTGTTCCTTCACAAACTTGACATACGATTGTTCCCATTTTTCATTTCCCCCTGAGTTTGAATTATGATTGAAAACCTTTATATTTACACGTTCTATATATTACTGAACTTTTGTATGTTCTTTGTGACCACATTCGCAATGAGATTCACATTTCCCGTAAAGTACCGTTGTTTTTTCATCTTCAAAGTGTGCGATTGTTCCTTCACAAACTTGACATACGATTGTTCCCATTTTTCATTTCCCCCTAAGTTTATGGTCCTAAAAACTTTTTCAGCTAGAATATTCCTATATATTACTGGGCTTTTGTATGCTCCTTGTGATCACATCCGCAAGATCCGCATTTCCCGTAAAGTACTGTTACTTTCTCATCCTCGAAGTGTGCAATTGTACTTTCACAATCTTGACATACGATTGTTCCCATTTTTTTATTTCCCCCTAAGTTTATAATCCCAAAAACTTTTTTGTAACCGCTTAACTTTCTGTCTTTATTTTAATATGTTATACTTTTTACGTCAATAGGTTTTTAGTATAACACATTAAAAAAATTAACTTTATATTAGTATGAGACAATAACATGAAAAAACAGTCATATCTTAATAAGTACGACTGTTTCCTTTTATTTATTCTTCATATTCAGCATGTAAGGAAGTAGGTGGTACAAGAAACTTAAAGAATTGTGCTAGGTCATTCGCTTCCTCCTCTGATTGTAATTTAAAGACCTGTTGTAAATGTTGAACATTATCTACATCGTCTTGTCCTAGTAAAGTTGCTCTCCCTGTTTGCATGCAAACAACAAGAGGTTTTCCAAAAAACATATTTGTATAAATAACACCAAAATCATAGCGGTTTTCATGTGTCATAAATCCCAAAAATCGTACCTTCACACTCTCATGCTCATCATACAATTTTTCAAACATTTTCTTCCTCCTTTCCTCACAACACTTTCTACCGTATATATTAAACAAAAAAAGGAAAGAACCTTTTTAATTGTCAAAAAATTTACACCAGTGTTAAAATGTCTGTATATATTACTTTAGGAGGAAAATCTTTATGCAACATGCATTTATTAAACTTGTACCTAAATCAAAACAACAAGCTGTCTCATTAGAAGATGTTAAACAACTTTTTAATTATTATAAAACCATTACTTCGCAAACCGGCGCGCAAGTTAGCTATGCATATACTAACGTAGCATTTCCGTATGAGATATTTGATACATCAGATACTACACTTGAGCTCAAATCTAGTCATGATCGTTATAATTCTATTTATGTGGGGATAGGAACAGAAAACGACCAAGCTTTCGTTCAAATCTCCTTACCTTCTACTGCCACATTTGGGGATAAAGGAAAAGCAAATGAATTCTGCCGTTTTTTAGCAAAAAAATTAGAGGGTGAATTAAGGTTATTTAATGGAAGAACAATGTATTTTTATAAACGCTAACTATAAAAAAAGGAAAGATATCAGTAAAAAGAGCATACTATTTGCGCAAGTAAGAAATAGTGCCTGTTTTCTTATACGAAGAACAACATATGCAATTACATATGCTAAATAAAGGAACACGAAAAAGAGCATCACTTTATAATGAAATTTATCACCATTTGATAAGAATAGTACAATAGAAAATCCACTCCATAAAAGGAAATGATAAAATATAACATGTATGATTTTCACGAAACCATCTCCTTTGACATGCTCTATTTTATAATAAGATATGGTATTGGACTCAAATCCATTACATAATACGAAAAGATGTAATCGATTTGAGTCCATTATATTTCTAAAAAAGTTACGTACATTCCAATTTAGACTATATAGTATTACGTATTTATTCCATAAATATACATAACGACCTTGTTAGCTCTACTAAAGCTTTAATGGATAGAGTGAAACTTTAATCAATGGATTTCTTCATTCTCACTAACGATCAGCTCTCACAAATCGGGATTTTGCAAGATAAATTCCATAAAATAAAAAATAACCCGCCTTTAAAAAGATAAAAGGCGGGTTATTTTGGTTATTCGTATTATTTTACAATGTGAATTGGCATTCCAAGAGCAACTTCAGCTGCTTCCATTGTGATTTCACCTAATGTTGGGTGAGCATGGATTGTTTGAGCGATATCTTCAGCTGTCATTCCAGCTTCGATAGCTAAACCAATCTCAGAGATAATATCAGAAGCACCTGCACCTGCAACTTGTGCACCTACAAGAAGACCATCTTCTTTACGTGTTACAAGTTGTAGGAAACCGTCTGTGCTGTTTAATGATAATGCACGACCGTTTGCAGCGAATGGGAACTTAGATACAGTTACTGCCATTCCTGCTTCTTCAGCTTGTTTCTTAGTGTATCCAACAGATGCTAATTCTGGATCTGTGAAGCATACTGCAGGAATTCCGATGTAATCGATAGCTGATGCATGGCCACTAATTGCTTCAACAGCTACTTTACCTTCGTAAGAAGCTTTGTGAGCTAATGGTGGTCCAGGAACGATATCACCGATTGCATAGATGTTTGGTACGTTTGTACGGCATTGCTCATCGATTTCGATGATACCGCGATCAGTCATTTTAACTCCAACTTGCTCAAGACCGATTTCTTGAGTGTTTGGACGACGACCTACAGTTACTAATACGTAATCTGCTTCTACAGTTTGTACTTCACCTTTAACTTCGAAGCTAACTTTTACGCCAGTTTCTGTTTCTTCAACGCCTTTAGCCATAGCTTTTGTATGAATATTTACGTTACCTTTCTTTTGAAGGGCACGTTTAACAACAGAGCTCATTGCTTTTTCGAAACCAGCTAAGATTTCGTCGCCAGCTTCTACTACAGTAACTTCTGTACCGAAGTTAGCATATGCAGTACCTAATTCCATACCGATGTAACCGCCGCCGATTACAACAAGTTTTTTAGGAATTTCAGGTAAGCTTAGAGCGCCTGTAGAGTTGATAACACGTTTAGAGTATTTGAATCCAGGAATTTCGATTGGTGTAGAACCAGTTGCAAGAACAGCATTTTTAAACGTATAAGTTTGAGCTGCATCTTCAGTCATTACGCGTAATGTGTTAGCATCTACGAAGTAAGCTTCACCGCGAATGATTTCAACTTTGTTACCCTTAAGAAGGCCTTCAACACCGCCAGTTAATTTCTTAACTACGCCGTTTTTCCATTCTTGAACTTTTGTAAAGTCAACTTTTACGTTCTCTGCAGTGATACCCATGTCATCAGAATGCATTGCATTCTCATAACGATGACCTGCATTGATTAACGCTTTTGAAGGAATACATCCAACGTTTAAGCATACGCCACCAAGGTTAGCTTTTTCGATAATTGCTACCTTTTGACCTAATTGTGCTGCACGAATTGCCGCAACGTATCCACCAGGACCTGCACCAACAACGACTGTATCTAATTCAATTGGGAAATCTCCTACTACCATTGTTATTACGCCTCCATTACTAATAATTGTGGGTCATTCAATAGACGTTTAATTTGGTTTAATGCTTTTTGAGCAGTTGCGCCGTCAATTAAACGATGGTCAAAGCTTAGAGATAATGCTAATACTGGAGCTGCAACGATTTCACCGTTTTTCACAACTGGCTTCTCAGCGATACGGCCGATACCAAGGATTGCTACTTCTGGGTGATTGATAACTGGAGTGAACCATTGTCCACCTGCAGAACCAATGTTTGTAATTGTGCAAGAAGCACCTTTCATTTCAGCTGGAGCTAAACGACCTTCACGTGCTTTACCAGCAAGATCATTGATCTCGTTAGAAATAGTGAAGATTGATTTACGATCTGTATCTTTAACAACTGGTACTAATAGACCTTTGTCTGTATCAGCTGCGATACCGATGTTGAAGTAATGTTTATGAACGATTTCTTGAGAAGCATCGTCTAAAGCAGTATTCAACATTGGGAATTCACGTAATGCAGATGTTAAAGCTTTTACAACGTATGGAAGGTAAGTTAATTTAATACCTTTGTCAGCTGCAACAGCTTTGAACTTCTTACGGTGAGCAACAAGTTCTGTTACATCTACTTCATCCATTAATGTTACGTGAGGAGCTGTATGCTTAGAGTTAACCATTGCTTTTGCAATCGCTTTACGGATACCACTCATTTTCTCACGAGTTTCTGGATATTCACCAGCTGGGATTGGTTGTGCTTTTGGTGCTTCTTCTTTTGCTGCTGCTGGAGTAGCTTCTACTGCTGCTGGAGCCTCAGTTGCTGCTACAGTTTGTCCACCATTTGCAAATGCATCGATATCAGCTTTCACAACGCGGCCGTTCTTACCAGAACCAGCTACTTTATGAATATCTACACCTTTTTCACGAGCATATTTACGAACTGATGGCATAGCGATTACGCGCTCATTTACTACTTCAGCAGTTGCTGCTGGAGTAGCTTCAGCTTTTGGAGCTTCTTCTTTCGCTTCTTCAGCTTTTGGAGCATCGTCATGGTCGTCACCTTTAAATTTAAGGTTTTCGTATCCAGGAGCATCAAATTTAATTAATGTATCTCCAACTACTGCAACCGTACCTTCTTCTACAAGTACTTCAAGTACTTTACCTTTAACTGGAGAAGGGATTTCTACTACTGCTTTATCATTTTGCACTTCAAGAAGTACATCGTCTTCGTTTACTTCGTCGCCTGGTTTAATAAACCATTTTACGATTTCACCTTCGTGGATACCTTCACCGATATCTGGTAGTTTAAATTCAAATGCCACGGAATTCAGCCCCCTGATTCATTTCTTTATTATGGAATATGGCAAAAGAAATCAGCATGTGCTGATTTCTTTTGCACATGAAAAACTAAAAATTAGAAGTTCATTACTTTGTTTACAGCTTCAACAATATCTTTATGGTTTGGTAACCATACGCTCTCAGCTTGAGAGAATGGGAATACTGTATCAGCAGCTGCAACACGTACAACTGGAGCTTCTAAGTTTAAGATTGCACGATCGTTAATTTCCGCTACAACGTTAGCTGCAATACCAGCTTGTTTTTGAGCTTCTTGAACTACAACTACGCGACCTGTTTTTTCAACAGAAGCGATGATTGTTTCGATATCTAATGGTTGAACTGTACGTAAGTCAACAACTTCTAAAGAGATACCTTCTTTTTCAAGTTCTTCAGCAGCTTTTAATGCAGCATGAACCATAGCACCGTAAGCGATAACAGATACATCTGTACCTTCACGTTTGATATCAGCTTTACCTAAATCAATTGTGTATTCGCCTTCTGGTACGTCTTGACGGAATGAACGGTACAATTTCATATGCTCTAAGTAGATAACTGGATCGTTGTCACGAATCGCAGAGATTAAAAGACCTTTTGCATCGTATGGAGTAGATGGGATAACAACTTTTAGACCAGGTTGTTGAGCCACTAATCCTTCTAAGCTATCAGCATGTAATTCTGGAGTATGAACACCGCCACCAAATGGAGAACGAACTGTTACTGGAGCAGTCCAACGTCCACCAGAACGGTAACGCATACGAGCTAATTGTCCAGAAATAGAATCCATTACTTCATAAACGAAACCGAAGAATTGGATTTCTGGAACTGGACGGAATCCTTCAAGTGCAAGACCAACTGCAAGTCCACCAATACCAGACTCTGCAAGTGGAGTATCCATTACACGATCTTCACCGAATTCAGCTTGTAAACCTTCAGTAGCACGGAATACACCGCCGTTTACACCAACGTCTTCACCAAACACAAGTACGTTAGGGTCATTTTTCATTTCAACACGTAAAGCATCAGTGATTGCTTGAATCATTGTCATTTGAGCCATGGCTTACTTCGACTCCTTTTCTTTATAAATTTCATATTGTTCAGCTAAGTTGTAAGGCATTTTTTCGTACATGATTTCCATTAAATCAGTTACTTTTTGTTTTGGAGCTTGGTCAGCCTTAGCAATTGCTTGTTTGATATCTTCTTTTGCTTCTTCGATTACTTTTTCTTCTACTTCTTGAGACCATAGGCCTTTATTTTCTAAGAATGTACGGAAGCGTACGATTGGATCTTTTTGTTCCCATTCGTTTTCGATATCTTTTGTACGGTAACGAGTTGGGTCATCACCAGCCATTGTATGTGGACCGTAACGGAATGTTAGAGTCTCGATTAGAGTAGGGCCTTCGCCATTTACTGCGCGCTCACGAGCGAAAGCAGTTGCTGCGTATACAGCTAATGGATCCATACCGTCTACTTGAATTCCGTAAATACCTGCTGCTACTGCTTTTTGTGCTACAGTTTTAGCTGCAGATTGCTTTTCTACTGGAGTAGAGATTGCGTAACGGTTGTTTTGAACAACGAAGATTGCTGGAGCTTTGAATGCACCTGCAAAGTTCATACCTTCGTAGAAGTCACCTTGTGAAGCACCACCGTCACCAGTGTAAGTAATTGCAACAGATTTTTTACCACGTAGTTTCATACCTAACGCAACACCAGCAGTTTGGATGATTTGCGCACCGATAATGATTTGTGGAGCTAGTGCATTTACATTCTCAGGCATTTGGTTACCCATGAAGTGTCCACGAGAGAATAAGAATGCTTGGTATAATGGTAATCCGTGCCATACTAATTGTGGTACATCACGGTATCCTGGTAAGATGAAGTCTTCTGCTTCAAGTGCGAAATGACTCGCTAATTGAGAAGCTTCTTGTCCAGCTGTAGGTGCGTAGAAACCTAAACGTCCTTGACGGTTTAAAGAAATAGAACGTTGGTCTAATACGCGAGTATACACCATACGACGCATTAATTCTTTTAATTGATCATCAGATAATTCAGGCATAGCTGCTTCATTCACAACTTCGCCGTTTTCATTTAAAATTTGTAATGTTTCAAATTGAGCTGCGATAGCTTTCATTTGCTCATCAACATTAAATAGGGTCTTTTTTGTTTTAGTACCCATTCCGTTCACCTCTTCCTCTCTTGAACCATATTCTGAAACGCTTTCACTAGAAATTCACTAGTACGAAAACGTAACCATGTAAACCGACAGGAAACCTCGCCGGTTGAGAATAATTTTGTGTACCTAACAATCTGTACTAATGTTTTTTCAGAAACATATTAATACAATCTTGATCACGTTTTTTAGTTTACAACTATTCTAATCACGATGTCAATTACTTTGGTTACGATTTTTTTATGAATAACATTAAGGTTTCCACTATACATTGTTGTTTTTATTTTCACATCTGTATTAGTAAGCAATAACCTACTGTTATATTATTCCCTATTTAACCTGTTTTCCATCGTAGAATAGTATGTAAACGATTTAATTCTTCTTAGTTTTTCTCTCTTTATAACAAAAATATGCAATCACTTCTTCCTTTTCTAGGCGAATGTCTATACACTTCTAACCACTCTTCCATACCTTATAATAACCGCAGTATTAGCGGGAAATGATAAAGGAGGTCATCTCATGTACGGATACACATATTGTTATCCAACTTGTTCATATCCTTCCTATGGATACGGAGGTTCTTACGGAGGATACGGAGGTTCTTGCGGAGGATGCGGATACGGACGGGGCTTTGCTTTAATCGTTGTGTTGTTTATTCTTTTAATTATCGTTGGTGCTGCTTGCATTCGTTAATGTAAAACAAAACAACTATAGAAAGAAATAGGCGGCTCTGCCGTCTTTTCTTTTTTTACCAACCAATCGCTAATAATAAAATTACAGCACTAGTCATCCTCTTTATTTGCTTAATTTATATATAGGTACTATGTACTTTATCATGACTTTTTTCAGCTCCTTTGGTAGACTAAAGGAGAAAGGAGAGATTGTGAATGCTTACAATGAACGATGTAATTCGTGAAGGAAATCCCATTCTACGAGCAGTAGCAGAAGAAGTACCTCTGCCAGCAAATGAGGAAGATACACGTGTACTACGAGAAATGATTGAATTTGTAATGAACAGTCAAAACCCTGAAATGGTTGAAAAATATAATTTACGTCCAGGAATCGGGCTAGCTGCACCACAAATTGGTATTTCAAAAAGAATGATTGCTGTTCATGTTACTGATACAACCGAAACTTTATACAGCTACGCTTTATTCAATCCCAAAATTATTAGTCACTCTGTTGAACGTACATACTTATCAGGTGGCGAAGGATGCCTATCTGTAGATCGTGAAGTTCCTGGATATGTTCCACGTTATACACGAATTACAGTTAAAGCAACTACCGTCGATGGTGAAGAAGTAAAATTACGTTTGAAAGGGTTACCAGCGATTGTATTCCAACATGAGATTGACCATTTAAATGGTGTAATGTTCTATGATCATATTAATCAAAAAAATCCTTTTGTAGCCCCCGAGGATGCAAAACCTCTAGAACGATAAAAAGCAGAAGCAATAGCTTCTGCTTTTTACTACTATTATCATATTACTCCTCTTATGGAATGGTTCTCACACCATATTACCTAGAGTAAACCAGCCCACTGCAAACCGTGAAGAATCCCATCTTCACTAACATCTTTCGTCACATAATTAGCAAGTTTTTTCAAATCGTCGTGACCATTCCCCATTACAATCCCCGTTCCTACTGCTTCAATCATTTCTAAATCATTTAATCCATCTCCAAAAGCATAGACCTGTTCACGCCTAAACCCTAATTTCTCAATGAATTTTTCAATTCCCTTTGCTTTAGAACCACCATTTGGGATAATGTCCATAGAATACGCGTGCCAACGAATAAAATGAAAATCTGGATAATCATAAATGAACTTTTTTTCCTCACCCGCTTGGCAAAAAAGAAGCGTTTGATAAACGTCACGATTTTCATAAAAACTTGGCTCATATAACGGATGCCCAAATTGCAGACTTCCGAAACTTTCTTTTACATAATTATGATATTCTACTGTTGCCTTCATATCCTTATGATCTAAATAAACAAGTGGATATCCCTCTTGCTTAGCAAACGTTGTAAAAGTATGTAATGTATTAGGGTGTAATGGATTTTTAAATATAACCTCATCTTCAAATACAACATATTGGCCATTAAAACTAACATAATTATGAATGTTAAGCTCATTACGAATGTCTTCAAACATGAAAGGTGCACGCCCTGTCGCAATTGCCACATGTACTCCTTTTTCTTGTAACGTACGCACCGCTTCTCTTGTAGATTGTGGAATTTTTTTATCGTGATCTAACAATGTTCCATCAATATCAAAAAAGACGATTTTATTATTCATTTTCAAAACCCTTTCTAAGCCTTCTATATTCCTATTTTGACTACTTCTTTTCAAATCCTAAAAAAAAGTATAACATATTAAACATCTGTGAAGAAAGCGTTCACTTTCTAACCTTATTTACGAAATATGCATATACTATTAAAAGAACATTAATAGTAGTTTGAATGAATTTTCTTTTCTAATCTACCTCATACTATATTTATAACCGGGGGCATACTGCCTGTGAGAGCAAAAAACGGAATATAAGATTACGTCTGCATGAGCCAATAAGATCACTGAACATCAAGGCGGCGATTCCCTCATTTATCTTCTATGGTTTTCTAGTATGTGGAGATGAAGAGTTACTACTAAATAAGAATTAAGTATGCATGTTTAAAATAAGGAAAGGAAGGAGTAATCATGCTGAAGAAGCTGAAGAAAAAGCTAAAACAATATTTAAACGATTTAGTCCGTAAAAAGACAATGGCTTAAATTGTGCCCATTTCGGGCTTTTTCTTCATTCTGATTCGAAAAAACATGAAAATCATAACTATTTGCTTTATAATAGGTAACAGATAATGCAAAACATAGACAAGGAGAGGTTTTCCCAATGATTTTTAAAGTATTCTATCAAGAAAAAATGACTGAGGTTCCAGTGCGTGAAAATACAAAAGTTTTATATTTAGAAGCGGAATCCGAAAAAGACGTTCGTACAAAATTGCAAAAGTTCGCATATAATATTGAGTTTGTCCAATCTGTTACTGGTGCTCATCTTGAATACGAAAAACAAAATGCTGATTTAACATTAACGGAGCTCGTATAATTTATGAAATTCCTAAAAAATGATCAGGTAGCCGTTTTCGCTCTTGGCGGACTCGGTGAAATCGGCAAAAATACATACGCTGTTCAATTTCAAGATGAAATTATTATAATTGATGCTGGAATTAAATTTCCAGAAGACGAACTTCTCGGAATCGACTATGTGATTCCTGATTACACTTATTTTGTACGAAACGAAGATAAAATTAAGGGGTTATTTATTACTCATGGTCACGAAGATCATATTGGTGGTATCCCTTACCTATTACGTCAAGTGAATATCCCAATTTACGGCGGGAAATTAGCAATCGCTCTAATTAAAAACAAATTAGAAGAGCACGGATTATTGCGAAAAGCAAAACTTTACGAAATTCAAGAAGACGATGTTATCAAATTCAAAAAGACATCCGTATCGTTCTTCCGCACAACACACAGTATTCCAGATTCATACGGTGCTGTGGTAAAAACACCGCAAGGTCAAATTGTTCATACAGGAGATTTCAAATTTGATTTCACACCAGTAGGCGAACCAGCAGACTTAACGAAAATGGCGGAAATCGGTAAAGACGGTGTACTTTGTCTCTTATCTGATAGTACCAATAGTGAAGTCCCGAACTTTACAATGTCTGAACGCCGCGTCGGCGATAGCATTCAAGATATTTTCCGCAAAGTAGAAGGTCGCATTATCTTTGCAACCTTTGCGTCAAATATTCATCGCTTGCAACAAGTTGTTGAAGCTGCCGTTGAAAACAATCGTAAAGTGGCTGTATTTGGTCGAAGCATGGAAGCAGCAATTGAAATTGGTCATGATCTCGGTTATATTCGCTGTCCAAAAGATACATTTATTGAAGCCTCTCAAATCAATCGACTACCAGCTAACAAAATCGTTATTTTATGTACAGGTAGTCAAGGTGAACCAATGGCAGCACTTTCTCGTATCGCGAATGGGACACACCGCCAAATTCAAATTATTCCTGGTGATACAGTTGTCTTCTCTTCTTCACCAATTCCAGGAAATACAGTTAGCGTAAGCCGTACAATTAATATGTTATATCGCGCTGGCGCTGATGTTATCCATGGTAAGCTTTCAAACATCCACACAAGTGGACATGGTGGACAAGAAGAACAAAAGTTAATGCTACGTCTTATTAAGCCTAAATACTTTATGCCAATTCATGGTGAATTCCGCATGCAACGTATGCACATGAAATTAGCAAACGATTGTGGTATTCCAGAAGAGAATTGCTTCATCATGGACAATGGTGATGTTCTTGCATTACGTTCAGACGAAGCAAGTGTTGCTGGAAAAATCCCATCTGGCTCTGTTTATATCGATGGAAACGGTATTGGTGATATTGGTAACATTGTACTGCGCGACCGTCGTATTCTTTCTGAAGAAGGACTTGTTATCGTAGTTGTCAGCATTGATATGAAAGAATTTAAAGTTGCTGCCGGACCTGATATTATCTCTCGCGGATTCGTTTATATGCGCGAAAGTAGCGATTTAATCAATGATGCTCAAACACTGATTACAACGCACCTTGAAAAAGTAATGGAGCGAAAAACAACACAATGGTCTGAAATTAAAAATGAGATTACAGACACATTAGCACCATTCTTATACGAAAAAACAAAACGTCGTCCAATGATTTTACCTATCATTATGGAAATATAAAAAAAGACAATGCTTACGAGCATTGTCTTTTTTATTTTACGTTCTATCTTATCTTAAGAAGTGCTTAAAGCGATTTACTTCATCATCATGACCAATTACAATTAAAATATCTCCCGATTGAATATTTTCTGTAGCTCGAGGGGAAACAATAACTTCCTTCCCTCGCTTAATTGCAACAATGTTTAATCCAAACTTCGCTCGAATATCCAATTCAATTAACGAGTGACCATCAATCTTTTTATTAGCAATAATCTCTACAATACTATGCTCATCAGAAAGCTCTAAGTAATCTAATACGTTACTTGAAGCAATATTATTCGCAATTCGTTTTCCCATATCACGTTCAGGATGGACAATATGGTCTGCCCCTATTTTAGATAACACTTTTTCATGATAATCATTTTGAGCTTTTACCGTAATATTTTTCACACCTAGCTCTTTTAAAATAAGCGTAGTTAAAATACTTGCATTTAAATTATCTCCGATTGCAACAACAACATGATCAAAATTACGAATACCTAGGCTTTTTAACACCATCTCATCTGTTGAATCTGCAATCACTGCATGCGAAGCAATATTGGCAAATTCATTAATTTTATCTTCATCTAAGTCAATAGCCATTACTTCCATACCTAATTGGGCTAATTCACGACAAATACTGCCTCCAAAACGTCCAAGTCCGATGACAGCAAATTCTTTCTCTTTCCCACTCACATGAATTCCTCCAATAACATCAAGTCCTATCTCTTTCCATTGTAGCATATTTTATATTCACCACAAAGCTTAGCGAATTGCACTTATTTTTGCTTCTCTATATAGAAATACTGTTGTAAATAAAACGCAATAATACAAACGAGCATACCAAAAACAAAAATGTTTCCAAACGAACTAAACGTTTGAAACACAAATAATAATGTTTCTTGACCAAAAAAGGCAAATAAGAGTTGTATAAAAGCAAATAAGAGCGCCCAGTTATAATGTTGTTGATGAAATAAATAATGAGTTGCTCCTAAAAATGCACAAAACGAGATGATAAAAATCCACCATGTTTCTAAAAAAACTTGCCATCCTGCAAAGTTATACCCATTTACAACAAGTGCAATGATTCCAATGACAAGCATTGTAGGGACGCTCCAAAATAACGCTCGACTTCGAAAAAATCGAATTCCATTAGAATCACCTTTTTTATTTGCGCAATATGTTAAAAATGCCGCACTTATATACAGGACAGAAAAAATTGTTAATACGATAATTAACCAAAAATGTAATTGATTGTATTCATGTTCGATATTCGTAACAATAGCTGCTAACATACCTGGAATCAACATACCTGTCCATCCATCAATTTTCCTTTCATTCCAAAACACAGCATTTCCTATTCGAATGCCTAAAAGCATAAAAATAATGACACCAATTACAAATAAGGTTGTCTTATTTCCAACTATGCTTGTTGAAAAAGCAATTAAACCAATAAATAAAAAAAGAACAAATCCATTCATAATCTCTAATACAGGTGATAAATAACCTTTCACCCATTTATATGTTTCTTCATATTCGCATTTATTCTTTAAACGATATGCATAAAAACTTATGCCGAAATAAACCGCTGCAATAATAACATATGCATACAAAAAGAAACATAAGATTGCGCTGCCAATCTGCACCTAATCCCCCACCCTTTTATCTATGTATCACATTGATTTTACACATTTTTCACATGAAAAGTAAACTAAAACATACAGTTCCATTGCTTTGAGTCAAATTTTTATTATTAAATCCATACCCTAGATGTATATCTCTCATTTAACCTACTATTTATAAAACCAAAAACCCCCTAATGAAAAGGAGGTTTTTTGCACATATCAAAAGAAATTTCTACTTCCAAGCCGTCTAGCATGTAAATAGAAAATCCACCTTTTATTCAGCTTCTTTTTGCGCTTCATCTAACACACGATTTACTCGTTTCGTTAGCATTTGCATCCCGCTTCCACCCGCTTGGAAATGACGAAGTACACCATTTTTATCAAACACATAATACGCTGGCACATATTGATTTTCAAATGAATCTGTAATCTTATGTTGATTGTCCACTAAAATAGGTTGGGAAATTCCATGTTCTTTTGCAACTGCTTCCACTTGCTCAAGGTTTAAGTCTTCTTCTGAACGTGGCATATGAACGGAAACAACATTTAATTGCTCTTTATACTCATCACGAAAGTTATTAATATTTGGCATTGCTTCTTTACATAAGTGACAACTAACTGACCAGAAATGAATAAGTGTGGGTTTTTCACCAATTAGTGATTCACGTACAACTTCTCCATTTAATACTTTTGTTGCACCATCTAAAGAAGGCATTGATTCGCGTAATTTCATTATTTTTCCTCCTAATACATGTAGAGAAAGGCCTAACAAAATATTGTTAGACCTTCTATAGTTTACAATAAAATTAAACGTTTAAAGTTGCTTGACCTGGTTTCCAGTTTGCTGGGCAAAGTCCACCAGTTTGAAGAGCTTGAAGAACACGAATTACTTCATCAACTTCACGTCCGATGTTGTTATGATGTACAACTTGGTACATTAATTCGCCTTCTGGACTAATAATGAATAAACCACGAAGTGCAATACCTTCTTCTTCAAGTAATACACCGTAGTCACGAGATACTACATGGTTCGTATCTGCTGCTAACGGATAATTTAATTCTCCTAAACCATTTTTCGTACGATCAGTGTTAATCCAAGCTAAATGAGTGTGGATTGTATCAGTAGATACACCGATTACTTCTGCATCTAAATCTTCAAACTCATCATAACGATCAGAAAGTGCGATGATTTCTGTTGGACATACGAAAGTGAAATCCATTGGATAGAAGAAAAGCACTGTCCATTTGTCCTGTTTCATAACTTCTTCAAGACTTACTTTACCAAATTCTTTGTTTGGCATAACAGCGTCCATTTCAAAGCGTGGCGCTTGTTTTGCTACCATACGTTCTGCCATATGTATCAACCTCCATAAATTTTTATCATATATGTCCACTCTTGTAGTATATAAGAGGAATCAGTTTTCAGTCAATTTCAATTGGTAATCATTACAAAACAACTTACTATCAACTTTTCCCTCCACCTACCATTATAAAGTATTGTGTTAGAATTACAAAAAAAATGCATTATATCTTATAATTTCTCAATTAAAAAGAACAGGTTTAAGACCTGTTCCCTTTCCACTTTACATATTGATTTAAAAATGAAATGGTCTGTTCAATCACTTCTTCCTTCGGTTGTAGTTTTGCATGATGTAAACCATATTCTGAGTCTACTCCAAGCCAGAACATAAACCCTGGAATATCACGAAGCATATAACCAAAATCTTCTCCTGTCATCGCTTCTGTACATGTAACAACATTCATATTTGTTTGTTCAGATGTAAATGTCATAAATTCTCGCGTTAACGCACCATGATTATACACTTGATGATACATGGCTCCGTAATCAATAACAGCTTCACATTGAAACGCTGCTTCAATTCCCGCCACAATTGCTTCAATTCGACTTTTCACTCGTTTCATTGACTCGACAGATAATGTTCGAATCGTCCCTTCTAAGCGAGATTTTTCAGCAATGATGTTTTGAACTGTACCACCTGTAATTTTACCAATTGTAATAACAGCGCTATCAAGCGGATTCACATTGCGGCTAATTACAGATTGAAGCTGTGTAACAAGATGACTCGCTGCAACAATCATATCATTCGCTGTATGTGGATATGCCGCATGTCCGCCTTTTCCTTTTAAATCAATATATAATTCTGATGTATTTGCAAATAACAATCCCTCTTTTGTCGCAATTGTTCCTACTGGATACTCAGGTGCGATATGAAGACCTAAAATCATATCAGGCTTCCATTCCTTCAACTCTTCACTTTCTAACATAGGAAGAGCTCCTCCTGGGCCTTCTTCAGCTGGTTGGAATAGAAAGACAATGTCATCATCTATTCTTTCATTTATAGTAGCTGTTAAAAGTCCTAAACCGATAGTAGTATGCAAATCATGACCACATGCGTGCATCATCCCTTCATGAGTAGAAGCGAATTCATAACCAGTCTCCTCAGTAATCGGTAAACCATCAATATCTGCACGATAACCAATCATTTTCTCCGGTTTTTTGCCATTCACTTTAACGATTACGCCTGTTTTCCATGTTTTAACTTCAATATATTCCTTAGGAAGAGTATGAATATACTCTAAAATATATTTTTGTGTTTTCCATTCCTTAAATCCTAATTCCGGAATTTTATGTAAATCCCTACGAATTTGTACAAATTTACTGACTGTCATGTCCGCACCACCATTTATAAAAAGCGTAAGGGCATGAATAGTCCCTTACGCTTTTTGTTTTTATTTTTCTGGGTTTAATTGACGAAGTTCTTGTTTAATTTCTGTTTTTGCCTTTGTCTTCTCATCAATTTCTTTAATAACACGCGCTGGTGTTCCTGCAACTACTGTATATGGTGGTACATCTTCCGTCACAACCGCACCCGCTGCAACAACTGCACCTTTACCAACTGTTACACCTTCTAGAACAACTACATTTGCACCAATTACAACGTCGTCTTCAACGATAACTGGTTTTGCAGAAGGTGGCTCGATAACACCTGCAAGTACCGCACCAGCACCAACGTGACAGTTTTTACCTACTGTAGCACGTCCGCCAAGCACTGCATTCATATCGATCATTGAGCCTTCACCGATTACTGCACCGATATTAATCGTTGCATTCATCATAATAACTGCATTATCACCGATTTCAACATGGTCACGAATAATCGCACCTGGTTCAATACGAGCTTTAATACCTTTTAAGTCAAGCATTGGAATTGCTGAGTTACGACGATCGTTTTCGACAACATAATCTACAACGTGCTTTTTATTTTCTTCAAGAACTGTCTTGATTTCAGACCATTCTCCAAATAAAACACCAGCTTTTTTATTTACAAACGCTTGTACTGTTTCAGGGAATGTTACTTCTTTTAAATCCCCTTTTATGTATACCTTTACAGGAGTTTTCTTCTCACTTTTTTGAATAAACGAAATAATTTCGTTTGCATCCATCATTTTCATGCTTGTTGCCTCCTAAATCCATTTATAATGTTACTCTACCAAACGAAAGAGCTACTAGCAAGACAATAATCTTATTTTTCCGCTTGAATTTCTTCTATAATATCTAAAAACGCTTGTACTTGTTTAAGTTGCCTTGCAGAATCACTTGTCAATAACCACGTTTCTCGATTCAACTGAACCGGTGTTTTATATGTCTTTTCTCTTACTTCTTTTAAAACAGTGGAGGGCAACAACGCATAACCAATTCCATTTAAAACGAGCTGCTTACATGTTTCAATTTGATCAACTACAATCGTTCGTTTAGGAGGATTAGAAAATAAACCGTACCACCAATTCTGTATTTGTCCATAGTATGTCGAATCGCTTTTAAATTGTATAAACGGTCTGTTTGTATCTTTCAACATAGAAATATCTTTAATTTCTGTATCAACTAAATACAGCTCATCCTCAAATAGTTGCTCTTTATGCCCTTTATATTCTTGTTTCCCTCGTAATATAGCTACATGGACATCGCCTTCATAAAATTGCTTTTGTACTTCACTACTCCACCCTGTAAAAAGAGAGATTTTAACAGATGGGTATTTTTGTACAAATTTCTTTAAAACAGGCGGTAACCAGTATTGTCCAATCACAGAGGCAACCGCTATCTTTAATGTTCCGTATGTTTCCGTATGATAGATTGCTAATTCACTTTTAATGGCCTCTTCTCTCTGCAACATATCTTTCGCATAATTGGCCACTTTTTCTCCTTCTGGTGTAATTGTCAATCCTTTTTGAGAACGGATAAAAAATTTCATTCCCCACTGTTTTTCCATTGATTGTAATCGTTGACTGAGTGCAGGCTGTGAAACGAATAAGCGCTCCGCAGCTTTTCTCATATTGGATTCCTGGGCTAAAACAACCATCATTTGAAAATCATCAATTTGCAACTTTCTCCCTCTTTCCTTATCTTACATGTAACCATCTAACCTCAATATATACGTTGCACCATTCTCTAACATGCAATATTTAATTATTATTTCCAAGAAGCTTGGGTGAATTATGATTTCCCCTAACCTTTTATACCTGTTTAAACTAGCCACTCTACATATAAGTACAAATTGAAAAAACGACATAAAACCTAATAAGAGCATCCAGCCATGCACCGAAGCAGCCAGATTCTTTTCCTGCCCCAGCCAAATTAAAACAAAGAGAAAAAACAAGTAGCAATCATCTATCGTTCCTCGTAACAGTGACTTATGCGTCGAAAAATCAAAATGCCTTTATATAAATACGTAAAAGAGATGCATGATAAAAAAGCGACTTCTCTTTTTATTCGAAGTCGCTTACCCTTCTTTATCGATTATATTGTCTTACTTTTTTGTTCAGCAATTTCAAAATAGCACGCCTTGTTAAAATCCCTTCGAAGTACCCATCATTGTTTACAGCACAAATAAATGGATGATCAATTGTCATTTCTAACGCTTTAGCAAATGAATCTTCAAGTCTAAGATTCGGAATGTCCTTTTTCATTACATTCTCAACTTTCATATCTTCAAGTTTTTCAAATTCAATACGTTCTAACCCTAAAATCCCATCCAAAATCATAGCAGTACTTATTAATCCATGCAATTTATACATAGGATCTAAAACAGGAATTGCTGAATATCCAGACTTTACAAGAACAAGCAAAGCATGTTCTAAGCTATTTCCAATTTGAACATGTGCAACTTTTTCTGATGAAATCATTAAATCCTTAACAAGAACTTGTTGAAACTCATCTTTCGGAATACTAATCATATTATATCCCCCACTTTTTCTTCCTTTTTCCTGCTAACATGATCTCCAATAGACAATTCATAAGAACCTTACTGTTCACAGTTAATCATATCCACGGCTAAAAGTTTCACTTTATTTCCCATTTCTATTCATATCTTATGATAGCGTTTTCATATTATTATTTTGTCCTAATTTTATTCCAACAAAAATAATGATACACAGTTCATTCTACCATAGAACACAAAAAAAAGACTACCTTTCTGGTAGCGCTTAGTATCCTTCATTTTTCAATCGATTAAATAGCCTTGTAATTCTTCTATATTGGGAAATATCAGTCTCTTTTAAACCACTTTCAATATCTGTAAGCTCAACAGCGAGAATTTCACTAGCATAGTTTTGTCGAAACAAAACATCTAACAATAAACTTTTTTCCTCTTTTGTTAAAGTAAAACTCTTCTGCATATACTCCTCTCCTTATACCTTTTTCCTTAGTATTTATTATATAAAATATTCGCTTAGTTTAATAGATGAAAAATTCAGTTTTTTATTTTGTGTAGCGATTTGCATAACTAAATGCAGCATAGGCATCAGGTTTAATTTTTGCAGTTAGCCCCATCGCCTTCACCTTCGTTGTCATATCAGAAATAAATTCTTTTGTTAGTCCATCATTTCCTATATCTAAGTGAATTTCCATTACAAACCCCGCTCCTTCATGAGCATATGGATGTAACAACTCCCATATACGTCTTATATGTTCTGGCGTAAACAAATAAGCGACTTCTTGACTAAACTGTGTTTCTAAATATATTTTTTCACGTAAAGTAGTTAGTTTTTTACGTACCGCTTTATACCTTAAGCATCCCCATGCTCCTTTCCCAACACGATGAATGTGCACTGCCGTAATAAAACGGGTATCTTTTTGATGTGCTTGTGAATCTGTCCCAATAGATAGACGATACAAATTGCGTGGATCCCTTTCAATAAAATTACAAATACGTAAGAATACTGTTTCAAAATCCATATGCCTCTCTGACACGTTATAAAATAGATATTCACCGTTCACTTAGTCACGTCCCTTCAATTAGACAGACTTTTTGCATTCTCATTGTATGGGACAAAAGAGTAAAATATGACTTATTATCCTTTACTCGTTTCTATATTTCGAACAGAATACTTACATGCTGGACAGATATAAATTACATTCTGATTAGATTGCGCTGTTAGTACATGATCCATTTCAAATGACATATGGCATTTGGGACAAATAACAATTGGTAGTCGTTCCATATTTCACATTCCTTTCAAACTTTTAATACCAGTGTAGGAACAACCAAAAAATCTTATACATATAAAGTGAAACTTTAATCAGTGGGGGGCTTACTGTCCATTAAGGCGGGATAACGTGAAGCTTCCATCAAGATTTTACAGTTCATTATCTCCACATATCTTTTTCAATTCTTTATCCTTTTACTATCTAGTAATAAAAAATAAAATCTTTTATTAAAATCACCAAAAAAGGTACCGTGAGAGACGGTACCTTTTTTGTATGTATCAAGAAATAATGTCGTAAATTTCAATTGCAACCATATCAATGTTATCGAATTGATATACTTGTGGCTTTTCGCCTTGTTGATACACTTCTAACTCATACATTTCACTTTTATCGAAAAATTTCACGCTACATTTGCGTTCACCGTTCACTTCAAAATAGCGTTGTGCTACTTCACCGCTTTCAGCTTGTTCTTGTAGACTAACAAGTCGAGTTAAAATTCCTTGGAGTAGAGACATGAAATCTCCCCTTTCTCTAATCTTCCTACCAATAGGTTTTACAGCTATACTCATTCTATCCGTCATAACAGAAAAAATGTTCCACACTCTAGGATAAAGCTTCTTGGCGAGAAACTCAACTAAAATTTGTCGAAAAAAGAAGTAAAAAACAGAAAGAAAATCTTTTTCTTCCTTTGTTGCGGTTTTTGTAGCTGCAGAATATAATAAAGAGCAGAAAAAGAGGAGGGTTTATAATGAAAAAAGTAGAGGTTTATACACAACCAGATTGTCCACCCTGTGCCATTGTAAAAGAATTTTTAAAACATAATAACGTAACGTATGAAGAATTCGATGTAAAAAAAGATACTGCAGCTCGCAATCGTCTTTTATATGACTATGATTCATATTCAACTCCAACAGTTGTCATTGACGGTGAAGTTGTTGCAGGTTTTCAAATTGAAAAGCTACAACAGTTACTAAATATAGAATAGGAATAGGTGACTATGCACCTATTCCTATTCTTTTAACTCTTCTAACTTTTTCATTTCTGTTAAAAGTTCCTGACTCTCATGATACCCCGCTAATTTCCATTTTCCTTTATCCTGTTGTAATGTTACTATTTGATATTGATCATTTTTTGACCGTTCATATACATACAAAAGGTGATGTTCTTCATCATACAACATTTTAGTTGCCGAATTAAATGAAAAAGGTGCTTCTTTCGTAGGAAGTAAATATTCACCACTTTGTTTATCATTCCTACTATTTTCATCTGTAAAAACTTGAAGAAAATTATCTGTAAAGTACAGTGATAACGCATCAACCATTTTATTCATCGGCAAGTGCTTCCCACGAATTGAAAATTGTGCCTCGTATCCCTTTTGAATCGTTGTAAATACTTCTTTTCGATCCACTTTTATCTCTTCTTTACCAAGAACTGTTGTAACACTGTACCCAACCAGAAAGGCCATACATAGAAAGAGAACAAACCAAATTCCATATTTTTTCATTCTTTCACCTTCCTTTAACAGAGCTTGTCTTTGTATTATTCATTGTAACAATGATTATGCAAAGAAAGGGATGGTTTCGTTCGTAAAATCTTTACAATGATAGACAGCATTTTCACCATCATTTTCACTATTACCAATTTATGATAAAACCAAACAAAAAATGCACGAATTGCTTCGTGCATTAAAATAAAACATCCTCCTCGTATAGAAATTCATAGGACAAATCAATAAATAAAAAATTCTCATCATCAATTGGAAATGAAAATGTTCGCACCATCTCCCCTGTTTCTATATCTGCATATAAATCCGAGAGTCTTGCTTTATTTTCAAATCTCATTTTCATTATATTTTCTAAAAAGTACGGGCGCCAGCTCCAATTTTTCATATAATACTCTGGCATCACAATCCATTCACCATCTTTTTTCATAATGTTTCCCGATTGCTGAAAACCATCTTCATTACAAATAAAGATTCGAAAACTATAATGCGATACATGTTGACTAAAATGTAATAACCAATCATTAACGTCTTCATTCTTTTTCTGCTTAGATAAAACATTCCCAACTTGATCACGTAATGTTTCTGTTAATTGATAAATTTTTTGTAGTTTTTTCTTTTCATGTTGAATAAATTGATGACATTCATTACCGAGACGTTCTTTTAAAATATCTGCTTCAATAAAATCTGGAAAACACTTTTTTAAATAATTGCCTTGATAATATCTCCCGCCATTTTTCCAAGCATATTGTAACTGGTAAAACGCGTCAATTTCTTCATATAATAATGTCGCACCAATTCTTCTTGCGAGTAGTGACAAAGAATATAAAATATCTTGATAAGATTGTAAAAGTGCAGTTTGTCTTAAGTTCGTTAAATCTACCTTTAAAATGTCAGGTGCTAGTACACTAATTCGTTCTAGATTACTCGTTCCTGTTCCGACTTTATTAATTGAAATTTGAATTCCATATGTACGGTAATACATAAGTAAATGATTAAATTGTTCTATATCTGCCTTACACTCGTGCTCTGTTATTTCTAAAACGATATGGCCTAAGTTCAATCCTTTTTTTTCATACATTAACAGTAAATGAAGTAAACTTTCTTCTTCATCATTCATTAATATGTTTGCACCCCGATGTATAAACAATAAAAAATCTTGATTTGTTTCTAAGTAGCGCTCTAATGCTTTTTCTACTATGACATTATCTGCCTCTAATTGGAATTCTCCCGGAATGGAATCATCGCGAAAAAAAGAAGCAAGACTTTGTATCCCATCTTCCGTTTGGATACGTCCTACTACTTCATATCCAATTACTGTATGTTCATCAGCACTAAAAATAGCTTGATAATAAGGAAGGACTTTATCCAAATTACTCATCACATCTAATGCATCTACCAAAATGTTTCCCTCCCTTTACTTTTCAAAATTATAACACGGTATGTATAGAAAAATAATAAAAAATCCCTTCAGTTTTCCTGAAGGGATTAGAGGGGTAAAATGCTAAGGGGAATTAGCAATTCTACTATGAAGAAAAAAGAGGTCTTAAATATACCTTATAAAAAACCTATTGTAAACACTTTTCTACCATATGTCACAAATCCGTCACATTTTACCTCACATGAATGGGAAATAATCCCCAAGTTTCACTCTTATATAATCCCTTTAAAACGGATATTGGTGCAAATGCTGTCCACCATCCATTGTCATACACGTTCCATTTATGTATGCTGCTTCATCAGAGCATAAATAAAAAGCTAAACCTGCAATTTCTTCTGGCGTACCAAGTCGACCAAGTGGGACGCTTCGCAGTGTACGTTTGGCTGCCTCTTCTGAAATCCATAATTTATCCGCGCCACCTGTTCGTTCGATTGGTCCAGGAGCAATTGCATTGACACGAATACCATATTTACGCCCCCACTCGACAGCGAGCGTTTTTGTCATTGCCAACACACCTGCTTTCGCTGCAGCAGAATGAATAACACCCGGTCCTGCATCCCAAGCATACGTCGCTACCATATTAATTATATTTCCTTTTATCCCCTTTTCAATCCAATACTTTCCTACTGCTTGACTGCAATAAAAGGTCCCATTCAACACAATATTAATAACCGCATTCCAGCCATTTATCGATAAATCTTCTGCATGACAAAGAAAATTACCTGCTGCATTATTTACTAAAATATCAATACGTCCAAATTTTTCATCAACATATTCAATCATACGCTTTATATCTTCTATATTTCGAACGTCCATTTGTACTGTCAATACTTGTCCTGCAAATTGCTCAATCTCTTTTTTTGCTTCTTCAAGCTTTTCTTGTGTACGCCCTGTAATAACAACCCGTGCTCCTTCCTTAGCAAAACGAGCTGCCATTCCTTTTCCCATTCCACTTGAACCACCTGTTATGATCGCTACTTTTTCTTTCAAAATATCCCCTCCCAAAAAATGAATACACATTCATTTTACCACTTTATTTCATAGAAATCTTTATATTTTTAAACTTTTCTGATATCTTTAGATAAGAAAATCACTTTCTCTGTAATATTTCTTATAATCTATATAAATCCATTTTGACTTTTCGACATATAATTCTCTGCTATGAAGAGGAAAAAGTGACCCACACTTGTTTTCTCTCTTTTTTCACTTGATATGGGCATGAAAAGGATTCGAACACTTCTATACATGGCCAGACGCTCTCTCCCACCTAAAAAGTAGCCTTTGGTCGGCTTTTCAATTTGTATTTATATATGGCTCTTCAATATCCAAAAATACACTTTTGAAACAAGAAATAAACAGAAAGGAGATCCAAGTGACCTATAATGAATTGCCTGTATACCTTATAAACTTCCTTTTGTATACTATAGGTTCGCTCATATTCCTATGAAACAAATTACGAGAAGAAACTTTATAAAAACAGGAATACGCACTTTTCTCTATACTTGTGTTACAGGTGGTCTTGGTTATTACTATGCAAAGTATATAGAGCCGAACTTTCTCTCTTTAACACATCATACACTTCGTTCTTCACTCATTCCAAAAAACTTTCATGGTATGAAAATCGTCCAATTTAGTGATTTACATTTGGGGTACTATTTTTCTCTCCAACATCTTTCTACAATTGTTTCTAAAATAAATGAAACTACGCCCGACATTGTACTTTTTACTGGTGATTTAATCGATGACTACCAAACATATAGCGAAACTCCTTTTGTTTCTTCAATTTTACGAAACATTCGTGCGCCCTTTGGTAAATTTGCAATCTACGGAAACCATGATCATGGGGGATATGGAACCGAATACTATAGTCAAATTATGAGTGACGCAGGTTTTGAAGTATTACAAAATACCGAAAAACGTATTCGTTTATTAGATAATAGTGAAATTTCTATTTTCGGAATCGATGACATGCTTCTTGGTAAGCCAGAAATCGATGTAACATTACACAATGTGCAGAAAGAGCTATATACAATTGTGCTCGTACATGAACCTGATATAGCCCCTAAAATTGCAGAATTCCCAGTAAATCTCCAACTTTCTGGGCATAGTCATGGGGGACAGGTACAACTTCCCTTTTTAGGAGCGATCGTTACCCCAGCACTAGCAAAGCATTACATTGAAGGATTTTATCATATTCAAGAATTACTTCTTTATGTAAATCGCGGTCTTGGAAGGACACGTGTTCCATTTCGTTTTTTATCCAAGCCTGAAATTACAGTATTCACTCTTCAGCACTTATAACCTATAATTGCCTATTTTCTTATATATCCTTTCTTGTACTCGCTCATCCATGCTATTTCACCATATGATAACAATGAGTCCAATAAAGGAGGTTTTTTCATGTACCCATACCCTCATCCCTATCTAGTTCGTTCAGGACCTATTGGCCCAGTAAGTGACTCACGCATCTTACCATTCTTCGGTGTCCCATTCTTAGCAGGACTTGCTGGCGGCTTAATTGGCGGAGCATTAGCATTCGGCCCTAGACCACCTTACTATCCTCCATATCCACCGCCATTTCCTTGTTATGGAAGTCCGTGCCAACCATATTATTATTAATATAAACAAAAACTATGAAAAAAGCCCCTTAACTTACAAGAGGCTTTTTTCGCCGTATTCTCATAATCTTGCATTCACAAGTTATTACACTTAACTATTTAATATATGTAAATTCATTTTAATTCGTTGATATACCAGTCACTGCTAGGAAAATAAAACATGGCCTCCACTCATACTTTCCCTTTATTTTCACTTAACATGGGGAGAAAAGGATCTGACCACTTCTATGCACGGTTAGATTCTCTCCACCTCACAAAGGATGGTTTTATATCGTTTTCCAATTTACACATTACTCTGCATCAGTATTTTGATAAGCCATCTTAAATAATTTCACTTGGCTATCAATCTCTTGGGAACCATTATTTATTATATAATAGTATTCACCATCTTTATTTTGTTCACGTGTTTTTACGTTATCCGCTAAAATAAGCTGCAAAATTGCTTTGATTCTTGCTTTCATTTCAAATCCTACAATCGGAAATGATATTTCTACCCGTTTTTCCATGTTCCTTGTCATCCAATCTGCTGAAGATAAGTAGATTTTTTCATCCCCATTATGATGAAAATAATAAATACGACTATGTTCTAAATAACGTCCAACAAGACTAATCACCCGAATATTCTCACTCACGTTTTTAATACCAGGCCGCAAGCAGCACGTTCCTCTAACAACAAGTTCTACTTTCACTCCAGCTTGCGATGCTTCATATAGTTTTTGAATTAAAGGTTTATCTGTTAACGAGTTCATCTTTGCAATAATACGTCCGTTTCCATATTGCTTATGATAGCGAATCTCTTCATCGATCAATTCCATAAATTGATGACGTATATCGAACGGTGCTACTGATAGGTGATGGAAATGTGGCTTTGTTGTATAACCACTTAAGTAATTAAAGAAATTGGTCGCATCTACCCCAAAGTCTTTCCGAGATGTAATATATCCAAAATCTGTATATAACTTTGCCGTAGCATCATTATAATTTCCCGTTCCTAAATGGACAAATCTTTCAATCTTCCCGTGTTTTCTTCGTACAACAAGCGTAATTTTACTATGCGTTTTCAAATGACTTACACCATAAATAACGTGGCAACCAGCTTGTTCAAGTTCCTTTGCCCAATGGACATTATTTTCTTCATCAAAACGGGCTTTCAATTCAACAAGCACCGTTACTTGTTTCCCCTTTTCAGCTGCAATCTTTAACGCCTGAATAATTGGAGATCCTCCACTTACACGATATAACGTTTGCTTTATTGCTAGCACATTCGGATCATCAGCCGCATCACGTACAAAGTCAATAACTGGCTGAAAAGATTCAAATGGATGATGTAGTAAAATATCATGCTCTATTGCTTTTTCAAATACATCTTCTTCATCATCCAAATCTTGAGGTGGCTGCGGTATAAGAGCGGGGTAAACCAGATGTTCATATAAAGGTGCTAATTTTTTATATAGGGAAAATAAACATGTTAGGTCTAATGGCCCATCCATTATATATACATCTTCATCTTTCAATTCTAGCACTTCATACAGTAAAGCTAACACTCTTTCATCTAAATGCTCTTTGCCAATTTCTAAACGAACAGCCGCTCCCCATTTACGTTTTTTTAACTCTTTTTCAATTACTTTTAATAAATCCCTTGCACCCTCTTCATGAATTGTTAAATCCGCATTACGTGTAATACGAAAACGAGTAACAGAGGATACTTTATATCCTGTAAACAACTTATGAGTAAAGCTACTAATTACATCTTCTAATAATATAAATTTATGTTTTTGATCTTCGCTTGGTAAAAAAATAAAACGTTCGAGCAAAGATGGCACTTGAACGATTCCAAGCTTCGTTCGATTCTCTTCCTCTTCTTGCTTTTCATCATACAGAATAGTAGCTAAATTTAAACTTTTATTTAACAACATAGGGAATGGACGATATGCATCTATTGCGACAGGTGTTAACACCGGGAAAATTTGTTCATCAAAATACTCTTCAATAAATTCACGCTGTTCTTTCGTTAAATCTTGAAATGTTAGCGGCTCAACACCTTCTACTTCAAGCGCCGGCAACACCGTATTTTTAAATGTATTATACTGAACTTTCATTAATTCATGAGCTTTCATGGCAATTTTATTCAGCTGCTGTTTTGGTGTTAATCCAGCCTTATTTTCCGGTTGATTGAATCCCGCCTTTACTTGATCCTTTAATCCCGCAACACGTACCATAAAAAATTCATCCAAATTTGAACTAAAAATACTAATAAACTTTAATCTTTCTAAAAGTGGATTACTTTCATCTTGCGCTTCTTGCAATACACGTTCATTAAAAGCAAGCCAGCTTAATTCACGGTTATTATAGTAAGCAGTATCATTTAAATTCACAGCATTTCCCTTTATTAATTCCATTTCCCTCACACTTCCCCTTGAAACTTTTTCAATATAATTTAGTTACATTTATTGTAACAAATTCCAATTTATAAAAGTGTAAATTTTTTGTAAATATGTCCGTACAACTTAACCTTTCTCTTCAAACACTAGGTGAATATTCATCTTTAATGCTTTTTCAAGTTGTTTTTTCTGCTTTTCTGCCTGTACCTTTTCTGCTAAAGCCGATTGTTCACACACAATATGAAATACAAGTTCCTCTTTATTTTTCTTCACTTGAATCGTTTCAATTAGTTCCCTTTGCCTCACATTTAAGGAAGCAGAAAATTGTAAGATTGCTCCTAACAAACGAATCTTTTTTTGTTCACTTTTATCAAACCATCCTTCAAATGGCTCCAAATGCTGCTTAAATAACATTTTCGACTTATAAGATGCAATAAGTGCAAGTCTAATACGCTCTTTATGCATCATGCCGTCAATTGTCTTATTCGCCAATAGATAGAATGTATGTAAACGGCTTGCTTCCGCATCTATATATTTCCCAATATTAAATACCTTGGCAGCTTGATAAAAGACCTCCCAATCTTTTTCTGAAAAAGAGATAATTTCAGACTCTTCAAGTTGTGTACAAATTAACGTTCCTTGCTTAATGAGTTGAACCACAAAGTTCATATCCATTTCATATTCATAGGACAATAAGTGTAAACTCTCTTCTATCACATTTGGGTAATAAGAAACACCTAAATTTTTTGTAAGTTCCTCATAGAAAACACCTTCTCGTAATCCTTTTCTACTTAATACAAATGACGGAGCTTGTATAATATTTGTTAGCATATAAAATACTTCTACCGCTGGAATAATTGTATCAGCTCGATCTTTCGCTAACCCATCTAGCTTCTGCAAGTCTGTAAAAGAAAGACTTTCTAATTCCTCTTTTACACCCTTTATATCCACTTCCTTCATCTTATATAAATGCAAACCGGCTATCGGATAAGAAAGAAAATTTTGATGAATTTTCACCATATTTCGAGCACTTCCACCTATCGCAATAAGAGGTAGCCTTTTGCCCTTTAACCAAGGTAACGTTTGAAATTGGTACCATAAATACCTTCTTAGTTCCTCTAATTCTTCTATCGTTGGTATTTCATTATGAATAAATTGTTTTTTTAAAGAAAGCGCACCAAAAGGAAAGCTATAATATTCTATCATTTCTCGGTCTCGAAAATATGTAACCTCTGTACTCCCCCCACCAATGTCGACAGTAATCCCTTCAGTAAAAGAAGTCGAATTCATCACAGCTAAGTAACCATAGCGTGCCTCTTCATATTCAGATAAAACCCTAAGTACAAAATCAGTTTTTCCTTCTACAAGTTTTTTAATTTCTTCTTGGTTCTTTGCTTGTCTAATTGTTGCCGTCGCAACGCAAAGTATATTATGTAATCCGTGAAACCTTGTACTTTCTTGAAATTGAAGTAGTGTTTGGAGCAGTATATGCATTCCCTCTTCTATGAGCACACCATCTATTAGATAATTTCTTAATCGTGCAACAACTTTTGTATTTTCAATTTCCTTATAAAAACCTCCATTTTGTTTTTCATAAATCACCAGTCGCATCGTATTTGAACCAATATCAATAATGGCATATTGCTGTTTCAATATATCTTTCACACTTCTCACTCTTTCATCATTGAAATTCTAGAATTCATTCCTATCACTATTATACAAAATAGTTGTTTTTTGTAACAATATTGCTTTAATATTGAAAATATATACAATCATTTTTTGTATATAATAAAAACTACTTTTATTTATGCTATAATAGTGAAAAATTAGAAAGGGGTCCCATCATGAAACCTTCACAGCCACAGTCTCATTCACACAAACGATATTCTATTGATCAATTGGCTCAATCTATCTTCATTGTAAACCGGCATGCCAAAGCTGCTACAAATCCTAAATATTTATATTGGTTGAAAAAGATCGCTTTAGAACGTTTAATTCGTGAAAAGAAAGCAATAAAAGAAGGATTACATTTCTCTAGGAATCCACGTTTTAGTCAACAACAATCTGATGTTCTCGTTCGGTTAGGCGACTATTTTTTCCATATCCCTCCTACAAAAGATGATTTCAATACTCTTCCACATCTCGGTAGCCTTGAATCTTCCTATAGAAACCCCAAAACAACTCTTTCTTTAGCAGTAGCAAAAAAAACGCTACAAGATTACATTGGGCCAGAAGCACTAAAACAAGAAAAAAAATTAAGCGAACCAATTCCTTGGTATCGTCGTACGTACACAAAAAAATAAAGCAAGTTTGCCTATAAAGGCCAACCTGCTTTATTTTTTGTCTTCTTTTATTTTAATGTTCGCTTGTTTATAAAATGCTACTTTTTCTGTATTATATGATTTTGTGTATTCATTGAACTTATCTTTTTCAGCATCAATATCTTTATACGATTGGTTCACTGTTTTTACTTTATCACTAATATCTTTTAATTTTGCTCCCTTATCTTGCAGCATTGTAAATAATTCTTTTTCTAATTTTAATGATTTACTATAATTATCATACATTTTCTTAAAAGACTCATGTCGTTTTTCGTATGTTTTCGTTACTTTATCCGCTTGTTCTTTTAGCTTACTATTCTCAATTTTCTTCACATATGTATCAACCGATTTTACTTCTTCTTGCGCTTTATTCAATGCTTCTTTTTCTTTATCAATTACTTTTCCACGTTCTGCTGTATTTTTCATTGCTTGATCTAATTTTTCTTTCACAGCTTGATTATTATCTTTTCCTTCCTGTACAATTTGACCGTATAATGTTTGGCCTTCTTTTTCCAGTTCCTCTAATTTTTTCGCGTCTTCAAACATCGGTTTTTCTTGCTTCGCAGCATTTTCAAATGCTACATATAATTCCTCTTCTGGTTTTGGACCGAAACAACCTGCTAATAATGTCATAGATAAAACTGCTACAATTGCTATTTTATTATATTTCAACTTCTTTTCCTCCTAATTAAATTTCACCGTTGCTTTTTATCTAACTCAACTTCTCCCTAATCATGAGCAAGCTGAATTAGGTTTTTCTGATCGGCTCCAGCTCTTGCAAGTGATGTAAAGGATTAAAATATGCCCCCTCCGCCGCGACAGCACAAATTGCATTAGCAATTATAATTAGCCGCCTGATTAAAGGCGATCGTCGGCTCCTCACGTCTATCATTCTACCATTCCCTTTCTCACTTTCTATCAATCTTTTTCTAATCCATTTTACACATTTTAAAAGTTCACTTGCAACAACTTACATATATTCTTTTTATTTCCTTAAAAGGAAAAGTGTAGAGTTTTCCCCCTACACTTTTTTAAATGAAAAAACATTGTGCAAAATGTATTGACACATCCATCACAATTATATGATGTTTAAATCTATTTTTAAAGACTTTTGTTACAAAATAATGCTTTTTTGTAACAAAAGAGAAAAAATTGTTACGAAAAAACTTTTATTACTCTATCTTTTTTAATCTCTGTTTTATACAACTGCACTCCGTCCTCCCAGAGAATCCATCGTCTAAGATAATAGTTGATGGCCTTTTGTATAATATAAACAGTTCAAGCATCCGTACACATTGCATTGCTAACCATTTTGCAGCAGTCTCTACATTACTAATCAAGAAACTAGCAACTCTACCTTTATTTTTTATGCACTTTCTTCTTTTAAAATGATATATACTTCTATATCATTAATATTTTTTTACAAAAAAATGCACTTACCCTTCGTACATTTTCTCTCTCAAACTTGTATTCATTTTCTTTTCTATTTCATATATATAGTATATAACCATTATCGAAAGGAGAAGAAAATGTTACAAAGAGAAAACATTTCAGACATCATTCGCTTTTTTGCAGGATTTCTCTTATCATTAAAACTATTATTTGAATCATTTGGTCTTTCTTTTATTACAAATGACCAAATCGATGCAATCATAAATGTTGCTTCTTTCTTATTTATTTTATACTTCGGATATAAAAATAACTATGTAGGAAAGAAAGGCCTGGACCAAAAAGAATTACTAAAAAAGCATAATTTGCATTAAAAAAGGAACCCACGCCCGGGGTTCCTTTTTATTATTGTATCAAAATTGCTTCTGTTGTTTGAAGCGGTCCATATAATCGGCCCATCTGCTGAAATGTATATGTAGCACGCAATGAAATACGTGATGGGATTTGTATACGTGATGCGTTTACCTGACAGATTAATTGCGCTTTTTCACCTGATGATAATTCATCAATACGCCATCTTACAAGTCGAAATAAAAACTCTCCTGCCCCTTTATTCGTTTGTAATGTATTGGGGATATATGCAAAATAATCCCGAATCATATGACTAACGATTACACGAGAAATCCCTTCGCTTCCTCTGTTTTCAACTTCTAATTGGACAAAAAGAATTTCATGTACATCATAAGCAATTTCTTGTGAAAAACTCTTTTCTTTCATACCGCGAATTTGTAATGTCACTGCTACATTTGGATTAGGCTGTTTTTTCGTAAATTCTTTAGAACCACCTTCCCTCCACATAACAGGTTGTAAAGACAACGGGAACACTTCTTTATCTAGATTTATTTCCCACATTTTCACAATAACAATTCACCTCATTCCAGATGGTATTCTCCGCACAAATTTATTGTGCTCTCCTAAATAATAAACCAGCCTTCTCCAATTCGTTCACCTTAAAACATTCTCTTATTTTCGCCCAATAAAAATATACGTTTTCAACATTTTTACCTTTCTCCTTTATCATATTCGGCAACGTGATGAAAAAACCATTTTAAATAGCTATAAAGTGAAACTTTAATCAGTGTGGAGTTCATCCCCACACTGATTATGATCCCTCACCAATTGACTTTTACGATCCGTTAATGCGAGATAAACTCCATCAGTCACTCATTTCCTTTTATTTCTTAAATAGTAAAAGCTATAAAATAAAAAATTTGCCTTTTAGTCAAATTTGACTATAATATGATGTATGCTTTCTATTCTTTATGGCACGAAAACACTATCTTCCCTTATAACAGCAACCATAAAATTATAGTGGTACATAATAAAGACAAGTTAAAGCACAAACTACTAATTAGATTTTCTTAAAGAACAGTTAATCTTATATAAAAGGAGGAATATATTTGCAGGAACAAACATCTCAAAACAAAGCAAGCAAAACAAAGTTTGTTGTAGCTGGATTATTACTTGGTATTTTAATGGCAGCAATGGATAATACAATTGTCGCCACTGCCATGGCAACAATTGTTGGAGACCTAGGAGGATTTGATAAATTTGTTTGGGTCACATCAGCCTACATGGTAGCAACGATGGCAGGAATGCCGATTTTCGGGAAATTATCTGATATGTACGGACGTAAACGTTTTTATATCGGCGGTTTACTTCTCTTCTTGCTTGGGTCAATTCTTTGCGGTACAGCATCAAGCATTGAACAGTTAAGCATTTACAGAGCAATTCAAGGAATTGGTGGCGGTGCCCTCATGCCAATCGCCTTCACAATCATGTATGATATATTCCCGCCAGAAAAACGAGGGAAAATGACAGGACTATTTGGAGCAGTTTTTGGAACATCAAGTGTATTTGGACCTTTATTAGGCGCTTATATTACGGAGTATATAAGTTGGCACTGGGTCTTTTATATCAATATTCCATTAGGCATTATTTCCTTCTTCTTTATCTCCAAGTACTACAAAGAATCTCTACAATATAGAAAACAAAAAATCGATTGGGCTGGCGCTATTACACTTGTAATAAGTATTATTTGCTTAATGTTTGCACTAGAACTTGGCGGTAAGGAATATGCATGGAATTCCAATATGATTCTTGGGTTATTTGCTACGTTTGCTATTATGCTTATTATTTTCTTCTTCGTAGAAAGACGTGCAACAGAGCCAATTATTTCTTTCCATTTATTTAAAAAACCTTTATTTGCAGCAAGTCAAGGTGTTGCCCTTTTCTATGGAGCGGCTTTTATTATTTGCACTGTTTATATTCCAATCTTTGTCCAAGGTGTTCTTGGGGGTTCCGCATCAAATGCTGGATTAATTTTAACCCCGATGATGGTCGGTTCTGTAATTGGAAGTCAAGCAGGCGGACAATTTGCTTCGCGTACGAGTTACCGTAACATTATGATCGTGTCTGGTATTTTCTTTATACTTGGTATCTATTTACTCAGCACTTTAACAATGGACACACCGCGTGTACTCGTAACAGTCTTTATGATTCTTGCTGGACTTGGAGTAGGCTTCTCTTTCTCTGTTTTAAGTATGTCTTCTATTCACAACTTAGAAATGAGAGACCGAGGTTCTGCCACATCAACAAACTCATTCTTCCGTTCTCTCGGCATGACTCTTGGTGTAACAATTTTTGGGACTATTCAAAATCATATTTTCACAAATAAATTAGAAACTATTTTCCCTCCAGAGTTGGCAAAAATGGCACCAAAAAGCGGAGATACAAGCTTTTTATTAGCACCACATGCTACCGAAAAAATCCCGCCTCAAATATTGGATGGAATTAAACAGGCGCTCGCAATATCTATTGCTGATACATTTTTCTGGGCACTTATCCCAGCTACTCTAAGTATTATCTGCATTACACTAATGGGGAAAGAACGTCTTGCAACTGGAACAAAGAAAAAGCAGAAACAAGTAAGTTAATACATGATAAAACGGAGCGGTATAACCCTTTATGGAAAGGGTTATACCGTTTATAATATGTATAAAGTTTAAATTACAGGAGTTGAGACAGCGTGAGTATGAAACTAGTCATTCTCGGCTTACTACTCGAAGGAGACAAACATCCATATGAAGTACAGCATACAATGAAAGAACGGCAAATGGATTGTTATATTAAATATGCAAAAGGCTCCCTCTACTACGCTTTTGAACAATTAGAAAAGCAAGGAGCCATTGCGGTTACAAACATAGTACGAGATACAAACCGACCAGATAAGACCATTTTCCATATAACTGAAACGGGAAAAAAGCTTTTCCATACACTGCTTTTAAAACAATTTGAAGCAAAAAATCATATATATAAGCCAATCTATTCAGCACTATCATTCGCTCATTTTGGTGATGAAAAAAAAATCATTCCTATTTTAGAAAAAAAGATGGATGACACGATTCAATATTTACATACGATGCAATCCATATACGAACATAGCAAAGAAAATGTTCCACGTGCACAACTTTATATTTTAAAAAGTGTTATCGAACATATTACTGTTGAATTACGTTGGTTAAATGAACTCCATAAAGATGCAAGTGCTGGTTGCCTTTCCGAAATTGGAACAGATATATAGTAGGCCTACTATTGCTTACCGTCTCCTCTACTGCTATAAGACTCTCTATTAATTAGATTCTTATAAGCAGTTTTTTATTTTATCCACGGGTATATATCTTCCAACCCATTCCTCTTCTTACAACTTCTTGTATTAAACATATTTTTGTAAAAAGCACTCCCATTATACACCTTATTATTCATAATATTTAGGATAACAATAATTTAAAACTTTAAAATATTCTTATTTCAAAACAGTAGACAAGATTCGAAAAATTATGTTAGAATTTGTTTCAATATCATATTTGCTTGTTAAATTCCTTTCAAAAGGAAAATAGGTACATGGAATTTCTTATTTCGTGTTTAAAAGGGAAGCTTGGTGAAATTCCAACGCGGTCCCGCCACTGTAAGTGCAGAGAATTCTTTCCTATACCACTGTGAAAACGGGAAGGTGAAAGAAATCGTATAAAGCATAAGCCAGGAGACCTGCCTATTTTAACAACACTGATAGACTCACGGATGATGATTAGGTGTTAGAAACGAGAAGAAAGGGTTATTTTCTGTACCTTTATACTTTTCGTCACATGCATTTCCGAGTAAACGGAAGTGCTTACTTTCAATTAGGGAGGAAATTTAAATGGCAATTCAAACAAGTAATTTAGGGTATCCACGCATTGGATTACACCGAGAATGGAAAAAAACGTTGGAAGCTTTTTGGTCAAATAAGATCGATGAGCAGCAATTTTCAACAACCATGAAAGAACTTCGTCTTCAACATGTCAAAGTTCAACAAGAAAAAGGAATCGATTTAATTCCAATCGGCGACTTTACATATTATGATCATGTGCTGGACACAGCCTACATGCTTGGCTTTATTCCATCACGTTTTTCTGAGTTTTCTTCGTATCTTGATGTATATTTTGCAATGGCACGCGGCTCTAAAGATCACGTTGCTTCTGAAATGACAAAATGGTTTAATACAAACTATCATTATATTGTTCCTGAATATGAAGAAGGATTAGATATTTCTTTAAAAGACAATCGACCGCTTCGCTTATACGAGGAAGCAAAACAAGAATTAGGTATTGACGGCAAACCAGTTATATTAGGACCTTATACATTTTTAAAATTAGCAAAAGGATATAAAGAAGATCAATTTGCTACTATTCTAAATCAACTAGTTGCACCTTATGTACAACTATTAACTGAATTACATGAAGCTGGCGCACGCTTCGTACAAATTGATGAACCGATTTTTGCATCTTTAACTAAAGCAGAAATTGTAGAAGCAAAAGAACTTTATGAAACAATTCGCAAAGAAGCACCACATGTATCTCTTATTCTACAAACTTATTTTGATAGCGTAGAAGAAAACTATAAAGAAATTATTACATTCCCTGTATCCGGCATTGGATTGGACTTTGTTCATGGTAAAGAAGGCAATGTAAGAGCTATTCTAGAGCACGGCTTCCCAACCGACAAAATCTTAGCATTCGGTTGTATAGATGGCCGTAACATTTGGAGAGCTGATCTTGATGACATTCTTTCTTTATTTAAAACATTACAGGACCGTGTTACACCAAAAGAATGGATTATTCAACCTTCGTGTAGCTTATTGCATACTCCAATTGATAAAACGGAAGAAACACACTTATCAGCAGAATTATTTGGTGCTCTTGCATTTGCAAATCAAAAGCTAGAAGAACTTACGCTTATTAAACGTGCAATTTCTGAAGGTGTGGAAAGTGTTAGTACTGAATTAGCTACTTACCGTAGCGCCCATGAAGCTATACGTTCTTCAGCTGCACGTAATCGTGAAGATGTAAAAACAGCACGTGCAACGCTTAAAGAAGAAGACTTCTCTCGTCCTCTTCCATTTGAACAACGTTATGCTTTGCAACAAGAAGCTTTACAATTACCGATACTTCCAACAACAACAATCGGTAGCTTCCCGCAAACTACTGAGGTTCGTCAAACGCGTAAACAATGGCGAAGCGGTGATATTACAAATGAACAATATGAACAATTTATTGAAAAAGAAACTGCAAAATGGATTCGTTATCAAGAAGAAATTGGACTTGATGTGCTCGTTCACGGTGAATTTGAACGAACAGATATGGTGGAATACTTCGGCGAACGACTTGCTGGTTTCTCTTTCACTAAAAACGGCTGGGTACAATCATACGGTTCCCGTTGCGTAAAACCACCTGTAATCTATGGTGACGTTGCCTTTATTGATGGGATGACAATTAAAGAAACTGCATACGCACAGAGCCTTACAAATAAAGTTGTAAAAGGTATGTTAACAGGCCCAGTAACAATTCTAAACTGGTCATTCGTTCGAAATGATATTTCACGAAAGGAAGTTTCTTATCAAATTGCATTGGCACTTCGCCATGAAATTGAATTACTTGAATCTTCTGGTATTCACATTATCCAAGTCGATGAGCCAGCACTTCGCGAAGGGATGCCATTAAAGGAAAAAAATTGGGATGCATACATTACATGGGCTGTTCAATCATTCCTTTTAGCGACTTCTTCTGTAGCGAACGAAACACAAATTCATACACATATGTGCTACAGTAACTTTGAAGATATCGTTGACGCGATTCGTGCTTTAGATGCTGATGTTATTTCTATCGAAACATCAAGAAGCCATGGTGAGTTCATTCATACATTAGAACATACAACATATGAAAAAGGAATCGGTTTAGGTGTTTATGATATTCATAGCCCTCGTGTTCCAAGTAAAGATGAAATGTATACCATTGTAGAACAATCCTTAAAAGTATGTGATCCAAAATACTTCTGGATTAACCCAGATTGTGGTTTAAAAACAAGAAGAACAGAAGAAGTTATACCTGCCTTAGAGCATATGGTTCAAGCTGCGAAAGAAGCTCGTTCCCTTTTAACAACAAACGCATAAAGAAAAAGCCACGATGTCGTGGCTTTTTCACTCTTTCTCTTCGAAAAACAATTCATATTGTATCTTGTACAATTCATCATCCGTTGGTTTCTCAAGCGGCATGGCTTGCATCACTAACACATATTCACCTTGCGAAATAGGAATATGTAAAGTGTTTGAAAGAATGCTGCGTATAAAAACACCCTCATTCCCTATCGTAAACGGTGCTGATATCGTTTTTATTACCCCTTCTTTTTCAATGTGCTTTCCTACAGATACTTCTATTTCACACGTATAATCAGAAATTGCCTCAAAAATAACTACACCTTCTGCTTCGACGTATCCTCTCTCAAAAGCTTCATTCGTCCACTCTACATAAGGCTGTTCCCCATCATAATTCATCACGATTAATTGTGAATAGGAAATTGTTAATTCCACAAGCGTCATCTTCCTTCTACTATTGACTTTAAGTAAAATCTCCTTACATTCGCCTACTACTTCACTACAAATTTCACACGAGTACCATCCGGATATTTGTCTAACTTATTTCCAACCCAAGAACCAGCCCCTCTATTATCAGCTGGACTAATATATTCAATATGTGCACCTTTTCCTCCTTCTTTACACATTGCCATTGGCCATTCATCACGATCATATCCTTTTTTTGCTGGATATGGAGCTAGAGACAACTTTCTTCTATCAGCTGCACCATTTCGATCAATCGTACACACTTTAGAATGTCCTGCTTTGATCGCATCTGCAATATGTTTCCCTGTCTCGGGATAGCGTTCTTTTGGAAATTCTAAAACTTGATCATATGTAACTTCTTTCTTGCTCTTTGATTCTGTAGGTGAAAATACTTCATATACAGCAACCAAAATAGAAAGAATCGCAATAATTGAAATGATAATACCTTTTATTTGTTTCATAGATGTACCTCCGTTTTTCGATCCAATTTCTTTTCCTAGGTTATTATATCAAACATCCTCTCTATATGTTTTCAGACATTATTTTATCCCTTCCTCTCCTTTACGCCAAAAACATTCATTTTTATGCAACTTTTCGCTAATCATGTAGAAAACTTCTAGGCTTCCGACATTCTTTTTCAAAGGAAGTCCAAATAAAAAATGGAATTTGTACATACGATACTTTTTGGGGAGGAAATGTCATGGAAGCAACATATAAAACGAAGGATGTTACAAATAAAACAGGAATCCCGAAACACATAGTTCGAAAATATAGTCAACTTTTAGAACAACACGGTTATATGATTACCAAAACCGCTGATGCTCGTATATATAAAATGGATGATTTGAAGCTTTTAAAATTAATTCATGAACGAGCAGCCACTTTACAAGAAGATATTACAGAAACCATTCCAATTATTTTAAAAGAAAAAGACAGTCCACCTGTACCAATAGTAAAACAAAATCAAGAGGTACACGCGAAAGAAGAGGGCCGAAATTTTGAAGAATTTATGTTAAAACTCGATATGCTTGCTCAATTAAATGAAGCAATTATTCATCAAAACTCCACCTTAATCACACAAAACCGCTTAAAAGATGAAAAACTAGATGAATTAATGCAACAAGTTTATGTAAAAGAAGACCAGCAGGGAGAAATGCTGCAAGAGCTTATTGATCATGCAGCTCAAACAGATGCCTTGCAAAAAGAAAAAATGGACTTATTAATGAATCATATGTATAAGCGGGAATCAAAACAAGAAGAAAAAATGAACAAACTTGTCAATCATGTTTACAATAAAGATAACAATCGAGATGCACAGCTTATGCAAGTCATTCGTGAAATTCAAGAAACAAAACGACTCATCGCCGCCTCAAAGGAGCAAGGTTTATTTCAATCATTTAAAAATTTATTTATTCGAGTCAAGCCAGAAAAAACAAATGAATAAAGTACAACATTCGTCGTTAGCTTTCCATCATCAAGGTAGAAACTTTACACTCCTTTCACTTTTACGTATATAAATCCATTTTAGCTTTTCGACATATAAGTCACTCATGCAAAGAAGAAAAAGTGACCACCTCTATGCATGGCTGGATTCTCTCAACTAAAAAGAATGGGGTTATTTCGTTTTTTCACTTGAGCTTATGATAAATAAAAAAGTTACCTTCTATCGGTAACTTTCATTCCTTATTTCTAGCTGCTGGTAATGTAATAATTGCTTCTGTTCCTTTTCCACTCTCACTTTTATATTCCAGCGTACCATTATGTGCTTGTAAAATACTAAAAGTAACCATAAGCCCTAGGCCTGTTCCTTTTTCTTTTAATGAATAATATGGTTGTCCAAGCCTAGCTAACTGTTCCTTCGTCATTCCCACGCCACTATCTTTTACTCGTACCATAATGACACTATCTTTTTGAATGGCGGTTACTTTTAAATACCCTTTGTTTTCTTGAATTGCTTCGATTCCATTTTTAACGATATTCATAATTGCTTGTTTTAACTTTGTCTTATCGCCAATTGTATAGAGGTTCTCAGAAATTTCAACTTGTAAATAAACGCCCTGCATAGCCGCAAATGAAGACATTAAAGTAGTCATTTCTATGAGTTGCGCTGATAAACATATACGTTCCTTTTTTTCAATTTGCGGCCTAGCTAAATTTAAGTAATCTGAAATAATTTGTTCAGCCCGATCAAGCTCAGCTAGTACAAGACGCATATATTCTTTATTCTTCATATCTTCTGTACTCTCTAATAGCTGAATAAAACCACGAACAACTGTAAGTGGATTTCGAACTTCATGCGCTACACTTGCCGCTAGCTCACTTACAATGTTTAGCTTTTCAGATTTTTGCATTTCTGTACGTAACAATGCATTTTCGTTTAAATACTCTGTTAAATACACTTGAAATACCATTGTCATAACCATAATAAGGGAAGCAAATATGTATCCACTATATAAATGCGACATAGGTGGCGTAAAGCCTACTCTCAGTAAAATTCCAAACATACTACATGCTAAACTGATCAGAGCGTACAAAGATGAAATAATAAGAGCTAAAATGAGTTTTTTCTCTCTTGGGAAAACAGACCACTTTTTTGATAATAATAAAGGAATAATCGCAATACATAAAACTTCTATTATCCGAAACCACTGTAAACCATTCAAAAACCATTCGTATATAACAAAGATAAAAGCTGGGATAACCCCTGCAATCCCACCATACAAAAAAGCACTAATAATTGGAATCGGATAGAAATTATAACCACACAAATCACCAAAGCAAATCGGATACGTCACAGAAAGAACAAGCGTAATACTAGATAAAAACATAATAAAGTAGCGATTGGGCTTTGGAAGCATATCTTGATAGCGATTTAGACGAATCGCTTCATATAAAAACAGTGGCAGAATAATGATAGCAACTTGGATCATTAAGTCACGGATTAGCTCCATACCCTTTCATCCTCTACATGTATTTTGATATGATTATATCATTTTACAGTCACTTTTGTTTTAAAATTTAGATTTTTCTTAACACATTTGTAAATCATTTGTGAATAAACGTTAAGAAATGTTACAACTTTCCGAAATGATTGTAAACCCTGTACCAAACTACCATGATGCAGTATACAATGAATACGGGTTAAAGAATAAAACAAAAATAGTCCAATATACGGACAACTATAACAACATGTAGCATATAATCCATACTATCTATGTTTATAAATAAGTAATCATTATTTTAGTAGGAGGAAGATAAATATGGCAGGAACTACGCTTGTTCTAAAAGAGGAAAATTTGGTTGTTCTCGAAAATGTGGAGAAATCAGTATACGAAGAATTGCAAGATAAAGCTGGTGAAGAAAATTGCACATGCGCTGTAAATGAATCTGTTGTATACCTTGGAAAAGTATCTTCAGTTCTTTGGAATGAAGATGAAATAGATTGGGAATATGGGTACTAAAAAGTCGCTTTAAGCGGCTTTTTTTATGCACTCTAAAGCGAAAATATAAAATTTATGATAAAATAAAAGAAATTTTGCAAACAGAAGAAAGGGAGACAAAATGGAACAATTCATTAACCCTAGAGTGAAGGATATCCAAATTTCTGGTATTCGTCAATTCTCTAATATGATTCAAAACTATGATAATCTCATTTCTTTAACAATTGGACAACCAGATTTCCCAACGCCTTCTTTAGTAAAAGAAGCTGCAAAACGAGCGATTACAGAAAATCATACAAACTACACACACAACGCTGGCCTCTTAGATTTACGCAAAGCAGCTTGTCATTTTCTAAATGACAATTACGATTTACACTATTCACCTGAAAACGAAACCATCGTTACAATCGGTGCTAGTGAAGCGATTGATGTTACGTTCCGTACTATTTTAGAACCTGGAACAGAAGTTATTTTACCTGCCCCTATTTACCCAGGCTATGAACCTATTATTAGACTATGCGGCGCAACACCTGTGTTTGTAGATGTTCGAGAAACTGGATTTCGTTTAACAGCAGAAGCGATTCAAAAAGCAATTACAGATCAAACAAGATGTATCGTTTTACCTTATCCTTCTAATCCAACTGGTGTTACACTGTCAAAAGAAGAACTAACAGATATTGTATCTGTTTTAAAAAATAAAAATATTTTCGTTCTTTCAGATGAAATCTATAGTGAGCTTGTATATGAAGATAATCATATATCCATTGCTCATTTTCCAGAAATGCGTGATAAAACAATTGTTATTAACGGACTAGCAAAATCACATTCAATGACAGGTTGGCGCATCGGTCTTTTATTTGCCCCAAGCTATTTAACACAGCATATTTTAAAAGTCCATCAATACAACGTTACATGTGCAACTTCAATCTCACAATATGCTGCAATTGAAGCGTTAACAGCAGCAAAAGATGCACCGCGAATGATGCGTCATCAATATAAAAAACGCCGTGATTACGTATACAACAGGCTGATTCAAATGGGTTTAACTGTTGAAAAACCAACGGGTGCCTTTTATTTATTCCCATATGTTGGAAATCTCACATCTTCATCATTTGATTTTGCTATTGATCTTGTCAAAGAAGCTGGGCTCGCAGTTGTTCCAGGAACGGCATTTTCAGAGTATGGCGAAGGGTATCTCCGTCTTTCATACGCTTATAGCATGGAAACACTGAAAGAAGGCTGTGATCGTTTAGAAAGATTTTTAAAACAAAAAGCTAAGAGATAACACTCTTAGCTTTTTACGCATAATGATCACAAGTCTGACGTTTCAGTAATTTATGCGGAATAATAATGCATTTTGAAGTGGACTCAGAATGCTCCACCTTATCAACTAACGCTTTTGCAGCTTCATACCCTAATTGATAAATATTTACATCAACCGTTGTGAGCGGTGGACTTGCTATTTCAGATAATAAAGCATTGTTAAAACTCACAATAGAAACATCTTTCGGTACAGCAACTCCTTTTTTCGCAAGTGCACTCAGTACCCCAAGGGCAATTAAGTCGTCTGTTGCCATAATTGCTGTTGGTGGCTTTTCAAGACCCATTAATTCTTCTACAGCTTGTTGACCACTCTCTCTTGAAAAATCAAAATGTAAAATATATTCATTTGGCAACACGATGTCTGCTAATTTTAATGCATCGCTCATTCCAGCTAAACGATCCTTTGTAACAAGTAAATCAGAGCCGCCGCCAATAAACGCTATTTGTTTATGTCCTAGTGAAATTAAATATTCCGCTACTTCTCTTGCAGCTGTATAGTTATTATTATCTACATATGTAATTTCATCTTTTCTTTCGTACGGCTTTCCAATTAAAACAAATGGGAAATTTTGTTCATGTAAATATTGAATAATACGATCGTTTTCACGTGAATAGAGAAGAATAATTCCACCGATTTGACGCCCCTGTACCATCTTCACAACACCATTAAAAATTTCCTCTTCTGTTTCACCAGTTGACATATACAGCGCATAACCTTCAACATGTGCAAAGGAACTTATCCCTCGAATTACTTCTGGGAAAAATGGATTTTGAAATGCCTTACTTGCAGAACTCGGCATAACAAGACCAATTGTTTTTGTCGTTTGATTCGCAAGGTTTCTCGCATTTAAATTAGGATGATACCCTAACTCGCTCATTACTTTACGAACACGACGCTTAGTTTTTTCACTTATACTTGGATTATCAGCAATTACACGAGACACAGTAGATGGTGCAACATTTGCCTTTTTTGCTACATCTTTAATTGTAACTGTCATTAAATCTCCTCCTCTCTTCTTATTCTTCATTCATATCTATTATTATTCTGTATTCCACAGATATTAGGAGAAAACGAAAGCTACCATTACTTTATTTCATTTCTCAAAAAAAATTATATTAATGTAAACTAATATTCTCCCTCTTCATGTATTGTAAGGGATACAGGCTTATTTTCCTATACTATAATATACTATTTTTTTCACATCTTTCCCCTTACGATGTCATATGAACCCGAATTTCTCCTAAAAAAAGAGAAATGGGACATAATGTCCCATCCTCATCCTTTCGTACCTCCAGCCGTTAAGCCTGAAATAAAATATTTTTGCAATGATAAGAATAAAATAGAAATCGGTATTGCAATTAATACAGAGCCAGCTGCAAATGTTGTAAATTCATTACCAAATTTTTTCGCGACCATTTCATATAATCCAACCGCTAACGTATAGTTTTCCGGTGTGCGTAAAATGATGCTCGCTAAAATAAAATCTGTAAACGGACCGATAAAGGTAAATAAAGCTACTACTGCCACAATTGGTTTTGCAAGCGGCATAATAATTTGCCAAAAAATACGGAAGTGTCCTGCCCCATCCATACGTGCTGACTCATCCAACTCTTTTGGAATTGTATCAAAATACCCTTTCATAAGCCACGTATTCATTGGAATTGCTCCGCCGACATAAATTAAAATTAATGCAAGATGTGTATCAATTAATCCTGTTAATTGTGCTAGTACATAGAGTGCAATCAAAGCTGCAAAGTTGGGAATCATTTGCAAGATTAAAAATGTTAACAAACCATTCTTTCTTCCAACAAAACGATATCTTGAAAATGCATAAGCTGTAAAACTAATGGATAGTACAGAGAAAATCATCGTTAAAACACTTACTTTGAGTGTATTTTTATACCAAAGTAAATAATTGCTTTGTGAAAGATCTAATAACTTTCGGTAATGATCTAACGTTGCATTTTTCGGAATAATACTTGACCCTGATAAACTATCTCCTGGATTAAACGATGAACCAACAATCCACAATAATGGATAAAAAATAATGACACACATTATGAAAATTACAAAATAACTTAATGAGAGACGTAACATCTTTTGTCGTTTTATATTCATTTACATCATATCCTCTTCTTGGAATGATTTTGTTCTCTTAAATTGCCATAATGCAACTGAAATAACGATTAACGATAAAATCATCGTAAGTGCCGCTGCTTTTCCATATTGTGCTGATGTCATCGTTAATTTATAAATCCATGAAATTAAAATATCTGTTCCTCCTGCATTTTGCCCAGACACAGCAGGTCCCCCGCTATTAAACAGATAAATAATACTGAAGTTATTAAAGTTAAACGTATATTGTGTAATTAAGATTGGTGCTGTTGCATATAGAACAAGCGGCAATGTAATTTTTCGAAATTGTTGCCATGCCGTTGCCCCGTCTACTGTAGCTGCTTCATATAATTCCCCTGGAATCGATTGCAATATCCCTGTGGTCATTGCAAAAATAAATGGGAAACCAAGCCATGTTTGGATAAATATCAAAGCACATTTCGCCCAAAATGGATCTGTCATCCAAGCAATCTTTTCGATTCCAAATAAAGCTAACACTTGATTGTTAATTGCTCCAAATGATTCATTAAACATACCTGCAAAGACAAGAATGGATACGAATGCTGGAACAGCCCACGGTAAAATAAAAATCGTACGAATTACAGCTTTTCCTTTAATACCAGGCTGATTCACTAATATTGCTAAGAAAATCCCAAGGGCTACTTGTAAAGTAGTCGCGACGAATGTCCAAATCACAGTCCAAGAGAATACACTTAAAAGCGTGTCTCTCCACATTGGTAATGTAAAAATATCAATAAAGTTTTTGAATCCAACCCACTCTACCAATTTTGCAGGAGGGGAATGATATAAGTCATAGTTTGTAAATCCAATTAAGATAACAAAAATGATTGGAAATACAACAACAAAGATTAATAGCAGAAATCCTGGTGAAACCATTAAATACGGAAAACCTTGATCTAATAAATTACGATATTGTTCTTTCACAGAATTTAAAGGTATTCCTACATCACGCTTTTTTCCATTTTGATAGGCATCATATAAATTAAAAGCATATATACCTAATCCAAATGCAATAACAATTAGTGCTAAAATCCCTTTCACTAATAGAAAAATAGAGTGATCCCGAGGAACTTCTGTACCGAGCGTAACAATTCCCCACAATCCTATATTTAATAAATCAGCGAATGCTACGACAAATGAACCTGTTAATACAAGAAAGATAAGACCTTTTAGATATTGTTTATTATATATTTGACCAATACCTGGAATAATTGACAACATCGCGGCTGTTTTGCGGTGTTTTGAACCGTTCACTTCCTGTGCTGGTTCAATGGATGTTTGCATATTTCTTCCCCCTTTTTTCTTCCCCTTGGAAGGAAGAGAATCCGTATCTCCCTTTTACGAGAGATACGAATCCCATCTTATTTTTTCTTACTATGATTTGCTTCAATGTTTCCTTTAATTTGTTTTACAGCTTCATCAAGTGCTGCTTTCGATTCTTGTTTATTTGCTGCAACTAATTGAAGCGCATCTCCAGCTGGTTTCCAAACTTCTTGCATTTCTGGAATATTCGGCATCGGAATACCATTCTCTGATTGAACTGCCACCGCTTTTGCAGCTTCATTTTCTTTAATAATTGGATCTTCCATTACTGATTTAACAGGAGGAATTTCTTTCGTTTTTTCAAAACGGATTTTTCCGTTCTCTTCATTTGTTACCCACTCAGTAAATTTTGTTGCTAAATCATTCTGTTTGGAAAAGCTAGTTACATGCCATCCTTTTACACCCACAAAAGTTTTCATCGGTTGACCGTTTGGTAATTTCGGCATCGGTGCTACCCCATAATCAATGCCTGCTTTTTCCATCGCTTGGAATGCCCATGGACCATTCATTATAGATGCCGCTTTTCCTTCATTAAACAATCCATCTGCAGCTGCCCCACCAGATTCTCCAATAATTCCTTTTGGGAATAATTTTTCTTTATACCATTTTTGAATATATTCAGCACCTTGTACCGCACCACTATTATTTAATCCAATATCTTTCGGATTCGGTTTTCCATCTTTTTCACCAAATACATAACCGCCCATACCTGCCATAAATGCATTCGCAAAATAGAAGTTATCCCCTAATGCTAAAAATCCGTACTTTCCATCTTTCGTAAAGTCTTTTGAGAAATTAAAAAGCTCATCCATTGTTTCTGGTGCTTTTGGCATTAACTTTTTATTATAAATAAAGATTGGTGTTTCAATTGCTTTTGGTAAACCGTACATTTTCCCATCGTATGTTTCTGCCTGTATTGATAAATCTGTGAATTTATTTTTCACAGTATCATCCACTTTCACTTCTGAAAGTAGCCCTTCTGTTACCGCATTACCAATATGATCATGAGGCAGTGTTACAACATCTGGCCCTGTACCAGCTGGACCGTCGAGACGAAGTTTTTCTACTTGTTTCGTCATCTGAACCTCTACAACTTTTACTTTCACATTATATTTCTTTTCAAAACTTTTCACTGCTGGATCTAGCCCGACACCCTTTTTCTCATCTTCCCAAACAAGAAGATCATAATCTTTCTTCTCCTTGCTCGCTTCCTTTTTCCCTGAATCTTTCGGACCACATGCCGATAACATACCGATCGCCAACGTTGAAATTGTTAATAATGATAATGCTTTCTTCACCCTAAAAACCTCCCTAAATTATATGTACTGATCCAACAAATGAAAACGTTTGCACTAACTAGTTTAATAGAAGCGCAAACAATCTTTCAATCTATGAAAACGTTTGCGCTATTTGTCTCTCATTATACATTCTTTTATATATTTTGCAAATATTTTATTTCTGTATTTTTCAGAAAAAATTATGACATTATTCTTTCTTTCCATTGACTTTATATGAAATGAATACTACCCTTATAAGCAATATTAAAATTGTACCAAAAGCAATCGTTTGCAATATGTTTTTATTTATAGAGATATCAAAGGGGGATTTTCTATATGTTTAAAGAAGCAATATACCATAGACCAAAAGACAATTACGCATACGCTTATGATGAAGAAACGCTTCATATTCGATTGCGTACAAAAAAAAATGATGTGGATATCGTCTCATTTATTCATGGTGATCCTTATGAATGGCAAGATGGGAAATGGATCACAGCAAACATGCCAATGAAAAAAAGTGGATCAACAGATTTATTTGATTACTGGTTCATTTCAATCAAACCAAACTTTAAGCGCTTACGATATGGGTTTGAACTAAAAAATAATACGGAAACGATCATCTATACAGAACGTGGCTTTTTCCATGAAACACCTACTGGTGATGTGGGCAACTTTTTTTGCTTTCCATTTATTCATGAACAGGATGTTTTTAAAGCATCTTCATGGATAAAAGATACAGTCTGGTATCAAATTTTCCCAGAACGATTTGCTAATGGGGATCCTGCATGTAATCCAGTAGATACACTACCTTGGGCGAGTACTGATCCAACACCTACTAATTTTTTTGGAGGGGATTTTGCCGGAATCATTCAACGGCTTGATTATCTTGTAGAACTCGGTATTTCTGGAATTTACTTTACTCCTATCTTTGCAGCACACTCGAATCATAAATATGACACAATTGACTACATGGAAATTGATCCGCAATTTGGGACGAAGGAAACTTTCAAAAAATTAGTTATCGCCTGCCACGAACGTGGTATAAAAGTCATGCTAGACGCCGTTTTTAACCATAGTGGGTACTTTTTTGATAAATTTCAAGATGTGCTAGAAAAAGGTGAGCAATCTCGCTATATCAACTGGTTTCATATTCATGAGTTTCCAATCGTGACAGAGCCACTTCCGAACTACGATACCTTTGCATTTACACCCTATATGCCAAAATTAAATACTGCCCATCCAGATGTAAAAGAGTATTTACTCGAGGTAGGACGTTATTGGGTACGGGAATTTCACATTGATGGCTGGCGCCTCGATGTAGCAAATGAAGTCGATCATAACTTTTGGAGAGAATTTCGTAGTGAAGTAAAAGCAATTAACCCTGAGGTCTATATTTTAGGAGAAATTTGGCACGATGCTCTGCCATGGTTACAAGGTGATCAATTCGATGCCGTTATGAGCTATCCTGTCACCAATGCCCTACATTCTTATTTTGCAAACGAAACAATTGGGGCAAGTGAATTTATGGAACAAATTACAGCTTCTCTTCACTCCTATTCCATGAACGTAAACGAAGCTGCTTTTCATCTATTAGACAGTCATGATACACCGAGAATTTTAACAACCTGTAGTGAAAATAAAGATAAAGTAAAATTACTATATATATTCCACCTTTCTTTCATCGGTTCCCCATGCATTTATTATGGTGATGAAATCGGCATGGACGGCGGAATGGATCCTGAGTGCCGAAAATGTATGATTTGGGATGAGGATAAGCAAGATAAAGCATTATTTAAGCATATCCAAACATTAATTTCATTACGGAAACAATACAAAGCATTTGGTAGCCATGGGGCATTTCAATTTATTGAAGCAAATGATGAACAGGGTTATATTTCTTATACGAAGACATATGGAGAAGAAACAATCTTCATTGTTTTAAATCCAACAAACAATGAAATATCCGCCCCTATACCTTTTGATATCTCTAGTAAAAAAATCGTCAACCTATATACAAATGAAGAATTTTCTGCAGAGGCAAACTCATTACAGGTTACACTTCCATCATATGGATTTTCAATTTTGAAATGGTAAAATATAGAGTGAAATTTTAATCAGTGAGGGCTTCTTCATCCCCCACTGATTATTAGTTCTGATCAATCGGGATTTTACAAAATAAAGGCTTGATCAAATTTTTCACATTATCTGTTTCCACTTGTTGTTTACGTCCGAAAATCATAAGTTTCTTTGTGCCTTCAGCCTATAGGGTGAAGGTGTGAATTCATTGTCTTTTTTCCTTTCTTGAAAGTTTAGGTTTCTTTTGAGACTGTGGTATGTTGATATGCCTTGAAGCCATGAATTGTTTTTTGAAATCAAAATAAAAATACAAATGTGTACTTAGAGACAAGAAAGCAACTGAAAAAAATGAAGAAAGAATGATCAGTACGATTGCCATAGATTTTTGGCTCAAAAAACCAATACCAACTTGACCAATCATATAACCTAAAACTGAAAAAAATACGATTTTAGGAATTTTTACATCTTGATCTGTTATCTTCCTTAAGCGGGCTGTAAAATATTTAATCTAGAATAACACGGATTTATAAACAACAAAACCATATGCTATAAGCGATAGGATAAAAAATAAAGGTGACTCTAGCTCTACGAATTCGTATGCCAACTTTTGAACAGCTATAAAGCTGCAAATTGAGATACTGAATGCGACAAATCTAGTATATGGTAAATGTTGTAATTGAGGCTGCCGAGGCTTATAAATCAAAATCTAAATTCCCCATAGATTGCATATCACATAAAATGGAAGAGCCACGTAAGAATATATACTTCGCGGTGGAAAAAGGTAACAAATGAACAACACCCCTTTAATTCGCATGTTTAATATGCGAATTAAAAGGGGTGTTGTTCATTATCTTAATTTATACACTCTCGCTTCATATGGCCGTAAATCAATACTCTCAATTATTTCACCTTGCACATCATAATTGTGTATTAATAATTCTGAACTATTATAAGTTATCTCTTTCGGTATTTTAAATACACACTCATCCTCAGTAAAGTTCGCAATCACCAGTAATTCTTCATCTTTCCATTTTCTTATATAAGCAAAAACAGATGGATGATCCTCTAAAATCAAATCATATGTACCATACACAATGATTTCATGTTTTTTACGAAGCTCAATCAATTTCTTGTAGTAATAAAAAATAGAGTTTGAATCTTGTAATGCTTGTTCTACATTGATTTCTTTATAATTAGGGTTTAATCCAATCCATGGTTCCCCGGTAGTAAATCCAGCGTATTCCGTTGCATTCCACTGCATGGGTGTTCTCGCATTATCTCGCCCTTTTATATAAATCGATTGCATTACTTGTTCTTCATCTTCACCACTCTCTATTACTTTTTCACGGTACATATTCAGCGTTTCAATATCTCGGTACTTATCAATCGAATCAAAGTGAACATTTGTCATCCCAATTTCTTCTCCTTGGTAAATATAAGGAGTGCCTTTCATCATATGAAGTACCGTCGCTAACATTTTCGCTGATTCTATGCGATATGCTTTATCATTACCAAAGCGAGAGACCACACGAGGCTGGTCATGATTATTCCAATACAGACTATTCCATCCCGTTTGTTCTAAAGCTTTCTGCCATTTTGTCAAATTCTGCTTTAACGTAAGGAGTGAACACGGTTTTACGTCCCATTTCCCCCCTTCTCCAGAATCTAAATCCATATGTTCAAACTGAAATACCATTTGTAATTCTTGACGTTCTTCTGCTGTATAAAGTTTAGCTTCCTCTGTTGTTACACCTGGCATTTCACCAACTGTCATAACATCGTATTTTGACAATACCTTCTGATTCATTTCATGTAAGTACGTGTGAATGTTCGGTCCATTCATAAAGTATTGATGGCCTGAAACATAACCTTCTTTGTCTGTTTTCACAGTTGGTAATCCCTCTGTTTTAGAAATAAAGTTAATCACATCCATACGGAAACCATCAATTCCTTTTTCAAGCCAAAACTCCATCATTTCATAAACGTCTTTTCGTACCACTTCATTATCCCAATTTAAATCAGGTTGCTTTTTAGAGAATAAGTGTAAATAATATTCATCTGTCGCTTCATCATACTGCCAAGCAGATCCACTAAAAGCTGCTCCCCAATTATTTGGCTCTTTTCCCTCTGTACCAGGGCGCCAAATATAGTAATCTCGATACGGGTTATCTTTTGACTTGCGAGATTCGATAAACCAATTATGTTCATCAGAAGTATGGTTAACAACTAAATCCATCATTAATTTCATATTACGTTTATGCATTTCGTTTAATAATTCGTCCCAATCGTTCATTGTTCCAAACTCATCCATAATCTTTCGATAATCGCTAATATCATAGCCATTATCATCATTTGGAGATTCATAGACTGGTGATAGCCAAATAACATCTATACCTAGTTCCTGTAAATAATCAAGCTTTGAAATTATTCCACGAAGGTCACCAATCCCATCACCATTACTATCCATAAAACTACGTGGATAAATTTGATATACAACACTTTCTTTCCACCATTGTTTTCTCATCATGCTACCCCATTTCATTTTTCTTATCAAAAAATCCCAGGCGCAAACGTTTTCATTAATGAATGATAGCAGATTTTATAAGAATTGAAAATAGCGCTTACATTTTTCTCTTTTCATTTAGTCAGTTTACATAGATAAAAGGCTTTATTTATTAAATATTTTACTCTATTCATGAAAACGTTTTATTTTTTTGTATCATTTTTATTTATTTTTCAAAAACATTCGTTTATAATAAATTCAAAGAAAACGTTTGCATAATTTTTCTAGGAGGAAAAGTCATGGCAGAACTAAAGTTAGAAAATATTTATAAAATTTATGACAATAACGTAACAGCAGTAACAAACTTCAATTTACACATTCAAGATAAAGAGTTCATTGTTTTCGTTGGTCCATCCGGATGTGGAAAATCGACGACATTACGAATGGTAGCTGGACTTGAAGATATTTCAAAAGGGGAATTTTCTATTGATGGTAAAGTAATGAATGATATTCCTCCCAAAGATCGCGATATCGCAATGGTCTTTCAAAACTACGCTCTCTATCCACATATGAGCGTTTACGATAACATGGCATTTGGATTAAAGCTTCGTAAAATCCCAAAAGACGAAATTGATCGCCGTGTAAAAGACGCAGCGCAAATTTTAGGGCTTTCGGAGTATTTAAACCGAAAACCAAAAGCATTATCTGGCGGACAGCGTCAACGTGTTGCGTTAGGTCGTGCGATTGTCCGTGACGCAAAAGTTTTCTTAATGGACGAGCCGTTATCAAATCTAGATGCAAAATTACGTGTAGCAATGCGCTCAGAAATTTCTAAACTACATCAAAGGCTTGGAACAACAACAATTTATGTAACACATGATCAAACAGAAGCGATGACAATGGCTTCACGCCTTGTCGTTATGAAAGATGGAAAAATCCAGCAAATAGGTTCACCAAAAGAAGTATATGAAACACCTGAAAACATTTTCGTTGGTGGATTTATCGGCTCACCTGCAATGAATTTCTTCCGTGGTAAATTAACAGAACAAGACTTTGTTATAGATGATAAAATAACTATCAAAGTATCTGAAGGCAAAATGAAATTATTACGTGAACAAGGCTATGTGAATCAAGAAATTGTCTTAGGAATACGTCCAGAAGATATCCATGATGAACTTCTATTTTTAGAGGCTTCACAAGGCACAACATTTACAACTCAAATTGTAGTTGCCGAACTATTAGGTGCAGAATCTATTTTATATATGAAACTTGGAAATCAAGATTTTGCAGCCCGTGTTGATGCAAGACATACCTTTACACATGGTGATCAAATCAAACTTGCATTCGATATGAATAAGGCACATTTCTTTGATAGTAAAACAGAAAAACGTATTCGCTAAAATATCGCTTTTCTTCACCTCAAACAGATACAAGAAAACCGTCCGCATATATTTTTGGGGCGGTTTTCTATTATTATATTAGGGTTCCTGCTGCATGAAATGACCGTTTTTCCGCACTTAAAATACCAAAAACAGGTAAATTAGTTAGTGTTACTTCTTCTTGCTGTTTCATAAAAGATGACGTCAATTGCTTTATTTCTATCCAAACGTCATTAATACAAAGTATATTGGAATCGTTCTCTTGTTGACGTGAAAAATTAGAATCTATTTTATATAATCCAGCATTGTTAAAGAGCACATCAATACGATTATAAGCGTCAATAGCCACTTCGATAACACGTTGCCGATCTCTTTGTTTCGCCATATCATGGGTTACAAAAAGCGCCTCTCCACCTAATTCTACAATTTTCTCCGCTGTTGCTTGTCCATTTTCCTGATCAATATCCGTCACAATTACTTTTGCACCTTGTTCTGCCAACAAAAGAGCTGTACTACGTCCAATACCGATGCCACCGCCAGTTACAACGGCAACTTTTCCTGCAAGCTTCATCGTCATTACAACTTGTATGCGTTCACCTTTTTGTTTTCTCTTTTTTCTTACTGTTATATTGATCAAAAGCTAGACCGATAAAAATAAGTATCACCCAAAAAAGCAAGCTACTGCCCGTCATTTTGATCACCCCTTTGTTATATAACATGATTGTTCCATTTATTATATCATTTTCTTAATTTTCAATCTAATGTACAAAAAAATAGAATATGTTAAAAAGTTTGCCTTCGCTTACTTTCTAACATATCCTACATCAATATGGAGGGTACTATATAGGAGATGTCCGCCCTATATGAACTCCATTATATCAATTAAATTCATCGAATTTTGTAAAAATTTAAAAGTGTATAGAATTTTTTTACATCTCCTAAATTTCTTCCTTTTTGAATAACATATTGTCACTCAAAAAGGAAGAACTACAAAATATAATCCTTTATCTTTCTATTCTATTATTCTTTAAACAAGACTCATCACTTTCGTTTTCATAATTATATCATGGAAACCACAATTATCATGACGGAACAACATCATGTATACATTACAAATAGATGGTATTCCAAGTAGCAATATGTTCGGTAATAACAATACAAAGAAACGTATTGTTATCGTTTGAATTGTTAACTTTTCACTTGTTAATGATATAAGTCTTATTCTTGTTATTTTCTTACCAATTGTACAACCGTTCCATATAAATGGAACAAGAATAAAATATATAGCCATTAATATTAAAACAAGCGCAAGATCATATCGATAATCACCTAAGCTTATATTAAAGCGATTGAAAATGGCTCCATAATTTCCCGTTACAATTGCCACAACCGCCCCATACATCACCGAGATTAGAAACATATCGATAATGGAAGCACCTATGCGATTCATTACCACCGCTGGACGATGCATCTTTAACTTCATTTTATGTCGACTCCTTTGTATCCTACTTTACCTGTCTCATAGTACCATTTCTAAAAACCATTGTAAATAACTCATATATTGGCGTTTCTTTTCCTTTTCTTGTACAATGTGTTTACAACAAGCATTTTATAAGGAGGGCCTCATATTGAAGCGATTAATGACCGTAATCGCCATTATATTATTGACTGGTTGCACAACAAACTCTAATAGCCATTCAGCTTACACCATCAATGACGAATATGAACTAGTAAAAACTTCCAAAAATGCATTTGAACTTTTCCCAACACAAGATGCTGTATATGCTACACAATATGTCCCAGCTAAAATTGTAGAAATTGCTTGGGACGATATATATATTATTGCAAAACAAATTGAAGAAAAATCTGACCCAAACAACCCAGAATCTAGTATTACAAATAAGCAGAGCGAATATTATTGGATTATTGATATGAACAACAATCGTCGCTTTGGTCCTTATAATGAAAAGCAATTTCAGGAACAAAAAGAAGCATTTCGAATTTCTGAACAATTACAAGCCATAGAAACTTATTTAAACGAACAAAACAAACAGTCCTCAAGCACATAAAAACGGCTGTTTGTTTCAAAAATGGTATACTTTTTCAGTCCATTTGTTGATTTTGATAACTTGGATGTTCCTCTTTTATCGTGATAACAGTACCGCATTTTTTACAAATTTCTACCTCAGCGACTGTTTGTGCAAATAAAGTAAGATAGTTTTTTTGGTCTGGTGCTATCGTTCCTTTTTCTATTTCTTTACTACCACATTCGTAACATCTTTTTTCCATTTTTCTTCCCCCTTTGCACTTTATAATACATTCGCTTTGATTTGACAAATTTCCTGTTCATTTTCTATACAAAAAACATCTCACTTAGACAGTGAGATGTTAAATGTTTGCGGTTCTGCAACAATGTCATGTGTTTCATTCGATACAAGAACATCAGTTGTAAATGCGATTTGAGTAATCTCTTTGTTCTCATCATCGAGTATTAATCCAATTATCCCTTCCCTTGTTTCACCTCGCTTATACTCTTCTTTTGTAACATTTTTCGTGTCTACAAGCGTATCCTCTTCATATAAGAAGTTTTGTTTTGGGACATTGAATTGCTGTGTTCCATTAATCGTGACATCATTTATAGAGAAAAACTGCATGTCTTTATCTCCGCTATTTTCTACCTTATATGTAATTTCCACATAGCGCACTTTATCTGCAATATCTTTTCCACTTAACGAAGCGTACAACTCAGCATCTTCTCGATTAACTTTATCTCCAAGTCTACGCTGCACTTCCTCTGGAGTTAATGCTGTATATACCTTCAATGTATCTTTTGCATCTTGACTCATTTGTGATAATGCGATAACTTTTACATCTTGCACATGAATTTTCATTGGAAGTACTTCAAATGTTTGATTCACATGTTTTAGTTGTTCTAATTTAAATGTACCCCATCCTTTTTCTTTTACAGCCTGTCCAACTTTCTTTAATTTCTTGCCACCATACTCAGTTGTTTCTGGAATAGTTTCTTTCTTTACCTCTTTTTTTTCTTCCTTTTGAAAACATCCACTGAGCAAAACGATAGAACTACATAAAATACAAATACTTTTCCATACTTTCATCTTCTTATTACTCCTAACACTCTTATTCATAATTAACTAGATTATTCCTTTACTTTATATACTGCTGAAACAATGAATATCCCCAAAAAACACTTGTAATTCTGGATACTATTATACTCCCGATTTGTAAAATTTGAAAATACAGGTCTAAGAATGCATGAGCAGTAAACACGCCAAGCAGTAAGTTCAAATAAAAAACCTAACCATATATGTCCAATGACACCGTTCGGCTGAAAATGTAAAACATATTCAAAATCGGGCGCCATGCTTCCTAATACTAATGCTGTCACTGAAACATATCTTGGTTTCATGCAAAAAGGAATGACAGCAGTCAGATGTGCAAATACAGCCTATGTTACTTTCCTTCTGAAACTAAAAAATCTTCCTATGTAAGACATCCTCTATCATAACGATATCGATTCTTTATATGCAATACTTATTTTGACATTGGAATATCTATACTTTAAATGATATAATCTAAATGTAATTTTTAGGAAATAATTAAGTGACATGATGTTGACACTCATACTTGTATTTTTTCTATGGAAACATATAAAAATAGCACAGTATATTCCAAGTTTACTAAGTTTTATTATAAATAGAAACACATATGACTGGGGCGAGTTAGGTTTCTCTACTTTACAATTTGTTATTTTATTTGCAAGTTGTCTGACTCTTGTATTTGCTTCTATATTAGAAACAAAATCTTCAACGAATTGAGGTATATAGTTTGAATGAACATACAACCTTTCTAAAGAGCATCTCCTTACAAAAAGAACATATTCCTACTTTTTCCGTGTATCCATATTGTTTGCCTGCCATCCGAACACTACAATCACTCGATTTCCACCCTAATGTCACATTTATTATTGGAGAGAACGGAACTGGGAAATCTACATTGTTAGAAGCCTTAGCCATCGCTTTAGGGTTTAATGCAGAAGGTGGAACAAAAAATTTTCGTTTTGCTACTCATGATTCGCACTCACCCTTACACAAATATATTCGAGTAGCAAAAAGCTTTGTTGCACCAAAAGATGGATTCTTTCTACGCGCGGAGTCGTTTTATAACGTTGCTTCTTACATTGATAAGATTGACACAAATGAGGATGCAGCTTTAGGGAATAAGATCATCGATTCATACGGAGGTATATCCCTACATGATCAATCTCATGGTGAATCATTCTTTTCTTTATTTATGAATCGCTTTTCAGGACAAAGCTTATACATTTTAGACGAGCCTGAAGCAGCTTTATCTCCAATGAGACAGCTTTCTATGCTAATTCGTATGCACGAGTTAGCAGAACAAGGAGCACAATTCATTATCGCTACCCACTCTCCTATTTTGATGGCCTATCCAGAGTCGAGTATATATTCGTTCTCACAAGAAGGAATCACTGAAACAACCCTAGAGGAAACTGAGCATTATCAAACGATGAAACTCTTTTTCGAGAATCGAGATCGCTTGTTTCATCATTTGTTCCAATCATAAAGCAAAAGATAATATTGCTCGTTGATATCCAAAAAAGAAGAAGCAGCAAGCTGCCTCTTCTTTTTTATAGTGCTTCTATAAATAACGCTACCCCAATGCCACCACCGACACAAAGGGATGCAATTCCTTTTTCTAAACCTCTTCTTTTTAATTCGTGAATTAAACTTACCGTAATACGTGCACCTGTACAACCAATTGGATGCCCAAGTCCAACACCACTTCCGTTGACATTTACTTTCTCACGGTTTAAGCCCAGTTCCTTCTCAACCGCTAAGTATTGTGCCGCAAAGGCTTCATTGATTTCTAATAAATCAGCATCTTCTAATAACCAATTTACTTTCTCTAAACCTTTACGAATTGCTGGTGCTGGACCAATCCCCATAATTTTCGGATCTACCCCAGCTACAGAATAACCAACGATTCTAGCTAATGGTTGTAAGCCTTTCTCCCTAGCCTTTTCTTCACTCATTAATACTAAAACCGCACTTCCATCATTAATACCTGATGCATTCCCTGCAGTTACTGATCCACCTTTACGAAATGCTGGCTTTAACCCCGCCAATTTTTCAGCTGTAATATCTGCACGTGGATGTTCATCTTTTGAAAATACTACTTCTTTTCTACGCTCTTTTATTATAATAGGAACAATTTGATCATCAAAATAACCTGATTCAATTGCCTGAAGAGCTAATTGATGACTACGCAACGCAACTTCATCTTGTTCCTCTCTTGTAATTTCATATTGCTCAACTAAATTTTCCGCTGTTTCCCCCATCATAATATGGTGGATTGGATCTTCTAAAACTTCCCACACCGTATCACGAATCTCTCCATGTTGAAGACGCTGTCCCCATCGGTGTTGTTTTAATGCATAAGGACTTGAGCTCATCGCTTCTACTCCACCCGCAATAACAACCTCACTTACACCTAACTGAATTTGCATTGCTGCTGACATAATCGCTTGCATACCTGAAGAACATTGACGCTGAATCGTATAACCTGTAACCGTTTCTGGAAATCCTGCTGCTAATGCAGCTGTTCGCGCTGTATTTGCTTCATCTGTTCTTTGAATACAATGTCCTAAAATGACTTCATCCACTTCATGAGGTTCTACTCCACCTCTTTTAACAGCTTCTTGAAGTACAGGAACAACTAATTCTACTGGTGTTACATTTTTTAGCGCTCCCCCAAAAGTTCCAATTGGCGAACGAACTGCAGCTGTAATGACCACATTATGCATCTTGCACTTGCCCCTCTCTTATGTACCCTAGTAAGTTTTTGGATGGAATAACATAAGATGTATATCTAAATTTATCATACTACAAACATACCAGAAAAATCAAAAAATTTAATATAATAAAAATAGAGAGAATCTTCCTCTCTATTCGGTCAATGCGTATAAAAATTTTTGCAAAATTTTCTCTGTTGTTTTATTTAAATTAGGTAATTTTTCAGCTGGAAAATACTTAAGATCCAGACTTTCTTCATCAAGCTCTATTTCACCACTTATATGATGCGCTTGGTATAGATGAATCACATTATAAATTTCATCCCCATTTGGATAGCGATAATATACATCTTTCCCAGAAAGAACACCAAGAAATTGCAACGTCTTCACTTCTAATCCTGTTTCTTCAAAGAACTCTCGCCGAGCCGTTTCTTCCGTTGTTTCACCTAACTCCATTGCACCACCTGGTACACCCCAATCATATGTATCCGAACGATATTGAAGCAATACTTCTTGTTTTTCATTTAAAACAATTACTGCCGATCCTACAAGAATTAACGGCCTTGTACCGACTGATTTTCTTAATTCTTCAATATACCCCATTGCAAACCTCTCCTTTCCTCATCCTTCCTTATCATAGCAAACTTTCTTATTTTTTTGTGTGATGAAAAAAATATTCCTACTAGCAAAAAAAGGGAGCATTCGCTCCCTTTTCATTACTTTTATTTTCGAAAACTTTCATATTTAACTGCTTCAAATGCCTTTTCAATCTCTTCATTTCTATAATGAACATATGTAAAACGTCCTAATTCTACTAATCGAGAGATTTCTTGTAATGCCTTTTGCTTTTCATATGTCTCTTTAATCATTACATGTACATAAAATTTCATAAGTGGATGTTCATATAAGGTTTCTCCAACCTCCACATATACATCCTCTACCCCTTGTACCACTCTTACATAACTCGCAAACTGATAAACGGCTTCTCGATCTGACACAATTTTTAATGTGTACATATATTCTCCCCCTTTTCTTTTACTATATCAGAATGAATAACATATAATTTAATTAAACTATGAATATTTTCCGACTTCTTCCACTTATTCTTATATCCATATTATTCATTCATTTGTATCTTCTCAGTTAAAAACACAGCTATCCACAAAAGAAAATTTTAATCACTCATTATCAATCGGACTTTTCCAAACGGTTCTCCCACCTTATTTCTTTAGGTAGAGTCTTACTTCCTGTTAACATAGGATAAAACACGTTGTATACAATATTTTTCCAGCAATTCCAACCCATCAAAATACACCTAATTTATAAGGATTATATCCATACACAATCGTTTCCTTTCACATAATATATTAATAAACTATTTTCCATTTGAGGTGTTTCTAATGGATCCGTACGTAAATATATGTATTTGCATTGCCCCAGGCTCCGATATTAAGGACCACCGTATCGCCAAAGACTTAGCAATCGCTGAATCAATATGGCACCCCATTTCATTTCAAATTAAAGATGTCATTATACTAAATGAAGCATTTAAATTTCATGATGGTGAAATTAGCTATATGGATTCTGTCCGAAACCAGCCTAAAGTTTCTTCCTTTTTTAACACCTGTTCATCAGAAGTTCCCGATTGTGATATTTATATTTGTTATATCGGAAGTAATTACTTTAAAGAACAATCCGTCATTGCATGTGCCTATTCATTTGTTATAAACCAAATCCTTACAGGTTATATCATCCTTACTAACGCTGCTTCTCCTATGAAAAATATATATACACTTGCACATGAAATGGGGCATATTTTATTTACAAGGCGGATTAACGGAAAGCTTACCCATGCAGATCCGCATTCTCCAAACGGATCTGAACACCACCCTTCTTCAAGTAATCTCATGTATCCAATTGTTCCTCGTCCTGACAAAGTACACATTGAATCTTTATTAACAAGTGAACAGAAAAATCTCGCTTTGCAAAGCCCTTTATTACACACAAAAAAACAGTAACAATACTATTACTGTTTAAAATCATATATTGGCTGCACAGAAAACAGCTCTCACTCAAGACCCCTGTATACTATTTCTTTGGAGATATTTCCGCATGTACCCAAAGCAGCCTTTTTCCTTATACCCCTAATTGACACTTTTTCGCTCTTCTATTTTCATAGACCACCTCAATAATCCATATAAACTAGCATACATAAGTAAAACTTCTATCACTCCCCAGTATGGATTTTGTTTTCCTAACTCTTTAAATGCAAACATAATTGATAATGGAACAATTAACACAAAGATTCCAATCCAGCCAAGTGCATATACTTCGCCAATAATAAGTAGTAAAAAGATAATTGCAGCTAGTATATAGCTTTGCATAGTAGACAATTGTAAGACAGGAGTTCCATACCATTTATTAACAAACATTAATAACACTAGTAATACAATTGGAATCATCACTATTGCATAAATAATCCCAAATTCTTTTAATTTGCTTTTGAAAGACGACATCCGAAATGCAATAATTGTCCCAATAATAGTAATCATTAAAACGATTGGATATCCAATTAATTGTACATTTGTTAATGCAAATTGATGATTTGGATTATTAAACAAAATATTAGTTAGTAACCAATATCCACCAACCCCAATCATCATCCCCAGAATGCTCCTTATACTCCCTCCTTTATCTGTCTCCATTTCTTTCGCCAATTCATCTGCATACTCTTTCGGCGAATCTCCAAAAATATCCCTTACCCTCTTCCCCCGTTTCTCTCCTTCAATTAAATGAAGCTCTGCATCTTCTAAAAATGCATTTATATCTTCTTCCTTCATTCCTTTTGTTAACAAATACACTTTCATATCTATTAAAAACTTTTCTCCTTCTTTAGAAACGTGCATTATCATCTTCTCCCCTTTCCTTTTAGTAAACGTTCTACACTGCTTTGCATCACTTCCCAGCGTTCCATAAATTCATCAAGTGCATCTTCACCTTTTTCTGTTAATGTGTAATATTTTCGCTTCGGACCAGTTGAAGATTCTTTCATTACGCTCGTAATTAGCCCTTCCTTTTGCATCCGTATTAATAATGGATAAATACTTCCTTCACTTGCCATAGTAAAACCATACTTAGCTAGTTTTTCACTCATTTCGTATCCGTATATCTCTCCTTCAGAAATAATTGCAAGGAGACAGCCTTCTAAAATCCCTTTCAGCATTTGACTTGTCGACATAATTCAAATCCTCCCTCTATCTTGTTTTACAAGATAGATAAGCATAAGTATCTTGCTTTACAAAATAGTATAGCAAAAGCTATTTTGCAAAACAAGATAGCCCAGTATATTTTTCTAAATCTTTGCAGGATTTTCATTACATTCCCTCTAAATAGAGCAATAAGGTAAATCTTATATATAAAGGAGTGCTCTCATCATGGTTACAAATCGTGTCGTCTTTTTAACAGGTGCTGCAAGTGGTATTGGTTATGAAATGGGAAATGCATTTGCAAAAGAAGGAGCAAAAGTGGTGATTAGTGATCGTCTTGAAGATCGTGCAAAAGAAGCTGCTGAACAGTTACGCAAGGAAGGATATGAGGCAATCGGTCTAAGATGCGATGTGACATCTGAGCAAGAAATATCCGAAGCGATTTCTGAAACTATTACTAAATTCGGCTCACTTGATGTATTAATAAATAATGCTGGTATGCAACATGTCTCACCAATTGAAGAATTTCCAACCGACAAGTTTGAACTTCTTATTAAAATTATGCAGATCGCACCGTTCATTGCCATAAAACATACTTTTCCAATTATGAAAAAACAAAAGTATGGGCGGATTATTAATGTTGCCTCTATTAACGGACTTGTCGGATTTGCCGGGAAAGCTGCCTATAATAGTGCGAAACACGGCGTAATTGGTTTAACAAAGGTTGCCGCGTTAGAGGGAGCTACCCATGGGATTACAGTAAATGCTCTCTGCCCAGGTTATGTGGACACACCACTGGTTCGAAACCAACTCCAAGATTTAGCAGCAACAAGAAATGTTCCACTAGAGCGTGTATTAGAAGACGTTATTTATCCACTCGTACCACAAAAACGATTGCTTGCTGTAGAAGAAATTGCTAGTTATGCTTTATTTTTAGCAAGTGAGAAAACAAAAGGAGTAACTGGTCAGGCTGTTGTTATAGATGGCGGCTATACATCACAGTAGCTCTTTTTTGATTGCAAAAAAAGGCTTATGCTTCTTGAAAGCATAAGCCTTTTCCCTCACTTCGTTTCATGCGGAGCTTCATATCTTGTCATCTGTTGTGGTAATTTCTCAATTGCAACAATTACACCATCTAATTTACTTTCAATACGATGCAGTAAATATAACGTCACAACGATTGGAAATCCAACATTACCGATCATAGATATCCATTCCTCCATCTACTTCCCCTCCTTTCTTTTACATAAATAAGCAAAAGAAAGGAAATTTGGCAATAAAAAAACAAGCTACTATATATTAGCTTGTTTTTCAAATAATAAAGCAATCTCTACTGCATAATCCCCTTGTAGAATTCCCTTTTCAGTAATAATTCCCGTAATAAGATCATGAGGAGTTATATCAAATGCAGGATTATAAACATTGACGCCCTTTGGAGCAATTTGTTTTCCAAAAATCTTTGTAACTTCAGATTCGTCACGTTCTTCAATCACAATTTCAGCACCCGTTTTCTTCGTAATATCAAATGTAGAAAGTGGAGCAGCAACATAGAAAGGAATATGAAAATACTTTGCTACTATAGCTAAATTCAAGGTTCCTATTTTATTTGCTGTATCACCGTTCGCGACAATTCGATCTGCCCCTACAATTATAGCAGTAATATGTTTTCTTCGGATCACATGAGCTGCCATATTGTCTGTAATGAGTGTTACATCAACACCAGCTTGTTGCAATTCCCATGTAGTAAGACGCGCTCCTTGCAAGACAGGTCTTGTCTCACATGCATAAGCATGTAAGCTTATCCCACGCTCCTTTCCAATATAAAACGGAGCTAGTGCTGTTCCATAACGAGCCGTAGCAATACTTCCAGCGTTACAAATCGTTAAAATATGATCTCCATCTTTAAATCTAGTTAAAGCATGTTCCCCAATACTACGGCACACATTTTCATCTTCTTGCTGAATTTTAAGTGCTTCCTCTTCCAACATTTTTCTCGATTCTTTAATTGTTGTTGCTTCCTTAATAGAGCTACTCATACGATCAATTGCCCAAAATAAATTAACAGCTGTCGGACGTGCGGTTGCTAAATAATCACAATCGCGTTTGAAATTTTTTTTAAACTCAGTGATATTCATAGCATTATATTTTTTTGCTGCAAGCGCTAAACCAAAAGCAGCTGTAATACCAATTGCAGGTGCCCCGCGTACTTCTAACATAACGATACTTTTCCATACATCTTCAATACTATTCAATGTTTTATATTCTACAACATGTGGTAATCTCGTTTGATTTAATAAAGTAATAGAATCTCCCTTCCAACTTACAGAACGCGGAACAGCAACTGTTGTGCTCATACTCTTGCCTCCTCTCCAGAAACAATATATCGAAATATTGTTTGAAACACACGAACATCTGCATTTGTTGCTTCATGTAATAGTAATTCTCTTCCTAAGTATAACGCTTGTTTTTTTGCTTGAATTCTTCGACTTTTATTCTTAATCCCATCTAAATCTACTACATGTGCTAATCCAATTGTTCGACGAATGATTTCACAACCAGCAAATCCAACTGCGTCAGCAAAAATATTTTGTAGCACAATTGCAAGCCATTGTTTCTCCTTTGTATACGGTTCTATCCCTTCTAATAGCCATAGCTTCGTGAATACTTCTACAAAATCACTCCATGTTTTTTCAATATGATAGAATAAAATATCTCGTTTCTCGTCTTCCCTTGCTAGTGCATTCAACAATAAATTTGCAATAAATTGACCAAGGTCAAATCCAAGAGGTCCAAATGTTGCAAACTCCGGATCAATTACCTTCGTTTCAGAAGATGATGAAAAAATACTACCTGTATGTAAATCACCATGAATTAACGCTTCTTTTCTCGTTAAAAATTTATATTTATACTGTGCTACCTGTAATTTTAATTTCTTATCACACCAAAGTTCATCTAAGACAGGTTGCAATTCTTTCTCATAATCGTTTGTTTCATAGTTTCCAAACGGATCTGTAAACACAAGATCTTCTGTAATTTTACAAAGATCAGGATTTACAAACTTTCCGTCTAACACCCTTTTCTCTTCTGCTAGTAGGCCAAAATCTGACGTATAAAACAAAACATGTGCTAAGAAGCGCCCAATATGCTGAGATAAAAGCGGATATTCTTCCCCTTCAACCAATCCTTTACGAGTAATTGTAAAAGCCGATAAATCCTCCATTACTGTCACAGCTAATTCTTCATCATGACCATATACTTTTGGTACATATTCTGGTACGTATTTTGCAAAAACTTGCAATGCTTGACTTTCAATCGTGGCCCTTCTTACCGAAAGTGGCCAGCTTTCTCCAACGACTTTTGCATATGGAAGAGCCTGTTTTACGATAAGGCCGCTTTCTCCATCATGGACCCTGAATACATAATTCAAGTTCCCATCTCCTATTTCATGACAAGTTAGCTTTGCGTCTGTCCTAAAGTATCCATGCTCTTTTACATACTGAGCTGCTGTTTCTATTGTTAATGAACGATATCCCATTTTCTTATCCCCCTTTTTTAATGCAGAGGCTTTTCATCATAAGAAAAACCTCTTCCCATGAAGAAAGAGGTTTGAAGTTTATCTTCTCCCCTCTTATCTGTCAGAAAGCTATTCTTTCTGCTGGAATTAGCACCGTGCCTTTTTGGCGCATAAGCGCCCCATCTCGCAATGGTATTACGGTCGGTTGCTGGGTTTCATCGGGCCAAATCCCTCCACCTGCTCTTGATAAGAGTTGCATGATTTATTTGAATTTTTAACTTTCTGCTACAGACTATAACAAGAATAAAAATCATTTGTCAATATTTTTATTTATATAATTCTGGACGTCGATCGGCAAATACAGGAATTCCCTTACGCACTTCTTTAACTTTTTCTAAGTTTAGCTTCCCATGCAAAATTGATTCTTCTTCTCCTGCTTCTACTACAATTTCCCCCCATGGATCAACAATAAGAGAATGTCCAGCAAACACATTATGTGGATCCTCTCCTGCTCTATTACACGCAACCACATAACATTGATTTTCAACCGCTCTTGCTTGAAGGAGTAAACGCCAATGAGCTAAGCGAACAAGCGGCCATTCTGCTACAACGAATAACACATTTACCCCTCTTACAGTATAAACACGCATCCATTCTGGAAAACGAATATCATAACAAATCACACCACCACACTGTACACCATCCAATGTAAATTCTCCTGTTTCACTCCCCCCTATTAAATAGTTATGTTCATTCATCAACTGGAACAAATGGACCTTGCTATACTCATTTTGCAGTCTCCCCTCACGATTCACTATATACATCGTATTTGTAACACCGTGCTCTGTTTGCTTCGCAATGGAACCACCGACAATATTTACATCATATTTCTGTGCCCATTCTGAAAGAATCTGTTTTGTTTGGATCCCATCTCCATCTGCAATTTCCGGAAGTCTTTCTAAATCATAACCAGTCGTCCAAAGTTCAGGTAATACGATAATATCTGGTGTTCCTTGCATCGCTTCTTCTATTTTTTTCTTTGCATTTCCAATATTTATTTTCACATCACCAAAAGCAATATCCATTTGAATACATGCGATTTTCATTTTATCCACCTCATTTTCAATTTTCCCTTTACAAAAACTTGGAAAGGCTATATTATTTGTCACTAGAATTGTAACAACTTTCAAAAGAGGTGGAAAGTATGAAACATTTTCAACCTTCCAGGGTTGTAACATCCTTACCAACACAGTTTTTCGCTTCACTTGTTGCAAAAGTTAACAAAGTGGTGGAAGCAGGTCATGATGTTATCAATCTAGGACAAGGCAATCCAGATCAACCAACACCGCCGCATATCGTAACAGCTTTACAACATGCAGCAGAAAAAACAGTTCACCATAAGTATCCACCATTTCGCGGGCATGAAAGCTTAAAAAAAGCCTTTGCGGCGTTCTATGAACGTGAATACGGAGTCAAAGTAAACCCTAAAACAGAAGTAGCTATTTTATTTGGCGGAAAAGCAGGGCTTGTTGAATTACCGCTTTGTTTCACAAACCCGGATGATACAATTCTGGTACCCGATCCAGGATACCCTGACTATTTATCAGGTGTCGCTTTAGCAAAAGCAACCTTTGAAACAATGCCATTATTAGCAGAAAATAATTTTTTACCAGACTATGCAAAAATTGATGAATCTATTGCCAAACAATCAAAATTAATGTTTTTAAACTACCCTAATAACCCGACTGGTGCTACTGCATCAAGAGAGTTTTTTGAAGAAACAATTTCCTTTGCCAATAAACACGATATTTTAGTCGTGCATGATTTTGCTTATGGTGCAATTGGCTTTGACGGCAACAAACCAACGAGCTTCTTACAAGCAAACGGTGCAAAAGATGTTGGCATTGAGATTTATACATTGTCAAAAACATTTAATATGGCTGGTTGGCGAATCGCCTTTGCTATTGGTAACGAAAGTGTCATTGAAACAATCAATGTATTGCAAGACCATATGTACGTCAGCATTTTTGGTGCTGTACAAGAGGCAGCTTGTGAGGCGCTATTAAGTTCACAAACTTGTGTGAATGAACTTGTTGAACGCTATGAATCACGAAGAAATACACTTATTACAGCTTGTTGTTCGATTGGCTGGGATGTTCTCGCACCAAATGGATCATTTTTTGCATGGCTTCCCGTTCCTAATGGTTATACATCGGAACAATTTACTGACTTATTGTTAGAACAAGCGCACGTAGCAGTTGCACCTGGAATTGGGTTCGGGAAACATGGCGAAGGCTACGTTCGTGTTGGATTATTACATACAGAAGAGCGACTACAGGAAGCTATTCAACGAATCGATAAATTGAAAATTTTCAAAAAACCGTTGACATCGTAAAAAAACTCTGTCAAAATTCAGATATCGTAAAAATTAAAACATTTCAAAATACTTCTTATCAAGAGCAGGTGGAGGGACGAGCCCGACGAAACCCGGCAACCGATCTACAATTGTAGGCACGGTGCTAATTCTCGCAGCGTTACGCTGACAGATAAGGAGCTGGTTGTAAAAAAACCTCTCCTTAGCTGAGAGGTTTTTTTATTTAACTAGGAGGTTATGAAAATGAGCGGAATAACAGCAACCTATTTAATCCATGATGATTCTCTTCATTTAAACCAAAAAGCAGAGCAAATCGCTCTCGGTTTGACAATTGGTTCATGGACTCATCTGCCACACTTATTACAAGAACAATTAAAACAACATAAAGGCAACGTCATTCATGTCGAAGAGTTGGAAGAGCAAGAGCGTGTAAATACGTATCTTGGAAAAAAAGTAATACGTGGACTCATTAAAATTCATTATCCATCAGTAAATTTCAGCCCGGATTTACCGGCTATTTTAACAACAGCATTTGGAAAATTATCGCTAGATGGCGAAGTTAAACTAATTGATTTAACAATTTCAGATGACTTAAAAGAACATTTCCCTGGTCCTAAATTTGGCATTGAGGGAATACGAAATCTCTTACATATTCACGATCGTCCACTTCTGATGAGTATTTTCAAGGGAATGATCGGTCGCAATATAGGATATTTAAAAACCCAACTGCGCGATCAAGCAATTGGTGGTGTAGATATTGTAAAAGATGATGAAATCTTATTTGAAAACTTATTAACACCGCTCACAAAACGAATTTCTGCTGGAAAAGAAGTATTACAGTCCGTATACGAAACATACGGTCATAAGACTTTATATGCAGTAAATTTAACGGGTCGTACCTATGATCTTAAAGAAAATGCAAAACGCGCTGCCTCAGCCGGTGCAGATATTCTTCTATTCAATGTATTCTCATATGGATTAGATGTACTGCAATCACTTGCTGAGGACGATGATATACCTATTCCAATTATGGCACATCCTGCTGTAAGCGGCGCATACGCTTCATCGGAATTATATGGATTTTCTTATCCATTACTACTCGGAAAGCTGCTTCGTTATACTGGTGCAGATTTCTCTTTATTTCCATCACCATACGGCAGTGTTGCATTAGAAAAAAAAGAAGCTCTTCTTATTACAAATGAACTAATTGAAAAAGATCCGTCTTTAAAACGAAGCTTCCCTGTTCCATCGGCCGGTATTCACCCTGGTTTTGTTCCATTTATCCTTAGTGATTTTGGCAAGGATGTTGTCATTAATGCAGGTGGTGGTATTCATGGTCATCCAGCTGGGGCACAAGGCGGTGGAAAAGCATTTCGAGCAGCGATTGATGCTACTTTGCAAGGAACACCATTGCATGAAGCAGGTAACACTGATTTACATGTTGCACTGCAATTATGGGGAAATCCATCTCACAAGGTGACACTATGAGTCTTCAAATTTTTTGTGACTTCGATGGTACGATTACGAACAATGATAATATCGTTGCTATTATGGAGAAATTCGCTCCACCAGAAGCTGAAACGATTAAACAAAAAATTCTATCACAAGAACTTTCTATTCAAGAAGGTGTTGGAGAGATGTTTTCCCTTTTACCTACAAGCTTACAAAATGACATCACCACTTTTATAAAAGAAACAGCGGTGATTCGAGCTGGATTCTCAGAGTTTGCACAATTTGTCCAAATAAATCAGATTTCACTTCATATTATATCCGGAGGAATGGATTTTTTCGTCTACCCTCTCCTCAAAGGATTAATCAACCCAGATCATATTTATTGTAATACGACTGATTTTTCGGGGGAAACAATTCAGGTAAACTGGCCCCATCCGTGTGATGAAGATTGTAAAAACAAATGCGGTCTTTGTAAATCGACACTGATTCATCAATTAAGTTCAAACGGTGATTTTAATATTGTAATTGGAGATTCAATTACAGATTTACAAGCTGCGAAACTTGCTGATAAAGTATTCGCTCGTGATTTTCTCATTACAAAATGCCGAGAATATCAAATTTCCTATACGGCATTTGAAACGTTTTATGACATACAGACAGAAATTAAGCAATTGTTGGAGGTGATAAAATGAAACAACTTTTTCGCCAATGGGAAGAATTGAGTAAACTAAAGAAAGAATTAACGGATCGTAACTGGTTTCCTGCTACAAGCGGAAACATTTCAATAAAAGTAAACAATGCTCCAACTACCTTTCTTATTACAGCAAGTGGAAGAGATAAAACGAAAACTACACCTGATGATTTTCTATTAGTTGATCATACTGGAAAGGCTGTTTTAGAAACCGATTTACGTCCTTCAGCAGAAACATTGCTGCATACTCATATTTACAATCATACAGAAGCTGGATGTGTCTTACATGTCCATACAATTGATAACAATGTAATTACAAACGTATACAACAAAGAAGTTTCATTTTCTAATCAAGAAATCATTAAAGCTCTTAATATATGGGAAGAAGGGGCCTCTATCAAAATTCCGATTATTGAAAATCATGCCCATATTCCAACGTTGGGAGAAGATTTCCGAAAACATATTCATGGTGACGCTGGAGCCATACTAATTCGCAACCATGGTATTACAGTTTGGGGAAAAGATAGCTTTGACGCAAAGAAAAGACTAGAAGCATATGAGTTTTTATTCCAATTTCATATAAAACTATTATCAATTCAAGGAGGCGTTTCCCATGGCGCAAATTCGTATTCATGAAATAAATACCCGTATTGAAAATGAAGTGGAAGTGCAGCAATTTTTACAAGGAGAAGGCGTTTTATATGAGAAATGGGATATTTCAAAACTTCCTGCTCATTTAGAAGAAAATTACTCCTTAACTGATGAAAACAAAAAAGAGGTTTTAACAGTATTCTCCAATGAAATTGCTGATGTTTCAGAACGTCGAGGCTATAAAGCACAAGATGTTATTTGCCTATCAAATGCAACGCCTAGCCTTGATGAGTTATTAATTAACTTTAAACAAGAGCATCATCATACTGACGATGAGGTACGCTTTATTGTCAGTGGGCATGGTATTTTTGCCATCCAGGGTAAAGATGATCGTTTCTTCGATGTTGAGCTTGAGCCTGGTGATTTAATCTCTGTACCTGAAAATACAAGACACTATTTTACTTTACAAGATGATCGCCAAGTTGTAGCCATTCGTATTTTTGTTACAACGGAAGGCTGGGTTCCTATTTACTAAGGTAGTTAGTTGAATAAAAGGTACTGGATCCCCTTTTCCATCCTTTTATTCACTCTACATATATACATCCTCCTATGGAACAGGCTTATTTCACAAATATGAAATAAGCCTGCTTTTTTATTTTCTCTTGCTTTGTAATATCTCCTGATGGATGTAAATTCATCATTAAAGATGACTGATGTCTACCTCGTTTTTTTATTTTTCACTTTATCAAGTATGTTTCTCAATAAAATTTGAACATTTTTTGAACATTTTTTGAATTTTTTCTGAAAATTCTGTTTAAATTGTGATATAATACAAATAATAGAAAATGAAGTGAAAAAACTGCAAAAAGAGGGGGAAGAACATGAATTTAATTATAGCACTTATACTTGGGGTTACTTGTGGGGCTATTCCTGCTATTCTCGGAGCAATTATGGAGGAATTAGAGATTGGTATCTTCGGTTTTGTAGCATCCTCTGTAAGCGCTTTACTTTTTGGTTTGTACGGTGCTATTCCTGTCGCTATTCTCTTTGCATTATATATATTACGTCACGCTCGTACAAAGCAATTTAGTCGCAATCATATGGCTCAGATCATTCCATTTCCAATCGAACGCTCTCGCCGTGCTTCTAGCTTATAATTCCATTATTATATCCCCACCATACATCTACTTTAATATAACCTGCCTTTGTCAAAATTAGCTTCCAATTTTCCCGAAAAATATGTTAAAAATAAAAAAGTCCTCAAGTGAGGACTTTTTTATTTTTTATTTATTTAATTCCAAAAAATGGAACAGTTCTTGTAAATGAAGAGCATCTTCTCCGTAGCTAACAGATACATAACATACCCCATCAATTTCAGCATGCATATATAAATCGATACCTTCACGGTCATACTTTAAAGCTAAATAAAATTCCATTTCTTCTAGCATCTTTTTTGCTGTTCGAATAACATAATGACCATTTTCATCACGCCCATATTCAAATGTTGGCTCAAAATCATACTTTTGTTTAAATGCCGCTTGTTGCTTATCATTAATCGGCATACAAATTGTACGTTGCACAGCATCAACCATTCCATCAAATTTTTCTAAATTCATCATATTCCTCCCCCTATATATTTTTTATATAATACTTGTGTTCCACTGTCTTCCTCTCCCGATTCTACTAGTTGTTCATATAAATCTTTCGCAAGAGTTAAACCCGGTACAGGTAATTCTAATTTTTCAGCCTCATCTAATGCAATTTTCATATCCTTCATAAAATGTTTCACATAAAATCCTGGTGCAAAATCCTCTTTTAACATACGTGGAGCTAAATTACTTAATGACCAACTACCGGCTGCTCCAGTTGAAATACTTTGTAATACTTTATCTGGATCTAAACCTGCTTTCTTTGCATATGCTACCGCTTCACAAACTCCTATCATATTAGAAGCGATTGCAATTTGATTACACATTTTTGTATGCTGCCCACTTCCTGCCGGGCCCTGTAGTTGAATGTTTTTCCCTAGTTTCTCAAATAAAGGTAAACAAACTTCATATACTTCTTGATCTCCACCAATCATAATGGCAAGTCTACCTTCTTTTGCTCCAATATCTCCTCCCGATACCGGCGCATCTAGCGTATATACATTCTTTATTTTTCCAGCTTCATATATACGTTTCGCTAGCGTAGGTGTAGATGTTGTAAAATCAATTGCAATTGTTCCTTCATTTGCATGTTCGAGAATTCCTTCTGTTCCAAAATAGACTTCCTCTACATCATGCGGATATCCTACCATCGTCATAACAACATCTACATTCTTTACCAATTCTTTTGGTGAATCACACCAATTTGCTCCTTCTTTTAATAAAGAAGTTGCTTTTTCTTTCGTACGGTTGTACACATATACTGTATAACCACTTTTTAATAAATGATGCACCATACTTTTCCCCATAACACCTATGCCAATAAAACCAATTGATGAAATTACTTGTTTCATCTACTCATCCCCTTTGCTCTATTAAGTCGCTGACCATCTTTCGAAATTCCTTATTAAAATCATCATCCACGCCATTTTGTACATTTGAGAATAAAATAACAAATGTTCTCTTATCCTTATTGAAATTATTAAATGTATTCCAGCCAGAAAGTACACCATGATTATGAAAATAATCAGGATAAATATAAAAACTAAATGCATATTTTCGTGCTGGTGAAGGTGTAAACATTGCTTGGATACTTTGTTGTGAAAGAAGTTTTCCATTTATAATTGCTTCATCCAACTTCTTCATATCTCCAACTGTAGTATACATCTCACCACAGCCGTATAACCAATCCATTGCCAATTTTGGTGCAGGTACAAGTACATTATCTTTCTTTTTATATCCTTTAGTAAAATGTTGATCTCCTGGCACCATATTCCCCATGCCTGATTCATACATTTCTGCTCGTGCAAAAATATTCTCCTTTATGTATTCTCCTAAAGGCTTTTTAGATATATTTTCTATAATGTAAGCCAACACCATATAATTATAATCAGTGTATTCCCAACCAGTTCCTGGCGGAAAAGCTACTTGTTGCTTTCCAATCCAAGTAACTAAATTCAAATGGGATGCAGCATTCACTTTCCCCTTTCCCTTCCCTGGTAAACCAGAAGTATGTGTCAGAAGATGATATAATGTAATATTTTTATCTGCCGGGAATGAAGGGATATATTTATTTACATTATCCTGAATATTTAACTTCCCCTGCTCTTGCAGCTGTAAAATCGATGTTGCCACAACAGTCTTAGTAATTGAACCGATACGATATTTTGTTTGTGGCGTATTTTCAATTTTATTTTGAACATCTGCGTACCCATATCCTTTATTCAACACAACATGATCTTTATCCGTGACAAGAACTGTTCCATTGAAATTTTTATCTTTTAAATATTGATCTAACTTTTGTGCCACACTGGCATAATCAATTGGCCGTCCCTCTTTTTCTTCCGATTTATCATGTAACGCAGAATCAACAGAAGGCGTTACCTTAGGAGTTGCTATTTCCTCCTTCTTTGGTATAGAAAAAAAGTAATACACACTCCCGCATACTATACAGAAACTCAAGACCATAATAATTAATCTTTTTGTCATTAACAAACCTCCGCAGTTATTTTATTATAAATGGTCCCCCTCTTTCTATTATCAGACAACAGAAAAAAATCGCAACACTTTGTTGCGAAAAAGTTACATTTTTTCTTTTCTATATAAACGTACTTGGTTTTTTCCATTTTTTTTCGCTTCATATAATGCAATATCCGCTCGTTGCATCAATTCTTCTTTTGTAATTCCTTGCTCATATAAAGCAACTCCAAAACTCGCGGTTAATTTTGAAATACTAGAAAATTGTTTTGTTTCAATAAAAAATCGTAATGATTCAGCAACTTGAAAAGCCTCTTTTTCCGTTGTATTTATTACTAATATAATAAATTTCTCACCACCCCACCTTGCAAAAATATGCTGGGGTGCTATTTTAGATTTCATAAGTTCAGCTAACTGAATTAATGCTAAATCACCAAAATCATGTCCATATGTGTCATTTACTTTTTTTAAATCGTCTATATCAAAAAGAATAATTGCCATTGTGTGATTCATTCGTTTCTCATTATCCCATTTTTCTTCTAATAATTGTTGAAACTTCAAACGATTGTATATTTCTGTTAAAGAATCAATTGCAACAAGCTGTTCTTGCTCTTGATATAATTCATCTAGTTCCGTAATATCTGTACAGTTAACAATAAACCTAGACAAATCTTCTGGCACAGGTACCGCACGTAATAAAAAAACAAATTCTTCGCCTTCATAATTATACATTTTTATTTTTCTGGATTGTTCTAAAGAATCATCGAGCCAAGTTATATCATGTTTTGTTGCATAATATCCATGATCTTGGATAAAATGTTCTGCAAATACCATATGTTTCTCACGGTATGAAAGTAAATCTTCATATCCAAAAAAACTCAAAAAGTTCGTATTACAGTCAACGATCTCATCATCTTCTACAATAAATAATAAATCATTTTGAAAATCAAACATCATTTGAAGAAGCTCTTGTTGAATAGTCACCTGCTGCAATAGTGATATTTGATAGAGACATTTGTTTACCTCTTCCAGTACAACCTGTGATGTAACAGGAGCTATCACAATATTTCGCACTCCTATTGTAAGCAACTCTACAAATTTTGACGTCACCGGATGATCCCAAATAACAATAAAAGAACTCCTTGGATTATACATGTGTTTTATATACTCTACTTGTGCACCATTTGACACATATATGATCACAATTTGCGGTCGAACTTTTTCTAATAATCTTTCTCCTTCTTCAAAACTACTTGCTAAAAACATACATTTTGGATGTATCTCATCAATCGTATACTGGTGATTACACCCTTCTTCTATATAAAGTACATTTACATGGAGATCCTGTAATACATTTTGAAAAACCGTATTCTCTAATAAAAAATGTAGTATGTTCACCACTGGTCTTCACTCACTTCATATATCCTGTTCTACTGAATTCTTCACTATCCTTTTCTACAAGGGATTGTTATCAAAAGAACCCGATTAGTGAGGGCTAAGCATCAGCAGGAACGAGGAACTCTCCCGCTGACAGGAGCTTCACTTTACATATCTCTTCTTGATCTGCGAATCATCTTTTTATTGTATGATTACATGAGTGACAGTGTTTGTACGAATGCCCTCCTTTTATGCTATTCTCAACAACTTGACAATTAAAATAAAGATATTATATTCTTTTACAGTGACAACTTACAAAATGTAAGTAAAAACTTTTACATATGGAATTTTTTACAGATCGACATAAAACTTTGGAGGTATATTATGACACAGCAAGATTTCTTTACTGTTTTATATGAACGAACATCTAATCGTGCATTCAACCCTGAAAAGGAAATTTCAAAAGAGGAATTACAAGAAATTTTGAAAGCAGCTGGCCAAGCACCATCCGCTTGGAACTTACAACATTGGAAATTTCTTGTTTTCCAAGGTGAAGATGTACAAAGCCGTTTACACCCAATTGCTTATAATCAACAACAAATTCTTGATGCTTCTGCAGTAGTCGCTATTTTAGGTGATCTAGAAGCACACAAAAACATCGATTCTGTTTATGGTCCAATCGTAGAGCAAGGGTTTATGAAAGAAGAAGCAAAAGAACGTTTGACACAAAATATTGAATCTGCATATAAGCGTGAACAATATCCACGAGATGCAGCCTTCTCTAATGCATCTTTAGCCGCAATGCAACTTATGCTTGCAGCAAAGGCAACTGGCTGGGATACTTGTGCAATCGGTGGTTTTAATTCACAAGCACTAATGGATGAATTTAATGTTTCCTCTCGCTATGTACCAATCATGCTAATTACAATTGGTGAATCTACATTAAAAGGGCATCCTGCACCACGTATGCATGTCGAACAAGTAGTGGAATGGGCAAAGTAAACAGTCCCACAATAGCATAAAAAAACGAAGGGAGCTCCCCTTCGTTTTTTTATGTCATTTCTTTGTAATATTCCCCATATATAAACAGCAGTTCATTTCTCTGACCATCTTTTAAACTGCAGTATTTTGTCGAATCTTGTTATGTCTTGAAATATAAGGGGTGTTTTTTTGTTACAATTATGATACAATAGTAACAAATAGATAACAAGAGAGGGATTTTCATTGAATTCATATGGAAGCTTTATTGCATTTTTAAGCTATGCCGTAACTGTACTGCTTCTATACTTTATTGGGGATGCCACAAATATTACAATGCTACAATTTCCAAAAGAAAAAGCACTACAACTAGAAGAGGGACTACATATCTCACAATCTATCATGCCATTATTGTTAGCTGTTCCCGTATATGCAATCGTTTTATATAAAAGTAAAAAAGTGTAAGGGATACCTCGTTATAAATGAAGGTGTCCTTTTCTATATATGCAATTATTCATGAATACTTAGCCTTCACCTAAAGGTTCTTATTGATGCAAAGATGATAAATATGAGATACTCCCCCATAAAACCCCAATTCTTGAATAAAAAAAACTAATAAAAGTTGCGATCTATCTCCCTCTGCCATGTACCCTTATCCAAACATCATTAAGTAACAACTCCCCATCTAGTCATTTAAAATAAGAAAATAGCCCAACGCTCTGTCCAGTCACCACATATGGAACTTACATACATTATAAGTGTGAAGGGGGTGAAGAATTATGTTTGGATCTTTTGGATGTCGTGACGACTTTAGAGATTGTCATCATGATCATTGCCGTGATCGTGATCGTGATCGTGAAAGAGAAAGAGAAAGAGAAAAAGAAGAGTTTCATAGAAGAACACCAGTATGTAATGTCCTTAGAAACGTTGCAATCGGAACAGAAATTTCTCTTTTAACTATTAGAGGAGACGTTACTTTCAGAAATGTTATTTTTGAAGGGTTCTGTAACGGCGTTGCTCTTTTCTCCGCTTTAGCTACTAGAGATGATAAAGATAATAAAGATGATAAGAATAACATGAACACAACTAAATTCACAGGTATTTTACGTGTTTGCCCAAATGATATCATATCAATCGCTATTTAATTCTTTCTCGCCTCAGAGTTATAAAAATCAAATCTAAATTTAGCATAAAAAAAACCTGAGACCGATTTCAATCGGCTCAGGTTTTTTTTATTATTAGATACTTTTAACTAATGCAACAACTTCTTCAGCAGTTGACATTGTTAATGCTTTTTGCGCTAACTCTTCCATCTCTGCTTTTGACAACTTACTTAGTAGTGTTCTTGCAGGAAGAATAGATGTTGCACTCATGCTAAATTCATCTAATCCTAATCCAAGTAATAGTGGGATTGCAAGTGAATCCCCTGCCATCTCACCACACATACCAGCCCATTTTCCTTCTTTATGAGCAGCATCGATAACCATTTTTACAAGACGTAAAATAGATGGATTATACGGTTGGTATAGGTAAGATACACGTTCATTCATACGGTCAGCAGCCATTGTGTATTGGATTAAGTCGTTTGTTCCGATAGAGAAGAAATCAACTTCTTTTGCAAACTGATCTGCTAATACTGCAGAAGCGGGGATTTCTACCATCATACCTACTTCAATAGCATCAGAAACAGTTGTACCAGCTTGAACAAGTCTTTCTTTCTCTTCTAATAGAATTGCTTTTGCTTGACGGAATTCGTCAAGCGTTGCAATCATTGGGAACATAATTTTTAAGTTACCATATACGCTTGCACGAAGTAATGCGCGAAGTTGTGTACGGAACACGTCTTGTTCTTCAAGGCATAAGCGAATTGCACGGTAACCTAAGAATGGATTCATTTCTTTTGGTAAATGTAAGTATGGAAGTTCTTTATCTCCACCAATGTCAAGTGTACGAACAACAACTGGTTGACCTTCTTTTACACCTTCAAGAACTGCTTTATACGCTTCGAACTGTTCTTCTTCTGTCGGAAGATTGTCACGGCCCATGTATAAGAATTCTGTGCGATATAAACCAACACCTTCTCCACCATTGTCAATAATACCTTGTACATCGTTTGGTGTTCCGATGTTTGCAACAAGCTCAACATGATGTCCGTCGCTTGTGACAGTCGCTTGATCTTTTAATTTCGCCCATTCAGCTTTTTGTTCTTCAAATTTTGCTTTCTTTTCTTCGAAAGTGCGAAGAGTTTCTTCAGATGGGTTTACAATTACTTCTCCATCTAAACCATCGATGATTACGATATCGCCGTTTTGGATTTGTTCCATAACAACTTTTGTACCAACAACAGCTGGAATTTCCATAGAACGAGCCATAATTGCAGAGTGAGATGTACGTCCACCGATATCAGTTGTGAAACCTTTTGCATATTTGCGGTTTAACTGTGCTGTATCAGATGGTGTTAAATCCTCAGCAATGATGATTACTTCTTCAGAAATTGTACTTGGATTTGAGAAGTTAATGCCTAGTAAATGTGCAAGAACACGTTTTGTTACGTCGCGAATATCCGCTGCACGCTCTTTCATATATTCGTTATCCATGTTTTCAAACATAGTAATGAACATTGTTGCAACTTCGTCCATTGCAAATTCAGCATTTATTTTTTCACTATTTACTTTATCTTTTACTGGATTTACTAGTTCTGGATCATTTAGTACTAGTAAATGTGCTTCAAAGATAGCAGCTTTATCAGCACCAAGCTCAGCAAAAGCATGGTCTTTAATTGCTTCTAATTCTGATTTTGCTTTCTCAAGCGCAGCGTCTAAGCGTGCAATTTCTGCAGCTTCGTTCGTAATCGTTTTCTTTTCAATGTTAAATTCAGGATTTTCAAGTCGGAAAGCCTTCGCAATAGCAATCCCACTTGATGCAGCAATCCCTTGAATATTAAGAGTCATTATTCTCCTAATCCTTCGTTTTTCATAGTTTCTTCGATAGCTGCTAGTGCTTGAGCTGCATCATCACCATTTGCAGTGATTTTAATTTCTGCGCCTTGTTGAATACCTAAAGACATAACGCCCATGATTGATTTTAAGTTAACGTTTTTACCATTATATTCTAAGTTAATGTCAGCACCGAATTTGCTTGCAGTGTTAACAAGTAGAGTTGCTGGACGTGCATGAATTCCTGAGTCACTAGTTACTTTAAAGATTTTTTCCATAATAATCTATCTCCTTTAAATACAGTATTTTTTAGTTGTATAGACGTGAGTACTACACCGTCTATTGTATATAATGGGCGATGTTCGGTCAACCACATCGCCCATTATAATTATAAACATTTTGCGTCAATTTCTTACTGAATGTCAATAATATTGGCTTCGCCTTTCTTGACATTCCCCTCTTTTTTCAATTCAACTTGTTGTCCTTGCTGTAAATTTGTAAAAATAATTGGTGTAATAATAGATGGTGCATTTTCTTTTACAAATGCTATATCTACTTTTAATAACGGTTGTCCTTGTTTCACTTTATCACCTTGTGCTACAAGTGATTCAAAACCTTCACCATTTAATTTTACAGTATCAATACCGAAGTGAATTAAAATTTCTTTTCCACCCTCAGATTGAATACCAATTGCATGTTTAGTTGGGAATACATTAACAATCTCGCCGTCAACTGGGGAAACTACCGTTCCTTCTGTTGGCTCAATTGCAAATCCATCTCCCATCATTTTTCCTGAAAATACTTGGTCAGGTACTTCTGTAATCGGTAAAAGCTTTCCTTCAATTGGAGATACAATTGTTTCATTTGTATCAGCTTTTTGTACAGTTTCTTCTACTTTTACAGGTTCTTCTTTTTCAATATGAGGCGTGCGACCTGACATAATATCATGAATTTGTGACTTTAACGTGTCAGATTTTGGTCCGAAAATAGCTTGAATGTTATTTCCTACTTCAAGCACTCCCGCTGCCCCAAGTTCTTTCAAACGATCTTTGTTTACATTTTTTTGTTCGTTAACTTGAACACGTAAACGTGTAATACAAGCATCTAAAGAAGCAATATTCTCTTTACCACCTAGCGCTGCTAAAACTTCGCGTGGCAGTTCGCCTGCTTCTGCTTTTCCTGCACCATCAGTATCTGTTGTTACTTCGCGACCAGGTGTTTTTAAATCCCATTTGCGGATTGCAAAGCGGAATCCGAAGTAGTAAATTACTGCAAGTACAAGACCAACAACAATTACCCACCACCATGCTGTACGACCTGGTAAGACACCAAATAGCATAAAGTCAATTAAGCCACCAGAGAATGTCATCCCAATTTTAACACCTAAAATGTGCATTGTCATAAATGATAAACCAGCAAATACAGCATGTATTCCGAATAATACTGGTGCTACGAATAAGAATGAAAATTCAAGTGGTTCTGTAATACCTGTTAGGAAAGATGTTAATGCAGCAGATCCTAAAATACCAGCTGCCAATTTTTTATTTTCTGGACGGGCTTCATGATACATTGCTAAAGCTGCTGCTGGAAGACCGAACATCATGAACGGATACTTACCAGTTGTAAATGTACCAGCTGTTAATTCTACGCCGTCTTTTAACTGCGCCATAAAGATTTTTTGGTCACCACGGATTAATTCGCCAGCCGCATTTGTATACTGACCGAATTCGAACCAAAACGGTGAATAGAAAATATGATGTAATCCGAATGGAATTAATGAACGTTCAATTAAACCAAAGATAAATGCTGCGATCGTTCTATTTGCATCAATCATTTGATGGGAGAACGCATTTAAGCCGCCTTGAATGTATGGCCAAACGAAGCACATGATAATACCTACTACTAAAGAAAATGTTGCAGTCGCGATCGGTACGAAACGCTTCCCTGCAAAGAAACCTAAATATGATGGTAATTCAATGTCGAAGTATTTATTATAACAATATGCCGCTACTATCCCGACGATAATACCACCAAATACTCCTGTTTGCAGCGTTGGAATCCCTAATACATTTGCATACGCAGGATCTGCAAAACCGATTTTAACTGGGTCAGCCCCAGTACTTGTTACTTTCACTAGCTTGTCTACTTCTAAGAACACACTCATCGTTTTGTTCATAATTAAGTAGCCGACGAACGCTGCTAAACCAGCTACCCCGTCCCCACCTGCTAAACCAATTGCTACCCCAACTGCGAATAATAAAGCAAGGTTAGCGAAAATAATGTCACCAGATTGTTCCATAATTTTTGCAACCATTACGAACCAATCCGCTTTTAAAGCAGGAATAAGATTTGTTAATTGTGGATTTTGAAATGCATTACCAAATCCAAGTAAAATACCTGCCGCCGGCAAAATCGCTACTGGAAGCATAAGCGCTTTTCCGACTTTTTGAAGAACACCAAAGATCTTCTTAAACATGGAAACCCTTCCTCTCTTATCTATATTGATACTTTTCGACAAACGCCAAAAAGGCATGAGGAAAAAAAGATAGAACGATAGCTTTACAAAGGGTAGTATGTCCCTTTCTTTAGCTTACATTCCCAACTTTTCTCCACTCATGCCTGATCGAATCAGTAACACGTGTCAAAAATAGGTTTACGTATAAGTTCACTATAATTAAGGCAAACGTTTTCGTTACTCACCTTAACGTGTTTGTCGAAATTTGTATAACTTTGTATTAGTAATTATACATAACTATTGTAAGCGATTCAATCATTTTTTTTAACGTTTTCATTTTAGACAAAATATAATGTCTTTTTACACATGCTCCGCTTTCACTAATCGTTGCAAGTGCATCGTTAAATACACGCTCTCCGCTTCATATACAGGAAGTTGTAGTTCTTTTTGCATTACCTTAACTAGCTTCCAAGCCAAGTTATAACAGATTGGATATTCTGCTTTTAATAAATCAGCAAATCCCTGCGCTTCTTCTACCTTTTCTCCCTTTTTCACCCGTTCAATTGCATATTGCAAATGACGAATAAGGCGTAAATAATGAATACTTTCTGGATCTAATGTAAGATGTAGATTTGTTTCAATTAATGAAACAAGCTTTGCAATAAGACGGGAGTTTTGATTAACAGAAGATAGATCAGAATTTGTGAGTGAACTATAAATATGAAGTGCAATAAAGCCAATTTCCCCTTCTGGCAATGTAATTTGCAAACGGGAATTTAAAAGTTGTACAACTCCTTCAGCAATTTTGTACTCTTCTGGGTACAGCATTTTTGTTTCAACTAAAAAAGGATTATCTATTGTAAAGCCTTGTTTCAGTCGTTTAATTGCAAAAGAAATATGATCTGTTAAGGCAATATGAATATGCTCGTTTAATGGTGACTGCGCCTTTTCTTGAATATATATCATAATATCGTTCATCAGTTCAATTAATTTTTCGCTCACATGTGGCACTAAAAGCTTATATTGTTCACGGTCACGTTCATTTTTTAAAACAAACATTTTTTCAATTTGCTCCGCTTTTAATACATCTTTCGCTTTCTTCCCAAATCCAATCCCCTTGCCAATCACTACTACTTCCTCATGCTCCTGATGGCTCGCAATGATGACATTATTATTTAAAACTTTTTTAATTTCTAGATAATTATTCATATAACACCACCCTCGTACTTAAATAACCTGCTTTTATGTTACAGAACATCCTTCTTTTTCGTCAATGCAAAACATCTACCAATTTAGAAAAAGTCATATTTTAGACATGATTGCACTATATACGTATAATGTAAGAGCAAATATACATAGAAAGGAGAAAGTAACATGATTAAAATGTTTATAAGCGATATTGATGGTACAATGATGCAACATGGAGGTTTCATTGATCAAGAAGATATTGCTGCACTTCATAGTCTCGCAGAGCAAAATGTGATTCTTTGTTTTGCCTCCGGTAGGCTTGATAATGAAATTGCTGATTTGATGAAAGAGGTTGGTACTAACTTTCACCGCATTAGCGTAAATGGTGTATTCGTATATACCCATGAGAATAAACAATTATTGTCTGCGACATTTGATTCTGGCATTTTACCAGATTTGTTAGCAATGACAAAAGAAGAGCCTTATTTTCGTTATGTAAGTGACGAATATAATTATTACATTGAGGAAAAAACACCCTTTATTCATGAACTTGAGAAACAAGTTACAATGACTTCTGTTGAAGAACCAAATTTATTACAAAAAATTGATGATACAATTTTTCCTAATAAAATTTCTGTCGGGGGCATGAAAGAAGATTTACAAGTACTTCAGAAAAAAATCGATGAGAAATTTAGCGGTAAAGTCAGTACCTTTATCTCCGCTGAACAATGCTTAGATGTCATGCCTCCAAATGTTAGCAAAGGGTCCGCCATCTCCGTTTTATTACAAGAATTCCAAATAAAACCTGAAGAAGTTGCTTGCATCGGTGATTCTTACAATGATATTCCGATGTTTAATTTAACACCCCATAGCTTTGCCATGTCACAGGCTGATGATGAAGTGAAGAAGCACGCACAATATATCGTAGACTCTGTAAAAGACGCTGTAGAACACGCGATAACTTACAACTCCAAACGAAATAAAAATACGACTCACTCCGTATAAGGATGAGTCGTATTTTTATTTCTCTACATATCCAATGGATGAATCGAAAGTTTAATACATTTCACAAAATAAAATATATCACTTGTTTCGTGAAATACTCGTAATAAACTTATAACGATCACCACGATAAATACATTTCACGTATTCTAGCGGTAATTCGCTTTCTGCATATGACCATTGTCTCATTACAAGTACAGGTGCTTTCTTTGGAATATGCAGATGCTCCGCTTCATTATCCGTTGCAATTGAAGCTTCAATTGCTTGGGTAGCACGAACAAGTTTAAAGCCTAATTTTTTCTCTAAATGTTCGTATAAGGATTGTTGCAGAATTTCTTCGTTAATATCTTTTACAAGAGTTGGTGACAAGTATGTCGTCTCAAAAGCAATCGGTTCGTCATCAGCTAAGCGGATACGCCTTACTTCATACACCGATTCTCCCTCTTGTATCCTAAGCCGCTCTGCTATTTTAGCAGTAGCTGGAACTACGCGGAAGCTTAATAATTGGCTGCTTGGTTGCATACCGCGAGAAAGCATATCCTCTGTAAATCCGGTCATCCCTTGCAGCTTCTGCTCCACTTTCGGAAGTTGAACAAACGTTCCAATTCCGCGTTTTCGATATAAATACCCTTGCTCCACTAAGTTATTAATTGCCTGTCTGATTGTCATGCGACTTACTTCGAACTTATCACAAAGTTCATTCTCAGATGGAATTTTATCTCCCGGCTTCCATTCACCGCCCTCAATTAGCTGTTTCACCCACTCTTGAATCTGATAATAGATCGGAAATGGTGAATACTTGTCGATGTTCATCAGCAATCGCCTCACTGCATAAAGATAGAGCTTCTGGATCGGCAATTACAGTTACACTCGGATGACGTTGCAATACTGTAGCAGGACACGCTTCGCTATACTTACCTTGCAATAATTCCTTAATTGCTTCTGCTTTTTTCGGTCCCATAGCAACAAGGAGAATTTGTTTCGCTTTCATAATGCTTCCAATACCCATTGTAATCGCATGGGTTGGCACATCTTCTTCTTTTTCAAAGAAGCGAAGATTTGCTTGGCGTGTAGACTCTGTTAATTCTACAATGTTAGTTGAAGAATTAAACGCTGTCCCTGGCTCGTTAAATCCGATGTGACCGTTTTCACCGATTCCAAGAATCTGTAAGTCAACTGGGTTAGCTGTTAGAATACTTTCATAACGCTTACACTCTTCTTCTAAATCACTTGCCATCCCATTTGGTACATAAGTTTCTTTAAAAGGAAGATGATCAAACAACTGTTCTTTCATAAAGTAATGATAGCTGTTTTTATCTTCATGTGGTAAATTTACGTACTCATCTAAGTTTACAGTGGTTACACGGCTTGTATCAAGTTTATTTTTTCGCATTTCTGCATAAATACCAAGTGGAGAGCTTCCAGTAGCCATTCCTAATGTTGGGTTTTCTTTTGATTTTATAACTTCCTCAATTAACTTATAACCTGCTTCTGCTAATTCTTCCGAAGTTTTTACAACAAGAATATTCATCCTACTTACTTCCCTTCTTTCATATGGATTCCTAATCGAACTGTATCATATACATGTAAATCTTGGGTCATGACAACAAAGTCAGCATCTTTGCCTACTGCTAATACACCTTTATTCGTTAATTCAAACTCTTCAGCTTGGTTAACTGATGTCATAAGAACAGCATCTTCAACAGAACATCCTGTGAATTCAATTACATTTCGGAATGCTTGATCCATTTTCAAGATACTACCAGCTAACGTTCCATCTTCTAACCTTGCGCTACCATCTTTTACATGTACCGGCTGTCCACCAAGTTCATATAATCCATCTTCTAAACCTTTTGCACGCATTGCGTCAGTAATGACACTTACTTTTTTAGGGCCCTTTAATTTATATGCTAACTTCACCATATCTGGATGAATATGAATACCATCTGTAATAACTTCAACCATTACATCTGGATTTAATAATACATGACCAACAACTCCTGGTTCACGGTGATGTAAACCACGCATTTGATTGTATAAGTGTGTAGCATGTGTAATGTTTCTATTTTTTAATTGTGCATCAATTGCATCTGTATGTCCCATTGTACCAACAACACCAGTTTCAGCAAGATACTGTTCAAACTCTATCGCACCCTCTTCTTCTGGCGCATACGTTACTAATTTAATTAAATTACCGCTTGCCTCTTGCCATTGTTTAAATTGTTCAATATTCGCAGGAACGATATGCTCAAGTGGCTGTGCTCCTGCACGTTTTTTTGAAACATATGGTCCTTCTAAATGCATATATTCAAAATGCGCTCCTTTTTCTTTCGCTTCTTTTGCAGCTATTAATGCCGCTTCAATTGCTTCTGGAGCTTGCGTCATTGTTGTTGGGAAATAAGTTGTAACCCCTTCTTTTAACATTTCTTTACCAAGGGTTACCAATCCATCGCTATTCGCATCCATCGCATCAATATCGTATCCACCATGAATATGAACATCGATCATACCTGGAATCACAATTTTTCCTTCTGCATCAAATACAGTTTCATTTTTTTGTGATACATATTGAGTCATCAAACCAATTTCTTCAATTTTTTCTGCGTAACGAATAAATCCACTTTCCATTACTTCGTGACCTGTATAAATTTTGGCATTGATGACAACTTGCGTTTTCATTTTCATCGATCCTTTCCCATGAAATACCTACTTGTATTATTACCTATTTGCCTAATTCCATCTTAATATATACACGAGTAGTTGTCTATACATTAAAAACAAATTTCCTCTTTTATGATTAAAAAAGGAAATTTACTTTTCTTATCTAATTATAATATATACTATTCACTTTTTCCAAAAGAAGACAATGAACCTTTTTTGAAATTTGGTATCGATTTCTTATTTGATTCCAAATGTAATCCTAAGTGGTATCGAGTTACTTTAATAATGGAAGTGGAGGGTTGGACCACATTACAATATGTTCTCCATCCGTTTCAATATCTACTGTTCGTTTATCGGTTACATACGTCATCACACCATATCTCTTTAATCTTTTTACTACACTTTGGTGTGGATGCCCATATGGATTTTTTTTATCATAAGAAAGAATAGCAAATTGAGGATTTACCTTCTTTAGAAATTGTTCACTGGTTGACGTATATGAGCCATGGTGACCAACTTTTAAAACATCTGCATGTATATCATATCGCTTCATTATTTTTTTTTCAGTTTGTATATCCGCATCTCCCATTAATAAAAAATCAGCTTTGCCATATCGAACCTTTAAAACGATCGATGATTCATTATTTTCATCCTTTGATTCTCCGTTATTTAACACTTGAATTGCAACTTGGGGATCTAACGGAATATGCTGGCCTTGTTTTACACGAACAAACGGAATACCCCTCTTTTTAATATTGTTCCTATACGTATGATATGTAAAAGAACTATAGGTTTTGCCGCTATCTAATACAAGTGACACTGGCATTTGTTCTATAATCGGGATAAGCCCACCTATATGATCCATATCTGGATGAGTCCCTACCACAACATCTAAATGATTGATTCCCTTTTCAACTAATTTTTGAATAATTATCTCTCCAGCCTCATAAGGTCCTCCATCGATTAACACAGTTTGACCATTAGGTAAGATAATAAGTATAGCATCACCTTGTCCTACCTTAAAAAAGCTCATCTTCATTTTTCCTAAATGTGGACGTTGTATGGAAAAAGAAGACGCAGTATGAACAGACGTCATATATCTTTTGGCAGATGTGCTGTTTAATGCAAAACATAATAAAACAGAAACTAGCAATAGAATAATCCGTACTCTTTTCATAATCCGTCTCCTTTTTCATTTAGTATGACACGAGGCGTATTTCATATACAAAAAAGCTTAGCAATGTGCTAAGCTACGATTTTGACAGTTCCTGCAAGGAGCCAAAGAATAAGTCGGCTTCATTCATTTGTTCATCTTCTTCAGAAAGAGCTGGTAAATCATCTAATGTTTGAAGTCCAAACGTATCTAAGAACTCTTTCGTAGTACCATATAAAATCGGACGCCCAGGTCCTTCCGCTCGACCCGTTTCTTTTATAAGTAAGTGCGAAACCAATGTTTGCAATGCTCGATCTGTTTTCACACCACGAATTTCTTCCATCTCCGTTCTTGTAATTGGCTGACGATAAGCAACAATCGCCAATGTTTCAAGAGCGGCCTGAGAAAGAGAAGCGGCGGTCGGGGTATTCATCAATTTTTGATAATAAGGAGCATGTTCTTTTTTTGTAGCAAAGCGATACACTTTTGCAAATTGTACAATTTGCAAACCTCTCTGCATCCCTTCACATTCCCTTTGCATTTCCTCGATCATCTGAATTACATCTTTCACTTCAACCTCAAGTACTTTTGCAATTTGTTCCGGGTAAATTCCTTCATCACCCGCAACAAATAAAAGCCCCTCAATAATTGCCATTTTTTCTTTTCTATCCAACGTACAATCTCCTTTCTTATACTTTTCCATGCAAAAATGTCCATAGTAAAAACCGAATCACAGTATATTGCGTCCGGTCCAACATTCCTTCTATTGTTCCTAAACACGATCATGGAATCTTTGATCAGTGGGCGTATTTCCACTGATCATTACTTTCACTCATCAAATACTTACTACTAGTTTTCCTCACAATCTTAAGATGCAAGTTCTACTAGGCTTTAGAACGAGTCAAAAAGATTTCATCAAAATTGTGTTCTTGCTCAATAATAATTTGTTGATTTTTCATGAGTTCTAGTACAGCTAAAAACGTTACAACCATTACTTCACGTTCTTCATCAACAAATAAGTCATAAAAGCTTTGACGTCCTTCCGCTATTTCTAACTGCTTTAAAATATCACTCATACGTTGTTCAATCGGGATTTCTTGCCGAGTAATTCTTGTTGTTACTGGACGTTTGGATTTTTTACGACGCAAAAGTTTTTGAAATGCCGCTAACATATCATATAGTGTGACATCGAGAGGTAAACTTGTCTCCTCTTCTGACTGAAACGATGTAAAATCAATTGGTGGACGTGTAAAAAGTTGCGCTCTCTCTTGTTCTCTCTCTTTTAATTCAGTAGCAACTTGCTTGTATTTTTTATATTCAATTAACCGCTCCATCAACTCTTGACGGGGATCATCTATAAAGTCTTCACCATTATCAGGTACATCTTCCTCTTGTTTCGGTAACAGCATTTTACTTTTAATTTGCAATAGCGTTGCAGCCATCACCAAATACTCACTTGCAACATCCAATTGCAAGTCTTTCATCGTATGAATATAAGATAAATACTGCTCTGTAATTTCCGCTACAGGAATATTATATATATCGATTTCATAACGATGAATTAAATGTAACAATAGATCTAAAGGCCCTTCAAAAGCCTCTACTTTAAAATTATATTGCACAAAGCATCCCACCACATTTTTTCTATAACAACATAAGTATAGAGCATACTTATGTTCTATCCAACCTTTTTCAGAAATTTAGTTAAAAATAGACACCTGCCCATGCAACAATGCCCACCCTTTCATATGATAAAAATGTAGTAAGTTCAATGTAGGAGGTAAAAAACTATGGGCCATGTTGATTGTGGTTTTCACGGCGGTTTCGCTTTACTTGTTGTGCTCTTTATCTTATTAATCATTGTAGGCGCGGCTTGTTTCTGCTAATGCAGAATATAATAAACGACTAGAGGTTCTCTAGTCGTTTATTATTTATCACGCTTTTTTCGGAATTTCACTTCATGATACACTGTACATAAGACTATTTAGACAGGAGTGAAAAGAATGTATCCTACAGCATACATACAGTTTTTAATTCATTTTCATGGAGATTACGATTATTTTGAATGTCATGAAGTATTAGAGGATCATTGGAAATTAAAACCTAGAGAAGAGCGGGACAACTATTGGGTTGGTTTTATTCAAATAGCAGTTTCTTTATATCATCACAGACGCTCAAATTGGAATGGTTCACTACGAATGATGAAAAGCGCCATTACTATTTTAAATAAAGAAAGTAAACAAGTGCACAAATTAGGTCTGAATCACTCCAAACTTTTAACTATATTACAAAAACAATTACTGTCTATTCAAGCGAAAGAACCTTTCACACCTATATTTTTACCTTTTTCAGATTCTTCTTTAGAAAACACATGCCGGCAATTATGTACAGAAAAAATGATTCCTTGGAAAGATGCTCAGTCGCTACCTACTGAATACATTATCCATAAGCATAAATTACGTGACAGAAATGCTGTAATTGCCGAACGAAACGAACAGCTAAAAAAAAGAAAGCAGAGATGACATGGTTCCTATCTCTGCTTTTATGAATGTATATTCTGTTCAACTTCCTGACACTTTTCGCAAAAACTCGCAGTTTGTTCATTACCACAAATCATAGCATCTTGAAACTTATTTTTTAACTCTTGTACCATCTTCGTTCCAATCCCCATGTGACGATGAGACGGATTTACACTAATATGTTGAATCTTTAATACATCTTCTTCTTTAATAACTCCAATTATCCCAACAAAATCATCATTTTGTTTCCACAAATACAGTTGCCAATGATCATTTTTATCATATTCCTTCATTGTCACCTGTAAAGTTTTCACATCTTTTTCAGTTGGCATAAAAGAAAGAAGCCCCATTGCAATCTTTTCATAACTTTTTTTAAAACGAATTAACATAAACCTTATCCCTTCTTACAAAAGTTACAAACCATGTATCCCCTCTACTACTATTTTTACATCATATCCATTTTACAATATTTTCACTGTAGTGAGAAGGGCTGCCAAAACAACCTGATAATCATACAAAGAGAATTTAGGAAAGTCAAATGTATAGTATTCATTTATTTTCACTAATAAAATAAATGAATACTCACTTTCCTAAAATAAACTCAGCTTCTCTCAGAACTGATTGAACTACAAAGCTTACTGATTTCGAATAGCAAAATACATCTTCACTTTATTCTATGTATTTTTATAAAAATAGTTTTATTGCAAATAAGTTTAGTTAGCTATAAAAACTTTACTATTTACTCTCTTATCATTTACTGCACATTACTTACAAATTCCTGTTTATAGATTAAAACTTTTCTTATTTAAGTTTTCTCTCCAACTGCCACTACAAACATTGAACAAAGCAAACTTTTATATCCAAATATTTCTAGTCTTCTTTACATGTCATGTGAAATTTTGAATGATGATTCTTTAACAGCGAAAAAAATAAAAAGAGAGCACAGTGCTCTCTTCAGCTTACTCTTCCCAAACTTTAACTTCTTTCATTACATCGCCTTGACGCATGTTTAATACTGTTTCAATCCCACTTGTTGCTTTACCAAACACAGTATGTACACCGTCTAAATGTGGTTGTGGCTCATGAACGATAAAGAACTGGCTACCACCTGTATTACGGCCAGCATGCGCCATAGAAAGTGAACCAACTACATGTCTATGAGGATTTTCATCAGTTTCACATGGAATAGAGTAACCAGGGCCACCTGCTCCTGTTCCCGTTGGATCTCCACCTTGGCTTACGAAACCAGGAATAACACGATGGAACGTAACCCCATTATAGAAACCTTGATTTGCTAATTTTTTAAAGTTTTCAACTGTTTTTGGTGCTTCCTCCGAGAAAAATTCCAATTCGATTTTTTCTCCGTTTTCCATTAATATGTATCCTAAAGTTTTCATGCTTATATGTCTCCTTTCGACTATCTCAGCACTATATTACCATATTCGTGCTCAGAAACAAAAAGAATCCGACAATCTGCATACTTCTTTTTTAAAATCAGTACGAAGACGGATGACAAATTTTTAAAATATACTATAATTACTTTGTTGCCCGCAAATTTCAAGAAAAAGAAAGGGAGCGATTTTTCGTGAAAACGAAACTATTAGCCCTGCTATTAGCTGTTACGGTATTTATGATTCCGTCAGCTTCATTTGCAGACGTGATTGAGGGAGAATCAATCGTTACATTAGGAGAAAATTTATCTGAACAACAAAAACAGGAGCTTTTAAAAGAAATGAAAGCGCCAAAAGATGCGCAAGTTATTACTGTATCTAATGCGGAAGAACATAAATTTTTAGAAGGCATCGTTCCAAAATCACAAATTGGTACAAGAGCGATTTCCTCTTCTATGATTACGTATACAAAACCAGGATCTGGTCTTATTGTACGAGCAAAAAATATTAATTGGGTAACAGATGCAATGTACACAAATGCACTTATCACAGCAGGTGTCAAAGATGCAGAAATCCAGATTACAGCACCATTTAAAGTATCAGGAACAGCTGCTTTAACGGGCTTAATGAAAGCTTACGAAACTACAGCAAACAAAGAAATTCCTGAAGAAGTAAAAAAAGTCGCTAATGAAGAAATGGTACAAACAGCTAAGCTTGGTGATAAAATCGGTGACGAGAAAGCTGTTCAACTTGTTGCAAAAGTAAAAGAAGAAATCGCCAAAGAACAGCCGAAGACCACAGAGGATTTACGTGCGCTAATTAAAAAGATTGCTGATCAACTCGGTATTACACTAACAGATGAGCAATTAGATAACTTAGTTTCATTATTTGATAAAATGAAAAATTTAAATATTGACTGGAACCAAGTTGGTAGCCAATTAAATAAAGCGAAAGAACATGTTTCAGCCTTCTTAGGGTCTGAAGAAGGACAAAGTTTCCTAGATAAGATAAAAGATTTTTTCTCTAGTATCATTGATTTTATTAAATCATTATTTAAGTAATAAAAGCTCGTCAGTGACGAGCTTTTTCTTTATACATCCAAATTTAAAAACGACATAAACCCTCTTTTTTAGACGTGAGAGATCATCGCCCCATGCCTTGTGAAGACAAAAAGAGAAAATGAGTGGATATTTCTGTTTGTTTTCATAGCTGCGACTTATATGCAGGAAAACAAAATGGATTTATCCCACTATTTGCGGACAGTTACACTCTCATCTCAAAATGTTTCACTTTATACAAGCAGGGGTAACTTCATAATAGCTTCCTCTACAGAACGAACAACGTGACGCGCCTTTTCCTTTACATAGGGATGTGCATGATGAAGAGAAAAAGAATGTGGTGTTACTGTAAACATGGAAATATCATTAAAAGAATCACCAATACATGCCACTTCATGCGCTTCAATGTTTAAATGCTTCATCAACCGTTTTAAAGCACTTCCTTTACTAACCCCTATTGGCATAATATCCACATAGCCTTTTCCAGAAATAAAAATTTCAGCTTGCTCATGAAAAGTTTCTCTTAGCTCTTCATCTAATGTCACAATCTTTTCTGCTTCTCCATACACAAACAACTTTGAAGGATGGACTGTTTTACCAAACTCTTCTTCTAATGTTTCTATCTCCGCAATATGCACACTCATATATTCTTCAAAAGCATAATGATGTTCATTTTTCTTTTTGGTATATCTCTGCTCTTTTGCACATACAATATCAGCTAGTCTTTTTTCATGTATATATCGATATATTTCCTGGGCAACTTGATCATTAAATTTCGATTCATGGAATATTTGCCCGTTTGGTAATAGCATAGTAGCTCCATTTAAACCCGTCGTATAATATGGAAATCCGAATCTTCTAACCACATCTTGGATCCTATGTGTAAAACGGCCAGAAGCAAAGCAAATATTCGTTCCTTTTTCCGCTAACCAACAAAGTGCTTTTTCATCTTCTTTATGAATATGGCTTACATTATAAACGAGTGTATCGTCTAAATCACTTACAAATAGTTTGATCATGCTCTCTTCCCCTTTCATACACAATTTCTACTCTAAGTGTACGAAAAAAATGTTGTCTTTTTGTTACAAAACGATAAATTTATAATAAAAAATAAGCAGGAGAACGATCCTGCTTATTTTTGTCTACGTATATTTTGTGGATGGACAATACTTGGACGCACTTTTAAACTAGACATGGTCGGGCGTAATAATATTGTTTTTAATGCTCCCCAGTCAAATGGTAAAAACGGCCATAAATATGGTGTTTGCAAACTTTTGATGGACGTTAAAAATAAAATTAACATCGTCATGCCAATTACAAATCCTATCTCATGGAAGAAGCCAGTTAAAATAATAACAAATAATTTCCCTAGTTTGTTTCCAAGTCCTAATTCGTAACTTGGTGTTGCATATATTCCAATCATTGAAACCGCTGTATATAAAATAACTTCTGGAACAAATAATCCAACGTCAATTGCAATTTGCCCAATTAAAATCGCTGAAATTAAGCCGGTAGCTGATGATAGAGGAGTTGGTGTATGAATCGATGCCATTCGCAAAAATTCAATTCCAATATCGGCCATAACTATTTGTAACAATATAGGGAGATTGGTCATTTTATTTGGTCCAATGAAAGCAAGTTTTTCTGGTAACAACGTTGGATCGAACACAAAAACAAGCCAAAACGGTAATAAAAACAAAGAAAATATAATACCTACAAAACGAACCCATCTCAAAAATGTACCAACTGCCGGATTTTGCCTAAACTCTTCCGCGTGCTGTACATGGTGAAAATAAGTTGTTGGTGTAATCATTACGCTTGGTGATGTATCAACAATGAGTAATACATGTCCTTCTAATAAATGATTTGCCGCTACATCAGGTCTTTCTGTATAACGAATAAGTGGAAAAGGATTATAACTTTGTTTAACCAGAAACTCTTCAATCGTTTTATCTGCCATTGTAATGCCATCCATTTCAATACTCTCTAGCTCTTGCTTAATAATTTTTATCAAATCTGGATTCGCAACATCTTGAACATACGTAATGCAAATATCCGTTTGCGATCTATCTCCCACCCGAATAATTTCGTTTCGAAGGCGCGGATCACGAATACGTCTTCTTATCAATGCTGTATTAACAACAATGTTTTCCACAAAACCATCTCTTGCCCCGCGCACTACTTTTTCTGTATCCGGCTCTGTCGGTGTTCGGCCTGGATAACTACGAACATCAATTACAAAAGCTTCTGTTTCACCTTCTACAAAAATAATTACAAGACCAGATAAAACTTGTAGCATTACTTCATCCATCGTTTTCACTTTACTTACTTGTTGATGGATAAGTCGATTTTCTAAAAGCTTTACGGTATTCTCACCAACATCCCTTATCTCATTTGTATCAACTGCTTCTTCTAAAATCGGAATAATGTAGTTTGTATCACACAATCCATTTACAAATAATACACCAATCTCTTTATCAAGAATTTGAAACTTACGAATTCCTACATCAAATGTGACACCAAGTCCAGCTGTTTGTTTCAAATAATTTTCATTATCACTTATGAAGGAAGAAATCGGGATATTAACTTTCTTTTGTTTCGTCATAAAACCCACTTCTTTCTAAAATTAATTGAATTGCTTTTTTTGTAATTGGCGATCCTCGCTCCCACTCATCATTTCTACACATCTTTCCTATATCACCAATCCCTACAATTACAGGGACAGTTAATTCATCTAAACAATAAATCGTATCTCCATTAATTCTGCCAATTTCACCATCGGGGAGTCCGAATTTATCAACACCATATTCTGTTAATCTGCCTTCTCGATCTATACTGATATCTACACGAGCCCACTCCCAATGATGTGTATTAGATGCAACGGCTAAAATACCAAGAACATCAATTTGTTTATGCATTGCCACATATTTTAGCGCCTTTTCACCGGAACCCTCCCCTATAAATCCACTATCATCAAACATAACAAATACAGGGTCATATGGCGTTTGCATAATTAGCTCCACAATCTTCTTTCCCGTCAATTTTGTTGGATTGCTTTGCGATGCAGAAATACACCTTCCGCCAAATTCCTTTGTTAACAGCTCAATCGTTCTTTTTGCATATTCATCTCCATCTGTCACCAAGATAACCCTTCGTCTCATTTGATTTATCCTTTCGGTTTACATATAAGTGCTACAAAAAATGCAAATAATATCGCTGCTGAAATACCTGAAGAAGTTAAGCTAAACATGCCAATTCCAATTCCTAAATAACCATGTTTTTCAGCCGCCTCTAGTGCCCCGTGTAAAAGGGAATGTCCAAAGCTCGTTATAGGAACAGTTGCACCTGCACCTGCAAATTTTATGAGCTTATCATATAGTCCAAAACTATCTAAAATCGCTCCAATCACTACAAACGTTGCCATCAAATGTGCAGGGGTTAATTTAGCAAAATCCAATAAAATCTGTCCTATAACACAGATAGCTCCTCCAACGATAAACGCATATATAAAATCCACAATTCACACCCCTTTTACCCTTTCAAATACAACCCCATGTGCAATTGTCGGAATCGTTTCTTTTTGTTGAATCATAATCGGGCTTAACAATGCTCCTGTTGCAACTACAAAAATACGTTGTAAGTTTCCCTTTTGCATTTCTTTTAATAAATGACCGTATGTTACAACTGCCGAACAAGCACACCCGCTTCCACCTGCAAAGACCTCTTCTTGATCCCCATAATAAATCATTAATCCGCAATCATTATATACATTCCCTAAATCATACCCTTCCTCGAGTAAAAGTTGCTTCGTAATTGGCGCTCCAACACCTGATAAATCACCTGTAACGATTAGATCATAATCTGCTGCGCTTCTTCCTAAATCTTCAAAATGCTGTTGAATTGTATGAGCGGCAGCAGGCGCCATTGCTGACCCCATATCAAAAGGATCTGCAATTCCTAAATCTTGCACTACCCCAATGGTTGCAGCTGTTACTTTAATATTGCTCTGTTCTTTACTAATTAAAACTGCCCCTGCTCCTGTAACAGTTGATGTTGCTGTACCAGGTCTTTGCCCCCCGTATTCTGTCGGATAACGGAACTGCCGTTCGGCAGTTGCATTATGACTACTAACTGTAGCTATCACACGGTTAGCAAATCCTCCATCAATAAAAGCCGATCCAATTGCTAATGTTTCCATTGATGTCGCACAAGCACTGAACATGCCTAACAAAGGAATTCCAAGCTCCCGAGCCACGTAATTTGCTGTAACAGTTTGGTTTAATAAATCGCCTGCTAAAAGAAAATCAATTTGCGAAGGCTTTACATCTCCTTTTTGCATGACTTGCTGAATTGAATCATTCATCAATCGTCTTTCAGCGAGTTCCCAATTCTCTTCCTGACAGTGCAATTCATCATATGAAATATCAAAACACTTTCCAAGAGGACCTTCCGCTTCTTTTGGACCGACAGCAGTACCTGTTGCATTCACAAATATATTATTTTGAAATACCCATGTTTGCTTCCCTGTCAATCTCATATCTAGTCTCCTTTAAGATAACCAAAGTTTAAACGTATATCGAATTAGACCAACAATGTATGCTCCAACAACACCAAAGACAATTACACTTCCAGCAAGCTTAAACATATTTGTCGCAACTCCGAGTACAATTCCCTCACTACGATGCTCAATTGCCGCACTTGCCATTGAATTTGCAAATCCAGTAACAGGAACTGCTGAACCAGCCCCCCCAAATTGACCGATTTTATCATACACACCCAATCCCGTTAACACAGCTGATAATAACACAAGCGTTGCTATTGTAGGATTTCCGGCATTTTGCTCACTGAAGTGAAAATAGTGCATATAAAATTTCATCAAGCATTCACCTACTGTACAAATCAGGCCCCCTACGACAAACGCTTTTACACAATTCATCACATAATTTGACTTTGGGTGATAATCTTTTACTTTATGTATGTAATCATCTTTTAATTTATTTTGTGTCATCTTATTACCTCCTACCTTGCAAAATAAATCCAATGAAACAAAGACCCCATTACCTTCCCAAGCACAAGTGCAACGAGTAGAACCACAATTTTCCCATCTCCTCCGACACGTTTTGTGATTTTATAAACAAGTTGTTTTTTATTTTCTCTACTATGCTAAAATCTCCAACAACTTGTGCAACCTCTTCAATCTTCACCTCATATGAAGGAGATACCCTCAGCCTATTTCGCATTTTGAGATAGATTGTTCGCTCCACTCCACTCATCTCTTCACTATTCCTCGTAGTTGTAGTATGGTTTTTGGAAATTTTTCTAATACAACTTTTTTCATAAAAGTATTAGAGATTTACTACCGATTTAAATAAAAAAACATCTGCACCATGTGAGTACAGATGTTTTTTTATTATGACAAGTTTATATTTTAAATTTACTAAACCACCAATAAATTCTGTAAATATTTCCAGATGATTGAAATTCTTTGGTTTTGGAAAAGATAACAACAATAACATAAGATACAACTTTTTCATGATTTTTTTCTTTCCAAGTTTAGTTGAAATATCAATGCCGTCTAGTCTAATACAAAAAATCGAATAGATGGCTATTCATCTATTCGATCTTTCATCTGTTTTAATATTTTCTTTTCAAGCCTTGATACTTGAACCTGTGAAATTCCAATTCTCTCTGCTACTTCTGATTGAGTTTGATCTTTATAATAGCGCAAATATACAATTAAACGTTCGCGCTCATCCAATTCTCTAATCGCCTCTTTTAAGGCGATTTTATCAAACCATTTCGTTTCTGTTTGATCTGCAATTTGATCTAAGATTGTAATAGGATCTCCATCATTTTCATAAACCGTTTCATGTATGGATGATGGAGTACGGCTCGCTTCCTGTGCAAGAACCACTTCTTCTGGCGTTAGTTCAAGCGCCTCTGCTACCTCATTAATTGTTGGAGCCCTTCCATATTCTTTAGAAAGCTCATCTTTCATTTTTCGAATTTTATTTCCAGTCTCTTTTAAAGAGCGACTTACTTTCACTGATCCATCATCACGCAAAAATCGCTGTATTTCTCCAATAATCATTGGAACTGCATAGGTTGAAAATTTCACTTCAAAAGACAAATCAAATTTATCTACCGACTTCAAGAGCCCAATACAGCCAATTTGAAATAGATCATCTGGTTCATATCCTCGATTGAGGAAGCGTTGTACAACCGACCATACAAGCCGCATATTACTTTGGACTATCGTATCTCTCGCCCCTTGATCTCCATCTTGACTTTTTTGAATTAACGCTTTTAACTCGTGGTCCTTTAACTGAGGTTTCTTCTTCTCATTTCTGACCTCTATGTCCATAGGCAATTCTCCTTAATTGCATAGAGCGTTACGATTTGATAAGTATTTTGTCAAATGGATTGTTGTCCCGAAAGATTCATTTGAAATGACTTCTACTTCATCCATAAAATTTTCCATGATAGTAAATCCCATTCCGGAACGCTCTAATTCAGGTTTAGTTGTAAAAAGAGGTTGCCTTGCCTCATCTAAGTTAAAAATGCCAACCCCTTCATCTCGAATCGTGAGTTTCACCATTGCTTCTTCCAAAATCACTGAAATGTAAACAACACCTTCAGCATTCCCCTCATACCCATGAATAATTGCATTTGTGACTGCTTCAGACACAACTGTTTTAATCTCTGTCAATTCCTCCATCGTTGGATCCAATTGTGCGATAAAAGCAGCAACTGTAACACGAGCGAACGACTCATTTTGACTTAATGCTGAAAATTGAAGGTTCATTTCATTTCTCATTTATGCCACCCCCAATGTCGCGAGCGCATGCGCTTCACTTTCTTCTAAGCGAATGATTTTAAACAGACCTGACATTTCAAATAAACGTTTTACAGGAGGTGAGATTGCACAAACGACCATCTCCCCTCCTAAACTTTTAACATGCTTGTATCTGCCTAATATAACACCAAGACCAGAACTGTCCATAAATGTTAATTTTTCTAAACTTAATACAATATGATGAATACGATGCGTCTCAATCATATCCGTTACTTTTGCTCGCAACTCTTCAGCAGTATGATGATCTAGTTCACCCGCCAGCCTTACACATAAGACATCACGCTTTACTTCTAAATGCACGGAAAGACTCACACGATTTCCTCCTTATGCTTAAACTTTACTCATGTACATAAGATTTTCGTGAACATAAAATAAGAATCCTTCCTACTGACAAAAGAAGTACTATTTCGCCATAATGTGAATCTTTCAGCAATTATTCTACCTATTTCATGTATACAGATAGAATAGCGGCAATATTTTTGCCGCTATTTCGATGTTGAAAACGTCCCTAAACTTCTTTTAAATAGCTCCCACCAGCTTGCTGCAGCAACATCTTCTCTCGCTACAATCGTTTGCTTTAATAAAACATCCTTATCTTTTTTAATAACAAGTGTACCGAGTGCATCACCTTTTTTAATCGGTGCTTTTACTTTCTTTTCAGCAATAACTTCCTGTTTTATCTTGTCCATATTCTCGCCTTTTTTCATCAAAAGAGATACGTTTTCTGATGCAACTAAATCTACCTTGTCTTTCTTACCTTTTCCTACCTTTACGGTTTGAATTTTTTCACCGCGCTTATACAATTTTTTCGTTGTATATTGTCCAAATGCATAATCAAGGAGCTTTGTTACTTGATTGTTACGTTCTTTTGATGTTGGAGCTCCCATGACAACAGAAATGACACGCATGCCATTTTTTTCAGCTGATGCTGTTAAACAATATTTAGCTTCTGTTGTAAAACCTGTTTTCACCCCATCCACCCCAGGATAAAAACGAACTAATTTATTCGTATTCACGAGCCAAAATTTTTTCTCTGTATCTTCACGTAAGTAATCTTCATACTTTCCTGTATATTTTCGAATGAGTGGATACTTCATCAACTCTTTCGCCATAATTGCCATGTCATATGCTGTTGAATAATGATTTTTCGCTGGAAGACCCGTTGGATTTTGGAAATGTGTATTTTTCAATCCTAAATCCTTCGCTTTTTTATTCATCATGTTTACAAAACCTTCTTCTGAACCAGCGATATGCTCAGCAACTGCAACAGATGCATCATTTCCCGATGCAATTGCAATCCCTTTTAGCATTTCATTCACTGTCATTTCTTCACCCGGCTCAAGAAAGATTTGTGAACCACCCATCGAAGCTGCATGCTCACTTGCTCTAACTTTATCCTCTAGTTTTAGTTTTCCTTTTTCAACTTGTTCCATAATCAATAGCATTGTCATAATCTTTGTCATACTAGCAGGTGGCAATTTTTCATTTGGACTTTTCTCAAATAAAACTTTACCCGTATCTTGCTCAATAACAATTGCTGACGATGCTTGCTCCGCTAACTTCGGCCCTGCTTCTATTTCTGTTTTTTCAGACTGCGCTTTCTTAGATTCTGCAAAGCCAACCGAAACACCAGAAAATAGCAACATGAAACAAACAAGTATTCCAAAAACTCGCCTCATGACTAACCCTCCATTCTATATCAAACCTATTTTTTCCAATCAACGTGTTTTTATACCATATTTTTCTATAAATTCGTATTGACAAATAAATTCATCACATATATTGTATTAAGTGTATTACACCTAGTAGTACACTTAATATTCATCAGGAAGGAGACATTGCTCTTGCACATTCAACTCGATCCAAGAAGCAACACTCCGATATGGGAACAAATTGTTCAAAATATAAAAGAACGCGTACTAAAAAATATGTTAGCACCAAACGATAAACTACCATCTGTACGTGAACTCGCTTCACTTCTTGTCATTAATCCAAATACAGTAAGCAAAGCGTACCAGGCGTTAGAACGACAAGGAATTATTGAAACACTGCGAGGAAAAGGTACATTTGTCTCCCAATCGATTACACCAACATTAGATGAAAGGAAAATCGCTATGGTTGAAAAACACTTCCATCAATTATTACTAGAGGCTTCTTACCTTGGGATTACGAAAGAAAAAATTCACGATTGGATAGATTCGTACTATAAAGAACTAGGAGGGAATACGGATGCTAAAAGTGACGAGTCTCAAAAAAACAATTGATAATCAAGTCATTTTAGACAATATTTCTTTCACATTACAAAAAGGAAGTATTGTGGGATTACTCGGAAGAAACGGTGCGGGGAAAACTACTTTACTTCAAACACTCGTTGGTATTTTAGACCCAGATGAAGGTACTGTTACATACGACGAAACAGATGTTCATAAACATCCAGAAACGAAGCAGAAGGTAGCTTATGTACCAGATTCCACGAATGTATTAAACGGGTATACAGTAAAAGAAATCGCGAAGTTTTATAAAGCTGTTTATCACAATTTTAATGAAGAACATTTCTATAAGCTGCTAGAACGTTTTAAATTACCTGAAAAACGCATTCGCAGTTATTCACGAGGTATGAAGGCACTTCTTGCTATGATTCTAGCGTTTTGTACAGGTGTAGAATACATTATTTTAGATGAGCCAACCAATGGGCTTGACCCAATTGTAAAAAGACAAATTTTACAATTTTTAATTGAAGAAGTAGCAGAACGTGAGATTACCATTCTCATTTCTACTCATCACTTAGATGAAGTGGAAAAAATTGCAGACACGGTTATTATTTTAAAAGATCATACAATCGCATCGATTACAGCATTAGAAGATACGAAATCTCGCTATGCAAAAATACAAGTCGCTTATGAACGTTCACTACCACAAAAACTAGAAAACTTAAATCATGTAAAAATATTAAATCAAACAGGAAAAGTGTACACGATTTTAATTGAGGGCAATGTAGCAGCTACATTAGAAAAGTTTCATAAAGAACAGCCTATTTTATTAGAAGAATTACCAATGTCACTCGAAGATATATTTGTCACAACGTTTGAGGAGGATTCGCATGTTTCATAAAGCTTTATGGATGAGACAATGGAAACAAGGAAAATATATAATTCTATTGTTTTGGTTAATTAGTTTGTATCAACTCCCTTATAAATATTATCAAGCAGCACAAACGGCGCTTAACCAATCAAAAATGAAACTGGATGACTATGTGTATTATTATTCCTACTCTTTTAATACATTCGATAATCCCTTCGTCACGCAAGGAGCCATTCTTATTGCACTGGCTTGTCTTTTAACTGGATGGGAACGTAACAATCAATCTACTGATTTTCTATTCTCGATGCCTTTTAAGCGAAAAGATATTTTTTTAACAAAATGGTTGCTTGGCGTTTTGAATATTATTACAGTACACATAATTTGCTGGATTAGCATGTACGGAATAAAAAACATATCGTTTCACAATGAGTATCAAGTCTTTACTCCGTTCCATAGTTACTTTGTATATGCTACGGTTGTACTCATTGCTATTTATACATTCACTTTATTTATCGGAACTATTACTGGAAATATTTTCTCCCAAAGTAGCTTAACGGCAATTTTATTATTTTTACCATACGGTTCCGTATTATTAATCTCTGGATTCATTTATACCCATACACAATGGTCTTTAGAGGCAATGGGAGAAATAGAGGTGCAGACTCATGAGTACTTACAACATGTAGGGATTATTTCACCATTAGAATCTTTTTCTATTAATTATGATTACCATCCGATAGAAACATTTGATGACTATGGAAATAAACTTTCTAGTGTACTACAGGACAATCCAATGGAGCATACTTCTGTGCCTTCTCCTTGGACACTATTAACACCATTTGCTTACATCATGATCTTTTTACCATTATCAATTTTTCTATACACACGTACACCGAACGAACAAAACGGAAAAATACTATTGTTTCCTAGCTTACAAAGGTGGTTCATGCTTTGTACTGTTCTATGCTTCGGATTACTTGGCGGTAGAATATTAGGCGGACGAGATGCACTTCTGTCTTATTATATTGGATTTTTCCTATTCGCTATCATAAGTTACTTCATTTTTACACGTCTATTAAAATTGAAGTTTGCTTTTGGAGGGAGATAAAGTGAAACTTTATTCAGTGGGGGTTTTCTGTATCCCCCACCTATCTTCCTCGTTTTTCTCTGAATTTTGAGGTGTGGGTCTTACTGCCCGTTAATGTGGGATAAATACGAATTGAGGTGGGATCATGTTTCATAAAGCTTTATGGATACGGAATTATAAACAAGGAAAATATGTCATTACGCTCTTTTGGCTAAGTATTTTATACGCCTTACCATATAAATATTATGCTGCCGCACAGCACACAGATGAGTATTTACGCACGACAACAGATACTTATTATATGTATCATTTAGAGGGAGCGGACGCGATACTGTTTCCAGGTCTTCTATTAATGGTATTAGCAATCCTCTTAATCGGATGGGAACGCAATAACCAAAGTATCGATTTTCTTTGGTCTATGCCATTTAAACGGTCGCACTTATTTTTATCAAAATGGTTACTAGGCATTGTTCATATCGTAAGTGCGCTTAGCCTTAGTTGGCTTCTTATGTTTATCATCTATAAAAACACGATACACGTTCAATACCAATCCTTTTCACCATTTCATGTATACTTTGCTTATACAATCATTACGTTAATTGCAGTTTATACATTTACGCTCTTTATTGGGACGATTACAGGAAATGTGATTTCACAAAGTGTTTTAAGTTACATTATTATCATTTTACCTTTATACATCTTTCAGCTTGCGTTCCCTTTTTTCGCACTACATATAGATTTATCACGAGAAGAGTACAATTATAATTACATTAAATATGAAAAATATACAGAAAATATAAGTGTAGTAGCTCCTCTTAATCAGTTTCGTATTAACTACAACTATGATCCACAGAGGGACACTTTTGAAGATGAATTCGGAAACATACGAACAGGACCTACTTATCATCACACCCCGTCTGCTTGGGCACTGTTAAGCCCTGTTATCTATATACTCATTTGTCTTCCGCTAGGAGCTTATCTATATACACGCGCTCCGAATGAACATAACGGAAAAATATTGCTATATCCAAGACTTCATAAGTATTTCTTAATCTGTACTTCTATTTGTTTCGCACTTCTTGGCGGTACTATTTTTATTGATGGTAGTAATTCTTTACCTCTTTACTATATTTATTTTATAGGGTCTGGCATACTGACATATATTATCTTGCAGCGACTGTTAAAACACAAGCTTTCTTTATATGCAAAATAACCTCCTCACCCCAAGGAGGTTATTTCACATTCTCTCTTCTTTTTCCATATTCCTTCTCTTCTTTCATTCCAAAACCATCGCCATTCTCTATTATTTGATCTGTAGGAGCTACAATACTTTCAGCAATTCTCCAATCTCCTTGCTCTTGAACAAATACTTGAAGAAAGTAATTCATTCCATTTAGTTGATATGGAGTTTCTTTCTTCACTTCATAACGCACAGCAACGTAATACACTTGAACATTTTTATTTTCAAATTTAGAAACATATTGAGATAATCTCGGGATGTAATTTGAAGCTTTTTCAAGTGAAAGTTGTTTTACTTTTACGAGAGAAGAATTTGTAACATTGCGCAGTGTATCCTGCTCACGAATATTATTACTATGATGAAGTAAAATTCTACTCTGCATAGAACGAACCCATAATTTCGAATATAAAACAGGCTGATTACTTGCAATATAGTGCATTTCTTTTTGAACAACTTGGATTGGTGTTTTTGCATAAATCAATGTGCTAGAACATATAAAACTTCCAATCATAATTAGGAATGAGACCATATATTTCATTATTTTTCCTCCGATACTTTTTACTTAAAGTATTGGAGTTTCAAAATATTTTTATTCAAAAGAAAAAGGATAGGTAAGCATTTCGCTTCCTATCCTCATTTATTATAATACGCGACCAAATAACTCTAATACCATTTCAACTTCTTGATCGCTCCAACCTTTAAATTTCTCTCTATAATATTCTTTACGTACAGCTTCCAGTTTTTCAGCCACTTCTTTTCCATGATCTGTAATTTCTAAATATACAATACGACGATCTGAATCAGAACGTTTTCTCGTTACGAAGCCCTTTCGTACTAAACGATCTGTTACAGCTGTAATATGGCTAGATGTTACGTTTACTTCACTTGCAATTTGCGAAGCCATTTGCGGGCTCTTCCAAAATAACGCACGCAATACAGAAAACTCATTATATGGCATATGCTCTGAAAAACGTGTATTAATATCATTTTGTAATAAACGTATCATCTTTCGAAATGATGCAGATAAATCTAAAATCAGTGCTTCTCTTTTTTCGTTCACTAGCCTCGACCCTTTTTTATAATATTTACACATATTATAATCTATCGATACCTACATTGTATATGTTTTCTTTCCTTTCACTTCTCAATTATGTAACTTTTTACATACAATTTTCTCTCTCTTTCACTCATATACATATAAAAAGGATGGTGAGCAAAAATGCAAGTTGGCATGAACCCTTATTCACCTGATGTCCGCAATGGTAAACAAGCAACCATTACTGTGCAAGGAGAGGGAATTATAAAAGCAAAACCAAATGTCGTTGTATTAACAATTGGTATTAGAACAGACAATAAAGATGTGAAACAAGCACAAGAGGAGAACTCCATTCATTCTAGACAATTACTCGATGCACTTAAACAAATTGGTATCGCCGATAAGGATATAGAAACCATTTCATATACAATTACTCCCCAATATGAATATGTGAAAGAAAAAGCACTCTTACAAGGTTACCGAGTAGAGCATTTGTATGAAATTACCGTTTTAAATGTACAAAAAGCTGGGGAAGTATATGATATAGCTGTTACAAATGGTGCAAATGTAGCAAGAGGATTACGTTTTCTTATTTCCCATCCAAACGCGTACTATCAACAAGCACTCTTACAAGCAGTTCAACATGCTCAAGAAAAAGCTCGTATCATTGCAAGTTCATATAATTTAAATATTAATCCCGTCCCACTTTCACTCGTTGAAGAATCGGCACAAGTCCCACGTGAATTTATGTCTCATGCTACTTTACAAGCACAAGCCGCTCCTCCAATTCAATCTGGGGAACTCGAAATCATCTCTACTGTTCGAGCCATTTTCACATATTTGTAGCACCAATTAACTTTTAAGTAACCGTTCTCATTATATTTATTGTAAAAAGATTATGTTCTGATATAATAAAGGACGGTGGGCCCTTTTCATAGGGATATCACGGGTGGGAGAGGGATATGAAAAAGAAGGTTTAACATGAAAGGAATACTCGAAAGAACATTTAAATTAGACCTACACCACACATCACCAAAACAAGAAATATTAGCTGGAGTGACATCATTTTTCACAATCGTTTATATTATGATTGTCAATGCGTCCATTTTATCAGATGCCGGCATTCCGCTTGAAGCAGGAATTTTGGCAACTGTTTTTAGCTCATTTGTCGGATGTCTATTGATGGCATTTTGGGCAAATGCACCTGCTATTCTTGTACCAGGTATGGGTGTAAATGCATTCTTCACGTACACAGCTGTGCATACGCTTGGATTAAGTTGGCAAGAAGCATTAGCAGCTGTCTTTATCGCTGGTATTATTTTTGCAATTGCCGCGTTTACACCGATTGCTCGCACGCTTTCATTATCAATTCCAAAGTCATTAAAAGAAGCGATCACTGTCGGTATTGGTTTATTCTTAGCTTTCATTGGCTTGCAAAAAGGTGGTCTTGTCGTTTCGAATCCGAACACTGCTGTTGCATTAGGAAAATTAAGTAATCCTGTTGTTCTAGCAACACTGCTTACTCTTGTTGTGGCACTTGTGTTATTTATTCGTAACGTACGTGGGAACTTTTTATGGACGATTGCAATTGGAACCGGTATTGCATGGATATTTGGTCTTGTTGATACAGGCCAGGTTGGAAATAGCTCATTTTCAATCTCAAACTATGGAGATGTATTTGGAGCTATGTCCTTTGGAAAGCTTTCTTCCTTACCGTTTTGGATTGCAACATTTTCCTTAAGCATGGTGCTTATTTTTGAGAACATGGGACTTTTACATGGATTATTAGAAGATGACCGTAAATTCCCACGTGCCTATCAAGCAAATGCAATTTCAGCAATGACATGTGGTCTATTTGGCACAAGTCCTACCGTTTCAACAGTAGAAAGTGCCGCAGGTATTACAGCAGGTGGTAAAACAGGTCTGACGTCTATCGTTACAGGGATGTTGTTCTTTGCATCACTGTTTGCTCTTCCGTTTGTAAAATTAATTCCTGATAGTGCCATTGCACCAATCTTAATTATTATTGGCGGCCTGATGATTTCAAACATTCAAGAAATCCCTCTAAACGACTTTTCAGAAGGATTTCCAGCGTTTTTAATTATCGTTATGATTCCGCTCACATATAGTATCGCCGATGGCATTGCGTTCGGATTTATTGCTTACCCTATTTTAAAGATCGCTCTTGGAAAGCATAAAGAAGTCGCGCCGTCCATGTATATCATTGCATGCCTATTCTTAGCCATGTTTGTGTTACACACTATTGGCTAGAGAAAAAACGCCGAGGGAGTTCCTCGGCGTTTTTTACTTAAACCAGCCTTTTTTATAAAACCAAACCATCATTCCTCCACCAATTAACACCATAATAGCTAAACAAATAAAATAGCTATATTTCCCTACTAATTCTGGCATATGCGCGAAGTTCATCCCATACACCCCGGCAATGAATGTGAGTGGCATGAAAATCGTCGAGAAAACAGTTAATGTTTTCATAATATTGTTCATATGATGAGAATTCAACGAAAAATAGCTATCTCTGATATCAGCTGTTAACTCTCGACTTGCTTCAATCATTTCTGAAAGCTTTAGCAAATGATCATGAATATCTTTAAAATAAATCTCATGGTCGCTTACACCATAAAACCTAGTGGAATTTAAAATACGATACAAGAGATCGCGCATCGGTATAATGGTACGCCTAAGCTTAGATAAATCCGCACGAATATCGAATACTTCCTCTAGTACACTCCCTGCTGTATCACCTGTTAAATTATCATCAATTGCATTTAAATGATCTTCAATATAGTAAACAGGTGCAAAGTAATCATCCACAATTTGGTCAATGATTGTATGTGCTACATGTAAGGAACTCTTCTTGATACGTTTTCTCTCGCCAAGCGTTGTCCACACTCTTTCAATCGCATTATTATGTGAAAAATGGAAAGAAACGATATAACGATCACTAACAAATAAATCGATCTCATGCGGTTCTAATCCATCTTCTCCAAATGCGTGGAGAACTAAAAAGTTATATCCGTCATAGAAATCCACTTTTGGCCTCTGAACATATTCTACACAATCTTCAATCGCAAGGGGATGGAACTTAAAATGCTCTTGCAAAATGTATGTATACTCTTCTTTTGTTGGCTTATATAAATCAAGCCAATACCATACGATATCTTCTCGTCCTGTTTCTTCTAACGAAACATCATATAATACTTCATCTTCTTTCGTTACTGCACAAATTCTAATCATAATTTCACCCATTAATATTATAAACAAAAAACAGTCAAAAAAGCCAAGGAGAAGTCTCCTTGGCTTTTTCAGCTTATTTCGTTACAATGCCATGCACAAGTTTCGGTGCATCCACATGTTCTTTCGTTATTTTCATGTTCTCATAAATTTTTTCTTTTACATCTTCTACATTTTCGCGGTTTGCGTAAATCGTAACAAGTGAGTCACCTTTTTTCACGCTATCCCCTACTTTTTTGCGAAGCATAAGTCCAACTGCTAAATCAATTTCAGATTCTTTCGTTGCACGTCCTGCACCTAAAAGCATTGCTGCTGTTCCAATTTCATCTGCAACAATTTCAGATACGTATCCATCTTCTTTTGCCTCTACCTCAATTTTAAATTGTGCTTGTGGTAGTTTAGAAGGATCATCAACAACTGAAGCGTCTCCGCCTTGCGCTGCTAGGAACGTTTTAAATGCTTCTAACGCTTTTCCGTTGTTCATAACTTCAATTAGTTTTTCACGCGCATCTTCTAAAGAAGAAGCTTTTCCAGCAAGGTATACCATTTGACTTCCAAGTATTAAACATAACTCTTCTAAGTCTTTCGGTCCTTTACCTTGTAATGTATCAATTGCCTCTTGTACTTCTAATGCATTACCAATGGCCTCGCCAAGCGGTTGACTCATATCAGAAATAACTGCCATTGTTTTACGACCAACATTATTACCGATACGTACCATTGCTTCTGCTAAACGTTTTGCATCTTCATCCGTTTTCATAAATGCACCTGCACCTGTTTTCACATCAAGCACAATTGCATCAGCACCAGCTGCAATTTTCTTACTCATAATAGAGCTTGCAATCAGAGGGATTGAGTTTACTGTCGCAGTTACATCACGAAGCGCATATAGTTTTTTATCGGCAGGTGTCAAGTTTCCACTTTGACCGATAACAGCAATTTTATTTTCATTTACAAGACGAATAAATTCATCATTTTCAATCTCTACATGGAACCCTGGAACTGCTTCTAATTTATCAATCGTACCACCTGTATGCCCTAAACCACGGCCTGACATTTTTGCAACTGGTACATCTAAAGCAGCTACTAATGGACCTAACACAAGCGTAGTTGTATCACCAACACCACCTGTTGAATGCTTATCTACTTTTACGCCTTCAATCGCTGATAAGTCAATTGTATCGCCGCTATTTACCATTGCCATCGTTAAATCAGCACGCTCTTGTTCATTCATATCTTGGAAGAAAATTGCCATTGCAAGTGAGCTCATTTGATAATCTGGAATATCACCATTTGTATAGCCTTCTACAATAAAATTTACTTCTTCCGTCGTTAATGCATGTCCATCACGTTTTTTCGCAATTAGGTCCACCATTCTCATTGTAAACTCATCCCTTCATTTGTTTTACAATTGCTTTTACTAATGCTAAGAAATTAGATTTTACACGTTCTGTTGTTTCAATTACCTCATCATGATGAAGTGGTTGATCTAAAATACCAGCTGCCATATTTGAAATACAAGAAATACCAAGTACTTTCATACCAGCATGACGTGCAACGATAACTTCTGGTACAGTTGACATTCCAACCGCATCGCCACCAAGTGTACGAAGCATACGGATTTCTGCAGGTGTTTCATATACTGGGCCTGTCATCGCAACATATACACCTTCTTGTATTTTAATGTTTAAATCAGTTGCAACTTGTTTTGCCATCATACGAAGTTCTTTTGTGTATGATTCAGACATATCAGGGAAACGTACTCCCATTTCAGAATCATTTGGTCCAATCAATGGATTGTGTCCCATAAAGTTAATGTGATCTGTAATTAACATTAGATCTCCTGGTTCAAATGATGTATTTACACCACCAGCTGCATTTGTTACAACAACTGTTTCTACACCTAGTTCTTTCATAACACGAACTGGGAATGTTACCTTTTGCATGTCATATCCTTCGTAATAATGGAAACGACCTTGCATTGCCACTACTGTTACACCTTGAAGTGTACCAAATACAAGCTGACCAGCATGACCTTCTACAGTTGAAACAGGAAATTCAGGAATTTCACTATACGGTACTGTTACAGCATTTTCGATTTCATCTGCTAATACACCTAGTCCAGAACCAAGGATAAGTCCTACTTGTGGTGTTTCTTGGAATTTCTCTTTTAAGTATGAAGCTGATTTTGTAATAAGTTCACGATTCATTATATTTTCCCCCTTATTTCTTTAAGTTGTTTAAGAAACTTGTTCCGTATTCTGGCATTGCTACACCGAAGTTTTCTGCTACTGTTGCACCAATATCAGCAAATGTTTGACGAAGTGCTAATTCTTCTCCGCCTTCTTTCATGCTTGGACTATATGCCAATAATGGTACATATTCACGGGTATGGTCTGTACCATGGTGAATTGGATCATTACCATGATCCGCTGTAATTAGTAATAAATCATCTTCTTTTAGTTTTTCAAATACTTCTGGAAGACGTGCATCATATTCTTGCAACGCCTCTCCGTATCCTTGAGGATCACGGCGATGACCAAACAGCGCATCAAAATCAACTAAGTTCAAGAAGCTAAGACCTGTAAAGTCCATATTTAATGTATCTACAAGCTTGTCCATTCCATCCATATTCGATTTTGTACGAAGAGATTCAGTTACGCCTTCTCCGTCGTAAATATCAGAAATTTTGCCAATTGCAATGACATCATAGTTACTGTCTTTCAATTCATTCATGACTGTACGACCGAATGGTTTTAATGCATAGTCATGACGGTTTGGTGTACGTGTGAAGTTTCCTGGCTCTCCAATGAATGGACGAGCAATAACACGACCTACCATATACTTTTCATCCAGTGTTAACTCACGTGCAATTTTACAAATGCTGTATAGTTCTTCAAGTGGTACAACTTCTTCATGTGCAGCAATTTGTAATACGCTATCAGCGGAAGTATAAACAATTAGAGATCCGGTTTCCATTTGCTCTTGACCAAGTTCATCAAGAATTTCAGTTCCAGAAGCAGGTTTATTCCCAATAATTTTACGTCCTGTTTTTGCTTCTAATTCATCTAATAATTCTTTTGGGAATCCTTCTGGGAACACTTGGAATGGCTTATCAATGTAAAGGCCCATTATTTCCCAATGACCTGTCATTGTATCTTTACCAGTAGATTTCTCTTGCATTTTTGTATAATAGCCAAGTGGTTTCTCTACTTTTGAAATCCCTTTCATTTCACGAATGTTACCAAGGCCTAATTTCACCATATTTGGCATTTGTAATCCGTTCATATGTTCAGCAATATGACCGATTGTATCAGAGCCTAAATCGCCAAATTTTTCAGCATCCGGTGCTTCCCCGATTCCTACTGAGTCCATTACGACTAGGAAAATACGTTTATATTTATTCATAACTGCAACCTCCTTTATGTTCAGTTCCACTCCTTGTAGTATGTTCAAAACGTTGTAAAGTGAAACTGCTATCAATGAGAATTCTCTCGTTTTCCACTTACTAAAACACTTCTTCAAGTCATGCTCCAACCCTCTTCGCTCTATTTTCAAACGAAGCAAAAAACTTTCCTATTTTTTCTAAGTCAGATGTCAGACATCTCATGTTGATATCATAACATGTTTACGCTTTCTTTTTAATACATTTTCGTAGAAATTCTTATTTTCTTCACATTTTCTATTGTAATCCATTCTGCACTGAAGTGCTAATGAAATTATGATTTATTTCATTAACCTAAAGAAAAAAGCAGCTCTAAAGAGCCGCTTCTTATTTTACTTCTACTGTTTCCTCTTTATGTTCGTGAAGTTCACCTTTTTTCACATGAACTTTCACTTTATAAGCACCATTTTCTTTAAATGTATGTTTACTTACATACTCACCTTTATCCCCTTCCTTTGCGGGAATAAACTCATGCTTTTCAACGCCATCTTTCCAAATTTCAAGCTGTACTTCAGCTCCAGTTAACGCTTCTTCTTTTTGCTTCAAATGAACTTTCATTGTTGATTCATTATTTGCTTTTACATCGCCAGCCATAAGATGAATCATCGTATCACTCTTGTGACCACCGTGCCCTGCTTCATGGCCACTTTTTTCTTTCTTCGCATCTTCAACTTTCGCATTTCCTACAGCTATTTTCACTTCTGGCATAACATGCATTTCACGTGCATTTGTATGTGCAATAACATGATACACACCATCAGATGGGAATGTTTTTTCTACTGCATAAACACCTTTTCCTTTATGTTTACCGTTTAGCATTTCATGCTTCTCTTCGCCATCTTTCCAAATTTCGAACTTCACATCGTCAGCATCCGTTACTTTTTCTTTTCCTTGTGTAACAAGTGCCTGCACTTCTGTTTTTTCATTTGGTTTAATTTCTTTCGGATTTGTTTGAACCGCTACTTTCACTTCTTCAATTTTGTCTTTTTTCGTTGATTCTTCTTTCTTTGTATTACAACCAGCTAATGCTAGCATCGCGATAAATAAAGTAATTACAAGTTTTTTCATTTTGATTTCCTCCTTTATACTTTATTTAGTATAGAGGATATACCAGTTCATATTCCAGCCTTCTGCTGAAAACAATGTACGAAATGTTTGTGAAGTTTTTGTGAATTCCTCACATCTACTTACTTTTTATTCTCAAAACGCTTTATTCGTTTACTAATTAGCTCTGGCAATATACATTCATTTTGATTTTCCCACATATAAGTCGCGGCTATAAAGAACAAAAGGTTACCGCTACTTATTTTCTCTCTTCGTTTTCACCTGGCATAGGGCAGGAAAAAGAACTGACCGCTTCTATGCATGGCCGGATTCTCTCCCACCTAAAACACTTTCTCAATTTGTACTTATATAAATAAAAAATAAAAAGAGCATAATACTTATGCTCTCGGATGAAACTGTTTATATACATCTTTTAATCTAGTTTTTGAAACATGCGTATAGATTTGCGTTGTTGAAATATCTGCATGCCCAAGCATTTCTTGTACAGCACGCAAATCCGCTCCATTCTCTAATAAATGAGTCGCAAAAGAATGTCTTAATGTATGCGGCGTAAGCTCTTTTTCTATATTGGCCTCTTTTGCTAAGCGCTTTAAAATCTTCCAAAAACCTTGACGTGACAATCGATTACCATGATGGTTCAAAAATAGTGCATCGACTGCTTTCTTCCCCATTAATTCTTTTCTTCCCTTTTCAATATAACGTTGAATTGCTTCCGTAGCCAAACTTCCTAATGGGATGATCCGCTCTTTATTCCCTTTTCCAATGCAGCGAACAAACCCCATTGTCAAATGAACATCCTCTAAATTTAGTGCTATCAATTCAGAGACGCGGAGTCCTGTTGCATACAACAACTCTAGCATAGCCTTATCCCGAATACCGAACGCACTTGTCGCTTTGGGCATTTGAAGTAATGCCTCTACCTCGCTCACTGACAATACTTTCGGTAATTTCCTCTCACCTTGAGGTGTTTCAATATGTACAGATGGATCGTGTTCTACCACTCTTTCACGAAGTAGAAATTGATGAAATGAACGAATAGAGGCAATGTGGCGTGCCAAAGTTTTTGATGATTTTCCGTTCTCTTTTAAATACTGCAAAAAATTCACAATGTGCATCCTTGTCACTTCATGAAATGTTTTTATTTGTTCGACATTTTGTAAATACTTCACATAGCTTTTTAAATCACGTTCATAAGATACAACTGTATTTTTTGCTAAACCTTTTTCAACAATCATATAATGAATAAAATCTTTTAATTGATCTTCCAATCTACACTACTCCCCATTTTCATAGAAAAAAATTATTCTATTTACAAAAGCATCTTTTGCCGGTTCCTCATTCCCTGATACTTTTTCTACTGTCTCCTCTTTTGGTTTTTCGTAACGATGATAACTTTCATATTCTTCATTTACCCATAGTATAGCGAAATAAAACAAAATCGTACAACCTGTAAATAATAAAAATACCTTCATCCCATCAAAAGTTAATTGTAAAGCTCGGCGCATGGTAAACTCCTCCAAAATATATGTTATTACAACATATGCCAAGCTTTCTGCGATTTATACCTAAATTCAAATAAAAAACCTCTTCCTAACTAAATAGGAAAAGGTTATTTTTCATCCGTTTCATTTTCTTGACAATTTTTACAAATCCCATGGAAAGTTAAACGATGGTCTTTTACCTTGAAGCTCCAGTCTCGTTCTACTTTTTTCTCCACTTCACCAAGTAAATCCTCTTGAATTTCTTGTACAGCACCACATTGCGTGCAAATCAAATGATGATGGAAACGCTGTGCACCTTCTTGGCGTAAGTCATAGCGTGAAACACCGTCTCCGAAGTTAATTTTATCAACAACTTTTAACTCAGATAATAACTCTAAAGTTCGATAGACGGTTGCTAATCCGATCTCTGGCGACTTTTCTTTTACAAGGAGGTAAACATCTTCTGCACTTAAATGATCTTCTTCATTTTCCAGCAGCACACGAACTGTTGCTTCACGTTGTGGTGTTAATTTATAGCTCGCTGCATGCAATTGCTTCTTAATTCGTTCAATTCTCTCTTCCATTCGGTACTACTCCCTCCTCGCCACTCTTACACCATTATATCAGAAGAAGGACTTCTGTCAAAAGAAAAACAATGAAAATAACTTGATAATCATTCTCATGTAGTATTTATTTTTTATTGATAACTTCCACGACTTCTTTCATTAACACTGGTGACGCATATGCTTCGATGCTAGAAGCAATTGCTAATACTATGCCAATAACAAGAAAGAAGCAAGTATAGCGGATTAATAACGGTAGTAGTGGCTCGGTAATTTTTCGAATAAATTGATGCCTAATCATACGTAAAGAAAAACTTGCAGCAATTGTCGTCATGACAAGAAACGCTGGAATGATAATTAAATTTTGTGGCAACACAGATACAAATGCTAATAACAATCCATTCCATCCATGCTGACTAACTAAAAACCCTACTGTAAACCCAACAACTACCCCTTTTAAAAATAATAAAATAAAAATTAGTGGCAATCCAATAATTGAAATTCCTAACAACCAAATAAATCCAATATATTTTAATTGTGAAAAGAAACTTTCTCGAAACATGTCGCTCGCAATTGCAAATTCTCCTTTGGAAACTTGTCCAAAAAATCGATTCAAATAAAAAGATAGATCTTGTTTTTGATTGACCTCTAGGCTATTTACAAGAACGGCTCCAAACACCACACCCATCAATAACAAAACAGAATTAAATATATATAGCGAAGAATTCTCTTGTATATGAGAAATTACACGATCTTGCCAAGTTTTTCGTAACATTTTTCTTCCCTCCGTTCACACTCTTACTAAAATGTATGAAAGAAAGAAAAAAGTATGACGAATTAACATTGAAATTCCGCTCTACTTTGCTAAACTTAAAAGTAGAGAATAGGAGGGATTTTACTTGAAACCATTATTATTAGATTTTCCAACATTATTTCAAACTGAGCGCCTGCAAGTACGCAAACCATTTCCAGGAGATGGAACAGAAGTATATGAAGCAATTCAAGCTTCTTTAGAAGACTTACAACCTTGGATATCCATTACATCTGAAACAGAAGAAAGTGCTGAGGAAACAGTCCGAGAAGCTCACGGACAATTTTTACTTCGTGAAACATTAGCTTTTCATTTATATGATAAAGCCAATGGTACATTTATCGGCGCCCTTACCCTTCACCCAGAAAATTGGGATATTCCAAAGTTTTCAATTCGTTTCTGGCTACATAGCGCTTATACAAAACAAGGATATATGACAGAAGCGTTGAAAGGTGCTGTCCAGTTTGCTTTTGATAAGCTTAATGCTAGACGACTTGAAATTCGCTGCGATGCTACAAATGTAAATGCATGTACTTTAGCAGAACGTCTTGAATTCATTTTAGAAGGCACACTCGAAAATGACTTTCTTGCTCCAGACGGCAGCTTACGTGACACACGCGTTTACGCCAAAATTAATTAAAACACTCGCCTAAGGCGAGTGTTTATTTTTGTAATTGTAAGTATTGCACAGCGAACATCGTCTTCGCATCATGAATACGCTGATTTTTCATAAGTTCAATGGCTTCTTCTAGTGAAACTTCCATTAACTCTACAAATTCATCTTCATCTAAAGCCGCTTTATTTTCTTTTTTCTTTAATCCTGTCGCTTTATACACATATAAAATTTCATCAGCAAAACCTGGTGATGTGTAAAAAGATGTGATGAATTCCATTTCATCACATACATAACCCGTTTCTTCTTCTAATTCACGAATTGCTGTGACCTCTGGCTTTTCTCCAGGCTCTAATTTTCCCGCGGGAATTTCAACAATCTCTTTTTCAAGAGCTTTACGGTACTGCTCAACAAGCACAAGCTTCTCTTCATCTGTAACAGCGATAATTGCAACGGCACCAGGATGATTTACAATCTCACGTTTACTCATTTCTCCATTTGGCAATACTACATCATCAACACGAACTTTAATAACTTTTCCATCAAAAATTGGCTCAGTTGCAACTGTTCTCTCTGCAAGATTACTCACAATATTTCATCTCCCTATTCTATTTCCTAATCGTTCTTCATACATTTTACCACACTGAAAGGAGCGTGATAAAAATGAAAGTATATATTTTACCGAATCGTATCACATTGGTCGGGAAAGCTTGGCAAATTCGTAATAAACTAAAACAATATGGAAAAGAGTACACAACTGTACAAGACTGGATTAACGCAAGCAAAAAGTAAACGTTTGTCAACCTTCTTCTACTTTCGTACAATATAAGATAGGGGGTTGAGCGATGAAAAAACGACAATTAGGAAACTCAGATTTATATATTACTGAAATAGGACTCGGTTGCATGTCTCTTGGCACCGATGAACACGAAGCAATCCGCATCATCCATGAAGCAATAGATTTAGGAATTAATTTTTTTGATACGGCAGACTTATACAATTATGGATTAAATGAAGAATTTGTTGGGAAAGCCCTTAAGGGAAAACGCGATCAAATTGTTCTTACAACGAAAGTAGGAAATCGCTGGACAGATGGCAAAAACGGTTGGTCTTGGGATCCTTCTAAAGCTTATATAAAAGCAGAGGTAAAAGAAAGTTTACGCCGCCTGCAAACGGATTATATTGATTTATATCAACTTCACGGCGGAACAATAGAAGATCCTATCGATGAAACAATCGAAGCGTTTGAAGATTTAAAACAAGAAGGTGTGATTCGTCATTACGGTATCTCTTCTATCCGTCCAAATGTTATTCATGAATATGCAAAACGGTCTAACATTGTTAGCGTATTAATGGAGTACAGTCTATTAAATCGCCGGCCAGAAGAATGGTTTTCGTTCTTACAAGATAATCAAATTAGCGTGATTGCCCGCGGGCCACTCGCAAAAGGTTTATTAACTGACAACAATGAAAGAAAGATAGAAAAAGTGAAAGAAAAAGATTATCTTTCTTATTCTTATAATGAGTTAACAGAAGCTTTAGCTACTGCTAAAGCAATTACAAAAGGGCGTTCATTAACCGAAACAGCTCTTCAGTATTGCTTATATGATCCGGCTGTTGCAGCTGTTATTCCAGGTGCTAGCTCTATTCAGCAATTGCGAGAAAATGTACAAGCCACCAAACAATCTCCATTAACAACTGAAGAATACAAACAAATTCAAGCAACTACTAAATATGATACATACACATCACACCGTTAAAAAAACGCTACCGAAAATGGTAGCGTTTTTTTACAATGTATCATATTTATCAGGGTTTGTACCTACATGTAAATTACGATCCAGCGTATCAATCTGCTTGATTTCTTCTTCTGTTAATGAAAAATCAAAAATCGTAAAGTTCTCTTGAATACGAGATGGTGTAACAGATTTAGGAATTGTTACGATACCACTTTGAATATCCCAGCGTAAAATAATTTGAGCAGGTGTTTTTTCATATTTTTTAGCAATCTCTTGAATAATTGGATGCTGAAAGACTTCGCCACCTCTCATTAACGGACTCCACGCTTCCATTTGAATCTGTTCATTTTGACAAAAATCACGTAATTCAAACTGCGCGAGCATCGGGTGAAGTTCTACTTGGTTCACCATCGGCTTCACATTACAATTTGGCAAAAGCTGCTCTAAATGATGTTGGTGAAAATTCGAAACGCCTATTGCACGTACTTTTCCTTCTTCATATAATTTCTCAAGAGCCCGATATGTATCTATGTATTTTCCTCTTATTGGCCAGTGAATTAAATATAAATCTACATAATCCATTTGTAATTTCTTTAAACTTTTATCAAATGCTTGAAGCGTCGTTTCATAACCTTGATCGTCATTCCATACTTTTGTCGTAATAAACAATTCTTCACGGGCAATCCCCGATTCACGAACCGCTTCTCCGACACCGCTTTCATTTTCATATACAGTCGCTGTATCAATAGAGCGATATCCAACTTCTAAAGCTGCTTTTACTGCTTGTTTTACTTCTTCTCCCTCTTTTGCTTTATATACACCTAAACCAAGCATAGGCATTTTCACACCATTACGAAGTGTAGTTGTTGGAATATACATGATTGTTGCTCCTCCTTCTTCTCTCCTACGAATGATATAGAGAGGTGCCATAAAATTTTTGTAACCATCACCTTATTTGAACAAGATTTATAGCAAAAGTCAAAAAATACATTCAGTTAACATAATATTTTTATAAAAATAACACGTTCTTACTTGCTCACGTTACTTTCTAACCACTCTTTTGCTTTCACATCAATATTACGTACAAAATCAGTCTTTCCTTCTGTATATTGATCTCCATCATATGTGAATTTTTCTGCTAAGTCATTTTTTAATGCCGCATAAGCTTCTGCTTCTTCACAATGTGCCATCATATAATCACGAAATGCTAAATGACGTGTGATTTCTGGATTTCCTGTTTCAAATACATGTAAATGATACGACCGTTTTTCTTCCGTTCCATGGATAAAAAAACGCCGACCGGAAATACCATTTTCACCTTTTACAATGTAACCGAGTTTTTCAAAGCGCTCTTTCCAATTGTCTACTCTCTCAATATCTTCCACCTCCATAATCATATCAACAATCGGCTTTGCTGCGAGCCCTGGTACTGATGTACTACCAATATGATGTACCTTCACAGGTTCTGGCATTGCTATTTTTAGCCTCTTCGCTTCTATTTGAAACTTCTCACTCCAATGGTTTTCATAAGGAACGACTACAATCTTTCTCATCCCAATTCCCCTTTTCTTATCAAATCGTTAAAAAAATCATCAGGATAATACCGCTGATGATTTTTTATATTATTTAAAGTCTTTCCAAGTGAGATTACTTTCACTTAATAGTTCTTCAAACGATTTATTCTTTTCTCGTTCCTTTTGCTCTTTACGTTTTCTTTCTTGTTCTTCTATTTCTTTTTGCTCAGCTCTTACTTGTAATTCTTTCTTCTTACTTTTCAATTGATTCATTAGTGATGCATTCAATTGATCACCAATGGTAATAGAATCTTTCTCTGTCTGATGATTCATTTGTGTTTGTCTTTGCTTCTTTTTCTTCATACTACTCACCTTTTACTTTTTTCTCCATTATAGGGGAAATGACTCCCTCTCCACAATAAAAAAGCCCATTCTCTTTCGATTCCCCTACTATTTTTATCTCGTAAAGATGTAAAGGGAAAAATAAAGTTTTATTAATTTTTATAATAAAAAGAAATTTTGTAGCATTAATCCTCTTAATCTATTAAAATTATGTCGTATGATGTCAGATTATAAAAAAAAGGGAGAGAAATTTCATGTGGAAAAAAGTCATTCCTGCTGCTCTAGTATTAAGTACGATTACCTTCTCAAGTGTATTCGCTGCACCACCGTCTCAGACACCAGCAGAACAAAACCGCTACATAGACGTACAAATGCTTGGTATTAACGACTTTCATGGACAATTAGACACTGTAAAGAAAATTAACAACAAAGAGGCAGGGGGCGCCGAGTACTTAGCTGCTTATTTACGTGATCGTGAAAAGCAAAATCCAAATACATTAATGGTTCATGCGGGTGATGTCGTCGGAGCAAGTCCTCCAGTTTCAGCACTACTACAAGACGAACCAACAATTGAATTTTTAAATGATTTAGGATTTGATGTTGGAACGATTGGAAACCATGAATTTGATGAAGGAATAGACGAAATGCATCGTCTTATTTATGGTGGATACCATGAAAAAACAGGGAATTTCAAAGGAGCAAAATTCCCGTACGTTGCTGCCAATTTCTACAACAAATCAACTGGTCGCTTATTTCTACCACCATTTACTGTAAAAATGGTACAAGGGGTTCCTGTTGGCTTTATCGGGGTTGTAACAACAGATGTTCCTAACGTTGTTATGCCTACTATGCTAAAAAATGTACAAATTACAGATGAAGTTGAAGCAATTAACACATCTGTAAAACAACTGAAAAGACTAGGTGTTAAATCTATCGTTGTTCTTGCACATAATGGAGGTACAACGGATAATAACGGCGTAACAAATGGCGATATTGTTCGCTTAGCAAATGAGACTGACCCAGAAGTCGATGTGATTTTCGGCGGTCATAGTCATACTTATGTAAATGGAACCGTTAACAACAAGCTTGTCGTACAAGCAAATTCTTATGGAATGGCCTTTGCCGACGTAGATGTAAAAATTGATCGTAAAACAAAAGATATTGTTGGAAAAAAAGCAGAAGTTGTTACAACCTACCATGAAGGAATAAAACCTGATCAACAAGTGAAAAAGAAAATGGATCAGTATCAAGAAAAAATTGCTCCTCTTGTAAATCAGGTTGTTGGAAAATCTACCGCTCCAATGGATCGTAAACAAAATGACGCGGGCGAATCCACTCTTGGAAATTTAATTGCTGATGTTCAGCGCGAGACCATGAATACTCAAATTGCCCTTATGAATCCTGGTGGTATTCGCAATGATCTAGATGCTGGCGATATTACATGGGGAGAATTATATGGCATTCAACCATTTGGGAATCAATTGATAAAAGTTAATTTAACTGGTCAAGACATTCGAGATATTTTAAATCAACAATGGCAAAAAGACATAACAAGAATGCTTCAAATCTCAGGTATTCAGTACACTTGGGATGCGAATAAACCAAATGGTGAAAAAGTTACAAATATCCACTTAACAAACGGAGAAGAGTTAGTTGCCTCTAAAACTTACAGCGTCGTTGCAAATGCCTTTCTAGCTTCGGGCGGTGATGGATTTGTATCCTTTAAAAATGGAAAAGATGCTGAAACAGGACCAACTGATTTCGAAGCGTTAGTGAATTATGTAAAACAAGCAAAGGAACCAATTCAACCTATTATTGATGGAAGAATTCAAAAACTGAACTAGTTTTTTCTATACGAAAATACGTTAATACTAAAAAGAGCTCCACTATATTCTCACTTAAAACCCCCATGTTCATTTAGAATACGGGGGTTTTTCATACATAACCTAAAATCTATTCTAAAGGATATGCACCCAGTATCTTCATTCCCCGTAAAATATATAAGAATAAACTGGGAGGGAAAAAAATGTATTCCTATTCAAATAATTACAATTTTATATACAGACAAAACGAAAAATTAATTGTTGACATCGAAAAAGCCATCAATGGAGAGTACAGCGCAATAAATTGTTATGCTAAATTAGCTAATTTGGCTTCACAAAATACTGAGCGAAATCAAATTCTTGAAATCCGCCAAGATGAAATAAAACATTTTCAACAATTTGTACAGATTTACATCAGCTTAACGGGTAGGCAACCTCAACCAAAAATCATTGAAGAGGGTCCAAATTTTTATGAAGAGGGATTAGAATTCGCGCTACAAGACGAACAACGAACTGTTGACTTCTACTTAAAAATTGCAGATGATACTACAAATCAATTCATTAAAGAAGCATTTCGTAGAGCAGCAGATGATGAACAAAATCATGCCGTTTGGTTCTTGTATTATTTTTTTAAAACTAAAAAATAATACTACAAAGGATACATGCTTTTGCATTGAACATAGTATCCTTCCCTTCATTTATCTTGATACAATTCATCAGCTTCTTTATACTTTCGTAAAAATTCTATCAACGCTTCTTCTACAATTTTAGATTTATGAACTCCTGTCGCATCAGCTATAACGTCTAATTTCTCTAAAATCTCCGTACATATAGAAAAAGTGCGTTTTTTCTTCTCATTACTTGTGATTATTTTGGGAAGAATAAGTTCCTCGCGTTTTCGCAATAATTCATAAATATTTTGCAATTGTTCATAAATCAAAACCTGATAATCTGTTTTTACATATTGAAGTGCAGTTGCTTCTTGAAGATATAAATGGCGGGGCTCTTCTCCCTCTCCAATAAATATTCTTTTCTTCTGTTCACCATCATATTCATATCCAAGTATCCTTAACTTTTTCGACAATGCATAGGGACTCATATCGAGGCGTTTCGCAACTATGGCAAGTGGTTCACGTTTATTCAAGCAATCTATAATTTCTCCAATCGTCACTTCCTTCCTCCTCTCCCTAAGCGTTCATAGTTGAAATATAGCCTATATGTTATGATACAATAACTTTTTAACAGTATATGCAAGATAGTACACCCGTGCGATACATACTCTTAGAGAAAAGGAGATTTTTTTATATGCTTTTTCGTAGCCACACTCCAAAGTTTTACAATGAAAGAAAGAGTCCAATTCCAAATAGCGTCGCTACGATAGAAAGCGTTACGATTAACAATCGCAAACAATCTCTACTTATTCGTGGTCAAGATATAAATCAGCCTATTTTATTATGCTGTCACGGTGGCCCTGGCATGGCACAAATTGGATTTATTCGCCATTTTCAAAAAGACTTAGAAAAGCACTTTATTGTTGTCAATTGGGATCAGCGCGGAGCAGGGAAAACTTTTTCTTGGCGAGATATTAAAACACCATTCACAATTGAACAATTTATTTTAGATGCACTTGAAATAATAAAATACCTTCTTTCTCGCTTCAATAAACAGAAACTATTTCTTGCTGGACATTCTTGGGGAAGTATTATCGGCCTACAAATTACAAGTCAATATCCAGACCATATTGAGGCCTATATTGGCATTGGTCAGATTGTACATATGAAACAAAACGAAGAATTACTCTATCGACACTTAATTCATTCTGCAAAAAAACATGGGCACGAGCGGGCATTGACTTCACTTTCAAAACTTGGAAAACCTCCTTTTCTAGATATGCGGCGCTTGATTATTCAAAGAAAATGGCTTGGTACATTTGGAGGATCCGTGCAAAATGGGACTTCATTTTCCTTCATTCGAAAAGGGCTATTCTCTTCAGAATATACATGGTTAGATTGGATAAAATTTCTCGCTGGAAATATGAAATCTGGGACGTTATGGGAAGAAATGCTCACAATAGATTTCTTTTCTACAATTTCAAAGCTTTCTGTACCTATTTATTTCTGTTCTGGTCGTTTCGACTATCAAACGCCTTATGCACTCGTTCAACAATATTGCGACATGATTCAAGCACCCATCAAAAAAATGATTTGGTTCCCAAACTCTGCTCATTCACCAAATTTAGAAGAACCTGAACTTTTTGCAAGATCTTTATGTTCTATCAAACAAGAGCTATCTTTTCCACACCAGTAATCGGTATACCTTTTACATTTCACAAAAAACACTTTATAATTACATGTCGCAACTTTACTCTGTTAGTACCTATACCTACCTAAGATAAGTTGCAGAAACAGAAAAAGATCAGGGAGATTACATTTATTATGAATGCTGTACTCGTCGCAGTTGCAGTGATGTTGCTGCTTAGTTTATTACGTGTCCAGGTCATTGTCGCTATTATCGTCGGCGCTTTAACAGGTGGACTAATTGGTGGTCTTGGAATTTCAGAAACAATCAATACTTTTACCATAGGTCTTGGAAACAGTGCTCCAATCGCTTTAAGTTATGCCATGCTCGGAGGATTTGCTATTTCTCTTTCCAAAACAGGTCTTCCCGATGCTATGATCCATACTGCACTGAACTTAATCAGCAACGAAAAAGACACGAAAAAACAAACATATTCAAAAATGCTCATTTTATTTATCATTTTAGCAATGGCTTGTTTTTCACAAAATATTATTCCGGTCCATATTGCTTTTATCCCCATTTTAATTCCAGCACTCTTAAAAGTCTTAAATGAATTAGAAGTGGACCGTCGGCTTATTGCATGTCTTATTACATTCGGATTAATCACTCCTTACATGTGGATTCCAACTGGATTTGGAAAAATTTATCACGATGTATTACAAACAAATGCACAGCAAAGCGGTCTCACATTTGATGTAGCACTCATTCCAAAAGCCATGACCATTCCGGCAATAGGAATGATTATTGGTCTATGTATCGCTGTTTTTATTTCATATCGTAAACCACGAACCTATCATACTGAAACCATTCATACTCCATCTGATGAAATTGTACCTTATACGAAAAGAAGCATTTCTTTTGGGTTATTGTCTATTGTCGCAACACTAAGTGTACAACTAGCAACAGAATCAATGATTTTTGGTGCATTAGCAGGTATCATAGTATTATCCATTAGTGGCAGTCTTCCTTTAAAAGAAGCTGATGCCATTTTAACTAGTGGTATGCGAATGATGTCATTTATAGGTTTTGTTATGATTTCTGCAGCAGGATTCGGAGCAGTTCTTCGAAAAACAGGACATGTTGAATCGCTTGTTCAAACAAGTGCTGATTTAATTGGGAACAGTAAGCCACTTGCTGCCTTCCTTATGCTTATTATCGGTCTGCTTGTTACAATGGGAATCGGTTCTTCCTTTTCTACCATTCCGATTTTAACAACTATCTTCGTTCCGCTATGTATCCAACTTGGCTTTAGCCCGATGGCCACCATTGCTATTATCGGTACAGCTGGCGCATTAGGTGATGCTGGTTCTCCAGCATCGGATAGTACGTTAGGACCTACCTCAGGTTTAAATGCTGATGGCAGGCATCATCATATATGGGATACGTGTGTCCCTACTTTTCTTCACTACAATATCCCGTTACTTATATTCGGTTTTATTGCTGCAGTTACATTATAAAAAAAGGTGCGTTTTACTTGGACGCACCTTTTACTTTGTCGATTCTCGTTCAATTAATAGAAACTCTTCTTCCTGCACTTCCTCATGTTTTACTTGTTTCTTCTTTATTTTTCCTACTAAGCTTTGAACAGCTAGTACTCCTTGTTTTTCAAAAGACCTTCCAATCGTTGTCAAAGATGGCATAACCCATTCACCTTGTAAACTTCCTTTAAAACCAACAACCTGCAAACGCTCAGGTATATGAATACCAAGATAGCTTGCTGCACGGACGACTGCAATTGCAACAGCATCACTAGAAGCCACAATACCATCAATATATGGATACTTTCGTAACAATTCAATAATTTGTTTTTCTTCAGGTCCCTCTATTCTTTCTTTTCGATAAGCAAGACCCTCTTCCCAAACTGCATCTAAAAATCCAGATACATGTTCTTCCATTGTCTCATCTTCTACCTCTTCTCCCATATAAGCAAGAAAATGACAACCTTTTTCTTTTAACAAAACAACTGCCTTTCTAGCACTTTCGTAATATGTAGAAAGCTCTCCTGCTTCATCAAGTATGACAAACGGAATGGAAATATTATTCAGCCGCTTGAATATGTCGTTCGTCATAATAACACCAGCAATATTATTTTGCATTAGTATATCTATATAATCACTCTTATTTCCTATGTTACAAATAACAATTTGATATCCCTCTTTATATGCAGCCTCTTCTACCGAACGAAGCAATGTTATATATGATGGATTTTCTAAATTTGATACTAATATAGCAATCATTGTCGAAGATTTTTTAAATAATGCCTTCGCTACAGCATTAGGTTTATACTGTAACTCTTCAATTGCTTGTTTTACTTGTTTGACTGTATCCTCATGGACATACCCTTTTTCGTTAATTACTCGTGAAACGGTTGCGACTGAAACACCGGCCGATTTTGCAACATCACGTATGGTTGCCACATCTTCACCCCTTAATATGGTAATAGCTTACAATTCAAACCTAAAACAAAGTAGGACATTCGTCAATATTATTATTCTATATTTCTGAAAATTGTTACACGAATACTTCTTACTCCTTACATTTTCCATCTTCAACATATGTAAAGAGTGATTTTATATATTCATTTTTTCTAGTTGAATTTCATGTGAAATCGTAATATTGTCATAACCAATGAGAGGAATTTCTCGCTTTATCTTCCTCGCCTCCTTAACCGCATCTATGTATAAGTTAGTCATGATAAAATCACGTTTCTGATAGAAACGAAGTGCATTCGTGTTATCGTTTGTCGTAATAAGCCACACCTTTTTACAACATTGTTTTTTTGCAATATCAATTACATACTCTACAAGTTTCGTTCCAGTTCCCTTTTTCTCCTTAAAGCTATCTAATGAAACAATCTCACAATCATTTCCTCTTATTTCATATGTAATAATTCCTATTATTCTGTTATCTTCAATTGCAATAAAACCAGGTAATTGGTCTAACTGATGTGCTCTTCCACGTGAAACCATCAGCGTGCTTCCCCAATTTTCACGCATAAATAGCGCAATTGTTCCTCTCATTTCTTCTGTAATTTTTTGTATTTGAATCATGGTTCACTCTCTCCCCTTTTTACATCATTATGATACAATATAAGAGTATCATATGTAGAGGTATGTGGAGGATGAGGTATGAAACGTTTTTTTACAGCATTGCTAACCATAATGGGAGCCTTAATTGGTATCGGTATTTTCTTTACGAATAAAGTAATGTACTTAAAGAAAAAAACAGAAGAAGAAATTTTAGAGCGTGAAACAAAAAAACATTTTCGCTTAGAGGATTTTAATGTCATTCCAAAAGAAGAGGTTCGTATTCCATCTCAATTTAAATATGAAATTCACGGGTATTACATTTCTGCAGGCAATTCTAATAAGTTTATGATTTTTTGTCACGGTGTAACCGTAAATAAAATAAACTCTGTCAAATATGCAAATTTATTTTTAAACAGAGGATATAACGTATTTATTTATGATCACCGTCGCCATGGTAAAACCGGTGGTAAAACGACAAGTTATGGCTATTACGAAAAACATGATTTAAAGACGGTAGTTGATTGGCTAAAAGACCGTTTTGGAACAAATATTATACTGGGCATTCATGGAGAATCGATGGGGGCTGCGACACTCCTTCAATATGCAGGAATGGTGGAAGATGGTGCTGATTTTTATATTGCAGATTGTCCATTCTCTGACTTTTATGGCCAGCTACAACATCGCTTAAAGGTCGAATTCCATTTACCGAAATGGCCGCTACTACCATTAGCAAATGCCTTTTTAAAAGTACGGGACGGTTATACAATACGAGAAGTTTCTCCAATCGATTGTGTAAAAAACATAAATAATCCAGTTCTATTTATTCACAGTAAAGACGATGACTATATTTTATGTGATATGACAAAAGCACTTTATGAAGCGAAAGAAAATAATAAACAGCTCTTTATTGCAGAACACGGTGCACACGCTTGCTCTTATAATGAGAACCGGCAAGAGTATGAAGCTGCAGTGGATCAATTCTTAAAAACATATGTGAAAGAAACAAAAAACAGGCTTGCATAAGCCTGTTTTTTGTCACTTTATTGCCCTAACACATCTGTAACTTGTTCCATATTTTCAGAGATCCATTTTACCGCTTCTTCGAGCGTTTGAAATTCTGTCGTTTGAAATGTTACTTCATCTTGAAGTAGCCACACATCTTTAGGCTCTTGTCCCGCACCTGCAATCGACCAATGAAGTAAGCTATATGGATGATTATCATTTAAAAACGATGCCCAAGTGCGCTCATTTGCAATATTTTGTAATGTACGTAATTGTTTATTCATATTTCGTCACCTTACTGTATTTCAGTTATAAACGTTATTATAACATTCTCTTCCACTACATACAAAGTACAGTTTTCTATTGTCAAGTACTTCCTGTAATTATATGATGAACGTAAGCGTTTGGAAGGGAGGGAGGGATAACGTTGGCAAAAGTTCAAATTAAAGTGAATGATAATGGTTCATTTCGCATTACAGGGGATGTGGAATTAATCGACTCACAAGGGAATGCTTTCCCTGCAAAGCCTGCATTTTCTTTATGTCGCTGCGGCTTATCAAAAAATATGCCTTATTGTGATGCTTCACATAAAGGAAAATTTGAGTCTGTCGTTCGAGCACCAAAGGAATAATAATACGAGAAGCATGCAAAATGATTTGCGCATGCTTCTTATAAATATCCTATATAAAAACCTAGAAACGCACAAAAAATGCCTATTATATAACTCATTACTAAATATAATAACGCCTTTTGTCCCTCACGTTTATGTATTAATTGAACCAATTCAAACTTAAATGTTGAAAAGGTCGTAAATGCCCCCATAAACCCTGTTCCGCATAATAATAACCATGTATTACTCACATTAGCTCCATACAACAGACCCAGTAAGAATGATCCAACTATATTTACAAATAATGTTCCATACGGGAATACATTCCCGTATTTTTTTTTCATTACATTACTAATAGAGAATCTAGCAACAGCTCCGCAAAAGCCACCGATTCCTATAAGTAAAATATTCATAGCGCTCCTTCTTTCTTCATGCTTTTTTCATATAGTGTATTCCCAAGATAAAATCCAAATAAAGACAAAAGCAATCCTCCAACTATACTTGTACTTACATAATAAAATGCCATAAAAAATGCTTCATGTTGCATTAATTTTAATGTCTCCATGCTAAATGTTGAAAAAGTAGTAAAAGATCCAAGCATTCCTGTTCCAACGCTACTCATTATCGTTTGTGAAACATGTTTCATACGAAATAAATACATCGTTAAAAATGCTAATAAAAAACTACCAATCATATTCGCTATCCATGTTGCCAGCGGAAAAGAATCGACTGAAGGAGTATCAATCCATTGTCCTAATCCATACCGAGCTAAAGCCCCAATAACACCACCGATTCCTACTGCAATATATTTCATATCCTCACCTCATTTATGTATGCACTGAAATCTTTCTCATGCTAGTATAACAAACTTTATCCCTCCCTTCATTTTCATGCAATTCTTCACATTCAAATATTTTTTACTATCCTTTTTTCTTTTTTGTGCTATAATGTGAGCAAACAGCATCCTTCGGGGTCGGGTGAAATTCCCAACCGGCGGTGATGAAGTGCACACTTCTAAGTCCGTGACCCGTTTTCACTCTTGGAAACGGTGGATCTAGTGAAATTCTAGGGCCGACAGTATAGTCTGGATGGGAGAAGGATATGTTTTCTAGTTCTTATATAGCGAATACACTTTTATTTTGGCGTACACATGTGTACTGATTCGTTTTGAATCACTGTATGTGTTTTCTTTCATATACCTATTTTTCTATGCTGAAATAAAAAGATACGACTAGCGTATGAAAATTGATAGTTTGCTAGGTTTTTTTCTCATGCAAAAATATCAATCATCGTTAGGTTTCTTTCTTATACTTTCGTATTCGAGCTATACTTCTAGAAATCACGTCTCCCAAACCCCAAGGATATTAATCCTTGGGGTTTTTTGATTTTTCTTAGGAGAGGTGAAAAGAATGACAGACCAAGAATATATGAAGATCGCCTTACAGTTAGCACAAAGCACTGCAGGGCAAACAAGTCCAAATCCAATGGTCGGCGCTGTTGTTGTAAAAGATGGAAACATCGTTGGAATGGGAGCACATCTGCGCGCAGGTGAGGAACACGCTGAAGTTCATGCTCTTCGTACGGCTGGTGACAAAGCAAATGGATCCACTGTATATATAACGTTAGAGCCGTGCAGTCATTTTGGAAAAACTCCGCCGTGCTGCGATCTACTCATTGAAAAAAAAGTGAAGCGTGTAGTAATTGCTACACTTGATTGCAATCCGCTCGTTTCAGGTAACGGCGCAAAACGTTTACAAGCGGCAGGTATTTGTGTAACTACCGGTGTTCTTGAAGAGGAAGCCATCACATTAAATCGCTACTTTTTCCACTATATGAATACAAAACTACCGTTTGTAACAATAAAAACAGCAATGAGTTTAGATGGAAAAATAGCTACTACTACTGGAGAAAGCAGATGGATTACAGGTGAAATAGCTCGCGAAGATGTTCATCAATATCGTCATACACACGATGCCATCCTTGTTGGAGTCAATACTGTTATAGCTGATAATCCATCTTTAACAACACGTCTTCCAAACGGAGGCAAGCATCCGATTCGAATTATTTTAGATACACATTTACGAACGCCGCGATCCTCTCATGTCATAACAGACGGGATAGCGCAAACATGGATTATTGTTGGAAAAGATGTAAAGAAAGAAAAAATAGCCACCTACGAATCTCAGGCAGTATCTGTACTTCAAATGCAGACGAGCCAAATTGAAATACGTGATCTCCTCCTCCTTCTTGGGGAAAAACAAATTCTTTCACTCTTTGTTGAAGGTGGACAATCCGTGCATGCGAGCTTTTTAGAAGCAAAGTGTTTTAATGAAATTGTAACTTATATAAGCCCTAAATTAATTGGTGGAAAAGCCTCTCCAACTATGTTTGGTGGCACCGGATTTAACAAGCTACAAGATGCAATTTCTTTGCAAATTCAAGAGATGAAACAACTTGGTGATGATATAAAAATCGTCGCTACAGTGCGAAATGAGGTGCTTGCATGTTTACAGGAATTGTAGAAGAGCTTGGAACTGTTTCGAATATAAGTCAAAGCGGAGAGGCCATGAGGCTAACAATTACCGCAAATACAATCTTGTCAGATGTAAGATCAGGAGACAGTATCGCTGTAAATGGAATCTGTTTAACCGTCACTTCTTTTACAGCGTCTTCGTTTACTGTTGATGCCATGCCGGAAACAATGCGAGCGACATCACTCCGTATGCTCGGTACCCGTTCTAAAGTGAATTTAGAACGAGCAATGGCTGCAAACGGGCGTTTTGGTGGCCATTTCGTCACAGGGCATATTGATGGAATTGGAACCATTGTAAGTAAAAAACAGCACTATAATGCGATATATTACAAAATTGAAATTCCAGATGATTTGCTCCGTTATTGTTTACACAAAGGATCGATAGCTGTTGATGGCACAAGCTTAACGATATTTGATATAGATGAATCTTCCATTACCATTTCGCTCATTCCGCATACAGTAAGTGCATCTATTATTGGGGAAAAAGCAGCTGGAGACATCGTAAATATTGAATGTGACATGATTGGAAAATATATTGAGCGTTTCATTTCAAAGCCCAAGAAACAGAGCAGTTCGGTTACAGAGAGCTTTTTACAAGAAAACGGATTTCTATAAGGAGGAAGCACAATGTTTCATCGTATTGAAGAAGCACTAGAAGATTTAAAACAAGGAAAAGTCATTATTGTATGTGATGATGAAAGCCGTGAAAACGAAGGAGATTTCATCGCTTTAGCAGAGAACATCACACCTGAAACAATTAATTTTATGATTACACATGGCCGTGGTCTTGTCTGCGTACCGATTACAGAGCAATATGCAGAACGCTTACAGTTAGAACCTATGGTTTCTCATAATACAGATTCCCATCATACTGCGTTCACAGTAAGTATTGACCACGTTTCTACAACAACAGGTATTAGTGCTTACGAACGCGCGACAACTGTACACGAGTTATTAAATCCAACATCAAAAGGAACAGATTTTAATCGTCCAGGGCATATTTTCCCTTTAATTGCAAAGGAAGGCGGAGTACTGCGCCGCGCTGGCCATACAGAAGCAGCTGTTGATTTAGCAAAATTATGCGGTGCGGGACCAGCAGGGGTCATTTGTGAAATTATAAAAGAAGACGGTACGATGGCACGTGTTCCTGATTTAGTACAAGTTGCAGAACAATTTGATATAAAAATGATTACGATTGAAGATTTAATTGCTTATCGCCGCCATCATGAAACACTCGTAACAAGGGAAGTTGAAATTACATTACCAACAGATTTCGGTACATTTCATGCAATTGGTTATTCCAACTCGCTTGATCAAAAAGAACATATCGCTCTCGTAAAAGGAGACATCTCTACTGATGAACCTGTTCTCGTTCGTGTTCATTCTGAATGTTTAACTGGCGATGTTTTCGGCTCATGCCGTTGCGATTGTGGCCCACAGCTCCATGCCGCCCTCGCTCAAATTGAACGAGAAGGAAAAGGCGTTCTTCTTTATATGCGCCAAGAAGGTCGCGGGATTGGGCTGTTAAATAAGCTCCGTGCATACAAATTACAAGAAGAAGGATTAGATACAGTTGAAGCAAATGAAAAATTAGGGTTTCCTGCAGATCTTCGCGATTACGGCATTGGTGCTCAAATCTTAAAAGATCTAGGCTTACAGCAATTGCGTTTATTAACAAATAATCCAAGAAAAATTGCCGGCTTGCAAGGGTATGATTTAGAAGTTGTGGAACGTGTACCGTTACAAATGCCAACAAAAGAAGAAAATAAAGTATATTTACAAACAAAATTAGAAAAATTAGGTCATTTACTAAGTTTATAATATATAAAGGGAGAGATATAATATGGTATTCGAAGGTCATTTAGTTGGTACAGGATTAAAAGTCGGAGTTGTGGTTGGACGCTTTAATGAATTTATTACAAGCAAACTATTAGGAGGCGCATTAGATGGGTTGAAGCGCCATGGGGTAGAAGAAAACGATATTGATGTCGCATGGGTTCCAGGTGCATTTGAAATTCCATTAATCGCAAAGAAAATGGCTGGTAGCGGCAAATACGATGCTGTCATTACACTAGGAACAGTCATTCGTGGTGCTACAACTCATTATGATTATGTTTGTAATGAAGTTGCAAAAGGCGTTGCCTCTTTATCATTACAAACAGACATCCCAGTTATTTTCGGTGTATTAACAACTGAAACAATTGAACAAGCCATTGAACGGGCTGGTACGAAAGCTGGTAACAAAGGCTATGAATCGGCAGTTGCTGCGATTGAAATGGCTCATTTATCCAAACAATGGGCATAAAAAGAGGCTTCGGCCTCTTTTTATTTTTTTACTTTTTTCCGCACATCTTGTATCAATTCATCCATTGTTTTTCCTTCTGTTTTAATACGAAGATTTTGAGCGGTTTTCCACACATTTTCTCGCCTTTTTTCTTCCTCTACAATATGAATTTCTTTCCGCACCTCTTTTAAGTCTTTCCCCTCAGTTTCAATACCAAAATGCTCAGCTTTTGTTCGAAAATGCTGTTCAATTCTTTGCTGCATTTCTTTCTGCTCTGGATTTTCAGCCGCTTTAACAGGATCAGTACTTATCGCTTTTAATAAAATAAGAAACGTCATAATAGCTAATATATATTTGTGCATGTGAAATCCTCCAACCCAAGGTAAATTACATCTTTACTTTGTACAATTACAGGTTGGAAAATTCGTCCACGAAATTAATTTTTCCACTAAAAATCCGCATATCTGAAGGACTAAAGATAATTTATTACATTTTATTTACAATGAAATCCCGTAAAATAATCTATTTCTTTTATAATTAAAAACAGCCATTGTTTCATGAAACAATGGCTGTTTTGTGTAACTTTTATTTCATTATTCTAGTCTACAAAGGAGCTTTCCTCCCTCATTTTTACAACGCACACTCCTCAATCTCAAACCCTAAATCCTCAATCATACCCCAGTCTGCTGTTGGCTCTTGTCCTTCTGTTGTTAAATAATCACCAACAAAGATTGAATTTGCTGCGAATAAACCAAGTGGTTGTACAGAACGCAAATTAATTTCACGCCCACCGGAAATTCGAATTTCTTTTGATGGATTCACGAAGCGCATCATCGCGAGAGTTTTTAAACATTCTAATGGTGTTAATTCTTTCTGTCCTTCAAGCGGTGTGCCTTTTACAGCAACAAGGAAGTTACATGGAATAGAATCCGCATCTATCCGTTTTAATTCAAGTGCAATTTCAACGCGCTGCTCTTTCGTTTCACCCATTCCGAAGATTGCACCAGAACATGGAGAAATTCCCGCTTGCTTCGCTTTTTCGACTGTATCTACGCGATCATCATACGTATGTGTTGAACAAATGCTATCATAATTATTTGCATGTGTATTTAAATTATGATTATAACGATGAACACCTGCTTCTGCTAAGCGCCCTGCTTGATCTTCATTTAAAAATCCTAAGCAGCAGCAAATTTTCAAATCTGTTGTTTCACGAATTTCTTTTACGGCACCGATAACATGATTTACTTCTTTATCCGTTGGACGGCGACCAGATGCAACAATGCAGTATGTACCTGCTTTACGGCGAATTGCTTCGTGAGCTCCCTCTACGATTTTTTCTTGTGTTAACCATGCATACTTATCGATTGGCGCTTCTGAAACGATAGACTGTGAGCAATATCCGCAATCCTCCGGACATAGTCCAGATTTCGTATTAATAATCATATTTAACTTCACTTTTTTACCAAAGTAATGATGGCGGATGACATAAGCTGCGTTCATAATCTCTAATACTTCTGTGTCGTTTGCTTCTAAAATTGCTACCGCTTCTTCTTTTGTTATATTTCTACCCTCTACTACTTCAGATGCAATTTGTTTCCAATCTACTTTTGTTTGTACTTGTTTCATTTTTCCTCTTCCCCTCTTTTTCAATATACGCAAATAAAACATGGTACGTCGCTACAATTTCCCCTTCTTCCGTGAAATCTCTTTCGTATATACGAAGCATAGTTCGAAAGATAGAGGGAATTTGACAGTATGATTCTGCATTACTATTCGTTGCTCCCACTTTCCGAATGGATTGTAGAAACTCCCGAACTTCAGTAAACTTCTCTATGTAACATGTTTCAGAAACATGAACATCCCCTGTTACACTTTCACATAAACCTTGCAGCTGTTCTTTCGTAAAAAAACGTTGTCCAACAGATGCAGCATTTTGTCTATTTCTTTCTTCTTTAGCGCTTTGAAATGCTATATGAAGCTCCCTAAATGTCTGTTCTCCAAACGTCGAAAATAACAATAAGCCATCTTCACATAAATGACGACTATATAAACTGTTCACCGTTGTTTGCAAATCGTTTAACCATTGAAATGTCGCACTTGAAATAATGACATCAAATGACTCGCTTAATGTGAGATGTTCAATATCTTCACATCGAAATGTCACAGATTCCACATAACTTCTCGTTTTCGCAACAGCAATCATACTTTCAGCAAAATCAATTGCGGTAATTGTTGCATTTGGAAAAGAAACCGCCAATTGTTCAGTCAAATACCCTGTGCCACATCCAAGTTCTAAAATACGAATGGACGACATCTTTTGGTAGTGTTTTTTCATTATAGAGAGCAATTGTTGCGCCATCTTTTTCTGTACATTTGCATATTGATCATAGGATACTGCTGCCCCATTAAATCGTTTTTGTAATAACGTTTTGTTGATCATTTTGTATCCCCTCTACAAACTGGATTATTTCATTTACGCAATATTCAAAATCCGTTACACAAAGTGCATGCCCCGCTCCATTTATTACTTTAAGCGTTCCATTCGTATTTTTTTGTATATAGCGAGCAGCAGATAGTGGACATATCGCATCCTGTTCTCCATGAAGAAGTAATATCGGTGTCTTTACATACTTTAGCTGACTTCTCATATCCACCTCTATTAAATAATCAAGCCCCATCTGTAAAGATTCAATGGAATCACCTTGAAAATGCTCTGTAATGCCTTCAAATTGTTCCCTCTCTTTTAGCTCTTGTTTGGCAAACATACTTTTATAGAAGCGCTTCAATGTATCGTCCTTTTGCTTTACCAAACTTCTTTTCATCCGTTCTACAAAAGCATGTCTCCATCCACTCTCATAATTTTCATCCACTGTAAACTTTGCCGTACCACCTATTAAAATCATTCCTTTTGTCCGCACTCTATCACATGCTTGAAGAGCAGCTAATGCACCAAGTGACCATCCAATCAAAATTACATCCTGTTCTTCCGCAACTTCTACTATACGATCTGCAAAATCATTAACCACTTTTACACTACGCCATTCAACATATCGAACAGAATATTCTTGAAAATATGGAAGTAATAAATCCCATACTTGTTTTTCCATCCCCCATCCAGGAATGAAAATAAGCTGAGGCGGTTTCATATGAGTACCCCCTCTTCTTTACCAATTCGAATGATCTGCCGAGTAGCCCATTGTAAATCAGATTTTGTATGTTCAGACGTAACTGCAAATCGAATTCGGGAACTATTATGCGGAACAGTTGGTGGCCTGATAGCAATTGCAGCAATTCCTGCTTCCTGCAATTTTTCGCTAAAACGTATCACAGCTTCATTCGATGAGACAATAACTGGGACAATATGAGTTGAACTATCGCCAATATTAAAGCCAACTTCCTCTAAAGTATTGCGGAAATACGCTCCATTTTCTAAGAGACGCTGCCGTCTTCCCTCATCTTCCTTAACAATTTTAATTGCACATTTCATTGCACCGAGCGTCCCTGGTGGTAATGCTGTTGTGAAAATGAAGCTTCTCATCATGTTTTTCATATAATCAATGCAAATTGCATCACCTGCTAAATATGCTCCATAACATCCTAGCGCTTTACTAAATGTCCCCATATGAATGTCAATTTTCTGTGAAAGTCCTTGCTCCACATGAGCTAAACCAGCACCATGTCTCCCGTATATTCCACCTGCATGCGCTTCATCAACCATCAATAATGCTCCGTATTTTTCTTTCAACATAATCAATTCTTTTAGATGAGCAACATCTCCATCCATGCTGAAAACAGTGTCTGTTACGATTAACTTTTTCTTTGCAACAGGGGCCATTTGCAACAATCTTTCCAAATGTTCCAAATCATTATGTCGATACCTTTTATATTCCGCACCACTAAGCATAATTCCATCGACAATACTGGCATGATTTAACTTATCGCTAAAAACGATATCGTGCCGACTCACTAAAGAAGAGAGTGCCCCTACATTTGCTGAATATCCACTGTTCACAATGATTGCTTTTTCGGTTTCTTTCCAATCACAAACGCTCTGTTCTACCTCTTCATATAGTGAATAATTCCCTACAACAAGCCGTGACGCCGTAGCTCCTACTCCGTATTGCTTTGTCGCTACAATAGATGCTTCTTTTAATCTTCTATCTCCCGCCAAGCCTAGATAGTTATTCGAAGCTAAATTCAGCATACGTTTTCCATCCCTAATCAGCCATGTTTCTTCAGCTTGCTCAGTCATAACTACATGTCGATATTGTGATTTCTCTTTCAAACGACTTAAACTAGAGTGAAAGTGTAGATTCCACGTTTGATCCATGTTTGACAAACTCCTCTAAATTTAAAATCGCGATATTTTCTTCTGCTGCTCTCAATAGTTCTTCACGCGTAACCCCTTCTCTAAGCTCTGGTAGTAAGCCCAAAACTGGAATACCACTTAACTCCTCAATCATTTCTTTATTCTCTTGCACACGTTCCTTCTCACATTCCTTACAGCCGGATAAAATAACACCTGCAACTGTTAAACCATGGGCTTTCGCATACGAAATCGTTAAAACGGTATGATTAACAGTACCTAACGTTGGACGCGCGACAATAATAAGTGGTAATTTTAGTTCCTTTGCAAAATCAACCACTAACGCATCTTCTGTATACGGAACAGCAAGACCACCTGCCCCTTCTACAAACAAACTATCAAACTCTGTCATTAACTCGTTATAATGAGCGGTAATTTGTGCTAGTGTCACACTTCTTCCTGCTCGCTGCATTGCCAATCTTGGCGCGAGAGGTTCTTCAATAGAATAAGGGCAAATACTATCAGTCTCTGTCATCACTCCTGATGCCATTTTCAATCTCGCAGCATCACCTTCAGGATGAGAAGCGATGTGTCCACTTTGCAATGGTTTATATACCCCTATGTTATACCCACGATTTCTAAGCACTCCTGCTAATGCACCTGCAACAACTGTTTTTCCAACTTCCGTATCCGTTGCTGTTATAAAAAAGCCACTCATGATTCTCCCTCCGTAACATCTGCAATTGCTTGATATAAGATGTGCAACATTTCATCAATCTCATCTATCTTAGATGCTAGTGGTGGCATAAATACAATTGTGTTACCCAGTGGGCGTAAGATCATTCCTAGCTTTCTTGACCTTTTACACACTTCTACGCCTACTCGCTCCGTCCACTCAAACGACTCTTTCGTTTCTTTATTTTTCACAAGTTCAATTCCAATCATCAATCCACACTGACGAATATCTCCAACATGCTTATATTCGTAAAGTGCTTCCAACTGTTTCCCTACATATTCTGCTTTATATGCAACATCATTTATTAGATTGTTTTTTTCGTAAAGTTCTAGATTAGCAATTGCAACAGCGCAACCTAATGGATTGCCCGTATAACTATGGCCATGGAAAAATGTTTTTTGCTCTTCATAGTCACCTAAAAAAGCATCATAAATTTCATCTGTTGTCACAGTAATAGCGACTGGTAAATAGCCACCTGTTAAGCCTTTTCCAGCTGTTAAAATATCGGGTGTAACATTTTCATGTTCACAAGCAAACATTTTTCCAGTACGACCAAACCCTGTCGCTACTTCATCTGTAATAAATAAAACATTATATGTTGTACAAAGATCCCGAAGGCCTTTTAAATACCCTTTTGGCATTGTAATCATACCGCCTGCACCTTGCATTAACGGTTCTACAATAATCGCTGCAACTTCTTCGTGTTTTTGTTTTAATAGCTCTTCCATTTCCTTCAAATGTTCTTGTACAATTTGTTCTTTGTCGTCCCCATAAGGAGAACGGTATGTATATGGATATGGCATTTTTATCGTGTCAAATAAGAGCGAACTGTACACTTGGTGAAACAAGTCAATCGCTCCTACTGAAACAGCTCCGATTGTATCTCCGTGATATGCTTCTTTTAATGTAATAAACTTTTGCTTTTTAATTTTTCCTTTATGCTGCCAATATTGAAACGCCATCTTGATTGCAATTTCAACAGCTGTAGAACCAGAATCTGAATAAAATACTTTTTTCAAACCTTTTGGAACAACTTCAATAATCTTTTCTGCAAGTAAAATAGATGGTACATTGGCAAGTCCTAGCATAGTAGAATGCGCAACTTGATTTAATTGTTCACGAATTGCATCATCTAATTCAGGGACCTGGTGTCCATGAACATTAAGCCAAATCGATGAAACACCATCCCAATAACCATTTCCATTGACATCGTATAATTTACGTCCTTCTCCACGTTCAATAATAACAGGATCTTCCGCTAAGTAATCCTTCATTTGTGTAAATGGATGCCACACATACGCTTTATTCTTTTCAGCTAACTCTTCATATGTATAAGCTATTTTTTTACTTGTATTACGACTCACAGTCACAATTGTCACCCCTAATGTTAACTTTTATATAAATATAGTTAACATTAAAAACGAAGTGCTGTCAATTTTTTCAGTTGGTAATGTTCTTAAAAAAGAACGACTTATCATAAGATAAGTCGCTTTATTTTCCATGTTGAATCTTTCCGATTTCTAAAATAATCTCTTCATCTTTTTTTCCTTCAGTATCAATCCCAAGTTGCTTTGCATGTTCTATAAGCAGCTCATGACGCTTTTCAAACCTTGCTGTATTTAACTCTTTTTGAATCTCTTTCTCTGTTTTCCCTTCAAGAGAAACGCCTAATTTATCAGCTGCTTTCTCTCTATTCTTTTCTTCTTTGACTTTCTCTAATTCCTTTGTTTCTACTTTTTGCTCAACCTGTAATTTCGGTTGATCTGGTGATGCCGCAAATACTGTATAAATCCCAGCACCCCCACCAAGAACAAGTAAGGTTGTCAAAAGAAATAATTTTTTCTTCATTCACTCCCCTCCTTTCTTTTTTCATTATAACGCACAAACAAGGAATTAAAAAAATATTCTAACATTATTTTCTTTTGAAAAATAATTAACATATATGTTGACATATGATCCAGATGTGTGATAAAAATTTAACTAACATCATATGAATCGGCGATGATAGGATTTAGTAGTATTTCGTTTCTTGATTTCAGAGAGCTGGTGGTCGGTGCGAACCAGTACAGAGCGAATTATGAATTACCCCCTTGAGCTTCTTTTACGAAACGTTGGGAGTAGTAAAAGACGGTTATGGACCGTTATTTCTACAGAGTGGTGAAATGAAACTGTTTCACAATTTAGGGTGGTACCGCGATTTTTCGTCCCTGCATATACTGCAGGGGCGTTTTTTATTTTCTGTTGGTGCATATTATACGATCCTTTATTTTGTGCTACGTTCTTTTCACAAGCTAGGGTGGTACCGCGATTTTTTTCGTCCCTGCATATTTATATGCAGGGACGTTTTTTTATAAAGCTAAACAATTACCGGTAATTTGTCACAAAATTCTAAATTTTAGAAGGAAATATACAATATTGGCGAATTTTATATAAAAAAGAACTATTTTAGATTATTAGGAGGAGCAAACAATGATTTCAAAAATTGAATCTATTCTTTTAACATTTTTAATCTTTTTCTGCATTGGCTTCAGTGTTATTCAATTAGGAACATCACCACACATTCCAATTCTATTTGGCATTATCGTACTATTAGCATTTGGATTTATTAAAAAAATCCCTTGGTCTACTATGGAAAAAGGAATGATAAGTAGCATTTCAGCTGGCATTCCATCCATTTTCATCTTTTTACTTGTTGGTGTTCTAATTAGTGTTTGGATTGCCGCTGGAACAATCCCAACATTAATGGTATACGGCTTCGGGCTTGTATCTCCAAAGGTTTTCATTCCGACAGTCTTTGTTGTTTGTGCAATTGTTGGAACAAGTATTGGCAGCGCCTTTACAACAGCAGCGACAGTAGGACTTGCTTTTATGGGTATGGGCACTGCTCTTGGATACGATCCAGCACTTATTGCTGGTGCAATTGTTTCTGGAGCTTTCTTCGGGGATAAGATGTCTCCTTTATCGGATACAACAAACTTAGCTCCTGCTGTAACAGGAGTGGATCTATTTGAGCATATTCGTAACATGCTTTGGACAACAATTCCTGCTTTCATTATTGCCTTTATCGCTTTCTTCACTTTAGGAAGTGGTTCTTCAGGAAATGTTGATTTCTCTACTTTTACAAATGCGTTAGAAAAGAATACAATCATTTCAATCGTCACACTTATTCCGATTCTATTACTATTCGTATGCGCATTTAAAAAAGTACCGGCTGTTCCAACTTTACTTGCTGGCATTGTAGCTGGCATTATCATTCTCTTTATTTTCAAGCCGGGTACATCACTTTCTGATTTGATGAAAATTATGCAAGATGGCTATGTTGCTAAGACAGGCATAAAAGATATTGATAGCTTATTATCACGCGGTGGGCTACAAAGTATGCTTATGTCAATTGCACTTATTTTCCTTGCTCTTTCTATGGGTGGATTACTACAAGGAATGGGCATTATTACTCAGCTTATGAACATTATTTCTAATTTCGTTAAGACAAGCACGCGTTTAATTATTTCTACCGCTTCAACAGCAATTGGAGTTAACTTCTTGCTTGGTGAGCAATACTTATCTATCGTTTTAACAGGACAAGCATTTGCTAACAAATACGATGAAGTCGGTTTAGAACGCCGTAATTTATCACGCGTACTAGAAGATGCAGGCACAGTTGTTAATCCTCTTGTACCATGGGGCGTAAGCGGCGTCTTCTTAGCAAACGTACTAAGCGTTCCAACAATTGATTATGTTCCATACTCAATCTTCTGCTTAGCTTGCCCAATCGTTACAATTATCGTTGGATTCACAGGATTCGGGCTTTCATGGAAAAAAGAAAAAACTGTTTCAGTTTCTTAAATGAAATATAAAGAAAAAGGGATTACCACTATCGGTAATCCCTTTTTTCTTTATTCCTCTATTTGCGAACGTTATTATCTATTTGCTTTTTTTCTTCTAAAGAGCATGAACATACCAGCTCCAATAAATGCAAGTCCCGCTCCAATTGTAGAGAAGACATTCGCTCCCGTTTTTGGTAAATCACGATCTACTTTGCTTGTTTCTTTGTCTTCACTTACATTTGTAGGTTCTTTCGTGTCTTTATTCCCATTGTCAGGAGTTGTTGGTTTATCTCCAGCATTTTCTTCACCTGCTGGCGGTGTTGTTGGGTTACCACCGTTATTTTCCCCACCTGGTGTTGTTGGGTTACCACCGTTATTCTCTCCACCTGGTGTTGTTGGATTACCACCGTTGTTCTCTTCACCTGGTGTTGTTGGAGTGCCCTCATCTTTCTTTTTCGTTAGGTCAATAGCATATTTCGCAAACTCATTTTCGGACGGGCCAACATAAGAAATTTTTCCACCTTGTGTAATATACTTCTGCGCGTTTGGTGAAGAATCAAATGTAGTATTTAATTTTTCAGCTACGATTGGCTTAAACGTCCAGTTTTGATCTGCTGCCGGATTAATAACTGGTGTTTCTTGCATATATTTCACAATGATTTGACGCGTTTCATCTTGAGATTGATATACAACTTTACCTTTACTTACACCAGGGAATGTTTGGCTACTACCGCGATAATTATTTGTAGCAACAATAAATTCTTGATTATCAGCTACCGGTTTTCCATCATACATTACATTCACAATACGATTTGCATTTTGGTTTACTACTTTCCCATCTTTATCATACTTTGCTGGTTGTGTAACATCAATTTCGTATTTTACGCCATCTAAAACATCAAAGTTGTATGTAGGATAGTTTACATTTACTAACGACTGTTCTTCTGCCTTCGCTGGATCAATTTGATTGAACTGCCCTGCTGACATTTCCAGCCATTCTTTTACTTGCGCACCATTTACTTTTACAGCATACAGTGTATTTGGATATACATATAAATCAGCAACGTTTTTAATTGCTAACGTTCCTGCTGGAATATCAGTATAATAAGTTGCACCATTTCGGCCGCCTGCTTTAAAAGGTGCACCTGCTGATAAGACTGGGATTCCCTTAAATTCACTGTACTTTTCATCTTTTAATAGCTTTTCTACATACCATTTTTGAGCATTTGTAACGAGCTGGACAGATGGATCATCTTGTACAAGTGAAAAATAACTGTTAATTGGTGCTGTCGTTTTACCAACAGGAGTATTTACATATTTAATTGTCGCCTCGTGATCATCTTTGATCTCATCAACTAATTTTTTATCAGGTTCTACTAATGCAGTTCCTTTGCTATCAGAAATTGGGCGAACACTTGGAACCGATTTATCTTTTTGTACTTCCCACTTGCCGTTTACCTTTTTCAGTTCCATATCAATGATACCTAGATTACTTCCGAAAACACCAGGCATGACAACTGGAACACCGTCAAACTTGTCCGTTATTACCGTATGCGAGTGTCCCATTAACACTGCATCAACGTCAGGAACTTGTGTTGCTAAATAATACGATGCATTTTCCATACCAGCATTGTAACCATTTTTATCGACACCAGAATGCGCTAGTGCAACAATAATGTCTGCACCCTTAGCTTTCATTTCTGGAACCAAATCCTTCGCTGTTTGCACAATATCTTTCGCTTTTACTTTTCCTTCTAAATTTGCTTTATCCCAGCCCATAATTTGCGGTGGTACAAAGCCCATTACACCGATTTTCACTGTTTGTGTTTTGCCAGCTTCATCTGTTACTACTTTGTCAAAAATATGATACTTTTCAAATGCATTTTTATCGTTTTCTTCATTATTATCATGATCATCTATAAAAACATTTGAGTTAATAACTGGGAACTGTGTTTTACTAATTGCCTTATGTAAGTAGTCCAAACCGTAGTTAAACTCATGATTCCCAAGAGAAATGACGTCATACTTCATTAAATTCATTACACGATATAAAGGATGAACATAGTTTCCATCCAAACCTTTTTGCGCCACATAATCCCCGAGCGGAGTCCCTTGCAAAGCATCCCCATCATCAAATAGTACAGAGTTCTTCGCTTTTGCACGCTCCTCATTTACAAGCGTTGCAGTTTGAACTAATCCCACTTTATTATCTGTTTTCGTTTGATAATAGTCGTAGTTCATTAAGTTAACATGAATATCAGAAGTTTCTAAGATTCGTAAATTAACTGTACTCTCCCCTGCTTGTTCCTCTGCATGTGCAGTTGTTGGCAACACTTGCGGAGCCATAACACCTAATGCAAGCGTTGCTCCCGCTAACACTTTCTTTGACTTCTTCACAAAAAATCCCCCTTATAAAATTGTCCCTTGAAAAACAAATAAAATGAGTTTCTTATCAAACTCTAATAAAGCTTTCTCTCTACCTTTATTCTCTTCTTTCCTCATATTAGAGTGACATACATTCATTTATCTGACATTATCATATCGAACATACTTTCATATCGTCAATAATTTTTGACATGCTTCTACAAATTTTCTGTAAAGTTATTGTAAACTTTCCATAAAGATATAATATAAACTTTCACTGCTTATACAGTTAGGTATGATACAATAACCAATTACCAGGAGGATAAATTTATGAAAAAAGTCATCTTAACTATACTTTGTCTCCTCCTTCTAATCATTTCTTATTCATATTTTGAAGAGAACGATGAGACAAAAGAACAGAAAGAACAAAAAGCAGCGTCTACTCCCCATTGGATTGATAGGCAGACGAATGATTCTTTTTATCACCTTGTATTAGGGGATTCGCTTGCAAAAGGATTTGGCTCGACACAAGGAGGATTCGCGGAATTAGCCTCCAAACAAATAGAGGAACAAATTCATAAACCAATTAAAGTGGAAAACCTTGGAGTAAATGGACTTACAACGGATCGTCTCGTTCAAAAAGTTCAGACAGAAGAAGTACAACAAAAAATTAAAGAAGCGAATATAATTACCATAAATATTGGGGGAAATAATTTATTTCGTTTAAATCGCAATGTAGGTGTTATAGATGGTATTAAAATGTTAAATAAAGAAAAGACTCATTTTGAAACAGACGTAAAAAATATTGTAAAGACAGTTCGGACACTCAATCCGAATGCTTTACTCATTCTATCTGAACTCTATAACCCTTTACAACTCGATGATTCAATTGCTTCTTATGCTGATATGTTTTTAGACGGCTGGAATGATACAGTTTACTCCATTTCGAAAGCAAATCAACCGTCCATTGTTTTACCAATTCGAAAATTAATACCAAATGATAATAAAGATTTACTATACGACCAAGTACACCCAAATGATAAAGGCTATGAGATTATTGCTAATGCATTTACAAAGCAAGTATTGTCCTATAAATATTGAGGCTAAGCCAAACAATTCTATTTTTATACGATACCTTTTTTGTTACAATGATAATGGAAGGGGGCCTTTATATGGAATCACGTGAGTGGGAACGTATTGTTGATCATCTTCTTTCGCTAGTGCCTCTTTTTTATCGCAAATTTATGCTTCCTGGAGAATTTTCTTCACAAAGGCACATGCCACCGTCACATACACAGGTGTTATTGCTATTACATGAACATGGCACATTAGCAGTCTCAGAAATCGGAAAACGATTAGCGATTTCAAGACCAAACATGACACCTCTATTAAATAAATTGATTCAGGAAGAACTTATAGAGCGGCATTACAGCGAAAAAGATCGACGGGTCATTTTAATTTACCTGACAACAGAAGGGAAATCGTTAGTAAATCAATATCAACAATTTATTTTAGACAAATTAAAAGAAAACTTTCAAACATTGTCGGAAAGCGATCGTGACCAACTCATTCACTCGCTTCAAACGATTCAAAATTTAATTTTGAAAACAAACATGTAAAGCTGCTTCCAAAAGAAGCAGCTTTATGATTCATAATAATTTCCATAATATACATTTGAATACGGCCATGTCATTAAGTAAGGTTTTCGTTGCTGCGAAGGCTGCGGTGGCTGATATAATTCAAACTGCTGCCGTGGATAAGGAGCAGTATAATAATTCGCATATGGATATACTTGAGGTACATAGTAATAATACATTCATTCCCCCCCTTTTTCTTAAACATATTCAAGGCAGGAAATGGATGTGACATTCTTTATATTTGTACAAGTGGTTCTCTCGTTTGTTTTTTTCTTTTTTTCAAACGTAACTTCCGGTTCTTTTCATATAAATAATACACAACAAAATAAGATATCACTCCGAACACAACACCTAAAATCGTCATCCCAATTAATACATATACTTCACTCTGCAATAAGCTCTTTAGCATCATAAAAACATCGCTTGAGAAAAGATCAGATATTGTATATGGTTTATGCGGAATTACCTTTATTTCAAACGGATATAACATTTTTCCTAATGCATATGCAAACGGAAACAAAAATACCGGAAGAAATGATACTTTTCCGATAATATTGCCAATAACCGCTGCAGGAAAAGAACCCTTTGCTAATCGCACAATTGGATAAAAAACAAGATACACAAGTGACGCTGTATAAAGCACTAGCATTTCCAAAGCAAACCCAATCGCAAATCCTCGTGACACTTTCTTTGCTCCTTCTGGCGAACGGAGCAACTTATAATAATGAAATTTCGGCATCCTCCATATTCGCTGAAAAAAAGAATATGTTTTTTTACTTGTTCGCACAATCATCATCTCTTTTATAGTATTTTCTCTTTCCAGTATGCTCTTATATATTACTAAGAAACAAAACTACTCATCTTCATCTTATTATAAATGATACAAAGGGCATTCACCAAATATACATCAGACATTTCATAACAAAAAAACCTTCCTGATTAGAAAGGTTTTTTGACATTTTGAAGCAGACTTGCCAATAATGCTTTTTGAACGTGTAATCGATTCCCAGCTTGCTCAAAGACAACAGAAGAAGGACCATCTATAATTTCTCCTGTTACCTCTTCTTCACGATGAGCGGGTAAACAATGTAAGAAACGATACGTTGCTTTCGCATGCTGAACAAGTTTTCCATTCACTTGAAACGGCTCGAATAATTTATATTTCCCTTCCGTATCTTCTTGCCCCATACTCATCCAAACATCCGTATAGACAAAGTCTGCATCTTTCACCGCCAACTCTGGATTATGTAAAATTTCAATATTCGCTCCTGTCTCAGTTGCAATTTCTAGCGCATTCTTTACAATTTGTTCATTTGGTTCATACCCCGGGGGAGTTGCTACTGTCATATGCATACCGACTTTTGCACTTGCTAACAGTAAAGAGTGACATACATTATTTCCATCTCCCACGTAAGCAAGTTTAATCCCTTTAAATGTATGAACTTCTTCATAAATTGTCATCAAATCCGCTAATGCCTGACATGGGTGATGATCATCTGTTAATCCATTAATAACAGGAATACTAGCTTCCTTCGCAAGTTCCTCTACATCTGCGTGCGAAAATGTACGAATCATAATTCCATCAATATAATGAGATAATACTTTCGCTGTGTCTGAAACACTTTCTCCTCTACCAAGTTGCATTTCTTTTCCACTTAGAAACATTCCATGCCCACCAAGCTGTACCATTCCGGCTTCAAAAGAAACACGCGTACGAGTTGAATGTTTATCAAAAATGAGTCCTAATATTTTTCCCTCTAATAACGGTTCATGTTTATTCTTTTTTAAATAAATAGCAAATTCAATTAACGCAATCAATTCCTCCTGTGTCAATTCCTCTAATGTTAAAAGATCTTTCGTTTGTAATTTCGGTATTTGTATAGTTGACATGGAAATTCCCCCTTATAATATTGGTGATTTTTGTGTACAAATTACTCTCTTTATCATATTTACCGCTTCATCTATTTCTTCATTCGTTACAATGAGCGGTGGTAACAATCGCAAAACATTTGTTCCAGCTTGCAATACAAGAATCCCCTCTTCTTCTAACTGTTCTATAATTGGTGTGACATCACACTTGCAAACGACTCCAATCATAAGTCCTCTTCCGCGAATATCAGTAATCCATTCGATATCATGTAATTCTTTTTTTAGTTTTTGTAGTAAATATTCTCCCTTTACTTTAACTTCTTGTAAAAAAAACGGTTGCTTCATAATTCGCAACACTTCTTTTGCTGCTGTCATCGCAATATAATTCCCACCAAATGTAGAGCCATGAGCCCCAGTTGTAAAAGCAGTCATAAGCTCTTTCTTTCCAAGCATTGCCCCAACCGGAATACCATTTCCAAGCGCCTTTGCCGCTGTAACAATATCTGGGGATGTTCCAGTCTGTTCATAAGCAAACAACGTTCCCGTTCTTCCCATCCCTGTTTGCACCTCGTCAATTATATAAAGAGCTCCATATTGTCTACATAATTGTTCAATCTCTTGTAAAAAGGAAATATCGGCCGGTAAAACTCCTCCCTCTCCTTGCACAACTTCCACCATAACTGCAGCTACTTCTTCATTCATTGTCTCCCTGAGTGCTTCTATATCATTAAAGGGAATATGTAAAAAAGACGGAAGAAGTGGCCCGAATCCTGTTTTGACTTTCTCTTGTCCAGTTGCACTCATTGTCCCAAAAGTTCTACCATGAAAGGATTGCTGGAATGTTAAAACGAGTGAATTTCCCGTATGCTTGCGTGCTAGTTTAAGTGCTGCTTCATTCGCTTCTGCTCCGCTATTACAAAAGAACACGTAATCTAGCTCACGCCCCTCTGTTAATAGTGCAGCTACCTTTTCTTGTACCTTGTGCGGAAAAAGGTTTGATATATGCCAAATTTCCTCTAATTGCTTTGTCATCGCTTCTACAAGTACAGGATGACAATGTCCTAAATTACATACAGCAATGCCAGAAGTAAAATCCATATACTCTTTCCCATTTTCATCTATAACCTTTGTTCCAGTCCCTTGAACAATTTCAATACTGCGTCTTCCATATGTGGGAAATATATGACTACTCATACAATACTCACCCCTTTTGTTACTTTCGTTCCAATCCACTCGCCTGATGTTCCAACAAAATGTTTTGTACCATTTACAATGCTGACGTTCTGAACGCCCATCTGTATTGAGGTAAGAGCCGCCTGTACTTTCGGAATCATTCCCCCTGTAATAACTTCTTTTTCTATCAGTCGTAGGATCTCAGCTTTATCTGCTTTCTTTAACAACTTTCCTTCGAACAATATCCCATCTACATCAGTAATAAAAATAAGTTCTTTCGCCCCCAGCGCGTATGCAATTCCAGCTGCCGCCGTATCTGCATTTATGTTATATACTTGGCCACCACTTATCCCAATTGGAGCAATAACCGGAATATAATTTAAATCTAGTAACCCTTTTAATAGCGCCGTCTCTACACCACTAACTTCTCCTACGTATCCAAGTTCAGAGTCAAGTTGCTTAACTTGCAGTAACCTTCCATCGCAACCAGAGATCCCAATTGCATGCAAGCCATGCTTTTGAAAATTCATCACCATTTTTTTATTCGTGCTCCCGCATAAAATCATCTGAACAACATTCATCACTTCTTTTGTCGTCACACGTAATCCATTCTTCTTTTCAATTGAAATATTAAATTGCTGTAGCTTTGCATCAATTTCTGGTCCACCGCCATGAACAACAATAACTTGATATTTTTTCTTCAGCTGCTCTATGCATTCAAAAAATATATGGTCTAAACGCTCTAACATACTACCACCGCATTTTACTACAATATACTCGCTCATCTTTTCTCTCCCTACGTACGATAACAAGCATTTATTTTCACATATTCATAACTTAAGTCGCAGCCCCAAGCTCTTCCTTTTTCCTCTCCAAGGTGCAAATGAACATCAATAACAATTTCAGGTTGCTTTAATTTTTTATTCATTTCCTTTTGAGAGAATACTTGTGGCTCACTGCTTTGTAAAACAGAAATGGACTGAACAGCGATATCAACGGCGGTAGGTTCAATAGCAACTCCACTTTGACCAATTGCGCTAATAATGCGACCCCAATTTGCGTCTTCACCATACATCGCTGTTTTCACAAGACTTGAGCCAACAATTTGTTTCGCAATCTTATTTCCTTCTTCTACTGTTCGTGCCCCAGATACATTTACTTCAACTAACTTAGTAGCGCCTTCACCATCTTTAGCAATTTGCTTCGCTAAGTCCTCACATACCTTTTGCAAAGCACACATAAATTTTTTCCACTCTGTATGATTTGTATCAATGGCAGTCGTCCCTGATAATCCACTTGCCATAACAATCACCATATCATTTGTAGACGTATCTCCGTCCACTGTAATTTGGTTAAACGTATGATTGGTCACTTGTGATAACGCTAGCTGAAGTGTAGCTTGTTCTATATGTACGTCGGTTGTAATAAAACTAAGCATCGTTGCCATATTTGGATGAATCATTCCAGACCCTTTAGCAGCTCCTGCAATCGTCACTTCTTTCCCTTCAATTGTAAACTGATAACACGATTGTTTTTTGACGAGATCCGTTGTTAAAATGGCTTCATAAAATGAATCTACTTTCTCTTTTTCCTTCGATGGCACAAGATGGACAATACCAGCACGGATCACATCCATCGCTAAAGGAACTCCAATGATACCTGTTGAAGCAACCGCCACATGATTTTCTTTTACATGGAATTGTTTCGCAGCCAACATTCTCATTTCATACGCATCTTGCAATCCTTGTATACCTGTACAAGCATTCGCATTTCCGCTATTTACAACAACGACCTGCACTTTCCCCTCCACCGCAATACTTTCTTTTGTTACTTGCACCGGTGCCGCTTGAAACTGATTTGTTGTATACACAGCCCCGCAATTTGCAGGAACATCACAAACAATTGCTCCCATATCTTTTTTCTCTTTTTTCAATCCAACCTGGATACCAATTGTAGCAAAACCTTTTGGCGTTACAATTGATCCACTTGCAACTTTTATAATAGAATCTGTTTCAATCATTATTCTTCCTCCCTTATGGGTAAAGCGGTATATATTGTAACCCTGCTGTTTCCTCTAACCCTGCTAATAAGTTTGCATTTTGAATTGCTTGCCCAGCAGCTCCTTTCATCATATTATCGATGACAGAAACAACTGTAATACGCCCTGTTCGTTCATCATAAGCCGCTCCAATATCACAATAATTTGAACCTCTCACTTCTTTCGGGCTTGGAAACTCCCCTTTAGGACGAATACGAACAAAGGAAGCATGACAATACGTTTCTTCATATAACTTCTGTAATATACGTGTATTGATATCTCGTTTTGCTTTTGTATAGAGAGTAATCATAATCCCTCTCGATATCGGAATTAAATGTGTGCTAAATGTAATAGGTTGTGCTTGTTCATTCCACTCAGTAAGCATTTGTTCAATCTCTGGAACATGTTGATGCTCATTCACCTTATAAATATGAAAATTATCATACAACTCAGGAAAATGCGTCATTGTTGTCGGTGTCTTTCCTGCTCCTGATACCCCTGATTTCGCATCGATAATAAGTGAGTCTTCCTCTATCATCCCACCCTGCATTAATGGTGCGGCCGCTAATAGTGCAGCTGTTGCAAAACACCCTGGATTTGCAACTAATTTTGTTTCTTGAATAGCTGACTTTTTCCATTCACTCAATCCATACACTGCCTTTTGCAGAATTTCTTCCTTTGCAGCAGGCTTGTTATACCATGTTTCATATGCATGAGGATTTAGCATACGAAAATCACCTGATAAATCAATAACTTTTAAACCAGCCGCTAGCAATCTTGGCGTTATATGCGCCGAAACTCCTGCTGGTGTCGCTAAAAATACAATACTAGCTTCCTTCGCTATTACCTCCACATCGATTTCTTGCAACGTATGAACAATAAAATTTTGTAAATGGGGATATACATTTGTTATGCGTTCCCCTACTTGTGAAAAAGAATGGAGAGATACAATTGAAAAATATGGATGATGTTGCAATAACCTTATTAACTCAATTCCTCCATATCCTGTTGCTCCAATAATCGCGACTTTCATACGCTCCTCCTTATATGGATTCTTTAAATTAAGTATGATTATAATATTGTATATTTATAGAGTCAATTAAATATTTATTAATTTTAAAAGTTTTAAAAACGTAATTTTTCTAGAAAAACATTAACCGATTATGAATTTTTATACACAAAAGACGTATACTAGTATTTTTTCTACACTTCAAGTACAATAAAAACAATACATGTATACACATAAGCGGGGAAAAAGATGAACGAAAAATTAATTGAGAAGATGTTAGCAAAAAGTTTTCGGCAATATCAATGTAAACCTGTTTCAAAAGAAGATGAGGAAATTTTAATTCAAAGTATCCAAACACTGATTCATTCGGAACCTCATATCGATTTGTATGAAGCAATTGAGGACATTGTTTATGAATATATTACGGGAAAATAAAAAATAGGAGATTTCCATTTGGAAATCTCCTATTTTTTACTTAATGATTTACCTGCTACACGTTCAAACAATCCCGGAAATAACGCAAAAAGTTTTGGTCCAATACTCATCCATTTGGGTAAATTCACTTCACGCTTTTTCGTTCGCATCACTTTTACAATTTGCTCTGCTACATATGTTGGCTTTAACATGTAACGCCCCATATTTTTTACATATGTACCGGATTGATCGGCAATATCAAAAAAGTTTGTGTCAATTGGTCCTGGATTAATTGCTGTTACATAAATATTTGTACTTGAGAGCTCCATGCGTAAGCTATTCGTAAATCCTAATACCGCATGTTTGGTTGCAGCATACGCACTCGATTTTGGCGTTGCAATTTTCCCTGCTAACGAAGCAATATTAATGATTTGCCCACTATTTTTCTCTAACATATGAGATAATACCGCTTTCGTACAAGCTACTAATCCAAATACATTAACCTCGAACATATCTTTCACTTCAACCATGGTTGCTTCTTCAAATGTTTTGAAAATGCCAAAGCCAGCATTATTTACTAATATATCAATTTGTCCTGCATCTGCTAGTATTTTTGCAAAGACAGTATTAACCTCTGTTTCTTTACTTACATCTAATACATAATAATAACAAGGCGTATTGTAAGTCGTTTTAATCTTCCCCGCTAATACTCGCAGTTTTTCTTCTGTCCTCGCTATTAATACAGGAATTGCGCCCTCAGCTGCAATTTGCATCGCGACTTGTTCTCCAATCCCACTAGAAGCTCCTGTAATGACGATTACTTTTTCTTGTAAACGTCCTGTCATCGCTGTCACCTACTTTGCATAATAAATCAATTGTGGCGACGATTCATCAATCATCACTTGTTGATTATATGCTAAAAAGTCTAATTGTCCAACTGTTTCCGAAATCGTAAGTGGCAATTGTTCTTTATATAATACAGGAAATAATTTCACACATACTTCAAAGGCTGTCATCGGCTTTTCTTTTAATAATTCTAATACTTTAAATGCGCGTGTTTCTTGCTTTTGCAATCTTCCTCTTATCAGCGCTTTCACATCCACAATATCTTCTCCGTGACCTGATAAAATACGTGAAATATTCATATTACTTAAACGTTTTAATGTTTGGTTATATTGTAACAAAGGCCGTGCTCGCTCCGTCTGCCCTTCATATGGCGGTTCTAGTATTGGATTCGAAGAAATATGACTAATTAAAGCATCCCCACCAATTAACAGTCCATCTCGCTCCCTATATAACGAAATATGCGTCGAAGCATGCCCAGGTGTTTCAATAACTGTAAACTCAGGTAACGACTCAATACTATCTCCCTCTAGTACAGTATGTGTTAACGACCTATTACAAGAATATTTAAGTGTTTTCGTTGTAAGTAATACTTCATCTTTCAAAAATGCTTCTGGGACGCCAAACTGTAATGCGGCTTCTTTAAAAAATTGCTGATAACGTTTCAAAAATTGAGAATCTTGTGTAATCCATGGCTCATTCCAAAGATGGCCAACAATATTCGTCTTCTCGGAAAATGTATTTAGAAGCCCACAATGATCAGCATGATGATGTGTAATCACTACTGTTTCAATGTCTTCTATCTTGTATCCTAAAGTCCTTAATTGTTTTTCTAATGCTGACTTTGCCTCCTTTGTATTTGTCCCTGTATCAATTAATGTTAATGATTCTCCCTCTACTAAAAACACATTAACTGTCTCAACTGCAAATGGAACAGGAATCTCCATTCGATGAATTGCTACCATGTTTATGCCCCCCATCTCTCTCCGGTTCAAAATGAATCTCTCTTCAGTTTACAACTTCCATAAAAATTTGTCATTATTTTCAGATAAAAAGAAGGTTTTTTCTATAATAAAAAGAATGTATGTAAATTTATAAGTTTTTCTTACCAAAATGAAGGAGGCTTCATCATGTCTATTCAAAATATTTCCTTTCTAGGTGCTGGATCAATAGCTGAAGCAATCATCGCCGGTTTATTAGATGCAAATGTTGTAAAGAGTGAACAAATTACAGTAAGTAATCGCTCCAATGAAACAAGATTACAGGAATTACATACAAAATATGGTGTTAAAGGAACCCATAACAAACAAGATCTACTGGCTCATGCAGATATTATCTTTCTCGCAATGAAGCCAAAGGATGTAGCGGAAGCCTTAACACCTCTTAAAGAATATATAACAAGTAGCCAACTTATCATTTCATTATTAGCAGGTGTTTCTACAAGTTCTATTACAAGTCTGCTTCAAAAAAATGTTCCGATTATCCGTGCAATGCCAAATACATCGGCAGCTATTTTAAAATCAGCTACAGCTATCTCTCCATCCTTGCATGCAACAGAGCAACATGTTCATATTGCTAAATCTTTATTTGAAACAATCGGTCTTGTTTCAGTAGTAGCAGAAGAGCATATGCATGCTGTTACTGCCCTATCTGGAAGCGGTCCTGCATATGTGTACTACGTAGTTGAAGCAATGGAAGAAGCTGCAAAACAAATCGGCTTAGAAGAGCATGTAGCTAAATCTCTTATTTTACAAACAATGATTGGTGCAGCTGAAATGCTTAAAGCGAATACAAAACACCCTTCTATCTTACGAAAAGAAATTACCTCTCCTGGTGGAACGACAGAAGCTGGAATCGAGGTTCTACAAAGTTTTAATTTTCAACAAGCACTCATCGCGTGTATTACACAAGCTACAAAACGATCTCATGAGCTAGGAAAAACATTAGAACAATTAGCAAAAGAAAAATAAAAAACAGAGCTCAGAAAATAAATCTGAGCTCCGTTTTTTATTACGATCGTATTCTCTTATTTGCTACTCTTCCCAAAAATCTCTTCTTGAAGGCGACGTCCTGTCGGTGTTGCTGCTAGTCCACCTTCAGCCGTCTCACGAAGTGCAACTGGCATTGTTTGCCCAATTCTAAACATCGCTTCAATAACTTCATCACATGGAATCGTACTTGTTACACCAGCTAATGATAAATCAGCTGCAATCATCGCATTTGAAGCACCTGCTGCATTACGTTTTACACAAGGGACTTCTACAAGTCCAGCAACAGGATCACATACTAATCCTAACATATTCTTTAGAGCAATTGCCATCGCCGTAGCCGCTTGCTCCGGTGTTCCTCCTGCCATTTCAACAGCTGCTGCCGCTGCCATTCCACTTGCTGAACCAACTTCAGCTTGACATCCTCCAGCTGCACCAGAAATACAAGCATTATTGGCAACAACCATACCAAATGCTCCAGCTGTAAATAGAAATTCAATCATTTCTTCGCGTGTTGGCTGTAACTTTTCTTTAAGTGCAAACAATACTCCTGGTACAGTGCCCGCTGATCCAGCTGTTGGTGTTGCACAAATGATTCCCATCGCTGCATTCACTTCATTTGTCGCAACAGCTTTACTTACCGCATCCAACATCGTATGTCCAGATAAGCCTTTTCCACTCTTCATATACTCTTGTACTTTCACCGCATCTCCGCCAGTTAAACCGGTTGGTGATTTTACACCACGAATACCACGTTCTACTGCTTGTTCCATCACGACTAAGTTTTTTTCCATACCTGCAAGTACTTCTTCACGAGAAATACTTCTTGTTTGCATTTCACATTGAATCATAATTTCTGCAATTTTTACATTCTGTTCTTTAGCTTGTGTCACTAGTTCCGCTGCGTTCCGAAACATGGTGTGTCCCCCCTGCAATTAGTCCATAATAGTTACTTGACAAATATTTGATTGTCCCTTAATTTCCTCAATCACTTCATCTGCTAATAATTCATCTGTTTCAATGACCATAAGTGCTTTTCTTCCCTTTTCCTTACGTGAAACACTCATTGTACTAATATTAATTTCATGTTTGGCAAGTATAGAAGCTACAGATGCAATCGCTCCAAAGCGATCGTTATTGACAATAAGAAGTGCTGGACTTGTTCCTGATAATTGTAAATCAAATCCGTTTAATTCCACCACTTCAATCTTTCCACCACCGATTGAACAAGCAACCACTTCAATCTCCTCTTCTCCTTTATACAAGCGAATTCTCGCTGTATTCGGATGTGGTGCATTCGCTTCTTCTTCAATAAAATTCACTTCAATCCCACGCTCTTTTGCAATTTCTAGCGCACTTGGGATACGTATATCATCTGTTTCAAATCCTAGTATTCCACCAATCAATGCGACATCCGTACCATGACCACGATATGTTTTGGCAAACGAGCCATATAACGAAATCGTAATTTTTTCTGGTTCATGCCGGAAAAGTTGACGAGCAACCTGTCCCATTCTTGCTGCCCCTGCGGTATGTGAACTGGACGGCCCAATCATAACTGGACCGATAATATCAAATACTGAGCGATATTTCATCATGATTCCCCCTAAACCTTTTATCAAAAATTGCTTACTACTATTCTATTAAGCTGCCGATTCTGTTGCCTTCCCTTCCGTACCACGAATTTGCTGTGCTGTACGAATTGGATAGTTTTTGAATAGAAGCGAGCCGATATATCCTGTAAAATACCAGACACCATAATACATAAGAAACATAGCGTCACTTTCATCGGATTATTAAAGCCATACATTGTCATAAGTCTAACAATAAATCCTGGTAGCAATCCAAATTCTAACACAGAAGCCCCTACAAGCATAGCCTAAACAAGCGAGACCCCCATTACTAACGCAACAAGAGTTGCACCAGCTACTCCGCTTAGACTACCTGCTGATTCTCCAACTTCTTTCAAAAACGGTATGTCAATTACATCTCCATCAACATATAGCTGAAATGCTTCAACTAAGAAACTTGCAACAGCGGCACTCGTTAAAGCACCCATTGCTTTCATACCATTTGGTGCTTTGAAACTAAAAAGCTAAAAAAGACTTAATACAAATAATAATAATAATAATACAGTTCCTTTAATTATCTCCTTGATGCCCTCTCTCTTTTAGTCAATTTCGTTTCGTTACGAAAAATGGCTAAAATGCACGATGCAACTTACGATGAATTGTAATTCGCCCTCATTATAGCTTGTTTTTTATAAAACGCTTACTTTTATTGAATTTTAAAATTTCCGAATTCAATCTCATTTATTCCCCTTGTATTAATAATAAAACAAATTATCTATATAACAGTTTTTCAAGACAAATGATTTTTCGCACTTCTTTCATACCCTTTCAAAAATCTTAAAATTCCTGTATCAGTTCATAAATTTATCAAATTATAACAGTTCTATCTATTTTATAGAGAAAACTTTTTTATAAAAAACAAAACAATGGCAAATCTATATTGCCATTGTTTGTGAAATGTCACCTTTCTACTGGAAAACATTTCAAATCCATCGCTATTTCCGTATTTGCAAACAGCGACTGAGCTTCTTGTAACAATTCCTTATATGCATCTCCTTGATACCGCGAACTAATGTGAGTCAATATCAATCGTTTCACATTCGCTTGTAACGCAATACTTGCTGCCTGTTTCGTTGTCGAGTGAAAATAATCATGCGCCTGGATTTCATCTGCTGCTGCAAACGTCGCTTCATGAACAAGCACATCTGCGTCTTGTGCAAGTTGGCTACTCGCTTCACAATAACGCGTATCTCCTAATATCGTAATAATTCTCCCTTTTTGCGGTGGACCGATAAAGTCTTTCCCGTGTAAGACTCTTCCATCATTTAATTCTACTGTTTCACCATCTTTTAAACGCTTAAAGATTGGTCCTGGTTTTACTCCTGCTTCTAACAATTTATCAACAAGAAGGTGCCCTTGTATATCTTTCTCTACAATGCGATATCCAAAGCATTCAATCCCATGTGATAATCTCTTCGTTTCTACAGAAAATTGAGTGTCTTCAAAAACAATACCTTCCTCCGTAATTTCAACAATTTCAAGTGGATATTTAACATGCGTCGTACTCACTGATAATGCCACTTCAATGAATTGCCTAATTCCTTTTGGGCCATAAACCGTTAATGGCGTTGTTCCACCTTGAAAAGAGCGACTTCCTAATAAACCAGGTAACCCAAAAATATGATCACCATGTAAATGAGTAATAAAAATTTTTTCAATGCGACGCGGACGCACAGATGTATGTAAAATTTGATGTTGCGTTGCTTCACCACAGTCAAATAACCACGTTTCACCACGTTCCTCTAGTAATTGTAAAGCTATTGATGAGACATTTCTTCCTTTTGAAGGAACGCCTGCACCAGTTCCTAAAAATACAAATTCCACTTTGTTTCCTCCAGCTCTTTATATACTCTATCTTTCATCTTACGGAATGTAATTTCAAATGGCAAATCAAATTTCATAAACAACTCATCTAGACAACTATATAACACGAACGTTATAAATAAAAAAATAACAAACGTTCGTATTTTGTAGTAAAATGATTATATCAAATAAAAAGGGAGCCTTTAACTATGAAAGAAGTATTTCGTTTACAAACTGATTTTTCATCTTCATTTGATCGCTGGGTAAGTTCTTTCGTTTCTGATCACCCGGCACAATTACAGTGGACGACTTTAAAAGAATTAATCCATGAGTACACAACATTGCACACAAATCAAACGTTACCGAAATATATTTCTTCTTCTATCACATATTATGCACAACGTATTTCAACAACAAACAATTCAGAGATCGTAATTTATGAAAATTCTACCATCTCATAATCTATAAAGTGAAACTTTAATGAGTGGCGTTTTACTATCCGCAAATAGCAACACAAAAATAAAAAGCATCGATTCTCGATGCCTTTTTTATTTCAAAAATATACAAATCTCATTACTTTAACATATACTCTTTAGTTATATCATAGAAGGATATAACATTCTCTTCTGATCCATTTACCAATCGTTTATATACTTTATCAATGGGAAACACTTTCCACTCTCCTACTTGTAAATGTAAAACCTCTTCATTATCAAAGACTGGTTCTTGAAGCCACTCTGCCTCTTGTCCTAAATGCCTTTTTAGAACTTCGCCTAAATAACTCCCCCAAATTAAAGCCATCGAATACATTTGATTTTCTGTCGGTATATCTTCTTCATCCCCAATTGCTTTCTTATCCCGTAAATCGTTCGCATAATAATCTAAAATCTCTTCCAATTCTTTGATATCCTCCTCGGAATAATTAAAAGTTTTGTCAAAGGCTTTTAATTATTCAATAGCCACATTACAAAGTTCTTGTACCCTATAGCTCAGATTACTTTGCTCCATGCCCTTCCCCCCAAACTTATTTGATAAAAATTATATCATCCTATTTCACTATGCATAATAAATGTACAACTGGTCATTTTAAGAACGTAGTATAATGAAGGAGGGTTATCATTGAAAAATGTAAAGATGCTTACAATCTGTTTTTTAGCAGCTATTTCGCTATTTGGATGTGCAGGAAAGCAAAAGGAGAAAGCATTGGATACTCGCGAAAACAATGACGTACGCAATGTTAGATACGAAGGAACCAACACTGACCTTCAAAGGGTACGAAATGATACGAACGGTATCACGAACAATGAAACACGACTACACGTAGCCAATAAAGCAGCTGACCGGATTGTTGAATTAGCAGAAGTGGACAACGCAACTGTAGTCGTCACAAACAAAAATGCCTATGTTGCAGTCGTTTTACGTGACAACGTAAAAGGTGATGTCACAAAGCAATTAGAGAACAAAATTGCTGACCAAGTAAGAGCTACAGATCCAGATATCCGCAATGTATTTGTATCATCAAATCCTGATTTTGCAGATCGCATGAGAGACTATGCGGACAAAATCAACCAGGGTAAACCAGTATCAGGACTATTTGAAGAATTTACTGAAACCGTTCGAAGAGTATTCCCTAATCCTCGATAATAAATCAAGTAGCCTTAATTGAAGAAGTAGTAAGCCGAATACTTTTGAAATCTAGACTGGCCGCTACTTTATTCAATTAAGAAGCTATTTAAACATAAAAGGTGTCATGATATGAAATTGTCATGACACCTTTTACATAAATTTATTTTCTAATTTCTGCTGAAAAGATTTTTCCTGCTTTCGAAATAACTGACTTCCTCTTTGCAAAATAGGAGCTCCATATTTATCATTGATCTGGTCAATTACAGCTAATATTGGCTCTTCTTTCGCATCTTCTTCAAATGAAAATAAATCCAGTTGCTTGATTGATTCTGTCTTCCACTCTAGTTCAGTAGCTGTAACACCAAGCAACCTAATCGGATCTCCATCCCAATGTTGTTTCCACAAACGTGAAGAAGCTTGAAAGATATCGCGTTCTTCCCAAATTGCATTTTTTAATTGTTTACTCCGTGTTACTGTACGCCGATCATAATATTTAATCGTAATTTGGATGTTATAACTGACAAGCGTACGTTTTTGTAGCCTTTTACTAACTGATTTCGCTAAGCACTCTAACATATCAAGCAATTCCTTCTCTTCATCCATATCCTTTGAAAATGTCTTTGAATTCCCAACACTTTTATGTTGTCCCATTTGATTCGGATCAACTTCTCTATCATCCATACCTTTTGCCCTTTTTTGTAAATCCACACCATGCTTTCCTATTTTGGCGCGAATGATATGTTCTTCCTCATGTGCTAACTGTTCAATTGTATATATATGGATCTCTTTCAATTTCTCTGCTGTTTTCTCACCAATTCCATGCATCGCTTCAACAGGAAGCGGCCACAGTAACTCCTGAATATCTCGTTTACGAAACACAGTAATACCGAGCGGCTTTTCCATGTCCGACGCAGTCTTTGCAAGAAAAAGGTTTGGGGCAATCCCAATGCTACATGGCAAATGCAACTCCGTTAATAACGCCTGTTGAATCATTCGAGCGATATCAATGGGGGAACCTAATCCATAACAATCTGTTATATCTAAGTATCCTTCATCTATAGAAACAGGCTGTATCTTCTCAGTAAAACGTGATAGAATTTGAAACATTTCAAATGATGCCTCACGATATAATTTAAAATTTGGATGCTTCACAATTAAATCTGGACATAATCGTTTTGCTTCCCAAAGGGGCATTGTTGTTCGTATTCCGTATTCTCTCGCTTCATAACTACATGTTATAATAATTCCTTTTCGCTCTTTTTCATTTCCGGCAATTGCTAGTGGTTTACCTTCTAACGATGGGTCATGCGCAATTTCAACTGATGCAAAAAAACAATTCATATCAACGTGTAAGATGACACGACCGTTTTTGGGATACATTTCTCTCATGTTTTCCACCCCCTGAAGAACATTCGTTCCTAATTTTATTATATCAAATTCCATGAAAACAGTGGAGCTTCTCCAACTACAAAAGCACGTTCGTTCCCATTCATATTTTTGATATACTTATATTAAATATGGATATTTTTTCACAAGAAGTGGCGTATATTACAAACTCAATTACACATTCCTTGTTATTATATTAATTATTGCTATTAACTATTTACTACTGCAAATTTTCAATTTTTATATTACCTTTGCACTTTTCCCTCGCGCAGTAGGTGTAGTAACAAAGTATATACTCCCATGGATTTTTTCATTTAGATTCAATCGCCTTGTAAAAGCGATTGAATCTAAATGAAAAGGGCGTGTAAACCTATTGTGGTTTACACGCCCTTTTTTCTTATGCTTACAATTATTTCGCTACTTCCTCAATAATTGCCACAACTAATTCAGCTGTTTTTGCTAATTCTTCAACAGGAATTTTCTCGTTTGTTGTATGAATTTCCTCATAACCAACTGCTAAGTTTACTGTTGGAATACCATGTCCAGCAATTACGTTTGCATCACTTCCGCCACCGCTTTGGTGAAGAGAAGGCGTACGACCAATTTTTTCAGCAGCACGTTTTGCAACTTCTACAACATGATCGCCATCGGCAAATTTAAATCCAGGGTACATAACTTTTACTTCAACATCCGCTTGACCGCCCATTTCTTTTGCAGTTGTTTCAAATGCTTCTTTCATTTTTGCAACTTGTTCTTGCATTTTTTCATCTACTAAAGAGCGAGCCTCTGCAAAGATTTGTACATGATCACAAACAATATTTGTTTGTGTGCCACCTTCAAAGCGACCGATATTTGCAGTTGTTTCCGAATCAATACGACCTAGTGGCATTTTTGCAATTGCTTTTGCTGCAATCGTAATTGCAGATACACCTTTTTCTGGTGCTACGCCAGCGTGAGCTGTTTTCCCACGAATAATCGCATTTACTTTTGCTTGTGTTGGTGCTGCAACTACGATTTCGCCAACTTTTCCATCGCTATCTAATGCATAACCATATTTTGCTGTAATACGGTCACGGTCCAATGCTTTCGCACCAACAAGACCAGATTCTTCACCAACTGTAATAATAAATTCAATTTTCCCATGGGAAATATTTTTTTCTTTTAAAACACGAATTGCCTCGAACATAGAAGCTAATCCCGCTTTATCATCTGATCCTAAAATTGTAGTACCATCTGATACGATATAACCATCTTTAATAGAAGGCTTAATTCCTTTACCAGGAACTACTGTATCCATATGAGAAGTGAAGTAAATTGTATCTACTCCTTCTTTCGTCGCTGGTAAAGTACAAATTAAATTTCCAGCTCCATGTCCAGTCACACCCATTGTGTCATCTTCAAATACTTCAACACCTAAAGCAGTAAATTTTTTTGTTAACACTTTACAAATTTCTGCTTCATATTTTGTTTCAGAATCTACTTGAACAAGTTCCATAAATTCATTTACTAAACGTTCTTGATTAATCATGAGAATGCGCCTCCTGCATTGCATTATGTATGTAACAAGGTTAATTATAACAGAATTTCGCAAAAGTTTCGAAAGACACGAAAAAAATAGATGGTTCACACATCTAGATAACCATCTATTCTACTCATTTAACAATACCCAGCGCATATGATCTTCCCACACCCCATTCACCATTAACATTTTCCGCGACACTCCTTCATATTGAAAACCAATCTTCGTTACAACTTGAATAGATGCTAAATTACGCGGCATAATCGGGGCTTCAATACGGTGTAAGTGAAATTCTTGAAAAGCAACATCAATTGCTTTTCTAAGCGCTTCTGTTGTATATCCTTTATTCAATTCATCTTTATCTAACTTATAGCCTAGAACGCAAGATTGATAAATCCCTCTCACAATTAAATTGAAAGAAATACATCCTATAATATTCGTATTATCTCCATTCTTAAAAATCCATAATCGAATCGTTTTTCCTTCATTAAACTCTTTTTTATCTTTTTGCAATCGTTTTTTTTGATAGTCTAGTGTAAAAAAATCATCTGGTCGATATTCTTCCCACGCCTTTAAAAACTCACGATTTTTGTCGTAATATTGAAGAACTTGCTCTGCATACGACTCATCGATTTCTCTTAATTGTAAACGTTCTGTTTCATATATTTTCATCATCGTATCTCCATTCTTCATCTAGTAAAACTTTTTAAAGGCACCGAAAAACCTTGTGTCCCATCCTTCTATATTCTCTATGTATTCTATATTTTCCTGTTATATTTTAGATACACTTCTCGAATTTTGTCTTCTTTATACTCTTGTCCATGTTTTCATTTCTCGATACAATAAAATTGTAATGATTGCAAGGAGGACCAGTATGAATAAAAAAGCACAAAAAATTATGATATACGTTATGCTAATTTCAATGCTTGTAACAACATTACTCACTGGAGCTAGTATGTTTTGGTAAAGAGGGCGATAGATTTCGTCCTTTTTTTACACAAACAGGCTGCTTATTCTTCTAGATAGAAAATAAGCAGCCTGTTCAATCACAATGATTTTAATGAATAATATTTATTTCATGATTAGCACAATCGCGACAATACTGAATGAAAAGGCCATCACAAGTGCCATAACAAAACTCGTATAATGTTTCTGCTGAAACGCTCCAATTACAAATGTCAAATTAAGGAACACCATAAAAACAATAGATACAAGAAAAGAACATACATTAAAAGTTGCCAATATGAAAGTAACAACGAATAGAAAGCCAATAAAAAATTGCATATAGGAAAGCTTTGGATTCAAATACATACAAGCAACTCCTTTTCCTATTATCTTTGTATATTCTCATTAACTCATGGTTATGTACACATGTCAAGACAACCTAGTCAGAAAGAAAAAGCCAACTTGTATGGTTGACCTTTTCATAAGCAATAGCCCCTTTTTCTTTTGCGAGCTTCTGAAACGGCTTATTCGTTTTTACAATCCACACCTTTGTTCCAATCGGAATACGATCAAATAAATATTCCACATCTTGTTTTTTCATCCTTATACACCCTTGTGAAATATATTTCCCGATTGAACTTGGCTGATTTGTACCGTGAATACCATATTTACTCCCATCAGTACCTCGTGCATTAAACCCCATCCACCTAGACCCAAGTGGATTTTTGGGTGAACCACCAGGGATATCCTTCGCAATATAATAAGGATTTTTTGCCTTCATTACAATATCAAAAGTCCCCTCTGGTGTTAACTCGTTTGTTTTTCCAGTCGCTACAGGAAAAACTTTTTGAATTTTACCATCATCAATATAAGCAAGCTTATTCGTCTGCTTATTTACAATAATAAATGGATCTCCAGCACGCGGATTATCTCCAAGAGGCCAAATTGGTGAAAGAGAAAAACATAGTAGCAAGGATAGAAAATACGGCATGATTCATTCCTTCCCTCTATATAAGTTCTTTCACATTATCCTTCCCTTTAAACCTACTTTTAATGAGTAAATATTGCTCCATTTCATAAACAAGTTGAACAAGCTTCGCACGCATTTCAAATTCTTCACGGGTCTCAGGAAGTGGCATTTCCCTAAAAATCTCTCGCATTTCTTGTAATTGTCTAAGTGAAATAAGCCCCGTACTTTCAGGACGAATTGAGTTCCCAACGTTTTCAATCATTTCCGCAATCATATCTGATTGTTCATATGACCACGATAATGAGGCTGCAAGTGGCATAATCCGCTCCAAAATTTCAAATTGCTGCATACGCATATCAAAATATCGATAATAATAATCATCTTCTCGCATAAATTGATTTTCAAGCTTTTTGAAAGACAGCTCTTTTGCTTGCTTCAAAATGTTCTCTGTTTCAATTAATTCTTTTCCAGACCATGCGCTATCCCGATTTCGTAAATATACAGCCATCTCAAATAAAATCGTTTTAAAATTCCATTCTACTTTTTCTTGATAGCCTTTTAATTTTTTTTCTGCACTTGGCATATACATATTTACTAACAAAGCCACACTAATCCCAATTGTTAAAACAGCTACTTCATTTCCAATCGCTGCCCATGTGATATGTTTTAATGAATATAAATGCATAACAATAACTGAACTTGTAACAATTCCTTCTTGAATCTTAAACATAACAGCTGTCGGAATAAAAGTAAGAAGTAACAAACTAATTGCAAGCGGCGTATAACCGATTGTTTCAAAAATACAAAATGAGAATGCCATTGATAACAAACAGGCCAAAAATCGATGTAAAGAGACTTGAAGTGATTTCCACTTCGTATTTTGTACACACAAAATAACCAAAATCCCCGCAGAACTATAAAATTCCAACCCGAATAGCTGGGCAATAAAAACTGCTACACCTGTTCCAACTGCTGTTTTCACTGTACGATATCCAATTCTAAACATATCATTGCTCCTATACATTCATTCTAATTTCCCAGCATATAAGTCACGGCTATGAAAATAAAAAGGTCTCTCCACTCATTTTCTCCCTTTGTTTTCACGTGGCATGGGGATAAAAAAGCAATGACCGATTCTATGCAAGGGCTGACGCTCTCTTCTCCCTAAAAGAAAAGGTTTTATATTATTTTTTCAATCTGTATTTATATATATGTATACAGGTAGTTACAGTAAGTATAAAAAAAGGATGACAAACTGTCATCCTTTTCTCCTTATTATTCACGTAACTTTTACATGTTACAATATTTTTTGTAAAAATTCTTGCGCCCGCTTGCTCTTTGGCTCTGTAAAAAACTGTTCTGGGTGTGTATCTTCAACAAGTTTACCACCATCTAAAAAGAGCACACGATCAGCTACTTCTTTCGCAAAACCCATCTCATGTGTCACAATTGCCATCGTCATTCCAGTAGTCACTAAAGATTTCATTACTTCTAATACTTCCTTTACCATTTCAGGATCAAGTGCAGATGTTGGTTCATCAAATAGCATAACTTCTGGCTCCATTGCCAAAGCTCTGGCAATTGCAACACGCTGCTTTTGTCCGCCTGAAAGACGATTTGGATACGCGTCCTTTTTATCGAGCAACCCTACTTTTTCAAGAAGCTCCTTTGCCTTTTTCTCCGCTTCCTGTTTTGTCACTCCTTTTACATTTACTGGTGCATACGTAATATTTTCTAATACAGTCATATGAGGGAATAAGTGAAAATGTTGAAACACCATACCAACATTTTCGCGAACATGCATAATATTCGTTTTTGGGTTAGTCACTTCGGCATTACCAATCCAAATGTTACCACTTGTAGGTGTTTCTAGTATGTTCATACAACGTAAAAATGTTGATTTCCCCGATCCAGACGGTCCAACAATGGCAACAACTTCGCCTTTTTCAATTGTTGTTGTAATGCCTTTTAATACTTCATTTTGTCCAAATGATTTATGAAGGTTTTCAACTTTAATCACTTTTCTTCATTCTCCCTTCAATTGCTTTCCCAACAAACGTAAGAATAATTACTAAAATATAGTAAACAAGTCCGACAAATAATAGCGGTTCAAGGTATTTAAACGTTTCACCACCTACAATATAAGCACGGCGCATTAAATCTGTAGCACCAATTACCGTTACTACTGCTGACTCTTTTGTAAGTGTTGCAAACTCATTCACAAGCGCTGGTAATATATTTTTTAATGCTTGTGGCAAAATAATATTTCTCATCATTTTTCCATACGGAACACCTAATGCCATCGCAGCTTCTGTCTGTCCTTTATCAACTGCTTGAATACCTGCACGAATTATCTCTGACATATATGCACCAGAATTTAAACTAAATGCAAGTACTGCTGCTAAAAATGCAGGTATATCATATCCAATCATTTGCGGGACACCGAAATAAATAATCATTAATTGCAAAACGAGCGGTGTACCACGAAATATCGATGTATATAAATCAGCGGCGATATTTAATACTCTTATTCTAGCAATTTTGCAAAGTGCTAATAGCGTTCCGAGCATAAAACCAGCTATAGCAGATACTGCTACAATTTTCAGTGTAACTTCTAGACCCTTTAATATATATGGTATCGACGGAGTAATTGCCGAAAAATCTAAGTTCATCTTTTGTCATTCCTCTCACAGAAAATAGAAAGGCAGCTTACTTTCCGCTGCCAAACCATTTCTTCACTAATTTATCCATTTCACCATTCTCTTGCATTTTCTTAATTACTTTATTAAATTCTGCTGTTTTATCACTATTTTTCGGAAGGGCAATTGCTGCTCCTACTTCTTCTGGAGCTTCCTTGATTTCAATTCCTTGTAAATCTTTTATTTTGTCTAAATAATTTTTAGCAACTGTATCTTCTATAATGGCAGCGTCAAAGCGTCCAGCCTGAATTTCTTGTACAATTTCTGGTATACGGTCACGACCTTCCGCCTGGAAGTTCACTTGTTTTTTGAAGTCGTTTGCTTTTTCTTCTTGAATAGAACCTGTTTGTACTCCTACTTTTTTATCTTTTAAATCTTGTAATGATTTAATACCAGAATCCTTTTTCGAAACGATCATGTTTTTAGCAACAAAATATATATCTGTAAAATCGGCATTCTTCTTACGATCTGGATTTGGTGTCATACCTGCCATAACAAAATCAACTTTTCCTGAGCTAAGAGATGCTAGCAATCCCCCAAAATCCATATCCTTTATTTTCACTTCATAACCAAGTTCTTTTCCAATATATTTTGCAATATCTACATCAAAACCGATAATTTCATCACTCTTGGAAGCTTCTACATATTCATAAGGTTTATAGTCTGCTGAAGTTCCCATAATAAGTACTTTCTTATTTTTATTCGCTTCTTTTGTTTCTCCCTTACTACAAGCACTAAACATACTTACGATTAAAATAAGTGCAAATGAAATTGATAATAACTTCTTCATGTTTCTTCCCCCTAATAATGTATATTTAAAAGTTTTATAGAATTTTTATTCGATGTTTGTATTGTATCAACGTTTTTATTTTTATGCAATAATTAAAATAAAAATAAATAATGTTTTTAATTATAATCAATATCCAATATGTTTTTTATGTATATTTTTTTGCATAATACATGTTTTTTATGTATATTCTCTTTCATGATATGCAACTAAGAATAAAGAAATTCAAATTCTATTAACCATTAAAGTGAGATTTTTCTACATATCCTTTCAATATGTGAAACTTCTAGCAAAAAGGAAATTTTTCTACTCCCCATCTTCCTCGTTTCACTCTAATTAGCAAGATACAAAAAAAACGGTACAAACACATAAGTGTCTGTACCGTTTTTTCATTCTATTAAATCTCTTCACAATTCTCTTCAAAATACGATTGTAATTTTGCAATAACTTGCATTGGATCGTGACCTTCAATTTCATGGCGTTCAACCATCGTTACAATCTTTCCATCTTTTAATAATGCGAAAGACGGAGAAGATGGTGGATATCCTTCAAAATATTCACGTGCACGTGCTGTTGCCTCTTTGTCCTGACCTGCAAATACTGTTACAAGTTGATTTGGACGTTTATCATAGTGTACGGAATGTGCAGCAGCAGGGCGAGCAATACCACCTGCACAACCACATACTGAGTTTATCATTACAAGCGTTGTGCCCTCTTTTTTGAACGCTTCATCGACCGCTTCTGTTGTTGTTAATTCTGTATATCCAGCGGAAACAATTTCCTCACGCGCTTGACGGACAACATCATTCATAAAAAAGTTAAAGTTAATCAATGTTTTCCCTCCTCTAGATCTATCTATTTGTATCTTACCAGTTACTGTTTCAGAAGTACAAGTAAACTTACTTTTGTGTATAAATAAAACGTCTTAGAACAAGTGTCCTAAGACGTTTCTCTTAATGTCCACGATGCTTTTGTTTTGCTTTTTGCACTTTGATAAGACGTTTTTTCTGCTTTTCTGCTTCACGCTGTTCCTTAGATTGCACTCTTTTTTCCTGCTTATGCAATTCATAAGATAAACTAATTGCTTCTTGTGCTTTCGTAAAGCGCTTTGTATGCATTTCTTTCGCAGCTTCTCTTATGATACGCTTTATATTTTTTGGACGCTGTTTCTCTTTCACTTTAACACCACATCTGGCAAAGTGATTAAAATACTTTAGCATCATACCATTTACAAACAAAAGTATCTCTTCATCTGATGGCTCAGCACCAAAAATATACCTCGCTGCATACAAAGTTCCTTTATGTGTGTTCTCAATCATTCCTACAAAAAATTGACCATCATGATATACTGTCAAATCCATTCGACAGCCCCTCCTTAGAAAAAATTAGAAATACTGGACATCCCGGAGGGGAAGGTTACTGACATACTAGTATGCGCCTGGACTACCAACCAGAACTGTGTTTTTGCATTTCTATATCCATTATACATCATTTTTACTTCATTTAACTCTTTTTCCTATATTTTCATATACTTCAATCATTTTTTTATGCGAACCTACAATATAATCTGGTAATCCTGTAATTGGAAAGAATTTAAGTTGAACTGCTTCCTCTTTATTGACAGATAGCAACCCTTCATATTCATTTGTATAATAAGCCGTCGTTACGGATTGAAATTCATCACCATTCGCTAATTTTATAAAGTAATTCGCTCCAGAGAACACATTAATGAGCTTTAAATTTTTTACATGAATCCCTGCTTCTTCATATACTTCACGGCAAGCTGTTTCTTCTGGTGATTCTCCAAGTTCCATCAAACCGCCAAGTAATCCCCATTTTCCATACGGTTCTGTTCGTTGTTGTAGCAAAACATGTCCATCTTCATTCAATACGAGAACAACAGCACCAACTAAAATTAAAGGGCGATGACCAACTACTTTCCGTAATTCTTCTACATATCCCATCAAAACAAACCCTTCTTTTTTTATTTCGTTGTCCACACTATTGTATCATATGCAAGAAATGGTAAAATGCCATATTTTTTACTTTTTTATAAAGTAAAACTTTAATCAGTGGAGTTTTTCTCCCTCCCCAGTAATAATTCATTTTCATCAATTAGGCTTTTACGAGCAGCACATTCCCCCACCTAACTTTTTTTCTTTCCTTGCATTTTAATCTTAAACGCTAGACAAAATATTGATTTGTTCATTTTCATCTATAGTTGCTAATTGAATCAATTCAATTGATACTTTTTTTGATAATTCCTCCTTTGCCCATCTTTCCGTTTTCCCCAATAAAGTGAGCACATCCTTTTGAATTTTCCCGTCTTTTACAAGAATAAATGAAATAGGTGATTTTTTACCAGCTACTTTCATATCCTGCCGAGATACCGTTTCATATTCTGGATACTGAAATACCGAAACAACACCACTTGCTTCCCATAATGCTAATCTTATCGTTTTAATATCACTAGCACTTTGTAAGCGTAATTCAGAGAATAAATACTCTACTGTAATTCTTGCTTTTTTCAAATTATTAAAATCAATTGACCCATTATGTATAAGTATAATGGGCGATGGTTCTAAAAAGCGTCTCCATCGATCCCATTTCAACGCTAAAATCGAACTGACAATATAAAGAACAATGAGCATACATGTTGTAATCATCGATCCGAGTAAACCGACTCTTTCATCGGATAGTGCGTTAGAGAGATTCCCTTCCAACAATAGCACTAATACGACATCCAAAAAACGAAGCTGTGCAATGGAGCGTTGTCCCATTGCTTTAGCAACAAAAATTAAAAAAATATACGCTATGATAGCTCGAATCATCCATTCTATATAAGAAAGATGATGTGCCCCATTCAAAATATGCATATGCATGAATTTGCACTCCTTAATCATCACAAACTTTCACACTCCCTTTAGTTTGTGATGATTAAGAGCATCTATACAAAAAAGACCGATTCGCATGAAAACGAATCAGCCTTTTTACATAAAAATTAACTAACTGAAAACATATACTTTTTATAAGTTTTCCGCACCGATAAAACGAGCCCCATCATCATCATATTCGAGAATAAGGAACTTCCTCCATATGATAAAAACGGAAGCGCAATTCCTTTTACCGGCATTAATCCAACGATCATACCAACATTTTGGAAGATTTGTAGTGTTAAAACACCAATTATTCCTGCACATAATAATGTACCGAACAAATTATCTGCTGAATACCCAATTATAATTGTTCGATATAAAAGAAGAAGGAACATAAATACAATAAAAGCTGCAATTAAAAATCCACCTTCTTCAGCAATTGTAGCAAAAATGAAATCGGTATGCTTTTCGGGAATGTAGACACTTCCATATCCAAATCCTTTTCCATCCATTCCTCCACTACCCACCGCTAAAATTGATTGTTGTGTTTGATAACCTTGATCTGCGTGCTCAAATGGATCTAGCCATCCCAAAATTCGTGACTGTTGATGTGGCTTTAGTAAAGCAACCAATTTGTTGAAAAAAATATCTGGGTATTTCAAAAATATAAATACTAATGTGGACAATATGGTCAGTGGAATAACTGTACATATTGCAATTAACTTCTTTTGAATACCTGACATAAACAAAATACATGCGATCCCTGCAGCATATAGGAAAACCATCCCTGTATCAGGCTGACTATATACAATTAAAGCAGGTGGAATCGATACTAAAATAATTTTACCTACTAATATTAAATCCGTTTGAAAAGTTCGTACCATATATTTCGCATTATGCTTCACCGCTAAACTGGCAACTAAAATAAGCAACGCAATTTTGAAAAACTCTGATGGCTGAATTGCCCCAAGGACAGGGACACGAAACCATCTTTTTGCACCTAATATTTCAGGTGTTAAACCTTTAAATGGTGAAATCTTAAGTATGATAATAGAAGCAAATCCAACAATATACAATGGCCACGCTAATTTTTGCAACTGATCTAAATCAATACTTGCAACAAGTAGTAATAACACAATACCTATTATATAGTTAATCCCTTGTTTCATTGCAAAGTTCGCAGCTCCATATTGCCCTGTTTGTTGACTGCTATATATGGCAGCTATACTTGTAATGCATAAGACACACAAAATTAAAATTAATTTTACATCTAAACTTTTTAGAAACTCGGTACTTCTCTTCATGACACCCTCCTGAAACATTGTTAAGGCAAAATAAAAAATCAGGAGTCAATACGCTTCATGTTTTGACGGCTGATTGCACATTAATCTATAAAATACTTATATAGAATAACTTTCTTTTTCAAACAATACAATACATTATACTACAGTTTCGTCAGTAAGATTTGCCAAAAAAGGATTCTTTTTTTATTGTATATCTATATACTGAATATCAGCAATGTATTTTCATAAATTTATAACACATTGTTATTCATTGTCAGATTAATGGAAGGCATTTTTTATTGTGGAATACAAAGTGAAGAAGTATATCTTTTCTAAAGCAAAAAGCTCGCAGACGCGAGCTTTTTATTAATATACAGATGTATTATCCGCTGATACATTTTCAAGAATTTCTTTTACACGTCCTAAGAATTTACCACAAATCAAACCATCAAGTACGCGGTGATCAAGTGATAGACATAAGTTAACCATGTCACGTGCACCAAACATGCCATTATCCATAATTACTGGACGTTTTACAATAGATTCTACTTGTAAAATCGCAGCTTGTGGATAATTAATAATTCCCATGGACTGAACAGATCCAAATGATCCTGTGTTATTAATTGTAAATGTACCGCCTTGCATTTCGTCTGCTTTCAATGATTTTGTACGGACTTTTCCTGCAAGTTCTGTAATTTCACGAGCAATGCCTTTAATTGTTTTCTCATCTGCTTGTTTAATAACAGGTACAAATAACTCATCTTCTGTTGCAACTGCGATAGAAAGGTTAATATCCTTCTTCTGAACGATTTTATCGCCAGCCCACATTGAATTAATTTGCGGGTACTCTTTCAATGCTTGTGCAACTGCTTTTACAAAGAATGCAAAGAATGTTAAATTGAAACCTTCGCGCTTTTTGAATTCGCCTTTGATTGAATTACGGTATGATACAAGATTTGTTACATCTACTTCAATCATCATCCATGCGTGCGGTGCTTCATGTTTGCTACGCAGCATATTCGCAGCAATTGCTTTACGCACACCTGTTACCGGAATTTCGATATCTCCAGGTACTGTCGGTACAGATACTGGTTTTGCCGCTTCTGCTTTTGGTGCTGGCGTAGCTGATTTTGGTGCCTCCTGTAGTTTTGGTACAGAGACAGGTGCCTCTTCTTTCTTTGCCCCAACTACCGGGATGTTACCAGATTCAACTAGCTTTAAAATATCTTTACGTGTGATACGGCCATTTGCCCCCGTACCTTCCACTGCATCTAAATCAATATTATGTTCACCTGCAAGTTTTAATACAGCTGGTGAGAAACGTGGTTTGCCATCAGTTGGTTGCTTCATTTTTGGTGCTTTTTCAGATGAAGCTACTTCTACTTTTGGTTCCTCTTTTGTTTTCTCTTCTACAGTCGTGGCAGCTACTTCATCTGCTCCTTCTACTTGAATTACACAAACAACTTCACCTACAGCCAGTGTATCACCTTCACCAGCGATTAACTCTTTCACAATTCCAGTGAAAGAAGATGGCACTTCTGCATTTACTTTATCTGTCATTACTTCTGCAAGCGGATCATATTTATTTACATGATCGCCAACATTTACGAGCCATTTACTAATTGTACCTTCTGTTACACTTTCCCCAAGCTGAGGCATTGTAATATTTTCTACAGCCATGTATAGTCCCCCCGATTAAAATTCCGCAAGTTCACGCATTGCTTTTTCAACTTTATCTGGATTTACCATAAAGAATTTTTCCATTGTTGGTGCATATGGCATTGCTGGAACGTCTGGACCTGCAAGACGTGCAATTGGTGCATCTAAATCGAATAAGCAATTTTCTGCAATAATTGCTGCTACTTCACTTATGATGCTTCCTTCTTTATTATCTTCTGTTACAAGAAGAACTTTACCAGTTTTTGAAGCTGCTTCAATAATCGCTTCTTTATCTAATGGATACACAGTACGTAAATCAAGAATGTGAGCAGAAATGCCATCTTTCGCTAATTTTTCAGCAGCTTGAAGGGCAAAGTGAACACATAATCCATATGTGATGACCGTAATATCATCACCTTCACGTTTTACATCTGCCTTTCCGATTGGTAATACATAATCGTCCTCTGGTACTTCGCCTTTAATTAAACGATATGCACGTTTATGTTCAAAGAATAGTACTGGATCTTCATCACGAATTGCTGCTTTTAATAACCCTTTTGCATCATATGGTGTAGAAGGAATGACAATTTTTAAACCTGGTTGATTTGCGAACATTGCTTCTACAGACTGCGAATGATATAACGCACCATGAACACCGCCACCAAATGGTGCACGTATAGTAACTGGACAAGTCCAGTCGTTATTAGAACGGTAACGAATTTTCGCTGCCTCAGAAACAATTTGGTTTACTGCCGGCATAATGAAATCAGCAAATTGCATTTCAGCAATTGGACGCATTCCGTACATTGCCGCACCAATTGCTACCCCAGCAATTGCAGATTCTGCAAGCGGTGTATCAAGGGCACGATCTTCACCAAATTGATCATACAATCCAGTTGTCGCTTTAAATACGCCACCTTTTTTACCAACGTCTTCTCCTAATACAAATACTTTCTCATCGCGTTCCATTTCCTCGCGCATCGCTAATGTAATCGCGTCAATATAAGACATTACAGCCATGAAACGTTCCCCCCTATTCTGCGTATACGTGCTTCAATGCGTCTTCAGGTGCTGCATACGGAGCATTTTCTGCATATTCTGTAGCTTCGTTTACGATATGCATAATTTCATCTAACAGTTGTTTTTCAGATTCCTCTGTTAACACGCCAACTTCCTTTAAATAAGCAGCAAATGTAAAGATTGAATCTTTTTTCTTTGCCTCTTCTACTTCTTCTTTATCACGATATACACGATCATCGTCATCACTAGAGTGTGCTGTCAAACGATATGATACCGTTTCAATTAAAGTTGGACCTTCACCTCTGCGGCCACGATCAGCTGCTTCTTTTACAGCTTTATATACTGCAAGTGGATCATTTCCGTCTACTGTATATCCTGGCATACCATAACCAATCGCACGATCTGATACATTCTTACATGCTAATTGCTTTTCAACAGGAATAGAAATTGCATATTTGTTATTCTCACACATGAAAATAACAGGCAATTTGTGTACACCAGCAAAGTTTGCACCTTCGTGGAAGTCACCCTGGTTAGAAGAACCTTCACCAAATGTTACAAACGTTACTAAATCTTTCTTCTCCATCTTTCCAGCTAAAGCAATACCAACTGCATGCGGTACTTGCGTTGTAACTGGAGACGATCCTGTCACAATACGGTTTTTCTTTTGACCGAAGTGACCAGGCATTTGACGGCCACCAGAGTTTGGGTCTCCTGCTTTTGCAAAGCCAGATAACATAAGCTCTTTTGCTGTCATACCAAATGCTAGTACTACACCCATATCACGATAATATGGCAATGCATAATCTTTTTCGCGATCAAGTGCAAATGCTGCACCTACTTGCGCAGCTTCCTGTCCTTGACAAGAAATTACGAATGGAATTTTCCCTGCACGGTTTAATAACCACATACGTTCGTCAATTTTACGTGCAAGTAACATCGTACGATACATTTCTAATACTTGCTCATCACTTAAGCCAAGTTCTTCATGGCGCTTTTCTTTTACTTCTGCCATTTTTATAACCTCCTAAATCCACATTTTTATGCGTGTAACGCTTTTCCATCTACTGCTAACGCAGCTTCACCAATCGCTTCTGATAATGATGGATGCGGATGAATTGTATGTGCCACTTCCCAAGGTGTTGCATCAAGCACTCTTGCAAGACCTGCTTCAGAAATCATATCCGTTACATGTGGACCAATCATATGAACACCAAGAATATCATTTGTTTCTTCATCAACTACAAGTTTGACAAAGCCATCTGATTCGCCATATACAAGCGCTTTTCCTATTGCACGGAATGAGAATTTACCTACTTTTAATTTATAACCTTTTTCTTTTGCTTCTTGTTCCGTTAAACCAACAGAAGCTACTTCTGGACTACTGTATACACATTTCGATACCATAGAGTAATCGATTGGCATAACCTCTTTACCAGCTATATGTTCTACAGCAACAATACCTTCATGAGAAGCAACGTGTGCAAGCTGTAAGCCGCCGATTACATCACCAATTGCATAAATATGTGATTCTTTCGTTTGATAAAATTCATTTGTTTGAATGTATCCTTTTTCTACGACAATTTCTGTATTCTCTAAACCGATATTTTGTGTATTCGCTTGTCTTCCTACAGATACAAGCATTTTTTCTGCCTTGAATTCTTTATTTTCACCATTGTGTTCTGCTTGAATTGCTACTCCATTATCTTTTACCAATGTTTCTGGTAATACTTTTGCACCCGTCACTACTTTAATACCTTTTTTCTTGAATAGACGTTGCATTTCTTTAGAAACATCTTGATCCTCAAGCGGCAGGACATGTTTTGCATATTCTAAAACAGTAACTTCTACACCGAAGTCAGCAAGCATAGATGCCCATTCAATCCCGATTACACCGCCGCCCACAATAATAATGGACTTCGGAAGTGTTTCCATTTTTAAAGCATGATCTGATGACATTACATATTCTCCATCTAATTCTAAACCTGGTAATGAATTTGGACGAGATCCTGTTGCAATCAGAACATTTTTTGGAATAAGCATTTCATTCTCTTCACCACTTGCAAGTTCAACCGAAATGGTTCCTGGCATTGGAGAGAAGATAGAAGGTCCAAGGATTCGGCCGATACCTTCAAACACATCAATTTTACCTTGCTTCATTAAATGTTGAACACCTTTATGAAGCTGCGTTACAATTTTTTCTTTACGCTCTTGCACTTTTGCAAAGTTTAATTCTACATTGCTCGTTACAACGCCAAACTCTTCACTCTTTTTCGTAGTTGCATATACTTCAGCACTGCGTAGCAATGCTTTACTAGGGATACACCCTTTGTGTAAGCAAGTTCCGCCAAGATTATCTTTTTCAACAAGCGCTGTTTTTAGCCCTAATTGTGATGCACGAATGGCAGCAACATATCCACCAGTACCGCCGCCAACGATGACTAAATCATATTCTTTTGCCATTATCTCAACCCCTAGCTACCGTTTCTTTTTCTCGTACAACATACTCTTTTGGAGCTTCTTCCTCACGTAACACACGAAGCGCTCCTTCTGCTAATGCTTGTAATTCATCTTCTCCAGGATGTACAATGACATCTGCAATCCAATGAACACGCTCTTTAATTTCATCAACAAGGATTTTACTATATGCAAGTCCACCTGTTAAAACAATTGCATCGACTTTCCCATGAAGAACGGCACTTGCCCCACCAATTTCTTTTGCAACTTGGTACGCCATTGCTTTATAAATAAGTGTTGCCTCAGGATCACCTTTCTCAACCATGTTTTCAACCTTAATTGCATCATTTGTGCCAATGAGACTCACTAACCCGCCTTGTCCAACAATCTTTTTCATCATTTCATCGCGGTAATACTCACCAGAGAAACACATTTCAACTAACTGTCCAACTGGTACTGTTCCAGCACGTTCTGGACTAAATGGCCCTTCTCCGTTTAAGCCATTATTTACATCGATAACTTTTCCATTTTTATGAGCACCAACTGTAATCCCACCGCCCATATGAGCAATTAATAGGTTTAAGTCTTCATATTTACGATCAAGCTCTGCTGCAACCTTACGAGCTACCGCTTTTTGATTTAACGCATGAAAAATACTTTTCCGCTCCATGCCAGCTATTCCACTAATGCGTGCAATCGGTGCCATTTCATCAACAACAACTGGATCAACGATGAATGCCGGAATATTTAATCCAGAAGCGATTTCATATGCTAAAATCCCTCCAAGATTTGATGCATGATGACCGCTATATCCACTTTTCAAATCTTCTAACATCGATTCATTTACTGTATACGTACCACCTTCAATCGGACGAAGTAATCCCCCGCGGCCACAAACAGCGTTTAATTTTGAAATATTAATACCATGAGAATGAAGAACTTCTAAAATGGTTTCTTTTCGGAATTCATATTGATCAATAATTCGTTTATATTTCCCAATTTTATCTACATCATGACGAATCGTTTCTTCTAGAACAGGTCTTTCATTATCAAAAACACCTATTTTTGTTGATGTACTACCCGGATTAATAACAAGGATTCGATTTAAAGACAATGTTGCTACCTCCACCTTTAAATTCAAAAGGCAGTGGAAACCTCATAAGAGGTAACCACAGCTTTTGTAAAATTTATATATGATAGATTAGCGACGGCTAATAATGTTATGGCCGTTGCGTAAGAATGTACTACGTGTATTTTTTAAACTTGCAATACGCTCTTCAGCTAGACGATCTGCTGCAAGATAAGTTGGTACACCATCACGTTTTGAAATTTCAATTACTTTTGCAATTGTGTCATAAATAGATTCTACGCGTTTTAATGCACGTTCTCTATTGTATCCATATAACTCATCCGCTACGTTAATTACGCCGCCCGCATTAATTACATAATCCGGTGCATATACAATTCCCATTTCATGAATCGTATCGCCATGACGATCTTCTTTTAATTGGTTATTTGCAGAACCCGCAATTACTTTTGCTTTCAGTTGTGGAATTGTTTCATCATTCACTGTTGCCCCTAGTGCACATGGTGCGTAAATGTCACATTCTACACCGTAAATTTCGTTTGGCTCAACTGCTGTTGCACCAAATTCTTCTACTGCACGTTGTACTGCTTCTTTATTAATGTCTGTAACGATTAATTGTGCTCCCTCAGCATGTAAATGTTTGCATAAGTGATATGCTACATTTCCAACACCTTGAACAGCAATTACTTTTCCTTCTAAGCTATCTGTACCAAATGCTTCTTTTGCTGCTGCTTTCATACCACGGTAAACACCATAAGCAGTTACTGGAGATGGGTTACCAGAAGAACCGAATGAAGGTGAAATACCTGTTACAAAGTCAGTCTCTTCATGAATAATATCCATATCATCAACCGTTGTACCAACATCTTCTGCAGTAATATAACGACCGTTTAAGCCTTGGATATAACGTCCTAGCGCACGGAACATTGCTTCACTTTTATCTTTACGTGGGTCACCGATGATAACTGTTTTTGCACCACCTAAGTTTAAACCAGCTGCTGCGTTTTTATATGTCATCCCTTTTGCAAGACGCAATGCATCTTCAATCGCCGCTTCTTCAGAATCATATGTCCACATTCTTGTTCCACCAAGTGCCGGTCCAAGTGTTGTATCATGAATTGCAATGATTGCTTTTAATCCAGATTCTTTATCTTGACAAAATACTACTTGCTCATAATCATATTTTTCTAAGTATTCGAAGATTTCTAATGTCATTGTCATTTCCCCCTAATTGTTTTTACCCTTTTGGTTTATTTAGAAGCAGTCGCAACTGCTAAAGCTAATGAATATACTTTTGTTTCTGCCGAATCGGCACGAGATGTTAAAACAATTGGTGCTTTCGCGCCAGCAATCATCGCTCCTACATTTGCATTTGCAAAATAAACAAGCGATTTATATAGCACGTTTCCGGCTTCAATCGTTGGGACGAGTAAAATGTCTGCCTTACCTGCTACATCACTTACAATGCCTTTGTGTTCTGCTGCAATTTGTGATACAGCATTATCTAAAGCAAGTGGTCCATCAACGACACAATTTTTAATTTGTCCACGACGATTCATTTGTGTCAACATTGCTGCATCAATTGTTGCCTGCATTGCTGGATTAATAACTTCCACCGCTGCAACTGGAGCCACTTTCGGTAATTCAATTCCTATTGCCCGGGCAACTTCAACAGTATTTTGTATAATAGCAGCTTTTTGCTGTACATCAGGTGCAATATTCATTGCTGCATCTGTGACGAAAATAAAGCGATCATAATTTGGAACTTCAAATGCCGCTACATGCGATAATACGCTACCTTTGCGAAGTCCCCACTCTTTATTTAATACTGCTTTTAAAATACTTGCTGTTGGGATGTTCCCCTTCATAAGCACATCGGCTTCACCATTTCTTACTGCCTTAACAGAAAGTTCCGCAGCCTCGATATTTGATGATGCTGCAATCACTTGAACATGGTCTGAAGCTTGTAATCCATGCTCTTGTAACATACACATAATTATTTCTTGATTTCCATATAGACGAAATTGAGCTAACTGTAATTGTATTGCTTTAACTACTGCCTCAATTACTTCATGATCTTCAGCTACTGCGACAGCCACAGTTTTTCTTGGCTTTCCGGCTGCTTGATCAATTAGGTTTTGCAACTTCATATTTTGTAATCAACCCTTTCCGTCGTCCCTCGTCTATTTAATAAGCAAATACCGTGCCAACTTTTTAAAGTGGTCATACCAATTATGAAAACGTATACAAAATGCAGTAAAATCAGTACTTTGAAAAATCACATAATATTCTGTCTTAAAATGTCGTTTTTTACATACCATGCAATAAATTGCATGGTACGCAATTTATTGCATGCTATTTTTTGCACGGTCATACTTTTCTAACTTATAATATAAATTTCGAACTGAAATTCCTAACGCTTTTGCCGTCTTTGTTTTATTCCCTTCAAATTCCTCTAAATATTCATGTATAATATTCCCTTCAAATTCTGTTACCAAGTTTTCAAGAGACCTTTCTTCTAATTTAGGTAGCAAACTAGTCCCCTTTACCTCCACTTGATCTCCCTTATGCAAAGAAGGTAAATGATGCACCTCAATATACATTTCATTATAGTTCATAAAAATAATGGCCCGTCCCAAAATATTTTCTAGCTCTCTCACATTCCCAGGCCAATCATACGATTGCAAATATTCAATAGCCGCTTCTGTTAACCCTTCTACATTACGGCCATAATCTTGGTTAATTTTTTGAATCAATCGTTCTGATATAACAGGAATATCTTCCTTCCGCTGACGAAGAGAAGGAATTTGGATCGGAATTTTATTTAAGCGATAATATAAGTCTTCTCGAAACTCACCTTCCAAAATTGCTTTTTCTAAATTTACATGTGTGGCTGCAATAACCCGAACATTAATAGGAATCGGCTTTGTCCCTCCCACCTTCACAATCTCTTTCTCCTGTAAAACACGCAGTAATTTCGCTTGTGTACTTGCAGAAACTTCTCCAATCTCATCTAAAAAAATACTCCCATTGTTCGCTTCTTCAAAGAAGCCACGTTTACCACCTCTTCTCGCACCAGAAAATGCTCCTTCTTCATAACCAAACAGTTCACTTTCTAATAGCGTTTCTGAAATAGCAGCACAGTTCACACGCACAAATTTATTGTACTTTCGATTACTCCCATTATGAATAGCATGCGCAAATAACTCTTTTCCAGTTCCTGACTCTCCTCGGAGCAATACAGTTGCCGGTGTATTCGCTCCAAGTTTTGCTTGTTCAATTGCGGCCATCGTTTCATCAGACGTCCCCACAATATCCTCAAAAGAATATTTTGCTTCGAGCGTTCGAATAATTTGTCTTGCCCGATTTAATTCATGCGTTAACTTTTGAATTTCTGACACATCACGAATAACACCAACGCTGCCCTTCAATATACCATCAACAATAACCGGTGCCACATTTACAACTACATCTCGTTTTTTCTGTCCAATCTTCATATGTATCCCCCGAACAGCTCTACGCGTCCGAAGTACTTTCATATGCATACTCTCGCCTTCTACAATATCAGTCGTCGCCGGTTTCCCAATAATGTCATCCTCGTTTAGACCGGTTAATTTTGTATAAGCAGGATTAATTACAAGACCTCTCCCCTTCTCATCTACAACAGAAATCGCTTCCTCAGACGAATGAATGATCGCTTCTAATAATGTTTGAATTTCTTTTAAATCTGTAACCTCTTCCGCCAAGTCTACAACTTCTGTAATATCTTTAAAAATTGCAAATGCCCCTTGAACCTCTCCGTCTTCTTTCAAAATAGGAATGCGCGTTGTAATAATCTTCTTTCCATTCCCTAATGTCAGTTCATGATTCACTTCTATTTGTTTCGTTCGTATAATGCGAAGTAATTTACTAGTCGGGATTACTTCGAAAATGTATTTCCCTATCGCTTCTCCGGACTTATAACCTGTTATACGTTCTGCACTTTTATTAAATAATTTTACATACCCTTCTGAATCAATCACGATCATTCCATCATGAGTAGAATTTAAAATTAAATTCCCTTGCTGCGTTTGTTCTTTTAATTTTTCAATTAGCTCTTCCTTCTCATGTGCTAACCTCGTAACAATCTTCGCAATATCTCCTGGTATCAAAAGGGTGTTTTCTCGTTTGCTTTCTAAAAGAACTTTATGTAATTGATAATCCCCTGTCATATCAAACATCACATCAATATCAGTTGCCAAAAAGGGCTCTATATTCGTTCCAATTGCAATATGTCGTTCTTTTGCAAGTTGCAATCCTTTCGCCTTTGGGTTTATATCAATCATCCCTATAATCTCAAATATATTTGAACTCTGTAGCAAGCTCAGAATCGTACTTCCACCTTCGCCCGCTCCAATAATTAACACTTTTTGTTTCACACATTACACTTCCCCTCGAAGTATCTCTGCAAAATTTTGCACACCCTTATCTTACTCGTTCAGCCCCCTCTTGACAAACCCCCTTTTTATATAACATCATTTAATATATACAAAATTATCTGAAAAGGAGCATTACCTATGCAGCGTTACTTTGCTCTTCTCTTAGCACTTATTCCTATTTCATTAGCAGTGCTAGGGATAAAACTAATGAGAGATACTGTATTCGGCATCCTTTTATCTCCCATTCCTGTATTGTGGTTGCAATTTTTAATAGGTGTATTCTGCTTTGCAATCGGTTTTTATATCTTTGGCGGCTTCGTATTATACCGCGATCGTAAGCGAAATAAAGTTCAAGCCCGTTTTCGAAGATAAGTAAACATAAAAAATGAGACCTTCTTTCATTAAGGGTCTCATTTTTCCACTTGCAATAGTACTCTAGCAGTTTCTGGATAATCAGTAATAATTGCTGATATATTCATATCAAAATATTTACGCATGACCGTCTCATCATTTATCGTATACGGACGAACATCAACTCCACATTCCATTGTTAATTCAGCAATCGCATCAGGAAGGTAACGATAATTCGGATGAATAGCAGTAGCACCCATTTTTTGCGCATACGCCCACGGACTATGTAAACCTTCTCGATATAAAATAGCCGTTTGAATATCCGGGGCCATCATATGACACATCTTCATACTGTAATGATTAAAAGAGGAGAAAATGATTCGATCTTCTAAGGCAAATTTTCTTACAAGTGTTATAACCTCTTCTTCTAAACCATGATATGGAATTTTATTATTTTTTAATTCAATGTTAAGCAACAATGAATTAGATTGTAGCCATTCTAGCACTTCCTCCAGTAAAGGAATTTTGCAGAACCCTACTTTTTCAGAAAACTTGTAACTGGCATCTAACTTCCGTAAATCTTCATATAAATAATTTCGAACAGCACCCTTACCGTTCGTTGTACGATTGACCGTTTCATCATGAATAACAACGATTTTTTTGTCTTTTGTAAACTGTACATCCAATTCAATACCATCTGCTCGAAATGATTCCGCAGCTTCAAACGAAATCATTGTATTTTCTGGATACGTCCCAGCTGCACCTCTGTGAGCAAATACAAGAGTCATCCTCTCTCCCCCAATCTTATGCTATACTATACGAAAAAGGAGGTACTTCTATGAGACCATTACAAATTTCTCCAGACACTGCAATTCGCCTATCAAAAGCTCTAGGTGTTCCACTTGAACAAATTATGCATATGCCACAGCATATTTTAATTCAAAAGTTAGTTGAATTAGAAAAACAAAATAAAGATAAAGAATAATATAGTCCTGTTTTGCAGGGCTTTTTATTACCCTCAATTTATTCCCTTTTTAATTCATCTTATCACTGAGCAATTTCACATAAAACCTTATAGTTTAAACGAAAATAATGTGAGTGCACAGTTGCCCATCATTAACAAACATTTTTTAATGCGAAAGAAAAACACCTCTTACTTTATAACCTCGATAGTGAACCCATTTAGATTGGCAATGTTAAAGCCATTACGATATTTTCTCTATACTCCTCGTCCTTTTCCTTCAATTCTAGAACCTTACGCCTCAAATCAATATTCACATATAGTTCGCAATAACGATTTAATTCTTCATCTTCATCAAAAAACAATTTAAATTTTAGAATTTCATTTTCAAAATTTGATGGATCACCCGCTAATGTAAAACACGTAAAAGGTACTACATTATTCATTTTAGAATTACTATCTTTCGATAAGTATAAATGTGATATAACGTTTACTAAATAATCGGAATCACTCCCCAAAGAATAAAATACAATACCGTTTTGATGAAAAGCGTTATCATTTATTTCCCCTTCAGTACTTATACCCCTTATCATATTATTTTTAAAAGCAATCATGAATCCAACAATTTCCCCTTCAAATTGACCAAAAGCTTTAACAACATGATACCCTTTCTCTCTCCAATAATGTGTAATATTAAACGTTAAATCTTGAAATCCCTCTTCTGTATTTTCATTAATCACCACAAATTTCATATCAGTCCTTATACTCCTTTTTCTATTTTCTAAAAAGATACCTCTTATTTCCAGCGTAACATAATAAAAACCTCCTATCTATCGGAATAAACTTCTAATCCAATAAATAAAAGGTTTTTAAATTAACCGCCAATTACTTATGTACTTTATTGCCTACATACGTAATTTATTGGCTATTAAATTTTGTTATGAAATACGCTTAACATCTTGATACAACAACACTTACGAAGCCTTATGTTCAAGCCTTAACTTATCTGCTACCATCGCGATAAATTCTGAATTCGTAGGTTTTGCTTTTGACATCGATACAGTATAACCAAATAAGGACGAGATTGAATCAATATTCCCACGGCTCCACGCCACTTCAATTGCATGGCGGATTGCGCGTTCTACACGGCTTGCTGTCGTATTATATTTTTTTGCAATATCCGGGTATAAAACTTTCGTAATAGAGCCAAGAAGCTCGATATCGTTATATACCATAGAGATCGCCTCTCGCAAATACATGTATCCTTTAATATGAGCTGGTACACCAATTTCATGAATGATGCTGGTAATACTCGCATCTAGATTCTTCGGTTTTCCATCTACTGTTGTTGCAGATCGGAAAGATGGTAGTGGACGTTTAATTGTAGTATTCGTTTTACCGCTTACTTGACGAATATGGCTCGTTAAATTTTCCATATCAAATGGCTTTAAGATAAAATAAGAGGCACCTAAATCAACTGCTTTTTTCGTTACATCCTCTTGTCCAAATGCTGTTAACATAATAACATTCGGCTGCCTTAGTCGTTCAATATGCCGCATTTTCTCTAATACCGCTAAACCATCTAAATGCGGCATAATAATATCCAAAACGAGTACATCTGGTTGTTTCTCTTTCAGTAAATTTAAACACTCTTGACCATTATAAGCAATCCCAATTACTTCCATATCATCTTGGGCAGCAACATAACTTTCTAACATTGATACTAGTTCCTTATTATCATCCACAAGACACACTTTAATTTTCTCCACAGCTTTTCCTCCCTTACCGAATCGATTCTCCCGACATGTGTAAGCTTCTAGGCTACATGAATTGTTCGACAATTGTGTGAAATTTCCCTTTTAAAGTTTCTTAATTTCCGATAAAATCACAAAAAAATATGTTTATCGTTCATTTATTTTCTTTCTTTACACATTCCATCATAGGTTTACAACGAAACGTTCACTCTTTTGTTTTATTTTACAACAAAAAGCAGCTCTTGCGGAGCTTTTACAAAATTTCAACGAATTTCTCAAAAAAAAAAAAAAAAAAAGCAAGCTGATGTTAGTCAGCTTGCTTTTTTCTCTTGCTCATAAATATTAATTCCTGCTTCATGTAACATCCATTCAATATGAACACCATACCCCGAAGTCGGATCATTCACAAATACATGTGTAACAGCACCAATCATTTTTCCATTTTGAACAATTGGGCTACCACTCATCCCTTGAACAATACCACCTGTTTTGGCCAACAAACGTTTATCTGTAACTTTTACAACCATTCCTTTTGTCGCTGGGAACTTTTGTGGTACCGTGCTTACGATTTCGATATCAAATGCCTCTACTTTGTCTTGATCGATAACTGTTAATATTTTTGCCGGTCCTTCTTTCACTTGATGAGATAAAGCAATCGGCATCGCCTCATCCATTATGCCATTTTTTATGCCTGTATTTAATTTACCAAAAATACCAAACGGACTATTTGTTGTAATATTACCAATTACTTCACGATCCGGTGAAAACCTTGCTAATTTTTCTCCTGGATTTCCATGACTACCGCGTTCGATAGAAGTAACTGTCGAACGAACAATCTGTCCGTCTTCTACTTGAATTGGTTTTTTCGTATCATTATCAGAAATAACATGCCCAAGTGCTCCATATTTCATGGAATCCGGATGAACAAACGTCATTGTTCCAATACCAGCAGCTGAATCACGAATATATAAACCAATTCGGTAAGACGACTCACCATTACCTTTTTCTGGTGTTAGTTTTGTACGAATATACTTACCATCTCGTAATAAAACAAGATTAATCGGTTCACCTGTTTGTCCGCTGTCATGGATAAAAGGTGCCACATCACTCATTTTTTCAATTGTTTTTCCATTAATTTCAGTAATCATATCCCCAACTTGTACACCAGCCACTTCTCCAGGTGATACTTTACCTCTCTCTGTTTGAATTAAATGATGCCCAACAACAAGTACACCTTTTGTATTCAATTTTACTCCAATTGATTGGCCGCCTGGAATCACTTTAAAATCTTTCAATACTTTAACATTTACTTTTTTTACTGGAAAACCAGCAAGTTGAAAAACCATATCCGCTTCACCAGTTTGATGCGAATTTACTACAAGTCCGGATTTCTGTTCTTTATTTGAACTCACTGTAAAAACACTATGATTTGTCGATGAAGCCTGGAAAACTGGAAATGATGTTATTTCTGATTGTTGTCCCTCAAAAATAACAAGTTGCTTTGGGGATGAAATAAACGTACGAAGCGGTTTAAAACATCCGATAAAAACTAATGAAACAAGGAGACAAAGACCTATTATTTTTCGAAATTGCTCTAATTTCAATTTGTTCACTCTCCTCGCTCCTACCCACATTCAGCCTAACGACTTCATCTTTTAATTTCTCCTTGCAACGCTCTGTTTATAACCGGAAGAATTAAGAAATCATCATTTGAGCAAAAAGGCTATCCATTATTGGATAGCCTCTGCTGTCTGTTTAAAACGATGTGCTTGCATAAGTAACTCTTTAGCATGTTCCGTCGTTAAATCGGTAATTTCCACGCCAGAAATCATTCGAGCGATCTCCGTTACCTTATCCTCTGTACTTAATACAGCAACTGATGTAATCGTCCGATCATTTGCAACTTGTTTACGGATAAATAAATGTGAATCCGCCATCGATGCTACTTGAGGTAAGTGCGTAATACAAAGTACTTGTGAGTTTACAGATACACGATAAATTTTTTCCGCGATCGCTTGTGCTACCCGGCCACTCACTCCCGTATCTACTTCATCAAAAATGACAGATGCAACACCTTGATGCTTAGAAAAAATACTTTTCAAAGCTAAAATAATACGGGATAATTCTCCACCAGAAGCTACTTTTGAAAGTTGTTTTAATGGTTCACCTGGATTTGTTGAAATATAAAATTCCACATGATCATATCCATCCATCGTACATTTCACTGGCATCCCGTCTACAAGCGGATCATCAATACTTCCTTCCCTTTTCGCAATCCTCACTTCAAATTTCGTTTTTTCCATATAGAGTTCTTTTAATTCTTGGTGGATTGCGTTCGTAAGGTGATCTGCCAGCTGATGACGCATATCACTCAACATCGTTGCTTCCTTTAAAACTACATTTTCTACTTCTTTTAATTTCTTTTTCGTCGTTTCAATATGTATATCTTTATTTTCAATTGTAAAAATTTCTTGTTCTATTTTATCAGCATACGCCAAAATCTCTTCTACAGTATTTCCATACTTTCTCTTTAACATACGAATTTCATTTAAACGTGTTTCAATTTCGTCTAAGCGATTCGGATCATATTCCATCATGTCTAACTTTTCCCGAAGCTGATAGGCAACCTCTTCTAACAAGTAATAACTATTAGCAATCGAATCATGATTTTCTTGATATGCCTCATCTAGGTGTGTAATACTTTCCATTTGTCCCATTGCATTTCGTACATGATCGAGCCCACCGCCATCTTCACTTAATGAACGGTATGCATCACCAAGCGCTTTATAAATTTTTTCGAAATTGGAGATTTTTAATCTCTCTTCCGTCAATTCATGTTCTTCATCAACCTTCAAATCTGCTTTACGAATTTCTTCATGCTGGAATTGAATTAAATCTAATCGATGTGCCATCTGTTGTTCATTCTCTGTTAGAGATTTAAGATGCCTCTTCAACTGCTCATACTCAGCGTGTACACCTTGATATATTTCTAATTGGTTCACGATACGATCCCCATCAAAATGATCGAGCATAAACAAATGACGTTCCTCATTCATCAAATCTTGTGTTTCATGTTGTCCATGAATATCGACAAGTGTTTTCCCAATCTCTTTTAATATACTCAATGTAACAAGCTTACCATTTACACGACATACACTTTTCCCGTTCGCAGCAATATCCCGTTTTAAAATGATCATTCCATCTTCAATTTCAATATCTAGCTCTTCAGCTTTCGCAATACATGGATGCTTGTCATCCTCTATATAAAATAAACCTTCGATTTCAGCTTTCTCTGTTCCGTACCTAACAAACTCTGCTGAACCACGGCCACCAACAAGTAAGCTAATTGCATCAATAATAATTGATTTACCGGCACCTGTTTCACCACTCAAAACTGTTAAACCTTTTTGAAAAGAAATATTTAATGACTCAATAATAGCAAAGTTTCTAATCGATAATTCCGATAACAATGCTCCATTCACCTCGTTATAAACTAATCCTCTACTAAGGGCTTCCGCTGAGCACTTTTCGCTCAAGTAGTTATTACATGTATCATTTACTCTTCTAGCCCGCTCCATTGTACCAAACATTTGTTTTACGGGTCAATCCATCGATTTCCTAACTTCATTCTAACAAACACTATATTCCACTTTACATTTATCTATTTTTCCCATAACAAAAAAATATCTTGTTTACTTTTTGCTTAAAGCAAAAAATAAACAAGATTCTTTCTTTACAGCATATTTAAGAAACGATCTGATACAAAACCTGTATCTTCAGGCGTACGACAAATGATTAAGCAAGTATCGTCACCACAAATGGTTCCGATAATCTCATCCCATTCTAAATGATCAATAAGTGCTCCGAGCGCGTGCGCGTTACCAGGTAATGTTTTTAACACAAGCATATGTCCTGCTGTGTCTAACTTTACAAACGAATCGACGAGATTACGTTTTAATTTTTGCAACGGATTGAATCGTTGATCTGCTGGCAAGCTATATTTATAGCGACCATCATGTAATGGCACTTTCACTAAGTGCAACTCTTTAATGTCACGTGACACAGTTGCTTGCGTTACATTAAAGCCTTCATTACGTAAAATATCAACTAGTTCATCTTGCGTTTCGATTTCTTTATTCGCGATAATTTCTCTAATTTTAATATGGCGCTGACCTTTATTCATACATTTGCACCTCACACTATCTCTTACCATAGTTTAAACATTGGTATACTTCACTTATTTATGTTAACTTATAATCGTTTACTTGTACATAATTGTTTTTACAATCATTATACAATTCGAACAAAAAGAGGAACAACAATCGTTATTCCTCTTTCCCTTTTTGTTTTAAGACCTCATGAGCTGCTGTTACAACTTGCTCTACAGAAACTAGGGAATGATTTTCACCACTCTCACGCTCACCATGCCACGTTAAATGAATTAAAAACTCAATATTTCCGTCTCCACCCGTAATTGGAGAGTATGTTAAATTTTCAACATCATATCCTTCTTTTATTGCGAAATCAATGATCATTTCTACGACAGCTTCATGAACTTTACGATCGCGAACAATACCTTTCTTCCCAACCTGCTCTCTTCCGGCTTCAAATTGTGGTTTAATTAAAGCCGCAACATCACCATTTGGAGTCAATATTGTTTTTAAGACTGGCAAAATTAATTTTAATGATATAAATGAAACATCAATGCTAGCAAATTGCGGTAATCCACGCTCTAAATCGGTCGGTGTTACATAACGAAAATTCGTTCGTTCCATGACAACAACTCGCTCATCTTGACGAAGCTTCCAAGCGAGTTGATTGTACCCTACATCTAAAGCGTAAGATAACTTCGCACCGTTTTGCAGCGCACAATCTGTAAAGCCACCAGTTGATGAACCAATATCTAACATAATTTTATCTTGTAAATCAAGGTGAAAAGTCTCTAATGCCTTCTCTAACTTATAACCGCCACGGCTCACATATGGCATGACTTGTCCTTTTACCGTAATCGGTGTATCTTGTGGTATTTTTTCCCCTGGCTTATCGAGTCTCATTTCATTTGCATACACTAGTCCTGCCATAACAGCGCGTTTTGCCTTTTCGCGTGTTTCTATAAGCCCTCGTTCTACTAATAGTACATCTACTCTTTCTTTTTTTACACTCATTTGTTACGCCCTTTTTTGTTTTGATGGAATCATTGTATGAATACGGTCCACAACAGCATCTGTCGTTAAACCAATTTCTTCTAACAGCTTTGTAACACTACCATGTTCAATGAAATAATCTGGAATACCCATTCGTTCAATTAAAGCACTATGATATCCATGCTCAGTAGCAAATTCTGCTACACCTGTACCAAATCCACCGATTAAACAAGCTTCTTCAATTGTTAAAATCGGCATATTTTTTCCTAAGAGTTCATGTAAATACGTTTCATCCATTGGCTTAATAAAACGAGCATTCACAACTTTCACTGAAACTCCAGCTTTTTCAAGACGCTCCGCTGCTTCCATTGCCATTGGAATCGTTGTACCAAATGTTAAAATTGCTGCTTGCGTGCCTTCTTTTAATGTTTCCCATGTACCAATTGGAATCGCTTTGAATTCTTCATCCATTTGAACTCCAAGTCCATTTCCACGAGGATAACGCAGAGCAATTGGACCATCTTCATACTGCATCGCTGTATATACTAAATGCTGACCTTCATTTTCATCTTTCGGCATCATGAGTACCAAGTTCGGTAAATGACGTAAAAATGCGATATCAAATACACCTTGATGCGTTTCACCATCTGCCCCAACTAGTCCTGCACGGTCAATTCCAATGAAGACATTTAAATTTTGACGACATATATCATGAACAACTTGGTCATATGCACGCTGCAAGAAAGTTGAATATATTGCTAAGAACGGCTTCATTCCTTGCGTTGCCATCCCAGCGGCCATCGTTGTTGCATGTTGCTCAGCAATTCCAACATCAATCATACGATTTGGAAACTCTTTATGAAACTTTTCTAGCTTAGAACCAACTGGCATCGCTGGTGTAATCGCAACGATGCGCTCATCTGTTCTTGCAAGCTTATGAACCGTATCACTTACAACAGAACTCCATGCTGGTGCAACTTCCTTCGGTTTCACAAAGTCTCCCGATTCAATTTTATATGGCCCTGTTCCATGCCAAGTCCCAATGACATCACTCTCGGCAGGTTTATAACCTTTTCCTTTTTTCGTAATGACATGAACAAGCACTGGCCCTTTTGTTTTCTTTGCATATTGAAGCGTTTCAAACAAGTTTTCATAACTATGCCCGTCAACAGGACCTAAATATGTAAACCCTAACTCTTCAAAAAAGACACCTGATACAAGTAAATATTTTAAGCTATCTTTTACTTTTTCTGCCGTTGCTGCAACCTTCCCGCCAACTGCTGGAATCTTCTTAAGTAAATACTCTAGTTCATCTTTCACCCACTGGTATTTCCCAGCGGTACGTAAGCGACCAAGTACATTATGAAGTGCACCAACATTCGGCGCAATCGACATTTCATTATCATTAAGAATAACAATCATATCTGTTTTTTCATGTCCGATATGGTTTAACGCTTCTAAAGCCATTCCACCCGTTAAAGCGCCATCCCCTATGATTGGTATAACACATTCTTTCGTTTTCTTTAAATCGCGCGCCAGAGCCATTCCCATCGCAGCAGATAATGAAGTTGAACTATGGCCTGTTTCCCATACATCATGCTCACTCTCGCAACGTTTTGGGAAACCACATAGACCTTTATATTGTCTTAATGTACCAAACTCTTTTGCACGCCCTGTTAAAATTTTATGCACATAGGATTGATGTCCTACATCCCATAAAAATTTATCGTTTGGACTATCAAATAATTTATGCAGAGCAATTGTGAGTTCTACTACACCTAAGTTAGGAGCAATATGTCCACCTGTTTGAGAAAGCTCTTCAATTAAAAACTTCCGAATATCCTCACTCAGTGCCTCTAGTTCGCTGATAGACATATCTTTCAAAAAACTAGGGTTTTGAATTTGCGTTAGATCCACATGGATCACTCACTTTCGTTTCATAATCTGTCAACATGTCAAATATTATAAAAAATATTTGTACAACACAAGAAATTCTTTACTGGTTTTCCTATTACACTCTATTCTACCCTACTTTAGCAAACAATTTTCCATCCTTCTCTACCTTCTAAGAAAGTGAATTATCCCTTTCTATTAAGAAGTGATTCGATTCAAAGGATTATTGATTGCAGCTTCTCTATACGATGAAAAAAGAGCCGCTAACACAAAGTGATAACGGCAACGTAATCTAAATATATTTTTGCCAATAACAAAAAAAGAAAAACCTTTTTCTACATTTATACCACAAAATGAAGAATGACTCAACAAATGAAAACGCTTCTATATTAGTTATTACGCTTTGCTATTAAATCACAAATGGATAATAAATATTCATCTTGTAATCGTAAAGATGCTATCGCATCTTTCGCTTTAGCAATTGTTTCTCCTAAGATACATTTTGCTTCATCTATCGTAAACAACGTAGTATATGTACTTTTTTCATTGGAAACATCACTACCTATTGGTTTTCCAATCTCTTCTTCTGTTCCTTCTACATCTAAAATATCATCGCGAATTTGAAAAGCCAGACCGATATATTTTGCAAATGCAAGTAGTTTTTCTTCTTGCTCTCTAGTTGCTCCTGCAAGTATAGCTCCCGCAAGCACAGCATACTCTAATAAACGCCCTGTTTTATGCCTATGAATATATTCTAATTCTCTAAGTAACAGTTGCTTTCCTTCCGCCTCCATATCCGCTACCTGTCCGGCAACCATTCCTTCTGGTCCAGCTGCTTTGGCAAGTTCAAGCGCAAGCCTTAGTTTTGTTTCTGCAGAAATATCTTGATGATCATACGCTGACACTACTTGGAAAGCATATGTTAATAAGCCATCTCCTGCTAAAACAGCCATCGCTTCACCAAACACTTTATGATTTGTTGGTTTTCCTCTTCTTAAATCATCGTCATCCATACATGGTAAATCATCATGAATTAACGAATACGTATGAATCATTTCAAGAGCACAAGCTGCTCCTATGCCCAGTTCTCTTTCTTTTCCAAAAGCTTGCAACGTTGCAAATAAAAGTAACGGACGAAGACGTTTTCCACCCGCTTCCAATGAGTATGTCATCGCTTCACGAAGTACATTTGGACATTGTAATTGATTTACATAGCGTACAAGCTGCCCCTCGACGAAAGTTTTACTTTCTTTCACAAAAGCATCAAAAGCTACATATGCCACTATGCTTCATCTCCTACAGCCGTAAATGGGCTAAGCTCCCCATCTTCTCCCAGGATAACCGCCATTTGTTCTTGTACATCTTTCAACTTCTCATCACATAGCTTAGACAACTCCATACCTTCTTTAAAATATGAGATTGCCTCTTCTAAAGGAACATCACCTTGTTCGAGCTTAGAAACGAGATGTTCAAGCTGAGAAATTGCTTCTTCAAAGCTTAATTTATTTTCCATTGTTTAATTCACGCTCCTCTACGCCCGATACGTTACAATCTAAAACACCATCTTGTAATTGTACTGAAACAACGTCACCAAGACCGACATCTTTCACACTTTTTAACACTTGCTTTTTCTCGCTATACACAAGTCCATAACCTCTCATCATTACTTTCAGCGGACTTAATGCTTCTAGTTTTTGAGCCGCCCCCATAAATGCAAATTCTTTCGTTTGCAGTAATGTTTGCATTTCGCGTTGTAATTGCTTCTGCAATGTTTGTATTCTTGTCTTTGTTTGTAAAATCTTTTGAGAGGGATGATGCTTCTCCAAATAAAATGAAAGTTGTTTTAACTGATTTATCTTTTTCTCTATATAACGTTCTTTGGCTAAAATAAGCTGCTCAAGAGTGCGATCTAACTGTTCTTCTTTTTGTTCATACACTTGCTTTGGATAACGAAACGCATACGATTTTTGAAGTGTTTGCAACTGTTCTTGCTTTTTATGTAACGTTTCTCGCATTGCTCTTTGCAGACGAAGGGTTCGTTGCAACACTTTCTCTTGTAATTCAAGTATATTAGGTACTGCAAGTTCTGCTGCTGCTGTTGGAGTTGGTGCACGTAAATCTGCTACAAAATCTGCAATTGTAAAGTCTGTTTCATGTCCAACTGCTGAGATGATTGGAATTTCACTTGTAAAAATCGCCCGTGCAACCATTTCTTCATTAAAGGCCCATAGCTCTTCAATAGAGCCGCCTCCACGCCCGACAATTAATACATCTATCTCCCTCATATCGTTCGCTGTTTGAATCGCTTGTACAATTGAGGGAGCCGCAAACTCCCCTTGTACAAGTACAGGAAATACAATCACATTGCCAATTGGATAACGACGTTTAATCGTTGTTATAATATCACGAATCGCTGCTCCCGTTGGTGATGTGATGACACCAATTGTTTTTGCATATGCAGGAATTGGCTGTTTATATACTTGTGAAAACAACCCTTCTTCCTCTAGTCTTACCTTTAATTGTTCATAAGCTAAATGAAGATTACCAACTCCATCAGGCTGCATGTCATTAACATAAATTTGATATGAACCACTTGCTTCATAGACAGAGATTTTCCCTTTTACAAGTACCTTCATTCCATCTTCTGGTCTAAACTTTATATTACGATTATGCCCCGCAAACATAACCGCTGCTATCCTTGCATTTTCATCCTTTAATGTGAAATACATATGGCCACGGCTATGATATTTAAAGTTTGAAATTTCTCCTTTTAACCAAACAGACTGTAAATGCGGGTCATACTCTATTTTTGTTTTTATATAGCGTGTTAATGCTGTAACGGTTAAATATTGCTTTTCCATCTCTCTCTCCTCATAGCCGATTCAAATTATTTACAAACAACCCCTGCACGTTTTGCAGATTCAACTGTATTATGAAGAAGCATTGTAATTGTCATTGGACCGACTCCTTTTGGTACTGGTGTAATATAGCCTGCGATATCCAGTACATTATCAAAGTCAACATCACCGCATAGTTTTCCTGTGTCTAGACGATTAACACCAACATCAATTACAACTGCGCCTTCTTTTATATAGTCAGCAGTTACCATTTTTGGTCTTCCAACAGCTACAATTAAAATATCCGCTAACTTTGATAATTCTTTTATATTTTTCGTTTTGGAGTGACAATATGTTACAGTCGCATTTTCATTTAAAAATAACTGTCCCACTGGTTTTCCAACAATATTACTTCTTCCAATTACAACAACATGTTTTCCTGTAATATCAAGATTTGTTTCTTTTACTAATTCAACAATACCATGCGGTGTACATGGAAGGAATGTATCTTGGCCTGTCATCATACGACCAACGCAGATTGGATGGAATCCATCTACATCCTTTTCAGGTGAGATTCTTTCAATGATAGCTTTTTCTTCAATATGTTTCGGTAAAGGTAGTTGCACTAATATTCCATTAATACGGTCATCTTCATTTAAGCGATCGATTTCAGCTAACAAACGCTCTTCTGTAATTGTATCTGGAAACTCAATTAGCTCTGAATAAATTCCAACTTGTTCACAGCCCTTTTCTTTTCCTTTTACATAGGAACGAGACGCTGGATCTTCTCCAACTAAAATAACAGCTAATCCTGGTACAATCCCTTGTTCTTTCAACTTCACAACTTCTTCTTTTAATTGTGCTCGTTTTTTCTCCGCAACTTCATTGCCTTTGATGATTACTGCTACCATTTTAAGATTCCCCCTTAAAGAAATTACAGTGTGTCTTTTATATTAGATAAAACGCCGTTTATAAAACGACGAGATTCCTCATCCCCAAATGTTTTGGCAATCTCAATTGCCTCGTTAATTGTTACATTATGCGGAATTTCTTCCATGTACTTCATTTCATACACAGCTAGACGTAAAATACTGCGATCCACAATACTAATACGTTCTAATTTCCACTTCTTTAAATTTTGACGAATTGCTTCATCAATCGCTTCTTTATGTTCTACAAAACCAACAACAAGTGATTCTAAAAACTCATTTGTTTCTTCGCCTTCTTCTAGCGTATTTTCCACCGCTACTTTCGGCTCTAATTCACCAGTAATATCCATTTGATATAATGCTTGCATGGCTCTTTCTCTAGCCGTCCTACGTTTCATTGTAACTCTCCTTTATACTTCAAGTCTTTCCTTATGTTTTGTTATATTATTATAATTTATAAGCCGTCAATTTACTTACCCTTACAGTTTTCATTGATTTTTCAACTTTATAATACAATGATAATACCACAATTTATCGTTTCATACACGAGTTATAAGGCTGAAAAATAATAAAAAGATTAACTTCAAGTTCCATATCATATCACAATGTACGTTTTTTTTAAAACGCATCATTTCTTGCTTATTTTTTCTATTTTTGAAATAGTATAATAATTAGAGGGTTTTGTGTGTGAAGAAATGAAACAAGAAAAAAAGGTGCCTTTTTGACGAGGCACCTTTTCATTTTTACACTGGCTCGATTTCTGTTTTTTGCGTTTCGAATGTTACACCAACAATGTGAACATTCACTTCTTTTGGCTCAAGACCCGTCATTGTAAAGAGCGCTTGACGAATATTATCTTGAATTTTTTGTGCAACAACTGGAATTGCTACACCAAAATACATAACAACATAAACGTCAACAATAATATCTTCGTTTACTAATTCAACCTTTACGCCTTTACCATGATTTTTCTTTCCTAACTTTTCAACAACATCTGTAGCAAAGTTACCGCGCATTGCAGCTACTCCATCTACTTCAGCAGCTGCAATACCTGCAATTACCTCAATTACTTCTGGTGCAATTTCTACTTTTCCAAGGGTTGTATCTTGACCCATATCTAACATATGTTCAGCCATGAAAAAAACCTCCTTTAAATGTATCACTGCGTCACAAGTTCATGCTCTTCCAAAAATTTCGTATTAAATTCCCCTTTTATAAAATCAGGATGATCTAGCAATTGTAAATGGAATGGGATTGTCGTATGTACGCCTTCAATGACAAATTCACTAAGCGCTCGTTTCATTTTTGCAATTGCTTCTTCACGTGTTTTTCCGTGAACAATTAATTTCGCAATCATCGAATCATAAAAAGGTGGAATTGAATAACCAGGATAAACAGCTGAATCGACGCGAATACCAAATCCTCCTGGTGGTAAGTACATTTCTACTTTCCCTGGAGATGGCATAAAGTTTTTGGCAGGATTTTCCGCATTAATTCGACATTCAATTGCCCATCCACTAAATTGTACTTCTTCTTGCTGTAGCGATAGCTTTTCTCCTGAAGCAACACGAATTTGTTCTTTAATTAAGTCCATCCCTGTTACCATCTCTGTAACCGGATGTTCTACTTGAATTCGTGTGTTCATTTCCATAAAGTAAAAGCTTTTCGTTTTATATTCATAAATAAACTCAACCGTACCAGCACCTGTATAATCAACCGCTACCGCTGCTTTTACCGCTGCTTCACCCATTTTCTCGCGAATATTCGCATCAAGAGCAGGAGAAGGGCTTTCTTCTAATAATTTTTGCAAACGGCGCTGAATTGTACAATCACGCTCTCCTAAATGAATCGCATTGCCATGTGCATCTGCCATTATTTGAATCTCAACATGGCGGAAATCTTCAACGTACTTTTCTAAGTATACACCAGGGTTCCCAAAAGCGGTACTAGCTTCTTGCTGTGTAATTTGAATCCCCTTTACAAGCTCCTCTTCATAACGCGCAACGCGAATACCTTTTCCACCGCCACCTGCAGTTGCTTTAATAATAACGGGATATCCAATTTGCTTTGCAAGCTCGATCGCTTCTTCTATGTTTTTTATAATTCCTTGTGAACCCGGTACAATTGGAACTCCTGCTTCTTTCATTGTATCACGAGCAACGTCTTTTGTACCCATTTTTGAAATTGCTTCGGGGCTAGGTCCGATAAAAATCAAATTACATTCACGGCATAGTTCTGCAAAATCAGCATTTTCAGCTAAAAATCCATAACCAGGGTGAATTGCATCACAACCTGTTAATTTTGCAACGCTTATAATATTCGTTAAATTTAAATAGCTTTCTTTTGATACCGTTGGCCCAACACAATACGCTTCATCTGCAATTTTCACATGAAGTGATTCTTTGTCCGCCTCTGAATAAATAGCAACTGTTTCAATATTCATCTCTTTACAAGCACGAATAATTCGTACAGCAATTTCCCCACGATTAGCTATCAATACTTTTTTTATCATCACAAAGACTCCCTTATTACGCTTTTACAAGAAATAGCGGTTGTCCATATTCAACAAGTTGTCCATTGTTGACAAGAATTTCAACAATTTCTCCATTTACCTCTGCTTCAATTTCATTAAAAAGTTTCATCGCTTCAACAATGCAAACTACTGTCCCTTCTGAAACACGATCTCCAACACTTACATATGGAGGTGTATCAGGAGAAGAAGAAGCATAGAATGTACCTACCATCGGTGATACGATTTTATGTAAATTCTCATCTTGAACAGCTTTCTTCTCTTCCTGCTTCGGTGCTTCTACTTGCGCCGCCGCTACCGCAGTTTCGATTTCTACAGCCTGTGTTTGTAGCGCTTGCTTCATAACTGGAGCAGTTTGCACAGAAACCACTTCATTACCGCGCTTTTTCATTTTAATTGTCGTGCCATCTTTTTTGTATTCAAATTCATCAATGTTAGAGCTATCAATTAATTTAATTAGTTCACGAACTTCTTGAATTTTAAACATGTAAAATCCACTCCCATACACTTGTTTGTCTCGTTTTTACAACTACCAACATATATAAAACTGTTTCGGTTGTAAAAATACGATGATTCTACTAGAAAGCTTATTTCTATGACACTTACTAGATAAAAATATTTGTTATTCTCATTTTACGATAAATATTTTCAACATTCCAACTTTATATTTCTTTACAATAAATCGAAACTCCTGTAAGAATATTATTTCACTAAATGATTTATTACCTAGTAATAATACCAAGTTTCACTCAAAATTGGCAAGACCACTTCAGAAAAAACATGTTTTTTCTTTATTAAAACTACGAAATACAAAGCATATTTCTACTAATACATTTTGATTCTCCAACATATAAATCGCTACTACGAGGAACAAAGAAGGACCTGATCGCTTCTATGCACAGACGAATTCGCTCCCTCAAAAAAGGTTTCTTTTTCATTTTTATGTACCCCTGCATTTGTTGATTTATCAATACATATTTTTACCAAATATTATTTTTTTATTTACAAGCCGTTCATCCTTCCTTCATATACGAATAGTATATTCAAAGTAAAATATCTTGTAGTGAGGTGCAGAAATATGATATGGCTCATCTTGTTCGTTCCAGCTGTATTGATATGGCTCATCGTCGTCTTCACTCATGTAAAATATGGAAATAGTAATCATCATTACCACGAACCTTTAATTTTTTACTCGCAGCGCATTTCTCCTTTTCCTATAGAAAAGATTGAAACAGCACAAAAAAGTGACATAGAAAAAAGCTATCGAAAGCGATAGCTTTTTCTATTATTCTTGCTATTGATATATCATACATTTTATTTAACTGGGTCAAACTTGACACCTACATCTTTTAATCCCGCCTCAGCTCGAACAAGTTGGATAATCTTATTCGCTTCTTTCTGAGAATGCTTTGCAGCTTTTACTGTTACTTTAATATCATTTCCATCTGCTCTTACTAGCGCATCATTATAACCGCCTTGTGATTTAATAACTGTTTCAAGCAAACCTTCTTTTGTCTGCATCTTATCGATTGCGTTTAATTCATCTTTTGCTTTACTTATTTCTTCAGCAGAAGATTTTTCTGATTTCATAACATCTTGCAATTTTTCTTTTTGTGCACTACGTTGATCCTCCAATTGCATACGTAAGGCTGTAAAATTCTCATCACTTGATTGTACTGATACATTGCTTTCTTTTTTATTTGTTTCTTTTTTACTTGTCTCTTTTTTACCATCCTCTTTTTTATCTGTTTCTTTATTGGATGTTTCTTTTGTTGTTTCTTTTGTTGTTTCTTTTGTTGCTTCTTTCGTCACTTCTTTTTCAACACCTTGCTTTTCTTGTCCAACCTTTTCACCCGCTGTTGGTGTTGCAGTGTTCATCTTGTCAGGCGTTGTTACATAATAAACAGATAACACAACAACTAAACTTAGCATTGTTAATAACCAAACTGTTTGTTTTTTTAACACTTTATTTCCTCCCTAACTCTTTTTTGGTAGTACCGCAACGCGGTGTGATGGCACATCAAGCATACGTGTCACCGCTTCCTTCACCATCGCTTTAATTTGTATATTATCCACTCCTTTTGCTACAACAAGAACGCCTCGCACTTTCGGTTTCTCTGTTCGTAGTACAATTGGAGTTTCTTTATCACCTTCGCGTATAATCACTGTTTTTTCATCAGTAGATTCATCTTCAACTTGCCTTTTACCTCCAGTTTTATCTGTTTCACCTGTTGTTTGTGATCGTTTTACAATATTTTTTTCTAGTATTTTTTCTTCAGATGAATCCAAATTCACTTCAATAGACACATCTTTAACCCCTGTTATATCTTCTAATGCCGTTTTCAATTCTTGTTCATACGCTTTTTCATATTTTTCTACAGCTGACATATTATCGCTCTTTTTTTGCCCAAAGGTCGGTACTTCTTTTTCGGTCTCTTGACTTGTCTTTTCTTTAAACACAGGTACTTCTTCTTTTTTAGGTTGAAAAAAATTACTAGAAAACATAAGCAACATTCCAAGTATAAGTAGGACAAGTAAAAACTTCGGTGTTACCTTTTTCCCCTTCTCCTTATCGTCTTTTTCGTCCCCTTTTAATAAGTTGCGAAAAAATGAGAATTTCGAATTTTTATCTTTATTGTCCATTTACTCTACCTGTCCTCCCTTCCATTTGAACTTGGATTTGTTTACCCTCTAGTTGCCACCTGCTTGAAAAAAACTCTTTCATTTCTATGTTTGTTTCTTCCGAAGTTTCTCGTGGTTCTTTCGTATTAATTTCAACTGGTTTTACTGTTTCAATTGCATCGCTTTTTTTCGGCTCCATTTCTTTTAATGTCACAATAACAGATTGAATATCCTTTGCTGTTTTTACTTCTTCTTTCGTTTCTGCTGCGATTACTTTTATTTCAGACACTGTCACGCCATACTTTTTCTCAAATTCTTTCCCAACTTCTTTTTTCATTTTGACAGCCATCTCTTCTAAACTATATGCACGTGTGAGGGCTTGTATTTCTTTTTTCTTTGTGTCAATTGAATTTTTTATTGATCCATCTGCTACGTATTTTTCTTGATTAAAATTTGCAATCACTTCATTTACATCTGTTTGCAATAATTTAAATAGCGGCGTTAAGATCAATACAACTAACAATAGACCTACAACAAACTTGACATACTTTTGCAAATTCGAGTTAGGAAGGATAAGATGAAGCATTGTCGCTAAGAGTAAAAATACGATAATATTTCGAATCCACTCTGTAATAAATTGCATATCTGTCACCTCCTATCGCATCATGAGAGTAATGTTCCCCGCAGCAATAATGATGGTAATGCTTAAAAAAAACATAAAAGATACGATAGATAAACAGGCAAATACATAAATAATACTTTTCCCAATAATGTCTAAACATTTAATAATAGCCCCTCCACCAACCGGCTGTAGTACCGCTGCAGCAAATTTATAAATAAATGCAATACAAAAGATTTGAATGGCTGGAAAAGCTGCAATTAAACATAAAATAATAAGCCCAATAATCCCTACCGTATTCTTTAACAATCCAGAAGCACTAATAACCGTATCTGCCGCTTCTGTGAACATCCGCCCTACCACTGGAATAAAGTTCCCTGTTACAAACTTCGCAGTTTTAACAGCAATACCATCAGCAACTGCTGTTGCTGTCCCTTGCACAGATAATACGCCTAGAAAAATTGTTAGAAAGATACCAATGATCCCCACACTTACATTTTGCAAGAGCTTGGACAATTTCGTAACTTTATATTGATCACTCATTGTACTTACAATGCTTAAAATGGTCGCGAGTAATAAAAGTGGAAGTACAATATAGTTCATAAGTAGCCCACTTGTATTCATTAAAAAAATGATAATCGGATGGAAGAATGATACCGATACAACCCCGCCTCCTGTCGCTATGAGCGCTAAAAGAATAGGAAGTAGCGCCAATATGAAATCTACCATCGTTTGAATCGTTTCTCGCGCATATGTCATTACTACATAAAAACTATTTAAAGCAAAAATAATTAGTACCATGTATACAACTGCATCTGCAATTTTACTCACACTACTCTTTGAAAAAGCAGATTGTAACGACTGTAATAATGCACTAAAAATTGTGAGCATAATAAGCGTTCCAAGCAGCTTTCCATTTGCAATAAGCTCATGAAATAAATATTTTAATAGCCCTGTCATCCATTCTTTTATCGAAAATTCCTTTTCGCCCTTTACAAATTCCATAAAGCTTCCCTTTTGGCTTTCTGGTAAATAGCCTCCATATTTCGTGACAAGCCCGTCCCAATACTGCTTCACATCTTCTATCCCAAGCTTATCCAATTGCTGATCTACGACGTTTTTTTCTATAGGAGAAGCTTGTACAACAATTGGTAAAGAAAAGAAAAGGAAGCAAGCAAACAGCAGCTTTTTTCCAAGCCTTCGCAACATTCACTCCTCCTTATCCGGTAGGTAAGAAACCGAGAATGGTTTCAATGACAACCGTTAAAATCGGAATCGCCATAACAAGAATTAAAATTTTTCCCGCTAGTTCAATTTTTGATGCGATTGCACCTTGACCAGCATCTTTTGTAATTTGTGCTCCAAACTCGGCAATGTAGGCAATTCCAATAATCTTCAGCAGCGTCTCTACATAGACATTGCTCACTTTCGCCTCACTTGCAACTCTCTCAATCATTTTTAGAATGGAATGAATTTGATCAATTAGTAGCAGAAACATTACACTCGCAATGAACACAATAAATAAAGAAGTAATACTAGATTTATGTTGATTTAGCACAGCTGCTAAAAATGTCGCAACGAGGCCCAATCCGACAATTTGCAAGATTTCGATTCGAACCGCCCCCTTTACTGGAAAAGAAAGACACTTTTAATCTTGTCAAACAAAGTATTAATTAAAAATGCAACATGAAATAAAATAACGACAAAACCGACAAGAATCACCCAGTTTGCAATATCCTCCCGCTTTAACTCTTTTAGTACTGTATGAATGAAAGCTAAAACAATGCCGATTCCGGCGATTTGAAATATTAATCCAACATCGATGGACATCGCCCTTCCCCCCTATAGCAGTAAAATTACGATAAGTAGCCCTGCTAATACACCCAAACTCTTTATCATCTTTTCATATTGAAATTGTAGCGCTTTCGCTTCACCCTCTTCTCTTTCTAAATGTGTAATACATAAGCGAATATGTTTTTGCTGCGATTCACGGTCATGCTGTCCTAATGTTTCACCAAATTGTTGTAAAATCTCATATTCAGTTTGTTTAAATGCAGTGAGCTTCCAATTTTCTTGCAAACTATCAAGCCAAGCATCTCTAACTGTTTGCTCACCGCTATCTAATCGCTTTGAAAAACTTTGAAATATCCAATTTAAAGGCTTGGGCATTTGTTTAACTAAACGCTCTGCCGCTTCTGATAAAGGCGTATGTCCATACATGATTTCAGCTTCTAGCGATTGCAGTGCTGCCTTTAAAAGCCTAAGTTGACGTGGGCGTTCACTATACCTCTTAGCGTACGATAAACCAAAAAAAGTGGTAACCGCTACAATTAACACCGCACCAAAGATTTTTACCATACACTTTGAACCTTCCCTCGTTTTTGAACCGGTTTTCCATCTTTATCCTTTACTTGAGCAACTGTTCCAGGCCCCTTTGCTTTCGATAGTTCAATAAAGCGATCAAACACACCAAGTTCCATCACACCCTTTAAAGATGGCCTTTTCATTACATCATCAAAAGAAAATCCATGAGCACTTATAAAAAGCTGAACACCTGCATGGACCGCCTCCATAATTGCTTCACTATCTTCTATACGCCCAATTTCATCCACTATTAATATATCCGGGCTCATGGAACGAATCATCATCATCATTCCTTCTGCTTTCGGGCATGCATCCAATACATCAACACGCGGACCAAATTCATATTGCGGAATCCCTTTTACACATCCGGCAATTTCCGAACGCTCATCAACAATCCCAACTTTACAAGATGGAATTTCATGAGAACGAACCCCTTGGCTCATACAACGTGCAACATCCCTTAGAAGTGTCGTTTTCCCTGTTTGTGGCGGCCCAATTACCATCGTATTTAGCCAACGTGTATCATACAAATAGGGCAGAAGCGGCTCAGCAATTCCAATTTTTTGACGTGCAATCCGAATATTAAATGACGACACATCCCGAATCATTTTCACTGCACTTTTCTCAGTAATTACTTTTCCAGCTAAGCCAATTCTGTGTCCACCGCGCAAGGTAACATATCCGCGCTTCAACTCCTCTTCCATCGTATAAATGGAATATTGACTCAGCTTATTCAACAAGTAGATAGCATCCTCTGCTGTAACAATATAGTCAGAAAAGAACACTTCTCCATGTGCAATACACTCAAGTGGCCTTCCGATTCGAACTCGGATTTCTTCTAACTTGCTATATTGTTCACAGCCCTCAATGAACTGTCTCATCGTTTTTGGTAAAACCTCTAATACTTCTTTCATAGGATTCTCCCCACCATACTTGACTTACTATTTCAACACCGCAATAAAAATGCAGCCTATTCCAAGAGCGAGAAAAAAAAGCTTTAAAAAAGAAATCTCACTCGCAACGCTCGCAATTCCAATTGACATCGTTAAAATTAATACAGTCGGTCCAACAAATGCCAACATACCATTTATAAACAATGCTTTTTTTGCATCATTCACATAGAGCATAAGCAAAGCGGCGAATATTTCCGCGCTACCTGAAAACAACCGAAGCAAACCCATGACAAGCACGGATGTTTCCATTGCCGCCAGCCACTGTTTCATTCTCCCACCCTCTCTCCTAACAATTCCTTTACAAATAGCTGACAAAATCTTTAGGCTGAAAGATCATATTTGTACAACCATATGCAGAGGTTGTCTATTTCAGAAGTAAAAACATATTTTCTGTATTAAATTCCATAAAATTCCGAATATTCACATCTACTTATGTTATACTAAATGCAAGAAGGAGGGCGGGGGAATGTAACACGTAACATTAGTACCACTGGATTTACAATATGCAGAAATCCTTTTTACTTTATCAGGTGATGCACATGTGAAGGACGCCCCTAGGAATAAAAGTAGATACCCCCGAGGATACAAAAGCATTTATTCGTTTTGCAATGAAAGAAGAACGAAAAGGGAAATCTCTATCCAGAATAATTGTCAATGAAAAAAAGAAATAATTGGCATTACTTCTCTCAAACATATTGATCACCAAAAAAAGACATCTCATATTGGTAGTTGGCTCGGTTATCCTTATTGGGGGCAAGGTTACAATGAGGCTGCTAAAAAAGAAATATTTAAAATTGCATTTGAAGAATTAGATCTTATATATGTATTTTCCGGTGCAAAAACGGCGAATGTTCGTTCTTTAAAAGCGCAGGAAAAGTTACCTTATATTTCATTACATATGGAGGAGCAATTCCCAAAGGAACACGCTTTATTAGAATAAGAAACAAAAGTTCCTTGTGTACTACATGCCGTATCTCGAAAAAATTTTTTAAGGTGGTTACAACAAAATGATTGATGCTGATAAGGAAGTTACTTTTAAAAAATAGAGAGGTGATTAGAATGAACCTTATGCGTGCTCTTTACATAATTATATTGGAAGTAATCGGTATTTTTTTATTTTCTAAAATAGTAGATTGGTCATTTATGGAGGTATTCTTCCTAAGTAGTCTGAGTATATTTGGAGTTTCTTGGCTCACTACTTTAAATATGAACCGCAATGCGAATATGGATCACGCAGTATATAAGGGAATGACTGGCGTAGAGACAGGAGAAATAAGGCCATTTCAGATCAATTGGAATCCTTTCACATTCGGAACATCCATTCTTGTAGTGATTAGCCTTATTATAAGTGTTATTTATTACTTACCTTATTTCATATAGAAAAAGCACTCGTGATGATCACGAGTGCTTTTTCTAACTATGCACGAGAAACGTATTTACCTTCACCTGTGTTGATGATCAGCATTTCGCCTTCGTTAATGAAGATTGGTACTTGTACAACAAGACCAGTTTCTAATGTAGCTGGTTTTGTTACGTTAGAAGCTGTGTCACCTTTAATACCTGGCTCTGTTTCAACAACTTTTAACTCTACAGTATTTGGAAGTTCAACCCCAAGTACTTCGCCTTGGTATGTCATAATAGCTACTTCCATATTTTCTTTTAAGAATTTTAGCTCGCGCTCGATTTGAGTTTCACCAAGTTCGATTTGCTCATAAGTTCCGTTATCCATGAATACGTGAGACTCACCGCTCGCGTATAAGTATTGCATACGACGGTTTTCGATATGTGCTTTTTCTACCTTTTCACCTGCACGGAATGTTTTTTCTTGAACAGAACCTGTGCGAAGGTTACGTAATTTAGAACGAACGAACGCAGCACCTTTACCTGGCTTTACGTGTTGGAAATCTAGAACTTGCCAAAGGCCATTGTCCACTGAAATTGTTAAACCTGTACGAAAATCATTTACTGAAATCATGCAAAAAATCCTCCTGTGTATTACAAAATAATAAGTTCTTTCGGAGACTTCGTGATTACTTCATTACCTTCACTTGTTATGATGATATCGTCCTCGATACGCACACCACCAACACCTGGAATATAAATACCTGGCTCTACTGTTACAGCCATACCAGGCTCAAGTACCGTTTCAGAGCGGAACGCTAAACCTGGTGCTTCATGAATCTCAAGACCCACTCCATGACCAGTAGAATGCCCAAAATATTCACCGTATCCTTTTTCCGTTATGTAGTCACGTGTTAATGCATCTGCTTCACGACCAGTTAAACCAGCTTTAATGCCGTTTACACCACGGATTTGCGCTTCTAAAACGACATTATAAATTTCTTTTAATTTATCAGATGGTTCGCCGACTGCAATCGTACGTGTAATATCAGAGCAATATCCTTTATAATAAGCACCGAAGTCTAATGTTACGAAATCTCCTTTTTCTATCACTTTTTCAGATGCCACACCATGCGGCAGTGCTGAACGAAGTCCTGAAGCAACGATAATATCAAACGAAGAAGATGTTGCTCCTTGTTTTCTCATGAAAAATTCAAGTTCATTTGACACTTCAATTTCAGATACGCCTGGGCGAATGAATGATAGAATATGTTCAAAGGCAGCATCTGCAATCTGTGCAGCTTCCTTTAATATCTTAATCTCTGAATCCGTCTTAATCAAGCGTAACTTTTCTACAAGCCCAGAAGTTGGAACAAATTCCGCTTCAACGGCTTCTTTATGTGCTGTATAAGAGCTATATGTAAGATCATCTTGCTCAAAGCCAAGCTTTTGAATCCCCAAGTTTTTCACTTGTTTCGCAACTTCATCCAGAATTAGTCCTGTATGTTGTACAATCTCATAACTAACAGCTTGTTTACTAGCTTGCTCTACATAGCGGAAATCTGTAATAAATAAAGCACGATCGTTAGAAATAAGTACAACACCAGCTGTCCCTGTAAAGTTCGTCATATATCTACGACTATATTCATTCGTTAATAAAATACCATCAATACCAGCTTCATCAAATGCACTTCTTAACTTCGTGATCTTTTCCATCAGTTTTATGCCTCCCTAAGTTTCTCCATTAATGCAAATAACGCTAACTTATAGCCATAAAAACCAAATCCAACAATTTGTCCTGTAGTGGCAGCTGCCGTCACAGATTCATGGCGAAACGATTCGCGCTGGTGTATGTTGGAAATATGTACTTCAATAACCGGAATCGAAATGCTCGCAATCGCATCCCGAATCGCATAGCTATAATGCGTAAATGCTCCTGGATTTAGAATGATTCCTTCATATATGTCATCGGCCTCATGAATGATGTCAATAAGAACACCTTCATGATTCGATTGAAAACATTCTAACTCCACTCCCAATTTCTCTGCTTCTTGCTTCATCTCTGTTTCAAGTGTCGCTAACGTTCCTTTCCCATATACATTCACCTCTCGGACACCAAGGCGATTTAGATTAGGACCGTTAACGAGGAGTAATCTTTTCATATTTGTAAACTCCTTAATATAAAAATGTCTATACAACATTTTAACACAGGAGTCACTTATTTGAATAGTTTGTCTACTCTGCCCCTTCCCCTTGATTCATGTTGTTCGCTTCAAACGAAACAGAATATGTGATAAATACACCATATAAAATAAAAATACATATCGTTGTGACAATTGTTTCTTTTGGTAAATGAAGTGCATTTTTTATAACAGGTGCAATAGAACCTAGCCCCAAAAATAAAATACTCCACCAAAAGAAACCATAAATGATCCCAGGTAGTATCCCTTCAAATCTTTTAAAAAGAACCTTATAGAGAAAGGCCACCAAAATAGAGAGAATCCCAATACAGACAATACCTAATACATTTCCCCAAACGCCTTCTTTCCATGATCCAAACGCAAATGGTAAAAGCAAATAGTTTGGTCCAGCTTCTGTAAATGAAAAAACATGAAGAAAATACCATATACTTCCCCAAAAAAAACCGCCAAACAAACCAATCTGTACAAATTTATTTATTCCTGATTGTTCTTGCTTCACATCAACACCTCCGCTTACTAGTATGTCCGAAACTATTTTGAAGCATGTTTAAATCATGCGAATTTTGTCTATAAAAAGAATAAGAAATGTCTGGCTCCTGCAACAATTTTTCTTGTCAGCAGCTTGTGTTTGTCGATAAAATAAAGGAAACTCGGTGATTGTCAAATCTCACAATGACAGAACCAAGTGTGACAATTGCCTCTTTTCTACATAAGAGAGAAACAAATACAGGTTGGTGTTAACATGGCAGAGGAGACAAAACAAATATACGGTGGGCAAGCGGTCATAGAAGGAGTTATGTTTGGTGGTAGAGAATATACTGTTACAGCGGTTCGTCGTAAAGATAAATCAATCGAATTTTATCGACTACGACGTGTGCAGAATAAAGTATTATCTACGCTAAAGAAGATTCCATTTCTACGTGGTATCGCCGCTATCATTGATGCAAGTGCTAATGGAGCAAAGCACTTAAACTTTGCTTCAGAACGATTTGACGTTCATCCTGAAGACGATGAACAGCTTGTAAACAAACAAGAAGAACAATCCAAATTAACGATGATATTAGGAGTAGCCGCAGTCGGTGTCTTATCGTTCATATTCGGTAAAGTTATTTTCACAGCAGTTCCCGCACTTTTAGCAGAATTGACAAGACCATTTTTCCCATCTCACACTGGGCAAATTATTGTCGAAAGCATCATTAAGCTCATCCTTTTACTGAGCTATATATATATTGTGTCCCTAACTCCGATCATTAAGCGTGTGTTTCAATATCACGGTGCGGAACACAAGGTTATCAACGCTTATGAAAACAATCTTCCGCTGACAGTAGCAAATGTCCAAAAACAAACTCGCCTTCATTATCGTTGTGGTAGTAGTTTCATTATATTTACAGTCATTATCGGAATGTTTGTCTACTTTCTTGTTCCAACTGATCCGCTTTGGGTCAGAGTCGTAAACCGAATTCTATTAATTCCAGTTGTTCTAGGTATTTCTTTTGAAGTCTTACAGTTTACAAATCGATTACGAGATATTCCAATCTTACGTGTATTAGGATACCCAGGATTATGGCTGCAACTATTAACAACAAAAGAACCAGAAGATGATCAAGTTGAAGTTGCGATTGCATCCTTTGAAGAATTATTACGTTTGGAGAAAAAACAATAATAATTTTTTAAAATGGTACTCAACTCCTTTCCTTGTCGCTAATATACTAATTTTAATATATGTTATTTAGGAGGTGTTCCCTATGAACGGTCGTTCGTTTACGTTCGCTTTATTCGTACTTATTATTGGGCTAGCAATATTTGGTCTCGTATCATCTGCAATTACTGATCCATATGGAATGGTTAAAAACATTGTCATCATGTTACTTGTTGTTGGTGTCTTTTATGTATTATATAAAATGTTTACAAATTCCAGCGGTTCCGCCAATTCGCAAAACTCTTATAAGCGTGCTGCGAAACAATCGAACCGAAAATACGGAAAACAAAATGTAGCACCCCTAAGCAATTCTTTATTAAAACGAAATGCTTCTGATGACAAAGTTAAGAAAAGCAATTCATCATTGTTAAAGCGGAAGCGAAAACAATCCCATTTAACCGTGATTGAGGGTAAAAAAAATAAAAAGAAAGACCGCGCTTCCTTTTAGGAAATGCGGTCTTTTTTCATTTATGCTCTCTCACATATTGAAGCACTTCTGTTAAACTCTTTTCTTTCATACTCCCTAAGCGAAGATGGTGATTTTCAAACTGCAAAGTCTTTGTAACTTCATTAGGAACAACGACACATTTTAATTCCGCTGCAATCGCTGCTTTCAATCCATTCACTGAATCCTCAAACACAACAGCTTCTGATGCATCAACTTTCAATTCTTCAATAGCTGCCTTATACAGTGCTGGATCCGGTTTTACTTTCTCAACATCTTCTTTTGTTTTAATAACTTCAAAATACTCTCGAATCCCTAAATCTTCTAAAAATCCGATAACCCACTTTCTTGAAGAACTAGAAGCTAAACCAATTTTTACTCCAAGACTTTTTGCTTCTTCTAAATATTCTTTCACACCATCACGAACGACTGGTATTTTCATTTTCTCTTGATGTAACGCCGAAACTTTTTCTTTTAGCAATTTTTTATTAAATTGCTCTTTCAATTGTTGTTCAATATATGTATAAAGTACTTCATCTGTTGTTCCAATACATTTCGCAAACTCTTCTAGAGGTAACTCACCACCATATTCGTGAATCACTTCCTGAAAAGATTGGAACCAAATTGTCTCTGTATCTACAATTAATCCATCAAAGTCAAAAATAATTGCTTTCATTCCTATCCCACCTTTTACAAAACGATTTTTCACATCTCTATATATTCAATTTAAATAAAGGAATTTCCTTTTCTAAACAAAAAAGGAAACGCACTTCGTTCCCTTTACTTTCCCTGCTCTTCATTTGCTTTTTGAACGCCGCGAAGTGTTTCAATTCGAAGCTCATCTTGCTCAAAATATTGTACTAAATCACCAATGCGGTCAATAGCTTCCCAACTTAAATGATGTTCAATTCCTTCTACATCATTATAAATCTTACTTTCATCCACACCGATAATACGCATAAATTGTTCTAATAACTCATGACGATATACAAGACGCTCCCCGATTTTTTTCCCTTTTGTTGTTAATACAAGCCCTCTATATTTTTCATAAATTAGATACTCATCTTTATCTAATTTTTGTACCATTTTCGTTACAGAGGATGGATGTACACTAAGCGCTTCAGCAATATCAGACACGCGGGCATATCCCTTTTCATCAATCAACAAATAAATTTGTTCAATATAATCTTCCATACTAGGGGTAGGCATCGGTTTCCTCCATCCAATTTCATTTTATATTTTCCGCACGAAGCAATCAATAAAATGATACACCAGAAAGGGTATCATGACAAGAGTCGAACCGATCAAATGCCCTGAAACAAAAAAAGAATCTGTATAGTACAAATTCCCCTATACGGAATATTGAATTTCAGTATTTGGAAAATTTTTGTGAATACATCCCCTTATTGTCTCCTCTAACCTCACTACAAAGCGAAAACGTGTTTTCCATTATGCTTTGCATCCAACAAATGATCTACATGCGAATATTTCGTAATGTAACGAAGACGATCTTATTCACTCTATCCAATACACTCAATCGTTTTCGCATTACGATATTTCTGCAAATCATTCTCTTCAGATAAATCACGAATCTGATTATGGGATGTTGTCTCTCAAATTTCTAGACCCATCCATGTAAACTTATCATATAATTACTCAAGTGCCTGTATTTCAAAATAAACAACCTTTGGCATAAATAGCTTTATATAACTTTCCCCCTGCTTTTAGTATGAGCAACAGTACACTAATAACGCTGTTTTTCTTCTGTCTAATTTTACAAACTGAAAAATTTCATAAAGAAAAAAAGAAAAATACAAAATAATTAACGTAAATTGTTGACGTGATGCTTTTATTATCGGTATCATAAATCTTCGTGAGCAATTATTTTTCGTTATACGATTTTTTTATTATTACTGAATTTTTGAGAGGAGAAATTTGATGTCACTTAAGAAGAAAACGCAAGTACGCACCGGCAAAATGGTTCGTGAACTAATGTTAGCAGACGAAGATGTAAATGCTTCGCTAATTATGGTATATAGTGAAAACGGTGTAAACGCAGAAATTAAAATCGAGGGCTTAACGCCGAAATGTAACGAAGAATTATTTTTGAGCGGAAACGTGGATTGGAACAAGAGTGTCATTTATAAAATTGTTGATTTCACTGGAAACGCTGAAGTTGGTAAAGTTACATTAACAGCAATGAACAAAAATAATGTTTCTCTAGAAATTGAACGCGTTATGTGGAGCAAAGAAAATAAAGAAGCTGCAGAACAAGAAATAACACCAGTAGAAGCTGCGCCAAAGAAGGAAGTAGTCGTAGAGGCACCAAAGGTAGTTACAGCGTCACCTAAACCTATTACACGTGTTGAGGAACCTGTTGCAACGCCTAAACCTATTCCGGCACCAGCACCTAAACCAGTGCGTTCAGAAACAGTTGTAGCGGCACCTAAACCAGCACCTATAAAAAATGAAGTACCTACTCCAGTCGCAAAGAAAGAAACAGTTACGGTTATGCCTACAAAGCCGAAACAAACAACTGCGGCTGAAACAAACTCAAAACTACAAGAAAATTATGTAAAACTTGTGAAAAAGACAATTGAAGTATGTCAAGATTACGAGCTTGGCATCGATATAGATGATTCTATTGAAAATTTAAAAGAAGAATTACAAAGCCAAGGTATTAGCGTTACTTTTGATAAAGAAATTATGGATGTCGTAAATCGCCTTCGTTCTTTACAAGAAAAAGGGATTAAAGTAGAAAAAGTACTGAATTTACTATAAAAAATAAGGAGGTGGCAAATGCCACCTCCTTATTTTTTATAATTCCACTCATCGCTCTCATATTTTTCTTTTGCTAATGTTTGCACTTCTTGAAGCTGTTCTTCCGTTAGTTCATACGGGACTAGCTCCACATCTAAGCCTTTTTCAAATCCAACTTGGAACGCTTCAATCAACTGTTCAATCGTAAATGTACGGTCTGTTAATTCATTGATTGCGACCGCTTTAGAAGAAAACATGCTCTTCATACGCTCTTTCACTCGCTCATTTGGGAATAAAAATAAGTCATACAGCTCATCTAAATCAATTTCTAACGGAATAGATCCATGCTGTAGGATAACTCCTTTTTGGCGCGTTTGTGCACTTCCAGCAATTTTCCGGCCTTCTACAACAATTTCATACCAAGACGGAGCGTCAAAACATACACCTGAACGTGGATTTTTTAAATTTTCACGATCCGCTTCTGTTTTTGGAACCGCATAGTACGCTTCTAATCCTAGCGCCTTAAAACCTTCAAGTAGCCCTTGAGAAATTACGCGATACGCTTCTGTAACTGTTCTAGGCATATTCGGATGATCTTCAGAGACAATAACACTGTACGTTAATTCCTTATCGTGCAATACTCCCCTACCACCTGTTTGACGGCGAACAAATCCATATTCCTTCTCTTTTACTACATCCATATTGATATCTTTTTCTACACGTTGAAAATACCCCACTGTTAATGTTGGCACTTCCCATTCATAAAAACGAATTGTTGGTGGCATTTTCTTTTCACTTTGCCAATTTAATAAACATTCATCTAACGCCATATTGAATGCCGGTGAACATTGACCAGAGTTAATATAGCACCATTTTTCTTTTCCCATCCTGCACCTCATGTAACCAATTATTTTTCACAATATCTAGTCTAACAAATTCGACAAAATTTGTGAAAGAATACGAAATTTCTTCTTCTCACCGAACGAACCTGTTGCATAAATACATACGGGCATTATAATATTGAAAGTAGGATAAGAAAAAAGGGAGCGATAGAATCGTGTCAACAAACTTAATTATTATACTAGCCGTAGTTCTAGCATTCATCGGCTACTCTGTATGGATGTTTTTCTATCAGAAGAAATTGATTAAAACACTTTCAGAAGAAGAATTTCGCGCTGGCTACCGTAAAGCACAGCTTATCGATATTCGTGAAGCAGATGAATTTAACGCTGGTCATATTTTAGGTGCTCGTAATATTCCGCTATCACAAATCCGTATGCGTTACAAAGAGCTACGTAAAGACCAACCTGTTTATTTATACTGTCAAAGTGGATTCCGTACAGGACGTGCGGCTCAATATCTAAAAAAACAGGGTTACAAAGATTTCTACCAATTACAAGGTGGATTTAAATCTTGGACAGGCAGAATTAAAAAGAAATAATATTTTGAAGAACTAGCATGACTCATCAGCTAGTTCTTTTCTTCCATGTTGTTCGCAATATATGCTAAGTTTTGTTTTACTACTTCTTCATTTCTTAATTCTACATTGCGATATAACAATTGATATTCTAATCCTTTCTCTTTCCATATGAGCGTTGCAAATTCTTCCCCTTGTTCAAATTCATCCCTATTTTTAAAATAAGCAGTTGCCCCATTATTCAACTTCATCTGTTCCTGAAATCGATTTTGTTCTACAATATACGGAAAACTATAGGAAAAGTTAGCAACTGTTAATTCTATATAATCTTTTCTTCTTTTTTCCTGTTGTTTATATTTAATCGTTAAGACCGCGTTCTTCTTTCCAATTGTTCTTACTTCTCCTTTTACACCACTCATAACATCGTACGGCAAATATGTCGGAACTTTAAATGCTTCCGAAAAATATTTTTTTGTATCCTTTAACGAAATGGGACCAGATACAAGATCTACAGCTCCATCCGCATTTCCCACAAATTGTTTTTCCTCTTTCGCTGTTTGTTGGAATGAACATGAACTCAGTAACATACTAGAAAACACGAAACAAATGATTCTTTTTTTCAATTTGTTTCCGCCCTTTCATCCCGCTCCTTTTGCGAACAAAGCGTTAATATGTTGTTCATATTCGCTCCACCTGTCAACTCTCCCTTTGAAAACTTTCCCCGTTTATCTCACAGATTTTGACACAGCATTTTTATTTAGACAAAAAAAGACTTCCTGCTACTCTTACGCCCAAAATAAAAAGGTGACGCGAATAACAGTAGGTCTTTTATAACATAGATTGTGAAAAGCTTTTCAGGTCAAGCTTTTCCCATTATTTTTTTCCATTCCTATCTATTTGCCTATATAATGAACGAAGAGGTGATACATATGGCAAATATAAAACAAATTGCGAAAATCGCTGGGGTATCTATCACGACGGTTTCGCGCGTGCTAAATGACCATCCCTACGTCAGCGATGAAAAGCGAAAACGCGTTTTAGATGCTGTTGAAGAATTAAATTATGCAAAAAATATAAATGCAGTTCATTTATTAAGAGGGAAAACATTTACAGTGGGGGTAATGCTTCCTTTTATCAACTTACCCTATTTCAGTACCATTATTGAAGGGATTGGAAATGAAGCATTGGCTGCGGGCTATCATATTAATCTTTGTCAAACCAACTATGATAGTAAGGAGGAACTTCGTGTTCTAGAAATGATGAAAATGAAGCAATTTGATGGCATGATTATTTGCTCACGTACAAGCTCATGGGAGACAATTGAACCTTATGCAAAATTTGCTCCTATTATTTCTTGTGAAAAGATGATGCATCCACTTATTTCATCTGTTTATGTTAATCATTATGAAGGATTTCGTATTGGTACAGAATACTTATTACACAAAGGACATAGTCACATCGGTGTTTGTCTAGCTCGTGAAAATAGTGCCAACACAATGCAAAGAAAACAAGCATTTTTTGATGCACTCCATTCATCTGGAAAAATGGTACATAAAAACTGGATGTTCTATCAATGCTACACGATGAAAGACGGTTCCAAAGTTATGCAAAACATATTAAAAATGAAGGAACGCCCAACTGCTATCTTTGCTGCAAACGATCAAGTTGCAGCTGGTTTATTAACGGAAGCAAAAAAACAAGGTCTACGCGTTCCAGATGATATCGCAATACTAGGATTTGATAACCACGAAGTTTCTGAAGCACTAGAAATTACAACTATTGAACATCCGGGATTAAGTATGGGATTTCATGCATTTTCAATGTTTTATAAACAAATACAAAATGAACAAATGACTATTGATTCAAAAGAGCTCTCTTTCCGATTAATTGAGCGTCAAACCGTGTAAAGAGTACCAAATTAGGTGCTCTTTTTAGAGTTTTCCTTATTGACTTTATTTTTTCTTTCTTTTATACTCAAACTAACGAACGGTAGGTAGGGGATGAAGATGACAGCAAACCGCATTAAAGCTGTAGCACTTTCTCATTTCGCACGCTATGGCTATGAAGGGACTTCATTAGCAAATATTGCTCAAGAGGTCGGGATTAAAAAACCATCAATTTACGCACACTTTAAAGGAAAAGAAGAATTATATTTCACCTGCTTAGAAGCAGCCTTGCAAAAAGATTTACAATGCTTTACAGATGATATGGAAAATTTTTCAGAATCATCTACTGAAGCATTACTTGTAAACTTATTGAAAGGTTACGCAAAGCGATTTGGTGAAAGTGAAGAATCAATGTTTTGGTTACGCACTTCTTATTTTCCGCCGGATGCATTTCGCGAACAAATTATTGAAAAAGCAAATGCTCACATTGAAAACATCAGAGAACTTTTATTTCCTGTATTCAAACGAGCAAACGAACAAGGTGAACTGCATAATATTGAAATAAAAGACGCTTTAGAGGCTTATTTATGCTTAATTGACGGTCTTATGGTTGAACTACTATTCGCAGGTTTAAATCGCTTTAAGACCCGCTTAAACGCCTCTTGGAAAGTATTTTGGAATGGTCTTTCAAAATGACGGATTGCTTACTTAGCAATGCGTCGTTTTTCAGCCCTTTACCTAACGACTGGTAGGAAGGAGAAATAATATATGGCATGGATTTATGTAATTTTAGCTGGCATTATTGAAATTTTTTGGGTGATTGGACTAAAGCACGCAACAACACCAATTGAATGGATCGGTGTTGCTCTTTTAATCGCAATAAGTTTCGTCCTATTGTTTAAAGCTTATAAAGATTTACCTGTAGGAACTGTATATGCTGTGTTTACAGGAATCGGGGCTGGCGGAATCGTTCTTACAGAGATTTTTATTTTCGGAGAACCTTTTTCAATTATAAAAGTTTTATTAATTGGTTTAATTTTCTTTGGAGTAATTGGTTTAAAACGAGTAACAGGTGAACAAGAAGAGAAGGAGGCTGCATAAAATGGCATGGGTATTTTTAATTATTGCTGGTATTTGTGAGATTGTTGGTGTACTGTTTATGAAAGTAGCCACTGAAAAGAAAGGCTGGGCACCAAAACTTATTTTAATTGCTAACTTCGGCGTAAGCTTCTTCTTCTTATCACTAGCAATGAACTCGTTACCGATGGGAACAGCTTACGCGATTTGGACTGGAATTGGGACTGCCGGAAGTGCGCTGCTAGGCATTCTTTTATTCCGCGAATCAGCTGATTGGCGTCGCCTTGCCTTTTTAAGCTGCATTTTATGCGGGGCAGTTGGCTTAAAATTAATGAGCTAACGTGGGGTGATCGTCATGTGGAAAGCAAAAGGAAAACAAATCCTAACTGGGATTATACTCGGAATCGTTATTCTACTGCAAATAAGCTTTCATATTATAGAATGGCTATTTCATAAAGCAATTTCTGTTCTTACATTCCTTCCGAACATGGCGCTTGAAATTGCATCCATCGTTTGGTCGATAATTGCCTCTATTACAATTCTTATCATTTGGAGTATCGCCAAGATTTGGGGCAAATTAAGTAAAAAAGACAGTTCTTCCGAAAAGTGAAGTGACTGTCTTTTTTCACCCTTAATGATTCCTATATTTTGGATTTTTAAAGAAATTCGATACAATAAGGCATAGTATTCCAAGAATAAAAACACTAGTACCGATAATATTATTCACCTTTTTAAAATATCAATATCCGAGTAAAAATCAAGCATACTAAGATTTAAGGAAAGAACAATGCAGATTTCATTAATATTCTCCCTTTTAACCTCTGTTTCCTCATTACATGTCTCTTCCCCATTTTTTCAAATCTAACTATATCTTCACTCCTTTAGGGCATACTACACAAAAAGGAGCTGATTACATGCAAAATTCCATACATAAACATATCCTATTGTTATTTTTCTTATTTCTTTTCTTTGTTATATGTTTCAGCCTCATATTACATGCGCCAAAAGATATGCCGAGCACCGTTTCTGTTTATAAGTTACTTCTGTGTTATTTCTCTTATTGAAAAAAGGTGTCTTATAATGAGACACCTTTTTATAAAATCCCATCCAAAAACAACGCATATACATATAATTACATCAGCTATAGTAACAAACTCCTTATTTTGGACAAGAAAAAAAGACCAACAATTCCCTGTTGGTCTTCCATATATGTATCACTTCTCAAAGCGATCTAACATTTCGTCTCTCATCCCAAAACTAACAACCGCAATTCCTATGTACATAAAAATAAGAAATGCCGGATGCACCGCATTGTACCAGCTGCTATCAACAATTAAATATACCGTTAATGCCACAACAAGTACAAACGCTAAAATAAACATATAAAAGTGTCTTGTACTACCCATAATAAGCTCCTCTCTTCTCACTTCACCATTCAACAGTATATTTTATCGAATAATTCGATATGACTCAAGGTTAACTTTCTTTTATATAATCAAGTTCTACCTTTACAATGTCATCACAAGCTATTGAAATAATTGTTCCTTGTTTATCAATCGCCGTCACTTCTTCGTTATCCATTACACGATGTGCTACACGTTCTAACATTTTCCCATGATCTCGATAACAAAATTCCTTTATATCTTTAATCGTTTTACCGTTTTCTAAATGATACACCATCCTGTAACACTTATAGCCCATTTCCTCACCCCAAATTGTTCGTTTTTTCACATATACATAAAAATGAGTTATGTCTCTCTCATTACGCCCTCTTAATTTCAATAAAATTCTAACAAAAATACACAATTTTATCAAACCGACTTTTTCAACAAAAAAGCCTAAAAAACAACTTTCCTCTACACTGTTACATAAAACATAAAAATTATTTACATTATTTTCATAATTTCTGCACAGATTCTCCACAAAAAAAAGAACCCGCGTATAGCGAGTTCTTTTCATTTCACATGTACTCAAACTTGTACAGGAGCTGGCTTTTGATAACGTAACACTGGTTTACGAGCAGCCATTGTTTCATCAAGACGTTTAATTACTGTTGTATGTGGTGCTTCTTGTACAACTTCTGGATTTTCTTCTGCTTCTTTTGCGATTTGAATCATCTTATCAATGAATCCATCTAATGTTTCTTTTGATTCTGTTTCTGTTGGCTCAATCATAATACATTCTTCCACGTTTAACGGGAAGTAAATTGTTGGTGGATGGTAGCCAAAATCAAGCAGACGTTTTGCGATATCTAACGTACGTACGCCAAGTTTCTTTTGACGACGTCCTGATAATACAAATTCATGCTTACAATGTCTATCAAATGGAAGATCGTAGAATGGTGCTAATCTTCTCATCATATAGTTTGCATTTAATACAGCATATTCTGTTACTGCACGTAGACCATCTGGACCCATAGAACGAATATACGTATAAGCACGAACGTTGATACCAAAGTTTCCATAGAATGGTTTCACGCGTCCAATCGCTTGTGGACGATCGTAGTTAAAGTGATAGCCATTTTCTGTTTTCTCTAAAATTGGTTTTGGTAAGAACGGAATTAAATCTTCTTTTACACCTACTGGGCCAGAGCCCGGGCCACCGCCACCATGTGGACCTGTAAATGTTTTATGAAGGTTTAAATGTACAACGTCAAATCCCATATCGCCAGGACGTGCTTGGCTTAATACTGCATTTAAGTTCGCACCATCATAATACAATTTCCCACCCGCATTATGAACGATTTCTGCCATTTCTAAAATATTTTCTTCAAATAAACCAAGTGTATTTGGATTTGTTAACATAAGTGCTGCTGTCTCTTCATTCACAACACGTTTTAAATCTTCTAAGTCAACAAGGCCATTTTCATTTGATTTAACTGTAATTGTTTCAAAACCTGCTACTGTTGCAGATGCTGGATTTGTTCCGTGCGCAGAGTCAGGAACAATAACTTTTGTACGGTTATAATCACCATTTGCTTCATGATATGCACGGATTAGCATTAATCCTGTCCATTCCCCATGTGCACCAGCTGCTGGTTGAAGTGTAACAGTATCCATTCCTGTGATTTCAATTAAATGTTCTTGTAAGTCATACATTAATTCCATTGCACCTTGCACTGTTTTTTCATCTTGAAGCGGATGAATGTGTGCAAATCCTGGGAAACGTGCCACGTTTTCGTTAATTTTTGGATTGTACTTCATCGTACAAGATCCTAATGGATAGAATCCAGAATCAACACCGTGATTACGGTTTGAAAGCGCTGTGTAATGACGCATAATGTCTAGTTCAGATACTTCTGGAAGCTCTGCATCTTCTGAACGAATATAATCGTTCTCAAACACATCTTCTAATTTCACTTCTTCTACATCTAATTGGGGTAAGCTATATCCTACGCGTCCTTTTCTACTCATTTCAAAAATAAGTGCTTGGTCTTGGTTCTTCATTGGATAGCCCCCATTTCGTTTACAAGTGTGTCAATTTCTTCTTTTGTACGAAGTTCTGTTACAGCTAGTAGCATATGATTCTCTAATTCTTTATAATCACGGCCTAGGTCGTAACCACCGATAATATTCTTTTGTACTAATGCATCATTTACTTCTTGTACTGGACGCTTGCAATCTACAACAAACTCATTGAAGAATGGTCCGGCAAATATTACAGTAAATCCTTTTTCTTCAAATTGGCGTTTTGCGTATTGTGCCTTCGAAATGTTTTGGCGTGCCATTTCTTTCACACCTTGTCTTCCAAGCGCTGTCATTGCTACAGATGCCGCTAATGCATTTAGTGCTTGGTTTGAACAAATGTTAGATGTCGCTTTATCACGACGAATATGTTGCTCACGAGCTTGTAATGTTAGTACGAAGCCACGTTTGCCATCTGAATCCACAGTTTGTCCTACAAGACGTCCTGGAATTTTACGCATAAATGTTTTCGTTGTTGCAAAATAACCGCAGTGTGGTCCACCAAACTGTGTTGGGATACCAAATGGTTGTGCATCACCGATGACAATATCAGCACCCAATTTCCCTGGTGGTGTTAAAGCACCTAATGATAATGGGTTTGAAGAAACGATAAATAATGATTTTTGCTGATGAACGATTTTTTCAATAGCAGCTAATTTTTCCACTTGTCCGAAGAAGTTTGGATATTGAACAATTACACAAGCTACTGTATCGTCCACTTCACTTTGTAATACGTCTAAATCTGTTACACCGTTTTTATAATCAATTTCAACAACTTCAAGATGTTGACCTTTTGCATATGTTTCAAGTACCGCTCTTGATTCTGGATGAACTGCTTTAGAAACAAGAATTCTCTTTTTACGAGTATGACCTGCAGCTAGCATCGCTGCTTCTGCTAATGCCGTACCTCCGTCATACATAGAGGAGTTTGCTACATCCATTCCTGTTAATTCACAAATCATTGTTTGAAATTCAAAAATTGCTTGTAATTCTCCTTGTGAAATTTCAGGTTGGTATGGCGTATACGCTGTATAAAATTCTGAACGAGAAAGAACATGATCAACAATTACTGGAGCATAATGATCGTATACACCTGCTCCTAAGAAAGATGCATATTCTTTTAAGTTGGCATTTTTACGAGCCATATCAGACAGTTCTTTTAAAAGTTCTGGTTCTGACTTTGCTTGTTTAATGTTTAAATCCCCTTTGAAACGAACACTTTCTGGAATATCAGAAAATAATTCATCGATCGTTTGAACACCGATCGTTTGTAACATTTCTTTTTTGTCTTCTTCTGTCATTGGAAGATAACGATGCAACATGAAATCTACCCCTCTCCCCGTTACTTTGAACGTTTGTAAAATGGTGTTGGAACAACTACTGCTTTAACACGTTTATTACGAATCTCAATTTCTACTTCTGTATCAACTGCTGCGTATTTTACATCAACTAATGCTAAACCAATACTTTTCTTTAACGTTGGAGATTGTGTACCACTTGTAACTTCCCCGATTTTTTCTTCGCCTACATATACAGGATAATGTGTACGAGGAATACCGCGTTCAATTACTTCAATGCCGACTAATTTACGAGGTGCACCGTTTTCTTTGTATTCTTTTAATGTTTCTTTTCCAAAGAAATCTACTTCCTTATTTGTTTTTACTGCAAAGCCAATTCCAGCTTCAATTGGTGTAATATCTTTTGATAGTTCTTGACCATAAAGTGGAAGCGTTGCTTCAAAACGAAGTGTATCACGAGCTCCTAAACCACATGGTTTTAAGCCGTCTTCTTCTCCAACTTCAAGAAGTTTCTCCCAAAGTTTTGCAGCGTCTTCACTCTTGCAGTAAATTTCAAATCCATCTTCACCTGTATAACCAGTGCGAGATACAAGTGCAGGGGTACCGTCTACAAGAACTTCGTTTTTAAATTTAAAGAACTTAATCTCTTTTAAATCTTCTGACACAACTTTTTGTAAAATGCCTTCTGCTTTTGGTCCTTGAATTGCAAGTTGTGCAATTTCACTAGAAACATTGACTACCTTCGTATCGCCAATTACATGACTTGCTAACCATTCGTAATCTTTCTCGATATTCGATGCGTTGATTACTAATAAATAGTCTTCTTCACCACGCTTGTAGATTAATAAATCATCTACAGTGCCACCATTTTCGTAACACATTGCTGTATATTGTGCTCCTCCTACCTTTAAGGTAGAAACATCATTTGTAACAACACGTTGTAAAAATGCTAAACTATCTGTACCTGTGACTTCAACTTCTCCCATGTGAGACACATCAAACAGACCCGCTGCTGTACGAACAGCCTCGTGCTCTTCTTTAATGCTTGAAAATTGAACTGGTAATTCCCAACCACCAAAGTCGATTGTTTTCCCACCATACTTCGCGTAAACATCAAATAGCGGTGTACGTTGTAATGTAATCATGTTCTTTCCCCCTTATGCTGTCTATGACAAATCATTAAAAGTTGGCTTCCCGTATCTAAACATTTTTTATTCAGAAAAGATGGGATATACGGAATCTCAATGTATTTTTTTATGAAAGCGTAAATAAAAAAGTACTTTCTTGGATAAAATACGAAAGATTCCACACATTTCACAACATTATCCTAACATTTTTCGATCTATTTCATCAATATTCTAGCATAAAAAATAATTTGGAATTTTTTAATCTTACACTTACGAAAATGACTTCACCTAAAAACGCTAGAAATTAACGTTCTGGTGAAGGGTATAACAATAACCGTTTTAGTTTACAGAAGGTGGGAGAGTTTTAATGAATGTCGATATTTCCGTAGATCGGACTTGGAAAAATAATTTTTTAAAACGAATTGATGAGGACGGTCCTTGGACAAATTGGGAACTGTATAATTTAGCTTATGAAACAGAAAGATCGTTGCTTGTCCCTACATTTGATGGCTTGCAAGCACCAAAACATTTATCCCACTTCACACCGCTTCCTCATCAGTTGGAAGTCGCACAAACTGTGATTGAACAAATGAATGGAAAGGCAATACTAGCAGATGAGGTTGGACTTGGAAAAACAATTGAAGCGGGTCTGATTTTAAAAGAATATATGGTGCGAGGTCTTGTAAAAAAAGTATTAATACTCGTTCCTGCTTCCCTTGTTTCACAGTGGGCATATGAGTTGAATACAAAATTTTTTATCCCCGCTGTTGCTCAGAGGAAAAGTTATTCATGGGAGCAAGCTGATGTTATTGTTTCATCAATTGATACAGCAAAACGTTCACCTCATCGTGACATCGTTTTAAACTTAGAATATGACCTTATTATTATTGATGAAGCACACAAACTTAAAAATAACAAAACAAAAAACTATGAATTTGCACAACGACTGAAAAAGAAGTTTTGCTTATTACTAACTGCAACACCTGTTCAAAACAAAATTGATGAAATTTTCAATCTCGTTTCCTTATTAAAACCAGGACATTTAGGCAATCAATCTAACTTCGAGGAATATTATGCATCGAAAAATCGCTCAGCAGAGTCAGATGAAGATTTAAAAGCGCTCATTAATAAAGTGATGGTAAGAAATCGGCGAAATGGTACAGGTATCGAATGGCCGAAAAGGCATGTTCGCACAATATTTATTGATTTTAATGAGGAAGAGCAAGCGTTATATAATGCAATTGAAAATTGGAAAGGACAAGACGCTTTTACCTCTGCCTTTTCATCATTAACTTTGAAACGAGAAGTATGTAGTAGCCGTGAAGCAGTTTATTATTCACTCAAAAAACACGTGGAAAAAAGGAAAAAAGAAAATGTGAATTATATATCAGACCCATATATCGATGTTTTAATGGACAAAATCAACCATATTCCTTTTAATTCAAAAGCAAATCAAGCACTAGAGCTTATAAAAGAAATTAATGATAAAGTCGTCATCTTTACAGAATACAGAGCAACGCAAATGTATTTACAATGGTTTTTAAAACAGCATGGTATTTCATCGGTTCCCTTTCGAGGTGGATTCAAACGAGGAAAAAAAGATTGGATGAAAGAACTCTTCCAAAATCATGCGCAAGTGTTAATCGCAACTGAAGCAGGCGGTGAAGGGATTAACCTACAATTTTGTAGCCATATGATTAACTATGACTTGCCTTGGAATCCGATGCGGCTTGAACAGCGCATTGGACGTATTCATAGGCTTGGTCAAAAAAATGATGTTCATATTTATAACTTAGCAACGAAACATACAGTTGAAGAACATATTTTAAAACTTCTATATGAAAAAATTAATTTATTTGAGCGAGTCATCGGTGAACTTGATGAGATTTTAACAAGAATCAATATGAAAAATATCGATGCACATATTCAAGAAATTTTTGCAGGGTCAAAGAGCGAAGGAGAAATTCGAATCAAGATGGAAAATTTAACATCTATCATCGACTTCGCGAAGAGAAACGAAGCTGAGGTGCAAGGTTATGCAGCAACATGAAATTCATAATTACTTATGGGATTTTTTCGAAGCAAACGACTGTGAGATTTCCCAGCGTTCCCCTCATCTACTAGATGTACAATTAACAATTGAGATGGATAAACTATTGATGAATCGACCTTTTTATTGGCATTACCTCGAGAAAACAGGTGGTATCCCAAATCCGATGAAACTTACTCTCATTACAAACCCAGAGAGTGACAGTGAGGAAGGTGAGCTTATTCACTATGGCTCCCCTCGTCTACATCAAATTTTTCAAACAACAAAAGAACTCGGTTCATACATACGCTTATTCGAAGAAGTGAATTTAGGTAGTACAACTCATACACCACTTCACCCATGGCTTGGCGTCAATGTAAAAGTATGTTATCAATGCGATCGAAAGAAAGACATGCTTCATTCCATCGGGATTCATCTTATTTCTGGAACGATGATTACAAACTTTCATGAAACATTAGCGAAAATTCGGCTCACACCAAAAATACCGGATTTCAGTTTTACACTCACTCCAATTATTAAACCGCAAAGTGGACTACAGCGAATAGAAGATGCATTAAAAAACTTCATCGCAGCAGATGATCATACATGGGCTGAAGAAGCACGGGTACGTTGGAACCATGATTTATCGCTTCTTAATCGCTTTTATGAGGGAAGTGAAGAGCTTCCCGAAAGCTATGAAATAGAAAAGCAAGCCTTACAAGAACAATACGAACCGCGGATTACAATGCAAATTATAAATGGCGGCCTCTTCTATGTAACCGCTAAACATTTTTTTCATGAGAAAAGCCCCTTCATATGAGAAGGAGCTTTTCTTATATTTTCCCATTATACTTCCGGCCATCATTATGTTCTTGTTGCTGTTTTTCTGTCATTCGCTTTTGATATTCCCTATCTTTTGCACTCACATGGTTTGCATCTGTTGGAAGATTCTTTTTTGAACGTCCTACGCCATTACTCATTTTTTTCACCCCTTATGTTTTTCAAATTCATTCTTATTGTCAGCTAGTGGTGCAATCCTTATACAAAAATAAGAGAAGCTTTTCGCTCCTCTTATTCCTTCACATATTTTTGAAACATATCGTGTAAGCCTTGATTTACAAGATAAGAGATCTGTTCGTCAGATTTATGCGGATAACGATCACGCAACCTGATAGATGCTTTCACCATTAAATTTTCTAATACAGAACGGCCACCTTCACCATAAATAATTTCAGCATATTCTACAAGCCTTCCATCTTCTATTGTTGCTGGATTATGATTGAAGAAAAATTTACTCATTGTCTCCACCTCTCTCTTTGATAACGTTTACATTTATATAGATTATTTATGTTATTTATTTCACAATATTGTATGCATGTATAGATGATTAGTTTCATTATAAAACAACATGACGATAGGAATAACTTAAGTTTTCGTCAATTTTGTGAACAAACCCTTAAAAATGAAAGCGTTTTAATTATTATATACTAAAAAAGATTACCACGCTAGGGGCAATCTTTTTTATTTCTACTAAATTATGACTTTTGCTTCATTTCGTACACGCTCAAAACGTTTCCGAAACATTAACCTACCACTTGTATACAAGTTCTCAAATTAAAATCACCACCGCGAAGAAGGGAAGATGATTTCACGTGTTTGCTTCTTTTTCTGTTTTTACTTGACATGAGGTAGGAATAAACTCTAATTACTTCTATGCATCGCTAAATCCTCTCTTTCAACTAAAAAGAAGTGGGATATCGTTTATTAACTTTAATTATCAACTAATCCTGTACAATATTCAGAAATTATATTGTAAAATATATCTATTACTTAAGGAGGTCTATAATGAATCAAAATAAGAAAGCCATATTCGATATTGTCTTTTACCTCGTCTTCCCTTTTGTCATTTGGAAATTTGCAAAAGCACATATTGATCCTTATTATGCAATGCTTATTTCCTCGGTACCGGGAATTCTTTATACACTGTACTGCTTTAAGAAAGAAAAACAGTTCAACGTTACAGGGTTCTTTATTTTGATTACCCTCATTGCTAACACGACAGTAGACATACTATCTGGCTCTGCTGCGCGAATGCTTTGGAACGACGCATATTATCATATCGTACTCGGCTGCATTGTCATCTGTACAATCTTTATTAAAAAACCGCTCATGTTATATTTCGCTGCTGATATCGCAGTCTTGCAAGGACATGACCGAGATAAAAGTCGCGCTCTTTACCGTGACAAACGTATATATCCGGCCTTGAAATATTTAACACTATTTTTCGGTCTCCAATTCATTTTAAAAAGCTTTTTAAAAATCTATTTCATTTCTGTTTTTGGTGTAGAAGGATATGGTGAAATGCGAGCAATCATGACCGCTGTTGGCTGGGGGATCTCCATATGTATTGGAATAGGATTTGTATGGGTTAATAATAAAATATACGCAGTAACTGAACAAACAGAATCTACACAATAAGTTGGAAACTATCAAAAGAAATAATAAAAATTCCCCAGTGCNNGCACTGGGGAATTTTTATTAGGTCTCTCTGTTGAATCAATGACAAGTATACACCCATCGCCAAAATTGCCCTATACCGCCCTAGTATATTTACTAGTGGTAAATCATTCCACTCATTTATTAACTTGATTGCTTTCTTTTCTTCTTTACGTTTTGATAAAACAAAGCAGCACTAAGTGGTATCATACCAAACCATCTGTTTAAAAATGGTGCTTTTTCAGAGCGGCGTTGTTGTTTTTTCTGCTTTCGATCCTCTTTTGGAGCATCCATATATGATACAAATTGTTGCGTTACAAAACGCACATAATCATTAGTAGACATATTATCACCTCTACTTGATTAGTATGTCCATTTTTTTATTCATTAATCTTTTTCTCTAGTTCTTCCATAATCTCTTTCACACTTTTATTTGTTGTATCAATATGTATATCTGCTTCTTCATAATATACTCGGCGTTTTTCAAACTTCTCTACAAACGCCTCTATATTCTCTTTTTGAAATAATGGACGCGTTGTATCCCCGCGAAGACGTTCTGCAATAACATACGGATCACAATATAAATACACAATCGTTCCATTCTCTTTCATCCACTGACGATTCTCAGCTCGCTCAACGATCCCTCCACCACTTGTAATAATTAAGTCACTCGTCGGTAAAGAGCGCAGCGTTTCGCTTTCATATTTGCGGAAAGAGCCCTCCCCTTCTTCCGCAAATATATCGCGAATCACCTTCCCTTGCTTCTCTTCAATTTTTTGATCTGTATCTACAACTGGAATATGCAGTTTCTCACTTAGCATTCTCCCAATTGTTGTTTTTCCGGCCCCCATATAGCCTGTTATATATATGGCCCTCATTTTGTTACCTCTTTTCTACCAAGTTGGTCCTTGTTTAATTATTTGTATTATAACGAAAGATGAGCTGATGTGGTTTATTTTATATACTACTTGCACAAATTACTAAAAAAACGTTTTGTCCTCAATCTTGTATCAAGAACAAAACGTACTTGTAATTCAACTTCCATTTCCTCGCTCTTCCGTCCAATTCATAACCTTTTTATTTGTTTTATCGTACTGAAAGTTCACCTTATAAGAACGGCGCTCTTTCGTCATACACTGCAAGGTAACAAAGATAATGTCATTCTCAAATACATATCTCCCACTCACTTCACCATTTTCATATTGAAAGGCAAACACATCATTTTGTTCTTTCTCCTGCAAATCTGCCTTTATCGAGATGATCGCTTGATCTGTAATCTCTTCTAACAAAAATTTCTGCTGCGCCTCTTTATAAAATCTTTGATCAGATTGCAACATATTTATCTCATATATAAAGAATGAAAACAGTAAGAAAAGGAGAATTAATGTACTGGGCAAAGCAAAACCATCTTGATTTCTCATGACTTCATCTCAGGGAGTGTGTATCGCGTTACTACCCCATGATACTTTTTTCCACTTATATCTTGCACATGTATGGATAGCATATATGGTGTTAAGTTATAAGAAACTGAACTTACCTTTTGTAATATAATTTCCCTTCCTAGTGTATTTACTTTTCTCACAATATTATTTCCTAACATTTCATATGTGATATTATCACCATTACTCATTTGAAAAAGTATTATATTTCCTTCGTCCCCTAACTGAACATTACTCCTCAGTTGAAATTCTCGAAACTCTAATTGTACTTGCTCCATGAACACATCCCATTCCCAACTGTTTATCTGCTTCGAATATGGTTTCTCAATAAATAAACTATGAAGGCGCGGCACAAGAAGAAAGAAAATAGATAAAAACAATAAACATAACATCATTTCTAATAAAGTAAACCCTGCTTCTATCTTTTTATTTTTTAACATGGCGACATTGTTCTATTCTCCTTTGTTTCGTATCTCTCCAAATTGTACAAGCCTCTTCTCCTCGCAAATAGGTCACATACATAACGCCATCTATCATCTCCTCTTTTTGCTGCTTCAACTGATTTTGATGCATATATAATGCCGCTTCCCTTTTCAGCAATACATATGCTTTATATCGAAGTTGAATATTTTTTCTTTCTTGCATGATGAGAAGTGTTTGGGGAAGCACTAACGACACAGCCAACATCAATAAACTTAACGATACGATCATTTCGATCATAACTGACCCTTTTTGGCACTTCACGATAGGTAAATCTCCCTCTTCCAAGTTGAAATACAATTTCATAAGTGCGTGCACGATAAAAAAGTAGAATTGTACCACCTTGGTTTATATTTCCGTTTGCATTATAAGTCATTGGGTTCGGAAAAGTATTTAAATCAACCTTTATATCACGTTCATATTCCCGGAGCATAAGGGCACGTGCATCTCCTGATTCCCAAATACTGTACATATGTTTCTCAGGGACCCACCGCAACATATACAGATTCCGGTGGTTTATAGCTAACTGCTGCATATACAAAATATCTTGTGAGAATTGTCTAAAAAAACGTTCGACCTTTTGCCTCTCATATAACGGAGCAACGTTAAAATAAGTAACAATGCTTAATATAGAAATGATAGATAAGACGAGAAGCATCTCTAAAAATGTAAAGCCCTTTTGTTTCACGATTTACCAACCGATACTGTACCGTCCTCACTGGAAATACTAATTGGCTCCCCTTTTGGACACGTTGTAGAAGTAATGTATTTTTCGTTTATTAAATCATCTATTGTTGGTATCTTATTCTTTTCTAACTGGTACGCTTGTACTTGCGCTTCAACAGACTTCACATAAGCGTCACAACCTTTTCCTTGTACAGAAGAACGTTGTTTAATGACATTTGGAATAATTAATAACAGCAATACCGAGATAACAACCATCACTAATAACATTTCTAAAAGAGTAAATCCTTTTTCATTCTTCATGTAAACTACCTCCTAAATAGAATTCATCATTTGAAACATCGGCATAATCATCGCTAAATACATAAGAAGAACAATTATGCCAATACATGTAAACAAAAGCGGCTGAATAATAACTAAAATACGTTGAATCTTTTCTTCCATTTTTTCAATCGTTAATTCACTATAATCACCTAATTCTGTCGCTAAGTTTCCGTTTGCTTGTCCATGCGCAATAACGTAAGACAGTTCACGCTCATAATAACTGCTCTTCATAATAATAGAATCCAACTGTTCTCCCGCAATTAACAACTCTTCAATCCGAGTGGCTTCACATTGAAAAAACGAATGATGTTTTTGTTCCATCATTAATGTTAGAGCTTCAAGTACCGATAATCCTCCTTGTAGTAAGCCGCTTAATTGAACAGAGAAATAATGAGAATTTGTTAAAATAAGAAATGTATTTATAAGGGGAATACGCACCATAATATTTACCCTTTGAATCGGAGGAAGCTTTCGTAGATAAAACACGTATACACATACTCCAAGTGCAATAACAAGAAAAAATCCGCTCATTATACATGGAAGTATTTGGATAAAATTAATAATCTGATCAGTAAAAGAAGCAGAGGTTGCACGTAAAGAACTGTACAATGTCTCAAATTGAGGAAGCAAAACAAGGTTAAATACAGCAAGAATTCCTAGTAAAAAAAGAGATAAAAAAATCGGATAACGGAGAACTTTCATCATATCCTTTTGATGCTTCTCCTTTCTATGAAGGAGTACACTTCCTTGCTTTAAAGCAAAAGAAACATCACCGTGTTGCTGCGCATAAAATAAATAACTTAATATGTCTGGATGAAACATCATTTGATGAAAAGCATCGTGTAAACTTTGTCCATTTTTTAATTCTTCGATAATATGCTGCAGTTGTAGCCGTTTTGTAGAGGACAATTGAAACTGTAAAAATTCTAGCGCTTGTAAGAGAGGATAGCCTTTTTCTAACAATTCTCCAAGTCTTCTTAATAACAAGACTTGTTCATGTAATCGCCATCCTTTTCGCTCAAACATAAACATCCTCTTCTAAAAAACCTAGGGCATATCCTTTTCTTATACATGATTGCAATGTTTCATAATGATAAGTTACACGCTCTCCATTTGCTTCACGAATAGCCTGTTTCAATTCATGGCCATATAACAACTCGTAAATACTAGCTTGCCGTACCTGCCTCATCGCTTTACATAATGGCGAACATTTTCCTTTGCAAAATGGACACTTCAATTCCACAAGACGCTGCGCTGCCACTGCAAGCAATGATTGTTCAATTTCTTGCCGCGTAATCCCATAATCCATCAAACGTAGCACAGCCCCTTTTGCATCGTTTGTATGCAACGTTGTCATTACTAAATGACCTGTTAAACTCGCACGCACAGCTACTTTTGCTGTTTCTTCATCACGAATTTCACCGACTAAAATAATATCAGGATCATGGCGCAGAATCGCTTTTAAACCTGTTGTATATGTGATACCGGCCTTTTCATTAATTTGAATTTGTAATAAACCATCCTTTCGCTTTTCGATTGGATCCTCAAGTGTAACAATACGCCGCGTTTGTCCCTTTTTCGCTACCTCTAGCAAAGCATACATTGTCGTTGTTTTCCCAGATCCTGTCGGACCAGTAAACACGAGTAATCCATGAGAATGATGTAAAAAAGAGAGAAGTGTTTTTGCCGAACTTGGAAATAAAGAGAGATGGGAAAGTGGTTGAATCGATGCTTGCAAATGCAAACGAATAACGAGACTTTCTAAATTCATAGTTGGCAGTGTAGAGAGACGCAGGTGAACTTCTTGTCCATCAATTTGTAAATACAATGATCCATTTTGTGGCTTACGTCTTTCCCCTATATCCATAGACGCTAAAAATTTAAAATGTGAAACAAGTCTTTCCCCAAATTCTTTTCTAATACAATGCTTCGTTACCAAATCTTTTCCAATACGCAATTGTATGACTGCATCTTCTTGCCGCGGCACAATATGTAAATCAGATGCCTGTAATGTACATGCTTCCTTCATAATTGTATTGGCAAAATGTTCAACACCATTCATCGTTATCCCTCCTCACAATGTATATATCACAAAGGAAAATATAAGAAAAATCGTAACTTTACCTTTTTCTCTACTAGAAAAAGGTAAAATATGTTTGTGAAATTATGAACAATTTCTGAATTATTGACTAAAATCACCTATATGCAACTTTATCTGTATTATAATGTTAATATCTTGGATAAAGTGATAAAGGTGGAGATCCTCATGGAACAAGCTTTAAAAATTACAGGTGTACTATCTGATCCAACTCGTTATTATATTTATAAATACATTTCTCAAAAGCATAGTTACGTAACCGTACAAGAAATTGCAGATGAATTTAATATCCATCCAAACGTAGCACGTCTACATTTATCAAAATTAGAAGATGTTAATATGTTGAAATCTGAAACGAAGAAAACAGGAAAAGGCGGAAGACCAAGCAGATTATATGTATTGTCTGAAGACTTAATTCAATTGCAATTCCCATTTCGCGATTATCAATTATTAGCGAAAATCACTTTTAATTCATTACTAAGCCTCGGTGCAGCCGGTGAAAAGGCACTATATGAAACGGGCAAACAATTTGGTAAAGAATTGATGGAACAACACATGCAGCGTTTAAATGTTAATAAAGATTCATTAACATTAGAACACAAAGTTCAAATTGCAAAAGAAGCGTTATCAACTGCTGGCTTATCCCCTTCCTTTGAATTAAGCACAGATGGCACACAAATTTTCTATGACGTGTACAATTGTCCATTTAAGGAAATTGCCGTTCATCACCCTGAAGAAGTTTGCCATATGCATAGCGATATGATGAAGGGGATTTTTGGAACTTTATTTCCGGACATGGAATTAACACGACATGAGAACTTATTAGATGGATGCAAGTCTTGTAACTACAAAGTCCAACTATAATTGTTTTTATATGAAATTATGTCAAAAAGAAGTCAATTTGATTTGGCTTCTTTTCTTTTTTTCGCAAATATTTACAATAATGAGAAAAATAAATTATAATGAGGAGAGGTTTACTTTTTTAGAAAAGGAGGGAGATTGCATGGAGCGCATGTTTCGCGTTCTCGGCTTTTGGACTGGAATTTTCTCGGTTATGTTTTACTTAGGGGATATGCATACAACTGCACTATTATTTTTAGGACAAACAGGATTTTTCGTACTTTTAAGTTATTTGAAATTAACAGAGCGTATGTATATATACGTATTCGGGGCCTATTTAACGGTTTTCTTCATTGGATTTACATACTACACAACATTTCTACTTGTCCCTGGCGCTGGGCATTAAAAGGATGGCAATTTGCCATCCTTTTTTTATTTTCCTCAATTACCTAGTTGACTTATAGGTTTTGTTGAAATATATTTTATATAACAGATGGAATTAGGGGGAATTATTATGAATACACTGCTAGTCGGAATTAACATAGTGGTCATGCTTATATTAGTTGGCATTTTATATTATATGCAACGTAAGCATGTATCTTTTAATAAACGCGTATTTACTGCTTTAGGGGTCGGAATTGCATTTGGTCTTATTTTACAATTCATTTATGAACCTACTTCTAAAGTTATCGTGGATTCAAATAACTGGTTTAGCTTAATTGGTAGTGGTTATGTGAAATTACTACAAATGATTGTTATGCCACTTGTTTTAGTTTCTATTATCTCAGCATTTACAAAATTAAAATTAACAAGTAACCTTGGTAAAATTAGCGGACTTATTATTGGCATTTTAATCCTTACAACTGGAATCGCTGCCGCTGTTGGTATCGCCGCAAGCGCAGGTTTTGACGTTCAAGCTACTGGTTTACAACAAGGTGATGCAGAAACAGCTCGTTTGAAATTAGTGGAAGAAAAATTTAGTTCAATTGAACAAACACCAATTCCACAAAAATTATTAGAATTATTACCTACAAATCCATTTCTTGATTTAACAGGTGCACGTCCAACATCAACAATTTCTGTCGTAATCTTTGCAGCGTTTATTGGAATCGCCTTTATTGGTGTAAAAAGAAAATATCCAGAACAAGCTGAACTATTTAAAAAGATGCTCGATGCTGTATATGCTATTGTAATGCGTATGGTAACGTTAATTTTACGCCTGACTCCATACGGTGTATTAGCTCTTATGACAAAAACAGTCGCTGGTAGTGATGTGAATGCCATTTTAAAACTCGGTAATTTTGTTTTAGCATCTTACGTAGCACTTATCGTTATGTTTATTATTCACTTATTATTAATCGCTCTATCCGGTTTAAACCCAGTTCAATATTTAAAAAAGGTATTTCCAGTATTAACATTTGCCTTTACTTCTCGTTCTAGCGCAGGTACAATGCCATTAAATATTGAAGCACAAAAAGAAAAACTTGGTGTATCCGAAGGAATTGCAAACTTTGCCGCTTCCTTCGGTGTATCTATCGGTCAAAATGGTTGTGCAGGTATTTATCCAGCTATGCTCGCAATGATGGTCGCTCCAACAGTAGGTATCGATCCATTACAACCACAATTCATTTTAACTTTAATCGCTGTTGTCGCTATTAGCTCTTTCGGAGTTGCCGGTGTAGGTGGTGGCGCAACATTCGCAGCATTAATCGTACTTTCAACAATGAACTTACCAATCGGAATTGTTGCTCTTCTTATTTCTGTTGAACCATTAATCGATATGGGCCGTACAGCTCTTAATGTAAGCGGATCAATGACAGCAGGTCTTATTTCTAGTAAATGGCTTGGTGAATTAGATCATGAGACATATAATCAAGAGGATGTAAAAAGTAAGGAAGTCGCTTCATAAGAAAGAGGGAACTTTCATGAAAAGGAATGCTAATTCATTTGCATTCCTTTTTTATTCCCTATAATCACTATTTTACATAACTAATCTGCTTCTTTTGCCCCAAAAGATCCAATTCCTTCACATTGTTTTCTGGATTTCCCATTAAAATATTTCGTTTCAATATTGCTACAATATTTCATTTCTTCTTTACTAAATAAACGTAAAAAAAGAGGATATACGCTCTTTTTTGAACATAATCCTTCTCAATATTGCCTATTGATGGATGTCAAAACTTCTTTCTATTATTCAAAGCGAACCTTTTCTCTTACAAAATAAAAATTAACGTTTCACTTCACAACCCGTCCTTTTTACAAATAGCCATTTTGCTCGCACCACTCATGAAATTGCCGCACATCTACCCCCACTAAAACAATATCTTTTAGTTCCACATCAACGATTTGTTCGTCAATAACAAGGAAAAAATTCGATCCCTCCTGCTTTCCTTTTTGCTTTACAATTCCAATTCGATTCCGGTACGGTCCGTCTTTTATATATGCTTTTTGCCCTATAATATCAAAATTCAAAATTTTCACCTCTTTTACTACGCTCAACTTCGGAATACTACCTTCTTTTCAGAAATTCCCTTTCATTGCACTATTTCTGTATATATATGATAAAAAAGTAAAAGAGTCCTTCCTTTATTACAATTATTTTTTCTTTGTTTCATTTTGATAAATTATATGTAAAAAATATGCAAACAAGCAATTGAAAACGCTTTCTTTTGCCATTTTCATGTTATAATAGAAAAGCAGAACTTCGCAAAGAGGGAGAAAAATGGATATAACAATTATTACAAAAGTAATCGAAGCATTAAAATCATATGGATTTCAAGATGTAACATACTGTGAAGAAGCAAAACAATTTCTATTTCATAATCAAACAGATATCATGAGCGGCTATGCAGAAATCACATATAGTAGTCAATTTGAAAAGTTTAACGTGCAAATTCATCCGATTGAAACGCACCACCAAGCAGAGTTACAAGAAGTTGAAAAACACATTCAATCTTGTATACGAAAAGTCGAGTATTTGAATGCACTTCTTACAGGACAAAAAAAATTAACTGACAAAGTAATTATTATGTAAAAAAGAACGTGATCATCTCACGTTCTTTTTTATTTTCATTATTGTATATTCATCTTCTCTTTCAATTGTAAACTCGTCACAGACTCTAATGCATTCATTGCTTCTCCAATTGTCATATCAAAAATTGTCTTATCTTCTATATATGGGAACTGTCTAAAACGCTTTTCGATCATTTTTACTGCATCAGATGTAAATATTGCACTATCTATACCAAATTCTGTTTCAAGGAGAACGATCCAATCTAGAATATGAAATCCTAATCCATTTACAAATGAAATGAGCTTTTCCTCAGGTTGCGAAGATAAGAATACGTGACGTTCCATTTCACTAAAAAGTTCTTCTCCTAAAATCTCTGCAAGCTCTTCATCATGTTCACGATTTACAATTTCGTCATACCCGTAATCGTCTGCAAGTTCTTCTACTTCTTCCCCATCCACACAAAGTAACTGGCTACGCAGCGCACCTTTTTTGAATGCACTTGTTTGTACAACTTCTAAGAAGTTTGTTTCCCATCCTCGTTCTAGTTTCATATTCATAACTCCTTTATTTTTAAATATATCCTTTAATTACTTTTCTCTTTCGCTGTTTAATTACATCTTCTCAAATTCTTGGATAGAAGAGAAGCCTTACACATTAATGGCTATTCCAACAGCTTTCATTGTTCCCAGTTTTGAAATATTTTAAAATTATCGTATATCGTATTCGAAATCTGCGTTATACATCACCTTGATTCATAACGTAGGATACAAATCCCGCCACATCCCCCTCAAAAATCTTTACTTCTGGTAAATGGTAAAACGTTGTTTGTAGCAGATTATTTTTATGATACAGATAGACTTTCTTTTCTAAAGCAATTGCCATACCAAGTTCTATATGGCTACCATTTCCTCCATCTAGTAAAAGCAGAAAAACATCCGCAGCTTGAATTGCCTGTCTTTCTGCTTGACCAATCTTCTGTAATTGTTTCCTATTCGTTGCTCTTTCATTTTGAGTCCAATCATATGTAGGGTGCCATCCTATTTCTTTCAGTTTACTCGCTACAAATTGAACAAGATGTTTATTTTGAAAACTCGATGCTATATAGAAATTCACCTTAATTAACCCCTTACCTTTATAAACCTAAAGGGAAACTCTTTTTTAGCGTTCATAATAATAAATATAGAAGGATTTCGCCAAAAGAAATCCCCACCTTTAAAACTTATTTTACGTTTAAGTGGTGGGGCACCTCATGATTTTCTCTTATTTTTTGTTTTTTATCACTTTCATCAGCTAACATTTCTAACTCAGCTGTTATTTCTGATTTCTCTAAGTTTCGTTCTTGTGAAAATTTTCTTGAAATGTAAACAATAACACTACCAACATACAAAACAAAACATATAATCAGAGCAGCATTTTCATAGAGACTCAGCTCCAACACAGTCACTCCTAATCCATTCGTATTTTCACGCTCAAAGAACTGAAATTCCCCTATTAAATCTCTGTTATTGTACCATAAATACAATAATTCTTCGAACCTTTCATTCTATTTAAAAAGGCATGATTTTTTTAAAATCATGCCTCCTCAATATATTTCACAATAGTCTGCACTGCTTCTTTTCCACTATATTTTTTTAATTCTTTTTTATACTTCTCATAATTACGATTTAAACTTTCTATCTGTTTTATAAGAGATGTCACTGTTACATTTTCTTCATATAAAACGGATGCATACCCTTGTCTTTCAAACGATTGTGCATTCAAAATTTGATCACCGCGACTTGCAGTTTTCGGTAGTGGAATTAAAATCATTGGCTTTTGCAATGTTAAAAATTCAAAAATCGCATTTGATCCAGCACGTGAGATGACAAAATCCGTTGCCCCTAATACATCTGGTAATTCATCCTGCACATATTCAAATTGCCTATACCCTTCTATACCTTGTAACTTCCCATCTAAATTTCCTTTTCCACATAGGTGAACAACTTGATAAATTTTAAGGAGCTGTGGCAATGCTTCTCGTACTGCCTCATTGATTTTCTTTGCCCCTAGACTTCCTCCCATAACCATGATGACCGGTTTTCTAGTATGGAATCCAAGAAAGTTCAATCCTTTTTCACGATTTCCACGTAGCACTTCTTCTCTCACGGGTGAACCTGTATAAACAACCTTTTCTTTCGGCAAATGCTTCGCAGCTTCCTCAAATGTAACAAATATTTTCGAAGCAAAGCGGAGTACAATTTTATTCGCTAACCCTGGTGTCATATCAGACTCGTGTAGCAAAACTGGTACACGATTTAACCACCCACCAATCACTACTGGTACAGATACAAAACCACCCTTTGAAAAAATAACATCCGGTTTTAATTTTCGTATTCGTATATAAGAATCCATGACACCCTTCATAACAAGAAAAGGATCTTTTATATTTTTCAAATCAAAATAACGGCGCAACTTTCCGCTTGCTATCCCATAGTATGGGATTCCTTCGTTCTCTATAATCGCTTTTTCAATTCCTTGATGAGAACCAATATAAGAAATATCCCAATTCTTTTCTTGCAAATGTGGAATAATTGCTAAATTGGGCGTCACATGTCCAGCTGAACCACCGCCTGTAAAGACTATTCTTTTCATACCTCTCCCCCTTCTACACTATAGTACACTAAAATATCGTGCTTCGGGGTGAGCAAATACCATTGCCGTTACAGATGCTTCAGGTTCCATCATAAATCCTTCTGTTAGTGAGATTCCGATTTCCTCTGGCTGAATTAAACGAAATAGTTTTTCTTGATCAGCAAGTTCTGGACAAGCTGGATAACCAAAAGAAACGCGAATCCCTTGATATTTCGTACGAAATCGTTCTTCCATCGTCATCTCCGGTGAATCCGGAATTCCAAAGCGGTCACGAATCAACATATGTGTTTTTTCAGCAAGTCCCTCTGCTAGTTCCAGCGCTAATGATTGAATAGCGTGACTGCGTAAATAATCCCCCTTCTCTTTCCACTCCTCCGCGATTTCTCGAACACCTTGTCCAACTGTAACAGATAAAAAGGCGACATAATCCATTTCATCACCAATAGGACGTAAATAATCTCCTAATGTACGGTACGGTGCTTTTCCTTGTCTTGGGAATGAAAAACGCTCTAGTACACGTGTATGGTCTTCTGGATCATAAATAATAATAGTTTGTCTGTCACTTTGAGCAGGGAAGAATTGATACACAACTTTTGGCTTTAGCCAGGACTGTCCTTCTTGCAATAACTCATCAATTAAATCGTTTAATTCATGTGCCCTCTTATCACCTTCTTTTAATAACTTTTTCACATTTCCTTTTAAACCAAGATGATGACCAATTAACATTTGTCTATTTAAAAATGGTGCAAGGTGTGAAACTGGAATATCACGAAGTACGACCCGCTTTGTTGAGTCTGGCACCCTGACTTTCGCTCGTGGCAACGGTTCAATACCAACTGGTATCTCCACTTTTTTCTCCTCTTGTTTCACAACATGAATACGGCGATTTTTTTTATCCTGCTTCATTTTTTCTCGTTCTTCTTCTTTTTGTAATCGATTGATAAGGTCAAGCCCTATCATTGCATCGCTTGCATATAACACAAGTCCATTATAAGAAGGTGAAATACGATTATCTGTAAACTTTCTCGTCAATGCTGCACCACCTACAACAATTGGAATATCAATATTTGCCGCTTGTAAATCTTCGGCAGTTGCTACCATTTGTTGTGCCGATTTTACTAATAATCCCGAAAGTCCGATAATATCTGGCTTCTTTTCTTTCACTTCTTGAACAATGCGATCGGAGCGTACATTGATTCCTAAATTAACAATTTCATAGCCGTTATTCGATAAAATAATTTCTACAAGGTTTTTGCCAATATCATGTACGTCTCCTTTTACAGTTGCTAACAATACTTTTCCTTTTTTCGCACTATCACTAGATTCCATATAAGTCTCTAAATATGCAACAGCGGCTTTCATACTTTCAGCACTTTGTAATACTTCAGCAACGATAAGCTCATTGTTATTAAATAAACGACCTACTTCATCCATCCCGGTCATAAGTGGACCGTTAATAAGATCAAGTGGTTTTCTTCCTTCTGTTAGCGCAAGACTTAAATCTTCATGTAAGCCCTGCTTCGTTCCTTCTACAATGTAATTTGCTAATCTTTCATCAAGCGTTAATGTTTCTTGTATAATCACTTCTTTTTTCTTGGCAACTCGGTAAAAATTCGTAAATTCTTCTAGAGTTTCTTTCGTTGTTTCGAATAATAGTGCATCTGCTATTTCCTTTTCCTCATCTGGAATTGATGCATAGCGCTCTAGCTTTTCAGTATTCACGATAGCATAATCAAGCCCAGCCTTTGTTGCATGATATAAAAAGACCGAGTTTAACACCTCACGACCCGCTGGCGGTAAACCAAACGATATATTACTTACTCCTAAAATCGTTAAACATTCTGGCAGCGCTTCTTTAATAAGACGAATTCCTTCTATCGTCGCTGCTGCCGATCCAATATATTCTTCATCACCAGTTCCAACTGGAAAAACGAGTGCATCGAAAATAATATCCGAGGGACGTATACCGTATTTCTTCGTTAATAATTCATAACTTCTTTTTGCGATTTCTAACTTTCTTTCTGCACTAACTGCCATGCCCTCTTCATCAATCGTCCCAACTACAATTGCTGCACCATATTTCCGGAGAAGCGGCGTCACTTTCTCAAAACGCTCCTCTCCGTTTTCTAAATTAATAGAGTTAATAACACCCTTGCCTTGTATATACGTAAGAGCTTTTTCCATAACATTCTCATCCGTTGAATCTACCATAATCGGAACTTTTAATACTTTCGTTGCTTCTGCCAAAAAATTCTCCATATCTTCCACTTCATCACGATCTGGATCTGCCATGCAGATATCAATAATATGAGCATTTTTCTTCACTTGCGCCCTCGCAATTTCAGCAGCCTCTTCAAAACTCCCTTCAGCTACTAATCGTTTAAACTTTCTTGATCCAATAACATTTGTTCTCTCTCCAACAAATAACGGCCTCATAGAATCATCATATTGCAATGCTTCTAAACCACTAATCCCATGCCCCTCCCGCTCATGGTTCTCGCGTGGTTTAAGAGACTCGAGTGAAGATTTAATTGCTCTTATATGATTAGGTGTTGTCCCGCAACAACCGCCAATAATATTAATCCACCCTTCTTCAACAAACTGTTTCACCTTTTCTGCAAGTGAAGTCGGTGACTCATGATAATGTCCATCCTCGTCTGGAAGACCAGCATTTGGATAGCAAGAAATATAACACTCCGAAAGATCCGACAAAGAACGGATATGTTCTCGCATAAATTCCGGGCCTGTAGCACAGTTTAATCCGACAGACAATGGTTTCATATGCTCAACTGATAAATAGAATGCCTCTATCGTTTGTCCCGCTAATGTTGTTCCCATCGGTTCAATGGTTCCTGAAATCATAAGAGGAACAGTATAATTCACTTCTGTAAATGCTTGCTGGATCCCTAAATACGCCGCTTTTACATTACGCATATCTTGACTCGTCTCAACAAGCAACACATCAACGCCGCCCCGCAATAATCCTCGTGCTTGTCTCGTATATGCTTCAATTAATTCATTAAATGTTACACCACCCGTTACACTAATTGCTTTTGTCGTTGGTCCCATCGCACCGGCTACATATACTTCTTTACCACTCTCACTTACAGCTTGCTTTGCTAGCTGGGCTGCTCTTTCATTCAACTCTTCATCTAAATGAGATAACTCGTAATCATGTAATACAATATTTGTAGCACCAAACGTATTTGTTTCAATAATATCCGCACCAGCTTCAATATAAGCTTTATGGATACCTAAAATCACATCTGGCCTTGTTTTTACTAAGTATTCATTACACCCTTCATATTCTTCTCCGCCAAAATCTTCAGCAGTTAAATCCGCCTGCTGAATCATCGTTCCCATCGCACCATCTAATATTAAAATATCATGTTGTAATCTCTCTTCTATCAGTCTCATCAATAGATTCCCTCTTTCATTTCTTGCTTTTCTTTCACATACTTCACAAGATTTTCTGTAATTTCATATTTCAAAAATGGTGTAATGAGATAAATGCCGTTAAAGTATTTCATCGCAGCATCAATTAATTCTTGTGAAATGCGAATTCCTTCTTCAACTGCAGCTCCTTGTGTTTCATGCCCATCCATTCGCTGCCTTACTTCCTCAGGTAGAGTAATACCCGGTACTTCAAAATGAAGAAAATCAGCATTTCGTTTGCTCACTAAAGGCATAATTCCAATAAAAATCGGTTGTTCTAAATGTTTTGTTGCCTCATACACCTCTTCAATTAAAGCTACATCGTAAATAGGCTGTGTTAAAAAATATTCTGCACCCGCTGCGATTTTTCTCTCCATCCGCTTCACCGCTGCTTTTAAATGCCTTACATGTGGATTAAAAGCTCCTCCAACAGAAAATCTTGTCGCAGGACCAATAGATTTCCCTAATATGGATCGGCCATCATTCATTTCTTTAATCATTTTTATTAATTCAATAGAAGACAAATCATATACAGAAGTCGCTCCTGGAAAATCCCCAACTCGCGCCGGATCACCCGTTAAGGCTAGCACTTCTTCCATTCCTAAAGCTGATAAACCAAGTAAATGTGATTGTAAACCAATGACATTATGATCACGACACGTTAAATGCATTAGCACCGGAATATCATGCTTCGTTAATAATGCTCCCATTGCCATATTTGAAATACGCGGAGATGCTAACGAATTATCTGCTAACGTAATCACATCTGCTCCTGCTCTTTTCAATGCCCTTGCTCCCTCAAAAAAACGCTGTGTATCCAATGTTTTTGGAGGGTCCAATTCAACAACCACTGTTGTTTGCTTCTTCGCTTTTTCTGCAAGAGTAACATGAGTGCTAGCACGTTTTGTTTGCATATGAACCACTTGTTGTTTTTGAACAATTTGTTTTTCTGTAACAGGCGTTACATTCGCAATCGCACGCTTCATCCTTTCGATATGTGCTGGTGTTGTGCCACAACACCCTCCGAGCAAACGAATACCTTGTTCAATAAATTTCGGTGTCATCTCTTCAAAATAAGCAGGGCTTCCTTCATATACGTATCGTCCTTCTACATAGTTTGGAAGGCCCGCATTTGGATAAGCTGATAAATAACCATTTTTCGGAATCGATATCATTTTAAAAGCTTCCGTCATATGAAGCGGGCCTAACTGACAATTTAATCCGACTACATTCGCACCGTAATCTAAAAGCTGTTTTAATACTTCATTTACATCATTTCCATTTTGTGTTGTTCCTGCTTCATGAAGCGCCAGCTGTGCAATAATTGGAATATCTGTTTGTTTTCGTAGTACTTTTACGGCATGTAACAATTCAAATTCATCATAAAAGGTTTCTAATAATAATCCATCAACCTTTTCTTCTAATAATGCCCCGGCCTGTTCAAGTAGCATAAACTCTCGTTCCATATCAGTCGTTGTGACGGCTCCGATATGCTTCATACCACCAATCGTCCCTAAAATTGCATTCTTGTCTGTCACAGCCGCTTTTGCAAGTTTGACTGCGGCTTTATTAATTTGGGCGACCCGGTTTTCTAAACCATACATACGCAATTTCGCCTCATTTGCACCATATGTATTTGTTTGAATAAGATCTGCTCCAGCAGCTACATATTGTTTATGAATAGATATAATAAGATCTGGATCAGATAAGTTTAGTTCCTCAAAACTACTTTGCAAACCATGAGAATGTAATAATGTGCCAATTGCACCATCACCAATAACAATTCCTTTCGATAATAAATCTAGAATTTTCACCTATCTCCCTCTTTTCTATCAATATAAAAACCCCTCTTCACCTTGAAGAGGGGGACATCATGAATCCTCCTCTTATCATGCAAAACGAATTGTTTTGCAGGTATTAGCACCGTTTCAAACATTTCGTTTGAAGGTTGCCGGGTTTCACAGGGCCAGTCCCTCCACCGCTCTCAATAAGAGTTTTTCTTTATTATTAATCTATTTTTAAAGGAAATACGTGTACCTTTTAACAATCTTTGTTAATTTTCTAATAAACTTAGCATGGGATAAACTGAAAGTCAATGTAATTAATTAAAAAATAAAAAATATTTAAAATTAAGTTGCAATTCAATTATCTTTTGTTGTAAAGTAAAAAGCATAATAAAATTTCATACAAACTATTCTTATCTAGAGAGGTAGAGGGACTGGCCCTACGACACCTCAGCAACCATTAACACGTTCGTTAATAAGGTGCTAATTCCAGCAAATTGTAAACAAATTTGAAAGATAAGAAGAAGACTATATTCGCATGAAAGCCTTCTTCTTAGAAGGCTTTTTTATTTTTATCCCGCTGATTAATTTTTCACTTTATAAAGGAGGCATTTCACATGTCAACAATCGAAACAAAACTAGCCCAAATTGGAAATCGAAGCGAAACTACAACAGGAACAGTTAACCCACCCGTTTACTTTTCCACCGCTTATCGCCATGAAGGAATTGGAAAATCAACAGGTTTTGATTATTCACGAACAGGAAATCCAACGCGCGGTCTTTTAGAACGCGCAATTGCTGATTTAGAAGAAGGTCAACAAGGCTATGCCTGTAGCTCTGGAATGGCAGCTGTTCTTCTTATTCTTTCCTTATTCCGCTCTGGAGATGAACTTATCATATCAGAAGATTTATATGGAGGAACCTATCGTTTATTTTCGGAACATGAAGAAAAATGGAATATTCGATGTAGATACGTAGATACACAATCTATAAAACAGATAGAAAAAGCTATCTCTTCTCAAACAAAAGCTATTTTCATAGAAACACCAACCAATCCATTAATGCAAGTAACCGACATTGCAGCTGTCGCAGCCGTTGCAAAACAACATGGGGTCCTTTTGATTGTTGATAATACTTTTTATACACCCTACATACAACAACCATTGACGAAAGGCGCAGACATCGTACTTCACAGTGCGACAAAGTATTTAGGTGGTCATAATGATGTACTAAGTGGCCTTGTTGTTGCAAAAGGTCAGGCACTTTGCGAAGAACTTGCCCACTATCATAACGCCTCTGGTGCTGTATTAAGCCCATTTGATTCGTGGTTATTAATTCGTGGTATGAAAACGTTGGCTCTTCGTATGAAACAACATGAAGAAAACGCAAAGAAAATCGTTTCTTATTTAAACGACGAAGAGGGTGTAACCGATGTTTTTTATCCAGGAAGAGGCGGCATGATTTCGTTTCGTCTTCTTGATGAGAAATGGATAAATTCTTTCTTACAATCTTTATCATTAATTACATTTGCAGAAAGTCTTGGCGGGGTTGAAAGTTTAATGACATATCCAGCAACACAAACACATGCAGATATCCCAGAGGAAGTACGTACAGCACGTGGTGTATGTAATCGTCTCCTCCGTTTCTCCGTCGGCATCGAAAACGGAGATGATTTAATTCAAGACTTGAAACAAGCTATTAAACATGTAAAAGAAGGTGTGAGAATATGAGTTATTCATTAGATACACTCTTACTTCATAACCAATATAAACATGATTCACAAACAGGAGCTGTTAACGTTCCTATTTATAATACATCAACATTTCATCAATTTGATGTAGATACCTTTGGAAAATACGACTACAGTCGCTCTGGGAATCCAACTCGTGATGCACTTGAAGACATCATTGCTTTATTAGAAGGGGGAACAAAAGGATTTGCCTTCGCATCTGGAATTGCAGCGATTTCTACTGCTTTTCTACTTCTCTCACAAGGCGATCATGTTCTCATTTCAGAAGATGTATATGGAGGAACGTATCGTATTGTAACAGAGGTCCTCTCTCGTTACGGTGTTTCACATACATTCGTTGACATGACAAATTTAGAGGCAGTCAAACAAAATATTAAACCGAATACAAAAGTATTTTACATTGAAACACCATCCAATCCTTTATTAAAAGTAACTAACATTCGTGCGGTTTGTGAATTAGCGAAATCTGCTGGGGCTCTTACTTTTGTTGATAACACATTTTTAACACCACTATTTCAAAAACCACTTGAACTCGGAGCGGATATTGTACTCCACAGCGCGACAAAGTTTATTGCTGGGCATAGTGATGTTACAGCTGGGTTAGCAGTTGTTAAAGATGAAGAACTCGCTAAAAAACTGGGCTTCTTGCAAAATGCATTTGGTGCTATATTAGGACCACAAGATTGCTCTCTCGTTCTTCGTGGTTTGAAAACATTACACGTACGTCTTGAACACTCAGCAACAAATGCCAATAAAATTGCTCATTACTTACAAAAGCACTCAAAAATTCAGAATGTGTATTATCCTGGATTAGAATCACACCTAGGCTATGACATACAACAGTCACAAGCACAATCTGCCGGTGCTGTTTTATCTTTCACGCTGCAATCTGAAGATGCTTTGCGACAATTCTTATCCCAAGTCAAACTGCCTGTATTTGCAGTAAGTTTAGGAGCTGTAGAATCCATCCTCTCCTATCCCGCAAAAATGTCACATGCCGCATTATCACAAAAAGCACGTGATGAAAGAGGTATTTCTAATTCATTGCTCCGTTTATCAGTTGGCCTTGAAAATATAGATGATTTAATTGCCGATTTTGACAACGCTCTTTCTTATGTAGAAGAACCTGTGAATGCATAAGAAATTTTTATTCAAACAGTTTTCATTCAACATTGAAATAAAGAAAAGGATAGATCAAGCATATCACAGCCACTTGGTCTATCCTTTTATATTTATTATTATGATACCAATGATTTACAAATTAAGATAATACACCATTCATATATCATCACCACTTATCGTTTTAAGTAAACCTCTAGGGAAATGAAAATGTTTTTTTAAACTATGTTATTCTATACCTTCATTTCATCCAGAATTACATTCTATAAAAACATACAAAATCCTTTTTCTTATTATTTTAAAAATTTTGTATATTCATTTGAAAGAACAAAAAATTCATGATAAAATCGTGTTATAAATGTATCTGTATCTTCAAACATATTGTGATTTTCAACAAAAAACATCGTGTTACAAAACGTACAAATTTAGCAAAGTTATTTACACCCTGGTCTCTTTTCTTACAATTTCTTTACTGTAGAACATTTTTTTTGCAACAACTATTTTCTTTTCTTTAGATTTTTGGTATGTATAGTATGGGTATAACAGCTCGCATGGAGGTGGAAAAAACATGTTAGAAACCTTTCAAAAGGAATTGGAACTATACGAAAATAATGCAGAATTATTGAAGGTTCTTGCTCATCCTGTTCGTTTATGTATTGTAAAAGGATTAATCGAACGCGGTCCGAGCAATGTTTCGACAATGTACACAGGCTTAAATATGCCACAATCCACAATTTCACAGCATTTAGCAAAATTAAAAAGTGCTAAAATTGTTTCTAGTGAAAGAAAAGGATTGGAAATTTACTACAAAGTAGAGAATGAAACAATCATTCAACTTGTTCGTGTATTACTAGGTTAGAGGTAACCAAACAAAAAGGGCGTATTCTATATTTTCTATCTCATATCTTTAATATAAATATATATCATGAGAGAAAATATACAATACTACATATCCTAAAGTCGTATCAAAAAACAAGACGCAGAATAATTCTGTGTCTTGTTTTTTCTATATATGTAAGTACTGCTTTAAATCAAAATGTGACATTCCTTTTTTTTGTATAACAACATCAAAAGCATCACTCATCCCTCCATGTAAAATCATTGAACGAATCGCCCGATTTTGCTTCTGTTTCTCAGAAAAAGGGTCGGAATCTTGATGAATAGCAAGTTGTTCTAATATACCTGCCGCAAGTAAAAACTCCCTTTGTTTCGTATGCCACACTGTATGCAGAGCACTCTCTTCTCCTATTTCTTTCAATTCATCCCAATGAATATGTGCTGTTATATCCATTTCTCCTGGATACTTCAAAGGATTTCGAATGAGCCTATGGTTATAATACCCCCTTATACTCCCTTCATGGTGAGCAGGATGCATCCACTCCGCCTTCGTATATCCATAATCAACTGTGATAAATAAGCCTTCCTCGAACCATTTTGCAACTTCTTGCAAATAAGTTTCCATTGCTATTGGTACCTCAAATCGCTGCCTATCAGAAAGTTGAATATGACGCCTTTGAAGGTAACTACTTACTCTTTCTTCTATCGGCCTTAATACTTCTGTAAGTTTTCCTTCATCTGTATACGTTATTCGTACTTCATACAAAATACTATCTCGCTTCTCAACTACTTCAACAGGAAATGCATCAAACAATTCATTTGAAAAAACAACTCCTGTAAAAGACTCACCTAACTCCTCATAGGATTTGTACTGCGAAACATTTGAAAATGAATCAAGTTGATGTTTTTGTACTTTTCTATGGAAAGAACTTACTTCAACGATAGAATACCGTAACTCTATAAAAGTCTCTGGAGAGAGGTGTTTCCATTCTTGTAAAACAGCATAAGCAAATCTTCCTGTTCCTCCACCAATTTCACAAATATTTGGAGGGATTTCTCCATTTTCAACAAGACGGATAAAAAAACGTGCAAATGTCTTTGCAAATACAGAAGAAATATTACTACTTGTAAAAAAGTCACCATTCCTTCCGATTTTCTCACGTTCTTTCATATAATATCCGCAATCTTCATCATATAGTGCAAGGTTCATATATGTACTATATGAAATCGAATAATCCTTTTCTTTTTCCATCCATTTTCTTAAAACGAACTCCATCCCCGTATAGCTCCTTATTGTAAAAATGGATTATTTTCTTTTTCGAAACCGATATTTGTTTCTGGTCCATGTCCACATAATACCGCTGTATCATCTGGCAGTACAAATAATTTTTCTTCAATGCTCCCAATTAATTCTGCAAAACTTCCACCTGGTAAATCTGTTCGACCAATACTCATTTGGAATAGTACATCTCCTGAAAATATAGCATTTGCCTCTTTACAATAATATGAAATACTACCCGGAGAATGCCCTGGCGTCTCAAACATTTCAAATGTAAAAGATCCAATTGTTAAAGTTCCTTCTCCTTTAATGATTTGATCAGCAGGTTTTGCTGTAATGCTTCGATTCATCATAAAAATTTGTGAACCATTGACAGTCGCATCTCCTAACCAATCTGCTTCCTCTTTATGTACATATACCGGGATATGAAAAGCCTCCCTCACTTCATCGACTGCACCAATATGATCAAAATGAGCATGCGTTAATAAAACTGCAAGCGGCTTTAATTGTTCTTCTTGTAAATACGTTACAAGCTTCTCTCCTTCACTACCTGGATCAAAAATAATACACTCTTTTTGATCATTGATTAAAATATAGGCATTTGTTTGTAATGGTCCTAACGGCATTTGTATCCATTTCATTTTTAAATCTCCTCCAGTTGTTAAACTTACTTTTATGATACAACATTTCTTCCCCTCAGGAAAAGAAACGGTGCTATCTCGACAATCATTTCTAAAACATGTACAATAAAAAAGAACAAATATTTCAAAAACTCAAACGAAAGAATGAGAGAGCAGAGGGGGATCATATATGGGTCTTGTTATTATTTTTGCGCTAGTCACTCTGTTAGCTGTATTCGCCACCCTTAGAACGTTACGTGAAAAAAATCTACTTGCAGGCGGCTTCGCTGTTGCAACTGTACTTGTTTTCGGATGGTTTACGTTTATGACTGTCCTTAATAGCGGATACCCACCAGCTCATTAATTCACTTACAGTTCTATTCTCCATCAAGATTTTGCATAAAAAGAGGAAGGGACTCCCCCTTCCTCTTCTCATTATCATATAAACATCAGTAGCCTCATCTTAATTTTCATTCAGCCTCACTGATTCTATTCTTTATTTCATAACTTCATATTTATACTTCTTCACAAGCCAAGCTCCGCCGATTACACCAGCATCATTACCAAGCCTTGCGATCGCTAACTTCGTGCTCTTAGCAGCACGTGAAAATGCATACTGTTTAAAATAGCGCTGAATTGGTTGTAACAATGCATCACCAGCTTTAGATACACCGCCGCCAATTACAATCTTTTCTGGATTTAGCGTACTAGAAAGATTCGCTACAGCTAATCCTAAATAAGAAGCTACTTTTTCTACAACTTGTTCCGCTAAAGCATCACCTTTTCCAAGTGCTTCAAATACATCTTTAGATGTAATACGTCCCTCTTCTTCTAACATTGAACGAAGTACACTTGGTTCATCTGTATTTTGTAATTTTTGCATAGCAACACGTACGATACCTGTTGCTGAAGCCACTGTTTCTAAACATCCAGATTTTCCACAGTTACAAGGAAATGCATTTTCTGTTACGACTGTAATATGTCCGATCTCACCAGCAGCACCACTTACACCGTGCACAATTTCACCGTTTGCAATTACACCGCCGCCAACGCCAGTTCCAAGTGTCATACAAACAAGATCTTTCGCTCCCTCACCGGCACCTTTCCACATTTCACCAAGCGCTGCTAAATTTGCATCATTATCAACTACAACAGGTAAGCCTGTTTCTACTTCTAATAAATCTTTTAATGGATAGTTTTTCCAACCTAAATTAACTGCTTCATAAATCATACCAGAAGCGACATGCACTGGCCCAGGCGCACCCATACCAATACCAATTAACTTGCTCTTTAATTCTTCTAATTCTTCTAACTTTTTATCAATTGCTTTCGCTACATCTAATGTAATATGTTTGCCTTGCTCACTTGTATTCGTTGGGATTTCCCACTTATGTAAAATTTCACCGTACACATTAATAAATGCTAATTTAATCGTTGTCCCACCAAGGTCAACACCAACTAACCACTTTTCTTCCATATTTGCTAACCTACCTTTATCTAATTCTTGCTCATTTCTTTTTGAATCTCTTGCTTCAATAAAAATAAAGCTGTTTGATAGTCTTTTGGCTCAATCAGCTGTGATTGATTTAATTCCCGCAACTCATCTTGCATTAATTGTAAATCAGCGATTCGATCACCTGTGTAAATGATTGTTCCAAATTTTTTTAGCAATTGCTGAATATCATAAATTGATATCATTTTATCACCCTCTATGCCCACTTATTATGGAAATATAATAAGAAAACGTTCACATATTTTATTATAATCAACAAGAAAAAGCCTCGTCAATTTTTATTTGTCTATACAAGTTCATTTTGAACAATTGTTTCTTTTTCTGTAATAATTTTTTGTACATTTTGATCAAATGGCTCTGTTGGAATATAACTTACAAGTTGAAAATCAAAAGCTAATGATAGCGTTTTCCCTTCATACTGCAACAAATAGCGATCATAATAACCACCGCCGTATCCAATACGTTCTCCTCGTCTTGTATATGCAACTCCAGGTACAAAAAGAAGATCAATTTCATTTGCTTCTGATTCTACTGTTAGCGCAGGAATGGGTTCACGCAAGTTCATATACACTGTTTCTAATTGATCAAAATTTGTTATTTGACGAAAGATCATTGTTCTTGTCTCTCGATTACACTTTGGAACAACGACTTTTTTTCCTTCTCGCCATGCTTGTTCGATAATTACATATGTATTAACCTCATGTTCCATCGAAAGAGTAATTCCGATTGTTTTCGCTTCTCTCCACTCTTTTTGTTTATATAAAGAAAATACGATTTGTTCTGATAAAGTTTTGTGCTGTTCTTTCGATAAAGAATTCATTTTTTCTACTATTTTCTTACGTAAACGTACCTTCTCCTCTTTCACACGCTCTTCCCCCTATAAAGTAATCCTTACTCGTTTTTAAATTATCGCAAAATGAATTACGTTCTTGTGAACAGTTTATCATTTTTTTCGTGTATCATCACTTTTCTATAAGAGCTGCCAAAAAAAAGAAACAGTAGGAAATATTCCTACTGCTTACTTTGTTTCACGGTGTAACGTAGACTTCTTGTCACGCTTGCAATACTTTTTAAGCTCAAGGCGCTCCGTGTTGTTACGTTTATTTTTCTTTGAGATATAGTTACGATCTCCGCATTCTGTACATGCTAGAGTAATATTCACACGCATTCTTATTTCCCTCCAGTCACTAATAACTTAAATCAGACTATACTATAATACCACTTTTAAAACAAAAATTCTACACCTTTTGATATTGTCTAATCTTTTCTATAAGAGTTTTCATATTTTCCTTTGCTATTACTGGATTTCTCGCATGTGAATATACAAGAAATTTGGGATGTTTTGCATCAGAAACAATATAAGACCACTCTTTTTCCGTATATTTAAATTGAATTCCCTCTAATACTTCGACCTCCCTTTTTTCCATATCTTGCAATAACATTCCCATTACTTTCCCTTTTTCTTTCCACGAACAAACAACTTCATCACATAATAAGTAAAGGGGTGGCGATTGCTCTAACATCGTCAACAATGTATTTCCTTGACGAGCAATTAGTTCAAATAATTTTCCAATTCGATATAAACTATCTTGCTGCCATCTCATCTGAGATTCACTTTGTTCACCATACATATAAAAAAGAAGATAGCACTCTCCTAATTTTAATGATAATGGATAAACACTTTCTGTTGTCTCAAGTAATAAATCAGGTACGTCGATTTCTTCACAATTCACACTTTGGTAAATCCCACCATGATTGTCGTATAATTCAAAATTATTCCCTTGTTCATAAAACATAAGAGCCATATGAGCCCTACTTGATTTCATTAACAATTTAACATGTTCTTTTTTTTCACTAGCATGAACCCATGTAATTGTACAACCTAGCTTTTGCAAGAAGGATATAAGTAGGGACTGAAACATTTCATCTCTTTTATTAATAAGAAGGTGAAATGTTTGCTTCTGTATCGTTTCGATATCTAAAGACGCTAAAACAGATTCAACATATTTTTCTAAACAAATATGTACCGTTTCATTTCGTCCTATTTCTTTATCATACACGTAATGAAATGCTTCTGACGTATACAAGTGTTCCAATTCTTTTTGTTGTTTATACGATAGCCGTATACCTTCTTTACCATAGAGTTGAATGACAATTCCTTCTTCTTGTTCAAAGTGAATAAAAACGCCTCCGGTACACCCGAACTCATGAATTGCATATCGAAAAGCCGAATCGTTCATCTCTTGACATTCCATCGTATACAAGCCAACCCCATGAATTGCATGTAGAAATAACTTTTTAAAAATATCAATTTCTACATCCCTATATCCTCCAACTAATATGCGCTCCCCTTTCGAAAAAAGAGAACCATATGCCATTGCTACTTTTACAACAAATTGAGGTGTCATTTCTATATTCCCTCTGCCGACCACCCTACTTTTTTGTAACCAACCTGATGTTTTTTCATTTTCAGTGATTCCTGACGAAGCAATAATCGAGTGACTATCAATAACTTTACCCGGCCATAGTTTTCCATTTTGTTGTATCACTGTATTTTTTCCAATCTGACAATGATCTGCTACCACACTTTTCTCAAATAAAGTAACATCATCTTTGATCATTGTGTTTTCTCCAACGGTAGCCTCTAATAGCTCACAACGTTTTCCTACATGTGTATGAGCAAGAATAATACTTTTTTGAAGATTCGCGCGGTCCGATATAGTGCATTGCTTACCGATAATTGAATAAGGATCAATGATCACCCCTGCCCCAATAGTTGCCCCTTCTCCGATAAAAGACGGTCCTTGTATTTTTGTTCCCTTTTCAATCGTTACTCCTTCTCCCATCCAAACCATCGGTAGTACTTCCGTATAAGAAATCGGTACCCGTACTTTCTTTGTAAGTAAGTCAAACTGAGCCTGCCGATATTGATCTAACGTACCAATATCTAACCAATAACCTTCCGCTTCATATCCAAAAAGCACTTTTTTATTTTCTAACTGTGGAAATACATGCTGACTAAAGTCAAAAAATTGTGCTGATGAAATATAAGAAAAAATTCCGGGGTCCATAATATAAATTCCTGTATTTACAATATTGGAAATCACTTCATTCCAACTTGGCTTTTCCATGTAACGCATAATTTCATGCTCTCTATTCATAACAACTGAACCAAATGACAGTGGGTTTTCCACTTCCTTCACGAACATCGTAACTAGTCTACCCCTACACTTATGAAATTCAATTCCTTTCGACAAGTTAAAATCTGTCAATGCATCTCCACTAATTACAACAAATGGCTCATCTAAAAACGATTCTGCTTGCTTAATACTCCCTGCTGTACCAAGTGGTGGTGAATCTTCGAAGTAGTGTAACTTTACTCCCCATTTACTCCCATCACCAAAATATCTCTTAATAGCCGCACCCATATATTGAACTGTAATTGCAATCTCATGAATACCATGCCGCCTTAGTAACTCAATATTATATTCCATAACTGGTTTTTCAAGTAATGGTAACATCGGCTTTGGAAGATTGCATGTTAACGGCCTAAGACGCTTTCCTTTCCCTCCAGCTAAAATAACCCCCTTCATATACATTCATCCTCCACTTTTATAATGTTGAACGATCTTGTATACCATATGTATGTCACTTATGTAGAAATTAACCTTTTCTCTTATCAAATTAATAGTAAGCGCTTACTTATTAATTTAATAAGAGAAAATCATAAAGCGAAACTTCAATCAATTCTCCTCCTTCACTAATTATTCATCTTCACAAATCGGGCTTTACTAAGTAGTAAGAATTTTACTCTCCTATAACAGCCAAATAAACAAATACCACCTATATTGTTTCATTTTTCCATATCGCATTATGATACATCTTATCATCATAAATAAAACAAGACAACGAGCCTTTTTTGTCATGTTTTGACTAAAAAAGCAAGCGATATCTCATCACTTGCTGATATTTTCTTCCTATTCATTTAACAAATAATGTTTCCCTTTCACCAAATAAAAAACATTCTCGGCAATATTTGTAATGTGATCTGCTACACGCTCAATGTAACGTGCAATAAAAGATAATTGTGTAATTTGCGTAATCGCCTCAGGATGTTCAGGGATAGAGGAAATAAATTCTCGAATCGCTCTCCCGTATATTTCATCAACAGAATCGTCCAATTCCGCAATTTGTTTTGCAAAGGTTAAATTTTCTTCTTGATATGCTTCTAACGATAAATTTAACATATCCGTAGCAATCGTAAACATCTGTTCTAGATTGTGCAAACTGACAGATACATCTTTTTCTCCGAGCCGAATTGTTGATTTAGCAATATTTACGGCATGATCTGCAATACGCTCTAAATCCGTCGCTGTTTTAATCGAAACAAAAATTCTTCGCAAATCGCTTGCAACAGGTTGCTGCTTTGTAATTAACATAAGTGCTAGGTCATTAATTTCTTCTTCTAAATTATCCATGCGATAATCACCATCAATGACTTCCAACGCCGTTTCTACATCTCTCTTCTGAAGCCCTTCCATAGAACGAGAAAGAGCTTCTCCTGCCAATTCTCCAAGTTCAATTACCTTTTGCTGCAATGTTTGTAGATCATAATGAAATTGCTCCCTTACCATGTTTCTTCCCCCTTTATTTATTACATACATAAAAAATGATAAATGCCCCTTTTAAGAGGGGCATTTACTCTTATATAAGCTGCTCTGATCATATTAACCAAATCGTCCTGTAATATAATCTTCTGTTCGTTTATCTGTAGGTGTCGTAAATAATTTGTTTGTATCTGTATATTCAACAACCTCACCACTTAAGAAGAAAGCTGTCTTATCAGAGATACGTGCTGCTTGTTGCATATTATGCGTTACAATGACAATACTAAAATCTTTCTTTAACTCTTGAATTAATTCTTCAACTTTTAGTGTAGAAATCGGATCCAATGCTGATGTCGGTTCATCCATTAAAATTACATCCGGTTCAATTGCTAAACAACGTGCGATACATAAACGCTGTTGTTGTCCACCAGATAAACCGTATGCGTTATCATGTAATCGATCTTTTAATTCATCCCAAATCGCGGCACCACGTAAACTTTTTTCAACAATTTCATCAAGTGTTTTCTTATCACGAATACCATGAATCTTTGGACCATAAGCAATATTTTCATAGATAGATTTCGGAAATGGGTTCGGCTTTTGGAATACCATTCCAACATGCGTACGTAGTTCTTCAACGGGATATGACTTATCAAAAATATTTCGATCTCGATATTCAATGACTCCCGTCGTGCGAACGATAGGTACGAGTTCTACCATGCGATTTAATGTTTTTAAATATGTTGATTTTCCACAACCACTCGGCCCAATAATTGCCGTTACTTCATTCTCATGAATACTTAAATTAACATCTTTTAACGCATGATCTTCTCCATACCATAAGTTTAAGTTTTTTGTATCGAATACAATCTTCTTCGCCGCTGATTCAACTTTCGTTTCATTTTTCACCTGTACGTTTACTACTGTTGCTACCATTTTGAATTCCCCTTTCATCCACTACTTACGATTTCGTAACCATAAGACAACCGCATTCATAATAAGCAACAATCCTAATAAAACAATCATACCGGCTGCTGCTACATGCTGAAATTCCTCTTGCGGTCTACTCATCCAATTAAAAATTTGAATCGGTAAAACTGTAAATCTATCAAACATGTTAAGTGGGATATAATTAGCGAAAGCAAGCGCTCCAATGACTAATAGTGGTGCTGCTTCTCCAATTGCTCTCGATAAGGCCAAAACACATCCCGTTAAAATTCCTGGCAAGGCAGTTGGCAATACAATCTTATACATTGTTTGCCATTTTGTAGCACCAATGCCATACGAAGCTTCTAACAGAGAACGCGGCACCATACGAATCGCTTCTTGACTCGATACAACGACAGTTGGTAATACAAGAAGACTCATCGTAAACGCTGCGGTTATTATACTCTCCCCTAACTGAAGACCGTATACAAAAATTGTTAAACCAAGCAATCCAAACACAACCGATGGCACACCTGCTAATGTTTGAATATTTAATTCTACAATTCTTGTGAATACAGATTGCCTTGCATAATGTTCTAAATAAAGAGCTGTACCTACTCCAAATACAAAGGAAACCGGCACTACTATACTCATAAATAAAATTGTTCCTGACAATGCAGCGGCAATACCAGCTTGCTTTGGATTACGTGAAGCAAAGTTCATAAGAAAATCTATCGAAAGGTAACTTACACCTTTTTCAAAGATTTGATACAGTAATAAAATTAGTATGCAAATAGAGAATAGCATTGTCATATAAGAAATTGCCTTATATATTTGATCCTTCCAAAAACGTATTACCATATTTTCTTTTATTTTCTCATGATTCAGCATTCGCATCTTATATCACCTTTCTAAAACGGCGCATAACCTGCTGCGAAATTATATTCATCATGAATGTAAACATGAGTAACGTCGCTCCTACAGCGTACATGCTGTAGTACGTGGTCGTTCCATGGGGAGCATCACCTAAGCTTACTTGCACAATATAAGCCGTTAACGTTTGAATCGAATGCGTCGGATCTATCGATACATTTGGAGTTGAACCTCCAGCAACGACAACAATCATCGTTTCACCAATCGCACGTGAAGCCGCTAATAGGATTGCAGCCATAATACCGGTAAACGCCGCTGGAAACACAACCTTTCGCACAGTTTCAAAACGCGTTGCCCCTAGCCCAAGCGAAGCCTCTTTTATTCCTGTAGATACAGCCCTCATCGCATCTTCAGAAAGCGAAGCGATTGTCGGGACCATCATAATCCCTATAACTATGCCTGGACTAATTGCATTAAAGAACTGTAAATCTGGAATGACACGCTGTAAGGCCGGTGTGACGATTGTTAAAGCAAAAAATCCATATACTATTGTAGGAACACCTGCTAATAGCTCTAAAATAGGCTTTAGTATTTTTCTAACAAAGGGTGAAGCATATTCATTTAAAAATACGGCACATCCTAATCCAATTGGAATAGCTACTATCATCGCAATTGTTGTTACAAGTACGGTCCCACATATAAGGGGAAGTATCCCAAACTTAGGTTCTTCAAAAAATGGTAACCATTCTTTTTCAGTGAAAAAAGAATACATTGGTATTTCACGAAAAAACATAATCGTTTCATTCGCTAGTGTAACGATAATGCCGATCGTTGTTATAATAGATACACTAGCAATTGCCTTTAATAGTAATGGAACTATTTGATTGATTCGCTGCGTTTTCTTTCTTTTGATTGTATTTCTTTCAATCAAATGTTGCACAGAAAATGTAATTTGACTTTTGTCATTTCGAGCCAAAGATGAAAACCCCTTTCCACCCTGACATTATCTTTTTATTTCTGTTAACATTCGCAGCTGTTCACTATATTTCTTTTGCGGTAACTTAACATATCCGACTTCTTCAGCAAGACTACCCGCATGTTGCATCATAAATGTCATATACTCTGCCACACTACTTTTATTTCGAATCGAAGCATGATTTACATAAGCAAACAGTGACCTAGACAATGGTTTATAAACACCAGATTGAATGGTTTCTTTCGTTGGTAGTACACCGTTTACCTTTATAGCTTTTACCTTATCTCGATTTGCCATATAATACGCGTATCCCACAAATGCAATTGCATTTTTATCATTCATTACCCCTTGCATAATGACTTGATCGTCTTCAGATAAAGAAGTTGTTTTTGCAAGGCGGTTGTCTTGCAGGACAACACTTTGAAAATAATCATAAGTACCCGAATCAACACCCGGTGCATAAAATTGTACCTCTTCATGCGGCCATTTCGGATGAATATGTGACCATCGTTTCGTTTTCCCATTTTCACTCCATAATAGACGTAATTCTTCTATTGTCATATTATCTACCCATGTATTTTGACGATTCACAATGATTGTGAGGCCATCATAAGCAATTTCAAATGGTGTAAACTGGATGGAGTTTTTTCTCATAAAATCTTCTTCTACTTGTTTCATCTTACGTGAAGCATTATTTATATCCACTTCACCTTTTCCAAAACGATGGAATCCTCCTCCTGTCCCAGATATACTAATAGAAATTTTTACACGTGGTTCTTTTTTTGAGTATTCTTCCGCTATCGCTTCCATAATAGGAAAGACGGTTGAGGATCCATCAACTCTCACTTCCCTCACATCATTAGCAGCGGATGAAGTAGACACATCAGAAAACATAAAACATGTCGATATTGATAAAATCTTGATACATTTTCTTGTCCACTTCACGTGTAGTCCTCCTAGAAGTATCCCGAAGTAACAGGATTACAGATATAAGAATACTGCCTAACTATTAATTCGGTTTTAATAATTTGTAAAAGTTTTGTAAAGTTCAACTTAATGTGAAGGATACGATGCTCCTTTCTCTTATTTACTTCTTTTCTCAAAAGTAAATATATGACCGGTCATACTATGAGAAAGTTCATTTTTCAGCACCGAATTTTGTATATATGATATGCTCGTCCACAATTACTAAACTCTATGCACAAAATACAAAAAAAAGCACACTATCTTTTGAGATAGTGTGCCAAATTCACATATTTTTATTCTTCTTCTTTATTCTTCGGTGCTTCCCCTGTAACTTCTTGTTTTTTCAATTCAAAGTAAGCATCCATAATTTCACGACCAATGTATCCATTAATACCAGTTTTATCATCATGTACCCATGGAACAACAACAGAGAACGCCACTTCTGGATTATCCAGCGGTGCATAACCTACTAACGTTAAGTTATAAATGATTTTGCGCTGACCATTTGCATCTCTTCCAATTGCTTTATCACCGCCGTAAGGTATCTGAGCTGTTCCAGTTTTTCCAGCAGCTTTATATGGTGCACCAGTAAAGTATCTTGTCCCAGTGCCCCCCTGTTCATTGAACACTTGTCTAAATCCTTCTTGCACACGCTTAATTTGTTCTTCAGGCATATCAACACGATTTAATACTTTCGGTTCCATCGATTCAATTACTTTTCCAACTTCATCTGGTTTCGAGGTTGGTTGACGAATTTCTTTTACAACTTGTGGTTGCATACGATAACCACCGTTTGCAATTGTAGATACATATTGTGCAAGCTGAAGTGGTGTATAGTTATCATACTGTCCAATTGCTAAGTCTAATAAGAAACCAGGCGTATATTCTGGACCTTTAAGTCCTGCTGTTTCATTCGGTAAGTCAATACCTGTTTTTACTCCAAGACCAAACTGACTGAAATAATAACGCATATCCTCAAATGCTTTTTTCTTAATATCTAATGTACCACCTCTAACATATGGTACTCCAGCAATATTCATGGCTGTTTTAAACATGTATACGTTAGATGACATTTTCAAAGCGGTAAGGTCATCAATAGAGCCCATCGTTTTCCAAGAAGATTTTATTGGTGTACCTTTTAATTTAATTGGTTCATCTAGTAATACTGTTCCAGGTTGAATTGCTCCTGTTTGATATCCGGTAAGCACTGTTGCACCTTTTACAGTTGAACCCATCGGATAGGAACTTGTCATTGTTCCTAATGCATAGTCTTTCACTTCTTTTTTTCCATCTTCTTCTACGAGCTGTTTTCCAGCCATAGATAACACTTCGCCATTTTTCGGATTCATCATCACAACAAATGCACGATCTAAGAGAGGTTCTGCACCTTGATATTTCATTAAGTTCTTTTCAAGAATTTCTTCTACACGTTTTTGCAATTCCATATCAATTGTTAAATTTAGGTCATTTCCTCGTTGCCCTTTAGATACATTTATCGTTTCTAAAATATTTCCGTCTTTATCTGTAATATTTCGCACTTCTGCTTTTGTACCGTGAAGCGTATCCTCATATTGCTGTTCAATGTAACTTTTACCGACGCGGTCATTACGGTTATAGTCCCTAACAAGGAAATAATCTAGTCTTTCCCTTGGCAATCCTTCATCTGAGCTTGTTACACCACCAAGTACACTGCGGAACATGTCATCATAAGTGTATTTACGGTCCCAATCAACTGTCGTATCTATACCTGGTAACAACGCTAAATTTTCACTGATAATTGCATATTCTTGTGGTGTTACATCTTTTTTTATAATTTGCGGCGTCATTGCATATCCGCCGTCCATTTTACTCTTAATCGCAAGTATTTCTAAATCTTCCGCTGTTAACTGATTTATTTCTTCCTCTGTCACGCGATTACGCTGACGCTCTGCCATTTCTTTATCATCAATTTTCTTTGCTTTAAATTCCGCTTGGTCTTTCTTTGTAATCTTTTCTTTTGCTTCTTTTTCGTGTAAAGAAAGCCAATAATCTTTTTTATCACGTTCTGTTAATTTATCCGGCGATACTTCTATTAGCTTAGCAAGTTTTTTCGCTGTCTCTAAACGTTCTTCCGAAGTGGATCCTTTCATTCTTGTAAACGTAATTGTACGAACTGGATTATTGTCCACAACCGGTCGACCATATCTGTCAAAGATTTTCCCGCGTGGAACCGGATTACTTACTGTTGAATTTTCTTTTTTTTCAACCTCATTTTTATAATCTTCACCATGTACAATTTGTACCATTCCAAGCTTTACAATAATCGCTGAAAACATTAAAAACACACAAAAAAACAACACGTTAAGCCGGAACGGAACGTGGGTCTTCTTTTTTTTCTTCTTTTTACTCATACGAACCCCCTCTACCAACAGCTATGTAATAGGAAAGGGACACCTTGTTATAGGTGTCCTCACTGCTGTTTTACATGTCTTTTTATTCTAGCATAAAACTCAGAAGAAGTTAACCTTCTCGTTCGGTATGATTTTGTGTTGTTTCAGATGCTGGAACCCTTGTCTTATTTAGATTTCCTTCCCCATATTTGACATTTTTAACAGCAAAATAAATAAGTAAATGTCCAGCGCCGAGAATACATAATAAAACAGGTAAGCTTTTTTCTGGCGCAAAAAATGATACTGCACATAAGAAGCTTAAAATGGAACATATTCTCCCGCCGTTCAGCCATAGTTCTCGTACAACAATATACTCAACACGCCACTCTCTCGCCTGCTTTGCTCTTCCAATTACATCATATGTCATAGAACCGTATGGAACGAGCAAAATTGGATACGCAATAGCGATACATGCTGCATAAATGAGTAATTTTACATATGTAACATGAAAAACAACCAAAAATACAACGGCATACAAAATAATTCCACCAAGTAAAATCGATTTTTTTCTCCATTCCTTTTTTAGCATACGTGCAACTAAGTAATAACATACAAATGAAACAGCGGAATTGACTAAACTATACTTCCCTAATGCAAATTCACTTCCTGATGCTAAATAGACATATACAGAAATAACAAAAATAAACGTTCCTTCCCTTAATCCTTGAAAGAAATGTGCGCGTGTAATCCTTCCCCAGTTTTTATCAATCTTCCGCTCTTTCAAAACTTGAACAATTTCATAACGCCCTTCGCATTCTCTTTTCGATAAAAAGAAGCTTATAACAACAGCAATCGCAAATAAAGTTAATGAAAGAAAAAAGATGACTGTATAGCCGCTCCACTTTTCCATACGTGAAATTGTATATCCTGCTGTTATTGGTCCAATCATTCCTGCGAAAGATGTTAGAAGACCAAGAAAACCGTTAAAAAAATCACGCGTTTCCGGTTCCGTAATCTCAAACGTCAACAAATTGAATGCAAGCCAATAAAAACCATATCCAATTCCAAGAAGACCACCAAGTAATAAAATGTAATGTGAGGCATGCGTTCCTGCAAGCAAAACAACAATAAAAAAAGTCGCTAATGTTCCAACTCCTACTCGCAGTAAAATAGCACGATCTATCCGCTTTGCCAATTTCCCTGCAAAAAGGAATGTTAATGGCTGCAAAACAACGCTTGCTAAATTATACAAACCAAGGTTCACATAGTTTTGTGTCTGCTTCCATAAATAAATGTTAACAAACGTGTTGGATAAAGATATCGCGAGCGTGTATAATCCCCCCATTACAAGTAACAATATTAAATCACGGTTCACCTCGACATCGCCAATTACATGTTTCCACTTCATATATAACTCTCCTTTACTTCATGTTCTAGTCTTCCAAAGACCGACGCAATTATGTAAAAGAAAGCATACAAAAAAGCTAGGAGAATATTCCCCTAGCTTCTTCAATATCGACTTATATGAAACGGAATACGCGATATTATTTAGCTTCTTGGTAACGTTTTTCAGCTGCGTTCCAGTCTACAACGTTCCAGAATGCACCGATGTAGTCAGGACGACGGTTTTGGTAATGTAAGTAATAAGCATGTTCCCAAACGTCTAAACCAATAACTGGAGTTTTACCTTCTGTTAAAGGAGAATCTTGGTTTGGAGTGCTTGTTACTTCTAGCTCACCATTATTTACTACTAACCAAGCCCAACCAGAACCGAAGCGAGTTGCACCAGCTTTTGCGAATTCTTCTTTGAATGCATCGAAGCTACCGAATTTCGCTTCAATTGCTGCTGCAAGTTCACCTACAGGCTGTCCACCACCGTTTGGAGATAGAATTGTCCAGAAGAAAGTGTGGTTCGCATGTCCGCCACCATTGTTACGTACTGCAGTACGAATTGCTTCTGGTACTTCGTTTAAGTTTGCAACTAATTCTTCAACACTTTTGTCAGCTAGTTCTGCATGACCCTCTAATGCAGCGTTTAAGTTTGTTACGTAAGTATTGTGATGTTTTGTATGATGGATGTTCATTGTTTCTTTATCAAAGTGAGGTTCTAAAGCATCATACGCATAAGGTAAATTTGGTAATTCATGTTTCGCCATTGTTACATTCCTCCCATTTTATGTATTGCCTAAAATCACTTGGCATACAACTTCATTTTACCCTATTTACAATAGGGTGAAAACAAATTAAATCACATTGTCTTGCTATCAATAACGTAGCAAAATTCCCATTTCTTTTCAAACAAAATGCTCATATATTTCGTCAAAAAAGCTTCCTTCTATTAAGGAAGCTTCTTGTCTACATGATAAACATGTGAAATGGATATGGACCCTGTAGGACTCGAACCTACGACCGGACGGTTATGAGCCGTCTGCTCTAACCAGCTGAGCTAAGGGTCCAGAATTATGTATACAGCGGTGGCTAAATTTGAGATTGTACCACCAAATCTCCACTGAACATTCATAAAAGCTAAAAATCGTAAGATATATCGATTAAGAAATGTAAGATAAATTTACCATATAAAAAAGAAAAGTGTCAATTGTATTTTTACCTTTTCGAATCTTAAAGAGCTATCTTACTGCAAGCGAATAATTATATGAATCCATTTTGATTTTTCGACATCCCCCCTGCTACGAGATACAAAAAGTAACCTACACTCGTTTTCTCCCTTCGTACAAGGCAAGAAAAGAATGCGATCACCTCTATGCATAGCCGGATGATTTCTCCCATATAAAGAAAAATTTTATTAGTAGTAATTCCTCTCTATATAGCCAAATTACTGAAGTATTAACCTTATTTCGTGTGATATAGCTTGTGATTCTCCAGATTCGTACGTTACAATGATTTTATGCATCAATCTTTCATACATATAGCAAAGGAAGTGGATACATGTCCATATTTACGCAGCTAGTAAAAAGTTTATATTCGCCAAAAGACATGGCACTTTTTCGTTTTCAAAAAATCGGGAAAACAATTCTGTTTATCATGTTATTATGTTTAATTGCAACGATTCCAAAAACTTTTATATTTGGAAATTTCGTACAAGATGTCGTTTCTACTGTACACCAATCAATTGAAAAGGACCTTCCGGATTTTAAAATTGAAAACGGTGAACTTCATGCCGACATCAAAGAACCCATTATAAAAGAAGATGGGAATTTTGTTTTCGTATTTGACCCTAATGCGACAGATACAAATGCATATGCAAATAAACAAGGTGTATTCGTTTTAAAAGATAAAGTTGTATCTACTAATAACAACCAAACACAAATTCAGTCTTATAGCGATTTCGGTAATGGTACATTTGAGAAAAAAGATATACAGAATATTGTATCAGCCATTGATAATATTTATCCGTTTCTCATGTTCGGCGTTGGAATAGCCATTTACTTGATCCAATTATTTATTTCGTTCCTAGGCACAACAATTTTAGCCTTCATTGGTTCAGCCATGGTTGGTCAACGAAAATTATCTTACAAACAAGTTTGGACATTAACAGCTTACAGCTATACAATCCCGACAATTTTCTTTATGATTATGGATTTACTAAAGGTAAATGTACCATGGTCATTCCTTCTATACACTGCTATCATTTTAATTGTTCTGTACTTAACAATTAAAGAAATACCAAAACCTAAAGAAAAACACGAACTATAAAAAAATGCCATTTTGGCATTTTTTTTTTGGACAAGCATATATTTCCTAACAAAGGAGTGAGGAATATGAAGAGACTTAGCGCACTCTTACTTGTGCTTGTTCTCGGTTACGTGTTTTATTATGATATTAAAATTGGTACTTTACCAATGTTAAGTTCATACAAAAAAACAACAGCTACTCAAACTGTAAAAAAAGAAAACGTAGATACAAAATCCAAAAAAGAAACAAATATACAATATAAAGCAATTGAAGTAAAAACAGGAGATACTGTTTTATCCATTACAGAAGCAATTAACAAGAGAAAGATTCCTTCTATTGAAAATGTAATCGATGATTTTAAACAATTAAATACAAATACATCTTCTACAAAAATTCAAATCGGGAAATCTTACAAATTCCCGTTATATCAGTGAATCATCACTTAATCCTTGTCAATTACATAAAGGCGCTGATACAATAGTAAAAGTGAAACCGAGCATATAGGTTTCTATCGTTCCATATCACATATACTATTTTTGATATGGAAGGAAAAATAAGAAACTTCTTTTATAAGGAGAGCGATCTATTCGTGAATGAAATGACTCATCGTACAAAAACACGTCCTGTTAAAGTCGGTAATTTAACAATTGGCGGTAATAATGAATTAATTATACAAAGTATGACAACAACGAAAACGCATGATGTAGAAGCAACCGTTGCTGAAATCAAACGGTTAGAAGAAGCGGGTTGTCAAATTGTCCGCGTTGCTGTCCCAGACGAACGCGCAGCAAATGCGATTGCTGATATTAAAAAACAAATTAACATCCCACTTGTTGCTGATATTCATTTTGATTATCGTCTTGCTTTAAAAGCAATTGAAGGTGGCATTGATAAGGTACGTATCAATCCAGGAAACATCGGCCGTCGCCATAAAGTAGAAGCTGTTGTAAATGCAGCGAAAGAACGCGGTATTCCAATTCGTATTGGTGTAAATGCTGGCTCATTAGAACGCCACATTTTAGAAAAATATGGCTATCCTACTGCTGATGGTATGGTTGAAAGTGCCTTGCATCACATTAAAATTTTAGAGGACTTAGATTTCCACGATATTATCGTATCGATGAAAGCCTCTGATGTTAACTTAGCTATTGAAGCATACGAAAAAGCAGCTCGTGCTTTTGATTATCCATTACATCTAGGCATTACAGAATCTGGAACACTATTTGCTGGGACAGTAAAAAGCGCCGCTGGTCTGGGTGCGATCTTAAGTAAGGGTATCGGAAATACACTTCGTATTTCATTAAGTGCTGATCCTGTTGAAGAAGTTAAAGTTGCTCGTGAATTGTTAAAATCATTCGGTCTTGCATCGAACGCTGCAACACTTATTTCTTGCCCAACATGCGGTCGCATTGAGATTGACCTTATCAGCATCGCAAATGAAGTAGAAGAATATATCTCTACACTGAAAGTACCGATTAAAGTCGCTGTACTTGGATGCGCAGTAAACGGACCTGGTGAAGCTCGTGAAGCTGATATCGGTATCGCTGGCGCACGTGGAGAAGGTTTATTATTCCGTAAAGGAAAAGTCGTACGTAAAGTACCAGAAGAAACAATGGTAGAAGAACTCAAAAAAGAAATTGATGTAATTGCTGCTGAAATGGCTGCGAATCAAGAAAAAGAAAAACAAGAGCAATAATAAAAACGGCTGTCTGGATATTACCAGCAGCCTTTTTATTATACCTTAGTAGTGAAACTAAAAATAAAAGCTCGTCAGTTTCAAAACTGACGAGCCTTTATTTTGTACACTTCGGGCAACGACCATATATTTCAAACTTATGCCCCGTTACCTCGTACCCTTTAAAATCTTTATTCATAAAATCCATTGGACAAGAAGTAATTTCTTTTGTCCCACCACAATCCAAACAAATAAAATGATGATGATGTTCCATAATTGAACATGTAAATCGGAAATGTTTCTCCCCATTTAGTTCTGTTTGTTCTAAAACACCAATTTCAGCAAATACTGTTAAATTACGATAGATTGTATCAAAACTTAGTCCTGGATAATCATCCTTCATATGCTCTAAAACGTCCTTTGCGGTTAAATAACGATTATGAGCCGCAAATAACCGCAACATTTCTTCCCTTTTTCCAGTATGTTTATAGCCTTTTTCTTTCATAAGGCGTAAAGCTTCTGTCAGATTCATAACTATCCCTACTTTATGCAGTTTTTTTCTTCTTCCATAAGATTGCACCGATTAAAATAAGAACTGCTAGCATAACAATTGTACCACCTGGAGCTAAATCAAGCTGATAAGAAGTAAACAGTCCACCTATCACAGAAATTTCACCAAATAAAATGGAAAAGAAAATCGCTTGTTTAAATCCTTTTGCGATGCGGATACTTGCGGCAACTGGTAACGTCATTAAAGATGATACAAGAAGAACCCCAACAACTCGCATCGATATCGCTATAACAAGCGCAACTAAAATAATAAAAACAAAGTGGATCCACTTCGCACCAAGCCCTGTTGATACAGCATATTCCTCATCAAATGATAATAAAAATAACTCTTTATATAGTAGAATAATCGTTGCAATAACTACGATTGCTACAATACCAATAAGAATTAAATCTGTGCTTGTTACAGCGCTAACGCTACCAAATAAGTAACTAAATAAATCCGTATTAAATCCATTAGCAAGCGAAATGAAAATAACTCCAATTCCCATCCCAGCTGAAAGAATAATCGGAATCGCTAATTCTTGGTAATGTTTATATACAGTACGTAACTTTTCGATTAATAGCGCTCCACCTATCGAAAAAATCATCCCCATATATAACGGATTTAAAAATCCACCTGTAAAAATGGTTTTTTCAAGCAATAAACTTGCAGCAATTCCCGATAATGTCACATGGCTTAACGCATCTGCAATCAGTGACATACGGCGAATTACAACAAATACACCGATTAATGGGGCAACCAGCCCTATTAAAATACCAGCGTATAAAGAATTACGTAAAAAATCATATTGTAAAAAATCCTGTATCATTATATCCTCCCGTGATGCTCATGATCATGCTCTAAACGATGAACATGATGTCCATATAAAATCGACATTTCTGCATCTTCTAACTCTCGGAATTTCTCAACGTTTCCATGGAAATGTAAATGTTGATTTAAACATGCAACATGCGTCACTTTCTCTGTTACAGCCCCCATATCATGTGTAACGAGTATCAGTGTGATCCCTAGTTTTTTATTTAAATCTTCTAGTATCTCATAAAAACTCTCCACACTCTTTACATCGATACCCACTGTAGGCTCGTCCAAAATCAGTAATTCTGGGTTACTTACAAGCGCACGCGCAATAAATACACGTTGCTGTTGTCCACCGGAAAGCTCTCCGATGTTACGATTTTGAAATTCACGCATCCCTACGTCTGCGATTGCCTTAGCTACTTTCGCTTTATCGTCTTTTGTTAAGAAGCGAAACAATCCTCTTTTAGAAACCAGTCCCATTGAAACAACTTCAAATACAGTCGCTGGAAAACCAGAATTAAAGCTGTTTGCCTTTTGAGATACATAGCCAACCTTGTTCCAATCTTTAAATTTTTTGCTATCAACATCGAATAACCGAACACTTCCCTTTTTCGGTTTCAAAACACCTAATATACATTTTAGCAAGGTCGATTTACCAGATCCATTCGGCCCAACCAAACCTAAAAAAGCTCCCTGCGGAACTTGCAAATTAATATCTTCTAGTACATTTCGCTCTTCATATCGAAATGTCAATCCTTCGATTTCCAATATATTATTCATAGCATCTCACCTATTTTAATTCAGAATGATTCCGATTTATTCCTACTTGAATTATAGTATAGCTTATTATAGTTGTAAACCAATCTGCCCTAAAATAAAGAATATGTTTTAGGGCGACCTTATTATTATAACAAAAAGCAGAGAAAATCTCTCTGCTTTTTAAGACTATTTAAAAACCACAACAAAGATAACTATCACATTTTTTCATATTTCAAAACCGATTAGCTCTCTTTCCTTTTCGTTTTTGAACATCCGCTTTTAATGAATAGCAGATTTAAATTTACCACCATTCGTCTCTTGCGTACTCATAATTGTAATAAAGGCATTTTCATCAATTTCATGAACAATTGATTTTAATTTCGTTACCTCAAGACGTGTAACAACAGCATAAATTACTTCTTTTTCTTTATCCGTATAACCACCCTTAGCAACAAGTTTAGTTGTCCCACGACCAAGGCGGTGTAAAATGGCATTTGATACTTCTTCATACTGATCTGATACAATCAGTACTGCTTTCGTCTCATCCAACCCTTGAATAACCGTATCAATTGTTTTAAATGCAATATAGTATGTCATAACGGAATACATCGCCTGTTCAACACCAAATACAAATGCCGCCCAAGCAAAAACAAATAAATTCACAAACATAACAAATTCACCGACAGAAAACGGTAATTTTTTCGTTAATAAAATCCCCATAATTTCTGTTCCGTCTAATGAGCCACCGTGTCTAATAACAAGCCCTACACCAAGCCCTAAAATAAGCCCTCCAAAAACAGTCGCTAAAATGGGTTCAGTCGTAAATGGTTTAATAGAATGTAATGTTGACTCTATAAAAGCTAAAGCCACAATCGCAAAAGCAGAAGATAACATGAAGGTTTTCCCAATTTGTTTATATCCGGAATACATGAACGGTAAATTGAGGATGACAACTAAAGTAGAGAAACTTAACCACCAAATGTTTGGTGTAAGGTAATCTAGTATGAGGGAAATACCGATAATACCGCCATCAATAATTTTATTCGGTATTAAAAATAATTCAATGGCTACCGCAGCACATGCCGCTCCAAAAACAATCATAACTAAACGATACAATAAATGAATAACACTTTCTTTTCGATGTTGTTTTTTCTCCATACGCCCTCCTTATACATTCTATATGCAGTTTCATTCTTCTATTATAACACACTCCCCTTTTTCTTTTTAAAAAGCAATTAGAGTGTGAATATACACAAGCATCCTACACATATATTTCGGTATAAGAACCACTGAAGGAGGACGACATCATGAACCTTATCAAGCACATTGTAAACAAAAAATTAAATCACATGACCACAAAAGAATTATTAAAATATAGTACAGAATATGGAGTTTCCATTACAACTGAACAAGCTGAACAAATTGTCCCTTTAATAAAAGGAAAAAACATCAATATTTATGATACGGGAGAAAGACTAGAACTTTTGAAAAAGATTGCTAAAGTAACTTCTCCATCTACTGCTCAACAAATCAATACGTTATTCCAGAAACTATTAAAATAAGGAGGGAAAATTCCCCTCCTTACTGTTCTTTAACCTTCTCTAGAAGATTTTCATCAAATGAACCATTCTTTAACATTTCAATCTCAAACTTATATGGTGGTTTTTTATCTTTCTTATCTTCACCTACATACGGCGTTTCAAGAATTTTCGGTACATGCTTTAGTTGCGGGTGGTGCACAATGTAGTGCAACGCTTTATATCCAATATGACCGAAACCAATGTTTTCATGACGGTCTTTTCCAGCTCCGCGTACATTTTTACTATCGTTAATATGCAACACTTGCAAGCGGTCAATTCCAACAATCTTATCAAATTCATTTAGTACGCCGTCAAAATCGTTAACAATGTCATAACCTGCATCATGTGTATGACATGTATCGAAGCATACAGATAGTTTTTCGTTATATTTAACGCCTTCGATAATTTTTGCAATTTCTTCAAAACTACGCCCACATTCTGTACCTTTTCCAGCCATTGTTTCTAATGCAATATTCACTGTTTGTTCTGGTGTTAACACTTCATTCAACCCTTTAATAATCTGAGCAATACCAGCATCAGCACCCGCACCAACATGAGCTCCCGGATGAAGTACAATTTGTTTCGCTACCCCTAGCGCTTCCGTTCTTTCAATTTCCAAACGAAGGAAGTCCACACCTAATTGGAATGTTTCAGGTTTTATCGTATTACCGACATTAATAATATAAGGTGCATGGACAATAATTTCTTCGATGCCACTCAGTTCCATATGTCTTCGTCCTGCTTCTATATTCAAATCTTCAATTGGTTTTCTTCTCGTATTTTGCGGTGCACCTGTATAAATCATAAACGTTGTCGCACCGTATGAAACAGCCTCTTCACTTGCTGCTAATAACATTTTCTTACCACTCATAGAAACATGAGATCCAATCTTTAACATCTAATCACCTCTTCAATATACAATAGCTATAATAATAGCATAATTTGTAGAAATATGTAGTGAATTGTTTGCTAGCACAAGAAACCACTATAAAATAAACTTTCCTAGATCACTTCTACTACGAGCGAATAGCAATAAAAAAAGATAANNTTATCTTTTTTTATTGCTATATTTTTTCTTCACTTTTTCACGTTCAGTGGCAAGCTTTTTCTTATATCCCGGCTTAACCTTTTTCGGTTTTTTAACAACTTTAGTCGCCATAATATCTAATTCATTATTCGGCTTTTTGCGACTTTGACGACGACGGCGATCGCCTAAGTCCACCCATTCATCTCCACGTAAATCTACATGGTTAAATGTGATATTCCGTTGTTTCTCTAAGCTATCTAATGCTTCTTCATTTGCTGGGTCATAAATCGTCACTGCAATACCTGAATAGCCTGCACGAGCTGTTCTTCCAACGCGGTGAACGAAGAAATCTAAATCAGAAGGAAGTTCGTAGTTAATTACATGACTGATTCCCTCGATATCAATACCACGTGCTGCTAAATCCGTCGCAACAATATATTGGAATTCTAAATCACGAATTTGTTTCATCATTTTTTTACGATCACGCGGAGATAAATCACCATGAATACGTCCAACTTTTAATCCACGCTCCGTTAATCCATTCGCAACTTCTTCTGCCATCTTTTTCGTATTTGTAAAGACAATTGCTAAATACGGCTTAAATTGAAGTAACATTTTGTTCACTAATTCAATCTTATTACGATGTCTAGAAGGAACTAAATAATGCTCAATATTTCCCGCCGCAACTTGTTTCGGATTAATATGAATGTGCTCTGGATTCTCCATGTATTTTTTCATAAACGGTTTTAATTTTTGAGGAATCGTTGCAGAAAAAACGAGCATTTGCAAGTTTTTAGGCATACGTGCTGCAATTTTATCAACATCTTGAATGAATCCCATATCAAGCATCAAATCTGCCTCATCGACAATGATAGTAGAAGCCGTGTGCACAAATAGTGCTTGTTCTTCTACTAAATCTTTAATACGCCCTGGTGTTCCAACAACAACATGAGGTTGCTTCTTAAGCTTTTCAATGGATCGTTGTTTGTCTGTTCCACCAATTAAACAACGCGCTGTAATCATTTGACCTTCTGCACAAAACTTTGTTAACTTTACAATCTCTTGATAAATTTGTTGTGCTAATTCACGAGTAGGCGCTGTAATAACTAATTGTACCTCTTCTCGTTTTGCATCAATTCTGTTTAAAGTTGGAAGTAAGTATGCGTGTGTTTTTCCAGAACCCGTTTGAGACTGTCCAATTACACTCACACCTTTTTTCACAACAGGAAAAATTTTCTTTTGAATTTCTGTCGGCTCCGAAAAGCGTAGTTCACGAACTGCATCTATTAAAAATGGTTGAAAATTATATTGTGTAAATGTTTGTAGTGTCATAAGTTACACCTTCTTTCTAAAATTTCTACTGCGCGCACAAATCAGTCAAGTCTACATTATATCGAAATCTAATAGTAAAATCCATCTTTAGTTTAGGTTTTTACTTCAAAAACTAACCTTCTTTCTTTTCATTGCATATTGTATGTGTATATACCTAACTAAAGAAAGGAGGATTTCTCTTATGTATCCGAAACCCCCTATGGGGCAAATGTATGCAGGACAACAGCAACCATACAGCCCATATCCCATACCTAATTTACCGCCTATGATGCAAAAAAAGAAAGGATTTCTCGCTAGACTATTCAAAAAACACGATCCAACTCAGCCATTTATGCAAATGGCTCCCCCCTATCGACAAATGGAAGGGCAACCGATGATGCATCAACATCAGCAACCCTATATGCAGCAACCTCAACAAATGATGCCGCCTCAAATGAACGATCCGAATGAAATGCGCGGCTCAGCACCGGTAGCACCTAGCGGCGGTATAGGTAGCTTTTTTTCCAATTTAATCTCCAATCCTACAGGCATGTTAAATAATATTGAAAAGGTTGCTCAAGTCGCTCAATCTGTTGGACCTGTCGTGCAACAATACGGTCCCATTGTCCGCAGTATACCGAGCATCGTAAAAATTCTCACTTCTGGAAAAGGTACTGCTGAAGAATCGGCGGAAGAAGTGGAAGTAATCGCTACACCTCCACCACCTTCACAAGGGAAAAAAAAGAAGAGAATAGTTTTGGAGCCAGTTATTGAAAAAGAGCCCATGAAAGAGAATATCCCGCGTACGGCACCAAAACCCAAACTATATGTCTAACAATCCTTTGTTTTCTGTCCGCTCCTCCTTTATAATGGAAAAGACTATGTACAAAAAAGGATCTCTTGTTTAGAAGGAGAGGATTACTCACATGAAGATTGTAAAAATTTCCCCTCGTGGTTATTGCTACGGTGTTGTTGATGCAATGGTCATTGCACGCAATGCCGCACTAGATAAAACATTACCGAGACCAATTTATATTTTAGGTATGATTGTTCACAACAAGCATGTAACCGATGCTTTCGAAGAAGATGGCATTATTACATTAGATGGTCCAAGTCGATTGGAGATTTTAGACAAAATCGATTCTGGTACTGTTATTTTCACAGCGCATGGTGTTTCTCCAGAAGTTAAACAACGTGCAAAAGAAAAAGGATTAACGACAATCGATGCAACATGTCCAGATGTTACGAAAACACATGACCTCATTGAAGCAAAAAAAGCGGAAGGATACCATGTGATTTACATTGGCAAAAAAGGACATCCAGAACCAGAAGGCGCGGTTGGTATCGCACCTGATATCGTTCATCTTATTGAAAAAGCAGCGGATTTAGAGACACTGGAAATCCCAACAGAGAAAATTTTAGTTACAAATCAAACAACAATGAGCCAATGGGACGTTCAGCACCTTATGGAGGACATTCAGAAAAAATTCCCAACAGCTGAATTTCACAAAGAAATTTGCTTAGCAACACAAGTACGTCAAGAAGCTGTTGCTAAGCAAGCTGATGTTGCTGATTTAACGATTGTTGTTGGTGATCCAAAAAGCAACAACTCAAACCGTTTGGCTCAAGTATCCGAGGAAATTGCCGGTACAAGGGCATACCGCGTTGCAGACGTAAGCGAAATTCAATTAGAGTGGCTGCAAGGTATTGAAAACGTCGCTATTACCGCAGGTGCATCTACACCAACGCCAATTACAAAAGAAGTAATCGCCTTTTTAGAACAGTACGATCCGATGAACCCAGCAACTTGGGAACGCAAACGGAATGTACCGCTTCAAAAAATCTTGCCGCGTGTAAAAGCAAAAAAACAATAAAAAAAATCCGTTGCTAATGGGCTAGCAACGGATTTTTTTATTTTACTTATACAAAAGTAAACGGATCTGTATGTAACTGAGAAGCATGAATTTGCACAGCAAATTTTTTCTCATCTACCTTTTGTTGTAATTGTTTTTGTACACCTTGTTTCATCACTTTTTCCACATTATGTCCTGGGTCAACAATATTTAATCCAAGCATCATCGCATCGTGTGCAACATGATAATACATATCGCCTGTCACATACACATCTGCTCCTTTATATTTTGCTTGCGTAATATATTTATTCCCATCACCGCCAAGCACTGCTACTTTCCGTACTTTATCGTCTAATTTCCCAACAACTCGCGCTCCGTTTACATCTAATGCCGATTTCACATGTTCAGCAAACTTCCCTAATGTCATTTCTTCTTGCAAGTATCCAATCTTTCCAAGCCCCAATGTCTCCCCCTTATTATCAAGCGGGTATACATCGTAGGCAACTTCTTCATATGGATGTGTTGTTAACATTGCTTTTACTACTTTTCGCTCCAGTGAAGCTGGAATAATTGTTTCGATCCTTATCTCTTCCACACGCTCTAACTGTCCAGTTTCGCCTATATAAGGATTTGTTCCGTCCTGAGGTATAAATGTACCTATTCCTTCGCTATTAAACGTACAGTGGCTATAGTTACCGATATATCCAGCTCCAGCATTTCCGAGAGCTTTGCGAACATCTTCAGCATGTGTTACAGGCACAAACACAACAATTTTTTTCATTTCTTCCGAGTATGTCGGAACAAGTACTTCTGTATTTTGCAAGCCTAATGCATCTGCAAGTAAATCATTCACCCCACCTTTTGCGACATCGACATTTGTATGCGCCGCATAAACAGCGATATCATTTTTGATGCAAGTTTCAATAATCCGCCCATACGCCTTATCTGTATGGATTGCTTTTAATGGATTAAAAATAAGCGGGTGATGAGCAATAATTACATTTGCTCCTATTTGAATCGCTTCTTCTACAACCGCTTCTGTAACATCCAGTGCAATCAATACATGCCCGACCTGCTTATTTAACGCCCCAATTTGTAAGCCTATCTTGTCACCTTCCATTGCTAGATGTTTTGGATACATGCTTTCAAATAAAGAAATCACTTCATGACCATTTGGAATTTTACTCATGATAAAACCTCCTCTATCATTTTCATTTTCTCGACTACTTCAATCCGTTTCGCTTTTGTATCTTCCGATTCTGTCGCACGTTCCAGCTGCTTCAAGATATTTTGAAAGTTTTTTAGTTCATTTTCCCATTTTTCTACAAACGCATCACTTTTTTCCTTCATCAAAAATGGTCCGATAAATAGCTCAGCTTGTTTGTCTTCATGATAAGGAGTGAGTGGATCACCTTTTTCTCCCACTAAAATCTCATAAATCTTTCCATCTTCTTTTATAATTTTCTCATGGATAAGCTCCCAGCCATTTTCAATAAACCATTCACGAATATGATGCGCTGCAATATTAGGTTGTAAAATCAAGCGGGTTACACCACTTAGCTTCTCTTTTCCACTCTCTAAAATATCACGAATTAACGCTCCACCCATGCCAGCAATTGTAATAACATCGACTTCTCCTGGTGTAATAACAGCTAGACCATTCCCTTTACGAACATCTACTTTTTCTTGCAAGCCGCTCTCAGCTACCGTAGCTTGCGCAGAACGGAACGGTCCATCTACCACTTCTCCTGCTACTGCCTTTGTAGCAATATTATTTATAATTGTATAGCACGGTAAATACGCATGATCAGAACCAATATCCGCAACTGTAGATCCTACTGGAATCTCCCGTACTACTTCTTCTAATCTTTTGGAAAGCTTCACTTCATTCATTTATTTCCATTACTCCTTCTCTTGTCAGTCTGTCTCCATGATAATGAATTTACAGTAGTTGTTGCAAGTAAAGGAATAAAACAATTCCTTTATCTAATCGTATTCTAGAAAGAAAAGACAAGAAAAACAAGCCTTTTGCTATAAGCAAAAGACTTGTTTTTTAAACTTTATTTTTTCTTCGCTAACCAGTCTGCTACTTTAGAAGCTTGATCTGCCGGAATTAAATTCGGTGGCATGTTTCCTTTTCCTTTTGAAATCACTTCTTTAATTTCATCTTTAGAGAGTTTTCCGCCAATTTTTTGTAAATTCGGCCCCACAGCACCTTGCAACTGATCACCATGACAACTCGTACAATTTTGCTTCACAATGTCCTCTGGTTTTGATGCCGCTTGTGTAGTTTTCCCTCCATTTTTTTTCGCTTCAGCTAGTTCTTTTGATTTATACAATCCCTCAAACGAAAATACAAACATAATAACAATTCCTAGTACAGCAATGAGTGCAAACGGAATCAACGGATTACGTTTCATATTTCTTCTCCCCCCTCTATGCCCCCTAATAATTAGATGATTCAGTTATTTCCATTGTACTTGAAAACGCTCTATCAGAAAAGACAAAACTATCAGTTGTTACAAATATTCCATAAATTCAGTTTATTTACTTTCTTCCTTTTATCACATATTATTTTGATAAATATCAACGCTTTTCATCATATTTTTTGTTTTTCTACATATATTTTTGTATAGAATAAACGAAATTAATCGAAAAATCGAAAAATGAGCATTTGCAAATCAAAAGACAATTCTGTAAAATAAATTACAAGAATTGTAATCGTTACTGACAACTAAATTTTAACAAAAATTAACAAAATAAAAAAGTTTACTTCACAAATGTGAAGTAAACTTAGAAAGAACCCTATTCTAAGAAATCTTTTAGACGTTTGCTACGGCTTGGATGTCTTAATTTACGAAGCGCTTTTGCTTCAATTTGACGAATACGCTCTCTCGTTACGCCGAATACTTTTCCAACTTCTTCAAGCGTACGAGTTCGTCCATCATCTAAACCGAAACGAAGACGTAGAACATTTTCTTCACGATCTGTTAATGTATCTAACACATCTTCTAATTGTTCTTTTAGCAGTTCATACGCTGCATGATCTGCAGGTGATGTTGCTTCTTGGTCTTCAATGAAGTCACCTAAATGGGAGTCATCCTCTTCACCAATTGGTGTTTCAAGAGAAACCGGCTCCTGTGCAATCTTTAAAATTTCGCGTACTTTTTCTGGAGCAAGATCCATTTCTTCACCAATTTCTTCTGGAGATGGTTCACGTCCTAAATCTTGTAACAATTGACGCTGTACACGGATTAATTTATTAATTGTTTCAACCATATGAACTGGAATACGAATTGTTCTCGCTTGGTCTGCAATGGCACGTGTAATCGCTTGGCGAATCCACCAAGTTGCATACGTACTAAATTTAAATCCTTTACGATAATCGAACTTTTCAACCGCTTTAATTAGACCCATATTCCCTTCTTGAATTAAGTCTAAGAAAAGCATACCTCGGCCAACATATCGCTTTGCAATACTTACTACCAGACGTAAATTCGCTTCCGCAAGACGGCGCTTCGCTTCTTCATCGCCTTCTTCAATACGCGTTGCAAGTCGAATTTCTTCTTCAGCAGATAGTAAGTCAACGCGGCCGATTTCTTTTAAATACATGCGAACAGGGTCATTGATTTTCACACCAGGTGGTACGCTTAAATCATTTAAGTCAAATTCTTCTTCTGTCTTTGAGATTTGATGAGTATTAGGACCTTCATCGTTGTCGTTGTCACCAACTAGGTCAATCCCTTGTTCACCTAGATATTCATAATATTCATCCATTTGATCGGATTCAATTTCAAATCCACTCATGCGTTCTGCAATCTCTTCATATGTAAGAACGCCACGTTTTTTTCCGAGCTCAGTGAGTTGTTCTTTCACTTGCTCAAGGGTCATTTCAGTTTCAATTTGTTTAGAACGAGCTGGTTTGTCAGCCATCTGTTCCCCTCCTTACGCGAGATACAAACATTCATTATACTAAAATTTTATCGAAAAAGCTATTTTCTTGCTTTTTGATTTTGTAAATATGCTGCATAATATTTAGCAGCCTCTACAGGATCTGTTTTTTCCATTTGCTTTAATTCAAAGATAATTTTCATCTTTTCAAGCTTTTCCTTATGACGTTTTAACGCCTCTAAATGACCTTGTAACACTTCTTCTGTGTATTCTGGATTAATAAATTCATCCGTTGAAATGTTAGTGATAATATTTTTCAACTTTTCATCAGAGAGCCAGCTTAAGAAATTTCCGATTGAAGGTTCATTTCCCTTTTCATAATATGCGTATAGTTCATATAAAATCCCTTTATGTTCTTCTGTATGAAAATCTTCTATATGAGGTTCAATGCGGAAAGCAACTTCTGCACTTTGTAGCATATGGTAAATGAGCTCTCTTTCTGCCCTTTCAAAACCTGAAAATTTCGGTTTCGCCTGAACAATTTGAGTCAGCTTAGAAATTTGCTTCGTTTGTTTTTGCTGTATCTTTTGTTCTTTGCGATATTGGTGCAATTGGCCTAAAAGTGTTTCCATTGAGTAAGCAAATTCTTGTGATAATGATTTTAAATATGACTCCGCTTGCATTGCATCTTGCAATAATGCTAACTCTTTTAAAACACTTTTCACATATTCTTCTTTACCAGACTCATCTTGCAAATTTTTCCCTAAACGCAAGTAATTTATTTTGAATCCAACAAAACTTATACTAGCCTTTACAAGATTTTCAAACGCCGCTGTTCCATATTGTTGCACATATTCATCAGGATCAAGCTTATCTGGCAATGAAGTAACCTTTATTTGACAACCAACTTGTAATAACAATTGGCCTGCTTTCATTGTCGCTTCTCTTCCTGCTTTATCACCATCATAGCAAAGAACAACAGTTTCAACATTACGCCGCAGAAGTTTCGCTTGTTCTTCTGTTAAAGCTGTTCCCATCGTTGCAACTGATTCTTCAACCCCGCTCTTTACAGCAGCTAATACGTCAGCATATCCTTCAAATAGAACAACTTGCCCTCTTTTTCTGATAAACGGCCTTGCTTGATGGAAGTTATACAGCAACTTACTTTTGTAAAAAATAGGTGTTTCTGGGCTGTTTAAATATTTCGGAGTATCATCTCCTAACGCCCTTCCACTAAACGCTGCAACTTTCCCTTGCAGTGTGTGAATTGGAAACATGACCCTTCCACGAAAACGATCATGATGACTGCCATCCCTCTCACTTCTTACAAGAAGACCTGCTTGTTCCATAAGAGACAGCGAAAAACCTCTTTTTTGCAATATTTTCGCTGCATCATCCCAAGCTGGTGATGCATAACCAATTTCAAACTTCTCAATCATCTCTTTTGTAATACCACGTTTTAATAAATACGAAAGAGCTTCATTCCCCTCTTCTGTATTTACCAATAAATGATGATAATACTTTTTCAGAAGTTCATGTGCTTGTAACATGATGGCATTGTCATCAGATATATTTTCTTGTTGCCCTTGCCCTGATGTATACTCTGCAACCGCAACGCCATTTCTTTCTCCAAGCTTTTGCACAGCTTCTATAAAAGAAAGTCCTTCCATTTTCATAAGAAAAGAAAAAACATTTCCACCCTCTCCACATCCGAAACAATGGAAAATTTGCTTGTCGGATGAAACTGAAAACGAGGGAGAATTCTCACCATGAAATGGACAAAGTCCAAAATAATTGCGCCCCTGCTTTCTCAGCTGAACATACTCACCAATCACTTCTACGATATCGGATGATGTCCGAATCTGTTCAACAACTTCTTCGGGAATTCTGTTCCCCATAACTCCATCTCCGTGTCGTATTTTGTATTCGATACAAATTAAAAGATTCCTTTATAATTCGACAATATTTTTTCTAAATTTGTTAGAAAGTACTGTCGATCACGCTTTGTAAATGATTTTGGACCTTTTGTATAAGTCCCTTGTCTGCGTAGCTTCGCAGATACATACCTACTATATAAAATTGTATCCATTTGCTCATCTGTCACAAATGTACCCCGTGGAGATAATACATATACTCCTTTTTTGACAAGAAGACCAGCAAGTCCCATATCCTGTGTGATCACGAGATCCGAAGCTTTGGCATGTTTATAAATATAAAAATCCACCTCATCTTGCTCAGAATCTACATAAATCCAATTCCCTTGCTGTTTTCTCGAACGATGGGCGTAGGATGCGACAAACAAAATTTCGACATGAAATTTTGTTCCCACTCGCACAATTTCATCCTTCACGGGACATGCATCTGCATCAACTAATATCTTACTGATGTTTTGCATATTTCTGTATTCTACATCCCTTCTGTGAATCCTTCCATAATGTGCGTTTTCTTGTTCAGATTTTTGTCGATTTTACGTAAATATATACCTTTTCCGTAAATCCTATCCCTAGTTTATTCTGAAAAATTAAAGTCTAAACGTAAAATGTACGTTTTTATCACAATTTTTTATTATAATATATTTTCTCTAACTTCGCTACATATCCTTTAAAATTTTATTATTCTATTGATAGGCAATAAATTTTCCTATCTAACATGAATACAGAAGAAAAGAATATAGGTTCAATCATTCTAGCGTGAAATAAAAAATACTAAGAATGCATGCCCTTTATTTTGAGCGAAAAAAGCACATTCACCTTTGGTAAATGTGCTAAAACATTCTTTGGTTTTGCACTGCATTCACAATAATATTCGCCGTTTCCTCAATCGCCTTATTAGATACATCAATTACTTGACAGTTTATTCTACTTACTACTTTCTCAAAGTGATCAATTTCTTCTTTAATACGATTGATATTCGCGTATGTTGCTCCATCACTTAACCCAAGTGATTTTAATCGCTCTTTTCGAATATGATTTAACTTATCCGGCGTAATTTTCAAACCAAAACATTTTTCTTTTGCAACTTGATATAATTCTTCAGGCGGATCTACTTCTGGTACAAGAGGTACATTCGCAACCTTCAATCGTTTATTATGAGCTAAATACTGTGAAAGTGGTGTTTTTGATGTACGGGACACCCCAATTAAAACGATATCAGCCTTTAAAATCCCGCGTGCATCTCTACCATCATCATATTTAACAGCAAACTCGATTGCTTCAATCTTTTTAAAATATTCTTCATCTAATCTGCGGACAACACCTGGTTCATACCTTGGAACTTGTCCTGTAATTTCTTCAATTTGATCAATAAGAGGGCCAATAATATCATAGGCCTCTACTCCCTCTTTTGCCGCTTCTGTTAACAAATATTGACGCATGTCAGGTTTTACTAACGTAAAACAAATCAGCGCTTGGTTACTCTTTGCAATTGAAATTACTTCTTTTAATGTCCCCACATCTTCCACATAGGGTACACGTCTAATATCAGGAGCGAATGGAAACTGTCCCATTGCAGCTCGAACAACTAAATCAGCCGTCTCTCCAACAGAATCAGATACGACATATACGATTTTATTATCCATTACATTACCTCACTTTAAACAAATTACATTTAATCATTGTTTACTAAATTTACAAACGCTCGCGTAATATTTGTTTTTGTAATTCTACCAACAACTTCTAATCCTTGTTTTGTGTCTTTTACAACTGGCATCGCATCAATCTGTCTTTCTATTAATTCCATCGCAACATCATATAGAGAGTCCTCCCTACGACACATTGCGATATTTGGCATCCTAGTCATGATAATATTAACCGGAAGTGATGTTAAATCCTGCTTTCCTAAGCTTGCACGTAATAAATCTTTACGAGAAACTACCCCAACTAGAAGCGTTGCTTGCTCTACAATAAACAAAGTACCTACGTCTTCTAAAAACATAGTGCAAATCGCGTCGTATACGGAAATATTTTTATCAACAACTACCGGCCTAGATTGATAATCTTGCACCTTAACTTTCTTAACTGCTTCTGATAATAACTGTCCCCCAGTTTTCCCTGTATAAAAATACCCCACACGCGGACGTGCTTCTAAATAACCTGCCATCGTTAAAATCGCTAAATCAGGTCTTAACGTTGCACGTGTTAAATTTAACTGTGCCGCAATTGATTCCCCTGTAATAGGACCGTGATCTTTTACAATCTGAATGATATGTTCTTGCCGTTTATTCAGTTCTATGATAATCACCACCTTCAATGCAAAACGAAAAAAGTTATACTATCTCTTAAATATTATATACTAAATATGCTTTTCGAAAAAGAAAGTATGTAAAAAGGACCTACATATGGTCCTCGTTATATCCGAAATTTATCAAGTTGCTCCAGAAAACGTCTTGATTTCAAATAGATTCCACAATATTCATCATAATATGTATTTAATACTGTACGCATTTGTCGCTTCGTTCCATCTTTGACAGATACATTGCCAAGGCGAGCTAAATCAAAATGATAAAAGAGACGTAACAATTTATGAACGGCCTCTCCCACTGGAATACGGTACGGATCTTGCTCAGCATGACGCGAGCACAGAAAACCGCCTTCTCGGACAGAGAAGGCGACAAAATCTGTTTCTTGGTGACAAATGGCACATGTATCAAAATATGGATGCATCCCGAGTACAGGGAGCATTTTCGTTTGATAAATTAACGACAATACTTCGGAATCAACACCCTCACACATATAGTGCAACGTTTGATATAGCATTTCAAATAAGTACGGATTATGTTTCTTATCTTCAGTTGCTTTATCAGTCAATTCAACGATAAATGATGCATATGCAGTTAAAAATATATCCTCACGAATTTCTTTCATCGATGAAATTATTTCACCTTGCTGCAAAGTCCCAAGTCCAGACCCCATTTGAATCAGAAAGTGACCATGTGTCATAAGTTGCGAAATAGATGCTAACCTACTTTTCGGTTTTTTCGCCCCTCTTGCCATTGCACTTACCTTTCCAAGTTCACGGGAGAATATCGTAACAATTTTATTCGTTTCTCCGTAATCTGTTGTCCGGATGACAATTCCCTCAACTTTTTGAAACATGTTCGTCACCATCCAAGGTTTGAACAAAACGGGTCAAGAAATTGGAGAATCTAGATGCGCTAGCTCCTCTTCATGTTGATCCATCTCATCGTTTACGTCTTTTTCCATTTCCTTCAAAAGCAAATACGTTTCAATGCTTCCTGTCTTGGAGAAAAACTTCCAGGTAAAATCTAGCATAAGAATCCACCTTTCTCAGTAAGAGTAGCATATAAACCAATTTCTTTTGTTGTTATTAAAATGACCCATTTTGTCCATTTTCATGTGAGAAAAATTTTTCCTAATTTTTATTAATACTCATCTTCACGGAAACCAAGATCACGAAGCTGGGACATTTTATTGCGCCAATCTTTTTGCACTTTTACCCATACTTCTAAGAATACTTTTGAACCGAGAAGCGCTTCAATATCAAAACGAGCCCGCTTCCCAACTTCTTTCAGCATCTTCCCTTGTTTTCCAATAATAATCCCTTTTTGTGAAGGGCGCTCTACAATAATTGTCGCGTTCACATAGACCGCTCCGCCTTCACGCTTTTGAATCGCATCGATAACAACCGCTACCGAATGCGGCACTTCCTCACGTGTTAAATGGAGCACCTTTTCGCGAATCAGTTCTGCAATAATAAACCTCTCCGGATGATCTGTTACTTGGTTGTCCGGATAGTATTGCGGTCCTTCTGGTAAATACTTCTTAATCGCTCCAATTAACGATTCAACATTATTACCTTCTAACGCAGAAATCGGTACAATTTCTGCAAAATCATGTAACTTACGATATTGATCAATTAATTCCAGCAATTTCTCTGGATGAACTTGGTCAATTTTATTGATTACTAGAAATACTGGTTGTTTTGTTTCTTGTAGTTTTTCGATAATAAATTCTTCACCACGCCCAAAACCTTCAGCTGCGTTGACCATAAACAGCACAATGTCAACCTCTTTTAATGTCGTTTGTGCCATTTTCACCATAAAGTCGCCTAGTTTATGCTTCGGCTTATGTATTCCTGGCGTATCAATAAAGATGACTTGTGAATCATTTTCTGTGTATACACCTTGAATTTTATTACGAGTTGTTTGTGGTTTGTCACTCATAATCGCAATTTTTTGACCGATAATACGATTTAAAAATGTAGACTTTCCAACATTCGGTCTTCCGATTATAGAGACAAAACCTGATTTATAACCTTTTCTATTCATGTAAATCCTCCGCTAAAAATGCTCCTGGTAACAATTCCCCGACCGTCGTCTCCTGAATGTCACCATGTAAATTTGATAAGTATACTTTCGTATCCTGTTTACATAATTCTATCATAACTTGACGGCATGCTCCACATGGAGGTACCGGACGGTTCGTATCTGCTACGACCGCTATCGCTACAAATGCTTTATCTCCTTCAGAAATCGCCTTAAATAAAGCGGTTCTTTCTGCACAATTACATAATCCATATGATGCGTTTTCAACATTACATCCTCGGTATACCTTTCCGTCCTCCGTTAATAATGCCGCACCTACTTGAAACTTAGAATATGGTACGTACGCCTGTTTACGCGCTTCGATTGCTTCTTGAATTAATTCTTTGCTGTTCATGCTCTCGCATCCTTTCCGCTTTCAATTGTGAAAAGATAAAATGAAACTTTTATTAATGGTGTTTTGAACGCTACCAAAGCATAACAAAAACTTTGGAATGCAACTATACCATATAAGGTAAAAAGATAATAGCACCAATTATAACAGCGATAACAGTAAATAACAGTACTGATCCAGCAGCAACATCTTTTGCAATTTTAGCAAGTGGTTTAAAATCTTCAGTAGCTAAATCAACCGTTTTTTCAATTGCCGTATTAACCATTTCCAAACTCATTACAATTCCAATTGTAATGAGTAATATGAGCCATTCCGTTATCGTTACATGGAAATAAAAGCCGCAGCATATAACAATAACTGCGGCCCCAAAATGAATTTTCATATTTCTTTCGTGACGAAGACAAAAGTATATGCCAGCTATAGCATATCCGAAACTATTTATAAGCTTTCCTTTTTTCATCGCCCTAATCCAAATACCTCTAAAATTTCCTTTTGCTTTCCAAACATTTCTTTTTCGTCTTCATCTGTCATATGATCATAACCAAGTAAATGTAGGAATCCATGTAACGCTAAAAAACCTAGCTCACGATCAAAGGAATGTCCATATTCTTCAGCCTGTTCTTTCGTTCTTGGGATAGAAATAATAAGATCCCCTAACATACGTGGCATTTCCGCGCCAACGATCTCCATCTCTCCCTCTCCCATATCCTCCATCGCAAAAGAAATAACGTCTGTCGGTTGATCTTTATCACGATAATCACGATTAATTTCTTGAATACGTTTATTATCAACAAATGTAACAGAAAGCTCTGTTCCATCTTCTACGTTCTCCATTCGTGCGGCTTGCTCTAACAAATCGCGAATCATATTCACATATTCTTCTTTCACTTCTTCTGTTTCATCAAAAAAATCTATTAACAAACTCATTCTTTCACCTTTTCTTCCGGCGGCTCCGGATATTTAATACGAGAATGGAAAATACCGTTTAACGTTTCACACAAAGTTTTTCCAACAATTTGTAATTCTTTAAATGTCAAATTACATTCACTAAATTGGCCATCCTGCAAGCGATCTTTTATAATACTTTGTACTAAATTATTAATTTGTTCTGGTGTTGGATGGTTCATGGAACGCACTGCCGCTTCAACGCTGTCAGCAATCCCAACAATCGCAGATTCTTTTGACGTCGCTTTTGATCCTGGATAACGGAACATTTCTTCTGTATATTTCTCTTTATCTTCTTTAATTGCTTTATAGTAAAAATATTTAAGTAATGTTGTTCCATGATGCTGTCCTGCAATATCAATAATTTCTTGTGGAATATGATGTTCTTCTAACATTTTTACTCCATTTGTCACATGAGCAATGATAATATCTCTGCTCGTTTCAGGATCTAATTTATCATGCGGGTTTTCAATCCCCATTTGGTTTTCTATAAAGAAATGAGGTTGCAGCGTTTTTCCGATATCGTGATAATACGCACCAACACGTGCTAAAACTCCATTTGCTCCAACCGCCTCACAAGCTGCCTCAGAAAGATTAGCAACCATAACGCTATGATGATACGTTCCCGGTGCTTCTAATAAAATCTTACGAAGGAGTGGATGATTCGGGCTTGAAAGCTCCATAAGCTTCATACTTGATACAATACCAAGACCACTCTCTAAATACGGTAAAATACCCATAGCTAAAATAGATGAAATGATACCAGAAGCTGCAGCCATTAATAATTGCGAACTAATTTCAAGCGGTGAGAAATTTCCATTTCGTAAAAGTAATAGGGCAGCTAATACAACTACATTCAAAACGGAAACAAGGATACCAGCTTGCAAGATCATTGTACGTCTGTTTTTCTCTCTCAAAAAGATGCTAACAGATAAAGAACTCAGTAAAACGTAAATACCTACACTATAATTCAGTGTACTCGTTACACCTTCATTAAACAGGATACTCCCACATACAGAGAAGATCATACTTGTTATAAAAACAAAACGATCACCAATCATTAATTTTACCAATATTGTTCCCATCGCGACCGGAACAACATACGCGATTCCTGCATATTCCAACTTTTGAAACAAACTAATAATTTTCATCAAAACAACTGTAATTGCTACAATTGTTGTATACGCTAAAATATACGGTTTTTCTTCTCTTTTCAATTTTAAAAACGATTCAAATTGTTTATGCATAAAGAATACGAGTACACCAATAATGATTGCTAATCCTACAAATGGTTGGAATGTATTCCCTTGTTCGAGAAGTCCAACCAATTTTAACTGATCGTATACTTCTCTTGTAATTGTGTCGCCTTCCTTAACCAGAATTTGTCCTTGTAAAATATACACTGGTGCTACCGCATCCATCGCCATTTGCTTTCGTTCTTTTGTAGCAACTGAATCATAGAAATAATTCGCTTCAATTGCATATTTTCCAAGTACATTAAGTGCTTCTTTCAAATCACTATTTACATTAACATTGCGTATTTCATTAACAAATCGTTCTCTCGCATCATTTTCTTCATTCATTTTAATGTGCGTACTCATAATATTATTAATTGCTGTTACCACAGCATCCCTCGCCAATGACAATTGATCTGGCTCAGCATTTACAAACTGCAACAGTACAGAATCAGATAAACTTTTTGTCAAATCAGCCGGCAATTTCTTTTTAAGCTTTTCTAATCGTTCCGCAGCAGAAATCTTTTTCTGTTCATCAGGACCGGCAGGCTTCGTTTCAGCTTCCACTTCTTTTATCGCATCAAAGACAGAATTTACAATATCCACTTTATTTTGCTTATATTCGCTTCGATATGTATATTGATCTTCAATCTTTTGAGCGGCTTCCCTCTTTTTTCTATCTGTCGTTACTTTATCTTCAATTTTAATAGGAGAGTGGATTGTTTGTTTAGAAATAGATAGCATTTTAACATCTAGTTGTTCTGGTTTCACATTGTTCATAAGTGCAAAAAACAGTACCGCTCCTAATAAAATATAAGAAATCCAGCTTAATTTTTTCGAATGTTGTATGTTACGAAACCACCTAGAAATTTCTTGAGATCTTGACATGATTTCAATACCTTCTCCTCTCCAGACATAAAGTGAAACTTTAATTAATCGAGAACTTTCTTCATCTCCACTAATGATTAATCCTCACCAATCAAGCTTTTTACAAGCAGGCTTTTAAATTGTATTGTACACTCACAAATACATAAATCTACTTGTCCATCCTTTAATGATAGTAAAAAATAAGCTATTCGCCAACCCTTTCCTCTATCTCTATCATACAAAAAGAAATGATCCTTACAAATAGGATCATTCCATTTTATCATATGCCTCGATAATCCGCTGCACAAGGGGATGTCTTACAACATCTGATTGTTCTAATATAACAAATGAAAGACCTGATACTCCTGATAAAACGTTTGCAGCAATTGAAAGACCTGACTTTACTCCCTTTGGTAAGTCAACCTGTGATGGATCGCCAGTAACAACCATTTTTGAGCTAAAGCCTAGGCGAGTTAAAAACATTTTAATTTGAGCACCAGTTGTATTTTGAGCTTCATCCAAAATAACGAATGAATCATCCAACGTACGCCCCCTCATATACGCAAGAGGTGCAATTTCAATCGTTCCTCTCTCTAGCATACGCTGCGTATATTCTTGCCCAAGAATATCATGAAGTGCATCGTATAAAGGACGTAAATAAGGGTCTACCTTTTCTTTTAAATCACCTGGTAAAAAACCTAAGCTTTCCCCTGCTTCTACAGCTGGTCTCGTTAAAATAATCTTTTTTACATACCCTTGCTTTAATGCTCGTACAGCCATTACCACAGCTAAATACGTCTTCCCTGTACCAGCAGGCCCTATTCCAAATACAATATCATTCTTCTTCATCGCATGAATGTACTGTCTTTGCCCCATTGTTTTCATACGGATGGATTTACCTTTTGCTGTTTTAAAAATTTCCTCTTCATATAGCTCTTCAAAATGAGTTATTTTTCCTTGCCGACCAAGCTGAATTGCATATGCAACATCTCGTTCAGAGATTGATACACCTTTACGAATAACAGCAAGTAATTGCTGTAAGATTTTTTCAACAAGCACCACCGCTTCATCTGTTCCAGATACACGGACAGATTCACCTCGCGTTACGATAGATACAGCAAGTTCTCGCTCAATTACTTTCAAATGTGCATCATTCACTCCAAATAGAGCAATTGCTTCATTATGATTTTCCACTTGTTGATTCATTTCTACTAATTGTTCTGCCATTACTCAGTCTCCTTGAATGTCGGATTCAGATATCGGTTGTGGCTCTGCAATATTTTCAATCACTGTATAATGTAATGTCACTCTTAGATGATCTACCTCAACCTCTTTACGCAAAATCTTATCACTTACAATCATAGCATGTTCATCCAATTTTTTCTTTAGTTCTTTTGCAGCCATTTCCTTTGCTACTTGCATCGCTTGTTTTTCTGTATATTCACGGTTCGCTTCTTCCTCTTCACGCACAATTTCCTTCTCATAAGAAATAGGCAATGAAAAACCGAATAGTTTCACATCATGTTTGATATTCTCAGTACGAGGCCGCTTATACTTATCATGCTGAAATCCCCATATTTTTATTTTAACACTTCCAAAACGAAGATAATGCTCATTATATGAATTTCCTGTATACACTTGAAACGTTGTTTTTAAAGGAACTGTCACTTCAGATTCATACCATGTTTCGCCATATACAATTCCTTTAGCAGAAACAATCGTTGGATTATCCTCTTTTCCAAACATTCCTGACACAAGAAGTTGTCCCTTTTGCACATAATCATTTTTCATTACAACTGGTTTTCCAGTTTCCACAAATGTTTTTGTAACTATCGCCTCTTTTTTTGCAACTAAATGTTGTGGCTTTTGCTCTTTCTCCTTCTCCGGCTCATTTTTTTCAACGATTTTAAAATGATATGTTGTTCCCTTTATCTCTAAACCAGCCCACGTAATTGCATTAATATTATCTGTTAAATGACGTTGAACATCCTCTACACTCGGCATTTGAAATTGCAATCTTCCTTTTTTAATGCCCATTTTGTCCAATTCTTTCATAAGAATATATTCTGTTTCCGGTTTCGCCCCTGTAATCTCAATTTTCCAGACCATGTTTGATAAAGCAATCATACCGAAAAAAAAGATAAGAAACCCAATTAGAAAACCACTATTCTTAAGCAATCGCTTATTCCAAAACGGAAAACCGAAACGTCCAATAAAGTATAGCTCGCATTCATTTTTTCGATAAATCGGTCTCAGCCGTTTCACATCACGAAGTAACATAAAAAATACTAATGTATCTTCTGCAATCTTTTTTACATCCCATACAACTAAATTTCTACGCACACATTCATTAATAAAACGCTCCGCTCCTCTACCTTCAATTCGAACCTTCACATATCCAACCCATCGTGTAAACCATTGATTTTTCATCGTCAGCCCCCACTACCTTTCTCAAAAGCACAGGTGTTATGCGACTATTTTCATAGTGCTTTTTTCAACTTTTAACATTCAAATAGCTCGTACGAAGCGAGATAAGAAGAAAAACTTCACTAATGGAAGTTTTATTATGGTGTATCTTTCTTCTCACTTTCTAAAAACATTACTTGTTCAATATTCCCCTCCAACAAAAGTTCTTCTGGAAGAATCGTTTTAATCACAAATGATTGCCCTTTTATTAATAATTGACCATGTTTTAATAACAACCGTACTTCTTTATCTGTAAATACTAATAATCCTCGATGATTTTCTATATAAATATGCACTTGCCCGACAAGAGTAATACGAGGTAGATCCATTAACACATCCACTGGTAGGTCTATTTGCTTCGTTAGCCAATTTTTCATTTGCACTAATTTCTTCATCTCCAAGACCCCCCTCTCATCCCATATGTATGAAAAAAGGGCTTGTAATATCACGTCCAAATAGAAAAAAAGCATAAAAAAACGTCTCATTTCTCATGAGACGCTTTTTTATGCTAATAGCTGTGCAACCAGCTTATTCACTTGTGATCCGTCTGCTTTACCTTTTACTTTCGGCATAACAGCACTCATCACTTTACCCATATCTGCTTTAGAAGCAGCACCAACCTCAGAAATTACTTGCTTAATTACATTCGCTAGCTCTTCTTCTGTTAGTTGTTCAGGTAAATACGTATTTAAAATCTGAATTTCACTTTGCAGTTTATCAACAAGGTCATCACGACCCGCTTTTTTAAATTCAAGGAGGGAGTCCTTACGCTGTTTTACTTCACGAGTTAAAACTGTTAATTCCTCTTCTTCAGTAAGAGTTTGTTGCAGTTTAATTCCTTCATTTTGCAAAGCAGCCTTAACCATACGAATAACGGTTAATTTTTCTTTTTGTTTATTCTTCATCGCTTGTTTCATATCATCGTTTAAACGACCGAGAAGACTCATAACTTACACCCTCTCTTAGAATTTACGCTTTCTTGCCGCTTCAGATTTCTTCTTACGTTTTACACTTGGTTTTTCATAAAACTCGCGCTTTCTTGCTTCAGCAAGTGTACCAGTTTTAGAAACCGATCTTTTAAAACGGCGAAGTGCATCCTCCAAAGACTCGTTTTTACGAACGACTGTTTTTGACATTCTCTTTCCCTCCCTCCGAAACATCACACTTACATACTAACTTCAGCATGCAAAAAGAAACACTTCTTCAGCATGTCTTTTACGATTATAATACATTTTGTCACTTCAGGTCAACTATTTGACAGAATAAAAGAAGAGTATCAGCTTCAATACCCTCCAATTCTGAACGAACAACTTCCACTTTTAAATTAATAATCCGTTGTTGCTGTTTTTCCACTCACTAAAGCTACGCCTGCACTTGTACCGATACGCGTCGCTCCTGCTTCTACCATTCTATCCATATCTTCTCCGTTACGAACACCACCAGAAGCTTTCACACCAATTTCTGGTCCAACTGTTTTTCTCATTAGTGCTACGTCTCCCACTGTTGCTCCACCTGTTGAGAAGCCTGTTGATGTTTTTACAAAATCCACACCTGATTTTACAGATAATTTACAAGCACGAACTTTTTCTTCTTCTGTTAATAGGCACGTTTCAATAATAATTTTCACAAGCGCTTTTCCTTTTGCAGCCTCTACAACCGCACGAACATCACGCTCTACTAATTCATCATTTTTATCTTTTAATGCACCAATGTTAATTACCATATCAACTTCCGTTGCACCTTTTGCAATTGCATCTTTTGTTTCAAACGCTTTTGTTTCTGGTGTATTCGCCCCAAGCGGGAAGCCGATTACTGTACAAACTTTTACATCTGTACCTTTTAATAATTCAGCTGCAGTCTCAACCCAAGTAGGGTTTACACATACAGACGCAAAGTCATGCTTTTTTGCTTCTTCACATAACGTAACAATCGCTTCTTTTTTTGTATCCGGTTTTAATAATGTGTGGTCAATTAATTTTGCATAGTTCATTTTTCATATGCCCCTTTCTTCACTACACGGTCGTCTGACAACCATAACGGTTAGCATTATAGCATGAAATATTACATCTTCATATCTTAACTTCTCCAGCAAAGAAAAAAGCATGCAAACCCTTTTTCGTTTGCATGCTTTCCTATTACGCGCTTGCTGATTCTTTTTTCACATCATCTTCAAGAACACGAACAAATTGCGCTTCGTTATATGGATAACCAGCTTTTGTAATCTTCACTTTTACTAGTTTACCGATTAATTCTTCAGATCCTTCAAACACAACTTTTAAGTAATTATCTGTATAACCTACATATAATCCTTCTCGATCGCCATCTTTGAAAGGCTCTTCTGGAATAATTTCAAGAACTTCCCCTTCAAATTGAGAAGCATACTCTTTCGCCAATTGATTTGATAATTCAATTAGGCGGTGCACACGATCATTTTTGACTTCCTCGGGAATTTGGTCATCCATACGAGCCGCAGGTGTTCCTGTACGTTTCGAATAAGGGAACACGTGTAATTCAGAGAAACGGTTTTCTTTAATGAAATTATATGTTTCCATAAACTCCTCTTCCGTTTCACCAGGGAAACCAACAATTACATCAGATGTAATCGCAAGGCCTGGTAACGCTTCTTTTAAACGATCTAAACGCTCTTGGAAAAACTCCATTGTATACTTACGGCGCATACGTTTTAGTACAGTGTTAGAACCTGATTGCAGCGGAATGTGCAAGTGACGCACAACTACTTCAGATTTATCTAGCACTTCAATTACTTCATCTGAAATTTGACTCGCTTCGATTGAAGAGATACGAAGGCGTTTTAAACCAGTTACCTCTGCTTCCATATCGCGAAGTAATCCAGCTAAGTTATAATCCTTCATGTCTTCACCGTATCCACCTGTATGAATACCAGTTAATACGATTTCTTTATACCCTGCATCAACTAATTGCTGCGCCTGATGAATAACTTCTTTTCCATCACGAGAACGCATTAAACCACGTGCCCAAGGAATGATACAGAACGTACAAAAGTTATTACAACCTTCTTGTATTTTTAAAGATGCACGTGTACGATCAGTGAAATACGGTACATCAAGCTCTTCATATACACGTGTTTTCATAATGTTGCGGACGGCATTGATTGGCTGACGTTCTTTACGGAACTCTTCAATATACCCTAGCATTTTTTCACGATCTTGTGTACCAACTACGATATCTACACCTGGAATCGCCATGATTTCCGCTGGAGATGTTTGTGCGTAACATCCTGTTACACAAATAACAGCGTCCGGATTTTGACGTACCGCACGTCGAATAACTTGACGGCTTTTTTTGTCTCCAGTATTTGTTACTGTACATGTATTGATTACATATACATCAGCTTTCTTTTCATACTCAGTTCTTTCATAACCACCCTGTTTAAATAATTGCCAAATTGCTTCTGTTTCATAGTGGTTTACTTTACAACCTAACGTGTGAAACGCAACAGTTGCCATTAATCATCACTCCATCAATTCAAAATGATAAGAAGCAGCACTTAACGCGTAAAGCGGCGCCGTTTCCGTTCGTAAAATCCTCGGTCCTAAACTACATGGTACAAATTTATGTTCACGAAGCGCAGAAATTTCTTCCTCAGATAGACCACCTTCTGGGCCAAATACAATCAACAGCCTTTGACCGCGTTCAAGTGCTGCTAAAGCCTTCGCAAAATTAGCTTTTTCGCCTTGCTTTGCTTCCTCTTCATACGCAACAAGACAAGCATCATAATCACTACTCATCGCAAGCAATTGTTTAAATGATGCCGGGGCCTGTACATCTGGAATTTCACTTCTATGCGATTGTTCTGCCGCTTCTTTCACAATTTTTTTCAAACGCTCAACTTTTTTATCTGCTTTTTTCGCATCCCATTTTACGATAGAACGAGATGCTTGAAATGGTAAAAATGCAGCTGCTCCAAGCTCAGTTCCTTTTTGGAAAATAAGCTCTAACTTGTCTCCTTTAGGCAGTCCACTTGCAATCGTTACGAACACTGGCAGTTCGCTTGACGCCTCTACCCATTCTACAATAGCACTATCCACAAATTCACTGGTAATTTCAGCAATTGTACACATTGCCGTTTTACCGTTTACACAGCAATAAATGTGATCACCTGCTGACATGCGCATCACTCTTGCGATATGATGTACATCATCGCCTACAATGCGAATACTTGCATTATTTACATATTTTTCTTCTACAAAATAACGTTGCATCTCATCACCTTAGCAAAGTTTCGTTCCTTTCGTAAGTCCATACTTACGAAAAGAACGAAACGTTATCATTTTCATATAACAAACGGCAAGTCCCTCGCTTTATACAGCGAGAGACTTCTACGTTTATTATAAATATAAATTATATATTACGCATTTCGTGCAATGATTGCTACCCAATCTTCCATTCTTAAAACTTCTTCAATTGTAAATCCAGCTTTTTCTAGAGCTTCAGAAATTATTTTTTCTTTTGCTGCAATAATACCAGATGTAATAAATAGTCCGCCCTGCTTTACAACTCTCGCTGCATCTTCAGGGAATAAAAGAATAATTTCCGCAAGTAAATTCGCTACAATTAAATCTACTGGGCCTTCAATACCTTCTAATAAACTATTTTGTCCTACAGATACGACATCGTCCGTTTTATTTAAACGAACATTCATCTCTGCACTTTCAACTGCAACTGGATCTAAGTCATATGCTTGAACAGACGCTGCACCTAATTTTGCTGCTGCAATACTTAATACACCTGAACCTGTTCCAACATCAATTACTGTATTACCTGGCTGAACTGTTTTTTCTAACGCACGAATACACATCGTTGTTGTTGGATGCGTCCCTGTACCAAACGCCATACCTGGATCTAACTCAATAATTTTTTCATTTGGAGAAGACGGTGTATATTCTTCCCATGTCGGCACAATTGTGAATGTATCAGAAATTTGAACTGGATGATAATATTTTTTCCAAGCAGTCGCCCAGTCTTCCTCATCGACTTCATTAATCGTGATATTTCCTGTACCAATTTCGATGTCGTAAGATGGAAGTACATCAATAGATGATTTTACACTTGCAACTGTTTCATGTAAAGAATCCGTTTGTGGGAAGTATGCTTTTATTATCACGCCATCCTCTGGATATTCAGCTGGATTCAACGCATAAATTTCTCCATACTGTTGCTCACGCTCTTTTGTTAATTCTGCCGGATCTTCAATCGCTACGCCACTAGCACCTGCTTCATGTAAAATATGAGAGACAGCTTCTACTGCTTCCTCTGTTGTATGAATACTAATTTCTGACCATTTCACAATTTACCAACTCCATTTTTTATTTCCATTATTCCCCTTTGAAAGCCCGTTTAAGCTTTCCAAATAAGCTATCATCTTGATCTTCCTGTCCTGCAAATTCACGCAATAATTCTTTTTGATGTGCTGTTAATTTCGTTGGTACAACAACACGAACTACTACGTATTGATCTCCTTGTCCATACCCACGTACATTTGGAGCCCCTTTTCCTTTTAGACGGAATTCCGTTCCAGTTTGTGTACCCGCTGGAATTTTTAGTTTTATTTTCCCATGAACCGTTGGGACTTCCACTTCAGCACCAAGTGCTACTTGTGCGAATGTTAATGGCATTTCACAAATAATATGATCCCCATCACGCTCGAAGAATTCGTGATCTCTTACCTGAACAACAACATATAAGTCCCCAGCTGGGCCTCCGTTCACACCCGCTTCACCTTTACCAGACACACGGATTTGTTGGCCATTATCAATACCTGCTGGAATTTTAACGTTAATTTTTTTACGTTTACGTACTTTTCCAGATCCATGACATGTTGTACATTTCTCTTTAATCATTTGTCCTGTTCCTGAACAATGTTTACACGCTTGACGATTTACAATGCGACCAAACGGCGTATTTTGTTCTACACTCACTTGCCCTGTTCCTGAACAGTGTTTACATGTCTCTTTTGAAGTTCCTGGTTTTGCACCGCTACCATGACATGTATCACAAGGATCTTCCACTGGAATTTCGATATTTAATTCTTTACCAAAAATAGCTTCTTCAAAATTTAAAGTAACTTGATATTGCAAATCAGCGCCTTGGCGTGGTGCATTTGGATCACGACGTCTGCCGCCACCTCCGCCAAAGAATGAGCTAAAGATGTCTTCAAATCCGAATCCACCACCAAAATCTCCACCGCCAAAGCCACCAAAGCCTTGATTTGGATCCGCATGACCAAACTGATCGTATTGCGCACGTTTTTGATCATCACTTAACACTTCATACGCTTCTTGTACTTCTTTAAATTTTTCAATTGCATTTTCTTCTTTACTTACGTCTGGATGATATTTTTTCGCCAAACGACGGTATGCTTTTTTGATTTCATCTTTTGATGCGCCCTTGCTAAGGCCAAGCACCTCATAATAATCTCTTTTATTCATAAATTTGTAACCCCCGAATCTTTCACATAAACGTAATTTTAACACCGAAAGAAAGTGCTTTGCAACAAAGTTTCCTTACTTACAGTATGCAAAAACAAAAACGTAAGACCCTTAACTAAAATACTTAGTTCATACTAAGCCCTTTTCTTATTCGTGAAAAAAGCCAAAGTCAAGGCACGCTTGACTTTGACTTTTTGTCATCTTACTTATTTTGTTTTATTACTTGTCTTCTTTTACTTCTTCAAACTCAGCATCAACTACATTGTCATTTTTTGCACCAGCGTTACCTTGTGCACCTTCTGCTTGCTGAGCACCAGCAGCCGCTTGAGCTTGCTCATACAATTTTACAGTTAGTTGTTGTACGATTTCTTGAAGAGCATCTTTTTTCGTACGGATTTCATCAAGATCATTTTTCTCGATTGCCGCTTTTAATGCATCTTTCGCTTCTGTTGCTTTCGCCACTTCAGCTGCATCTACTTTACCTTCTAAATCTTTTACAACTTTATCTGTTTGGAATACAAGTTGGTCAGCTTCATTACGAAGTTCAACTTCTTCCTTACGTTTTTGGTCCGCATCAGCATTTGATTCTGCTTCTTTTACCATACGCTCTACTTCTTCATCAGAAAGACCTGAAGAAGATTGAATTGTAATTGTTTGTTCTTTGCTTGTTCCTAAGTCTTTTGCACGTACATTAACGATACCGTTCGCATCAATATCGAATGTTACTTCAATTTGTGGAATACCACGTGGTGCTGGTGGGATATCAGTTAATTGGAAGCGACCTAATGTTTTGTTGTCAGCTGACATCGGGCGCTCACCTTGTAGTACGTGAATGTCTACTGCAGGTTGGTTATCAGCAGCAGTTGAGAATACTTGTGACTTACTCGTTGGAATTGTTGTATTACGTTCGATTAATTTTGTAAATACGCCACCCATCGTTTCGATACCTAAAGAAAGTGGAGTTACATCTAATAGTAGAACGCCTTCTACATCACCAGTAAGCACGCCACCTTGAACTGCAGCACCTAATGCTACAACTTCATCAGGGTTAACACCTTTGTATGGTTCTTTACCAGTTTCACGTTTAATAGCTTCTTGTACAGCTGGGATACGAGTAGAACCACCAACAAGGATAACACGATCTAATTCGCTTGCAGATAGACCAGCGTCTTTTAATGCACGACGAGTCGGTTCTAACGTTCTTTCAACAAGGCTTGCTGAAAGCTCTTCGAATTTCGCTCTTGTTAATGTTAATTCTAAGTGTAATGGACCAGCAGCCCCAGCACTAATGAATGGTAATGAAATTTGTGTTTGTGTTACACCAGAAAGATCTTTTTTCGCTTTTTCAGCTGCATCTTTCAGACGTTGAAGCGCCATTTTATCTTGGCTTAAATCAATGTTGTTTTCTTTTTTGAATTCAGCTACTAAGTGATCGATGATAACTTGGTCAAAGTCATCTCCACCAAGACGGTTGTCACCAGCAGTTGAAATAACCTCAAATGTTCCATCAGCTAACTCAAGGATAGATACGTCAAATGTACCGCCACCTAAGTCATATACTAAGATTTTTTGTTCTTCATCTTGTTTTTCCAAACCGTAAGCAAGCGCTGCTGCTGTTGGTTCGTTAATAATACGCTCAACTTCTAAACCAGCAATACGACCAGCATCTTTTGTTGCTTGGCGCTCTGCATCGTTGAAGTATGCAGGTACTGTAATAACAGCTTTCGTTACTGTTTCACCTAAGTATGCTTCAGCAGAAGCTTTTAAGTTTTGTAAAATGATCGCAGAAATTTCTTGAGGCGTATATTCTTTACCCTCAACTTCTACTTTGTAGTCTGTACCCATATGACGTTTAACAGACATGATTGTGTTTGGGTTTGTAATTGCTTGACGTTTCGCAACTTCCCCAACTTGACGCTCTTCATTTTTGAAAGCTACAACAGAAGGCGTTGTACGGTTTCCTTCTGGATTTGGGATAACCTTTGGTTCTCCACCTTCCATAACAGCTACACAAGAGTTTGTTGTACCTAAGTCAATACCGATAATTTTACTCATGGCGAATCCTCCTACTTTTATGTAAATTATTGATTTACTTTTACCATTGATGGGCGAATCACACGGTCTTTTAGTCTATAACCTTTTTGGAATTCTTCCACAACCGCGTTTGATTCAAATTCACTGTCTTCTACTTGCATAACAGCTTGGTGTTCATGAGGATCAAACTGTTTACCAACAGCTTCAATCGCTTCCACACCTTCTTTTGTCATCGCTTCTACCAATTGACGATACACCATTTCCATACCTTGTAATAAGGACTTCATTTGCTCGTCATTTGCTTCCACTTGCATTGCTCTTTCAAAGTTATCAAGAGCTGGCAAGATATCTGAAACAAGACTTTGTGCTCTATATTTTTCAGCAGCCTGTTTATCCATTTGAACACGGCGCTTATAATTTTCAAAATCAGCTTGTAGACGTAGCATGCGCCCTTCCGTTTCCGTCAGTTTCACTTGCAATTCATCTACCTTTTCTTGTAAAAGAGCCGCTTCACTTTTTTCTTCTACCACAGTTTCTTCACTGCTCTTTGCTGTAATAGTTTCTTCATTTTGCGCTTCTTCAACTACTTGTTCGTTACGCTCTTCCACAACTTTCACCTCCTTAAAAGGCACCTGGGCTCATGCTAAGCATGAGCACCCAAGCATATTTTATGTTACACACCAGCAATGATTATGTTCACCGCTTGAGCGAATTTATTATTTTGATTTATACAATCCGTTTAAGCCGTCTGTAAATTGTCTTGTAAACAATTGTAACAGACTAATCACGCGAGAGTATTGCATTCTCGTTGGTCCTAAAATTGCAATGGTCCCAATCTGTTCTTCACCAATGGAATAAGTTGCAGAGATTAAACTACAATCCTCCATAGCAATCGAAGAATTTTCTCGACCAATTTTCACTTGAATACCGACTTGTTTATTACGCAAAATATCGTAAAATGCGGCTTCATTATCAATCATAGTTAGCAAGGAACGTACCTTTTGGATGTCATGAAACTCCGGTTGCGAAAGCATATTGGCTTTCCCGCCAAAGTATATTTTTTCCGATAAAGGCACTTGAAATGTACCATCCAACATTTTTATTGCACTATCATAATTATGGACGTAGCCACGCAGAACCGTCACAATCTCTTTGAAAATTTTATTATGCAATTCCGCCATCGGTACACCCGATAGTTTTTCATTTAAAATATTAACCATTTTTTCTAAATCTGATAAATCAACAGATTTCGGAACGGTAATCGTTTTGCTTTGCACATGCCCTGTATCTGTTACAATAATTGCGACTGCTGTTTGATGATCAAGCGGAACGATTTGTACATTTCTCAACTTATTTGTACTCACTTTCGGCCCAAGAACTATCGCCGTATAATTTGTGAGTTCTGATAAAATTTGAGCTGATTGCTGTGCAACCTTCTCTGCTTCAAAAATTCTTTCAGCAAATAAATCTTTAATCTGTACAATCTCCTCGTTTGGTAAATTCTGTGGCGCTAAAAGATGATCTACATAAAATCGGTATCCCTTTTCTGAAGGAACCCTTCCTGAAGAACTGTGTGTTTTTTCAATAAAACCTAGTTCCTCTAAATCAGCCATTTCATTTCGAATAGTAGCGGAGCTAAATGTAATTTCATCTTTTTTAGCCAACGTCCTTGACCCAACAGGCTGCGCTGATCCAATAAAGTCATCAATAATTGTTTGTAAAATTAAGAGCTGACGTTCCGTAAGCATCTCATCATCACCTCTGTTAGCACTCTTTGTCTTCGAGTGCTAAATCTATTAATAACTTACCAAAATTGACATTCAATTGTCAACGGAAACGTCACGAAATATTAAAACTTTTTCATATACATGAAACATCTAAGTTAATCAACTAAAAACGATTGAAACACTTCATTACCTAATAACTTCCCTTGTCTCGTTAAACAAACATGACCATCTTTTTCCTCTAGCAATCCATGCTCTTTGTTATATAGTAACTGTCTCGCAAAGATTTCATCCATCTCCACTCCAAATTTCTGTTGAAATCCTATTCTAGAAACACCTTTTGTTTTTCGAAGTCCTAAGAATAATTCCTCTTCCATTTTTTCTATTTTTGTTACCTCATGGACATCTAAATAAGGAAATCCTGTCTCATCGATTTTTGAAAAATACTGTTTAAGGGGCCCGACATTTTGAATACGCTCACCATTTACATAACTATGAGCACCAGCTCCAAAACCATAATACGTTTCATTATTCCAGTATGTGAGATTATGCCTACTTTCATAGCCTTCTTTTGAAAAATTACTAATTTCATACTGATGGTAACCGTACTTCTCCATCTCATCCATTACTATTTCATACATTCGTGCCTCATGATCTTCCCCTGGAAGCCTTAATTTCCCCTTATTCATTAAATTATAAAAAACTGTTTTGGGTTCGACAATTAATGAATATGCAGAAAAATGTTGAACTCCAAGCGTAAAAGCAATGTCCAGTGTGTCTTTCACGTCTTCTATCGTTTGTCCTGGCAGCGCGTAAATTAAATCAACATTAATATTCGTAAAGCCAACTTCCTGCGCCTCACGAATCGCTACAAATGCATCTTCCCTCGTATGCTTACGTCCAATCTTCTCTAGCAATTCATCTCGAAACGTTTGCACACCAAAACTGATTCGGTTCACGCCACCTTCTAATAATAGGTTTAATTTTTCTTTCGGTAAATCTCCAGGATTCGCTTCAAACGTTAATTCACACTCTGGAGCGAACGGACGTAAACGACGATTAATAATAGCAAGCAACTTTTTAGTCTGCTCCATATTTAATGCTGTTGGTGTCCCGCCCCCAACAAAAATCGTTTTCATATTTTCAAACGGTACCTTTTGAACCGTATTTATTATCTCTTTCTCTAAATACTCCAAATATTGATCAACTGGCTGACGTTCAATAAAAACTTTATTAAAATCACAATAGTGACAAATATGCTGACAAAACGGAATATGAATATATGCAGTTTGCATCAAATTTTACTCCTACCTTTCTAAAAAGAAAACCTCCGCATTTCGGAGGCCCCTTTACTTCTCTAACCCATTACGAATTTGCTTCATCCGCATTTTCCCCCAATCATACATCATTTCGACGATTGGTAAAAGCGACATGCCTAAATCCGTCATAAAATATTCTACGCGCGGAGGCACTTCTGGATATACCGTCCGATCAATAATCCCATCTTCCATTAATTCTTTTAGTTGATTAGACAATACCTTATGAGAAATGTTCGGGAATAAGCGTTGCAACTCACTAAAGCGATGTGGTCCTTCTACACCTAAATGCCACAAGATTACAACCTTCCACTTCCCACTAATAATAGAGAGGGTTAATTCTTTTTCACAATTAAAATCACCATTTTGCATTTTTTCTTGAATATCTTTTCGAATATTTTCAGACATCATTCGTCTCCTAACTCTATAGCAATCCTTACTTTCTTCCTTGTACGAAAGATACAGAAAAAGAAGCCGCACAAACGGCTTCCTTTCTTATTAGTTATCATCCATTTTCAACACAGCCATGAATGCTTCTTGTGGTACTTCTACAGAACCAACAGACTTCATACGTTTTTTACCTTCTTTTTGTTTATCAAGAAGTTTACGCTTACGAGAAATGTCACCACCGTAACATTTTGCAAGTACGTTTTTACGCATCGCTTTAATTGTAGAACGCGCTACAACTTTGTTCCCAATTGTCGCTTGAATTGGCACTTCAAACTGTTGTCTTGGAATTAATTCTTTTAATTTTTCTACAATTACTTTACCACGGTCATACGCTGAATCACGATGTACGATAAATGATAATGCATCAACTTGTTCAGAATTTAAAAGAATATCCATCTTCACAAGTTTAGATGGTTTATAGCCGATTAACTCGTAGTCAAATGACGCATATCCCTTCGTATTTGATTTTAGTTGATCGAAGAAATCATATACGATTTCAGAAAGTGGGATTTCATATGTCAATGTAACACGTGTTTCATCTAAATATTGCATATCAATAAACGTACCACGTTTACCTTGGCAAATTTCCATTACAGCTCCAACATAGTCATTCGGAACCATGATTGCAGCTTTTACAAATGGTTCTTCTACACGGTCAATGGACTGCGGATCTGGCATGTTAGATGGGTTATCGACAATCAAATCTTCACCGCTTGTTAAATATACTTTATAAATAACACTTGGTGCTGTTGTAATTAAATCAATCTTGAATTCACGTTCAATACGTTCTTGAATAATTTCCATATGAAGTAAACCTAAGAATCCACAGCGGAAACCGAAACCTAATGCTTGAGATGTTTCAGGTTCAAACTCAAGTGCAGAATCATTTAATTCCAATTTTTCTAATGCATCACGTAAATCATTATAACGCGCAGAATCAATTGGGTATAAACCACAGAATACCATTGGGTTTAATTTACGGTAACCTGGTAATGGCTCTGCTGCTGGGCGTTTTGCATGTGTGATTGTATCACCAACGCGTGTGTCTCCCACATTTTTAATAGATGCTGCTAAGAATCCTACATCACCTACTGTTAATTCTTCACGCTGCGTTGTTTTCGGTGTGAATACACCTACTTCTGTTACTTCGAACTCTTTACCAGTTGCCATCATACGTACTTTATCGCCAACTTTTACTGTCCCATTTACAACACGGATATACGCAATTACACCGCGGTACGGATCATATAAAGAGTCAAAAATCATACATTGAAGCGGCTCTTCTGGGTCGCCGTCTGGAGCTGGTACTTTTTCAACAATTTGTTCTAAAATGTCTTCAATACCAATACCAGCTTTCGCCGAAGCAAGTACAGCTTCCGATGCATCTAAACCGATTACATCTTCTACTTCTTGACGAACACGTTCTGGATCAGCGCTCGGCAAATCGATTTTATTAATAACTGGTAAAATTTCCAAATTATTATCAAGCGCTAAATATACGTTTGCTAATGTTTGTGCTTCAATACCTTGCGCTGCATCAACAACAAGGATTGCACCTTCACAAGCCGCTAAACTACGAGATACTTCATACGTAAAGTCGACGTGTCCTGGTGTATCGATTAAGTGAAGAATATATTCTTCACCATCTTTTGCTTTATACGTTAATTGAACTGCATTTAATTTAATTGTAATACCACGCTCACGCTCTAAATCCATAGAGTCAAGTAACTGAGCTTTCATTTCACGTTGTGTTAAAGCGTTTGTTTTCTCCAAAATACGGTCTGCTAACGTTGACTTTCCGTGGTCAATATGAGCAATGATGGAGAAGTTACGAATGTTAGACTGCCTTTTTGCTCTTTCTTCTTTATTCATCTATGTTCTCAACTCCTAATAGTCTCGCCAATATACACTAGCACTGATTATATCAATAGAGCAGCAAAGATTCAATGAAAACTAGTGCTGCTTATCAGACAAATCTTTCTCTCTTTATCTTATGCGAGCAAAACATAAGAGACAAACCTTTTTGTAACAAAAAATGGTTGTCTTACAAAATTATAAGACAACCATTTTTTATTCTCCCAATTAATTAAAAATATCTTTTATTTTTCCAACTACTACATCTGTACTAAACTTAGTGATACTTCGCATACATTCCGCAATTCCCATTCCCAACCCTTCTACAACATTAAAGCTTCTGAGATTTTCTAACTGCTTTTGTTTTTCACGTGCCGAAAATATGCCTCCTAAAATTTCGGGATTAACATCCCCACTCCCAGTTCCCGTCATTTGGGCAACTTGTTCATACGTTGGTTGCCGATAACCTTTCATGCTTTTTAAGCCATGATTAGCCATCCCAATTCCCATTATCATAAAAAAAAGAAACAGAATCACACAGCTCATACACTGAAGCGTAAATCGACTCAATTTCGGCCGCCCCTTTTCATCAATGCGTATATGCACCTGTGTTATCTTGATCAATTTGATGATGAAGTGCGGCATTTAAACCACTCGCGATTACATTTGCCATATCTTCAATAAACGCATCTACTTCTTTTGGGGTCACCATTAAATTATGTCCAAGAGGTGATAATACCTCATAAATTAACTTTCGCTTTTCTTCTTCTTCCAATGTACCGACTGCTCCTAAAAACATATTACGGCTTTTTTCATCCGGCATATCTTCCTCTGTTAATTTTTTCTTTTCTCCAAATGTAAAGCCGGCTGGTAATAAAGAACGAGACGGTTTATCGCCTTCTCTCATTTCACGACCAAAATGTTTTAAAATAAAATCAATTGTATCGCTCGTAATGGAAACAGCATCTACAACCGTCGGAACACCAATGGCAATTACCGGGATTCCGAGCGTCTCTTTACTCAGTTCTTTTCGTTTATTTCCTACACCAGACCCAGGATGAATTCCCGTATCTGAAATCTGTACCGTACTATTTACTCGTTCAATAGACCTAGCAGCAAGTGCATCAATCGCAATAACAAAATCTGGTTTTGTTTTTTCAATGATGCCGTAAATGACATCACTCGTTTCAATCCCTGTAATCCCCATTACACCTGGGCGAATTGCACTAACGGGACGATACCCTTCTTCCACGCTTTCAGGCTGTAATTTGAAAAGGTGACGTGTCACAAGCACATTTTCTACAACGATTGGACCGAGCGCATCTGGTGTTACATTCCAATTCCCTAATCCGACGATTAAACAGCTTGCCTCTTTAGAGACTCCAATTTCTTCCAAAAAATGAGAGAATTCTTTTGCAAAAATACGTTCCACTTTTTGTTGTAATTCTGTATCTTGTTGACGAATCCCCTGCACTTCAAGCGTTAAATAATTTCCAGGCTTTTTACCCATCGCTTCCGAAGCACTCTCATCGATGATCACTTTCGTAATCGTAACCCCTTCTTCTTCACGCTCTTTTACAACAACACCTTTAATTCCCGTTTGTTCTTGCTGACGTTCTTGCAACATTTGATGAGCTTCTACCGCAAGGTCTGTTCTAACACTGTATTTACTTAAATCTAATGGTTCTTTCATCGTATCTCCTCCGCAATTCATAGTAAATATAGTTAGATTCCCCAAAATTATATAAGGTCATTCTTTCCTTTACATGAAATTTCATTGATCTCGCTATTGCAATTCTCTTCTTCGTTTGATAGAATATCACTTGTTCTATGTAAGTATCGAGTCACTCGATCGCACCAGGGAGGTGAAAAGTATGGCAAACATTAAATCTGCTATCAAACGCGCTAAACTTAGCGAAGAGCGTCGTGCACATAACGCTTCTATCAAATCTGACATGCGTACAGCTGTTAAAACTGTAGAAGCTTTAGTTACTAATAACGATCTTGAAAATGCTAAAGAAGCTTTCAAAACTGCTTCTAAAAAACTTGACAAAGCAGCTCGTAAAGGTCTTATCCACCAAAACGCTGCAGCTCGTCAAAAGTCTCGCTTAGCGAAACAAGTAAACGCGTAAGGCGTTTAAAAACGATCCATTCGGGTCGTTTTTTTATATACAAAAAAGTTCACGCAGCAAACGGCATGAACTTTTTATTTTATCCAGCTACGGCAACTAGAAACTCCAGCCATTTCACACTCTCGGTCGAAGCCAAAAGCGCTTCTCAGTCGAGCGCTCCAATGCCTTACGCTTCTTAGCAAGCTGCCTTCGCTTTTATTTTATCCAGCTACGGCAACTAGAAACTCCAGCCATTTCACACTCTCGGTCGAAGCCAAAAGCGCTTCTCAGTCGAGTGCTCCAATGCCTTACGCTTCTTGGCAAGCTGCCTCCGCTTTTATTTTTTATCCAATATGATTTAAACGCATTAAGAAAAACTCTAAGACAAGTTTCTTATCCATTTTCCCCGTTTTCATACTATAATCAGCTTCAGCTAATTCTAAAATAACCTTTTTTAATTCTTCAAACGAGAAAAGTTTCGTTTGATTCATCGCCAACTTTACTCGGTATGGATGAACACCAATATGCGAAGCAATTTGATTTTGTCCGTATCCGCGTTGCTGCAATTCTTTTACTTGGTATAGCAAACGAAATTGACTTACTAATAATGCCAATAATTTAATCGGTTCCTCTTGCTGCGTAAATAATCCATCTAAAATTTGCATAGCCCCAGCAATATCTTTTTTCACTACCTTTTCTGTTAACGCAAACACATTTTGTTCAACCGATTTTGGTACAAGTTCTGCCACAAGTCCTGTTGTAATTTCTCCTCCCATACCAACATAAAGGGTCAACTTGTCCATTTCCTTTGCTAACATCGTTACATTGCTTCCTACAAGCTCTAACAGCAAACCAACAGCTGTTTCCTCAATATGTACATGCACTTCATCCGCACGAGCCACAATCCATTTACGAACGTCCTGCACTTGCATCGCATTGGCTTCTACCACATCTGCAGTTTTCTTTAATAATTTTGTGATTTTTTTCCGCTCATCTAATTTTTCATAGGGGGCCACAAATACAACAAGCGAAAATGGAGATGGTTCTGCAATATACTCCTCTAAAATCTTTATATTTTGTTCTAATTTCTCTTTTTGTGAAGTTAAAAACAACGGGGATTTAATTAGTAATATTTTACGTTCTCCAAAAAAAGGAAGCGTCCGTGCATCTTCTACTACATCTTCTAAATACGCTTCTTCTAAGTCATACGTTACAACATTAAATTCACGATCTTCTTCAGCTAGCGATTCATTCGTTATAAGCTTTATTGTTTCATTTATAAAATAAGCTTCCGTTCCATATATTAAATACAGCGGCGCAAACTGTTTCTTTTTAATCTTCTTATGTATATCACTCATATTTTTTCCTACTCCCTAACTTGGCAATATATCTATATACTAATGCGGTATCTTTTGTTTTACAAGTACAAAGGAACAGGCTTAAGGCCCGTCCCTTTATCTATATAAAACGCCACGCAATAAGTCCCGGGATTCTTATTGGTGTGCGGTAACCGCTTTACTATTATTATTCGCAACTGCCTGATAAGTATAATTGTTAACTGTTAACATGCATGGAAATCAAATTCCCGCCTTTTACTCACATAAGATTCAACACTTACCTCTACTCATATCTTCTCATTTCTTTCGCTATTTACGAGTAAAACCCTCACTCAAAATTTAACGAAAGAAAAGAAGTTAGATACAGGATCAAACGCTCAATTAGTTAAGAGAGATAATGAGTAAGGGCGAAAGTATCACTGATTAAAACCTCCCTTTATCTTCATATGGAAATTGTAGATTTTTTTCTGACAATATTTTATACTAAAATGGAATGTTGGGGAGGGATTCTAAATGAATGAATTTGAGCAAAACGTTCAAAGTAAACGCAATGACGCTATTGATTCAGGGGTAGGTTTTATCGTCTCATTTGGTTTTTTCGCAACACTTTTCATTATCGCAACAATTATTAAATTTATTGGTTCTTAAAGGCTGCTACTTGCAGCCTTCTTTTTTCACTTCATCTTTTCTATCATTCATCATATGTCATTTTACTTTGAAACGTTCCCTTTTCACCTTCAAAAACATAGGAAATAGCTCCTTGCTTGTCCGTTCGCCATATTTCAATATCCATTTCTAACAAACGTTCTAACACTTGCTGATGCGGATGACCATATCGATTATGTTCTCCAGCGGAAACAATTGCTTTACGGGGCTGGATGAGTTGCAAAAAAGATGATGAGGTTGATGTCTTACTACCGTGATGCCCAACCTTTAAAATATCAGCTCGCAATTCTGGGTACTGTTCTACAATTCGACGCTCGCCCTTCTCTTCTAGATCTCCAGTAAACAGCCATGCAAGTTCACCTATCTTTGCCCATAACACAATTGAAGAATCGTTATCCCCATTTTCTCTGCCCTCTGGAGATAACACAACAAATTCCGCTTCATCTATTTGCCACCTATCCCCTTCTCCCACGATGTTCGTTCGTATATTCTTTTGTTTTGCCATATGCTTCAATTCTTTTTCTAACACCGTATCCTCTAGCTTCCTTCCAAACACAATTTCTTCTACAGTAATAGATGATACTACTTCTTTTGCAGCTCCCATATGATCTGTATCACCATGCGTCACAATCAACTTATCAATTTTTCGAATACCTTCTTTTTGTAAAAATGGGAGAAGAATATCATGTCCAACAGAAAACTCATGTTTTTTCTTCTGCCACACTTCTTTTTTTACAGGAATCGTCCCTCCTGTATCAACGAGATAAATTCCCTTGTCATATGGAAGACGAATCAAAATTGCATCCCCTTGTCCAACATCAATAAAAGTCACACTTCCGCTAGCACGGAAATAAGGCGAAACATAATGAAAAATACACATAGAGAGGAAAATTCCGGCGACTAGGAACAAATAACGTTTTTTGGCCGCTTTTTCCCAGACAACAAATATACCAATAATACTAAAACAATATAAAACCATAAGAAATAGAGGTGTTTGTCCAAAAGTAAGACGAAGAAGCGGGAGGGTTTCACAATATTGAAGAATCTCATTCGAAAGCGTTAAACAGACTGATAATCCGTGTGCCATCCATGTCGATATAAAAGGAACAAATAACATACAAAGAAACATAACGATGCTACATGGTAACACAATACAAGATAAAAACGGGACATATATAAGATTGAGGAAAATACTGTATGGGGAAAAATAACCAAAATGATATAACAAAATAGGAATACTAGCAAGTTGTGAAATCAATGAAAGATAGATTGTATTTTGAATTAGACCGTTATCCTGTTTTAATAAACGATTCGTTGAAAGCAATAGCGCAAAACTACCAACAAACGAAAATTGAAATCCAATATCAAAAGCCATATAAGGATCATATAAAAACATCAATATAGCCGTCATACTAAGTGCATCTAAACTCGTAACACGGATAGAATGCATGAGTGCTAGCAACAACATAACACCCGTTACAGAAGCTCTCACGACAGATGGAGATGCCCCAGCTAAAAACATATAAAGGGGAATACAAACAATGAGACATATTGTTGTCATTTCCCTAGTTATTCCAATCCTAAGCAAAACAAAGTAGCCAATTGCCGTTAACAGCACAATATGCGACCCCGAAATCGCCAATAAGTGAATAAGGCCAAACTGTTGGTATTGTTCTTCTACTTCAAATGTCATCTGTTGCCGATCACCAAACAACAACGCATTCATAAATGCTCCAGGTTGCCCAGGAAACATTTCTGTCACTATCGACACTGCGTTTTGGCGTAATAAAAAAAACCACTGTGTGAACGTCAAAGATTTTTGGGTACAATTCGAAATCTCTTTTGCTTCAAATAAAAAATGAATCTTTTGCTTATACAAATAGTCACGATAGTCAAATCCATGAAAATTCCTTGCTTCTGATGGTACTTTCATTTCTCCTTTAAATGTACAACTCATACCCGCATGTAATTGCTCCAACTGTTCTTTTTGTTTAGCTGACTGAATTTTGTAAAATAATTGCAACGTATCCCTCTCATTGACCTCTATTTGAAAAGAAAGCCGATCACCATTTATAAGAGGTGTCGTTTGAATTACACCATCTGTCATTTCAAATTCTAACCCTTTTGAAGGCTGATTTTCCAGTTCCATATATGAGGTATAGAGGAAACCACATAAACCTGCCAGTATACAAAAAATGAGGACTTGGTGCGAAGTACGATATATACAGAATAAAATATAACAACCAAACACACTAACAGACAACAACTGAAACGAGGAACAGGAAATTGCAATCCCCATAGCAAACGAGATTGCAACATAGCTCCATTGTCCACGCAACTTATACTCACCCCTTATAGTGGGTGTTCGAAAAGGCCGGTAAAGATGACTATTACATTTCTTCACCTGCACCGCCAGTCCGGTACTCATGTAGTCCCACCTACACTCCGCACTCTCCTAGCTTCCGTGCCTCGAACCACCAGCCTCTCTTTATCCTCCTTTTTGAACACACATCTATATGATCTCTTTTGCTTTAGCGAATACTTGTTGTAATTCATTCATTGTTAAATCATCTTTTTCTAAAGATGAAAACAGTTCTTTTAATTGTACATTACGCTTTTGTTGCTCTATTGATGTAATATCATATTCTAGTGGAACATGTTTCACTTTCACATTTGCTTGCTCAAACAATTCTATAGCGTAAGGGTGATTTTTATAATCTTGTGCATAATAAACAGCTGTAATACCACTTTGAATAATGGCTTTACAACATTGTAAACAAGGAAAGTGCGTGACATACATCTCCGCATCTTCTGTTTTCGCACCAAATTTCGCACATTGCAACAGTGCATTCATTTCAGCATGAATTGTACGAACACAGTGATTATCAATGACGTAACATCCATCATCTATACAATGCACACCACCCTTGATTGAACCGTTATATCCGCCCGCGATAATTCTCTTATCACGGACAATTGTCGCTCCTACCGCAAGCCTTGTACATGTGCTACGCAGTGATAACAAGTGACTTTGCGTCATAAAATATTGATCCCAAGAAATTCGTTCCATATGTTCACCTACTTTTTCATCTACTTGTAGTGTAGCGAAAGAAGAAAAAGTTCGTCAATCCTTACGGAATAATTATTTTATTTTTTATTTTTTCAAGAGACTTCTCTCCGATACCATCTACCTCCAGTAAATCTTCTATTTTTTGAAACGGACCATGTTCTTCTCGATATTTCATAATATTTTCTGCTTTTCGAGGTCCAATTCCCGTTATTTTTTCGAGTTGCTCTTTTGATGCAACATTAATTTGAACTTTCTCCTCCTGCCCTGAAGGTAGATTGGCTCCCTGAACCTGCTCTCCTTTTTTTGGGACATAAAGTAGCATTTGATCTTGCATACGCTGTGCTAAATTTACTTTTGCACGATCCGCTTCAGGTAAAAAACCACCTGCTTTTTCAATCCCATCTTTTACACGTGCATCCATCTCTACCTCATATACCCCTTCACGGTGCACTGCTCCTTTTATATCAATCATCATTGTTTTTTTCTTTTCTTTTGAATCTGCTAATTTCAATTTTCCTTTTTTCTCTTCACTCTTTATATTTGTGTCAATTTTCACAGCCGATTGCATAGCTTGCTGCTTCGTCTGCCACATAAAAAGGATACCTACAACACCAACAACTCCTAATAAAGCGAGCCACTTCTTTTGAAAATTCCGCATGATTTTAATACCTCCAATTCATAAATTCACAACATGGTTCATATTGTTTAGGAGAAAGATGTTACGAAGGAGGGATGAAACATTGAACATAGGAATTATAGGGACAGGAAACATGGGGAATATACTGATCGATGCATTTTTAGAAACCCATGCTGTCAAACCTTCGTGCCTTACTATTATTAATCGTACGCCTGCCAAAGCATATCATACAAAAGAGAAGTATCCTTCTGTTCATATAGCAAAGACTGTGGAAGAGGTAATTGAACGCTCTCAACTTATTTTTATTTGTGTTAAACCTTTAGACATTTATCCAATTTTAAAAAAACATGCTGACCACTTTACTGATGAAAAATGTTTAATTTCTATTACAAGCCCCATATCAGCAGATCAAGTAGAAAAGGTTGTATCTTGTAACGTCGCACGTATTATTCCGAGCATCACAAACCGAGCGTTCTCTGGCGCCTCACTATTTACATTCGGCAAAAACTGTTCGAAGGAATGGAAACAAAAGTTACTTCGTCTATTTGAAAATATTTCCACACCTATTGTAATTGAAGAAGGTATTACACGGGTTTCATCTGATATCGCAAGCTGCGGGCCTGCATTTTTCAGCTACTTACTACAATGTTTCATTGATGCTGCTGTAGATAAAACAAATATTACCAATGAAGAAGCAACTATTTTAGCAAGTGAAATGATTATCGGGATGGGGAAACTACTAGAGAAAAAAGTTTTCACATTACCAACTCTGCAAGAAAAGGTATGTGTAAAAGGCGGCGTTACAGGAGAGGGTATTCGGGTTTTAGAGGCTCATGTCGGAAATATGTTCCATAAATTATTCGAGCGAACACACGAAAAATATGATGAAGATTTAGAAGGCGTTGAACAACAATTTAAGAAGCACACGTAAATAATACGCCGCAATGATACAAAACCCTCTAAAAAACGATGATCTTTTCTCATCCTATTTTTTATCAAACTTTTATTTTTATATTTTCTAGGTATTACTTTTCTACTTTTCTATAAATAAAATATCATATTCTAAACAAGACAAAAGCAACCTAATCGGTTGCTTTTGTTTTATCTATTCTTTTTCACCATAAAAAAGATACGTTCCGTTTGTTCAGTTACTTCTATTCGTTCAAAATCACCTGTTACACGAAGGATTGTAAATCCAGCTTCTTCAAGCCATTTTGTTACTAATTCAACTGAATAAGCACGTTGCATATGGCATTCATCAAAGCGATGATATACACCTTCCTCTGGATCCTGTACAAAAAATGACAAGTCATGTTCTACACTATTTGATTCTTCATCAAGGAAGCAGTTCCAAATAAGAGCTATCTCTTCCCCATTAACTGTGTACGTTTCATTTTGAAATACATGATGAATTTTATATAAAGAGTGTATATCAAATAAGAACAAACCATCTTGGCGCAAGTGATGATATACGCGTCTGAAAGTCTCTTGTATCCCTTCTTCTTCCAATACATAATTCAATGAATCACAAAAGATTGTAATACAATCAAATTCACCTGGAACATCCAGCTCTCTCATATCTTGTTGATAAAAAGGAATAAAAAATCCTTCTCCTCCAAGTTTTTGTTGTGCAACTGTTAACATTTCTTCTGAAAGATCGACACCAATCACGTCATAACCTTTTCGCACAAGCGGAAGTGTTACATTCCCAGTCCCGCATGCTACATCGAGAATCTTCGCCTCTTTCATACCTGCCTGCTGTAAGCTTTCTTCTGTGAATTCTACCCATTTATCATATGGAACATCATTCATAAGTTCATCATACAACAAAGCAAATTGCTCGTACCTCATTGACCTAACTCTTCTGTAATATCTTCACGTGGTACATCGCCCCATAGGCGCTCTAAATTATAATGATCACGCTCATCTTTATGGAATACATGTGCAACTACATCGCCAAGGTCCACTAAAACCCAACGTGCTTCATCAAAACCTTCCATGCGTTGTACGTCGATTTGAAACTCATGTGCCTTCGCTTTAATTTCACGTGCAATTGCTTGTACCTGCTTATCTGAATTCCCGTGACAAATAATAAAATAATCTGCAATTGGTGAAATACCTTGCATGTTTAGTACAACCATATCTTCTGCTCTTTTATCATCAGCTGCTTTTGCTGCTAACACTAATAACTCTTTATCTTTCATTCCGTAATTTCCTCCTTGATAACTGCGTTGTATGTTTGAAATGTTAACGGATAGATCGTTTGATCTTTTTCCATTAAAAATTGAATTGTGCGCTTTAATGCAAATAATAAGGCTTTATTTATATCTTCTCCTGCTAACTTCCGCGCTTCTTCCACACCTGGAAATTTGCGGCCTGGTTCAATATAATCCGCCACATAAATAACTTTATCAAGCATTGTCATCTTTTCATGACCACTTGTATGATATGTAATAGCTTGCAGGATTTCTGGATCCGTAATGCCGACTTCTTTTTCTACTAAGTATGCCCCAACTGGCGCATGCCATAACTCTTTGTTGTAGTGAAGTAAATCTTTTGGCAACTCTTCCTGCTTAATAATATCTTCCATTTCTTGAATCGGTCTACATTTTGCATAATCATGAAATATAGCAGCCATTTCCGCTTTTTTCTCATCCACACCATATAACTTAGCAAGTTTAATTGCCGTTTCCATCACACCAATTGTATGTATATAGCGCTTTTCATGCATTTGTTGTTTTACAATCTTAAGTGCTTTCTCACGATTCATACAACCCATTCCTCTCGATATATACGTGTACTTGTTCTGGAAGCAAATATTTACACGTTTTCTTCTCCTTATACCTCTTTCGTAATAAGGAGGAAGAAACCGCAAATTCCGGAATCTCTACTGTAACGATTTCATAAGGTGTATGTAATGTATATCCCGGTCTTGCAACTCCAACAAAGGTTACAAGCTGCAGTAATTTCTCAATGTTATACCATTTGGGCAAATACTCAACCATATCTCCGCCAATAATAAAATAAAACTCTACATCCGGATACTTCTTTGTTAATTGTAACATAGTGTCATATGTATAGGATGGGCCCTCTCTTTTTAGCTCTTCTAAACAAACCGAGAAATACTCCTCTTTCCCAATTGCTAACTCTAGCATGTTTAATCGATTTTCCACACTTGTAATATTGCGACCCTGTTTATGAGGTGGAATTTGATTCGGCAAAAACCATACTTCATCAAGAGCGAGTGTATCATACACCTCATTTGCAATTAACAAATGTCCATAATGAGGCGGATCAAACGTACCGCCAATGATTCCGATCTTTTTCAAAGGAAACGCCTCCTTTAGTTCACAAGCAGTAATCTTTCCGAAACAACATGAGGAAAGATTACTGCCCGTAAAAGTTCAATTGGTCTAAACCCTATTAACAAGAACAAATCCCGAACATAGCGGGCATAAACTATGGAAACGACCTACACCATTCTAATTACTATTGTGGAAGTTTGATTTGTTTATTTTCTCTTGATTCTTTATATAAAACAATTGTGCTTCCAATTACTTGGACGATTTCTGCTCTCGCACCTTTAGATAGTTCTTCTGCAACTTCACGACGATCAAATTCACAGTTTTGTAGTACGCTCACTTTAAATAACTCACGAGCTTCTAATGCATCTGCAATTTGTTTTACCATATTTTCATTTACGCCGCCTTTTCCCACTTGAAAAATCGGTGTTAAATGATGTGCTTTTGCACGTAAAAATCTTTTTTGTTTTCCTGTTAACATATAGTTAGCCTCCAAGCTTTCTCATTACTAATTGTTTCATTCTTTCGATATTTGGCATACGTCCTGTCCACATTTCAAATGCAAGTGCCCCTTGATAAACAAACATATCAATTCCATTTTGTACGATTGCTCCTTTTGCCTTCGCCTCTTGCAGAAGCTTTGTCTCAAATGGATTATAAATAATATCCGAAACAATCGTTCCTGGTTTCAAGGATTGAATTTGCAGTGGTGTATTTTGGACATGTGGATGCATACCTATTGTTGTCGTATGAATGATAATATCATAATTGTTTTGTTTTTCTGTTGCTTGCTCCAACGATAGTGCATACGACAGAATTCCCTCTTTACATCCAGCAATTAACTGCTCTGCTTTCTCTATTGTTCGATTAGCAATATCGATTTCTTTTACACCTGCATCTACAAGTGAAAAATAAATACCACGACATGCCCCACCAGCACCAAGTAATAAAATACGCTTTTGATAAAGTGGCTCTTTACTAATTGATTGTAAAGAACGAACATAACCAATTCCGTCTGTATTATAACCAATTAATTTTCCATCTCTATGAACTACCGTATTCACAGCACCAATTTGCATTGCTAACGGATCAATTTCATCTAAGTATTTCATAATCGAGACTTTGTGTGGAGTCGTTACATTAAATCCCGAAACTCCTAATGCCTTTAATCCTTTCACTGCTTCCCCTAGCGTCTCTTCTTCAACAAGAAAAGCATGGTAATGGGCATCTATACTTAAATGTTCAAATGCATCGTTATGCATCAGCGGTGATAATGAATGTCCAATTGGATTTCCGATCACACCATATAATTGTTTCATAAATTCCTCTCCATATTAAATTAAAGATTTACGTAATGAAACACTAACTCCTTTTGGTACATGAGCAACAATCTTTGCCCCAGGCTCATTTACAGTAACCCATCCTAAGCCAGAGAATACAACATCTGTTTTTGGCTCACGAATATTAAATTCGTATTTCACAAACTCAGGCATATTTTCTAGTTCCTCTGGGGTTGGTGGATTTAATAATTCCCCTGCATGTTTTTCATACAATTCATCTGCTTTTTCAAGCTTTGTACGATGAATCGTTAAGCGATTTGAGAAATGGCAAGTGAATGCACGACGACCGCCACTCACGTAATCAAAGCGTGCTAATCCACCAAAGAATAACGTTTGTTCTTCGTTTAATTGGAATACCATCGGCTTAATTTCTTTTGTCGGTGTAATCAGCTTTAAGCTTTGTTTTCCAACATAATGTGCCATTTGATGATGATTAATAATACCTGGTGTATCATATAAAGACGATGTTTCATCTAGCGGAATATCAATCAAATCAAGCGTTGTTCCTGGGAAATGAGACGTTGTAATCACATTCTCAGTTTCTTCACTGAATTCCTTAATCATACGATTAATAAATGTAGATTTACCAACGTTCGTACATCCAACAACATATACATCTTTACCATCACGGTACTCTTCAATTGCCTCAGCTAGTTCACGAATACCTTGTCCCTTTGCTGCACTAATTAAAAAGACATCTTCTGGTTTTAAGCCAAGTTGTTTTGCACTATAGCGCATCCAATGTCTCAGTTTATCGTGTTTCACTGATTTTGGAATTAAATCCGCTTTATTTCCAACAAGCAATACTTTGTTGTTCCCTACAAAACGATGTAAACCTGGTAACCAGCTACCATTGAAGTCAAAAATATCTACAATTTTAACAACAAGCGCATCTGACTGACCAATTCCATTTAAAATACGCAAAAAGTCATCGTCTGTTAACGACACATCTTGAATTTCATTATAATTCTTTAAACGAAAACAACGCTGACAAATCACTTGTTCTTTTTCTAAAGATGAAGCTGGTGCATATCCTACTTCATTTTTATTTTCTGTTTGAATTTCTACACCGCAACCAATACATTTAATTCTTTCAGTCAAACTTTATTCCTCCCAGTTAATCAAGCCTTTTTTCTTCATATTTCTCATAATTCTTCGTTCAATCTTTCGATTAAAGCGCGTTACTAATCCATCTGTTTGCGCTACTGGTACAACTAAAATCGTATGAAGACCAACACGATTTCCACCCAGTACATCTGTTAGCAATTGATCTCCAATTACTACTACCTCATCAGCAGTTAAATTCATTTCTCGTATTGCACGTTTAAAAGCACGAACAAGCGGTTTACGTGCACTATGGATAAAAGGAATACCAAGTGGATCAGCGAAATCCTTTACACGTTGCTCATTGTTATTCGAAACAACCGTTACTTGAATGCCCTGTTCTTTCATTTTTAAAAACCACTGTTCAAGCTTAGGCGTTGCATTCGGACGATCCCATTCAATTAAAGTATTATCTAAGTCAGTAATAATACCTTTAATTCCGCGTTTCTTTAAATCTTCTGGTTGAATATGGTATACGTTTTTTACGTATTCATTTGGTAAAAACAATTTCAATTTCTTTCACCTCTTTGAGGAGTTTTCATAAAATTTTTCGACAACATTTTTCGATATCGAGCTTGTGGATAACATTGTACACATTTTCCACATTATTTTTTCAGTCAATTAAGAAATTATTAACATTTCATACACACCTTATCCACGGTGTTATGTGGATAAACAGCCGTTTGTGACTGTCATATTTTTTTGGTACATTAGATGCAACAAAGAACCTATCCTTAATTATCGGAGGTGGCTCACCTTGAAAATGAAACATATGGAACAGTTATCTACTGAGTTACTCACTGAGTCTTATTATAAAGCAAAAGAACTAAAATTAAATCCTGACTTCATTTTACTTATAAAACAAGAAATCATTCGGCGATCATTAGAGGACAAGCTTGCCAAATCGTCTTGAGTACATATAGATGACTACTTCACCTGTAAAAAGAGCCATCTTGAAGATGGCTCCTTTATAAAATGAAACTTCCATCCAGAGGAACTTTTCACCCTGCACATAAGCTCATCTAACTTCTTCGTGCCCTTATAAGTTCGTGATAAAACTTTTACTGTACGTTACCATTAGATAAGCGAGTTGCAATTTTTTCACCAAGGAGAAGTTCTTGGCCACTCGTTAACGTTGAAACAACTTCAACCATTCCTTTTTCAAACAGTAACACGACTGTAGAACCAAATGTAAAGTATGCCATCTCTTCACCTTTTTGAACAGTGTTTCTTTCATGAAGAAGCTCAATACTATTTACAAACATCGCTCCTACTTTTACAAGTGACATATGCTGACCTGCACTATCAACCTCTGTAACAGAACGATAATTCTTTGACAATGGCTCTTTTCCATACTTCATCCCTGCTGCGTTGACTGGATATGATTTTCTTCCAAGTACAAATCGCTCTGTCACAGTACCTGTGAGAGGACTATGAATACGATGATAATGACTTGGACTTAAATAAATAACCATATATGTACCGCCAGCATAGCGGCTTGCTCTCTCTTCATTACCTAGCATGTCCACAATTGAATAACGCTTGCCTTTAATATCAAATGTTTTCGTTTCTTCGATAGGTCCATAATCAGCAAATACTCCATCAACAGGACTAACAATACTTGATGGTGCCGCATCAATTTCTCGCTTTCCTTCTTGTAACTTACGTGTAAATAATTCATGCAGCGTCTTATATTCCTTTAAATCTTTTTCCATCTCATCTTGATTCAATTGAAACACTTTCGCATAAGAGGAAATAATAATGGAACTTAAACGAGACTGTGCAAATTTACGTAGTATATAAGAAGTAAAACGTCCATTTGTAAGTTCGATCATAAGTCGATATAATTTACGTCGCAAACCGCGAAACCTCCTAATAATTCTTCATGTAACAATTAAGTTTAGCTTTCCCTTCTTTTCTTTCTATATCATACAGTAGAACTCCTGAAAATAGTTTTTATATTCAATTATCGTAAACAAAGCTGATGATAAAAAAGAAAAGGTATGTACTATTTCATTCTTAAATTCGTTAGCACCTTTTAATATTACAGATAGAACCCATCATTTTCAACAGTGAACGTATATTTCTTCTTAGAGTTTCTTGTTTTATTCCCTTTTCATTAAAAGAAAAACGGCTGCGTTTCAACCGCAGCCGTTTCATGCATCTTTATGCTTTTCCTTTTTTCTCCTTTTCTGCCCGCACAAATTCATGAAACATTTTCATCAGTGCCCGCTTCTCAATCCGTGACACGTAACTTCTTGAAATCCCTAGTGCTTTCGCAATTTCTCGCTGTGTTTTTTCTTTATCCAATCCAAGCCCAAAGCGCTTCACAATGACTTCTTTTTCGCGCTCATCTAAAATATCGATATACTCTTTAATTTTTTCTAATTCCATACTAAGCTGAATCATATCAATGACATCTTCAGACTCAGATTTCAAAATATCGATAAGTGATATTTCATTTCCTTCCTTGTCCTGTCCAATCGGGTCATGAAGTGAAACGTCTTTTTTGGTTTTCTTTAGTACACGCAAATGCATTAAAATTTCGTTTTCAATGCAACGAGCCGCATATGTCGCCAACTTCGTCCCTTTCCCTGCTGAATAACTTTCAATTGCTTTAATAAGCCCAATCGTTCCGATAGAAATTAAATCTTCCGCATCTTCACCTGTGTTTTCAAATTTCTTAACAATATGAGCCACAAGCCGTAAATTATGTTCAATTAACAAATTTCTCGCATGAGCATCACCTTGTTCCATCAGCTCTAAGTACTTTTTTTCATCATCTGATGACAGTGGTTGTGGAAATGCATTGTTTTTAACATAAGAAACAAATATAAACACTTCGCGAATCATGTATCCAATTGCGGCGAACAGACTCAAACTCTTCACCTCCGCAAAAATAATGGTCTTTACTATATGTATGTGGGCGGGTGGTTGTTTGTGTCTGTACCTACTTAAGAATAGCGATGCATAAAAAAATTCTTGTGACATAGCCACAAGAACTTTTAAAAACTTATCCTATGTACTCCAAATCACCTCTCCAGTATGTGCATCAGTATAGCGAATTCCTCGTCCCATGGAAGAAATAAAAAAACAGCTAGATTTCTCTAGCCGCTTTACTTCGTTTCACGATGCAACGTCACTCGCTTTAAACGTGGACAGTATTTTTTTAGTTCAATACGTTCCGGATTATTTCGCTTATTTTTCTTCGTAATATAATTACGATCACCGCATTCTGTACAAGCTAATGTAATATTCACGCGCATATGTAGGCCTCCTTTTCTTAAAAAATCACAACTAAAACGTAATCATTACGATTTATATAATAAATGCTATTATTCTTTTTGTCAATTTCCCTATTATAAACTCTATCCAAATGATTTGTTGAAATCATTCTAAAAAGACAAAAAACTGAAACAATTAGTTCATACGAAATTCACATCAATCTATTATTATTAGAGCTGTACATAATCAATTTACTAACAATCCATTTTATTGATATATGAAATTTAATTAGAAAGGAGATACAGAAATGAAAGCCAAATACCGTTTTATGATCTCATCATTTGCTGCATGTGCTTATATGATCTGGTATTTAGTATAAATAAGCAACCTTATTTGCAAATATGAAAAGGTGTGTATATAAATGAAATATAATCAATCAACCGTTAACTATTGGAAGGCATTTGTATTACCTTATACATTCGCTTTAGAAGAGTTGAAAACAAAATTCGAAATTATGAACCGGGAAGCTCAATTTCTAGAGGACTATAACCCGTTTGAACATATAAAAACAAGATTAAAACAACCTGACAGCATCGTTAAAAAACTCGAGCGCAAAAATTTAGCACCAACTATCGAAAACGCGCAAACGCATTTGCAAGACATTATCGGCATCCGGATTACATGTTGCTTTGTGGAAGATATTTATCACTTAAAGCAAGTCATTGAAAATCGTGAAGATATGGAAATTGTAGAAGTAAAGGACTACATCGATAATCCAAAATCCAATGGCTATAAAAGTTTGCATATGATTATTAAATATCCATTAGCGTTAAATTCTGGTACAAAAGAGGTATTTGCAGAAATTCAATTGCGTACACTCGCAATGGACTTTTGGGCAAGTTTAGAGCATAAACTCTACTATAAATATGAAGGGAATATTCCCGATTATTTAAAAGATGAACTTCACGATGCTGCCATGAAAGCAGAAGAACTAGATAATAAAATGGCGACCATTCGCCAAGATATCGATGAGATTGAAGCATGTTCAAGTCAAATTTTACTCCCATTATAAAGAAAGGTTCTCCTCATATGAGAACCTTTCTTTCTTTATGTCTTTTCTATCGTCCGAACTTCTTCAATTCTCCAATGTTCTTCTTCTTTCCCAAGTGCATACTGTACCTTTTTCTGAAAAGATCTTCCACCATCTATTTCTTTCTCCGCTGTTTCAACAACAACATAATCCCTCTTGAAGTTTTTCACCTGCACATCATTCAACTCAATTTTCTTATTTTCTCTTTGAAATGCAGCTGCCTTTTGTGTTCGTAAGTCTTCAGCACCAACTATTTTGTCCGAAAACAGAGCCATATGTTGATCGAATTTTTTTTCGTTTGTCGTCTGTACAAACGCCTCTATTACATTATGAATTTCTTTTTCTTCTTCTGGTGTTACATGTATCTTCGTTTCTTTTTGTACCATTACTCCTTTCTTCTCTCCATCTATTTTCTTCATTTCCTGCTCTGATTGACATCCCATTAACAATAGTCCCACTATACTAACAAATCCTATTTTCTTAGTGAAATTTCGCATTCAATATTCCTCCCAAAAAGAAAAAGCAAGGCAAAACGCCTCGCTTTACTCCATAACTATTGTCTGCCTTTATTAGGGTCACCGCCACCAACAATATCGAAGACACGTTTTGCTATGTTTGTATTTTCTTGAACGCCTGTGAATAGATATTTACCTGGTCCAAATGCATATACATTCACGTCTTCCCCAGTATGTCCACCTGTTGTCCAGCCTGTAAATGAACGTTTATTGAAGATTTCCTCAATCGCATTATCAATTTTTGTTACATCTTTTGATGACGCAATATCATTCACAGCTTTAATTTCTTCTGGTGTTAATTGTAAATCAATGTATGTTTTCAACGTTTCTTCTACATTTGCACCTTTTGCAATTTCATTTGCCATAAAGTCCGGTGTACGTTTTGCCGCTTTAATTGCATTTGCATCAAAGTTATATTCACCATTTACACCAAGAGAGAACCCACCTGTAGAATGATCAGCTGTTGCAATAACTAATGTATGTTTATCTTTCTTCGCAAATTCAATCGCTGCTTTAAATGCTTTCTCAAAGTCTTCCATTTCACTCATCGCACCAACAACGTCGTTATCATGTCCAGCCCAGTCAATTTGGCTACCTTCTACCATTAAGAAGAAACCTTTATCGTTTTTATTTAAACGATTGATTGCTGCATTTGTCATTTCTTCTAACGAAGGTGCTTTTTCATTACGATCAATCATTTTATCTAAGCCACCTGGTGCGAACAAGCCAAGAATTTGATCACTTTTATCATTCAATAATTGCTCACGATCTGTTACATAACTATAACCTGACTTCTTAAATTCTTCTGTAAGATTACGATCTTTTCTTACAAAGTTATTTACACCACCACCAAGAAGAACATCTACCTTGTGTTTCCCGTTAATTTTCTCATCGAAGTAATCATTTGCAATTGCATCCATATTTTTACGGCTAATATCATGCGCTCCAAAAGCAGCTGGCGTTGCATGTGTAATTTCAGAAGTGGCAACTAAACCTGTTGATTTCCCTTGCGCCTTTGCTTGTTCAAGTACTGTTTTTACTTCTGCCTTATCATTATCCACCGCAATTGCTGCATTGTATGTTTTTACACCTGCCGACATTGCTGTTGCAGCTGATGCAGAATCTGTAATATTTTGATGCTCATCTTCTGGATATGTTTTTTGTGTTCCTACAAGATGTTTATCAAATTCTGTTGACTCCATTTCAAATGTTTTTGGATTATCTTTCATATAACGATGGGCAGTCATATACGAAGGTCCCATGCCATCTCCAATTAAAACAATTACATTTTTAATTTTTGTATCACCTGCTTTTCCATCCGCTTTAATTACATCTGAACGTGTTACGCCCCACGTTACAGCTGAAGTAAGTGCTAACGATGTCACAACCGCAAATGGCCATGCTTTCTTCATAAACTTTTTCACTTTTCATGTCCCCCTAATAGGTTATTAGTTATTAAGTTCCCAATACCCAATTTAAAGGAAGACTATTAAGGAAAAGTTAGCTTCATGTAAACATTTTGTTAAGTTGTGTAAATTTTCGTTATAATTTGTATATCTTTGTCTTATATTATCTAGTTTGGTCACCTTTACAAAAAAGAAAGGTGATCATGTGTATTTTTCAATACTTTACATTCTCTCTATTTATAATTGAATATTTATTTTTCATGATAAAATATTTCTACTAGATTAGAAATGTGGTGATTCAATATGCAAATACAAAAGCTAAACGACCCAAGTATTCCACAGCTCATTTCTCTTTGCGAAGCTGTTGGATGGTTACAACCCCGATTATTTATGCAAAAACAATTTAAAATGTACCTATCTATCGGAAATTTATTTGGCTATACACATCATGAAAAACTAATTGCTACTTGTGGGGTATTCCCTTCTGAATCTGGATTTTCTTCTATCGGTATGCTAATGGTTCATCCCGATTTTCAAAAACAAGGGCTTGGTCGTACTTTACTCGATATTTGCATGCAGCAAACATCCGCTTCCCTTCCTGTTATGCTCATTGCAACAGATGCTGGTATACCTTTGTACCAAACATGCGGCTTTACGACCGTTACAACAATCCATCGCTTTGAAAAATTTGTTACGAACACACCTACGAACCACTCCCATTTAAAGCAGATTGAGCCATATGATCTTAACTCTCTCATTAAGCTTGATCAAACCGTGACAGGGGCGCATCGTCCAAAGCTCTATTCGATATTACTATCTAGAGCAACACTCGCATTCAAAATTGAAAAAAAACATAGAATCGAAGCTTTTGCACTGTGTATACAAAAAGGAAATACACTCTGCATTACCCCTCTTATAGCTAAGCGTGATGAAGATGCAATCCAATTATTACAATCCATTTGCATGAGCTGGAATGGAACAGTCCGTATAGATGTTCCACACTCACAATTCACATTTCGAGCACACTTGGAATCGAAAGAGTTTCAAGAAACACTTCTTTCGCCGCTTATGATAAAAAATGGAAGTCACCCATCTGGAAATCGCGACCATTTATTTGCTATGATGGATACAGCGTTATGTTAGAAAGGGGACACCTGCTTGAAACGAATGAAGTGTTATATGGTAAGTTGCCTTGCTATTACATTATTAGTGGGTTGCAATGCAGCAGACAAGCCAGTAGAAGCAGTAAAACAAGTTAAAAATACAATTGAAACAAAGCTAACAACAGATGAAAAAATGGTCGAGATAGACGGGCAAACTATTTACTTTAAACAAATTGGGGAAAAGAAACCACCATTACTTATGCTTCATGGGTTTGGCGGTTCATCCAATGGCTTTAGCGATATTTATTCAGACTTAGCAAAAGATCATACAATTATCTCCGTTGATGTTTTAGGATTTGGCCATTCTTCTAAACCAATGGATTTTCCATACTCTTTTCCTAATCACGCCAACCTTTATTATAAGTTAATGAAAAAACTAGGATATGATACTTTTGCAGTACTAGGTCACTCTATGGGCGGGGAAATTTCCCTTAATTTAACATATTTATATCCAAGTGCAGTTACCCATCTCATTTTAACGGATGCTACAGGGGCTATATCATTAACAAATAGAAATGCTTCACCTAAACCACAGTTATCCACTGATTTGAATACTGTATCTTCTATTACGGATTATGATGAAAGCAAAGTGAAATTTAAACGCGATGATACAGAACATTATAACCAAATGAAAATGTGGCCAAGGCGACTTAAGATTAATGCTAGTGAAATCAAACTTCCGACTTTAATTATTTGGGGCAGAAATGATAGTAGTGTATCATGGAAAGAAGGCGAATCTTATCATCAGTTTTTAAAAAACAGCACCTTCCATATTATTGAAAAGGGTTATCATGCCCCATTCCGCCAAGAACCGAAAGAATTTATAGGCTATGTAAAAGAATTCTTTGAAAAGAATCCAATCGAAACAACAAAGCAATAAAAATGGGTATCTCATCTTTGAGATACCCGTTTCATATGTTAAGCAGCTTGCTTCTGTCTTTTTTGCCTTTTTGATCCTAGTAATTTAGGTACAATCCAACCATCCACTCCAAGTTTTCCAGCATTCATGCCAGCAACTAAAACGAACATAGATAAAATAACCATTTGTGGATTTACACCTAGAGACCCACTAAACATATAGGAAAAGTTCATTACAAGGCCAAAAAAGACAGCTGTTTTCGTTAAACAACCTACAATTAAACCTATTCCAACTAGAATTTCTCCCCACATTACAAGCGTGTTAAACATATCAACATTCGGAATTGCGAAGTCTTGCAAGAATGACGCCCACCAAGATTGTACGGCTGGTTGTGCTCCTTTTGACTTTTCAATAGCCCCCTGTAAATAACCTGTCGCATCAAATCCTTTCCCTTGTAACTTTCCGATTCCAGCCATCAACCATGTGTACCCCAGATAAACACGGATAACTGCTAATACAAAAGAAACTGCTTTGTTTTCTCTTAAAAATTGAATAACCATACTCTCCTCCTCAAGATGTAATTAAGTTAGTTACAGGTAATATAATAACATTAGTTACTTATTTTTTAAATATTAATTATGAATAATTTGTGAAGATTACACGAAATGTTAAAAACTAACATTTATATAGTTACTTTTATTCTCCTGTAAAAACTTGAAAATATCATACCATAATTGATAATGATTTTCATTATTTTTCACAAAGAAACTATGCGGTAAATGTGAAACGTGCTTATCCAATATTCGGATAAGTACGTTTCATTCTCTATATAATTCAAATGTCAAAGTCTCATCATCTAATAATTTCGCATCTTGAAATGCATCATCTATTGTTTTTTGATGATTAATAAGCCCGTAAAATAAACGTATTGTAAACATAAGTGCTGCATTTCCATCCACATAATCTGTTGAGCCTATATAAACTTTTACACCACTATTTAAAAATGCTGTTGCAAGTTTTGGATCTCCTAAAGTACACCCGCTATTGATAATATACTTGTTATGCAATTTTGCATATTGTTTAATTTCAGCTACACCAAAGTTCCCTCTTGGTTCATCTTCTTCATATATATCTTCCCCTAATTCCCCCATTACAAATTCGCCTTCTTCACCATGAAAGCAAAAAATAATATAATCCATATCTTCATACAAACTTTTCCCCGAAAGAACATCCATCAAATCTTGCGGTCGACCAATCCAATATGTAATAACTCTTGCTCCAAAATACTCAAGCGTCGCTCGAAGCGATTGTGCTTCTAAATCTGAATTATCGCCAACTACTAATGCAATATTCAAATAAAAAACCTCCATTCATACGTTTATTTCATACACACCTGTTTCTTCTAAAAAATCCTCTCTTGTTAATCTCTGCTTTTGTAAATATTGTCTATATGCTGTAATTGTTCCATCATGGGAAACGATGCAGATCCTTGCAACCTTTAATGTATAACACCAATTGATAAATTCATCTGCTCTATTCTGAAATTTCTTCTCTGAAATCGTATTTATTCCCTGATTCCATAACATATCGTTTGTACTTTCTCTTAAAGAAAAACTAGGAAATAACTCTTGGATTACCTTTGTACTTAACAACCTGTCACATGGTAATGTTCTTGCTCCTTCACGATAAGGAAAAATATGCGGGGAAATATACGGATGTGTTATTTTGCGGCAAACTACTTGTGAGCTCCATATCGCTGCAGTTTGTAATGTTCGAAGCGTAGGGCTTGCGATTAATACATCATTTTCTTGTAGTGGTAAACTGCTTTGAAGTAACAATGCTTGTTTTTCGCCTTCTTCTGTTAAAGGTGGATTTTCTAATTGCAAGCTCATAGGTAAATCTTTTGTATGTTTCCCTTCACCATGTCTTATGAAAATAAGTTTCATAGTTTTATCTCTCCTACTACTAAATGAATATGTATATTTTTTGCTACACTCTCTACTCTTCCATATCTTTTTCCCAATTCCTTCTCCCTTACCTGTAAAAAACCTTTGACATATAACTTGGAAATTATTATGATAATATATGTAAAAAACCTTTTACAACACTTATTTTTAATAGGGAGGAACTTACCAATTATGAATTGGGTAATTTATTTTATTGGCATGATAATATGGGGATACATAAATGGCTTCTTTACAAGCGATAAAGCTTCTACACCTTGGATGAAAGACGATGAACGCGAGACGAAAATTAAACAGAAAGCTATTTCAGCAAGTTGGTCCGCCGTTTTTATGTTTTGTATCATTAGTCTCTTTAATAAACTATTAGGCCTAAGTGGCGGAGGCAAATCTCCTTACTTACCAGATCCTTTAGCAACAATTTTAAAAGAGAATGTAGAATTACAAGTTTTACTCATCCTTTTCCTAATGTACGGAATGTATTATTTATATTATCGAAAAAAAATGAGTGCTTGAATATACGAAAAGTAGCGTGATACAAAACGAAGTCTTTCTTACTCGATTTATCTCTAATTCAACCGAGTCAATTATTTTTAAATACAGAAAAAAACATACAACCTTTTAATTTTCAACTTATGATTCCTTCCTAAATGGATATAGTAAAAAAGATAAAACGAAACCTACGGGAGGATTCATTAATGAACAACTCAAACGATTTTTTAGATACAATACACGAAAAACAAGCAAAAGACGAGCAGAATAGAAAGCGTCAAGGTAATGGAAATCCTGGAAAAAAGAAACCAAACAAAACACATAAATAATTGTGAAAAAGCCACCTAAAAGTATCTTTTAGGCGGCTTTTTTCAATCTTCTTTTACAGCAATAACATTTTCCCAATTCCATTTTTCATAATACCACTCGGGTACATCTATATTTTCAATCCATTTCTTCGCTTTTGCTCCATCCCCATTCGCCAACCACATATCTGCCTTTTTACGGTCAGAACGCATCCATGTCAGTTGATTTTCACGCTTTATATAAACTGGATTGTAATCCCCATATTTTTTTGGGGGAGTTGTAATTTGGCGCTGGCGATTTGATTGAATATTTACTTGGTATAAAGAAGGGAATGATCTTTTTTCTTCTTCATTTTTCCACTCCATTTCTCGAGCTCTTGAAAGTGTAATAAGTTCGTCATTATGCCATGTGAAATCCCAATCAACATCCCCTTTAGGCGTAAATTTTTCTTGCTGAAGGGCAGGGACTTCTTTTGTTTTTAAATGTTTATTTTCTAATGCAATTCTCCCGCTTCCTTCAATATAAGCCAATGTATTTTTCGATGGAGCCCATTGTATCCACTGGCTATTTAATAACATTTGATCTACTTTTTCAAAATGACTCCCATCCGCTTTCAAAAGACAAAGTGTATTACTATCCGCTGACCACGAAGCGGTTGGAACAGCTAAAAATGCAATCCACTTTCCATTTGGAGACCACTTGAAATTACTTGCAACATAAGCGAGAAAATCCTCCTGCATACTCGGTAATGTATACAGGTGTTTCATTTTATTAGGATTCATTCCAGCATCCTTTTGTACTTCATATAACTGTGCTCCTGTCCAACCCGTTGGAAGCAACTGAGCCTCAGACGAAACAAGAAATTTCTTTCCATCTGGATACCATGCATAATCACCAACACCCGATGATACATTTTCAAACGTTGCATTCTTCTTCTCTGCATCAAATGTATTTAATGTACCTGTAAATTCAAATGCAATTATATTTTCTACCGGCGACCATTGATAATTCGTTGCTTCTGTTTGAGAAGGAACAACTTTTTCCCCATCCACAACGTGGTACAATTCGAGCTCTTTTTGCTCTTCACCTTTTGCATATGCAATCCACTTTCCATCATGTGACCATTTGGGTTTTGTTATGTATTCTCCTTTTGTTATTTGTTTTTCTTTTCCATCAAGTTTGATCCAGAGATCATGATTACGAATAAACGCTACTCGTATATCTTTTTCCTCAGCTTGAACATCAAGAGTAGTTTCTTGCAAGTAACAAATACAAAGTATAAAAATAAGCAGTTTTTTCCACATCTTTCTCTTTCATCCTCCCATAATTAATCTCCTTTATCATGCCCGCCTATTTACTATTTGAAAAAGATTATTACATTGACAACTTTTTAAATATATTTTTATAAAAAACATAATTTAATTGAACGAATTATAGCTTTTAAGGCATCCCTAGTAGCGGCTTATATCTATGACTCAGTGAACTGATGGTTTGTGCAAATTATAATTTTTCATAATGCTTTGTACATGAAGAAAAAGACGGATTTTTCCGTTATCAGTAACTGAGATGTAAGCATTCTCGTACCTAAGGTGATCCCGCTATTTTTCCGCCCCTATCGGATTTTCCGATAGGGTCTTTTTCTGTTTCTCACAAAACAAATATTAAATAATTCCGAATCTTGTGATAAAATTTTATAAGCGCTTACAAATTTTGAAAGGAGGTGATATACGTAAAAGAAACGAGAGCAGTTTTTACGTATAAAAAGGAGGATGTATGAATGACAACAAAAACAGAAATTCCATCACATTTAAAACCATTTGTATCCACGCAGCATTACGATCAATATACACCAATTAATCACGCTGTATGGCGTTACATTATGAGACAAAATCATAACTTTTTAAAAGATGTTGCTCATCCAGCCTATGTGAACGGACTGCAATCATCTGGTATTAATATAGATGCGATTCCAAAGGTGGAAGAAATGAATGAATGTTTAGCACCAAGTGGCTGGGGCGCCGTAACGATTGACGGTCTTATTCCTGGCGTAGCGTTCTTTGATTTTCAAGGGCATGGTTTATTACCGATCGCAACAGATATTCGTAAAGTAGAAAACATTGAATATACGCCAGCGCCTGATATCGTTCATGAAGCAGCTGGGCATGCACCGATTTTACTTGACCCTACATATGCAAAATATGTAAAACGATTTGGACAAATTGGAGCAAAAGCATTTTCAACGAAAGAAGAGCACGATGCTTTTGAAGCTGTACGTACTTTAACAATTGTGAAAGAAAGTCCAACTTCTACACCAGAAGAAGTTGTAGCAGCTGAAAAAGAAGTTGCAGAAAAGCAAAAGCTTGTTTCTGGCTTATCAGAAGCAGAACAAATTTCTCGTCTTTTCTGGTGGACAGTCGAGTACGGCTTAATTGGAGATATAAATAATCCAAAAATTTACGGTGCTGGTCTTCTTTCCTCTGTTGGTGAGAGCAAACATTGTTTAACAGACGCTGTTGAAAAAGTTCCATTCTCCATTGAAACTTGTATCCAAACGACATATGATGTTACAAAAATGCAGCCACAGCTATTTGTATGCGAGTCATTTGAAGAATTAACAGAGGCACTTGAGAACTTCTCTGAAACAATGGCTTTCAAGACAGGTGGCGCAAAAGGATTAGAAAAAGCAATTCGTTCTGAAAACAATGCAACCGCTCAATTAAGTAGTGGTTTACAAATTACAGGTACATTTGCAGAAAAAATTCAAGATGATGCAGGTAGAGTGATTTACATGAAAACAAACACACCGACTGCATTAGCACTAAATAATAAACAACTACCAAATCATTCTACAGCTGTACATCAAGATGGCTTTGGTACACCAGTTGGTTTATTAGAAAGAAATATCTCACTCGAGGATTGTACAGATGAAGAGTTACAATCATTAGGCGTTATCATTGGTAATCAAGCGGAACTCTTCTTCACAAGCGGTGTTCACGTAAAAGGAACAGTGACTGATATTGTGAAAAACGATAAAAAAATCGCTCTTATTTCATTTACAAATTGCACAGTGATTTACAAAGATCGTCTATTATTTGATGCCTCATGGGGAGCGTTTGACATGGCAGTTGGTTCAGAAATCACTTCTGTATTCCCAGGTGCAGCAGACGTGGCAGCATTCTTCGGAGTAGAGGAAGAAGCAGAAGAAACACCTACATCACTTACCTTAACGGAGCTTGATCGTATGTATCAAACTGTTCGCGATATTCGAAATGAAGGCATGTTACAAAATTCACATGTAGAACAATTAGTAACAATTCAAGAAGTCCTAAATCAGTTCTTTACAAAAGAATGGTTACTTCGTCTTGAAATTTTAGAATTGCTTTTAGAACATAACAAAGGACACGAAACATCTGCTCAGTTGTTACAACAGCTATCTACTTTTACAAAAAACGAATCTGTTCAACGTTTAATTAATAATGGTCTTACTCTACTCTCAATAAAGGATGTGAAAAATAATGCAACGACTAACAGATGAAGAAGTACGAGAGGAATTAACAAAGTTAGATAAATGGACAGTGAAAGATGAAAAATGGATTGAAAGAAAATATATGTTTTCCGACTACTTAAAAGGTGTCGAATTTGTCTCTGAAGCAGCCAAACTATCAGAAGAACACAATCACCATCCATTTATCCTTATTCAGTATAAAGCAGTCATTATTACTTTGTCATCATGGAATGCAAAAGGTTTAACAAAACTTGATTTCGAACTCGCAAGACAGTTTAATGAACTTTTTTTACAAAATGAAAAAGCAATTATAAGAAAGTAAAAAAAGAGAAGCCTTTATTTAGGCTTCTCCTTTTGTAATTAAGTGAATACAGTGGCCAAATGGATCCTCTACTTGTAATATTCCCTCTTTGTACATAACAACCGCGCCAATATATTTTAAGCTTTCACACATTTGCTCTTTTTGTTTTTCATCTGCTAGTACAATGGTGAAATATTTCAAACCAACGGAATCTTGCATTTGCGGCGGCACACCTTCGCCTTGCCATGTGTTTAAACCAACATGATGATGATAACCACCTGCTGAAACAAATAATGCACCGTTTCGAGCTGGAATCGTTACTTCAAATCCAAGTCCATCTACATAGAAACGTTTTGCTTCTTCTAAATCAGCAACATGCAAATGGATATGCCCCATTACCGTTCCCCTTGGAAATCCGTTCCACGCATTTCCTTGTTGCAATAATCCTTCACCATCTAATGGGTTGCTAACAAACGGAAGCTCTCCCTTTTCATCTCGCCACACTTCTCTTTGACGATCTTGATAAATTTCAATTCCATTTCCATCTGGGTCAGCTAAATAAATTGCTTCGCTAAAGTAATGATCTGCCCCGCCATGTAACGGATATACTTTCTGCACAAGGTGACGAAGAATATTTGCTAAATCTTGTCTACTTGGTAGTAAGATTGCAAAGTGATATAAACCAGTTCGACTTCTTTGTTTTGGAAGAGCATTTTCTTTCTCCTCTATTATAAGAAGCGGTTCATTATTTTCATTACCAAGCGTAACGATCATTTCTTCTTCTTTTATCACTTTCAAACGTAATACCTCTGTGTAGAACGTCAGTGATGTCTTTACATTCGATACATATAAATGCACAACACCGAGTGTTGTATTGGGATGAAGTTGAAAGCTCATATTGTTATGCCCCCATTTCGATTAATCTTTTTTGAATACAGTTGCTTTTAAGAAATTATCTACAAAACCTTCAGCTTTAACAACGAATAAGTAAAGGCCCATTGCTAATAAAGCAAGGTCTAGTTCATACCCTGGATTCTTTCCATCGCCTAATAAACCAGCAGACCATTTCACTTTTACAATTGCCCCAACTAAAATAAGTGCGAATAATAATCCAATATAACGTACACCTAAACCAATAATCAATAATAGACCACCAACTAATTCTACCGTCGCTACGCCGTATGCAAGCGCTCCAGGTAAACCAATGCTTGTAAACCATCCTGCAATATTATCAATCCCTGATTGAAACTTTGTCAAACCATGCATAAAGAACGTTACTCCTAATACGATACGAATAATTAAATTACCAATATGTTGATTCATTTTGTTCTCCCCTCTATTGTTTTGTAATATAAATCTTTTATTCACATCACAAAACATACAATAAAAATTTTTATTCGTCAATTTATTTTTCTTGAGAAAAAAATGTTTTTTTTTGCTATGATACAAATAGTTGTCTACAAAAAAGGAGCTTGATTATTATGAATATCGGTTCTGCAATACGTGAAATTCGTCAACGCAGAGGCGTTACTATCGCCCAAATTTGTGAAGGGACGGGACTTTCTAAAGGTTTTATGAGTCAAGTCGAGAATAATAAAACGTCCCCATCCATCTCAACTTTAGAAACAATTTCCAAATTTTTAAACGTTCCTCTTCCTTATTTATTACTTGAGCAAAAAGATCACATGAAAATTGTAAAAAAAGAGGAACGAAAATATAGTGTATATGGAAAAGATGAACAAAGGATTGAGCATGTCGCTGAACAAGGAGGCCTTCGTTTATCTTTAGTAGAGATTCCAGTTGGATTCCCAAAAGAAAACACACCAAATGCTCATGAAGGTGAAGAATGTCATCTTGTATTACGTGGTAAATTAGAAGTACAACATGGAGAAGATATCGCGATTGTGGAAGAAGGAGATTCTTTCTCCTGGAGTGCATGCGTGCCACATATTGTGCGTAATATTGGCGAAGAATCTGCATTATTACTCATCTCTAGCCATGCTGAAAATCGAAAGCGCGTATATTAAAAGGCATTGCAAACGATATGTTTGCAATGCCTTTTAACTTTTATATGAACAATATACACGTTACTCTCGTATGATCCCGTAACTTGTTCCTACTAATACGTCTTTACCTTTTTGATTACGATAAATCAACTCCATAGATACCTTTTTGTACCCTTCCATTTGTTCTACACTTGTAAGAGTTACATCACAAGTAATTGTATCTCCAGTAAAAACGGGCCTGATGAATTCACTTACAAATTCCCGTGCTATGTAATGTACATCTCCACCAATTTTCGTTCCAATGCTTGCAGTTAATAAACCATGTACCATTAAACGTCCCTGCTCATCATGTTCCATATGATGTCTCCCTTTATCCCCTGTAAGATGAGCAAATTCCAAAACCTCTTCTTCTGTAAATGTTCTTTCATAACGAAACATATCTCCTACTTTAATATTCAATTCCATCCCCCTTTTCAAGATTCTGAATTTTCTTTATAATTTTAACATAAAAAAACTATAAAATGAATGATAGTTCATTTTATAGTTTTCAAACGCTATTCTATCGATGCCCCTCTTTTTTTGCTTCATTATAACCGTAATAAGCACATGTCCCATTTTGGGATAAATCACGTACTTCAAAACCACAACTACGATAAAAATCAAAATTATTCGCAGATGTATGTGCAAACCAATCCCCATGGGGTAGTTTCTGCATACAAAGGGAAACGAGCTTCTTGCCTAATCCCTTTCCTCTATATTCATACTTCACAACTAAATCCATAATATTGGCAGCCATGATCTGATCAGAAATGACACGAACCATCGCAATCATTTCTTCATCATCCCAAATCGTAAAAGCCCATGTTGAATTTTCAAATGCTATCGTAAATTTTTCAATTTGCCAAGATGGAATGCTATTGTTGCTCCAGCCCGCATCTTCAAATAAACTTTTAATTGCATAAGCTGGTACACCTGTCGTTCCTTCTCGAATAATGAGTCCATTATGATAAATATACAATCCCATTCCCCCTTTTATTGTTATATACTATTCTTTAAGAGATAAATATTACCTTTTTAAAAGGAGAAAAAGATGGAGAAATTTTCCTTACTGCTTTCTTTTACATTCCTTATAATTACCGTGCAAACTACTAATATAGTATTTTTTAGTCTATGGATTCTTACATTACTTCCTTTGCTTAAAAAGCAACATTATCATCGTTTTGTATGGACTTCTCTTTTATTTGGAATGGGATTTTCCTTTTATTTATCTGCTACGAATCAAATTTCATTTTCTTCAAGAGAACTAACAATTATTGTAAAACGTCTTTGCCTACTTCTTGTTTTTTTACCATTTCTCTTAGATGCTCTTGCACGCCAACAGCGGATATCTCTAAATTGGAATCAACCACAATGGAACCATACCTTACATATGCCTTTTATTTGGAAAGGACCTCATCAAGTAAAAATTTATCTATTTCTCATCATCGCCATCTCTATTAATATCATCACTTTTATACCTTTTCTACTGCAAAAAGATTTGTCTTACATACAACATATTATGTTATTTTCCATATTGTTTTCTGTTATCAATGGCGCATTAGAAGAATGTATTTGGCGAGGAATCTTATTACATCAGTTTACAAATCAGTTTGGTGAAAAATGGGCTATTTTGCTTACAAGCATTGGTTTTGGTTTGCAGCATTATTCTTTAGGTTTTTCTTGGAGTGTTTCCACCGCTTTCATTTTAGCTGGTATATTTTATGGAGGAATAGTTGTGAAGTCAAATAGCATCATTCCAGCTACTATATGGCATATAGTTTTAAATCTATTAATGGTATTGAGTGGCCTCATTCTTTAAAAGAGCAGGGTTTATCCAGCTCTTTTAATTGCATATACAAGAATATCTATTCCATGAAATGATGCTGTCTTCTCATAACTCATTCCTGTTTTTCGAGCGACAAAGATAGATGCAGGATGATCTGGATTAATAAGGGAAATGAGTTTATTTAGTCTTAACCCTTGAAAGCCGTAATCTCGAAAAGCTGTTGCTGCTTCCTTTGCATACCCTTTCCCCCAATATTCAGGAAGTAACCAGTACCCAATTTCAATTTCTTCTTTGCCATCTACTTGTTGCCTAACGAGCCCTGCGTGACCAATTGGTGTATCTGTTCCCTTTTCAATCATTAGAAATAATCCTAAACCGTTTTTATAACTAGCAAGCACCCAGCTTTCAAGACTTTTTTTACACTGTGCGTATGTTTTCGGCATTCCATTCCCAATGTAGCGCATTACTTTTTCATTTCCCCATAAGGATGCATAAAACTCTAAGTCAGCCATTGTATATTTACGAAATTGTAAACGATCTGTATGGAACATACTCCTACTCCTTTCTTGTAGATTCTCTTTCTATAACTGAGATAGGCAATTGTATACGCTGTACATGCTCTCCTCGTAATTGTTTATGCAATAATACGATAGAATTCTTTGCCATACTTTTGATGGAGGTATTAATCGTTGTTATATTAGGGTGCATGATCATGGAGAGTTCTTGATTATCAAATCCCATAACACCAAAATCTTGTGGGATACGAATTCTTAATCGCTGCGCTTCCATAATGATTCCAGCAGCTATCTCATCACTACCTGAAAAAATTGCATCAGGTGCATTTTGCATAGATTGAATGATATGTATAATATTCTTTCCATCCTTCAGTCCACAACAATTCGAAAATATCCATTCTCGTTGCACCTGTATATCGTACCCCTTTAAAGCTCGTTTATAGCCTTGGTATCTCTGTCTCTGCGCTTTACTTTTTAATGTATCGTAACAAAACCCTATACGTGTATATCCATTTTCCAAAAGATGCCTCGTTCCAATATAACCGGCTAACTCTTCATCAAATTGAACTGTAGATACGAGTTCTGTTTCTACATGTTCATTACAAATAACAATTGCTCCTGAAGTTATCGCAAGCTCTATTTCCTCTATTGGCAAAGAAAGTGTAGTAAAAATAAGCCCATCTAACTTTTTCGTCCTAATATATTGTAAAAATTCTCTTTCTCTCTCAACTTCATAATTCGATTGTAATATCACGACATCATAACGATCTATTTTTAAAATACCACTTAACTCTTGAATTAACTGACTAAAAAAGGGATGATGTAAATTTGGTACGACTACACCGATTAAATTTGTTTGTAGACGACGTAGATCTTTCGCCGTTGCCACAGGCACATAATTTTTTTCATCAATAATCGCCTGCACTCTCGCCCTTAATTCTGGACGTACATACGGATGATGATTGATCACACGGGAAACTGTTGCTTTAGACACTCCGGCTAATTTAGCGATATCTTCAATTGTAGAAATCTTAACTCCCTCCTTGACCTGTAATGCATTTCAGAATGTACAGTATATGGTAACTATTATAAACGAGGTGACATGAAATATGGGGAAAATTCAAATTTCTGGAGAGGTTATTGAAACGAAAGCAATTGCCTTTGATAAGGATGGTACATTATTTCACGCGATTCCATTTTGGCAGGAAATTGATAGACTGCGAAAATACAAGTTTTCACAAATTGTCGGTAAAAAGTATGAACCGCTGTGGGAAAAAGCAGTTGGATTTGTACCTCCAAACAAAGTTGATTTTAAAGGCCTATTAGCAGTCGCATCTGAAGAAGAAGAAATTATTGTTGTTGCTAGCCTTTTATATCAAATCAAAAAATATCCATGGCATCGTTGCAAAGAGCTTACTACTACCATATTTGAAGAAAGTAATGAGCAATTATCCATTGAACAAGCTTTTCATCCTATTCCAGGTATAACTGAATGCATTATTTCTTTGCAAAAAGAAGGAATATACACAGGTATTCTTACCTCAGATAATAAGGTGAGAACAAAAAAATGTATTGATTTACTTAACATACCATCTCTTCAATTTCTCTTTACGCCAGAAGATGTAGAAAACGGAAAGCCTCATCCAGAAATGATTACCAAAGCATGTGAACAGCTTAATATTAAACCAAATGATCTAGTAATGGTTGGAGATACTATTGTAGATGTAAAAATGGCTAAAGAGGCTGGAAGTATTGCTGTAGGCATTGCCAATCATGAACATGCAATAGAAGAATTAACACCGTATGCGGACTTTATCATCACTGATTACAGCGATATACAAGTTTTAACGAAAAAAAGACAGTAGACAAAGACTTGTCTACTGCATCCATATCATAACTAGTATAAAGAAAACTACAGTTGAGGGGGGGATTTTTCAAGTATATACTAGATATTTATCTTGTTCTAACAATGGACAAGAACTTTCCGTTCACAAATGACCTTAAATTAGAAGTTAATTCTACCCCATTCTAATTGATAAAGATTATCAATGTTGATATAAATCGTATATAAAGTTTTATACGAAAAAAACGCTACAAAAAGATACACTCTTTTCATAGCGTTTCATCTATCAATTTGATTCATAATCGTTCTCCTCTAACCTATCACGCAACGCTTTAACACGCTTAAAAAAGAAAAATGACATTCCTAAAAATAAGACTATAACACCCATCATTGCAAAGGATTGTACAGTTTCTCTTCCTCCATTCGGAATCAATAAACCAATCATTAAAAATGTGGCTAGTGCAAGAAGAACTTGACCGAAGCGAATATAATCTGCTATTTTCTGTTGTAATTCTTTCATCTCTTTACCACTCCTCATTCTCACTGTATCATATTCTAATAGCCTCTGAGACAAGCAAATACAGCCAATGAGGGAGAAGTTTTCCAAAATAAAAGAGCCGCTAAAATGCGGCTCTTTCCCATTTATTACACTCCTTTGTATGCTTTCATATATACTTCTTGCAGCTCTGAAATCAGCGGTAATTTTGGGTTTGCTGTTGTACATTGATCTTCAAAGGCTCTTTCCGCTAACATGCCAACAACTTCTTCAAATGCTTCTTGTTCCACACCTTGTCCAGCAATGCTCATAGTAATATTCAATTCTTTTCCAAGAGTAATAATCGCTTGTACGAGTGATTCTACGCCTTCTTCTACTGTGCTCGCTGGAAGTCCAAGCATTCTTGCGATATGGGCATAACGTTCGTCAGCAACAAAGTGCTCATATTTTGGGAATAATGCATGTTTTCTTGGTTTGATTGCATTATAACGAATAACATGTGGCATTAAGATTGCGTTGGCACGTCCGTGCGGAATATGAAATTCCGGACCAATTTTATGCGCCAAACTATGATTAATGCCAAGGAACGCATTGGCAAACGCCATTCCAGCAATCGCAGAAGCGTTATGCATTTTCTCACGCGCCTCTTCGTCTTTGCCATCTTTATATGCTCTCGGTAAATATTTGAATACAAGATCAATCGCTTTTAATGCTAAACCATCTGTATAATCATTTGCCATAATAGACACGTATGCTTCAATTGCATGCGTTAATACATCCATGCCAGTGTCTGCAGTTACATGCGGTGGCACTGTCATGACAAATTGCGGATCGACAATCGCTACATCTGGCGTTAATTCATAATCAGCTAACGGATATTTTATATTATTCTTCTTATCTGTAATAACCGCAAATGGCGTCACTTCTGACCCTGTTCCTGATGTTGTTGGAATCGCAACAAACTGCGCTTTGTTCCCAAGCTTCGGATATTTACATGTACGTTTTCTTATATCTAAAAACTTTTGCTTTATTCCAAAGAATGTTGTTTCTGGATGCTCATAGAAGAGCCACATTCCTTTTGCTGCATCCATTGCCGATCCACCGCCAAGGGCGATAATCACATCTGGCTTGAAACTCCTCATCATTTCAGCACCTTTAAATACAGTTTCATCTGATGGATCTGGCTCTACTTCAAAGAATACCTCCACCTTCACATCATTTGTATGTTTACGTAAATAGTGCGTTACTGTATCCACATAACCAAGCTCAACCATTCCAGGATCCGTTACAATAAATGCGCGTGAAATATTTGGCATATTTGCTAAATACCCTGTAGCATGTTTTTCAAAATAAATTTTAGGTGGTAATTTGAACCACTGCAAATTCTTTTTTCTACTTGCAAGTCTTTTTATATTTAATAGATGCGTTGCCGTTACGTTTTGAGAAACTGAGTTCTTTCCATATGAACCACATCCAAGTGTGAGTGATGGAATAAATGCATTATATATATCACCAATTCCACCTTGTGATGACGGTGCGTTTACAATGAGACGGCACGCTTTCATACGTAAACCAAATTGTTTTTGCACTTCTTTATTTGTCGAATGAATAACCGCTGAATGACCTAAGCCGCCTAATTCTAACATTCCTTCGCAATATGTGAATCCTTCTTCAAGTGAATTTGCTTTTACACAAGCAAGTACTGGACTTAATTTCTCGCGAGATAGTGGATAATCAGCACCTACACCTTTAATTTCAGCAACGAGCATTTTTGTATCTTCTGGCACTGTAATTCCGACTAATGCTGCAATATAATACGCTGATTTTCCGACGATATCACTATTTACTGCACATGTATTTTCATTAATAACAAGCTTCTCTAATTTTTTACGCTCATCTTCTGTCACAAAGTAACAATTATTTGCTATCATTTCTTCTTTCACATCATTGTAAATTTCTTTGTCTACAATGATCGCTTGTTCAGAAGCACAAATCATACCGTTATCAAAAGTTTTTGATAAAATCAAATCATTTACAGCACGTTTTACATGCGCTGATTTCTCTATATAACAAGGTACGTTTCCTGGTCCTACGCCAAGAGCTGGTTTACCAGTAGAATATGCTGATTTCACCATTCCTGCACCCCCAGTTGCTAAAACAAGCGCAACCCCTTCATGATTCATTAATTGCTTTGTTGCCTCAACAGAAGGTTTTTTGATCCATTGGATACAATTCTTTGGTGCCCCTGCCTTCACTGCCGCATCACGTAATGTTTTTGCTGCTGCAATTGAACAATTTTGTGCAGAAGGATGAAATGCGAAAATAATTGGATTTCTTGTTTTCATTGCGATTAACGCTTTAAACATCGTTGTCGAAGTTGGATTCGTTACTGGTGTTACCCCAGCAACTACACCGACTGGTTCTGCAATTTCGATCACTTCTTCATGAGGATCCTCATGAATGATTCCTACTGTTTTGTCTTTTTTCATACTATGCCAAATATATTCAGTGGCAAATATATTTTTGATGCATTTGTCTTCATATACACCACGCCCGGTTTCTTCAACAGCCATTTTTGCAAGTGGCATATGTTGATCTACACCTGCAAGTGCCATTTCATGTACAATGTTGTCAATTTGCTCTTGTGTAAAATCCTCTAATGCTTGTAAAGCTGCCTGACCGTTCTTTACCAACGTATCAATCATTTCTGTTACTTCTTGCATTTCATTTACAACTTTCTCTTTGACTACCATGTGAATTCCTCCAATTCCGCTATATGGACTTTAATCGTCCCTCAGGGTCTCTAAAAGTCCCATTTAGCATAAAAAAATAGAATTACTTTCCCTACATGAATTCCATCGTTTGTGAAATATTTCACAAGTTTATGTATGAAGCATCATTTCATGATTTTACTATACACGAAATATTTTTAATTGTGTGTGTCTAATTTGTGAAAAGTTTCACAAATTTTTTTTTAAAAAAGCACTGCCTTTTTTAAAGTGAACCCCA
>NZ_NUOT01000090.1 GCF_002584535.1 Bacillus cereus
TATGAAATTGGGTATGCTGGATTTTTAGAACTTAATACTGCATTATCTTTAATGATATTTCGGATTTCATTAAAATCTTTTGTAACAACTTTGTTATGCTCTTTCGCATCTCCGCCTAATACTACAGCGGTAAAGGTACTGTCTTCAAAAATATCTTTGTACTGTCCACTCGCTTCAACGCTTTGATTCTTAATTAAGGCTTTAAAAGCAGCTTGTACATCTTTACTCTTAGATGATGTTTCTAATTTCACATAAACTGTTCTACCATAAGCTACATTTGATACCATAACAGGCGGAGCCGCCTTACTTACCCCTTTACGAGTTAACTCATCAAACGTAACACTATTATCAAAAAGGTCTGATGGATTGTTAGGTAGTTCTGCACTTACGGTATAAAATATTTGCTTATATGCCGCAACCATCACTTTTTTCTCTCCATTTGCAACAGCATTAAAGTCAATGTTCAATGCATTGTCAAGATATTTAGCGTTAACATTAAGAGCACTTGCTATTTGAGATTTACTATACACCATAGATTCTGTATACTGCATTCTTGCAGGTAACGTATGTGTTTTTGAATACTTTTGATTCCAAGTGGATACTAATTCATCTACTGCTCCAGACACATTACCATATGTAGGATTTTGGACAGTAATTGTATTGTCTTTTCTCATGCCAGGTAAGTCTATACTAATATTCAAAGGTTTTCTCTTAGCTACTAACAAACTAGGTTGATTATCTNNTCTTTCGGAACAAAACTCTCCACTTTATCACCATTTACTGCTAAAACCTCTTGATTATTATACTTAAGATTTGCTATACCAGTATTAATGCCACTTGCATTTTTTGTTGCATCAGCTGAATTACTTTTAGGTGTTTCAGCAAAGGAAATAGATGAATAACTAATAGTGCTTAAACTAACTAATAAACATGCTAATAATTTGATTCCTTTAACACTTTTTGTAATTTTCAAAAAATTCATTCCCTTCTTTTTTTCGTATTAAGGTATGATAATTGTTTATAAATAGTTGCTGAATAACGAACTTACATTACTGCTTTTAAAAGCTCTTGTACGAATGGAAGTAATCCACCGATAAATTTTAAAACTGCCATTGCGATTGCCATATGATTTCACCTCCTCTAATCTGTACCTTAATTCACCTTCGCTATACAGATCATTTGTGTAATAATTCCTATGAATAATTGCTGAATAATGAACTTACATTACTGCTTTTAAAAGTTCTTGTACGAGTGGAAGGATCCCACCGATAAATTTTAAAACTGCCGTTGCGATTGCCATATGATTTCACCTCCTCTAATCTGTACCTTAATTCATCTTCGCTATACAGATCATTTGTATGATAATTCCTATGAATAATTGCTGAATAATGAACTTACATTACTGCTTTTAAAAGTTCTTGTACGAGTGGAAAGATCCCACCGATAAATTTTAAAACTGCCGTTGCGATTGCCATATGATTTCACCTCCTCTAATCTGCACCTTGATTCATCTTCGCTATACAGATCATTTGTATAAATAATTGTGCTGAATAACGAACTTACATTACTGCTTTTAAAAGTTCTTGTACGAATGGAAGTAATCCACCGATAAATTTTAAAACTGCCATTGCGATTGCCATATGATTTCACCTCCTTTTGTCGTTGCTACGATGTGATTTATATTATAGTAAGCGCCTATGTTTTATCAATACATCCTAATATGCAATGTTGCATATTAGGATGTAGCTTTGAAATGAAATAGTCTAGATTTTCAGCATTGTCATAAAGTGTACTTTTTGAAATAACATATAAATTTATAATGAATCCATCTTATTCCCCCTTTTCGGGGATTTGGGCAAAATTCCCCTATTAGTACAAAAATCTGTATAGAATTCTGTATAAAAAAGCCCTGCATATAAGCAAGGCTTTTCCTATTTCCAAAATTGCCACCACTTTTTTTGTTGGGTGGCTGCAATCAATTTTTTAATCTCCTGGTTTTCACGGATCATAGCCATTAGGTTTTGATCACGTTCATCAATTTTTTGAAAATCCTGTTGTTGTTTTTGCTGTTCAGTTAACCATTCCTTTAAATTTTCTTCATGTTTTTTAAGCAGTTCAGATACTCTTTCAGCAACAATTCTATCCACTTCCTGAATAGCTACAACTACTTGTCCTACTTGAATCTGTTCAGGTTGTTGTTTAGTTATTTGGATAGGTTCAATGTCTATATATTCAGGCAATCCTTCTTTACTGAGGAGCTCAATAATTTGTTTTGTTTTGAGGTTTCTTTTATTTCTCATTTTAGCTATAAATTGAAAAACAGGTATACATTCTTGATGAATTAAATACTTGTTCTTTTCACCTTGTTGGAAATTTAAAAAACTACTGTAGGTTTGACAGTTTCGTTTTATAGTCATAGCTGATACTTTTATTTCCTTGGCTACTTCTTCAGCTGATAACCAGTCTTTCTGTTGCACAGTTCAGATCACCATCTTTCTACACATCTAAACATCTGAACAGAAAAACAAGGGTTTCCTTGTTTTTCTGTTCAGATGGCTATTTAGTAATATACAAATAGTTTAACACCTAAACATCTAAACGCAATATATAAAAGAATCAATACTTAACTGATTTTGCTTCAAATAAGGTTTGCGAGTGTCTCGTATGACTTTTTCGCCAAGCCGAAGGACAAAAAGCAAAGCAATTGTTCTCGACTTGGACTAGCAATTATAAGAGCCGAACCGCTTAGATCATTCGTTCAAAAATAGTTCTTACTCAAAATTTTGATACGTTTAGTACGTGGGGTTTCGTCCCCACATGACGAGCCAGCACTCCAAACAAAAAGCAAGGAAACCCCTAAATTCGGTTAATTTGTTTTTCATTATAAATACGGTGTGTAAAATTTTACATTTATTCTTATGAGAAATAAAATAAAATACCTAAACATTTAACCAAAATCACTTATAACGCCCTATCTCCTCCTTTATAAGAACTTAGATGCATTGAATATAATTGCATTGGTTTGTCCTTTATCTCGTCATACAAGATAATCTGAGCATCCGTTTTTTCCTGGACGCAAAATTCGAGTGATTATTTTATTCAACTTTAGATTTCGGCTCTCCAAATCATTTAAACATTGCTTTTCTTGTGATAATCCATTCTTTTCTTGTACCACTTAGGGGAAGAAAGAATTTACAGACTCACTAATTCTAACTTTTTGCATAACTAATGTAAGGGTTTAATTTCTAAAAATTTAAAATATTTAGCATAGATAATATCAATTTACTAAAATATGCAATTTATGTAAAATCATAATTAAGCTAAACTCTTCTTTAAATTCTTGCCCCTAACAAGGATTTAAAGACCATGCTATTTTAGCTAAAAATGCGTAAAAAGAAAAAAGCCAAATCTATCTAGAATTTGGCTTTTTTCTTTGGAGTTCATGTAAGTAACAACTTGAATCCACTACTCTTTTTCAAATATAATTGTATTTTATCATATTTTAAACGTTTTGTCGTTAAATTTTTTAACTTATCAGAAATTTACAGGTGGATATTTGGAACAATCTTTAGCCGGTTCTGGTGCAAAAAAACAGGTTCTGGTGCAAAAAATCT
>NZ_NUOT01000091.1 GCF_002584535.1 Bacillus cereus
TTGGTCATATCCCCGTCAAGTAGACAATAATAAAAAGAGTTTTATGCCACGGCCTTTTCCCGATATTCTATCGGGGAAAGGCCGTGAAGTTTTTCTTGGAATCGCTCTTGATTGTAAAATGTAATATATTCTTGGATTGCTCGATAAGTTGTTTCATATGTTTTTGGACGCACTAAATACAACTTCTCTGTTTTTAAATGAGAGAAGAACGATTCAATACATGCATTGTCAAAACAGTTCCCTCGTCTAGAATGACTTCCTTTTATCTTTAATTGTTCTAACTGTTTTGCGTAACCTTTTGATGTATATTGAAAACCTTGATCAGAATGTAGAAGGGTTTTAGTAGTACGCTTGATTCCTTCTAACTGTTCTAATGTAGAAAGTACAAGCGCTAAATCGTTTCGATGTGATAACTTCCATGCCACGATTTCATTGTTATACAAATCTAAGACAGCTGACAAATAAGCAAATTCTTCTCCAATTCTTATGTATGTAATATCTGTTACTAATTTTACATGTCTCTTATCCGCATAAAATTCTCGATTCAGATGGTTTTGAAACACAATCGATGCTTTCCTTCCGTAAAAAGGACGTTTTTTCCGAATCATAGAACGGATTCCTAATTCATGCATCAAACGTCTAACGCGTTTGTGATTCATATACATTCCTTCACGAATCAAAGCGCGGGTCATACGTTTGTATCCATAATACGGGTGTTTCCGATGGATAGATAAAATATGCTCTTTATGCCATGTATCTTTTTGACGGCGCAACGCTACATGGGAGCGGTTTTTTCGCCATTTGTAGTAGCCAGCTTTCGATACTTCGGCAATTTGTAATAACCAACAAAGGGGATATACTGTGCGTAGTCTATCGATAATCGAAAAACGTTCTTTCTTTAAGACCATTCCTTCCCGTGTAGATTTGGATTGCGCTTTTTTAAATATTCCACCTGTGCTTTCAAATAAGCATTTTCTTCTTCTATACTATTAAAATGCTTTCGCTTCCATATGCCACGTTGATCTTCAAACGATTGTCCTTTTTCGTAACGTTTCACCCATTCAACAATTTGAGCGTCACTTTTAATTCCTAACTGTGCTCGAATGAATTGTAATGTTTTTCCTTCCTCTAATCGAAGTCGAACGGCTTCTTGTTTTACTTCTTCTGTATATGTTTGAAATGATTGTCCTTTTTTCGCCATAAAAAAATCCCCTCCAGATAAACAATATTAAGTCCATCATACCAGATGGACTCTTTTTTACTGTCTACCTAAATGGGATAATACCA
>NZ_NUOT01000092.1 GCF_002584535.1 Bacillus cereus
CTTTTAAATCGACAATTTGAAGCATCAGCTCCTAATGAAAAATGGTTTACTGATGTAACATATTTGACATTCGGAGAACGTACCTTGTATCTTTCCACAATCATGGATGCCTTTAATCGCGAAATTATTAGCTGGGTGATAAGTGAATCACCTAGCCTTCAATTATCTATAGAGACATTAAAACAAGCATTAAGAGGGCGAAATGTAGAAGGTGTCATTCTTCATTCGGATCAAGGAAGCATCTATACAGCAAAGCAATTTCAGATGTACGCCAAAGAAAAAGGCATTATCACACAAGCATGTCTCGGAAA
>NZ_NUOT01000093.1 GCF_002584535.1 Bacillus cereus
TGTCCTTATCTGGACACGCCGATTTGCCAACGTAAAGAATACCAATCATGTACTTGTCCCATTGGGACAATATCTGTAGGAGTATTTGTCATATATACATTGATACCGCTAAGTCGTTTACTACGGGCAGAATACTTCATTCCTTTCTTTTTTTCTCTTACAGTTTGATCTTGTAATCGTTTTTTTTGTTGTTCTTTTGTTAGTCGATGAACAATCACACGAGTTGAAACTTTATCAGTCATTCCTACATAAGCATCAGATATTTCGTATGTTTGCCCTGGATGAAGAGAATTCATTAATGCCTCCATATCTATCTGTTTATATTCTGTTTTCTTCTTTAGTTTTCCATTTTGATAATAATCAGGATTAGGATTTTTTTGATAAATACGTGTATTTGATTTAATACGAGAGATATAGTAAGCCTTTTTATCTTGTATATGTTGAAGATCTTTCAGATGAAAATAGCCTAAATCCCGAATACACAAATCATTTTCTTTCACGGTTGGAACACACAGAGAACCATAGGTTCGATCATGTTGTTTTCCTGGACCTGTATGAATATGTAAAAACTGTGCACTTAATAGATCATACTCCAATTGAATTTTTAATCCCGCTGTATGGCTGCATCCTCCAGCACCTGGATAAGCGCTTGAAAAGGAATCAGGTAGTTGAAATGCAGTTGAATCTAAAATACGAATACGTTTGAAAACAGAAGTATAGGGAGAAGAAAAAGATACAGATGAAGCTAATTTTTGGTTTAGTAGTTTGGCTAATATCTGTTGTAAAAAGTGAACGGCTTCCTGGTTAAATCGTTGATTCAGTCCCTCAGGACTGATAAGCACTTCGGTTGATGCTTCTAAACAGCTAGATAGCTGAGTTAAAGAAGTCGTAGCAACCTTTTGGCTCATCCACACACATAAAGCGATTAAATCCTTTGCTTGGTACTTACTCATTCGCTGAACAAAACCAACATCTCTAGCAAGATTCTGTAAGGCATTTGGAGATAAAAACCTTTGAATCTCTTGAGCAAATAATTGTAATTCATCAGATATAGAAATAGACATACGAAAACGCCATCCTTTCCTATGATTCTACAAAAAGAATAGCGTATTTTTTCATTTTAGGGGGTATTTTGTTTTGTTAGCTTGATAGCGATGGGGTAGCGCCACACATCCATCAACTTAAGAAGAATAAACGCCACCAAAACAAAAAAAGCCCCAAATTTTTCTTGAAAATAAGTTAGGGCTTTTGAACCAGAAAAGTATATTTTCAACTATGAAAACTACGATAAATTTTTCCTTTTTTCCTACTTGCTAAATTCAGCAAGTAAAATTTTTTTAAAAGGATTAGGACTGTCAGTTCTACCCAAACTATTCCAATTGACGACCAACGTATGCTTGCCTCCAAGTTTACCTCCAACAAAGGTAGTAAACCCTAGAATGCCACCTGTGTGTCCCCATATCGAGACACCGCTTGGAAGCTTAGTTTCATAGATTCCAAGACCATATCCATCGATTCCTTCTTTTCCTGTAGGAACTGTAGTAAGCATTTGTTTTAGTTGCTGTTCCTTCAGTAATTTGCCACCGAGCAAGTAAGAGAAGAATTTGTTTAAGTCGTCAGCAGTAGAAATCATATCTCCAGCAGAGCTACCTGCACTTGGGTTATAATAAGTAACGTCTTTTAGCTCACTTGCTCCGTCTGGTTGGAAATATCCACGGGCATGGTTAGTGCCTGGAATCACACTTGAATTGCCTGGTAGGAATGTGTTCGACAATTCAAGTGGTTCAATAATCCGATTTTCAATCTCTTCCGCATAGCTGTTTTTGGTTACTTTTTCAATAAGAATGCCCAGTAATACGTATCCTGTGTTTGAATAAGACCAGCCCTCTCCTGGGGCAAAGTCTGGAGGGAGAGAAACCCCCATCTTCACTAACTCTTCAGCCGTATACGATTTTTTTGTATCCGTAAAATCAGCGTCTTTTGACCTTGAGTATTCAGCGATACCACTTGTATGGTTCAATATATGCCGGATAGTAATCTTGTTACCATCATATCCATTTCCTTGAATGACACCAGGCAACCAGTCTTCGATGTAGTCGTCTAGATTCAGGCGATTCTCTCCAGCTAATTGAAGTACAACTGTTGCGGTGAACGTCTTCGTCACACTCCCAATGCGAAAGCGAAAATCTGTTTTCATTGGTTTCTTGGTTCTCAGATCCGCTATTCCAGCGGCATACCCCCACGTTTTTCCACCCTCAGAAGTTTTAGCAAGTATCCCCGGGTATCCAAGTTGCAATGTATCCCGCATTGCTTGTTTGACGTAAGTACGATCTCGTTGAGTATTTGTTTGTAACGAACTAGATACATTTTGCGTGGGCTCTGCTTTTATAATTGAGGTTGGTGTTGTATATAATAGGGAACTTCCAGCTATTAAAAGGGCCAGACTTGCACATGTAATTTGACTACGTATTTTCATAAGGCATTCCTCTCCTCTATTCATATTGTATAAGTGCTTGCTTACTGTTCCTTACTTCCTGACAAGACTTAGGGAAAGGCCCTCACGCATATAGATTAAAGCCCCAGTACAAAGGTATCTATCAATACCAACAATTTGAGTCATTTAAATCTCCATCCCTCCTATAACAAAATTATTCAAAGGTATGAAAGCATATTATGTACCCTTAGTTATTATTAGTATTAACACAACATGAGACATAACCCCAACCCATATTTTACTTTATTTATCCATAATATGTATTGAGAAAGAATGTAAATTCGAATCCTTTCCGTAACCCAACTATTGATCGTTTTTTTCGTCTATTATAATTAGTTATTTTGAATTTCATAATAAAAAACTGTAAAAAATATAACGAGTCCCTTAACGTACAGGAAGCGGTTGAAAAATATGTCTATACGCACAATTTTCTTTTTTTGATATGGTGAACCCATCGCCATCAAGCTAAGGTTTTGAAGTACCCACTAAATGAAATTTTTCTTTCTCTACAGTTAGTTATTTTGAGAAGTCATCTCATTTTTTGTTTTTTGGGTGTTACTTTTTCTTAAGTTGATGGATGTGGGATCCCGCCACATCGCTATCAACCTAAAAAATCAAAATCCCCCTATAACGAAAATTCTATTCATTGTTGACTACTTATAATGATAGGCTATATAAACTTTACATGAATAAGATATATAATATATAAATAACGATTAACTGAGGTGAGAGTATGGAAGATACATATAAAATTCCAAAATTAGAAACAAAGCGTCTTTTATTAAAAAAACTAGATTTTCATGATTTAGATGATTTATTTGAAGTCTATTCGGATCCTCAAACAACTACATATGTACCTCGAGAGGTACACAAAAATAAAGATGAAACTCGTATTTTTTTAGAAAATACGATGGACACAGCTAAGAAAGGTAAGTCTTTCATATGGTCTATTATCTTTAAGGGTGATCAGAAAACTATTGGAACCTGTGGCATCTGGAAATTATCACACAGTAGCGCTTCTTTAGGAGCCGTTATTAACCCACTGTATTGGGGAAAAGGAGTTATCGTTGAAGCTTTAGAAGAACTAATAAAGTTTGGCTTTCAAGAATTAGATTTAAATCGTATTGAAGGAAGATGCGACATAAGGAATACAGCGTCTGAACGAGTTATGCAAAAGCTAAAAATGACATATGAAGGAACAATGAGACAAAGTGTAATGATTAATGGTATGTATTGCGATTCTAAGGTATATTCTCTTTTAAAACATGAATATGGTAACTTTCGATAATGAGACGTTATGTTAACTTGACGTGAATATGTTATACATCAAAACTCCTCATCCAGCGTTCTCTCCACATGGTACAATTAGGAAAAGGAGGAGGACTTCAAAATGATTTTAGAAGCAGTCATGTTGCAAGTAAAAGACGGTATGGAGACGGAGTATGAATCAGTATTTAAGCAAGCATCCTCAATCATCTCTTCCATGCCAGGATACATAAATCATGAATTACAACGCTGTATGGAGCAGAAAGGAAAGTATTTGCTTCTTGTGCAATGGGAAACTTTAGAAGACCACACGGTAGGATTTCGTCAATCTGAACAATATCAAAAGTGGAAAGCATTATTGCATCACTTTTATGATCCATTTCCAACAGTTGAACACTTTGAGCATGTAGAGTTATCACGAAACTGAACTTGACCGTCTATTAATACTTGAAAAGTAACTTCCAATAACGATAATTATGTGAACACGAAAGTCCTCCAGTTAAACAATCTGGAGGACTTTTAATAGTCTTCTAAACACATTGAATCCCGATAATGAGACGTTATGTTAACTTGACGTGTATACGCTATTCACAAAAATATGTTTAAGCAAAAAAGCAGTCTAATTATTAGGCTGCTTTTTTGCTTAAACATATTCTGATTCCAATATCTTGTACAAATCATCAACTATCTTGTACAAATCATCAACGAACTGTTTAATCTCATTTAAAGAAAACTGTAAGAACTGTACTACATTCTTTTTAGTTCCCTTAAATACATATTGACCTTCTTCATACTGAACTACTTCACTAAGAAGGAGAGGGTTTATATTACCTTGTATCTGACCGTTTTTAACTGAAAAATTGCCTGTTGGTATGTTATTATAAACACAATTTTCAAAGGTAACACTCATATTCGGGCCAAATTGTCCCATATTTCCGATTTGTGTATATATAATACTGTCCCTTTGACTCTCTGATAAATCATCATGCTTGTTATCGTTGGTTTCTCTACACATGTATGTAAGGAATTTCCTTTCAATGTTCCTCTTATGATCTTGAATGCCTTCAACTAGACTGTATATTTGCACATCACTACTCAGTAATCCTGGGAGGTTTTGCGAAACACGGATTCTAAATATCTTTTTTGTTGGCCCATAAGGAAAATAGACTTTATTGTCCTTCTTACTTTGTAGTTTCCTGTTTCTTTCCTGTTCAGGCACTACCAACTTAAAAATGTCTTGTGCTGTATATTCTAGTATGCTTCTACAATGTTCCAAGAAGCTTTTAACTTTAGGTACTGCAACCTCTACATTTTCCGGGTTTTCAAATGCTTCACTAAATTTAGCATCTATCTGACCTAATAATTCTTCACATTCTTCAATGAGTAAAGTACAACTTTCTTTTCTCACTATTAATCCCCCCTATATACACATTTTAAGGTTCTTAGCAGCCCTACCGCTGTATTTCATCTTATCTTAAGATACAATTTTCCCGGAATGATATGGTGACCCCTATAAGAAAAGGCTCTTTAAAAAATTATTTTAATTCAGCTAGTTTAATAAAAGTCGACTAGTTAGACCCGTTTAGCAATATCTTTATATCGTTTAATAAATTCATAAGAATATGATTGACCATTCTTATCTTGACCAGCATCCCAATTTATTGACCATGCCGCCAGACCACGAATAGCGTTTCCACTTTGCTTTAACCTTTCCATAGCATTCAAGACAGCGGATGGATCAGTAACATATCCTGTAGCAGCAGCGTCACCGTTAGCAGGAAGACCCATTATTAACTTATCATGAGGAAGTTTAATAAACCCTTTTGTACCACTTGCTATAGCATCCATCACATAATATAGAAAATCTTCTTTTCGTTCATCATCATTTTGTGCGAGCCAAGCACTAACTTCATCAACCCATAGGCCCTCGCCACCCTGATTATAAAATTGGGGACAAACCAAATCATAATAACCTTCTAGTCCTACAAGGTAAGAAAGGTATTTATCATTATCACGCAAGTAAGGAAACTCAGGAGCTAAAGCAATTAAAAAGTGTTTACCTTCATTTTTGTAGAAATCTTTTACATTTTTCAAAGCTGCTGGAATAACGGTACAATTATTACCTGCCTTAATAGTACTTTCATTTAAATCTATACAAATACCACTAAATCCGTAGAGTTTTTCTAATCTAATAATCTCATCAGCTAAGTACTTTTCCATTCCTATACGTAATTCAATATGGGCATCTGCACCTCCAAGATTAAGAAGTACCTGACGTCCCTCTAAAGCTAACTGTTCTACTTGCTCACGAAATTCTTTATCTGATTTATCATAAGGTCTAAAGGTAGGTATTTCTATACTTCCCCTACTTGAACATCTCATATCGGACACTACAATCACATTATATTCCTTCGGTACATCTGTTAAATCTAACGCTGCAGCTGAACCTTGTTCATATCCACCAATGAATCCCTTAGACCAAGTATGCAAGTAACCCATTATCAAAGGCTTATATTCCATTTGTAAGCACTCCCTTTTGTAATTTGCAATTGTTTTTCATTATAAAGCCATATAGGATTGAAATTACTGTAAGTACAAATAGTATAGTTAAAAATTTCATCCTATTATAGTCCACAGTTGTTGCTGTAATAATAGCAGGTTTTATGGCAAAGAAATATGCCATTAGATACATAAAGACATTCAAAGTACGATATACAGAAAAATTTATAATTTTTTTGTTCAAATTGATCCTCCTCATAAATAATCTTGTTTACAACATCTCTTTCAGGATCATTTGGTATGATAACCTTTATACCATTAGATTCTAAATGTGATTTGTTACCACCCTAATCTAGAATCAAAAACACTGTGTAGGTTCTATGTCTCTATCAAATGATTTTTGCACCAGAACCAAAAAAAGAGATAAGAACACTTTTATTAAATGCACTATCTCTTTTCGAATATGTAATGCACATCCCATGTAAATTTACCACATATTTTAATGGGACTTACAGATTGCTCTTCAACAAAAATTACACCTCACACTTTGTAAAAAATATACATTTTCATTTCTTGTGAAATCCGCCGTGGAAATATATGCAATAAAAACATATAGATATAGGTTTATCTGTAAGAATACTATATTCTTCTCTATTTACCTATACCTATATTTTTACTAATTTATTATGACGTCGATATTGATTTAAAGTGTTTTGTATAAAATGAACAAATGGAATTTTTCAGGAATACAAAATTAATAAACCGCTCCATTTTCTTAATTGACAAAACATTCAAAATTAAAATATTCAAATGTTAATATTTGTTATATAATTAAATTGTCCAACCAGTCTTCAAGTAGTTCTCCTGTTGTGTCTGTTGAAATATGTTGTGTTACCCCTGCTATTATTATTGTAAAAAGAACTTGTAGTGATTCCTACAAGTTCTTTTTGACTTTCGGGTTAAATGCGAATTTGAAATAAAGTTACGATTTTTTGAGGAGGAAAAGTAAATGTTTGTAAAAACAGAAAGATTATTAATACGAAAATTTGAGTTCAAAGATTGGCAAGCTGTCCATGAGTATACATCAGATATCAATGTTATGAAATATATACCCGAAGGGGTTTTTACTGAAGAAGATACAAGAAACTTTGTGAATGCAAACATTGGTAAAAATGCTAAGAACTTTCCTGTGGTATTAATAGATGAAAATATCCTGATTGGTCATATTGTTTTTCATAAATATTTTGGTGAACATACTTATGAGATTGGTTGGGTGTTCAATCCTAAATATTTCAATAAAGGATATGCTTCTGAAGCAGCACAAGCTACATTGAAATATGGGTTTAAGGAAATGAAATTACATAGAATTATAGCTACATGTCAGCCACAAAATACCCCATCATATCGAGTGATGGAGAAGATTGGAATGAGAAGAGAAGGCTATTTCAGAAAGTGTATACCACATGGAAATGAATGGTGGGATGAATATTATTACGCTATTTTAGAAGAAGAATAGGGTTCTGGTGCAAAGATAAAATAAAAGAGAATATAGCGCATATATTTCTAGTGAAATTGTATTTTATGCTGTTAGTCCGAATAATTGATGGATGAATTCTTTCTGGTTCTGAACAGACTGATCCTGTAAATCAATCTGTTCTTTTTTAATCATATGCATAGCTTCTACTCCTGCAAGAATGAATGTAGCTGTGCTAAAAGACTTGAACCCTAACATAGAACGCACACGTTTCTTAATAAAACGATGATCTTGTTCCACTATATTATTGAGATATTTAACTTGTCTTAGCTTTATGCCTTCAGGCATATGTTTTTCTTCTTTTAACGTTTGAATTGCTACAGGATAGGCAGGGTTCTTATCTACTGTTATCACGCGAGGTTTAGAAACGTACGAAAAAGCCAAGGCTTTCTTGAAAAAGCACTTGGCTGCTTGTTTATCTCTTGATTTACTTAGATAAAAATCAATGGTATTCCCTTCTGAATCCACGGCACGATATAAATACATCCATTGTCCTTTTACTTTAATATAAGTTTCATCGACTCTCCATGAATCGTTTGTTGGTTTTAGATGATTTCGTACTTTCTCTTCTAATTGAGGCCCATATTGATGAACCCAGCGCATAATCGTTGTGTGAGCGATGGATAATCCTCCTTCCTCCATCATTTCCACCAAATCACGGAAACTTAGGTTGTACCGTAGGTACCATCTCACGGTTAATAAAATAATATCCGGTTGATAATGTTTCCACTTAAATAAACTTTGCTTTTCCATACTGATCACGTCCTTTTTAGAGTACTAGTATTAGTATGTCCAAGTTTAGGAGATTACTTGCAAGAGGCTTCGTTTTTTTGCACCAGAACCGTGACACTTTCTCCAGCTATTAGAAAGCCAGTTGTATCCTACATAGGAAATAAAGTATCATTACATAAGAATTTAATGATTTTAAAACAATCCAGTACATTTAATTATATAACTCCGCTAGTTTTTATAATAAGGATTAATAAATATTCAATTTAGAAAAATCAGTAGTTTACATAAATATATAAGTGTCCATATTTGTATTGGTTAGGACAGAAACAATATAAAATTCTTCAAAAAGAACATAATTTAATTGAACAGGATGAATGGATTAATAGAAGTATAGGAGAACTACTGAAAATAGCACCATATGTAATTCCACCTACAAGAGAACTAGTGTGTTCTATTGTTGAGGGAAACATAAGAAAGTTTTTTCAAGGGAATCAAAAAGAATTTTGCTTAGTAACAGGCATACATCCCTGCTAATAGGTATTTTTATTTGCTGTTTTGTGGAATTCACGGTCAGCTTATGGGTTAATAATTAACTTACGGCCAACTTATGCTTCCTTTTCCTCGAATAATCAACTAAATCTCCTCAAAAACATGTGATTTCCGGCAAAGTTATGTTTCCTTTAGCGGCACCTTTATGGGCAAAGTCATAAAAATACCCATTTAAATCAAAATTTTATTGCTATACCTGTTATCTTTGAGAAAAATAAAATATTTTAAATAAAAATAAAAGTGACCTTTTTTTGCTTGTATACAGTCTAATCTATGTAGAGAATACAAAAAAGGAAGTGAAAGCATGATAATTGAGCAAGATGTTCTAGCGGCAAAGAGTGGGGATAAAGAAGCTTTTATCCGGCTTATTAAAAGTATAGAACATAGTTTATTTCAAACGGCCAAAACAATTTTGAAGCACGATGAAGATACTGCTGACGCCTTACAAGAAACGATTTTGAAAGCATATCAATCGATAAACAAATTAAAACATGTGGAGTATTTTAAAACATGGATATTTAGAATTTTAATTAATGAATGCAATACGATGATTGCGAAACGTTCTAAAACAGTACCTATGGAGTATATAGAAAAACCTGTTTCTATTTCTCATCATGATCAACAGATTGAGATGCAAGATGCCATTGAGAAATTACCTATGAAACAGCGAATGGTTATTGTCTTGCATTATTTTCAAGATATGACGTTAAAACAAGTTGCAGATACATTGGATCTTTCTGAAAGTGCAGTTAAAAAACGATTACAACAGGCAAAAGTAGAACTTCTACATCAATTTAATGTAAATGAAAAGGAGAAGATGCAGTATGAATCCATTTGAAATCGATAAAACGATTCAAAAAGAAAAAGAGAACATGTATGAAATGTCTTCACATGTACGGCAAAAATTAGACCAAACCTATCAAATGATTCAAGATATGCCTTTGCAGAAAACGAAAAATAGATTTGTATTTTTCCAAAACAAAGGAATTGCGGTAGCTACAGTAAGTACATTACTAGGAATGGGGACATTTTGTTCGGGATTTGTTTCTCCAACTATGGCAGAAGGAATCAAAAAAGTTCCGATTGTAGGTGAAATATTTCAAGCCTTGGAACATGATCTTGGATTGCAACAAGCAAGCAAAAAAGGCTGGATAAACGCTGTTCAAAGTGAAAGTTCTTTTCAAAATCTCAAATTACATGTGAGTGAATCTATATTTGATGGAACACGCGCAGCGATGGTTGTTAATGTTGAAGGGTTGAATATACAAGATGGGCAAGTTGTGATAGGAAATAAAAAGAAGAAGCTCACAAACACAATTGAAAGTATGCAAGTAGAAGTGAATGAAAAACCGTTCATACAAGGTGCTTCTTATGAGATGGCAGGGAAACAACATCCAAATTCATTTATTGTACAGTTAGCAGGTGCTGACGAGAGACAAACAATGAATCCAGAAGAATATACGAAATTACCAAATGAATTTCAAGCAAAGCTAAAAATACAATTTGAAGGTATGGATCATGTATTTGAACTGAATGTACCGGTACAAAAAAACGTTGCAGATGTTATACGAATGAAAACACAGGTACAAAGAGAAAAAGGTGATATGACATTCTCTGTATCCAAGCTTACCGCAACACCTGTTACAACCCATGTAGTCGCTTCTTTTACAGTAAAAGATTTGCATTTTGATACGAAAAAACCAATACGAGTAGCGGCATACGATGAAAATGGTACACAATTAGAACAGTTAAATTCTACTGGAGAACTAAACAAAGATTCTTACACATTAGATATCAACTACATTTCAAATGGTTCAATTCCAAAAAAAATTGTTTTAAAACCGTATATAGATAAAGACGACTCTCGTAAAGCAAATGAAAATGAGTGGATAGAAGGGTTACCAATAGAGATATATGTGGGGAACAAACAGTGGGATAGGGGGTGAAATGAAAATTAACCACGTTTCATTTGCTCATAGTTGCGTTTATCACTGTATTTATCCTATATGTGAGAAATACCTTTATGCTTTTTAGTGTGTAAGGTAAGGGTATTTTCACCCTTATTCATATAGATAGAAAGGAGAAAAATATGTCAATTACGTTTGAAGTTCCATCCTGGCATGTCCTCATACCGGTATTTCTGATTGGTTCTATACTCTTATGTACTTCAAAGAGAAAATTCACATATTCGCAATATGCTTTACTTGTGACTTTTCTCATATATGTCATGAGTATGATTCATTTCACACTCTTTCCTTTAGAGATTAATATTGGTAAATACGCGAATCAAGCACCTTGGTATAGCTCCGTTAACCCAATACCTATTTTCACGTTAGATATCAAAACGTTTTTATTAAATATAATTATGTTTCTTCCATTAGGAGCATACTTGCCATTTCTCAAAAACAAATATCATTCTGTGAAAGACATAGCAAGAATTGGGTTTTTCATGAGTGGTATCATTGAAATCATACAATTATGTTTACGAATTTTTGTAGGAAATGGAAGAAGTATGGATGTCAATGATTTAATTGCGAATACATTAGGATGTATTGTTGGATACCTAGTCATTCAGAAGGTATTTCAAATAAATCGTCTTAGAACATGGTTGCAACATTTTATTGTATATATATAATCAAGTCAGCTAGACTGGTAAAAATTAAAATAATTTTATGGTTATCCTTATAAAGGGGTCACCATACATTACCATCAACTTAAGATTTTGAAATGTACCCAAAACGAAATTTTTTCTCGCTACATTTATTTATGATAATTAAGCTCACTTTTTTCGTTTTGGGGTGGATTTGTTTTCTTAAGTTGATGGATGTGGGGTAGCACCACATCGCTATCAAGCTAACAAGAAAATATCCCCCCTAAAATAAAAAAGGCGTTATTCTTTCTGAGAAATCATAGGAAAGGATAACGCCTTTATATCAATATGACGGTATCCTATATGAAAAATTAACATCGTTCCAAATGTATATATTGTATATATTGTACACATTGTGTATAATGTGTTCATAAGCATTTAAGAGGCAAGGAGTTGAATCATGAAAATCTTACTATCTAATAAGTCTAAGTCGCCTATTTATCAACAAATCATTGATCAGATTATATTACAAATATCAAATGAAACATTGAAAGTAGATGATTCGTTACCTTCTATGCGTTCATTAGCAAGAGACTTGAAGGTAAGTGTTATTACTTCAAAAAGAGCGTACGAAGAACTTGAAAAAGCGGGTTACATCTACTCTATAGTAGGGAAAGGCTCGTTTGTTGCAAAACAAACAAAGAAACAACGTGCGGATGAACCAAGTGATCCAATACGTGAAAAGTTCAGTACAATCGTTCGAGAGAGTAAGGCTAATCATTTATTAAGGGATGAGTTAATACAAATTATTAATCGTATTTATGAGGAGGAATAAATATGGAGAACATTGTAGAAGTGAAAAATGTTTCAAAAACATATAAGGGATTTTCTTTAAAAAATGCATCGTTCAACATCAAAAAGGGGTTTGTAACGGGATTTATTGGTGCAAATGGTGCTGGGAAAAGTACGACAATTAAACTTATTATGGATCTTATTAGCAAGGATAGCGGGGATATCACAGTTTTTGGTAAAAATCATCAAAAGGACCAAGTTTCTATTAAAGAGCGTATAGGATTCGTATACGATGACAATATCTATTATGAAGATATGACAATCCATCAACTGAAAAAATTCATTGCTCCAGCATATAAGAAATGGGATGAGAATCAGTTCCAATCCTACTTAAAGCGCTTTGAGTTACCGACTAACATAAAGATGAAAGAGATGTCTACAGGAATGAAAATGAAGACTTCCCTAGCGTTTGCACTTTCACACCATGCCGAATTTATACTTATGGATGAACCGACATCTGGACTCGATCCTGTATTTCGAAGAGAACTTTTAGACATCCTTTATGATTTAATGGTTGATCAAGATAAAACAATTTTTTTCTCCACACATATTACCACTGACTTAGATCGTATTGCTGATTATATTGTATTTATTCATAATGGTGAGATTGTGTTTGAAAAAGATATACATAGTATTTCTGAAGAATATGCAACTGTAAAAGGGGATAAATCCTTGCTTACGCCTAAAATCAGAGAACAATTAATCGGGATTCGTGAAACAAACGTGGGATTTGAAGCACTCACAAGTAACGCCAGCCATTCACGTACACAATTAGGGAATGATGTATTAATTGAAGAAGCGACATTAGAAGATATTATGTACTATACAAAAAAGGGGAACGTTCAATATGTATAATTTAATATTAAAGGATTTTCGATTGCAAAAATTAATGATCTTACTCTACCTACTTGGTATATGCTTTTTTATAGGGACGTTTGGAAGTTTTGGGTTTATAGTTGTTTTGGTGGCTGGTTCTTATATGATCAATCTACATTATTACGACGAAAAGAATAATAGTCATAAATTTATTAATAGCCTGCCTTATAGTAGAAATAAAATTATTATGTCAAAATATATTGGTACAGTGTTGTTCACGATTCTAGTAGTCCTATTCTCATTATTGATACAAGCAGTAATTCAAGTTGCATCCCCGACTTATGGAGTTGAAATTGAAAATCCACAGACAATTGTGGTTAGTGTTCTTACTGTCATGTTGTTTACGTCTATCTACTTACCATTTTTCTATCGCTTCACCAATAAATATTTGATGGCTGCTGTCAGCATTATTTTCCCTGTATGTGTTGTTTTATGGAGACCAATTGAGGCATATGTAAATATTACTGACCTTGTATATAGCGTTACCACACAATTTACTATTAATCAACTAATTGCACTTGCTTCAATCGTTACCATGCTTATATTTATCGGTTCTTACTTCTTAACGGTGAGAATTTATAAACGTACTGATTTTTAAAAATTATTTTTACTCGAAATATAGAATACCTAACAAATAACTGTTGTACAGTTTTTTTCTTAAACGCTTTGGTGCTACTCAATTACTATTAAACTAATAAAACAAAGCTCTCCCCTCAAATGAAAAAATGCGCTATTCTTTCTATAGAATCATAGGAAAGGATGGCGTATTTTTTCATTTTAGGGTGGCATTTCTTTTTAATTGCTTACACTCCATTAATTCACCAAGACTTTTCTCTTAAATCCATTCTTTTCCGTGTTCGCGGATGAATTGGAGTTCCTCTTGATAATGATCGTAATGTCCTTCGTCGATCATTTTTTGAAACGCCATATCGCCTTCTTTGGCCTTCCTTTGCATGGTTTTACATAATCCTTCTACTCGTAGCAATACCATTTCTAAAAAGCCTTTTTCTATTCCCTCCATGCCATAGGAATCAAAAAACAATTTAACCCTTTGTTTGATTCGCTCAGCATCCTTTAACGAATCATAATAAATGGCTTCGCCTGCTTCCGTATGATAAAGCCTACTTAAAGGAACGCAAGTGTAAAGCGTATAGACGATATCCCAAAGTCTTGGACCAGGAGCAGCCAAATCAAAATCAATCACACCTACTGGTTTTTCGCGATTAAAAATAATGTTATAGATGGCAAAATCATTATGGCACATCACCTCAAATAGCTGCGGAGTGTTATCAATGGGTTGCCAACGTTCTTCCATTGGAAAATCGCTCACCGCATCATGATAGAGACGAAGCATTTTTGCGATATCTTTTAAAGCCTCATCCGACCACATGTATTTTTTTAACGGATAATTGCCAGCTTCTCCTTCAATAAAAGATAAAATCTCTCTCCCTTTTTCATCGATACCCAGAAACTTTGGTACACCTTTTAAACCTTTGTTTTCAAGGTGCTTTAGCAATGTATGAATTTTAACACTATCAGTCTTTAATTCTCGACGAACCGTATCTCCCAAACGATATACACTGGAGACATTCCCTCCTGTTAGTGCTTCTTCTTTTTCGTACTGATTTCTCATTAAAATTCCCCCAATTTAGGGACTCTATGATTGTGTCAATAGAGATGTATTTTTGCCCATAAATAAAAGCAGATATACAAAGGTATCTGCTCGGCAATGGGAATTTAATTGTCCACACCATGTATCCCTTGAATGATTTAAGATAGACAAATAAACGCATCCTTAAGAACCAAGGACCGCCACTGTCTCTATCCAATTAAATAATCATCTCAAGATATTCCACATGTGTAATATAGATTCCCCTTTCTTTACATCTTTAAATTAAATATTACCAAAGATCACTAGAAAAATAAAGAAAATTTAAAATGGTTTTTCAATTATATTATCCCATGCCCATTAACTTAAGAAAAGTACAAAAAAATGAGCCCATTTCTCAAAATAACTAACTATAGAGAAATAAAATTTTCATTTAGGGGGTACTTCAAAGCCTTAACTTGATGGCGATGGGGTCCCACCCACATTTTAACGAAAATATACGCTAAGCAAATTTCGATATAAAATGATTTGAATTTTTACTCTAAGAAAACTTAGTTTCTGTTTTCCCTGTCATTTTAGACGTTATTTTGCATCAAGTTTAATTACCATTTTTAGTTTATAAGTAATATAAAAAGTTATCTTAAAATGATAGTTAATAAGTTAAAGTTAAGTGGTTTATAACCATAGTCATGTTATAACATTAAAGGGACTCGTTGTTTTGAAGGTTCTGGTGCAAAAACTTTAATATATGTGTAAGTAATCTCTAAAACTTGGATATACTGATCCTATTACTCTAGAAAAGGTGTGATTGGTATGGGAAAGGAACATGTATTCAAGTGGAAGCATTATCAGCCTGATGTTATCTTATTAACGGTGAGATGGTACCTGCGGTACAACCTCAGTTTTCGTGATTTAGTCGAAGTGATGGAGGAACGGGGCTTATCCATTGTTCATACAACGATTATGCGTTGGGTTCACCAATATAGTCCTGAGCTAGATAAGAGAGTTCGTCGTCATCTTAAGAAAACGAATGATTCTTGGCGAGTAGACGAGACGTATATTAAAGTCAAAGGAAAGTGGATGTACTTATATAGAGCTGTTGATTCCGAAGGAAACACCATTGACTTTATCCTCAGTAAAACAAGAGATCACAAGGCTGCAAAGCGCTTTTTTAAGAAAGCTTTGCAGTCTTTTCATGTTTCTAAACCTCGTGTTGTGACCGTTGATAAAAATCCAGCTTATCCTATCGCTATAGAACATTTGAAAAAAGAACAACGGATGCTTGCTGACATCCAAATAAGACGAATAAAATATCTGAATAACATAATTGAGCAAGATCATCGCTTTATCAAGAAGCGAGTGCGTACCATGTTGGGATTGAAATCTTTTCAATCAGCTAAACGAGTGTTGGCTGGACTGGAAGCGATGAGAATGGTTAAAAAAGGACAGACTTTACAAGGGGAGAAGTCTGTCAAAAAACAAATCAAGTTAATTAATCAACTCTTCGGTCTCACCGCATAGTAGTAGATTCCATTAGGAACCTACACTGCTGTTTCTAATCTACATATTATTTGCACCAGAACCTAAATCTCTAATGGTGTCTTTTCTTCAATTTTCAGGGTGCGTCTTAACTCCATTGGTATAACGATACGTCCTAAATTATCTAATTTCCGAGTTACTCCTGTTGATTTCATGAAACCTCTCCCTTATATATTCTATAGCTCTATATTTCTCATACCCTATGCCATTTTCTCATTGTAACAGGCTTTTTCCGTACATGAAAAACATTATAATCCAAAAACTGACGATCAGAACAAAGATATTTTTACACTTTTGCTTAAAGGAAATATAGGGGTCCTATTTTAATTTTAACTTAGTTTCAATATACAATATTGAAACTTAAAAATTTAAATTTTAACTGAATGAAATTTGCAGTTTTAAAAGGCGGCTTATACACAAAGTTATAATTAAACGACTCAAAATGCGCCTGACGGTATCGTGATTTTTAAATATACATACAAAATACAGTTTTATTTAACAATATATCCTAAAAATCCCCTCATTTTTTATTCACTCAGTATTTAAACGATTTCTTTTTTCCCGTTGCAAAGTACTTACGCTGATTCCCGTCATTCTTTCCACTTTCCTATAAGATTCTGTTTTTAACAAACCAAGAGCGTGTTCTATTTGCTCTTTATTATATTTCTTCGGTCGTCCCTCTTTAAAATTAGGATTCAACTTGGCAATCGCTTTTCCTTCTTGTGTACGTTCTACAATCATATCTCTTTCAAATTCAGCGAATGCACTCATGATATTAAACATCAATCGTCCAGTTGGCGTATCTTCCACTACTCCCATATTAATGACATGTACCTTAACTCCTTTTTCAAATAACATTTTAATCGTTTGGATTGCATTTTCAGCCGAACGTGCAAAACGATCTAATTTTGTTACAACAAGTGTGTCGCCATTTTCTAGTACAGAAAGCAGTTCTTGAAATTTTGGTCTATCAAATTTTGTACCTGTAAATTTTTCAGAGTAAATTTTCTCGCAGCCTTCTTTTTCTAACATTTGAATTTGGGATTCTAAATCCTGGTTTAACGTGCTTACTCTGGCATATCCATATTTGGGGACACTTTATCAAAAAAAGAAAATTGTACGTTACGACACAATTTAGACACATCTAATTAGATACCCTTATTTTGAGAAGTCAGCTCATTTTTTCTTCTTTGGGCTGTTTATCTTTCTTAAGTTAATGGGCATATGATACTACCTCATAATACATATGAGCATCATTTAACCATTTCTTAACATTTTCTCAACATTACATTATACATATATACGATACAATAATAAGTAATTCTCTTTATCTTACTTCTATATATTTGTTATTTCCTGTTGCAGAACTCTTATGGTAAGGGTTCTATTTTTTGTCCCAAAAGGTACACCTTTTGGTTCTATTTTCATTACTATGTATTCAAATATGTAGTGAATCCTTGGTATGTCTATAAAAGTATACATTTATAAACAGATGTAAACTTGAAATAC
>NZ_NUOT01000094.1 GCF_002584535.1 Bacillus cereus
GGTTCTGGTGCAAAAACTTTAATATACGTGTAAGTAATCTCTAAAACTTGGATATACTGATTCTATTACTCTAGAAAAGGTGTGATTGGTATCGAAAAGGAACATGTATTCAAGTGGAAGCATTATCAGCCTGATGTTATCTTATTAACGGTGAGATGGTACCTGCGGTACAACCTCAGTTTTCGTGATTTAGTCGAAATGATGGAGGAACGGGGCTTATCCATTGCTCATACAACGGTTATGCGTTGGGTTCACCAATATGGTCCTGAGCTAGATAAGAGAGTTCGTCGTCATCTTAAGAAAACGAATGATTCTTGGCGAGTAGACGAGACATATATTAAGGTCAAAGGAAAGTGGATGTACTTATACCGAGCTGTTGATTCCGAAGGAAACACCATTGACTTTATCTTCAGTAAAACAAGAGATCACAAGGCTGCAAAGCGCTTTTTTAAGAAAGCTTTGCAGTCTTTTCATGTTTCTAAACCTCGTGTTGTGACCGTTGATAAAAATCCAGCGTATCCTATCGCTATAGAACAATTGAAGAAAGAACAACGGATGCTCGCTGACATCCGAATAAGACGAATAAAATATCTGAATAACATAATCGAGCAAGATCATCGTTTTATCAAGAAGCGAGTACGTACCATGTTAGGATTGAAATCTTTTCAATCAGCTAAACGAGTGTTGGCTGGACTGGAAGCGATGAGAATGATTAAAAAAGGACAGACTTTGCAAGGGGAGAAGTCTGTCAAAAAACAAATCAAGTTAATCAATCAACTCTTCGGTCTCACCGCATAGTAGTAGATTTCATTAGGAATCTACACTGCTATTTCTAATCTACATATTATTTGCACCAGAACC
>NZ_NUOT01000095.1 GCF_002584535.1 Bacillus cereus
GCATTCCGACAAAAAACTGGCGGAAATCGCCTTGTATTCAATTGTCCCAAAAATAATCGTTTTTGGAACTCGAACTCCAGATAAGTAAATTGAAGATTAATTTCTTTAATTTCACTTAATCAAAAAAATTGATTTATTAGTTGCGTTATAAAAGAAACTTCACATATACTATTATTAATATCAAAAAAACTTGATGAAAGGAAGGGAATTATAAAGATGCAATCACAACAGTTCCAGCAATATGAAAAAAAATTCAAGGCATTAGCTGATCAAAGACGTTTGGAGATTATGTACGAGCTCTGCCAACGAGGGAAAACATGTGTATGTGATTTAACAGAGATATTCGAAATGCCTCAATCAAAGCTATCTTATCACCTGAAAATTTTATTAGATGCAGGATTAATCATAAAAGAAATAAAGGGAACATGGAGTTATTATGATTTAAATGATAAAGAAGTAGAAAGTTTACTTTCAGAAGAGTTGTGTTGTGTTTTTAGAAAAACTGGAAAAGGTAGCTGTTGCTAGTTTTTCGCATCCTTTATATCAATTTTTTTTGATTTAATAAAAGCGATAAGGAGGAGTTAGTTATGAAATATGTACACGTAGGAATCAATGTTATAAATTTAGAGAAGTCAGTCGAGTTTTATGAAAAAGTATTTGGTGTATCACCAGTTAAAGTGAAAATCGATTATGCAAAGTTCTTATTAGAAATTCCAGGACTTAACTTCACGCTCAATGTAAAAGATGAAGTTAAGGGAAATCAGGTGAACCATTTTGGTTTTCAAGTGGAAACAGCTGAGGAAATTACAACTCATAAAGAAAGATTAGAAAAAGAAGGATTCTTTGCCCGTGATGAGATGAATACAACTTGTTGTTATGCAGTACAAGATAAATTTTGGATAACAGATCCGGATGGTAACGAGTGGGAGTTCTTTTATACAAAAGCAGATAGTGCTGTCCATAAAATTGAAGATACACAATGTTGCACGACTCCTAATGGAGTGGAAGAAAATTCTTGCTGTTAATAGAGGAAGGAAAATAAAATGAAACACTTATCTTTTCTAGATCGATATTTAACACTATGGATTTTTCTTGCAATGGCTGTTGGTATTGGTTTGGGATTTGCATTACCTGGATTAGCAGATGGACTTAATAACCTGCAAGTCGGAACGACTTCAGTACCACTTGCGATTGGCCTCATCTTAATGATGTATCCACCATTGGCGAAAGTACGATATGAAGAAATGGGCAGAGTTTTTAAAGATGTAAAGGTTTTAATCCTATCTTTAGTACAAAACTGGATTATTGGACCTGTTCTCATGTTTGTACTAGCAATTATATTTCTTCCTGATAAGCCAGAATACATGGTTGGACTCATTATGATTGGTTTAGCTCGTTGTATTGCCATGGTCATTGTATGGAATGATCTTGCAGAAGGTGATACAGAATATGCAGCCGGCCTTGTGGCATTTAACTCTGTATTTCAAATGATTTTCTTCCCTGTATACGCCTATGTGTTTGTAACAGTCATTCCTGAATGGCTCGGTATACAAGGAGCTGTCGTGAGTATCACAATGACAGAAGTAGCTAAATCAGTGTTTATATATTTAGGTATTCCCTTCTTATCTGGCATGTTAACACGTTTGATATTAGTGAAGTTAAAAGGAAAACCGTGGTATGAAAAAGTCTTTATCCCTAAGATTAGTCCAATTACGCTAATTGCACTATTATTTACGATTATCATCATGTTCTCTTTAAAAGGAGAAATGATTGTCAGTGTACCATTAGATGTAGTAAGAATAGCTATTCCATTACTAATATACTTCATTGTAATGTTTTTTGTTTCTTTCTTTATGGGGAGAAAAATCGGTGCTAATTATCAGGTTACAACAACACTTGCATTTACCGCAGGAAGTAATAACTTTGAACTAGCTATTGCAGTGGCAGTTGGAGTATTTGGTATCCATTCTGGTGCAGCATTCGCAGCCGTTATCGGCCCTCTAGTAGAAGTACCTGTTATGATTGCCCTTGTAAATGTGGCTTTCTGGTTTAAACGTAAGTACTTTAATAATTAACAATAATAAATTTTACAACCAAGGTGGAAAACAACATGGAAAATAAAAAAACAATTTACTTTTTATGCACAGGAAACTCATGTCGAAGCCAAATAGCTGAAGGATGGGGAAAACATTATTTAGGTGAAAAGTGGAATGTATATTCTGCAGGTATTGAAGCTCATGGAGTCAATCCAAATGCTATCAAAGCCATGAATGAAGTAAATATCGACATAACAAATCAAACATCAGATATCATTGATTCACATATCTTAAGCAATGCTGATTTAGTAGTAACCCTTTGTAGTCATGCTGATTCTGTTTGTCCAGCTACACCGCTACATGTTCCTCGTGTTCATTGGGGATTTGATGATCCAGCTGGAAAGGAATGGTCTGAATTTCAACGTGTCCGTGATGAAATTCAATCTCGTATTAAGGAATTTGCTGAAACCGGTAAATAATAATCCTTTAATTATTAAAATCTCGTACTCAAGCAAAAAAGCCGATTATTCCTTTAACGTACAGGAAATCGGCTTTTTTTCTTCCATAAAATGTCTTAGCGTGGGTTTTATGTCATTTAGTTGGCGGGACTCCAAAAAGATCGTGTAAAGGATTTTCAATTATTGCCTTATATAAAGAAAAAAATAAAAAAAATATTTCTTCCTAATTTATTCTTTTCTATAGAATTTTTAATATTTACAGGTGGTTGGTTTCTTTTTATTTCATGGTAAATTTAATATGTATAGGGTCTCCTTACATGCCCATAAACTTAAGAGCATTAACTATCGTTACCTCAATTATATCATTTTCGTTTATAAAGGTGTTCGTTAAAAATAAACGTTTATAAAATACCTTGTATAAAATTTATAAACTTGATATTTCAATGTTTCATAGAACTGGACCTAATGTTTGTAAAGGTATACCTTTACAAACTGTTGGTAGTTTTCAAGGAACTTATTATAGTTAATCTTTTGATCATTTATAGAAAGATACTTTTAAGTATATTTAATTTATATAATAATGAAGATACCATGAATGAAATGTTGCTAAGAGTATTTTTGAACTGCATAAGTGGCCAATCTCTGCTGAAAATAATGAACTAAGGGCAAGATTTAAAATAAGATTACAAAAAGAAGAGAGCTTAAAAATTTAATAAAAATTTTATATTTGCCCTACTTTTTATTTAATTAATTTTCTTTATCCTATACATATGTTGGGGTAGGATAAAGAAATGAAAAAGTGGTCTTTTTATTTTTGGCACAGTATGTGTTGGAATACCGTCTGGTGTTGCTTGTTATTTGTTTAAAGATACTTTAGTCCAAACTAGATTAGATGAGATAGGTTCATTTATAATGGATCTACATTTTCAATGGAAGAAAAAAAGAAAATATTAAAATAAAGTTAGTAAGGTATTTAAAAATATTTTTTATTAGGGACATTTTTCGCTTCCCTCCTAAAAATGATAAGATTTCTATGTGGAAACGTGAAATTGTAGAGACTGGTGCAACATGCATAGCCATTCAAAAAAATACTAAAAGAAATTTGTCTCCTTGGGGGAATAAGAGTACTTTAAACTATCTCCAGAAAGGATGAATTACACATTAGTACTTTTGAAGATGGTATAAATAGAGCAATCAAATTTTAAATTGGAATATATGAAAGTGAAAGGAGAGGGAGAATAAAATGAAACCGATTTCGATTTTAATAGCTGATGATGACTTGGAGATAGCTGAATTAATTGGGATACATTTAAAAAAAGAAGGATACCAGGTTGTGAAAGCAACTGATGGAGAAGAGGCAATTCGAATTATTCAATCGGAGCCAATCGATTTAGTCGTGTTAGATATAATGATGCCAAAAATGGATGGTTATGAAGTGACGCGTCAAATCCGTGCCAAACATCATATGCCGATCATTTTTTTAAGCGCAAAAACATCTGATTTTGATAAAGTGACAGGTCTTGTACTAGGCGCGGATGATTATATAACGAAACCTTTTACACCAATTGAATTAGTTGCGCGTGTAAATGCACAACTTCGTCGATTTCTTACGTTAAATCAACCGAAAGTAGAGGAGAATAAATCCGTTTTAGAAGCAGGCGGCGTTGTTATTGATTTTGAGAAACGAACGGTACATGTATACGGAGAGCAAATTGAATTAACCCCAAAAGAGTTTGATATTTTATATTTATTAGCGAGTCATCCGAAGAAAGTATTTAGTGTTGAAAATATTTTTCAGCAAGTATGGGCAGATGATTATTACGAAGGCGGAAGTACAGTTACAGTGCATATTCGTACTTTACGAAAAAAACTTGGAGAAGATAAAAGAAAGAATAAGTTAATAAAAACGGTATGGGGGGTAGGCTATACTTTCAATGGCTAAAATGATGAGAAGCTTTCGTTTTAAAATGATTGCCTTGTTTGCGCTCAGTACGGTATTAGCAGCTGGCGTAACATATATGGTTTATACAGGATTACTTTGTTACAGAACATATGTACTCCATATAGATCCTTTAGTGCAATTTAGGGCAACAGGAAGAGCATTTGGAGTATTTGGAAATATTAATTTTTTGATTTTCTTGATCCTACTATCTATTTTATTCTTTTTCTTTTTAACAAAGCCATACTTAAAGTATTTTGATGAAATTTCTAACGGTATTCATTATCTCGCTAACGGTGATTTTACAAATAAAGTTCCTATTTCATCAAATGATGAATTCGGAGATATTGCACGTGAAATTAATATAGCGAGTGAAAAGTTAAAAGAGGCGGTTGAAAGAGGTGACTTTGCAGAAAGTAGTAAAGATCAGCTAGTTGTTAACTTAGCTCATGATTTAAGAACGCCATTAACATCTGTTTTAGGTTATTTAGATTTAATTCTTAAAGATGAGAATTTGACGAGGGAACAGATTAAACGTTTTTCTACGATTGCATTTATGAAATCGCAGCGACTTGAAAGTTTAATTGATGAGTTATTTGAAATTACGCGAATGAATTATGGCATGCTAAAGTTAGATAAAAAAATAATTAATATAAGTGAGATGCTTATACAGTTAGATGAGGAATTGTATCCATTATTAGAGAAGCATCATTTAGAAGCTAGATTGAATGTTGATCCTCATTTATATATTAACGGTGACGGGAATTTGTTAGCTCGAGTATTTGAAAATCTTTTAACAAATGCGGTTCGATACGGAAATACAGGACAATTTGTTGATATGAATGGATATATTGAAGATGGAGACGTCGTTGTACAGATTGTTAATTATGGAGATAGCATCCCTGAAGAAGAATTACCCTATCTTTTCGATATGTTTTATACGGGTGATAAAGCGAGAACAGAGCAGAAAAACAGTACAGGTCTTGGGTTATTTATTGCTAAAAATATTGTTGAGCAGCATAATGGGACGATTTCTGCTGAAAGTAATGTAATCAGAACAATATTTGAAGTGAGATTGCCAAAAGAAGAGAATTCAAAAATTTAATAAATATTTAATTTTTACCCTACTTTTTATTTAATTAATTTCTTCTATCCTATACGTATGTTGGGTCAAGGAGGAGTTAGAAATAAAAAGTGGGGCTTTTTATATTGCGCACAGTATGCGCTGGGCTTTATATAACACGATGTTTTTAAAAAGGATATGTTTATATTTTGAAATCTAATTTATATATAATTCCCGAAAAAATGAACTAATTACACAAAAAGGATTAATGGTTTCCAAAAATAAAATATAGGAAAAAGTGAGGATAATATGAAAAAAGTAAATAAAGTAGTCATCGTTGGTGTGTTAACAATTGGTATAGGAGTTGGGGCGTATATGACGTTTGCTGGAGAATCTGAACCAGTTATGACCTATAAAGTATATCAAGTGACAGAAAAACAAATAGAGAATCATCAAAAATTTGGCGGCGAAGTTATTCCGAATGGTATAGAAACAATTTCATTCGATCCGACAAAAGGTACGTATGAGTTAGCTGTTAAAAAAGGTGATGAAGTAAAAAAAGGACAGCTCCTTTTTAAATATAATGATCCTATCGCAAAACAGGGCGTAACGGAAGCAGAAATGCAAAAGAAAATTGCACAAAAAGAAGTAACATTACATCAAAAACAAATTGATGTAGCAAAACAGAAATTACAAAAAGATAAAAATGCTGGTCTTCCTCAAGAAGCATTAAAAGCATCAGAAATTGAAGTTCAACAATTAGAATCACAACTTGAAATGAAAAAATTTGAAGTAGAAAAAGCTGATGAAATGATTAATGCTGCAAAAGAGAAATTAAACACGCTTTCTGTAACAAGCCCTGTTGATGGTGTAATTGATGACATTGTGAAAAATGCCGATGAAAAAACAGGTATGAGCGGTATTACACTTCGTCACGCTGGCCCGTTTAAAGTGAAAGGTCAGCTATCTGAATATGAGCTTGCTAGCGTAAAAGTTGGGCAAGAAGTAACCGTTTCAGCAAAAACTGTTGCTGGTAAGACTTGGACAGGAAAAGTAACAGAGATTGGTTCTACACCATTAAAGAGTATGGATGAAAACAAAACTGTTTCTAATTATCCATTCACTGTCACATTAGATAATAGTGAAGGATTACAAAACGGTTTCCACGTATACGTAACAAATAAATTTGGCGAAGCAACAGCTAGCACAATTGTTCCGAAAAGTAGCATCGTGAAAAAAGGTGATAAAACGGTTGTTTACGTAGTAAAAGACGGAAAAGCAAAAGAACAAGCTGTTAAGGTTGAATCTGAAACGGGTAGTGAAGCAAAAGTTTCAGGAGTGAAAAAAGGAGAGCAAATTATCTCTGCACCTACCGTAAACCTAAAAGACGGTATGGAGGTTGTCGCTCAATGATTAACTTACAAGGAATCACAAAATCTTTTCAAAATGGTGCAGAACCCATTCGAATTTTACACGGAATTGATGTAACTCTGAATCAGGGAGATTTCACCTCTATCATGGGACCGTCTGGTTCTGGTAAATCTACATTAATGAATATTATCGGTTGCTTAGATAAGCCCACGACAGGTACGTATGAATTAGCTGGTCAAAACATTTCAAACATGTCTGAAACAGAACTCGCACATGTTCGTAATAAAGAGATTGGATTCGTGTTCCAAAACTTCATGTTATTACCGAGACTTACAGCACTTCAAAATGTAGAACTACCTCTTATTTACGCTGGAGTCGATAAAAAAGAAAGGCAAGAGCGTTCGATAGCAGCTTTAACGAAAGTTGGTTTAGCTAATCACGCTACCCACATGCCAAATGAATTGTCAGGTGGTCAAAAACAGCGTGTTGCAGTCGCACGTGCAATTGTAAATAACCCAAAATTTATTTTGGCGGATGAACCAACAGGTGCATTGGATACGAAAACAAGTGAACAAATTGTAAATCTATTTTACGAATTAAACAAACAAGGCTCAACCATTATTATGATTACCCACGATCGTGAAATCGGGGAAGCCGCAGCACGTCGAATTGTTATTCGTGACGGAAACATTGTTCAGGATTGGAGAGAATAAATTTGAATATAAATGAAAATATACGTATGGCTATATCCTCTATCCTTGCACATAAAATGCGATCCATTTTAACAATGATGGGATTTATTATTGGAATCAGTGCGATTATTACGATTCTCGCAATGGGTGATGGACAAACTGCAAAGATGCAAGAAGAGTTTGAAAAGAACAACCATATGGATGAAATTAATATAGAGTATCACAATCCGGATTTCCCACTGGAGAAAGCGAAAATTACACCAGATATGGTAAAGCAATTACAAGCGATACCAGGTGTAAAGGATGTGTATCCAGATGTGAGCATGAACGTAAAAACATATACGGGGTCACAAGATGTTGCTTTTGTTTTGTTTGCGGGAACAGGTAATTTTATGCAGGACCGTAAAATAAAAATGGTACATGGACGTGAGTTAACAGAGGATGAGCTAAAAAAACCAACTCCTGTTGTAATTCTCCATGAAGATTTATTTAAAAAGCTATTTGATACTTGGAAAGATGATTTGTATATAGATATAAAAGGAAAACCATATAAGATTGCCGGGGTGTACAAAAATGAGGATGGTTTGAACCGGCAATTTAAAGCGTATGTAGGATATACACCGATTGACAATGTACCGCTGATTTCGGGGATTGAGGAGTATGATACAGTGCAAATTAAGTTATCTTCTCCTAGTGAGAGAGAAACTGTAGAGAAACAAGCTTTATCTGTATTAAATGAATTGAAATCACCGGAATTCAATTATCCATTTACATCGATAGATATGGGAGGAGCTAGTCAAGGACTAGAAAAAACATCCCGAGAGTTGAAAATGGTGTTCGCTGGTATCGCTGGGATTTCTTTAATCGTCGGTGCTGCTGGTGTGATGAATATCATGCTTATATCCGTTACAGAGCGCACGCGTGAAATTGGTGTTCGAAAAGCACTTGGTGCAACGAGAGGGGAAATATTAATGCAATTTCTCTTTGAAGCTTGTATTTTAACAGCATTGGGCGGAGCGATTGGTTTTGGATTAGGTATTATCTTTGCTTGGGTAGCGGCAATCGTAGGTGAATGGCCACTTGTTATTTCCGTAAATCTCGGGCTACTATCTGTTGGAATATCTATATTGGTTGGCATTGCCTCTGGTATAATTCCGGCTAATAAAGCAGCTAAATTGGATCCAGTTGATTGCCTACGATATGAATAAGAATAGTTAAAGGTATAAGTTTGATGGGAAGATATTTTCGCAAAAGAGTGAACGCTCCTATGAGTATTCACTCTTTTGTAAAATACGGGCTTTCATGATGGGCACATCAAGCTGAAAAACTCCAATTCCCCTTATCACCATATATCAGATATCGAGATTAAGGGGAATTAGTTTGCCATAGATAGTATAGAAGAGGAGAGGAGTATAGAGATGAAAACAGTATTAGAAGTGAAAAATATAAAAAAAGTATACGACACAGGTGGTAATAAATTTGAAGCTTTAAAAGAGATTAACTTACAAATGCAAGAAGGTGAGTTCATTGGGGATATGGGATTTTCTGGATCTGATAAGGGGGTGCTATTAAACGTCTTTTCTACAATTGATAATATGACGAATGGCAAGATTTTAATTGATGGAGAAGACGTCGTACAGATGAATGATGATAAGTTGACTTTACTCCGCCGTATTCATTTAGGTTTCATTTTCCAAGATTATAATCTATTAGATACGCGAAATTTGGAAATGTGAGACAATAAAATAGTAATTCTATGAAATTCAAATCATATGTCATAGCTTTATGATAAATAAAAAGGGGAGGAATTCTTATGTATGTGAGGGTACGAGAACTTCTTACAGCAGAAGAACGAAAGCGTTATATGCAAATCCCCTCTGATATTAGCGAATGGACAATAAGTACATACTTTACCTTCAGTCAGCATGACAAAAAAATCATTAATCGCCATCGGAGGGACTATAACCGACTGGGTTTTGCTATGCAATTAAGTGTTTTACGATATTTAGGTTGGACTTTATCAGATATTGAGCACATACCTAACGAAGTTTTAGAATTTGTAGCGAGACAAATTGGTGCAAGTACAGAAGACTGGAGGCTATATGCCCAGCGGGAAGCTACAAGGTATGAACATGTAGAAGAAATTCGAAAGGAATATGGTTTGCGTAATTTTACAACTACAGATTATCGAAGATTATCTAAATTTCTTCAATCTCATGCATTAAATAATGGAAATACTACATATCTTATTGAGACAGCATTGCAAGAATTACGCACTTGGCAAGTTATACTTCCTTCAATGGCAGTCATAGAAAGAGCAATATGGGAAACACGTAAAAGAGCTGAAGAAATTATATTTAAAACGCTTACAACTTCTTTATCTCTTTTACAAAAAGAAAAAATAAGTAGTTTACTTCACTTTATGCCTAATTCTTCAAAAACATATTTAGCTTGGTTAAAAGAAATACCTGGCCAATTTTCACCAGAATCCTTTTTAAAGGTAATTGAGCGTTTAGATTATATAAAAGGCTTACAGCTAAATATTGATACAAAAGGTATACATCCTAATCGTTTACGACAATTATCCCGGATTGAGGCACGCTATGAGGCTTATTCATTTCGAAGGTTTCAAGATATAAAGAAGTATGCCATATTGGTAGCTTATTTACTTGATTTAACACAAGATTTAATTGATCAGGCTTTTGAAATTCATGATAAACAAATGATGAACCTCCAACTAAAAGGTAGAAAACAACAAGAGGAATTGCACAAAAGAAATGGTAAGTCACTAAATGAAAAAATCCTTCATTATGCAAATTTAGGAATGGCTTTAATAAAAGCAAAAGAAGAGAAGGAAGCCCCTTTTATCGTATTAGAGACCATTATGCCTTGGGATAAATTTATAGCATCTGTAGAGGAAGCAAAGAAACTATCACGGCCAATGAACTATGATTATCTTGATTTGTTAGAGAGTCGATATAATTACTTACGTAAATATACTCCCACATTACTTAGATCACTAGAATTTCAATCTACTAATTATGCCAGATACGTATTGGAAGCTTTAGAGACGATACGTGAATTAAACGAATCAGGAAAACGAAAAGTACCCAATGGTGCACCATTGAACTTTGTTACAAATAGATGGAAGAAATATATACATGATGAAGATGGAAATATTAATCGACATTTTTATGAATTAGCTGCATTTACAGAACTGCGGAATTATGTGCGTTCTGGGGATATTTCTATTGTAGGAAGTCGACAACATAAAGATTTTGATGAATATTTAATACCTATCAACGAGTGGAACTACAGTAAAGAAAACGGAGTTCGCCTAGCTGTTTCTACGCATGCTGATGAGTATGTAGAGGAGCGAACAAAAACCCTATTAGAACGAATCGCAACATTTTCTAAAAATGTTCATTCCTTAGAAGGAGTAGACATTAACGGTGGAACCCTGCATCTTCAGCGTTTAGACAAGGATACCCCACAAACAGCAAAGCAATTAAGTAGCAAACTTTATCATATGCTTCCTAGAATTAAACTCACAGACTTACTGATAGAGGTAGCTCACTGGACTGGATTTGAAAAACAATTTATTCATGCATCTACAAACAAACCACCTAAAGGGGAAGAAATTATCATTTCTCTTGCCTCACTTATGGCTATGGGAACGAATGTGGGACTTACAAAAATGGCAGAAGCTACACCAGGTATTTCCTATCATCAGTTAGCTAATGTAAGTCAATGGAGGATGTATGATGATGCATTAAATCGAACACAAGCGGTATTGGTTAATTTTCAGCAAAAACTTCCCTTAGCTTCTTATTGGGGTGATGGTACCACTTCGTCATCGGATGGAATGCGAGTACAAATTGGCGTTTCATCATTACACGCCAGTTCTAATCCCCACTATGGAACTGGAAAAGGAGCAACTATATATCGATTTGTAAGCGATCAATTTTCTTCTTTTTATACAAAAGTGATTAATACGAACGCAAGAGATGCTGTACACGTAATTGATGGATTGCTTCATCACGAGTCAGATTTAATGATTGAAGAGCATTACACAGATACAGCGGGGTATACGGATCAAATATTTTGGTCTAACACATCTGTTAGGATTTCGTTTTGCACCCCGATTAAGAAATATATCAAGTTCTAAATTATATACAATTGGTTCTCCTAAGGAATTTTTGAATATAGAAGGACTTATCCGAGGGCAAGTAAATATGAAATTAATTTATGAAAATTACGATGATGTTTTACGTATCGCTCATTCCATGCGAGAGGGAAAAGTATCAGGTTCACTTATTATGGGGAAATTAGGTTCTTATACCCGGCAGAATATAGTAGCGAAGGCTTTGAGAGAAATGGGAAGAATCGAAAAAACTATTTTTATCCTGGACTACCTTTCGAACAAAAACCTACGAAGAAAAGTTCAACGAGGTTTAAATAAAGGTGAAGCAATGAATTCTTTAGCGAGAGCAATCTTTTTTGGGAAACATGGAGAGTTCCGTGAACGTGCTCTTCAAGATCAATTACAACGAGCAAGTGCTTTAAGCATTCTTATTAATGCCATCATCATATGGAATACTGTATATCTTAGCCAGGCTGTAGAAGTGTTAAGGGATACAGAGGGGATAGATGAAAATTTATTAAAACATGTTTCGCCCTTAGGATGGGAACACATTAATTTTTTAGGAGAATATCGATTTAATTCGAGGAATACAACAACATTAGAAACTCTCCGCCCTTTACAATATTCCTAAATATAAGAGCCGAATTCTTCTTAGAGTAGGAAATTCGGCTCATTTTATGTCGACATTTGCTTAGCGTATATTTTCGTTAAAATGTGGGCGGTACCCCAAAAAAGGGGCACGATCAGTATGGAAAAGCAAAATTTGTTTAAATGGAAACATTATCAGCCTGACATTATTTTATTAACGGTAAGATGGTATCTACGGTACAATATCAGTTTTCGTGATTTGGTGGAAATGATGGAAGAACGAGGCTTCTCTATTGCTCACACAACCATCATGTGTTGGGTTCATCAATATGGTCCTGAACTAGACAACAGAGTTCGTCGTCATCTTAAGAAAACCAACGATTCTTGGCGAGTGGATGAGACCTATATCAAAGTCAAAGGACAGTGGATGTATCTGTATCGTGCAGTTGATTCAGAAGGAAATACCATTGATTTTTATCTAAGTAAAACAAGGGACCACAAGGCTGCAAAGCGATTCTTTAAGAAAGCCTTGCGGTCTTTTCATGTTTCAATACCTCGTGTGATTACAGTTGATAAGAATCCCGCCTATCCTGTGGCGATTGAAGAGCTGAAGAAGGAGAAAAAGATGCCTTTAGGCATCCAAATAAGGAAAATAAAATATCTTAATAACATCGTAGAACAAGATCATCGCTTTATTAAAAAGCAGGTTCGTTCCATGTTAGGATTAAAGTCCTTTCAAACTGCCAAACAAATTCTTGCAGGAGTAGAAGCCGTGCATATGATGAAAAAAGGACAAACCCTCCAAGGGGAGAAGTCTGTCCGAAATCAAGTAAACCTCATTCATCAACTATTCGACCTTCCAGCATAAAATAGGTTTCACTAAGAAACGTTTCGCCTCTTTATGCCTCTCCTGAAGTATTTGCACCAGAACCTTAAATGCTAAAACTTCAAATGTATCGGGTTATGCTTCGAATGATTTCCGTTTGCATAAAGATCTTATATAGTTGAATTTCTTGTTATATTTTCGCCTGATGCTGATGAGATACTATCATCCAATTTTTTTATGATTCAATTTAGGGTGAATATCTACTGTCGTTTGATAGGCAGTGCATAATAGTTAAAAGCTAAATCCAGCAAGGCACTTGCTTCTTGACGCAGTAACAAATCCTTCGGACGGAAGATAAAGGATCCATCAGCATTGATGGAAGTATCAGGACCTAGAATTCCTTGGGAGGCAAGTGCTTGAATCGATTGGACTGCCCAATCATCTGCCGCATCAAGCAATTTAACTTTATTAGCTTGATCAGGTTGAATCTGTTTTAAGTTTTGAATCATGGTTGCTGCGATCTGTCGAGTAATTGGAGCTGTACGGTCATATCCAGGAATACCTATGGTAGATTTCTCTTTGGCCTCTTTGGATTCATCTGGAAAACTACTCCACCCATGTGCACGCAACAAGGAATCAGCAAATTCTCCTTGTGTCATAGTACCCATCGGATCGAATAAATTACCTTTTTTAGCATCCATGATATCTAAAGCATAAAGATTATCGATATGGCTTCTATAGTTACTCATTTGCGGGACATCCGCTAAGGACGGTTTGTTGTTAATTTTTTGTGCGTCAGCCATAAAATCTAGGCTTTTAGGAGAAGTATAGTGAAAATATGTGATTTCTCCAGCTGCATTTTTTTTGAAAGCAACTTTGTTGCCTTCCGAATCTTCAAATAACAACGGATGAATCATTTTGAGAACTTGTTTTCCGGATAATCCCCCTTCCATGACCAAATTCCCATCTTCATAGGTAAAGTGGGTGCGAATTGCAGCTAAACGTGTGTTTTGGAATATGCCCAGGTATTTATGAGCTTCCTTTTCCTCTAATGGGAGATAACTTGTTTTTGCTGCATTCTTCTTAGCAGGGAAATAGTGATCCATGAGAGCTTCATATATGTCTATGCTCATTGATGAATCATTATTGTAAGACATGAAGAAAGCTGTTTTTTGTTCAGGTACTAAAATCATCAGTGATTGATGTCCAGGCATACTTCCCCCTTTTATTACAACGTGTTGACCATTAGCAAATTTATTAAAAGGCGTTTCAAATCCAATTGTCGCAACAGGGTTGGTTTTATCATCAAAAACTTGATAGGCATGCATCATATCTATGCTTTTTTTACTTACAATTTCTTTGCCTTTAAACTTTCCTTTCTGTAGTTGCATAATCATGTATTTTGACATGTCTTCTGCAGTAGATAAAATGCCTCCTTGTGGCGTATCCCTTAAACCGCTCCCGCTTGTTGGGATCGGTTCACCAGTGGGACCATAATGTGTAGCCATTCTTTCTAAAAGTTCAGGCGTAAAGCTCATACTTGTAGATTTCATATCTAATGGTTTAAAAATATTATTTTCCATATATTTGGAGAAAGGGCTGTTAGTAACATTCTCTACTGCAAACCCTGCGAGCGCAAATGAGACGTTGTCATACGTATAAACTTCCCCTGGTGGCCGTACCACCGTTGGCATATGTTTAGAGAAAAATTCTTTCATTGGTATGCTATTGTTATTATCAACATATTCAGGTCCAGTTATATTTGTAAGGTCGGGAAAATCAAATCCGCTGGTATAAGTGAGCATATCAAACAGTGTTAGAGGTTTCCCTGTTTGATTAGGTATTTGTAATCCACCAAGATATTTTTGTACGTCTTGATCTAGTTTAAGATTTCCTTTATCGACTTGTTGCATTACAGCCAAGGCAGTAAAAGTTTTTGAGACTGAAGCAATTTGGAAGACAGTGTCCTTAGTAACAGGAATTTTCTTTTCTTTATTAGCATATCCATACCCTTTATTAACAACAACCTTTCCATCATGAACGACGACAAAACTAGAACCATTCACATTATACTTTTTCATTTTTTCCTCAAATAATGGATCAGCAAAAGATTCTATTTCTTTTTTATTATTGGGTCCTCTCATCATTTCAATATTAGTTGTGGATGCCGATGGTTTTGATGTTTCTCCTTCTAATGATTGTTGGGAACATGCAGAAATCATGGTTGATGAAGAAAGAAGAATTGTAACGATCCCCAGTTTGTTAATTGCTTGTTTCATTTTTGAACGCTCCTTTATTTAGTTAGGATTTTTTGTTAGCTCAACGAGTTAGCGACTCGCTAGCTTATGAACAGAGCGTAGCAAGCGGCGAGTCATAGTAGATAGTGAACTTCTGTCATATTTATAAAGAACAACAAAAATTGAGTGGATAAGGCTGTATTGATAGTTATGTCATAAAAGTCATGACATTTTGACACTAACATATGTGACAGAAAAACCCTTAGAATCAAGGAGCAGTTTATTACCCATTAATAACAAGTGAGGAGGGGAGAGCTTCATTGTGTATGTTAAAAATATAAAGAGGCGTGAAATGGGAAACAAGTATGACCTATTTATAAAAACAAACCAGTAACAAGATTGTTTCAAGGAAAAAAGTAATTTCTAGTGTTAACGGTTAACATACATATGGAAAAAGAGGGACTTACTTAGGACAGAATGGCGTTTGTAAAAATAATAATTATGAATATGATTACGAATTCAATTCTGACCTTTTGTCATTGGTGGAGATAATAGCTGTGTGGTTAATATGAAACAGCAAGCAACTAACTATGCAATATAAATAGAGGAGAGGAATACTTTATGAAAACACGTAGCCAAATTACATCTGCAAGTCTAGCAATTTTAATAGCTGGAAGTTCCCTGTTATACATAACACCAGCCTCAATTGTAAAAGCAGAACCCACGCAAAATGTATCTAGTTCGTTACAAACAAGTACTCAAAGCGATCGTACTTCCGTTAAGAAAGCAATGCGGGATGTACTGCAACTTGGATACCCTGGAATACTCTCTCAAATTTCTAAAGGTGGTAAAACCTGGAGTTATACCGCTGGGATAGCGGATCTGAGAACCAAGAAACCAATGAAAGCAGATTTTCGCTTTCGCATTGGTAGTGTGACGAAAACGTTCATTGCAACAGTGCTACTTCAATTAGCTGGAGAAAACCGCTTAAATTTAGACGACTCCATTGAAAAATGGTTGCCTGGTGTTATTCAAGGAAACGGATATGATAGTAAACAGATTACTATCCGGCAGATATTGAATCATACAAGTGGTATCGCTGACTACATAAAGTCAACAGACTTTGATATTAAAGATACAAAAAAATCATATACAGCTGAAGAATTCGTAAAGATGGGGATTTCTTTTCCCCCAGACTTTGCCCCAGGAAAGGGCTGGTCTTATTCAAACACGGGATACGTATTACTGGGTATCCTTATTGAAAAAGTAACTGGAAACAGCTATGCAGAAGAGGTTGAAAATCGAATTATTGAACCGCTTGAATTGTCGAATACATTTCTACCTGGTAATTCAACGGTTATTCCAGGCACCAAGCATGCCCGTGGATATGAAAGATATGACGGAGAAAGTGAGCTAAAAGATGTTACTTATTCTAACCCAGGTAGCTCGGATGGAGATATGATTTCTACTGCTGAAGATTTAAACAAATTTTTCTCTTACTTACTCAGTGGCAAATTATTGAAGGGACAGCAACTAAAACAAATGCTTACTACAGTTCCTACAGGAATAGAAGAAATCGATGGATATGGTCTTGGAATCTATGAAACTAAACTTCAAAACGGTACCTCGATATGGGGACACACAGGCGGTGTTCCAGGCTTTTCAACTTTTGCTGGAGGCACACTTGGAGGCAAGCATATATTGGCCATCAATTTGAATGGCCATAAAATTAGTCATTCTGATCCTTTTAAAAATATTTTACTTGCTGAATTTAGCAAGTAGGCAAAAAGGAAAATCGAATAAGTTTTGTCATAGTTTTTATAGTTTAAAATATGCCTTTCTGGTTCAAAAAACAACTTACTCTAAAAAAATTGAATAAAGCAAGTTCTTAAGTTGATAGGCATGAAGTCCCGCCACATCGCCATCAAACTAGGGTTTTGAAGTATCCTCTAAACGAAGATTTGTTTCTCTACAGGTAGTCACTTTGAGATGTCAGTTCCTTTTTTTAATTGATGAGTGTGGGGAGCATCCATCGCTACCAACTTAAGAGATTTTAATACTCGTAATTAAGTACCAAAAAACGTTATCCTTTCTAATATAGTTTAACCATGTGAAAAATGATTAACTTGAGCATTAAGCTCACGAAATGAATAACCAAATAACCTACTTCCTTTATTTTTAGATTGAAGGTTATTTGGTTTTATATTGGTATAAATGAATTCAGAATTTTTTAAGAACCTATTAAGAAATAAGTAAGTTTTAGGAACTAGAATAAATTTATCTTAACAGTAATAAGAGAGTTAATGGTTTAAATGGAAGTCCCTATAGTATGTCAAAAATTAATAAAGATGTATTTCAGGAGGTTTTTATGAAAAAGAAAATGATTATTGCAATTGTTACTTCTGCTATAACATTGACTAATTTTGTAGGAAATACTTATGCAGATTCGAAAATAGAAGCTTCTGTTACAGCTTCCTACAATACAAATCAAATAGTGAAATGGTTAGAAGTACATGCAAAGCCTTTAGAAACAACTAATCCAACTGCACCGCTTAATGATTTGAAACCCCTTAAGAATATAGTAGGTTCAGCTTCAATTGTAGGTTTAGGTGAAGCTACGCATGGAGCTCATGAAATTTTTAAGATGAAACACCGTATTGTTAATTATTTAGTATCTGAAAAGGGCTTTACCAACTTAGTTTTAGAAGAGGGATGGGACAGAGCTTTGGAACTTGATCGATATGTTCTTACTGGTAGGGGAAACCCAAGCCAACATCTATCACCTGTATTTAAGACGAAAGAAATGTTAGATTTACTTGATTGGATTCGGCAATATAATGCTAATCCAAAACATAAATCTAAAGTGCGTGTCATTGGGATGGACATTCAATCAGTAAACGAGAATGTTTATAATAATATAATAGAGTATATAAAAAGAAACAATTCCGATCTTGTGCCTAGGATAGAAGAGAAGATAAAAGGTCTTATTCCTGTAACGAAGGATATGGATACCTTTGGCAGTCTTACGAAAGAAGAAAAGGAAAAGTATATTTCAGACGCTAAACAAATCGGTGCTTTATTAGAAGAAAATAAAAGTTATTTAAATGGAAAATCCACAGAGTTCTCATGGATAAAGCAAAATGCTCGTATTATTGAACAGTTTACTACAATGTTAGCGTCATATCCTGATAAACCATCGGACTTTTATTTGAAACATGATATTGCAATGTATGAAAATGCGAGGTGGACTGAAGAACATTTAGGAAAAACCATAGTTTGGGGACATAATGGGCACGTTTCGAAAACAAATATGATTCCTTTTGTATACCCTAAGGTAGCTGGGCAGCATTTAGCAGAATATTATGGGAAACGATATGTATCTATTGGAACATCAGTTTACGAAGGACAATATAATGTCCATAATAGTGATGGTAAATTTGGCCCATATGGAACATTAAAATCAGATGATTCAAACAGTTATAACTACATCTTTGGACAGGTCAAAAAAGATCAATTTTTTATTGATTTACGCAAGGCGAACGGAGTGACAAAAACTTGGTTAAACGAACAACACCCAATTTTCGCTGGAATAACTATGGAAGGCCCTGGTATACCGAAAACTACTGATATATCATTAGGTAAAGCGTTTGATATACTTGTTCAAATTCAAAAAGTGAGTCCATCTCAACTACATCAATAAGAATCTCTTAAAATCTAATACTATGTATTATTTAGTAAATTAAATGAGGTGCCAAGGAATTTATAAGTATGATGCACGAAATTAAGGAATTGATTATGTCACTTCGTTTCTTTCAGGAATCCTTATTATAAGGATTCCTTTTTTGTATCAAAAAATCTGTAAAGAAAAAAGATAAGATCGGGAACACAATCTTATCTTTAGCACAACGAGTTAACGTATGGACAGAGTGTAGCAAGGGGCGAGTCATATTCAATAGTGAACTTTTTGTCATATTTATAAAGGATAACAAAAGTTGAGTGGGCTAAGGCTGTATTGATAGTTATGTCATACAAACCATGACACTTTGACACTACCATATGTGACAGAAAAATACTTAGAATCAAAAAGTAGCTTTTAACGCATTAACAATGAATGAGGAGGAGAGATTTTAATGACGAAAGCATCAGCTCAAAAAACTTTGCAAGATTTCTATTTCTTGTTATTTACTTTTGCATCCGGATTCTTTTACTTTTGTTTCTATCTGGTCAGTATTACATTTGCATTAGTAATGACGATTATCTTTTTGGGTATTCCCTTGTTGGCTTGGGTGCTACAAACAACTCACACGTTTGTTCAGTATGAACGCATTCAGACGAAGGTTTATACGGATATATCGATAGAGTTATTCGAATCAAGGAAAAAAGAGGAGGGAGATAAATGGGTCAAAGCGAGAGATACAATCCTTAATAATAGCAACTGGAGGGCTATTTTTTGGCTCATGCAGAAATTTTTTATCGGAATAATGAGTCTTATATGTGCTATTTTACTGTATGTAACGCCGCTAGTATTTATCGTTATGCCCTTACTTTTTCGATATTTTAATATATACTTATTGGGAATTTCTATGAATTCATGGACAAAAGTTTTTTTTGTCATGGTTGTTGGATGTATTCTCATTTGGATACGTATATGTATTGGAAACTGTTTAGTTCGAATAATTGGAATGTATACACGTACTATGTTTAAAGCTATAAAGGAGTGATAATTTGTTTAAGACTTTGAAAATATGGTTCTGGTATGATTGGGCCTTACTTTGTATACGTTTTATTATTTGGCTATCATTGATATCAGTGACTATCCAACAACAAGATTATTTGACCGTACCACTTTGGTTCATTATTCTTTGGGAAGTCGTTTCATTTTCAGTACCTTGGATTTGTTTAATGTTCAGTTATCGCTATTATTTGTTTACTGAAATAATATTATTTGGCGGAGTGTGTTTCTATTTAACTTTATTATTTCCGTCAGCGTATCTTGCTTTTTTAATGCCAACTTTTATGATTGCGGCAAATAGCGCTCATAAATCTTACCTCTGGTCGGGTCCTATCACAGTTATTTTGTTCCCGCTGCTCATTGCGATATTTTCCAAAGTAACAGATTTATGGGTAATCATCCTACAAATCAGTTTAGCTTTTGCTATGGGCTCTTTCTTTCGTTTACTAGCTACTAACTACCGTCAAAGTAAAACTATTCGGAACCAGAAACATGTATTGGAACAATACATATCTCAAGTTGAGCGGATTACTTTACTAGAAGAACGTGACAGGCTCTCAAAGGATTTACATGATACTATGGGGCATTCCTATACCTCAATTATTATGGGGATGGAAACATTACGTACGGAATTAAAAACTAAGGAAGGGGAGCAACAGCTCGATTCATTAGTACAATTGGCCCGTAACAGTATGGAAGAAGTAAGACTTTATTTACATCAATTAGATTTATCACAAGAATCGCTTCCTTTAGCTGTCACATTACAACAATTGACAGAGGAATTTAAGAAACATGCAAAAGTAAATGTACGTACTCGAATAATAGGGGAAGAGTATATGGCCTCCAAACAATCAAAAATGGCACTATATCGGAGCTTGCAGGAATCACTAACAAATGCTGTTCGCCATGGGCATTCCACAGAAATCATTGTGTCACTTCACTTTGAACCACAACAGATAAGATTGGATGTACAAGATAATGGCTGTGGGGTAGAAGAGTGGAAGGATGGCTTTGGATTAACTGCAATGAAAGAGCGTGTGAGTCAGTCACAAGGAAGAGTCATTGTTTATTCCAAAAAGGGGGAAGGGACGTTAATTTCATGTGTTTTACCGAAACAAGTACAACTGTCTAATGAACAAATCCGCCTGTGTATTGTCGATGATCATTCTTTCATCCGAGAAAGTCTTCATACAATTTTGGATGGACAGGAGGATTTACAAGTAGTGGGAATGGCTGAAGATGGAGAACGGGCTTTGGAATTGTGTGAGAGACTAAAACCAGATGTAGTATTAATGGATTTAGAGATGCCAAATCTGGATGGGATTCATGCGACTAAAATGATTAAGGAAAAATGGCCGGACATTCGTGTACTCATTTTGTCAACCTTTCAGAATACAGAAAGGGTAAAAGAAATCATACGAAATGGTGCGGATGGATATTTATTGAAATCCATAGATTCGCGTGAACTAGCTGAATCAATTCGTCTAGTCTATCGAGGAGGCACTATGATTAATCATGACTTGTTCCATAGAATATGGGAAGAAAATGAAGAAACAGGATCATTTGAATCAAAATCAGATGGAAAAGAGTATGGATTAACGAAACGAGAATTAGAGATTTTGGAACTATTATCACAAGGAAGTCGTTATAAAACAATAGCTTCGAAACTTTACTTGTCAAACGGAACAGTAAGAAATTACGCTTCCAATCTTTATGAGAAGCTGGGAGTCAAAAATCGAGAAGAAGCCGTGCAAAAAGCAAAAGAAATAGGATTACTTTTGTAAGAGGGAACGTACTCAACTGTTAGGATACGTGAACAATTCTCTATTTAAGAGCCACATTTTAAAAAGTGTAATTTGAATGTCTCTATAGGGGATTATTTCGCTTTTGATGGAGGAAATATGGGGGAACTATCACTATTGATGTGAAGAAAAGATAGTTGGCATACGAATAAAGTTACAACTGTTAGCTTCTAGAATTTCTTATGTAATCCGATACGGGGTTGAATTGGATTCAATAGGATAATGATCACAGGTTAATATATTCCTAATCATTTAAAGGGAAGGGGATGTAATTGAGATGGATAATACATATAATGAAAAGATACATACATCGATTAAGCAATTGTTTAATAAGTTTTCGCCACAAGCTCCGGGTTTTGCATATATAGCTAGTTTCGATAGCGGGGTAATTTATAAAGGTGCATTTGGCTTAGCTTCTATAGAGAAAAATCTACCCATAACTACAAAAGTCATTTTTAATATCGCTTCAGTTTCTAAACAATTTACAGCGTTTTCTATATTACTCTTAGAACAAGAGGGGAAATTGAGTTTAGATGATTCAATTGTAAAGTTTGTCCCTTTTATAGGAGCATATGCTGAACCGGTAACATTGAGACACCTAATTCATCACACTGGTGGACTAGTTGATTATATGGAATTAGCTGAAGCAGCAAATATTAAATATACTGATACATTAACTGTGGGAGAAACGCTAGAACACCTTAAAAGTCATCAAATTGCAAGGTTCCCAGTTGGAACAAAGTTTGAGTATAGTAATACAGGATATTTCTTATTATCACAAGTGATAGAGAAGGTAAGTGGCAAGTCTCTACGTCAGTTTACAAAGGATCGTATTTTTGACCCTTTAAATATGAGGGCCACAACAATTGTGGATTACTACCCAACTACTATATCAATTGCAAGCGGATATTCGAAGAATGAGCAAGGAACATATGAAATCTATGAAAGCCCTTGGGAACATACAGGGGATGGAGCAGTTCATACAACAGTTGAAGACCTAGTAAAATGGGGAGAGAATTTAACTACAGGTACGGTTGGTGGAAAAGACCTTGTTAAACGAATGAGCGAATTGGGTACGAAAATCTCTCCAACTGGAGAGGGAATTATTGAAAAAGAAGATTATGCTTTTGGACTGAGGGTTAGAGAAGGTTTTAACTGTCGATACTTGGAACATTCCGGACGTTGGGCAGGTTATAGTTCACACTTCATTTGGTTTCCTGAAGAATATTTGTCTGTTGCGGTACTAAGTAACTATGATGAATTTGACTCTAAAAAATATGCTAATGAAATAGCTAAAATTGTTTTAGAAAAATAAAAAATAGACTTAACTTAAAAATAGAGTTGTACTTTTAGTTTTCGGAATAATAACTACGATTGTTGTGGTAATATTAAAAATCGGGTATCCTTGTATTCTTATTAAATCAAAATGAGAATGCAAGGATAATATAAATATAAAATTTTAGTTTTGAAGGTAATTACTTTTCTTAGCTGGATGGACATGTGGTGCTACCCCACATCCATCAACTTAAGGATTTAGACTATTTTTGAAGTTAAAAGCACGTTACTATTCTCTTATGTTAATGAGAAAGGGTGACGTGCTTTTTATGAATATGCATCAAAAACAAGAGTTATCTTTATTTGCCGAAGAGCTATATCGATATATGTCTCCCGCTACACTTAATCAATTAGCTATAGAAGCTGGCGGAATGAAACGAAAACGCAAGTGCCACGGGCACCATTT
>NZ_NUOT01000096.1:0-412 GCF_002584535.1 Bacillus cereus
GGTTCTGGTGCAAAAAATCTATAAAACTTGGACATACTGATATTATCAATCTACAAAAGGACGTGATCAGTATGAAAAAGCAAAATTTATTTAAGTGGAAACATTATCAACCTGATGTGATTATATTAACAGTCAGATGGTACCTACGGTACAGCCTAAGCTTTCGTGATTTAGTGGAAATGATGGAAGAACGAGGCTTATCTATTTCTCACACAACCATTATGCGGTGGGTATATCAATATGGTCCTGAGTTAGATAAACGAATTCGGCGCTATCTTAAACAAACGAATGACTCCTGGAGAGTCGATGAAACATATATCAAAGTAAAAGGTCAATGGATGTATCTATATCGTGCAGTGGATTCCAAAGGAAACACGATTGATTTTTATCTCAGTGAAACAAGAGACACAAA
>NZ_NUOT01000096.1:418-711 GCF_002584535.1 Bacillus cereus
ATCCAAATAAGGCAAGTGAAATATCTTAATAACATCGTGGAACAAGATCATCGTTTTATCAAGAAACGAGTTCGCTCTATGTTAGGACTTAAATCACTTCGTACAGCTAATTGCATTTTAAGTGGCGTCGAAGCTATGCATATGATGAGAAAAGGGCAACTTCACCAAAGGGTGAAGTCTGCCCGAAATGAAGCTGAATTCATTCATAAATTGTTTGGATTAGCTGTTTAACCTCTCAGTTAACAGAACATTGCCGTTCTATGTTTCTGGTAAAGTATTTTTGCACCAGAACC
>NZ_NUOT01000097.1 GCF_002584535.1 Bacillus cereus
AGTATTTTTGCACCAGAACCTTATTTTTTATTCTAGGATAAATCGTATCTTGGATGCTTGGCATAATTAACTCCTTATATAAAATTTTATAATTCTAAATTATTTATATAATAAAATAGGAACCTATCATATTTCCTGATAGGTTCCTTCCTTTTCTAATATTTATACATATTTGTTAAGTTATCCTTACTGTACTAATGGGGTAGGATAGTTGAAGAAGGAATTTGTATTTACTTCTAGAATATACATTTTGTATTTACTTCTAGAATATACATAATTAGGGAATGTGAAAGTGGGAGCTTAAATGGATAAGGGCAGTATTTTCGCCTTGCTCGGCTCCAATGGGGCGGGCAAGACAACGGTTGTCAAAGAAGATTACTTACGGAATAATGGTGACCTTGAATTTGATGAAACTGAGAATAAACGTTCGATGAACATATGGCTCTATGCTAAGTGCAGGACATATCTCGATTCTGATCACCTGTGAGTCATCTTTTTGATTACCAATATTCAGTCTCTTTAATGCATCGAACACTTTCAAGCATTGATAACAAAAGAGAATTTGTAGAACAATAGGGCTGATAAAAAAGTAAAGAGAGGGAAACCAAATGAAAAAGATTACAACAGAAAATTTTAGTTCGTCAGAAGATATGAAGAAAAGGAGAGATTCATGATGGGACAAAACAACAGAGGTTTCTCCGAAACAGGGTTGCGCAAAATGCGCAACGTGCTGGCACGCCATGTCGATTCCGGGAAGAATCCTGGGCTTGTCGCCCTAGTCAGCCGGAACAATAATTTTCATTCTGTTCCTAAAAAATAAAAAGGGGTAAAAATTATGAACCTTCATTTTGAAGTAAAAGGTATTGGTAGACCAGTTATTTTTCTACATAGTGGAGCTATGGATTCTCGCGATTGGCAGTTTATTGCGCCACAGATAGCTGAGAAATCTTTTCAAGTAATTACACTTGATTTACGGGGTGCCGGAAAGTCTCCTGTTCCAACTGAGCCTATTGATTACGTAAAAGACCTAAGAAGCATTTATGATCAACTAGATATGAAAGAGGCAGTATTAGTAGGGCATTCCCTAGGCGGGCAAATTGCTACTGACTTTACACTAGCTTATCCAAATAAAGTATCTAAACTTATATTGATTGCTCCAGGTCTCTCTGGCTATCAATTTTCTTCTGAGTATCGAGCACTGGAGAGAAGGGCTTCGAGCGCAATTCCAGATGTTGAAAAGATGATAGATATTACATTAAGTGAATCTTCTTGGAGAATTCCAAAAGGTCCAACGAGTCAATTGCTACGTCAGATAATGAGGGATAATATTCTATTTACTTGGGGAACACACGAAGTAGTTTCCTATTCTGCTATAGAAAGATTACATGAGATAGATGTAAGTACATTGCTATTGATTGGGGATAATGAATTGGATGATCTGTTTCAAATTGCAGAACGATATAAAGCAGTCCCCGATATCCGTGTAGTTCATATAACCAATGCAAATCACATCATGACTTTAACACATCCAGAAGAAATTTCTAAGCATATAACCGACTTTTTGAATTAGTATCATTCCGTTCGAAAAAAACAGGTAGGACAGATTTTGGGCTCGCACTGGGTCTGGTGCAAAAAACTATAAAACTTGGACATACTGATACTATTACTCTAAAAAGGTGTGTGATTGGTATGGAAAAGAAAAATTTGTTCAAATGGAAGCACTATCAGCCTGATATTATCTTATTAACGGTAAGATGGTACCTACGGTACAATCTTAGTTTTCGTGATTTAGTGGAAATGATGGAGGAACGGAGTTTATCCATTTCTCATACAACGATTATGCGTTGGGTTCATCAGTATGGCCCTGAATTGGATATACGGATCCGACGTTACCTCAAACAAACAAATGACTCTTGGAGAGTTGATGAAGCATATATTAAAGTAAAAGGTCAATGAATGTATTTGTATCGTGCTGTTGATTCGCGAGGAAATACAATCGATTTTTGCCTAAGCAAAACAAGAGATCACAAGGCTGCAAAGCGCTTTTTCAAGAAAGCTTTGCGGTCTTTTCATGTTTCAAAGCCTCGTGTTATAACAGTTGATAAGACCCCTGCTTATCCTATAGCAATTGAACAGTTGAAAAAAGAAAAGAGCATACCTGATGGTATGCAACTTAGACAACAAAAGTACTTGAATAAAATAGTAGAACAAGATCATGGCTTTATAAAGAAGCGAATCCGTTCTATGCTAGGGTTCAAATGTTTTGACACAGCTACATCCATTCTTTCTGGAGTAGAAGCCATGCATATGATGAAAAAAGAACAGATTGATTTACGGAATCAGTCTGTCCAAAATCAGAAAGAATTCATCCATCAATTGTTTGGACTTGCAGCATAAGATATGATTCCATTAGGAACATATGTGCTGTACTCTTTTTTGTTTTGTTTTTGCACCAGAACCGTCTGTAAAGACGTTAAGTGGTGAGTAGTTCAATTTTGTTTTTTAAAATATTTATCCTTAATTATTTTTATATATTGTTTTCTTTCCGTTAGTTCAAATATAAATAATGCTTTTTTTATGTCATTAAGACCATCTTTTTGAGGGGGTTCAAGCTTTAGTAAATTTGAACCTTTTTCAAAGTATAATTCACCTAGTAAGTATAAACTATTTATATTAATAGCTAACTTAATTCCCATATCACTATATTTTATTGCTTCTTCATGTTCACATATGTTATGTAAACACTTTGTTAAATTATAAATAATTTTCAATTGAATTTCTTTGTTTTTAGGGAAATCTATCTTATTAAAATTATTTAAAATTTTTTTTAATATATTAATGCTTTTTTCATATTCCTTATTTTCTGCGTGTATTACAGCGATTGAATGCACGATATTTATTTCTTTTTCCGATAAAAATCTACTATTGATTGAAGTTAGCTTTAATGCCTTATTTAAAATATCTAGAGCATTTTTTGTTGATCCATTTACATAAAATATAGCGAGTGCTTCATGCCATAGTAGAAATTGTTTATCGTCTTTTTGCAAGAAATTTGTTTTGTTTTTTTCTATTTTTACTATTTCGTAAAGTTCTTTATATTTTTTTTGTTTTAGGTTCTGGTGCAAAAACTTCAGGGCAATTGCAAGTAATCTGGTATGTCAACACGAAACTAGACAATTTTTTTAA
>NZ_NUOT01000098.1 GCF_002584535.1 Bacillus cereus
TGTCGGGTAAAAGACTGGCGCGGTATCAATTGTGGCCCGTCTCCAGCCTCTCCCCATAAGAACTGCTCGTGAGGTTTTCCCTCAAGCAGCTCACCCCATAAACTTCATCAAAAGGGTTATGAGACCTATCAAATGGCAGACACTTTCATCGGTAACTCTCTGCACTTTTCAGGGGAAGGACTTTCCAATCCCAGTAGAGCCCCAGTACACCATAGAGATATTCGTTACTCCATCTCTGCCATCCGATGCTACGCTTTCGTCGTCGTTTCCTTCTTGTTAATAGCGTGCGAATTTTCATCTCCGTATAGTCACGTACTTCACTGAAAGCTCGGCTGGAGTTCCCAACCCGGAAGTAGTTTACCCATCCAGCCAATACGGCATTGATTTGTTTTATCAAGTCTTGTGCTGGTTTCGCTCCTGCATTTTGAATGAGTTTACGGATTCGCGCCTTCACTGTCGTGCGAGCTTTCTTCTTCGGGGTCATGAAAACGAAGGATCCATTCTTATTTCGGTTCGGTATTCGTCTCAAATCAAACCCTAGAAAGCCGAAGGATTCTCCTTTTAGGACATTGACCATCCGAGTCTTCTCCAGGTTCAGTTCAACTCCCAAAGGCTTTAACTGTTCCCGTAGTCGTCGTAATGCCAGTTCAGCCCATCCTCGTTTACTAGAGTGTCCGCTTACAGCGATAACCATATCGTCGGCAAAACGGTGATAGTTTACAGCTTCGTAATTGCCTTCTGCTGTCTTACGTCGAATGGCATCAAATGTCCAATCCACTTCATTGAGGTAAATGTTCGCGGCTAGGGGAGAAAACGGTCCCCCTTGCGGGACACCGATCTTTCCTGTTGCCTTAATTACCTGTTTTACAAGATGCATAACCTGTGGGTCTTGGACACGTTTCGCGATTTTCTCCAATAGTATGTTGTGTCGGATTGTATCAAAGTAGCGAGATAAATCAACATCAATTATTATGGTCATACGACGCAATATACTACGTCGTACTTCTGCCAATGCCTGATGTGGAGAACGTTTCGGTCGAAATCCATACGAGTTTGGGCAGAAATCAGCTTCGAAGATTGCTTCCAATATGAGCTTTAGTGCTCCTTGTACCACACGATCCCGTATACAAGGAATTTGCAGGGTTCGCATTTTGCCGTTTGCCTTTGGGATTTCTACTTTCCGATTGGCTTGTGGTCGGTATGTTCCGGCTTGCAATTCCTCTTGAATGCCTGTTAAGAATGGGATAACTCCTTCTAGTTCTATATCAGCAAAACTTTCTCCATCGATGCCTGGGGCACCTCCGTTTTTCCTCGCCTGTTGATATGCTTCATGAAGGGTTGTTATTTTGGTAATGTGGGTAAATATCCCCCAAAACCGGTGCGTAGGTTCAGACTTCGCCTTTCGATAGATTCGTTGCCTTAGTTCCTGCAAAGTGATGGGTGTTTTTGTCATGGCACCCTTGCCTCCTTTAGTCATACGAAATGTTTACAGGTTCGGACCCTTTCCTCCCCGCGCGTTTTGCTGCACGCAGATCTCTGGTACTACGATCCGTTCCGCCACCCTGACACCTACCGATCTCACTTCCCGATCGCGGTTATAGAGACGGTCTCCTCGATGAGGTTTCTTCATCGGGTGTCGAGGGCTTCTCCAGTTTCCACATTATCTTTCTCTCCATGTCGCCGCTGATACCCCGCCGGTGAGAACTGCCGTTCCAGACTCGTTTCGGTCAGTTCTTGCTGCTTTCGCACGTTATCGACCGTCTCAGCCACCGGAATTGCGTGTAACGAGGCTACGTCTACGTTCACTGTACGTTACAACCTGGAGATTTGCCCACATGCCTTTTGCATGTGATGTCAGAGGGCTTCGCCATGTCGCTTTCACTTCATGGCGCCTCTCAGGCTACGGGAGTGGAGTCTATTCTCCCGATTGGACTTTCACCAACTAGATAATGTGTCCTTATCTGGACACGCC
>NZ_NUOT01000099.1 GCF_002584535.1 Bacillus cereus
ACCTAAATGGGATAATACCACATCCAGACTCTTTTTTATTTTCAATAAAACAGAACCAAAAACGGTCGTTTTTGGAACAGTAACTTCATAAAACTCACATCAACTTTAGGGCACCATATCAGAAGTGGAGAATTAACGAATTTTAAGAGTTACTTATATCGGATTCCATTGGACATTTCTTCTAAATCGCTCCAATTCAATATGCGAATAGAATTTTTATTTCTTTCAATGATTCTCTTTTCGGATAGCGAATGAATAACTCGATTTAGATGTCGATATGTCGTGCCAAGTAAATCCGCAATCTCTTTTATATTTGAAGCCTTTAGCTCTATTCCAAAGATGTTATCTGGTTCGGGTGCTATTGTGGACATAAGATAGCTTGCAAACTTGTTTTCCACAGATGCTAATAAATTTACGCGAGAAGCTGTTGTACAAGTTTGAAGCTTATAGCTTACATGTTCTAAAAGTGTGTGTAAAAACTTCGGATTATTCATTTCATGTTGTTTTATATAATCAAAATGCAGTCCAATTAATAAGCAGTTATTAACTGTTTTAACTTGTGATTGAACGGGAACATTTCGAATTAATTCAATATCACCAATAATGGAAAAAGGTTGGACAAATCGTAGTAAAAGTGATTTTCCAGTTTCAACACTTGATGTTACTTTCATTTTCCCTTCCACTAAGAATAATAATGATTCTAGTTCAGTTCCTTCAAGTAAAACAATTTCATCTTGTCCATATTGTTGTAGTGTAAATGGGAGTTGTTTTTCTCGGCCAAACATTTCTTCAATATGATATTCTTGTAATTTTGTTTCGAGTAGCTTCAAGTTATGAAGAAATTTCATATAATCCTCCTTTTGGGACATATGTCCTTTTTATTATAAAATAAACTGATATGATAAGAACAATAAAAAATTTTAGGAGTGGTATAGAATGAAGTTTGTATTTGATTTAGATGGGACAATTTGTTTTAAAGGTCAGCCTATTTCCGAAAAACTACTAGTATCATTAGAAAATCTAGTAGATCAAGGGCACGAAGTCATTTTTGCTTCAGCTAGGCCAATACGTGATTTACTCCCCGTCTTACATGAGCGTTTTCATCAATACCCAATGATTGGGGGGAATGGATCAATGATTGCAAATAAAGGAAAAATAATATCAACGATTAGTTTTGATGAAGAAACGCTTGTAAATATTGTTCAGCTACTTAGAACTTATAATGCTTCTTATTTAATAGATGGTGAGTGGGATTATGCCTATACAGGGCCAGCTACACATCCAATTTTGAATAATCTTGATCCAGAAGGACGTGCGAAAAACGTTAAATTGGATAAATTACAGGCAATCATAAAAATTTTAGTGCTTACTTCAAACAATATGGAAGCAATTGAAGAACGGCTTAGCAATATGAATGTTGTGGTTCACTCTCATGGAAATGAAGGAATTTTAGACATAAGTCCAAATGGAATAGATAAGTGGAGTGGATTGCAACAATTGGGTGTGGGAGAAAAAGAATATATAGCATTTGGTAATGATGCGAATGATATTACAATGTTTCAACATGCTATGTATTCAGTTATGATTGGTGAGAGCTTACAACTAGCACCTTTTTCATCTGAACAATTGATATTAAGTGAGGATACAGAAAACATCCTAGTACAAAAACTTAGCGAATTGGGAGAAATAAATACAATTACTAAGTTGGTAAACCTATAATACATAATCTTTGCTTTTATGAAATAATTAAAGCCTAATTTCTCGTTATTGTAGCTTGAAATTAGTTTTTTTTATATGTTGTATTTCCTTAGCGTATGAAATTCGCGTTTTGTTGGTGGGACCCCATCGCTATCAAGCTAAGATTTTAAAGTACCCCCTAAACGGAAATTTTGTGTTTTTTATAGCACCAAAGTTCATTTTTATCGTTTTTGGGGCAACCTGTTCTCTTAGGTTGATGGTGATGTATAGTGACCCCTATTAGCTTGATTGGGAGGAGGATGCTCTCAGCTAAAAACAAAGCTTCCACCTTTTTTTAAATACAAATGAATAAGCTGCAAGTTTTTTGATAAATCAGATGTCTGTTCTAGCGCATAAATGGAATATACAATACCAAAATGCTCTTTTGGGATATCAGTTTCATCCTCCATCGCAGCACATATCAAATGTGGATTCCACCCTTTTCATGTTTGAGTCACTGTTTTAATTTATACTGAAGTAAGATCGACGCCCGATAATTCTTTCGTTTCATGCTTCGCCATGTACTCTAAAGAATCTCCACTTCCACAACCTATATCACAATTTTTTATTTTTAATTTAGAAATTTCAGAAATAACTTCCCCTTGATCTAAAATTGTAATACAATCGAGTTAAATAAATTTAACCGGTTAAAAAAAGGATGGTGCAAAATGAAACAAAAAGCGATTTCCATTATTGAATCCTACGAACAATTAAAAGTAATAAGTGATCCATTGCGTACAAAAATGCTTATATACTTAGTCGAAAATCCGTATACAGGTCACCAACTTGCCCAATTTTTAAATCTTTCTCGCGCAAAAGTACACTATCATCTCCGCGAACTAGAAAAACACAACATCATTCAATTAGTAAAAAAAGAAGAACAGGGAGGAAATATTTTAAAGTACTATCAAGCCGTTTCACGTGGTTTTATTCCTGCAAATCACTTACTTCATTATTCTGAATCACAAGAGGCAACGAGACAATCTTATTTGGAAGTATTACATCGTGCACAAACAAGAGTATTAACTGCTCCAGATTCATCATTCAATTTAACATCTTCCGATGTTGAAGATTGGCCTAGTATCTCGATGCAAACAGAATTTTCATTAACAAAAGAGCAATTTATAAAGTTTTTAAACCAGTATAGATACCTTGTTAAAGAAACCTTAAAAGATTCCACAAAAACTGATGCCAATAAAAACTTTTATGTTACAATCACAGGCTTTGAAATTGATCAACCACTCTTTAACCAAGATTCATAATTCATTATTTGTAGGGAGGAATATTCATTGAGTGAACCTTTCATATCACAACAAGCTCAACCTAAGTATACGAGTATTTCATTATTTAAAAACCGTGCATTTTTATTCCTTTGGTTATCAAGTACCGCTTCTTTTCTTGCTCTTTCAACCTACCTATTTGCAGAACAATGGTATGTTATTCGAGCTTTAGGTCAGGAATCAGCGCTTGGGATTGTCATGATGGTAACTATGATCCCACGCGTCCTCCTAATGACTGTTGGAGGAGTGTGGGCAGATCGTTTTAAACGTTCAAAAATCATGTTAGTTTCTAGCTTCACGCGTTGCTTACTAATTTTTATTATGATTACTTTATTACATTTACATCTATTAAATTTATGGTCATTACTGGTCTTTGCACTACTGTTTGGAATTCTAGATTCTTTTTTCTCACCAGCGAATCAATCCCTTCTTCCTCTTCTAGTTCCCAAAGAGATGTTGACTCGATCTAATTCTTTTATTCAAACTTCCAATCAAATAGCAATGTTTACTGGACCAATGATAGGTGGCTGGATTATTACCGTTAGTTCTTTCTCAGTTTTATTTTTCTCCGTCGCTTGTTTCTTAGTAATTTCATGCACTTTCACATTATGTATTAAAGAAAAAAAACTTTCACTTTCTTCTGGGCAAGCATCTGCCAAACAAGAGTTATTAGCAGGTTTCCAATATGTATGGAATATGCCTTTTTTAAAATCCATACTTTTCATTTTAATGACAATTAATGTATTCTTCTTTGGTCCCTTACTTATGGGAATTCCATTATTAGCGAACGAAGTATTACATGGAAAGGCAGTAGAGGTAAGTTTTTTACAAAGCTCTTATCAAGGAGGAATGCTAGGTGGCGCTTTATTAATTGGACTTTTAAATATTAGAAAAAAAAGAGGGCTTTCTATTCTAATACTTATTTCTTTTCTTGGTATTTCACTTTCTTTTCTTGGTCAAATATATGTTTTATGGCAAGGAATCCTTTTACTTGTGATGATGGGTTTCATGTCTTCTATGATTAATGTACCACTGGTTTCAATTATTCAAGAAAACAGTGAAAGAGATAAGTTAGGGAGAGTTATGAGCTTCGTAAGTGCCTCTTCCAATGGTTTAGTCCCGTTATCCTATGCTTTTGTATCCATATGCTTAACATTTGGTACTTCTATATCTGACATTCTACTATATTGTGGCTTGCTCATAACTATCTGCTCTTTTCTTTTTATAATAAAATATAAAATTGTACGTGATACAAATTAAGTAAACAGTGCAGTATTTTTAATAGGGGGGCCGCCACATAGCTATCAAGCTAAGAAAACAAAATACCCCATGCCCATCAAGCTAAGATTTTGAGATACCCCATATTCACCAACTTAAGAGATTTTAAAAACTATAAGTACAAAAAACGTTATCCTGTCTAATAATCTAGTTTACTTAGATTTAGGATCGTGAATATTCTTAAGTTGATGGGCATGTATGGTGACCCCTATATATGAAGGACTCTTTTTTATTTCCACTTATGAAATCTTACAAAACTGTCATCTTTATGTAAGGTTATTAGATAGTTCAACTATTATTTCAATGTAATAATAAAAGTATAAGAAATACATACATAAAAAATAAATTGAACAGAGGTAACCATACGATGATTTTAAAACTATCATTTATACTTTTTGGAGTAGCCTTAGTATTATGGGGCATATATAGTACAAAAAAATATGAAAGCTTTTTAGACAAAATCACTGGAATAGGACAGTTTTTAGGCGGAATTACATGCATAATTGCTGGGATTCTATCCTTTATAATTAAATAATTTATAATTGACTAAAAAAGATCCTTAACTAGGATCTTTTTTTATACAACAAATGAAAGTAAACTTTTAGATAGAAGTTTACTTCCAGATACCATAAAAAAAGACAGCTTCAACTGAATAAGCTATCTTTTTCATTTCACCTAAGTTGCCACTAATTTGTTGGTTTTAAAAACTTAAATACTAATAATAAAAAGCTAAATAAAATAAAAACTTGAGCGTCTTGACTAGGATTGCCATCATAACTATCTTGTATCTCAGTAATTAATTCATGTGCTTTCATTTATCTCATCTCCTTTTGGTCTATTTAATTTATTAAAACAACAAATTTTAAATTCCTCTTTATAACTTAATATTATAATTATAATATAAAAACTGGAAATATCTATAAAATCCACCTTAAATTAACCTTAAACAATTAGACCTTTTTATCATTCATCAAAGTAAACTTTTTAATAAAAGTTTACTTTGGAAAATACAAAAAGAATCCTAATTATTTAGGATTCTTTTTGTAGATTTTTAATAGGAACATTTAACTTGATTTTACGATTAGTTATATAAACTCCCATTAGTATAAAAATTAATCCAATGATTAATTTCCAACTTATAACTTCACTTAAAAGGGGTCACCATACATGCCCATCAACTTAAGAGATTTTAATACCCTCAAGTACCAAAAAACGTTATCCTTTCTAAATAATCTAGATTAGAAAGGATGACGTTTTTTGATGAATCTCTCGATTCAAGATGAACTACAACCATTTGCAGAGGAATTACAACGATATGTGACACCTGTATTTTTAGAAGAACTTGCAAGAGAACTTGGGTTTGTAAAGAGAAAACGTAAGTTTTCTGGATTAGACTTAGCTACCATTTGTATCTGGATTAGTCAACGAGTCGCAAGTGATCCCTTAGTCCGATTATGTAGTAGGGGTCACCATATAGAATTCGCATTGTAGAGGTCGTAGAGACTTTAAAGATATAATCTATAAAATTAGATTTGACAAGAATAGGAAAAAAATATACAATCCAATTAATTGAACGTTCAATCAAAAAAATGAATGTTCAATTAAAAACGATTGGGAATTTATAAGGTGGTGATTCTTATGGAAGACAGACAATCTTTTATAACAGAAGCAAGAAGAGAACAAATAATTAAGGCAGCTGTTGAAGTTTTAAGAGAAGTTGGGTATGTAAGTACAAGTTTGTCGAAAATAGCAAAAAAAGCAAACATAAGTACAGGGCTAATTTCTTATCACTTTTCTGGTAAAGAAGATTTGATGAACAATACTTTAATGTATTTAGTTGAACAAGAATGGTTATTTATTAATACAAGAGTTAGTCAAAAACAAGCATCTACAGAAAAATTAAAAGCATTTATCGAAGCAAGTTTAGCTTATCAGGTTATAAACCGAACAAATAATATCGCTTTAATTGAAATAGTTTTTAATGCACGAACACCAGATCGTATTCCCTATTATTTACTAGAAGACGATGAAGAAGATTTAATAAAGGATTTATTACAAGAAATTCTCTTACAGGGGCAAGAATCAAAAGAATTTGGAGATTTTAATATTCAAGTGACCGCAACAATTATTCAAGGGTCGATAGCGGAATCTTTGATATCTTCCCAAAATAAAATGAGTTTAGAAAATTATAGTGAAGAATTGATAAAAAGCATGTTGAAAATAGTTAAATAATGAAAGCAAAAAATCATTTATATATAAGTTAATAAAATGACATAAAAACCCCTTTCTTTTTAGAGGAGGACGAGAGCATCTGGCCGTTCACAGAAGCGGTCAGGACCTTTTCCTAACACATGCGAGGTTTAAAACAAAGAGATTAAGCCAGTAGCGGCCATGTTGTATTCTGCATATCTGCGACTTATATGTCGATATATAATTCCAAAATATTGTTTATAACTATTTTAATAGAGAGGATAGGTATTATGATAGAGAGAGAAACATTTCTTGGACATAGTAAGTCCGAAAAAGCAATTATTGTTTTAGTGCCCATGATATTAGGCGGTTTGATTGGTTGGTTTCTTCCTATCATTGCCAATTGGATACTAAAACTTCCAGTAGTTCCAATGGAAAAGTTAATTTTACTCATTACATTCTTTAACAGCTTATGGGTTTCAAGTCTTGCCACTGTTATTGGAACAATAGCAGGTTTATTATTAGGCTTTATTATTTTAAATGAGAGTCTTGAAGTTACAATTTCCTACAATAATTTACAGTTAAAATTTAGAGAAAAAGTAAATATCATTGAGAAACAGGACATTTTAGCAATCTATATAGAAAATAAGCATTTAATTATCATTGGACAAAAGAGTAATGAATTATATAGAGAAGTTATTGAAGTGAAGAAGGATACTGTACGAGAAGCTTTTAATAAATATCAATATCCATGGAATGAAACGGATCCATTTAGTAGCCAATATCAACGATGGATTTTAGGACATACTGACTTTTCCGAAAAAATAAATGTATTACTTTATGCTAGAGACCGTGCATTGAAAGAAAAGAAAAAGGCAGATGCTAAATATCTACGAGAAGATTTAGCTCAGTTAGGAGCTGTCATTAGAGATGAAAGAAATGGTCAGTACGTGAGACTTTCCCAAAATGCTAATTTTGATGCTTAACATTTAACTTGATTTAGGTAAGACTATTTTCTATACTCCTTACCAATTTGAGTAGTAATTGTGTGCTATTTTTAATCGAACTTTATTTCAAAGTAGCTGATCTTCCATGGTAATAGATAAAGGAGGCGGGTTTACCGTCTTCTTTTTTTTGCAATTTGTTACTGTGTAAATAATCCTTAGCGTGGCTATTCTCCGAAATGCTGGTGATGTAAGGTGACCTCTATCTGCAGAGAAAGAAAATTTTTGTTTAGGGTGTACTTAAAACTCCTAACTTGATGGGCATGTATGGTTACCCCTAATAAACCTTACAATTTTGTAATATTAATGTCACTAAAATCAATTTCTTCACTATAAATCCTTTACTATAATTTCCATATACAAAGGTAAGGAGAGAGTTATATGAAGAAATCATTAGTTATATTTATATTATTCGCACTGTTTTCTAGTTTTGCTATAGGATGTGAGAGATCTAGAATGGGAACAGAACAATACTATGTACAAATAACAAATAAGGGTGAGATAAAAGGTAACCAGCGTTTCTATACTTTATCTACTTATAATGAAGATGGAGTAGAAAAAACAGTTACATTTGGAAGTGTAAAACCAATAGACACACCTCTTAAAGAGGATGCCTTTATACGCCTTTACGTCAGGCACAAAGATGACAGTAATGTAGAAATAGACCATAAAGAAGTAACTTCTTATGAAGAAGTTCAAAAAGATGATTTACCTTCAAAAGTAAAAGAAAAATTACATATTAAATAATTACCCAATCAAAATAAAGGATACTCTCTTATACACGGATGAGGTAGCGCCATATCGCTATTAAACTAGCAGAATAAAATACCCCCTAAAATGAAAAAATACGCTATTCTTTCTGTAGAATCATAGGAAAGGATGGCGTTTTTGTATGTCTATTCCTGTATCTGATGAATTACAACTATTTGCTCAAGAGATTCAAAGTTTTTTATCTCCAAATACCTTACGGAATCTTGCTAGAGATGTTGGTTTTGTTCAGCGAACTAGTAAGTATTAAGCTAAAGATTTAATAGCTTTATGCGTATGGCTAAGCCAAAGTGTAGCAGAAACTTCCTTAACCTAGTTATGTAGTTGTTTAGAAGTATCAACAGAAGTACTCATAAGTCCTCAAGGACTAATTCAAAGATTTAACTCCGCAGCCGTGCAGTTTCTACAACAAGTATTAGCTAAACTTCCAGATGTATTTTCATCGGCTTATCCTGGTGCAGGAGGTTGTAGCCATAAGGCTGGTGTGAAAATTCAACTTGAATATGATCTTTTAAGCGGACAGTTTCTTCACATTCATACAGGCCCAGGTAAACAACATGATCGAACCTACGGTTCTTTGTGCGTTCCGACTGTGAAAGCAAATGATTTGTGTATTCGAGATTTAGGATATTTTACCTCAAAGATCTTCAACATATACATGATAAGAAAGCTTACTATATCTCTCGTATTAAATCCAACTTAGACGAATAAAGGAGTTTTATAAAAAAGGAATCTGCGAACAAATGCTGAAATAACTTATATAAAAGCTAGCTCTAAATAGAAAAGGAAGGTTAGATGAAAAAAATCTTAAATAAATTATAAATTATAATTATTAGATTAGGTTTATATCATACACGAGCTCCTCCATTTATAATTTTCCATGCAAAACTAACTACATATAGGAGGAGAATTAAATGAGAAATGAACATGAAATAATGGAGCTTATAATCAACGTAGCTAAGGAAGATGAACGTATTCGAGCAGTCTATTTGAATGGTTCGAGAACAAACCCTAATGTACCAAAAGATATTTTTCAGGATTATGATGTTGTTTATGTTGTGACAGAAACAACATCTTTTATAAAAGATAAGACATGGATTAATGCTTTTGGAGATTTAATCATGATGCAAGAACCTGACAAAAATGATTTTGGTAGGGAATTTGATTTCGACTTCACTAAATCTTATGGTTTTTTAATGCTCTTTATAGATGGAAATCGTATAGATCTTCGTATTCAAACAAAAGAAGTCATGTTTGAAGAGTATGAAAAAGAGAAGCTCACTCTTCCCTTAATGGACAAAGATAATCTTTTGCCAGCAATCCCTTATCCTACAGATATAGATTACTATGTCAAAAAGCCATCCAATGGTGAATATAATAGTTATACAAACAATTTTTGGTGGTGTTTACAAAACGTTGCAAAAGGAATTTGGCGTGATGAACTCCCATATGCAAAATTAATGTTTGAATATACGACGAGAGATTCTCTAGATAAAATGGTTACTTGGTGGATTGGGATACAAGAAGATTTTCAAGTCTCACCAGGAAAGTTAGGGAAATATTTTAAGGAGTATCTTCCAGAATCATATTGGAAAATGTACAAAGAAACCTATTCTGATTCTAATTATGAAAATATATGGGAATCAATATTTGTTACTTGTGAATTATTTAGAATCCTATCTAAAGATGTCGCTGAACATTTTTATTTCACATACCCTATTGATGATGATAGAAACATGACTAAATACCTTAAACATGTTAGAAATTTACCTTCTGATGCAAAGGAAATATTTTAAGAAAATGGACGCACCCTGCAAATTTAGTAGGGTGTTTATTCAATTAAAAGGTGCTTTAGTACAACAAGGATCAAACTTTATTTCCAACCCGGTTTAAAATTCAATTTTTTATCTATTATTTTTTATAAAAGTCCTTTGTTGGCGAGACCTCTTATAAGACATTAGCAATTAACTAAATTTTGTTTATATATATAGTAACTGTTTCTTCTTAGCGTTAAATTCATCTTCTGTAATTACACCCATATCACATAGTTCTTTAAATTTCATCAACTCATCTGCAGCCGAGGTAGCAGCAGTTATTGATATCGGTTGCGTTTCAATATTGTTACTCTTTAATGTATCCAGTACCTGATGGATACTATTATTAATAGATGTTGCCGAAGCTTTATCTAAAGCTACTTTAAATTTTTCTTGTGGTGTATCGATCGTTAAAACACCAAATACAATTCCTGTTTCAAATGTAATATCATTTATTTTTTCATGAGCTACTGCTTTAAATTTTTCACCACTTAAAGTTTTTTGTCCAAATAAGATGCGTTTATTGGTAATCGCATAGGCAAAATTACTATCGTGTTTTGTCACTGATTTGTAATTATGTATTCCAATAAACGTCATAAGAACTGTTTCACCTTGCATTAAATTCTTTTCGAGTATGCCAAAGTGTTTTAAGCCCCATTTTTGATTAAACCCTGAACCGAATTTATTATCTAGACAGTACTGATACATTCCTTCAGCACTTGACATTGGATCATCACTCAGTTTGTTTGCCTTTGCATCGATTGTAGCTTTAATTTCTTCAATCGTAACTTTATTTACAGGCACAACACCAACGCCACCAGCCTCTTTCAAACAATCTGGGCAAACCCAGGCGTTAGATTTTTTCACTTTGTACCTATGTAATCCCACTTCACTTTCACAAACACCACATACCGCTTTCCGACTAAAGAATCCCATGATTAACCCCCATTCCGATTTCGTTCATTTTTTTCTATAAATGAATTAACGTAACCTTAGAAATCTTATTCCCCTTAACTTAAATAACAATTTGATAAATAGTTACATTAATATATTAACTATAATACTATTAATCTCCTATAAGGAGTACGACAACGATTCGTTCTTTTTTGGGCCACTCGTAAAAAACTTTAAAATGTATGATGAAACGATGAATTTAAAGAAATTAGTTTACAAAAAGAATAAAACTAAGTTAAGAAAGTGAATTTTATCAATACGAGTTTTTCTATTACATATTAAAATGGAATTACCCTTTCAATTTATACTGAACCCTTCACAAATTGTGAGGGGATTTTTTATTCAACATACGAGTTTTACAAAAAAGCAGTGATATCATATACGCGTAATGATATCACTGCTTTTTTGTACGGATATTTAATGAGCAGTTTTACAAATTATAAAGTGGCATCAACTTAGTTTTACTTTTACAATAAAACCGTCCCAAAAAGTAAAGGTTTTGGAACCATATTAATTAGGGATAATTACAATTGAATGTTGTAACTTTTTAGTGCTCCAAAAATTGATGCCAAAAGTGAGTTTAGAAATTTGATTCATATTTGTATAAGTTTGCATGTCCATTTTGCTTTTAAGCAATTATTTGGTACAAATGGTAGTGAGGATATTCTCATCGCGTTTTTAAATGCGATACTACAAGATTCCTTAGAGTCACCTATTGTTTCTTTACAGCTAGAAGATCCACATTTACATTGAGAACATGAAGAGGATAAATTATCGATTTTAGA
>NZ_NUOT01000009.1 GCF_002584535.1 Bacillus cereus
GAACGGTATTTGGTAACATAATATTTCCCCTTTCGAAATTAAATACCACTAAACATATGGTAATAAGATAATATAACATAAAAAATATACATAATTAATATGCAATATTACATATTGGGCCTCACTATATTAAAAAAAGAAATTTGTACGTTTAGACACAAGCAAACCCATTCCCCGTAGGTTTAGGAATGGGTTATATATTATCATTACTTCTAGCATCGCCTTAATTATTCAAATAGGCCTATTAGTATTAGCTTGTTGTGTTAATAAAATAAATAATAAAACTTATGGTATTTGCATGATTGTATTAAGTGTAATTTCATTGTTTTTAGGTTTATTTATTTTATTCCTTCCAGTGGTTTTACAAATCATTTCAGGGGCATTTGCATTTAGACCTTTAAAACAGGAGACTAATTAAAACAATAACGGACTAATGAATCTAAAAGAAACTTTATTATCATACAAATTATAGAATTGAAATACTGTTGGAATATTTATAAAAAAGACACTATATTTCAAATAAAATCACGATGTTCATACAAAATTGGTGATATTTTATCTCTTTCAATGTAGGAATTCTAAATGAGTTTTAATCAAACTTTTTTATAAAACGAAAATTATATCCAAAAAGAAAAGAAACCATTTTGATTTTCATTAAATAAGGATTTGCAATCTATTTTTGATCAAACTTTATTTCAAACCAACAGCACTAATTTTAAGTGTTCTTTTGCATCCTGAGTAAACATAATAATGCTATCTGTGCAGATTTCGTAATTACTGGAGTAACGGCTATTAAGTTAAGATGATCATAACTTAAAATATGTTAACAATAATAACAACCTTTAATAAATAGTATTGCTATTTACCTATACTATTTTCGTAGTTCAGCCATATTACTTATTTAGTATTTCAAAATTATTATAAACCTACAGGGACATTGCAATTGTCCCTGTGGGTTTTATGTATTGGCTCAAATCCTTTTGAGAGGAATTATCTTTGTATATTAATTTTAATTTTGAGAACTTTCCATTTTCAACATCCTATGCGACTTTTTATTTGTTGCAATTGTATTGTAGCTTTTTCTCTAGCGCGACTTGCCCCTTTGTGTAAAATACTTTGCAAAAGATCTGGATTCTCCATGTACATATGATACTTCTTACGTGGCTGTTCCAGCTCCCGATTCACTACATCAAACACCTCTTGTTTAACCTGTCCCCACCCTATGCCAGTTTGATAGTGCTCTTTCATTTTTTCTATTTCTTCTGATGTGGCAAACTCTTTGTATAATGTAAATAACGATGAAGTAGTATGATCTTTGGGTTCTGTTGGTAGTGTAGAATCTGTCTTAATTTTAAATATGAGTTTTTTCAGTTTTGATGGGTCTTCAAATAATGGAATCACATTTCCATAACTTTTACTCATCTTCCTACCATCTAGGCCAGGAAGCATTTCTGTATTTTCCTGTATTATATATTCTGGAAGAGAGAATGTTTCTCCATATGTATTATTAAAGTATGAGGCTATATCTCTTGCTATTTCTACATGTTGAATTTGATCTTTTCCTACAGGGACAAAATTAGATTGAAACAGTAATATATCAGAAGCCATAAGGATGGGGTATGTATACAATCCCATGTTAATTCCATGATCAATATCTATGCCCTCATCTCGATTTTTATCAATCTTACCTTTATAGGCATGGGCACGATTCATTAATCCTTTTGGTGTTAGGCAAGATAAAATCCAATGCAGCTCCAAAATCTCTGGTATGTCGGATTGGCGATAAAAAATTACATTTTCAGAATCTAGCCCAAGAGCCAACCACGCAGCTGCAATTTCATATGTAAAATTCCTGAAATGTTCTGCATTCTGAATAGCATTTAATGCATGGTAGTCTGCTATAAAATACATTCCCTGTACATTTGAATTCTTTGCCATTTCTAATGCTGGTTTAATCGCTCCAATATAGTTTCCAAGGTGAGGATGACCTGTCGGTTTAATTCCTGTTAATACAATAGGTTTATTCATATCGTTTACCTCCCAGTAAAATAAAAAGGGATCCCTTATCCATAGAAGAACGAGAGACCCCGTAGTACCTCCCTCATTAGTTGTACAAAGCCAATCGCCTTGTGCATTCTAAAATACTGTTTTTTTGTAACGGAGGAATAATTCATCAAATCTTTTTCTATAGTTTCAGATTGGGGCCCTATAGCCCGTTCCATAATTTTACGCACACTGATTTTTACCAACTATCAGCCTCCTGAAGTGCTACAAACATGTACTATCATATATTATTATATTTATATATAACAATGACTATTCCTTTGTATTTTAACTATATTTTTAAAAAATTCAATCTATATTATATAGATTTAGGGTTACGGCAACATCGCCATCAACTTAAGAAATTGATCGTTCCCCAAAACGAAAGAAATGAGCCGAATTCTCATGAATAACTGTAAAAAGTAAAAATTTTCGTTATGGGGGTGTCTCAAAATCTTAGCTTGATGGGCATGGGGTGGGACCCCTATTTAAACTAAAGCTCTCGTTAGTCCAACAACGATTTAGTCATTAAACATCTTTTCAATATTATTAAGTTCTATCTTTTCTTCTTCTTGTCGATAATCATTATTATTGTTTTTACTCATTATAAAAATATTATGGAGTAAAACAACTTAATAATCTATTAAAAGAATTGATTTCGGCATATGGTTTTATTTCGGTATCATTCTTGATCATATGAGGATTGAACCATATACCCTTTATATTTGCATTTTGACAACCACTAATATCCTTTTCTATGTCATCTCCAACGAATAATGCGGCTTCGGGTGACACATTAAGCTTATTTAATGCTAATTCAAATATGCGTTTGTCAGGTTTACTAAGTCCCACTTCTTCAGAAATAATTATTATATCAAAACAATTATTTAAATTCGTGTTAATTATTTTTGCTTTTTGTCTCTGAGTTGTGCCGTTTGTTATAATTGCAACTTTAACTTGCATCTTTATAGTATTTAAGATATTAATAGTATGTTGGTTTATAGAAAAACAATTAGGAAAATTATTATTCCAAAAATCTTGAATGTAATTGCGTGGCAATCTATATTTTGGTGGGAATTCATCAAAAAATGATTCCAAAACTTTTGTTTTATCACTATAGCCATAGCTTCTTTTATCATATTCTTTAAATTTTTGTAACATTTCATCTTTTTCTGAAAATTTAATATCCTCATAACACTTTTCTAAAATCATTAAAAACATTTTATCTACTGCTTTATCCCTATTAAGTAAGGTATCATCTAAATCAAATAGCATTGCTTTATAACCTCTCAAATAACTTCACAGCCTTTCTCACATTATATAAATAATCCCTAGTTCGCACCTTCAAACTTTTGGTTTACCAAAAAACGTAATCTTCAACTATCGCGCCCGATAATTGAAGATAAGAAATACTGAGTTGTCAATTGGCAACCAGTTCTTAAAATCAAATTCATTTCTTTGTTAATCATTATGCAAAAATTTATTACAACGGGGTTGGAGCATTAATTAGTTGGTCAAAATTTATTTCTAAAAGTTGTCCTGCGTGAACTAAACCACTTCCAAAACCGTACATAAGAACTCGGTCTCCATTTTTGACTTTTCCTTCACGGATTCCAAGATCAAGAGCTAAAGGAATTGTAGCAGCAGAGGTATTTCCATAATTGACTAAGCTATAAAGGGTTTTTTCCAATGGGTATTCTAATTTTTCGCAAATTGGTTCTATCAATCTTAAGTTAGCACTATGGGGTATAAACCAATCAACTTGATCTAAACTCGTTTGCGTTTTTTCTAAAATCTTTCGTATACTATCTGGAATATTTCTTACAACCCATCGAAAAACTTCTCTACCATTTTGTACAAGGCATTGAGTATCGATTAACTCAATATCATTGACCTTTTTGGATAGTCCAGAACGATATACATGTTGTGCTCCTCTTCCATCACTCCCTAGATGAAATCCAATGAAACGGTTTGATTGTTCATCCCTTTCAACTAATACTGCACCAGCACCATCACCAAATAGAATACATGTACTTCTATCGGTATAATCCGTAATTTTTGAGATTGTGTCTGCTCCAATAACTAATACCTTTTTGTGTAGTCCAGAAGAAATTAAACTGTTTGCTGTATGCAATGCGTAAACAAATCCTGCACACGCTGCACTTAAATCTATAGCGCCTGTTTGGGGTATATTTAATTGATCCTGTATTATACTGGAAACAGATGGGAATGGAAAATCTGGTGTGCTAGTTGCCACAATAATCATATCTACATCTTCGACTTTTTTATTATATCTGTGCATTAAATCTTTTACAGCAGATACACATAAATCACTGGTAAATTCATCAGAACGAGTTATTCTACGTTCATGAATTCCTGTTCTTTGAATAATCCAATCATTATTTGTTTCAACCATTTGCTCAAGCTCAAAATTTGTTAATTTCTTTTCAGGTACATAGGTACCAATAGCTGTAATTCTTGCTTTTGACATCATTTGTTTCTCCCCCTTTACTATAATTATACTTAGTATTATAATCTAATATTAGTATCAGATACTAATACATGTCAATAATTTAAAATGAAAATACTGGTAATTAAATATCCGCTTGTGAAAATATAAAAAGGGAGAGGGATTCATGTTCAATACTCAACAAATTAAAGAAATTATTCCACATCGTTATCCGTTTTTATTAGTTGATCGTATTCTTGAAATAGAGGAGGGAAAACGCGCAGTTGGAATTAAAAATGTTACTGCTAATGAAGAGTGCTTTAATGGTCACTTTCCAGAATATCCAGTAATTCCAGGTGTTCTAATTGTAGAAGCGCTGGCACAAGTAAGTGCAGTTATTATGTTAATGAAAGATGAAAATCGAGGGAAAATTGGATTATTTGCTGGCATTGATCGTTGTCGTTTCAAGAAACAAGTTCATCCTGGAGATCAATTGCGTTTAGAAGTAGAAATGACAAGGATTCGTGGTTTGATTGCAAAAGCAAATGCTGTTGCCACGGTAGATGGAGAAGTTGTTTGTGAAGCAGAAGTCACGTTCGCTCTTTACAACAATAAGAAATCCTAAAGGATTATTATAATCTTTAAATTAATGGAGAAAAAACATATTTTAAAAGGGCTGTTTCCCTAAGTATTGTTGCTAATAGGAGTCCCACTCCATGCCCGGCAACTTAAGCATTCGAAACGCCCAATGCCGATCAACCTAATAGAACGGGTTGCCCCCAAAACGATAAAAATGAACTTCGTTGCTACAAAAGACACAAAATTTTCGTTTTGGGGCATTAAAAAATTTTAACTTGATGGCGATGTGGCGGTACCCCATGCCCATCAACTTAAGAAAACAGATCAATCCCAAAAAGAAAAAATGTGCTTCTTTGTTGCAAGTTAACATAAAACTTTCGTTCTGGCGGGCTCTATAAAATTTTTAGTTGACGAAAATACGTCAGCATCCTTATAGCAAAATCCAAGCGTACCGACAATTGCAAAAAGCTGGAGATTTTGCTGGTGTAGAATCCATTGGTACCCACACCATGCGTAAAACCTTCAGCTATTGGTTCTATAAACAAAAAATGAAACAAAAACATTTATGATAATTCGTTTTTCTTTAAAAAGTATAAGTCATTACGTAAAACTGGATTTACCTTTAATGATTTTGTTGAACAGCCAGCAATTAAATCTATAATTGCTAATCTTACAGATAAGTTTGTATTAGATTTGGGATGTGGAACTGGTCATTTTTCTATGTACTGTGTAGAAAATGGTGCCTCGAAAGTTATAGGAGTGGACATCTCAAGAAATATGATTGAACAAGCTGAAATGTATAACAAAAACGAAAAAATAGATTATATGTGTGTACCAATAGAAGAACTTAATTTGCCAAATCAAAAATTCGACTTAATAACAAGTTCTTTAGTTATACATTACATTGAAGATTACTCACATCTAATTAAGAAAATAAGAGGTCTGCTAAAAAATGATGGTGAGTTTATCTTTTCAACAGAACATCCAATAGTAACAGCTCGAAAGGAAATGAATAATTGGTTTAAGGATAATAATGGAAACAGATTGCATTGGGCATTAGATAATTACCAAGAAGAAGGAAAAAGGGAGGAACATTGGTGGATAGATGGTGTTGTTAAATATCACAGAACAATTTCAACATTAATTAATACTCTTATAGACAACGGTCTTGTAATTGAGAAAATTATTGAGCCAGAGTCAACTCCAACAGGATTAGAAAAAATGCCAGAATTAATAAATGAAAAACGGAGACCATCTTCTATTATCATTAAATCAAGAAAATATTGAGATTGAACCCTCGTTGATTAACTACTGGCTTTATTTTTAAAAAAGAGTAAAATCTTTTTCTAATTTTAAAAATAAGATTGTAAAGAAATACACTTAAAGTAACGGGTGCTTTAAGTGAGCAAGAAACTAAAAACTTTTAATTTCCGCTTTCGGAAATTATGTAAATGAGCTATCCATATGGATGGCTTATTTTTTTTGCTTAGCATGTTTTTTTCCGAAATGCTGGCGATGCCCCATCGCTAGTAAGCTAAAATTTTATAGTACCCCCAGAACGAAATTTTGTGTTAACTTGTAACAAAAAGCTCATTTTTTCGTTTTAGGTTAATTCTGAATTCTTAAATTGATGGGCATGTATGGTGACCCCTAACAGCATAAAATACAATTCCGCTAGAAATATAAGCGCTATATTCTCTTTTGTTTTATCTTTGCACCAGAACCTAATTTTCCATAATAAAGATGACATAATTCTAAATCCTAAAGGGAAAATTTTATTAATGAATAACTTTATGTAGTAAATTTTATAAAAAGAAAAGGTGATGGAATGGAATTATCTAACGAAAGCAAAACTTATCATGCTGGAGATATTGTCTATGTTTTTTATCGCAATCCCCACACTCAGGATGTAGCAAATATACAAGCCGCAGCTGCTGTAAATAACCCTAATACTCCTAATGAATTAGCATTGTTTCTTTATGAAACTTATTATCCACTTTCACTTGAAATGGCTGTTTATTCTACAGAAGAAGAGGCAAACCAAGCTTACAACTACTATTATGGGGATGCTTCAGTGGGGAGGCTAGAATGAATAATCCATTTATGCCTAAACTTGTATACTTTGAACCCAAAGCACTGGATTATCCATTAGGGAGAGAGCTTCATGAAAAATTTGCAAAGATGGATGTAGAGATTCGGCATACTACTTCTCATAATCAAGTGAGAGATCTCCCAGGAGAAAACGATTTTCAAAAGTATCGGGTAGCAAAATCTACTCTTGTCGTGGGCGTTAGAAAAACACTAAAATTTGATACCTCAAAGCCTTCAGCAGAGTATGCTATTCCGTTTGCAACAGGCTGTATGGGCCATTGTCATTATTGCTATTTACAAACAACAATGGGAAGTAAGCCATATATCCGTACCTATGTAAATGTAGACGAAATTCTAGAAGCTGCTGACAAATATATAGAGGCACGTGCACCTGAACTGACAAGGTTTGAAGCCTCCTGTACATCCGATATTGTGGGAATTGATCATTTGACTCATACCCTCAAACGCGCAATTGAGCATTTTGGAGAATCCGAGTATGGAAAATTGAGGTTTGTTACAAAATTTCATCATGTAGATCATTTACTTGATGCAAAGCATAATGGAAAAACAAGATTTCGGTTTAGTGTAAACGCTGATTATGTTATTAAAAATTTTGAGCCAGGAACTTCGCCACTAGCTAAAAGGATTGAGGCAGCTGGAAAGGTAGCAAGATCAGGATATCCCCTCGGATTTATTGTTGCTCCTATTTATCTTCATGAAGGCTGGAAAGATGGATACTATCAGATGTTTGAGCGTCTTAATGCTGAATTACCCCCTGATGCACGTGATGATATCACGTTTGAATTTATTCAACATCGTTTTACAAAGCCCGCTAAGAGAGTGATTGAAAAAAATTACCCAATGACAAAATTGGAATTAGATGAAGAAAAAAGAAGATATAAATGGGGAAAATACGGAATTGGAAAATATATTTATCAAAAAGAAGAAGAAGAAGATATAAAAAATTATCTATATTCTTATATGGAGAAGTTCTTTCCCAATGCAAAATTAGAATATTTCACATAGAATGTATACGTGCATAAAAAAATTAGAGATTCAGGAATTAATGTACTTAATGATATAATACACATTTATAGGTATTATAATGAATAAGGAGAAACAACATTTTCAAATATTAAATTTAAAATTAAGAATTTAGAATGTAAATATTTCGGCCAGACCAACAGTGACAGGAATTATACAACGGTTATTGCAAAAAGAATTTATTTTCACAACACATAATCCAAACGACAAAAGATCGCACCTAATATTCCTAACAGAGAAAACAAAAAACTTGAGTAGAATTAGCACACGCTCAAGTTTTTTGTTTTTATTTATTGTGTAAGAAGAGTAACACATAAACTCGAGAAATTTATTCCCCAATCCATGATGATATTCTTATTACTGCTTTAACTCTTGCATACATTCTTGTACAAGAGTAACTGCCTGACTTATAGTAGCACCACCACCAAATGCAGCTGTCACTCCCACTGCCTCAAAGATCTCCTGTTCTGAAGCTCCTTGATCTAGACACCCTTTAATGTGATAAATGATACAATATTCATCCTGAGAATAAAGGCTAATACCTAAAGCAATTAGCTGTTTTTGCTTTTTGGATAAGGTGCCTTCTTTAAAGCATTCCTCTGTAAAAGAATTAAATTGTTCAGCTAGCTTAGGCATTTTCTCAGTAAATAAACCCAAACCATACTTATAATGATGAAGTGCAGATTCTGTAGAGTTTCTACCTTCAAATTCCATATTTAATCCAGCTCCATTTCTCATATATTTAAACAAAAGTTAGTATGAACCTAATCCGAATTGATTAAACCTAATGGAGGAATTAATTAAAAGTTTATCGAAATGAATTGTGATCAATTAAAAAGAGAGTATTGTAGAAAAAATAATTAAGAAGCAATCATAATGACTTACTTAGTCCGTTCCAATAAAAATCAACAATTTGTTGTGCTAAATCTTCTATATCAGGGATAAGGGGATTTTGATCAACATCTTTGTAGTCTCCAACGTATAGCAAAGCGACAAAGGCGTGAGCACTTAAAAGCGTGTGCCTTTTAGGGATTTCCCCTTCTTGTATCGCTTTATCTATAGTTTGTGCCAATACTTCATACATTTTATCTTCTGCATCTTGCATTTGTTTTAAGTGCTTATCAGACAAGGAAATCTTTGCATCCCTCATAAAGCTTTTTATATCAATGTCCATTGTAGCGGTTAAATGAATTTTTGCAACATCAAGTAAGCGCTCTTTAAGAGGCTTATTTGATGAAAGAATCCTATACATGTTTTCTCTAATTCGAACCATCATTTGAACCATTGTATCAGTAAAAAGATCAGCCTTAGTAGCATAATAATAGTAAACAGTTGCCTTTGTTACATCACATTCTTTAGCAACATCATCCATAGAAACAATTTGATATCCTTTATTTAAAAATAATTTTGTAGCAATGTTTACAATTTTATCTTTTGTAGATATAGTATTTTTATTTTGACGTGGTCTTCCCAAGGGACGCTGTTTGTGTTCCAATTCTATTCGCTCCTGACTTTTCAGAGTTAAAAACATTATAGCATATTCATATAATAGTTCTTGATTAATTAACTGACTAGTATATATAATTACTGCAAAAGTTTAGTTAGAAAGGTGGATATTTATGAAAAAGCATCCTCTATATACTTGGGGACAATTGGTTGGGGGACCAAAAGCAAGGTGGATTACTCTTTTAGTATGGGTCTTATTAACCCTGGTTTTATCATTTACATGGCCAGCAGTTAATAAAGTTGAAGATGAGACGGCTCCAAACCTTCCTGAAAACACTATGTCACAACAAGCTAATCGTTTAATTAAACAGGAGTTTCCTAATGATGCTGGAAACCCCGCGCTTATCGTTTGGCATAGAGACAAGGGTTTAGAAGCGAATGACTTTAAGACAATTCAAGATACTTACAAACAGCTAAAGAAAACACCATTAAAAGGTCAATCAATGTTACCGCCATTTGATACAATACCACAGCAAACATTAGCAAAGAGTGTTTCAGAAGATGGTACGTCTCTAGTAACTCCTGTATTTTTTAACACAACAGCAGGGACAGATATTCTTCAAGAGAATATGAATGAATTGCAGCGTATTATAAAGGATACTTTGGCAGATGATCCTTTTAAAAGAAAAATTTCTGATTCTGGTCTGCATGTTCGTCTATCAGGACCAGTTGGTATTCAGACTGATGCAGTAAGCTTATTCAGTCAGGCTGATGTAAAATTACTTATTGCAACAGTACTACTTGTTTTAGTTTTACTTATTCTTCTGTATCGCTCACCACTTTTAGCAATCTTACCTTTAATTGTAGTTGGGTTTGCTTACGGGGTAATTAGTCCAACTTTAGGATTTTTAGCAGATAAAGGATTGATTATTGCTGATGCACAAGGAATTTCAATTATGACTGTACTTTTGTTTGGAGCTGGTACCGATTATTGTTTATTTCTTATTTCAAGATATAGAGAGTTTTTATTAGTAGAACAAAATAAATTTAAAGCTCTGCAACTTGCTATCAAAGAATCGGGTGGGGCAATTATCATGAGTGCTCTTACAGTAGTAGTTGGATTAGGTACTCTTTTACTTGCTCATATTGGTTCTTTCCATAGATTTGCAGTACCATTTAGTGTTGCTGTATTCCTAATGGGGGTTGCCTCATTGACGCTTTTACCCGCATTACTAGCTATTTTGGGGAGAGTAGCATTTTTCCCATTCATTCCAAAAACAATAGAAATAAATGAAGAATATGCTAAGAAAAAAAAGAAAACAATTAAGTTAAAGGAGTTGAATGGGTTCTTAAGTAAAAAACTTGGAGATCTTGTTATTCGTAAACCATGGACAATTATCCTGTTAACACTATTCTTATTAGGTGGGTTGGCTTCATTTGTTCCACGTGTCCAATTTACGTATGATTTATTAGAATCATTTCCAAAAAATATGCCTTCACGTGAAGGATTTGATTTAATCTCTAATCATTTTTCACCTGGTGAGTTAGCACCTGTACAAATTGTTGTTGATACAAAAGGAAAAGATGTATCTGTCAAAGAAGAATTAACAAAAATTTCTTTTGTAGATCAAGTAACAGAACCAGTAAAAGGAAAACTGAATAATCAATTACAATTGTTTGAAGTTTCAATAAAAGATAATCCGTATTCTATTGAGGGGATGAATAAAATCCCTGAGTTAAGAAAAAGTTTAGAACAGGTAATGAAAAGTGCTGAAATAAGTGATGCTAATAATCACATATGGATTGGAGGAGAAACGGCTACATTATACGATACGAAACAGACAACTGAACGTGATCAAAATGTGATTATTCCTGTTATGATTGGTATTATCGCATTATTATTACTTGTATATTTACGTTCTGTTGTGGCGATGATCTACTTAATTGTAACAGTGATATTATCATTCTTCTCTGCATTAGGGGCAGGATGGTTACTACTTCACTATGGTATGGATGCGCCTGCAATACAAGGGGCGATTCCTCTATATGCATTTGTGTTCTTGGTAGCATTAGGAGAGGACTATAACATATTTATGGTTTCTGAAATATGGAAAAACAAAAGTAGCCAGCCACACCTTGAAGCAGTCAAAAACGGGGTGGTTCAAACAGGTAGTGTTATTACGTCTGCTGGTTTAATCTTAGCAGGAACGTTTGCTGTTTTAGCTTCACTACCAATCCAAGTACTTGTTCAATTTGGTATTGTTACAGCAATTGGAGTACTATTAGATACATTTATTGTAAGACCACTTCTTGTCCCTGCCATTACAGTGGTTCTAGGACGATTAGCATTTTGGCCAGGTAAACTTTGGAGAGAAAAAGAAAGAACAAAAGTAGGTGCTTGATAATATTATAAAATTAAAAAACCAAGGAAAATTAATTTCCCTTGGTTTTTTATTAGAAATAAAATATATATATAAAATAAAAGTAGTATCTAAATACTAATTATTTTTTTAAATCTCCGTTTTTTGGTGTTCTTTGTTTTCTATATCAGTTTCAGGCATTCCGTACAAACCATTCATGGCTTGTTCAACTGGTTGAAGTCCAGTTTTTGTAGTTTCAGATCTTAAGCTTTTTGAGTTTTTACTCTTTTCTTTTTTAGAATGTTGAAAATTCATTTTTATACCTCCAAACACTAAATTTTTTTGAAAATAAAAAGCGTATGAGAGAGTTTGACAGATAAACAAATGGATTATCTGCCGATTGAATGAACAATTATTTAAGCTATTAATGTAATAGCATCATATACATAGTATGTCATCTTTGCTAAAAAATATGTAAGAGGATATAGCAAGATTTTAATTTAAATGTAAATTTAGGTAATTTCTATTACATAGGGGTACAGCCCATGCCCATCAACTTAAGAGATTTTAATACCCCATTGTCATCAAGCTAGTATTTTAAATTGCCCCTAAAACAAAAAAAATTATTATTTATAGTTATTTATGAGAATTCAGCCCGTTTTTTTCGTTTTGGGGTAGTTTATTCTTGTTAGGTTGATGGGCATGTGGTAGATCCGGAACTTATACGCTTTATGGACGAGCACCACTTTCCACCTCACTTTCTATTTTAGTTTTTCTACATGCTTTTTTTACGATATGTATGAGAACGATATCGGAATATATTCAAAAATACTTCTCTCGTATCATTTCTTCTTTTTTGTCGAAATTCCTCTACCACCCTTCAAAAATGTATACATATGGAAAGACTTTTATGATGGAACAATTCCTTATATGTAAAAATGCTTCTTCCTGCATCATCTCCCTTCTATAGGAACGAACGGATCCCGATACCTCATACTGACTCTTCCGCAAGAAGGAATGTTAGGCCTTTACCTAACCACCATTCATCTCCCACCTACTCATTAGACCATGTCCTACCCATTCCTTGAGGTGGGAGTTTTCTGTTGGGGAATGATAAATGAAAAAATATTTACCTTTCAATATTTCTTCTCTTGTACATTCCATACAAATTGTGAAGCATACTATCGGTACCGTAACAGAAAAAGTAGATGAACATAAATAAAAAAAGCCTTTTATAAGCTCTTTTTATTTACCATTCTGTTTTTCTAATACATATAAATCCTCTTCTATGTTCGACAATTTATCTGTAACTAATTTTCTCGCATCTCCAATCGCTTGATTATATACATACGGTCCAAGTAATTTTATCATCTCTTCTATTAAACGCTCTGCTTGGAAACGTCCAATTGTATCTAAGTCCTCTTCTTCAAAAAACTGCTGAATTTGCTCTACAAGCTCCTCTTTCTTTTCATTTGGTATTTTTACATTCATCATGAATTATCTTCTCCTCTATTTTTGAGATAAGGTTTTCCTTAACTCTACCATAGAAAAGCGTATTCCTGGACAAGTTTTTGTAACACCTTCTAATTCACGATGACCAAGTATGTGTGCTTCACATATAGAGAATCGTTCCATTAAGTCTCTACATAACGAATGTAAAGAATCTATTTGTGCTATTGTTGGATCATATTTATCAAAATTACCTGTCATACAAATCCCTATCGTTTCACTATTATATCCTTTTGCATGGGCTCCAACATATAATCCCCTACCTTCAAACACAGTCCCCTCTTCTTCAATAAAATAATTATATCCAATACCGCTCCACCCTCTTACCTTTTGATGGAATTCATGTGTTTTATACACATCCCATCCATCTTCAGCTGTATGATGGATAATGATTTTTGTTACACATTGCAATGGATTAAGCTTATCTCGAAAAGAGAATTTCGGTCTTTGAATTTTCATCTATATCCCTTCCCTTTACAAATGAATCATAATAGCAGTTTTATCATCCGGACGAATTCGTTTCTCTTGTTCTAGCTCTTCAATTATTGAAACATATGCCGGTATACCATAGTTTTTGATATATTGTACTGTTTGTTCCAGTGACCAATCAGCATGAAATAGTCCATCAGAACAAATAAATATATCTTTTACTTCTCCTCGTGACAATATTCCTTGTTGAATCCATTCAATTGCTTCTGGCATTCCATTTGCTACTGCATATCCATTTGGCATATTAGCAAGATAACGATTATATTTTAATTGCTGTCTCACGTCATTAAATATATGTTCTTCCGGTACAGAACGTCCTTTGTTCCTATCTTCTTCACGCTTTCTTTTCGCTCGTGCACTAATCCCTTTTACTGTATCCTTTGTTAACACCTTTATGGTTCCATCATGAAATGTAGCAACAATCATACAGTCACCAAGTTGAGCATATTGAATAATTTCATCTTTTATACGAACTACAGCAATACATGTACACCATAAATGATGTTTCTTCGTCGTATCAATCCTATAATCTATCATTTTTTCTTGTAACGCTTCGTTTGCATTTACAATTTCCTCTTGTAAACTAGTCACTTCTTTTAGCGATGTAAAATGACTTGCAAATAAATGTGAGGCAAGATATGCTCCGTTATGCCCCGTTTCATCTTGAAATGGTACAAGCGGTGTTGCTCCATCACACACACCATAAACTAGCATATCTTCATTACAAAAAAGTGTATCCTCACACTCCTGTTTCAAAGGACTTTTCTGTTGGTATCTTTTTATTTCCATTTATTTACACTCTCCTATCCAACAATACTAACCATTCAAACTTTTTTGATTAATCTAATTTCCCTAAATAAACTGTTTTCCCAAAAGGCTTTCAATTTCATATATAATCTTGAAATAATATGATTTTTTTAGTGAAGGACGGGAAAAAGATGGTCAGATTTCTTGGAGTTATCATTGGTTCTATCATTATTGCAGTTGCCTTTAATCTTTTCCTCATCCCCCACAAAATATTAAGTAGTGGAATTGGTGGAATTGCTATTATCTTAGGAATTGTAACCCCTGTAAATACAGGAATTATTAACTTTGTATTAAACTTACCAATTCTTATTTTAGGATACATAGGCCTTGGAAAAAAAGTGATTTTTAATACCGTTGTCTCTGTTATAGTATTATCTGTAGCATTATACTGGATTCCAGTACAAATCGTCGCAAAAGACCCACTTCTTTCTTCCGTATTTGGAGGCGTAATTGCCGGTGCAGGAGTTGGTCTTGTCTTTAATTGTCATGGTTCCACCGGTGGATTCGATATTATCGGCATGCTATTATCTCGCAAAAGGGATATTAAACTCGGTGGTTTTCTCATTATTTTGAATACAGTTGTTATTGTAATTGCTGGATTTTTCTTTGACTGGGATGTAGCATTAACGAGTTTACTTTCAATCTATGTAACAGGTAAAGTAATCGATGCTGTCCATACAAAACATCGTAAAGTTACACTTATGATCGTAACAAACCAAGCTGAAGAAATGAAAAAGAGACTTCTTTCAACTGTGGTACGTGGAATTACACTTCTTGATGGTGAAGGAGCTTATTCAAGTGAAAAAAAACGTGTACTTATGACGGTTGTTTCGCGTGAAGAGCTTGCTGATATGAAACTAGCCATTTCTGAAATTGATCCGCAAGCATTCGTAAATATTACAGAGACGGTTGAAGTATTAGGTTTATTTAGAAAAGGTTAAAAAACTAGGTAGAATTCCACCTAGTTTTTTTATTTATTCTCCATAAATTCTACTCTATTTCCAAATGGATCTGAAACATAAAATCTAATTACATCTGGTCGAGCATGATCATCTATAACTTGAACCCCTTGCTCGATTAATTTTTGTTTAAATTCTTCAATTCTATGAACATAAAAAGCTGGATGTGCTTTTTTAGCAGGAGAAAAGGTTTGTTCAACTCCTATATGAATTTCTTGATTTCCACAACGAAACCAACAACCGCCACGTTTTCTTAATTCTTCAGGTTTTGGAATTTCTTCTAAACCTATTTTATGTCCATAAAATTCTCTTGCCTCTTCTTCACATCCTACAGGTGCTGCTACTTGTACATGATCGATTCCTTGAATGTAACTTACCATATATCTCCCCCCCTTTATATTTTTATTTTATAGTATACTGCTTAAAAAATAACTTATTTATATTTTATAAAACACGATAAGATTTACTAATCAGCTATATACATATTGTTTGTTTTATAATGAAGAGGGTATTTTAACAAGCACCGATTAAAAAGAGCGAAAAAACATTCAATTCTGTAACTTTATTTTTTATAGAAATATATAACATTTTTCATATATTATATTTATAATAGGTTATTGAATCTGTTTTAGATGCTAGTTGCATGGAGGAAAAGTTATGAGTCGGAAAAAGTTTTCATCTATTCAAAAAAATCGTCATTCGGCTGTGCCTCGCCGTTTACAAAGTCATATACAAAATTGTACTTTAACAGAAATGTATGCATCTCTTTTTGAGCATAATCCTGATAGTATTATTTCACTGAACTTACAAGGAATCATATTACATATTAATCCCTCTGCGGAAAAAATATTAGGATATACTTCAGAGGAATTAGGAAGAAAAACAATTACGTCTATTATAGAAGCACATATTTCTGATCAAGTACTACAACATATAAAGAATACTACAGCTGATAATCAAGAAGAATACATACTTTCTATCCGCCATAAAGATGGATATCAAATAGATGTAGTTACAAAATTAGTCCCTATTTTTATTCAAAATCACCTCTCGGGTGTATATGCAATTATGAAACCTCTCGAAAAATCTGAACGAATTGAAAAAATGTTAAAAGAGAGCGAAAAACGATTGCGCACATTAATGGATTCAATGCCAGCCTTTGTCATCTTTAAAGATCATGAAGGACGCTGGCTTGAAGCAAACGATTACGCACTTTCTTGCTTTGATTTTCACAACGTTCCTTATCATGGAAAAAAAGATAGTGAACTCGTTCAATATAACGAAGCGTACCGCGAAGCATTTTTACATTGCGAAGAAATTGATGAACTTGCATGGCAAAAAAAACAAATTATTCATGGTGAAGAATTGGTTTTTCATAAGGGTACATCCAATATGATTTTGGACCTTTCAAAAGTTCCACTCTTTCACCCTGACGGATCCCGAAAAGGACTCATTGTTATGGGCAGGGATGTTACTGAATTAAAAGAAACAGAGAAATTACTACGAAAATCTGAAAAATTAGCGGTAGTCGGACAGCTAACGGCAGGAATAGCTCATGAAATACGTAACCCATTAACAGCTTTAAAGGGATTCTTAACATTATTACGGCCTGATATTAGTGAAAAAAACAAGTGGTATATAGATGTTATGCTAAGTGAAATTTCACAAATTGAATCCATTACAAGTCAATTTATGGCGATGTCTAAACCACAAGTTTTATCTATCCATTCTTGTCAAATCCAAACAGTAATCGAAGAAGTTGTAACCTTCATTTTACCTACTGCGGTTATGCATAATGTACATATTATTATGGATCATTCTTCTGCTCTGCCCGAAATCCAATGTGATGCTAATCAGTTAAAACAAGTCTTTATTAATATTTTAAAAAACGCCATTGAAGCTATGCCAGATGGTGGAAATATCTTTATTAAAACGAAATCATTAAAAGATAATTTCATTTTAATACGTATTTTAGATGAGGGCTGTGGTATTCCGCAGGATCGTATTTCTCGTTTAGGTGAGCCTTTCTATAGTCTAAAAGAAAAAGGCACCGGACTGGGTTTAATGATGTGTTATAAAATTATCGATGAGCATCACGGTAAACTTCAAATCTCAAGTAAATTGAATAAAGGAACAACTGTAGATATTCGATTACCCATCTCCCCGGTGCCGAATAATAACAAGTAGCGTTTCATTCATTTTCTCTTCTCCCTATCATGTTATTCTCTTATATTTATTGCTTACATAATAAAAGAAGAACACCTTATGTGCTCTTCTTTTATTATTATTCAGATTAATGTAGCAAGATGCTGCTTTGCATCGTATTCCCCTAAGCTTTCCCCTCGTTTAACACGATGAACAAAATCCGGATTAGAAATCAATGGTCTACCAAATGCTGCTACATCAATTGTACCTTCTTGTAGTGCTTCTTCTGCCTCTTTTGGATTTAAATTCCCAACTCCTACAATTATACCCTCCCAATATTTACGAACTAATTGATGTAAGTTTTTTCCGTCAGCTATAACTTGCGTATAATTCATTGTAGAAGGATGAATCATCGTTAATCCTACTTCACAGAACATCTCTATGAAAGTTTTTATTGCTGCTTCAGGATCTTTCCACATATAACCAGGGTTATCACCTTTAAATGCCGAAAAACGAATAAGCGTTTTATCTGTACCAATCGCACTTATAACAGCTTGTAATACTTCTTTCATAAACGTTAACCTTTGTTTTAAGTCTCCGCCGTATTGATCATTTCGATGATTCGCAAACTCATAAGCAAATTGATCAATTAAATATCCATGTGCCCCATGAATTTCTACCCCATCGAAGCCTGCTTCTATCGCATTCCTAGCAGCTTGTGCATACTGTTCGATAGTCTCTTGAATTTCCTCTATCGTCATCGCTTCTGGCGTATCAAAAGGCTTCCGAAAACGCGGGACATTTCCTTGTGCCGCAATAGCTGAAGGTGCTTGTGGTAAGAATCCACCTGTTAGTTCATGATGGCTCATACGTCCTACATGCCATATTTGCGCAATAATTGTTCCACCTTCTTTATGTACTGCATCTGTTACTGACTTCCAAGATTCAATTTGCTCCCCGGTATAAATACCTGGGACACCTGGATTCCCCTTCGCTCTTGGACTAATTACTATTCCTTCTGTAATAATGAGACCAACACCATCTGCCGCACGCTTTCGATAATACTCGGCTACATCAGCTCCGACTACTCCTGTTTCATCATTTGCGAAACAACGCGTCATCGGAGCCATTGCCACACGATTACGAAGAGACCAAGCTCCAATTTGAATCGGATCAAATAACTTTGTTTCTTCCACGTTTTGAAATGATCCCCAATTGTTTATATTCGTGCCTTCATAGATACTGGCTACTTTATTATTTGAATTTGGCATCTTTCTTCCCCCTTAATTAAAAATTCCACTTACATTTCATTGAAACGATGGAAATTATCTATAACCGCATCATAATTTCTCACAAACTAGTACGTCAATTTATACGCTCTTATCACACAATATTCGTATATTGGGCCATACAAAAAAGCCTCTTCAAATAAGAAGAGACCTCTTTTTTCTTATATACTAACCTGCTTACTAATTGTTTCTCTTGCTAACAGAAAACTCATAATAACCTGAGCAGCCACACGACTTGTCATATCACGAAAATCGAGCGTTGGATCGATTTCTACAATATCCATACCTTGGACAAGTGGTTCTTGCCCAAGTGCCGTAATCGCATCAAGTAACGTCGTACTATCCATCCCACCTGGGCCGATTGCCGGACATCCTGGTGCAAATGCCTGATCTAGTACATCCATATCCACAGAGACATATATAGCTGTAACCCCTTGTCTACGTAAGGTTTCAATGCTTTCTGAAATGATATCCTTGATTGCTCTCTCACGGACATGTTTCATTGTATACACCGTCACACCATGCTCTTTTGCATACTCATGGTACGTACGAGCATTTGAGAAATTACGAATACCAATTTGAACAAGCTGCTTCCCTGTAATCACATCATTTTCCAACAAGCTACGGAATGGTGTCCCATTAGACGGACCACCATCTTCTAAATTACGCAAATCATGATGCGCATCAAATTGAATAATACCAATTTTCCCTTTACTACTTGCAAAACCACTTATACTAGGAAAGCTAATAGAATGATCTCCTCCAAGAACGATTGGTACCATTTGTGGATTCACTTTCGTCAAATGACTCAGCGTCTTAGCAATACGAGCGTGACTTTCTTTTATGTCTGTAACATGCATGGTAATATCACCACAATCATACAAGACGCTTTCCTTCATATCATGCTCTTCTGTAATCGCATATGTGCTATATGCATCTAGCATTGCACGAATGGTTTTCGGTGCAAAACATGCACCTGAATGACTAATAGAAGGTTTAGAGAGCGGCGCACCAATTAAAGCCGCTCCAAAGATTTCTTCTCCATCCCACACTTTAATCATATCGCTCCATTTCGTTACTTCACGATCTATAAACTTTGCATTCTTCTTTAAATAGTGGCCTTGCTCCACGCTTTGTCACCTCTTGTATATGCAAGATTACCATTCTTCCATACTGTATTTACATGACTCACACCATAATGATACGGTACATACGCATAATTATATGCATCCCATAAAACTAGGTCTGCCTTACGTCCGACACGAATTTTCCCAGCAACATCTCCGCGATTAATCGCATATGCTGAGTTAACTGTTACAGCATTCCAAACTTCTTCTGGTGTCATTTTCAGTTTTAACATTGCAATGCTCATAATAAGCTGGATGTTTTCAGTCGGGCAGCTACCCGGGTTGAAATCTGTCGCTAAAGCAACCGCTACACCTTCGTCAATCATTTTACGTCCTCGTGCAAAACTTTCTTTATTTAAGTAGAAAGTTGTTCCTGGAAGTAACGTTGCAACTGTATTTGAATTAGCAAGCATTTCAATACCTTTATCCGATGCTCCAACTAAATGGTCTGCTGATGCCGCACCAATTTCAGCTGCCGCTTCCGCACCGCCAAGTGGATCAATTTCATCTGCATGAATCTTCACATCAAAGCCAAGTTCTTTCGCCTTTAATAAGAACTCTTTCGATTCTTCCACAGAGAATACCCCTGTTTCACAGAAAATATCAACGAACTCCGCTAATTGCTTCTCTTTCATCTCTGGTAATAAATCTAGCATCCACTGTAAAAACTCTTTTGATCTTCCTTTGTATTCTTTCGGAACAGCATGTGCTCCTAGAAATGTTGATACTAAATCAATTGGATGCTCTTTTTGCAACTGTGCCGCAGCCTCCAATTGCTTCCACTCTGTTTCAGCATCTAATCCATACCCGCTCTTTGCCTCCACTGTTGTAACGCCGAACGATAACATACGATCTAAATGGAATTTCGCCTTCTTCACAAGTTCTTCTTTCGATGCTTGCTTCGTTGCATTCACAGTCGAAAGAATTCCGCCGCCCTTTTCTAAAATTTCTAAGTACGGTACTCCCTGTAACTTAAGAGCAATTTCATTTTCACGAGATCCGCCGAATACAAGGTGTGTATGAGGATCAACAAGCCCTGGAGAAACCATTTTCCCTTCGCAATCGATGATTTCTTTTACCTGTAAACCTTTTGCCTCTTCCGCTGTTCCAACGAAAGTAATCACACCATCTTCAATACCAACTGCACCATTTTCGATAACAGGAAGCGTGTTCATCGCTTCCCGTCTTAACAAGCCATCTTCTTGATCCATTGTTAGCAATTGGCCAATATTTGTTAGTAAAATGTCCAGCATGTTTCTTCCTCCTTATTTCATCATTGGAATGTTAACGCCTTTTTCTTTCGCTGTTTCAACAGCTAAGTCATATCCTGCGTCAACGTGACGAACAACACCCATACCTGGATCAGAAGTTAATACGCGCTCAATGCGTTTTGCTGCTGCTTCTGTTCCATCTGCAACAATAACCATTCCAGCGTGAAGTGAATATCCCATACCAACGCCACCACCATGGTGTACAGATACCCAGCTTGCACCGTTAACACTGTTAATTAATGCATTTAAAATTGGCCAGTCTGCCACTGCATCACTGCCGTCTTTCATCGCTTCTGTTTCACGATTTGGTGAAGCTACAGATCCGCAATCTAAATGATCACGGCCGATCACGATTGGTGCGGATAATTCACCATTTGCAACCATTTCATTGATGATACGTCCAAATTTTGCACGTTCCCCGTATCCAAGCCAACAAATACGTGATGGAAGTCCTTGGAACTCAACTTGCTGACGTGCCATACGGATCCAGTTACATAAATGCTCGTTATCCGCAAACTCACGTAAAATAACTTCATCTGTTTTATAAATATCTTCTGGGTCACCAGAAAGTGCTACCCAGCGGAATGGTCCTTTTCCTTCACAGAATAATGGACGAATAAACGCTGGGACGAACCCTGGGAAATCAAATGCATTTTTTAACCCTTCATCGAAAGCAACTTGGCGAATGTTATTACCATAATCAAATGTAATTGCACCTTTTTTCTGCATTTCAAGCATTGCTTCTACATGTTTTTTCATGCTTTCTTTTGATAATTGTACGTAGCGTTCTGGATCTTCTTCACGAAGTTTTGCCGCTTCTTCTAATGAATAACCCACTGGAACATATCCATTTAATGGATCATGTGCAGACGTTTGATCTGTCACTAGGTCTGGTGTAATATCACGTTTCACAAGTTCTGGTAAAATTTCTGCAGCATTTCCTAATAGTCCAATTGAAATTGGCTCTTTCTTTTCTTTATATTCTTTCGCAACAGCCAGCGCCTCTTCTAAAGATTCTGTGTACATATCACAATACCTTTTTTCAATACGGCGATCGATGCTACGCTTATCTACATCAATCGCAATAACTACCCCACCGTTCATCGTAACAGCAAGAGGTTGCGCTCCACCCATACCGCCTAAACCAGCAGTGAGTGTTAGCGTGCCTTTTAGTGAACCGCCAAAGTGTTGGCGCGCTGCTTCTCCAAACGTTTCGTATGTTCCTTGTAAAATCCCTTGTGTACCAATATAAATCCAGCTGCCAGCTGTCATTTGTCCATACATCATAAGACCTTTTTGTTCTAGTTCACGGAAGTGCTCCCAATTTGCCCATTTCGGTACTAAGTTCGAATTTGCTAAAAGAATGCGTGGTGCATCTTCATGCGATTTAAAAATAGCAACTGGTTTACCAGATTGAACAAGTAATGTTTCATCACTTTCTAATGTTTTTAACGAATCCACAATTGCATGATAGCTATCCCAGTTACGAGCTGCACGACCGATACCACCGTAAACAACTAACTCTTCTGGTTTCTCAGCTACTTCTGGATCTAAATTATTCATCAACATACGAAGAGCTGCCTCTTGAACCCAACCCTTAGTTTGTAGTTCTGTTCCTCTTGGTGCACGAATTGTTTGTTTTACATTTTCCATTTTAACCTCTCCCTTTTCCCTTTTTATAGTGTTGCATTTACATCCAATCGTTCTAATGTAAAGCGACTTGTTTTTAACCAATGTGCAAGATTTTCAATATCTGTTGAGAAAACACGATCATTTGTAATTGACGGTACTTGCTGACGTCCTTGGTGATAAAACGCTTTCGTTACTGTACTCATCTCTTGGGTACCACGGTATTCCGCAGCTTGCATTGCGCAGATCATTTCAATTGCAAGGACACGTCTTACGTTTTGAATAATTTGATGTGCATGACGTGAAGCAATTGTTCCCATACTTACATGATCTTCTTGGTTAGCTGATGATGGAATTGAGTCCACACTCGCTGGATGAGCTAGCGTTTTATTTTCTGAAACAAGTGAAGCTGCTGCGTATTGCATAATCATTGCACCAGACTGAAGCCCTGGCTCTGGACTTAAAAATGGTGGTAAATCATTTAATTGTGGGTTCACAAGACGCTCAATACGGCGCTCAGAAATATTCGCCAGTTCCGCCATTCCAACCTTCAAAAAGTCCATTGCAAATGCAATTGGCTGACCATGGAAGTTCCCGCCAGAAATTACTTTTTCTCCACCATCAAAAATCAGTGGGTTATCTGTTGCTGCGTTCATTTCAATTTCTAATTTTTCTTTCACATAATTTAAAACTTGCCAAGAAGCACCGTGCACCTGCGGAATGCAGCGAAGTGAGTATGCATCTTGTACACGCAGTTCTCCTTGCTTTGTTATTAGTTTACTGTCATGAAGTACGTCGCGAAAACGCTTCGCAACTTCCACTTGTTCTTTATAGCCACGTGCTTTATGCACATTTTCATCAAATGCATCGATAATGCCACGCAATCCTTCAATTGTCATGGAAGCAATTAATTCTGATTGATAAGCAATCGCCTCAGCTTCTATATAAGAAAGAATTCCTTGTGCTGTCATTGCTTGCGTACCATTGATTAATGCAAGCCCTTCTTTCGCTTCTAATTCAATTGGCTCTAAACCTTCTTCTGTAAGAGCTACCATTGCATGAACGCGTTTCCCCTTATAGAACACTTCTCCTTCCCCTAATAGAACAAGAGCAAGATGAGATAGTGGCGCTAAATCACCGCTCGCTCCAAGTGATCCTTGCTGCGGGATAACCGGATGAATTTTACGGTTTACAAACTCTAGCAACATATTCACAACAAGAGGGCGAACACCCGATACCCCTTTTAACATCGTATTAGCTCGTAAAATCAACATTCCGCGTGACACTTCTTCAGGGAATGGATCGCCAACTCCACATGCATGTGATTGAATTAAGTTATGTTGAAGTGCTTTTACATCATCTTTTTGAATAAATACATCACTAAATTTTCCAAACCCAGTTGTAATACCGTAAACAACTTTTCCCCCTTCTACAATTTTTTCAACAACTTCGCGGCACTCCGCTACTTTTTGCATGCTATTTGGACAAGGTGTTACTCCTTCTCCTTCAAGCAGCAAGCGCTTCATTTCTTCTACTGTCAATGAATGTCCTGTTAATGTAATCATCCTTTTTCCTCCTTAAAAAGAGCAAAAGGGGACCTTACCTTTTCAAGACAGACTTCTGTCCTAAAAAGCAAGGCCCCCTTCTAACTAATAGACTATGGGCAAATCATATGTGATTAATTCCTAAACCAATCGCCTCATGCTCAGATCCTTTTACAGGCGCACCTATCGTTCCATAAAGTGCAACAGCAAGCCATTCGCCTTCTTTTTTTCCGTCGTATGGTGTGCCGCGCACGATTGCAAACCGAAGACCTACTGTACGAAGAACGTCTGCTAACTGAATTTGACCTCTCGTTACCCCGTACAACGCTTCCATGATTGCATGATAAAGTGCATGCGTTTCTCTGTAAACGTCTGTTTCAATAACTTGGTTGCTCTTAGCCGCTGTTTCCATTGCTGCGACAACTTTTTGCGAATTCATAGAACCGACTTTCCCAGTACAATATTTCCAACCTTTCGGAGTCGATAATACAGGGCTTTCATTCTCATCCGCAAGTGCCAACAACATAGCCATACGACCAATTCGATGTGTTCCTTGAAGAAGCATGTGACTCTCTCATTTCTCGTGAATTATTTGAATATTACTTAATTTAAGAATATATGAAAACGGTTAAATCGTCAATAGTTTAAATAATTATTTAAATGAATTTTTTCAATACTCTGTTCAATTGTGTACACAATTTATTTACAGAAAATTTCTAGCCATGCTATAGTTTCACTAACAGCTGCAAGGGGGACCCGAATTGGTTAAGAGAAAAGATATTCACTTTCGAATTGACGAAAGATTACTAGAAAGATTTGAAGCAGCACTTCATTATGAATGTCTAAATAAAACAGATATTTTAACACATGCTATTCAGCAATTTTGTGTAAAGGTGGAATCAGAAAAATTGAATGATATAAAAAGGCAATACGCTGTAAGTAACCATCTGCAAACACGGATCGATACTCATAAAAAATATGAGGAAAAACGAGTAGACTTAGATGAAATTGTAATAGGTCATCTACAATTACAAGGAACGGAAAAGATATTAGAAGTTGGATGCGCTAATGGAAAGTTCCTTGCACTGCTACAAAAAAACGGTCATAAGGGGCATCTCACTGGTTTGGATCAATCTATAACTATGCTGCGAGAAGCCGCTATAAATGGAGCGCAGCAACATGTAAATATTGAATGGGAACTTGGAGATGCTACCAAACTTCCTTTCCCAGCTGATTCTTATGATTGGATCATCGCAAGACATATGCTGTATCACATGACAGATGTTGAAAAAACAATTCAAGGATTTCATAAAGTAATTTTTCCTGAAGGCAGGTTCCTAGCCACAACAAATTCCAAAATCTCATTACCCCGTATAGATGAGATGTGTAACAAAATGTTAGTCGCATTCGATTTACCCGAAAAAGCACCATCAGCTTCTCCATTTTGTTTAGAAAACGGAAAACAATTATTACAATCTGTTTTTCAAACTGTGGAGGAAACAGTTATTCATAATGCACTTCTATTTCATCATGCTACACCTATCGTTAACTATATCTCTAGTATGTTTCCATCTTTAAACATACCTGATGACATTCATCTTCATTCAGAAATGAAAGGATGGCTGACCATGGAAATAGAAAATGAATTATCTCTTCATGGCGGAGTATGGCATGATCCAAAAACACTAGCTATTTATAGATGTACAAAATGAATTTGAATCTACTTTATAATAAGCTCTTTAAATTTATCTTAGGTTGATGTTGATATGGCGATACCCCAAGAGGAGAATTATATATTACAAATATAACAATAAACAAAAATACAAGAGGTGAAACTGTTGGCTATAAAACAAAAGGAAATTAAGGTAGTAATTGGTGCAGGGGAATATAATAATAATCCAGGCTGGCTACATACAAATGAAGAGGAATTGAATTTATTAAAAAGGGAAGATTGGACAAAAAAGTTTGATCCTAATTCTTTAGCGGTAATTTTAGCGGAGCATGTATGGGAACATTTATCATATGAAGAAGGCATAGAAGCGGCGAAAGTATGTTATGAATTTTTAAAACATGGTGGTTATATTCGATGCGCCGTTCCTGATGCATTTTTCCCAGATGAAGAATACCAAGAGGCTGTACAAGTTGGAGGACCTGGACCTAAAGACCACCTCGCAGCTAGTCATAAAATAGTTCATAATTATGAAACTTTAAGGAAAATATTTGAAACTGTTGGATTCGAAGTGGAATTACTTGAATATTGTGATGAAGAGGGGCATTTTCATTACAATGAGTGGGATGGAGCCGATGGGGTTATTTTTCGTTCAAAAAAATATGATCCACGAAATCAAGGGGATACACTTGTTTTTCCGTCGTTAATTATAGATGCAATAAAGTCTTAGTTATTAAGCTAAACAGGTGCTTTTCTTGAAGAAAAGCTTTAAAGTCGATTTCCAATAGGAGATCGGCTTTTTTAGTATCATAACTCAACAATCTTGATACCTCTTCATCATTATAAAGGTATATGCGGTTTCGTAACATATATTTATAAATCGCGTGACAGTTATATACAAGCACCCAAAATACTAAAATTGAAAGTTATATAAAACTCTCATTCTTAGGGCATTAGAAAAAATTAGCTTGATGGTCATTCCGTGAACCAGAAGAACGAAAACCTTATCCTGTCTGGCGTTATCCAAATGAAAAATGGTTTGATGCACACTATCAATATATCGATAGAAAACACGGGGCGCTATGTCAAAAAATCACTGAGAATTTACTTGTACTAATGAAACAAGCCTATTCTTCCTCCATATAAAAAGCTAGCAATTTGCTAGCTTTTTATCCCCTTTACATGCACTTTCACTCTTCAACTGTTTGTTCCAAAAGCTTTTCCATTAGTATATTGCCTTTACCTCGATATACATTCCCTTTATGCTCATTCATTATCCCAAAATACTCAGCTATTGCAACTCCAAATTCGACAAAACCATGCCCTTGTGCTGTTATAATATTTTTATAACTAACAACATTTTTATAAATAAAAGTCCCTATAGGAAAACAATCTATTTTACTATAATCCAACGTAACTGTATAAGGAATATCTTTTAATACACCAGCTGTTGCCAATACAAATGGTCCAGCACAAATAGCTGCAACTAATTTTTCTTTTTTATAGAATTGACGCACGATAGAAAACAGCTCTTTAGCATCTTTAATATGTTTGACATCCCCACCAGGAATAATCATCCCTTCATAATCATCCACATGAACTTCAGTTAATTCCAAATGCGGTTGCACTTGCAATCCTGTTTCACTTGTGATGATATTTTTTGTTACTCCTACTGTTTCAATTTTATAGTCGTCTTTCAATAACGCTGTAGCCACGGTAACCTCGAATTCTGCAAATGTCGGATATACAAATAAAAGTATTTTCTTCATGTTCTCTTCTCCCTCACCCATTTCATAAAATACACCTCTGTTTCCTCTACTGTCACTTCATCAGTATTCACATATGTAACCGAAAATTGTTTATACCACTCCCTTTCCACTTCTACCAATTCTAACTGCTCTTCAAATGAACTTCGTCTTCTCGACGTATCATTCTCTTTTCTCTCCTGCAATATCTTTTTAGAAACATCCAAATAACAAATCGCATCTGAACGACATTTCCTTAATTTATGTAATTCATCTTTTAATTCCTTTTCAATATCCCAATCCATTCCTATCAATTTTGGAAAATGTATTGTATAAAATTCAACATCTTCTGGGCCCCGATCAAATATCACAATATCTCCCGTGACACTTTGAACCTGTTTAATCTTCGCTTCAATAAACATTTTTTGATTTGTAATAAATCCCTCTTTTGTGTAAATATCCAAATTTAATCTTTTTCTTTTTTCTACAATTTCATAAGGATTTTCATATATTACTTGAAAACCTCTTTGCTCTAATCTTCTTGCTAACGTTGTTTTTCCGCCTGCCATTGGTCCTTGAAGTGAAATTATATACGTCATTTTTCCCATCCTTTTCCACTAAAATAAACCTCTTTTTTACAATAAACGGAATTTTATAAACTATCAACAAAATACTTCCTACCTTGTTTCCTATTTCTATCTAGCTTATAATAAAAAATAGAGACGATTATGGACGCCTTTTGTGTAAGCTTGGATTTCCAAGCTTACATTATTTTTTGCTTTCCCTTTCATTAAAAACAGGGTATACTACAATAGAACATATGTTCTTAATGATTACATATAGTAAGGAGATAGAACAAATGGTATACGATACAAAAGTAATTTCTTGGAACGAATCTTTAAAACAACTACAACGTCGCTACACAAATCAAGCAGTAGATCGAAAACAATTTGAAGATGTTGAACTCATGGAGTTTTTCCGCGATAACGACTACATTTCTCTTCCTACACATATTAGCGGCCTATCAACAAAACGTTTTACTTCTTACTCTATTTTCACCACTGATGATAAAGATCGTAAAGTTGGAACACTCATTATTGAATATTTAGAAGATGATAATGATATATTACGTGTCGAACAACTATACTTTGTTTAATTCAGAACGCTTGGTCAAAACGGCCAAGCGTTCTTGCTTTCTATCAATCTCACTGCTTATAATACTAGTAAAAGGAAAACTGCTATCGCAAAGGGGGTATATACTTGCTTGAAGGATGGTTTAGTTGGTTTATTGTGATTTGGACCGTTATTTTACTAGGACTTATGTCTATTGGTGGATATTTCATGTTCCGAAAATTCTTAAAACGATTACCAAAAGAAGATGGCATGTCTATTTTAGATTGGGAAGAGCGTTATATTGATCAAACAAGGCACTTATGGGATGATGAGCAAAAACAATTGTTAGAAGAACTTGTAAGTCCTGTTCCTGAGCTATTTCGTGATGTTGCCAGGTCAAAAATTGCTGGTAAAATTGGAGAACTTGCATTACAAGAAAAAGCTTCAAAAATAACTGAAGATTTAATCATTAAAGGATATATTGTAGCAACTCCAAAACGAGATCATAAATTTCTCATTAAAAAATTACAAGAAAAGCAAATTGATTACTCTCGTTATCAATCACTGTTAGCCAAATAAAAAAACCTCAAGGAATCTTGAGGTTTTTTACGTTAACTTCATATCTTTCTCATTATAAAAACCATCTTCCTTTTCCATTTCCTTTTGCACTTTTGTAAATGAACGATACATAGCAATTCTCCATGATACAATCATTGCAAAAGCAAGTAAGAAGAACATACCACTTAGTTGCCCTAAATCAAGCGATTGACTTAAATATGTTTTAAAGACAATACGCACCACAAGCAAACCGATTAAAATAAATACGAAAGCTTTTGAACGTTTCAAGTAAATCTCTTGTCCACGCACTTCAAATTTAGATGTTTTAATAAGAAATATTGAGAAAAACAAACCTACACCGATCGCTTCTAACATTTCCGCTGGTGTCAGGCGAAATTCCGGAAAAATGTACATCAGTGCCCCCGTACTCATGAAAAATGGTGGGAGAATGATTTTTTTCAATGTTGCAGGTTTCTTCGCTGCTTTTAAACGAATGAACATCGCACCAACAGCCATACAAACAGCAACAATACTCGACAAAAGAACTATGTTCATACTTTCTCATCCTTTTTTGTGGCAATATGAAAATCTAGTTTCATTATATGCTTTTCTACTAGTATTTCCAACATTTTCACAGGATAATACTAAAAACCGGTGAAACCACCAAATAAACTTGAGAAATACGCAATAATTTTTGTCATCCAATTAAAGTATAAAAATATACCCATAACAATCATGATATATCCGCCTACTTTCACAAACGTTCCACTATGTCGTTTAATCCAAGACATTTTCGTAATAAAAAATGAAAGTATAAAGAACGGTATTGCAAAACCAAGTATGTAAGCAATCATATATAGCATTGCTGATTCTGGATTCGTACTAGCCAGTCCAATTACAGCTACTAAAATTGGTCCTGTACAAGGTGTCCAACCAGCAGCAAATGCCAATCCAATTAAAATAGATCCAATATAACCACTAGGACGACTTTTAAATGTAAATTTTCGATCTTGCATTAAAAACTTTGGTTTAAATACCCCCACAATTACAAGTCCGAATACAATAATGAATAGTGCCCCTAACTGTCTAATTAAATCTTTATAATCTTGAAAAAATGATCCAATAAAACTTGTACCAAAACCAATTGCGATAAAAACAATAGAAAATCCAAATAAGAAAAACGCCGTATGTATCATACTTCTTTTACGGAGCATCGCATTTTCTTCTTTTAATTCAGAAACCGACATTCCCGTTATGTAAGATAAAAATGCTGGATAAAGTGGCAAGCAACAAGGGGAAATAAATGATAAGAATCCCGCACCAAACGCTAAAAAAATATTAATATCTTGCATCGTTTCACTCCTCTCTTCTACAATATTGTAGCAAAAATGAAAGAAAATACTATGTACAATTCATGAATTCACTATTTACAACGTTTTAATAAGAAAAAATAGCTGTACACCGCTATTTTTCTAAAGCGTTTTCATTTTTCTTCTATTATAAATGTATTCTGTTATTCATTAACATATCAAAGCTTCTTCCAAACAACAAATGATTCGTCTACGATACCTCTGTATACAAGACATTCCCTATAAAAAAATATTTTTTTCAAATGATAACTTTATACAGCCCATTCCTTACCTTACAATACTTCTATAATTATAAATTTCAAGATTATGCATAAATATCATATTTTTATTATTATTCTATAAAATGCCACACTTTTCTTTCATTTGACCCTTCATTTTTAATTTTGTATACTTCCATCTAGTTATATATGTCCGTTTTAGAACAATTAAATATATAGGATGGGAGGGATTTTCATGCTTCGTTATTCTCTTTTAGTTTTATTAGGAGCATGTAGCTATGGAATTTTAGCTATCTTTGTTAAACTTGCATACGCAGAAGGTTTTTCACTTGGAGAAGTAATTGGTAGTCAATATTTGTTCGGTTGGTTTATTTTGCTTGGAATTACACTCCTATTTTCTAGGCACCGCGTTCCACTGAAACAAATGCTTATTTTATTTGTCGCTGGAACCTCTGCAAGTTTCACAGGAATTTTTTATTACGCTTCACTGAAAACTGTGCCGGCATCTATTGCCATTATACTGTTATTCCAATTCGTTTGGGTTGGTATTATCATTGAAGCTGTGGCAACAAAAACATTACCATCAAGAGAAAAAGTTATTTCTGTTCTCTTTTTACTTGCTGGTACATTCTTATCGAGCGGATTATTAGAAAAATCAGCAGGCGATTTCGATACAACTGGAATCATATTAGGTTTACTATCTGCTGTTACATTTGCAACCTACATTTTTGTAAGTGGTAGAGTTGCTGTCGAAGTACCATCATTACCACGAGGCGTTCTCTTAATGGCTGGTGCTTTAACTTTAGTAATGATAGTATTCCCACCAACATTTATTTTTAACGGGGCTATTTCACAAGGACTTTGGAAATATGGTTTAGGACTCGGAACGTTTAGTATTGTCATTCCATCCATCGCCTTCACAATCGGCATTCCAAAAATCGGTTCTGGATTAGCAACTATTCTTGGTGCAGCTGAACTACCTGTTACAACAATTATGTCTGTATTTGTTCTAAAAGAAGCGGTACTCTCTTCTCAATGGCTTGGTGTATCACTTATCTTGGTTGGTATTGCAATTCCACAAATTGCATTTGCGATGCGCGGACGATATCGAAAACATCATACACATAAGAAAGTTGCTGCATAAAAGAAAAGAGGCTTCTCATTTGAGAAACCTCTTTTTTTAGTATTTCCTATTATTTTTTAGCCCGATTCGCAATTTCTAAAGCGCGGTCTGTTTCTTTAGCTGCTTGATCTAATGCTTGTTTTACATCTGTTCCTTCTATAATACTTTCCATTGCCTTTTGTACTTTTTGACGCGATTCTGGAAATACTGTAATTAACGCGCCCTGTGTTGCAGGTGATACTTTCGAATCATGAAGTTGATTCACCGTTACTTGTAATTGTGGATATTTCTCATATTCTTTTTTAACTAACTCCTCCTCATACGCCTTTGGATTTACCGCGAAGTATCCTGTGTTTACATGCCATTCTGCTTGTATAGATGGTGTAGTCATATACTTCATAAACTCCCAAACCGCTTTTTGTTTCTCTTTCCCAATATCTTTGGCCATCCATAATGATGCGCCGCCAATAATAACACCTTCCCTTTGAACATCTTCAGGATAAGGTAGATACGCTACCCCAACTTGAAACGGTGCGCTGTTAATTATATCCTTCACACCAGCTGAAGAATCTAGGTACATTGCTGTTTTCCCCGCTAAAAAGGCAGCACGCGTATTATCCCAATCCGAACCGTAGTTACCATTAATACCTTCTTTATTAAGATTATTGACAAACTCTAAAATTCTTTGCCCCTCTTTCCCATTAAAAGTTGCTTTCGTTGCTGCTTTAGCACGACCATTATCATTATTTACATACGTTCCGCCTTGAACCGCTAACATTTCTTCAAAAAACCAAGTATCTAATAAATAAGTAAACCCGTAACGCTTTACTTGATTCCCTTCTTTTTTCGTTAATTTCTTCCCTGCTTCCTCTATTTCTTTAAATGTCTTTGGGGCTTGGTCTGGATCTAATCCCACTTCCTTAAATGCATCTTTGTTATATACCATAACAGGTGTAGAAGAGTTAAAAGGCATCGAATATTGCTTTTTATCTACTGTATAATAACTGCGAATATTTGGTTCCCATTGAGACACATCATACTTATCTTGATCGATGAACTTTTGAACCGGTTCAATTTTCCCGCTATCAATCATATATTTCGTTCCACCATCAAAAACTTGAATAACATCTGGTGCATCCTTTGTGCCTGCAATATTCTTGTACTTAATAAACGATTCATCATATGTACCTTGGAACAACGCTCTTACTTCAACCTTATCTTGAGATTGATTATACTTTTGAACAATTTGTTCTAAAACTTCTTTTGTTTTTCCACCCATTGCATGCCAAAATACAATCTCTGTCTTTCCACTGCTCATTTTTTCACTGTTCTCCTTAACTTTTGATTGCTCTTTCCCAGAAACATTTGAATTGGAGCAGGCTGTTACCAAAAACAAAATACATAATGATACAATAGTAAGAAATTTTTTCCCCACACTTCTCAACTTTCTCTCCCCCTTTTCATACAAAAAGACCATAAGTAACAATAGCGATTTTAAATCATTCTCCGCTGCGTTATACTATGGCCTCTACACGAATTTTGTATGTATTTGTGTTTACATGTTTTAGTATATCTTACATTTATGAATTTCTTGTAAATAACGATCATGTAGTGTAAAAGATACAATATTTTAATGTAAAAATTTGTTACCATTAACAAATTAAGATAGAGAAAAACCGTTAAGATTATTCTTCTTAACGGCTTTTTCATCTGTTATTACGTTAAATCGCGCTTTAAAAATACAGTATAAGAAATACCTAAAAATACAAGTAAGTAAATTAGAAGCATACAAGACGCAAATGATAATGTTACACCTTGAATGAAACTACCACCCTTTAAGATTCCATATAAATCTGTATTAGCTGGTAATAAAAACTTCATCCATTCGTACCTAGACGCTGGTATTAAAATAATTCCACCAGATAACGCCACGAATAAGGAAATACCAATTGCTCCCCCACTCGATCTCGTTAGAACAGAAATCATAAAAGCAAATGCTGCATACACAAGAGTTGGCAACCATTCTAATACATAATACTTACTCACATCAACAAATATATTTTGCTGAACGATATTACCATTTTGCATGATAAATTCCACCCATGCAGGTTGTTGAAATTTATAAATAATAAACCCGCATAAAAGTGAGAAAACCATATTAAATATAAATAATAATGCAGAGAAAATAACAATTGCAATATACTTCGCTGTTAAAATTTTAAATCGACTTGCCGGGCGAATCATTAAAAATTTATAAGTTCCCCAATTGTACTCATTCGCAAAAATTGTACTTGCATATACAAGAATAAATGGTAATAAAATTGGAAACACAATTAAACCTGTGTCCCTCATAAAAGTTAAAGGTGAATCGCCTGCTGGTGGAGTATTCGTATCTAAATGCTTCATTTTCAACTGATACTCTTTAACAAGCTCATCTCCTGATTTTTGATTCAAAATATCCTGTTTTGTACTCCCAAGTTTTTTTTCAATTTCTGCCGTTCTTTCTGTATAATCTATTTTCCAATCTCCCGATGAAGATGGAAAATATTTAACTGACACCCATCCCAAACCTATAACTAGAATTGTAATAATGGCAAATGGAATAATCGTTCGCTTCCGTTTAAAAATTTTATATATTTCATTGTAAACTAAATTAAACAATATCCTTTCCCCCTGTTAATTCTAAAAACTTCTCTTCCAGCGTTTTTCTTTCTTCATAAACACGATAAATACGAATACCTTGTTCTGTTAATGTACGAATCACATCTGGAATTTCTTCATTTTTCACAATCATAATCAATTCATTATCTTGAATCGTGACATCATGTTTTAAAAGTTCAGCCGCTTGCTTCACATCGTCCACGCGTATATGTATCATATCCATCTCTTCGTTTTCATTACGCTGAATATTTTGGGTTGCCACATATTCTCCGTGCTGAATAATAATAACTCGATCACACATCAATTCAACTTCAGATAATAAATGACTTGAAACAAGGACAGCTTTCCCTTGTTCATGAGCAATTTTCTTTATATACATACGCATTTCGTGAATCCCACTTGGATCCAGTCCATTGGTCGGTTCATCTAAAATGAGTACATCTGGATTATGTACGAGTGCTTGCGCAATTCCTAAACGCTGTCTCATACCAAGCGAATACGCTTTTACTTTACGATTAATAACCTGTCCCATACCTAATAATTGGACTACCTCGTCAATACGCTCTTCAGTAACATTACCATGCATACGTCCAAAATATGTTAAGTTTTCATACCCACTTAAAAAAGGATAAAATTCCGGATTTTCAATTACGGCACCGATTTTCATAGCTGTACCTTCAAACTCTTGTTTTACAGATTGTCCGTCAATCCATACTTCTCCTTCAGTCATACTTATCATACCGACCATCATTCGCATCAATGTTGTTTTTCCGGCACCGTTTGGTCCTAATAAACCAACAACTTCTCCCTTCTTTACTTCAAAGCTTATATTTTCTACTAATGTCTTTGAGCCGATTCGCTTTGTTAGTTGTTCTACTCTCACTATAGATTGTTTATTTACCATCCTATACAACCTTTCTCTCTAACACTTTTTTCAGTTCCTTACACTGTATCATGATTATTTTCTGCTGTAAAACGACGAAAAAGACATGATATCTCATGCCTTTCTCTCCATTTTATATACTTGTTCACATGGAAATTTCCGAATAAACTTATAACATTGCCATATGGATAATAAGATTATAATACTCACTAGCATCGTTACTACCAATAATGCGTATGATGTAATAGGTATGCTATTTATTCCATGAACTCCTGTTAGCTTTATAAAAATCACTGTAAATAACTTCAAAAATAACATTCCGTGAATTAAACCAAAAAGAATCGCTCCTCCATAAATCAAAACCTGCTCCTGAGATAACAAGCAAAAAATCGTTCTTTTTTTCATACCAGCAATTTCATACAACAGTAGTTCCTGTTTCCTATTTTTTAAGAATCTTTTTGTCATTTGGTATGTAACAGCAGTGCATACAAAAAACAACAGTACTTCCCCATAATATAACGTAGCTAGCAAAAACGGTCTATGTTGTATTTTTTCTATTACCGCTTCATTAGATCGGACAGATATAATAAAAAAATATAGCATGGTACTCATTGCTATCCATATAAATTGTTTTAATCTTTGGGCAGCGTAGTTCTGTATATTTTTCCTTGCTAACCGAAATAAAGACATAATTGATTCCCCCACCTTACTTCATAACGTCCAATCTTCTATATTACTAGTGTATAAAAATATGACCTTTTAAACATCGAACTATAATCGGAATATTTACTAGGTCTTAAGTCGCAGAAATGACCGCTTCTGAAAATAGCTTACCTAATGTCTGCATTTAAAGAAATTAGTAGCCCCATAAAAATAAAATATAATACAAGAACAGTTCTTACTGCTTGGATAAAAACAAATAAAAATCATATATTTTCACTCTCTATGGATGATGAAAGCTCACGCCAACAATTAATTCTAGAAAATGAACATGTCTACCTATTCAGTATTGAAATAAAAAAGGAGATACACCATAATAGTATCTCCTCTTTTAACACATTTGTGCCACCTTACTTATCATTCTCCACTTCTATTCGCTTTTTCTCCCTTGCAATTTTTAAAAACTCTAGCAACTCAGGATTACTATTTGACTTCCGATATGCAACCGACATCTCTGCTACAAAATTAGAATCATATATAGCCTTATATACAACTTCTGTTTTATACAACTTATTCGCAGAAACCGGAATCACTGTTAATCCAATTCCCGCTGCTACAAGCCCCATAACAGTTTGGTACTCTGTTGCTTCCTGTACAATGTGTGGGCTGAATCCAGCGTTCCTACATAAGGATAAAATCGTATCGTATAATGCAGGCCAAACCGGTCTAGTTATGAACACAAATGGCTCATCTTGTAAATCTTCAATATGAATTTCTTCTTTCTCTGCTAGTGGATGCGCTTTTGGTAAACATAATGTACACGAAAGCTTTTGAATGGGTTCTAATTCTAGTAATTGCGTATTAATTGGTGGACGTAAAAATCCAACATCAATTCGATTATCATGAAGCGCATGAACCTGATCTGGTGTCGATAATTCATGCAGTGCAACAGATACTCTCGGGAACTTCTCTCGATACTCCCTAACAATAGACGGTAAAATATCATATATAGCTGCCCCTACAAACCCAATTGAAAGTGATCCAACCTCTCCCCTTTGTGCACTTTGTGCAACTTCTACCGCCTTCTCAATTTGATCAAATGCTTTTTTCACTTCTTTTAAAAACATTTCTCCTGCTTCTGTCAGCTCAACTTTCCGCTTCGTTCTTGAAAATAATGTAACCCCCATCTCTTTCTCTAATTGCTGAATTTGTTGACTTAGCGGTGGCTGTGTCATTTGCAAGCGAGCAGCTGCCCGCCCAAAATGTAACTCTTCTGCCACAACAACAAAATATTGCAAATGCCGTAATTCCATTTTGGATCCTCTTTTCGATTAATATGTATAATAAATTAATAACATATAATTTATATATTAGACAAATATTTCGAAAGGATTTATAGTAGAAATTGTTAATTTTTTTTACAATTTTTATGTAAAAAACGAAAGAGGTGTTACTGTATGAAATGGTGGAAATTAAGCGGACAAACCTTACTCTTATTTTGTTTCGCTTGGACAGGTGAATGGATCGCAAAGCAGGCACACCTCCCAATTCCAGGAAGTATTATCGGCATTTTCTTATTGTTAATATCATTAAAATTTAACTTGGTGAAAAAAGAATGGATTCAAGATGGAGCAGACTTTTTATTAAAAGAACTTATATTATTTTTTATTCCTTCTGCCGTGGCTGTTATCCGCTACAAAGATACATTATCACAATATGGTATCGATCTCATTTTGATTATCATGATTAGTACCCTTTGTGTAACACTCGTCACTGGAATCTTAACAGAAATGCTATTAAAGCGGAAAGGATCAGCATAATGATCGGCTTTTTTTGTTTACTATTAACACTATTAACATATTGGATTTCTAAGAAACTTTATTGGTGCTGGAATTGGAGTATACTTTCACCACTTCTCGTTTGTCCAATTGTTTTAATTGCGTTATTACTTGGACTCGATACATCTTATGAAACATACAATTCTGGCGGTCAATGGTTAACTGAACTATTAAAACCAGCAACGGTAGCTTTTGCATGGCCAATCTATAAATATTTTGATTTATTAAAAAAACATGCAAGTGCAATTTTAATTAACGTCATTGTTGGTTCATTATTATCTGTTATTACTTCGGCTCTTCTGGCAGATGCTTTTCATATTGATTCATCACTGGAACAAAGCTTAGCACCGCACATTGTCACAACACCGATTGCAATGGCGATCTCAGAAATGATTGGCGGTATGTCACAATTAACAGCTGTATTCGTTGTACTTACAGCACTAACGGGAGCACTGTTAGGTCCTTCTCTTATTCGCATATGCCGCATTAAAACATCCATTGCGAAAGGTATTATGCTAGGTACTAGCGCAAACGGAACTGGTACTTCAAAAGCATTTGAAATCGGACCAGTTGAAGGTACAATTGCAAGTTTATCCATGCTTCTAACAGCTGGGGCAAGTTTAGTCATTGTGCCACTTTGCTTATCTTGGTTACAATAAACCACACGATTCTTTTATTTTATTTATCCCAATTAGTCGGGCTTTGGATAAAGTGAGGACTTACCGCCCACAAATAGTGAGATAAAAATAAATTATTACAAGAAAAAGGATAGAAACTGTAGTATAGCGCTACAGTTTCTATCCTTTTCTTAATTTTAATTGAAATCTCGATTTAAATTTCTTTCTTTCTTATACAGACATAACTATAACTGTGCAATTTTATTAGGAACTAGTAATTTTTCAATACATATTGGTAACATATCCAGTAACGTTTCAAATGCGTAATTTATGTCTAAGCGCTCTGTCCATTGGTGTGCATCTCTTCCTACTGGTCCCATATTTAATACTGGAACATCAAATTTTTCTAATTCCTGAAGCGGAATTGAATAACCTTTATTCCATAATGGCATATTTTCAACAAGTGAGCTCATTGAATCAACTGGGTACTGTAAGCCCACATAGCTTAAATCTGAAATTCCGCCAAAATAATTTTGATTTTTAAAAGTAATTCCATGACTGTAGTGAGCATACCTTTCCATTTCTCCAACTACTTCTTTAATCAAAGAATTGTGGTGTGAGCTCACAGCTGGGTAGTATGGTGGGGCAAAGAAAAGTACAATCAGTGGTGCCTTTTCTTTACATAAAATAGCTAATTTATCAACCAAATCAATTGTTACCTCACGATCATCTTTATCTTCTCTATTTTTTATAACAGTAGATTGAATACTATCTATTTTTTCTTGCCCATGTTGTTTAATTGCATAAGCGATAAGTTCTTCATACGTTAATACATTTACTTTAAGATTAGGCGGTATGAACGGATTATACTTAGAAAAACGATATGCTTGCTTCTCATACGACTCTTCAATTTTCTCTGCTACTTTCGTTACCTTTTGATGTAACAATGCAATTACATCCATCATCGTTTTTTCTAGTAAAAACAAATTAAATAATGTAACTGCACGATGAGGAATTTGTACAGAATAATCCTCCTTCAAGTCCCTCTGAAATAAATTAGTGGGCGGGGGACACGCTTCTCCTTCTACAATATCACAAAGTTCCGTATTCAATTCTAATTCAGCTGTTAATAATGAAGCCATATAATTTGCATTTAATCCTGCAAAAGGTTCACCTACATGTGTTTCTTTTCCATAGCAAAGAAAACCAGGCAACACCTTACCAATAGAGCCAGTGTAAATATACTTATTTTGATCACCTGGATATCGAGAAAACATAGGTTCTGAATTTAGGACTGTTTTATATTCTAAGTTATGTTCTTTTGCTAAATCTAATAATCTTGGAACAGCAGCCCTCATCCCTACAGAGTTCACTTCTTCATCTGGAACAGTCAATAAAAGGACATTTCCATCAAATCTTCCTTCACAAGCTTGCTCAACCATCGCCATTTGCAAAGCTAGACCACATTTCATATCCATTGTTCCTCTACCAAATAACCAATCCCCTTGTGCTATATCTTCACGTACATGATCTGGTAATTCATCTTTGTGAGAATAAAACATAGATGTTAATTTTTTAGGGTTAAATGCATCTGCTTTCCACACTCCATAATCTTGTACATCTACAACATCAAAATGACTAACAAGAATTACTGTATTTTTTGTACTATTATTTTTCTTTACTAGAGCCGTAACAAAATATCGTCCATCCCCAGTCGGATTTTTTTGCAAATGATGCGAGTTTTGTTTGAAATAGTGTAAGTCAGATAATTGTTCTACAACAAAATCAGGCAATATAACTTCAGCTTCCGAGCCAGTAATACTAGGAATTTCAACAAGATTGCTTAATAATTGAACCAATTGTTCTTTTGATTGCCATTTTGACATATAACCCCCCTGTTTTCCACATTATGAAATCCATTTCCGCTATATGAGTAAAAAATGACGACAGGCTATCAAAATTATTATTCTGATGTTCTGCCGATTTTTATTGATATTTCACTAGCCGCTTGTTTTACCTTACTAATAAGAAATGATAGTCGATCATTATTAATGCGATGACTAATTAACCCAATACTTAATGCTCCTACTACTTTATGATTAAATCCTATAATTGGTGCAGCTACTGAAGCTGTCCCTTCTGTTTTTTCACTATAACTCACAGCATATCCTTCATTTCTTATCTGCTTTAGTTGATTAAAAAGAACTTGCTTTTGTTCTGGTAAAGAAGAAAGTAAATGTTCTACAATGTGTTCCATTTCATTCGTTTTCATATTAGCAAGCATCGTTTTATTTGCGGCGCCAATCGAAAGAGGAATCTGTTCCCCTAAGTTATCGATAACTCGAATTTTTAAAGGACTATCTATTCTTTCAATAATAATAGAATGTGTTCCATTTGGAATATTCAAATAAACACTTTCTTCAACTTCAGCAGCCAAACGCTTCATCACTTCTCTTGCAACAGATCTGTAGTCTATCTTCTCTAATTGACGTAATCCTATTTCCATCCACATTGGTCCAGTTGTGTACTGTTTTGTTTCTGAAATTTGTGTAACTAATCCGTGCTCCATTAGAGAGTTAAGTAACCTATGTACTGTACTAACCGGGAGATGTGTTCTATCAGCTATATCAGAGATAGCCCAATACTCTTTTTCATTTGTAGAATTTAATAACTTAATAATACCTATCGCTCGATCAATGGACTGTACCATAACTCGCCTCAACTTTACTTGTAATATATTAGTAACCTCAATTAACTATCAATTTAGCAAAAATCTAAACTGAAATCAATTAAATTGTCGAATTTTCCAAAAATAAAAATAACAATTTAAAAACGGAAACACATCAATTTTCACCCTATCAATTATGAAATTGAGGAAAACAATGACGCAATTAAGCAATACAAATAATGAACTAAAACGTACTATGAAAAGTAGGCATTTATATGCCTCACTAGCAACTCATAGTCTTCTGGAAAAGATAAAGAAATATCCCCTAATTCAGTAACATTCTTCCAATCAATCTCGTGAATTAATCCGTCTGGATCCTGTATATTCATAAACCCTCCTATTTGTTTCACAAGATAATAATATACATGAACAGGTACACCGTATGTTATACCCTTTTTTTCATATATTTTATTTATAATTTCTACCTGATATCCAGTTTCTTCCCATACTTCTCGAACGCAACACTCCTCTAATGTTTCCCCTTTCTCTTGTCCCCCACTTGGCACTGACCACCTTTTTGGTTCGTCTTTCTTTCCTTGTAATACCATCAAAATTTCATTTTTCTGATTTATACATATAGCTGCTGTCCCAATCCATGTTTTCATTTCCTCTCCCTCCTATTCCTAATATTCTCTTTTCTTTATTCTTCTCCTTTGAAATAGAGGGAAAATTAATTTTTACAACGAAGAACTATAACAACTTCAAAGATAGCTCATTCCTTGAAATTCAGACGAAAGGATGAAAAGATGATTTCTAAATATGTTGTGGAATGTGTCTTTTGTGAAGAAAATCGAAAATCTAGGCGAGCAACTGTCATCGTGTCTGCTACCTCCCATGCGCTTGCCGTTCAAAAAGTGACAGATGAATGCAAACGCCGATTTGGAAAAACACTTCTATTACAAACAGAAATTACAGAGGAATTAGTTGGAAACAAAAAAGAAAGCTGACCATATGTTGGTCAACTTTCTTTATCCGATCATATTTTCACATGAAGATTAGGGGCATCCTCTTTAAGGATCGGGATTTCACCATTATGTACGTTCCATAATGGGCATCGAACAATATATTTCTATACAATAAAATATTGAATAGAATAGGGCAAAACTTGTTCGCATTTTTAGAAAAGGGATAGGGATATAATACTAGTAATACGTCGAATACTCGAACGTTACACTCATTATATTATAGTAAATCCTTTTATATGAGAAATATGAATTACTTACATAATTCATACGTAAAACATATTAATAAATTACTATATAGTTTCCTTACTACGGAAAACTATCAGTGCTAATATCGCTCCAATTAATGCAAATGTCATATCCCATTGTGTATCCCAAACATCTCCTTGCGTTCCAAGAAATGCTTCTGCTCCTGTCCCTGTTAATTTTGCGACTGCAAACTCTAACAATTCATATAGTGCACTAAATGCTAAGCAAACTGATATCACAAGTAGTTCTAACCACCCTTTTTTCTGAACCTCAACTACTTTTACAAGTACTTCTTTCGCTATTAAAGCTGGAACAAACCCTTGCATGAGATGCCCAACACGGTCGTAATAATTTCTTTCTAAATCAAATGTATCACGAAAATAGTTGAATAGTGGTACTTCTGCGTATGTATAATGTCCCCCAATGAGCAATATTAACATATGAATAAAAATCCATACATATGTGAACGTTGTAAATCGAAAACGTCGATATGTAATCATTAAAATGAGTACTACAATAAATGCTGGTGCGACTTCTAAACACCATGTGAAAAAATCTTTTGGGCATATTCCTGATATAAGTAACGCAATCCAAAAACTTGCACATAACAATTTATGAAGATGAACAGACACACCACTTTCCTCCTCAATATTCTTTATAACTTATTCTATTAATAACATACATCCAGCTAGAATGGGCGTCATAATCATCGAAAATTTCAAAATAATACGAGGTGCATAATTGGTAAACTTCGCTCCTATATATGCCCCAAGCATTGTTCCAATTAAAACTTGTACTAATAATAGATAATCTAAATACCCCTCAGAACTATATCCAAATCCGCCCCCAATGGCAATTGGTAAAATAATAAGCATTGTAGTCCCGACTGACTGTTGAATTGTTAAACCTAACAACACCATTAGTCCTAGTTGAATAAAAGGCGCTGACCCTATCCCAAATGCACCTGCTAATCCTCCAGTTACTAGCCCTAACAAAATACATTTTCTAATGATAGATAATTTCTTTACTATGTTCATAGACAATTTCTTTTGATTTTGAAAAAAAAGTAATCGAATGAACATAAATATTGCTGATAAAAACAACATACCAGCCGTAAACCAATGAAGAAGGTGTGCTGGAATCACTGCACCAAATTTAGAACCAATATATGATCCAACTGCTCCAAATCCTCCAACAATACTACCAATTTTCAATACAACATTTCCTTCTCTATAATGACTCACCACTCCTGAAAATGTTGTAAATGCCATTGCGGTTAATGATGTTGCAAGGGCTACATGAATTGGAACTTGAAATATGAGAGTCAGTACCCCAATAATAAATCCAGCACCGCCTGCTCCAACAAACCCTAATAAAATCCCCATTAAAAACATTGTTATAATAATAGCCACTTTCTTTCCCTCCAGTAGCTCTATTATCTGATATATCTCTTTTTTTACGCAAACAAAAAAGCATCCACATAGGACGCTTTTCATTATTTTCCTATATTCATCATATGTACTCAACTAATCTTGATTAATTAAAATGACAGCTGGTCCAGATACCACCACTCCAGCTACTTCAATCTTCTCAAATTCTTTAACTGTAATTGATATAACACCTTTTCGTTCCATTAATTCCTTACTCAGGACTTCAGTCGGTACGTTTTTCACCGTCTTACCTCCTTTTCATTCTTGTTTCCTAAAATCTTTACTTTTCATTGATAATATTTCGTCACGGAACTGGAATCTAAAATTATAAAATTGTTCCAATGCATCTATATATACACTCTCCCTCCTATTTTCATTCCTTAAATTCCATAAAGAATGTATGATTCCTTTTTATAACATATTGAAAAAAAAATAAAAAAGCATCCTGTACGGATGCTTTCATCATTTTGATTCACGTGAAAACTTTGTATACACACCAAAACCTGCAAGCAGTACTCCTAATCCCGCGAACATAGTACCTAGGCCTAAAAAGAATGAACCGAGTGTTTGTAAATCTTCCATATATACATATATCCCCTTCCCAATATCTCTATATTCAACATAATTAATTATACATCATTTGCCATTTTTGTTGTATTTATCTTTCACTCAATTTCTTTCACAATCCTAATCGATAGCAATTAGTCTTTGTGAATCTTATATTCTATTACTCTATCTTTTTCATCAAAATTAACAATTAAACGCTCACTATCAATTCGAATCAAGCCCCGTTCATCTCCTAGATAATAAACAATTTGATTCGTTTTCATAAAACGCTCTGTTTCTGTTGGCTTACCTAACAATTGTAATATTTCTTGCTTTGATTTTCCTACCAATTGATGTTTTTCTAAAAGGTCATCTACTATATACACTCTTTTGTTTTCTTTCTCTATCCATACATCTCTATCGAATTTTGAGTTGTATTCATTTATTCCAAGTTGCATAGCACAACACAAAAATAGGCTCGCCCCAACAACTGTTATAGTTTTGAGATCTCTCTTTTGCTTTTCATTCTTTTTATTTAAAGAAACCTTCCAAATTATCCATTCAATAAACAACAAAATAACAAATGGTAATATTACAATCGATATACTCTCTACACTATAAGTTAAATGACTGATAGCAATTAAAAGAATGAAAGCAAGATATATGAATAAATACACAAAAACATAAAGATATAATATTCCCCACAATAAAGTATTTTTATGTTTCTTCAAGAAAGAACCACCTTCATTTTAAATTTGAACTTTTAACCCCCTCAGAGTTTCATATAATTCATACGTTCAATGACTTCTTTTATATCTTCTAATTCTTTTACCGTATATAATTCTTTTTCTTTTAATTTTTCATTTCTAAAATAAGTAACTAGCTGCTCTCTTCCCTTCAGCCGTGGGAGTGCTTCATTAGAAAGATCAATCACTTCATTCCTATTTCCGTTCGTCTCATTACCGAAATATAAAAGAGGCTTAATTTCTTCTTTAACTTCTTGCTGATAGCTTTCTTTAAGGCAATCATATAAAACAGAGGACGCATGTTTTATTTTATATGCTGGATTTCCTTCATTCTCGACTCTTAAACTCAATGAATTTCCGTCTGATGATCGCTCTGAAACAAAAGCAAACGTCTCTTCCTTTTGATACTTACCAATCTCATCAATCATAAACGAATATACACCGGCATTCTCTTTCGTCACTCCATGTATCAGTCGTCCCTGCCATTCTTTCGTCTCAATAACATAAATTCCAGTCGTACATAATACAAGATGATCAATTCGAGTATAGCCACTTTTATTTTCTGCCTCACTATCGGTATTTAGTACAAATACATTCGGAATAATATAGAGCTCCTCTCCAGTTATAAGGCCTTCCTGAACAAATCCCCGTTTCATATAAGTTAATATTTCATGTGTATTCATTTCTTCGCTATTTTTGGAATACGCTCTTAACTCTGTAACAAGGTTTTGTAGCAAATGAATCTCATTACTATGTTTTTGTTGCATCTCATTACGTTCCTTATTATGCTGCACAGCTAATTGATTTTTCATCATTCTCACATTTTCCAGTTCTCTTGCTGTACTCTCTTTTAAATTGTTATACTTTTTTCGTTCTACACTTTTTAACGTCTCTTGTTTTTCCTCATAAGTAGCTACTGTTGCAGCAATTTCACTTTGGTAGTTTTCTATTGATTGTGTCCTTTCAAACTCCACTTGTTGCTTGTCAGATTCTAACTGTTTATTCTTATAAAACAATACAAATATTCCAACTAGCAATGCTAAAATCACACATATGAATACATATTCCATCTTTTTTCTCCTTTATAGATTAGGTAGATATCACCTAAAATTTTAAAAATATTTTCAATCTATTATACTACGTATTATAATAACGATCTGTAAAATTTGGATAAATTTTGCATACTTTATTTACTATAAAAAGTGAACAAGTTATCTCTCAACTGATTTAAGACCAGAGGAAAACATATGTAGAAAAAAGTCAAGAACTTAAGAAGAATCAATCATAAAAAAGAAGCCCTCGAAACCTCAACATTACAAGGTTTTTCGAAAGCTTCTTTTATTGTAAAGTAAAAACATCCCATCATGTAGGAGATTTTTCATAAACGTTTATTACACTGTACTTAGACCAAAACGTTTACAGTCTTCTTGCCATTACCTCTATCTTTAAAAAAGAATAACAGCACATGATGGCCATCAAACCGTACTTTTTTCGTAATTACGATTTATTTTTCAATATACACAGAACGCACAATTGTACGAGTATAAGCTTTACCTTCTGCGTTAATACCTTTAATATCAATCGTCATATTATATACATCTGATTTTTTTATATGATCCAAAAGGCCTTTAAATGCAGCCTCATCTAACCTTTGCAGCTGGTTCGATTGTAATACTAAATTCCCTTCTCGATCAACAACTCGAACAGTAAAAGAAAGATTCTCTTGTTTTCCTAGTTCTTTAGTAGATTGCTTCAATTGAAATTCAACTTTATCAGCTTTAATTTTCCCTGGCATTTTCAATGTAAACGGCGCTGTTTGTTTATAATCACTAACAACCATATAGGCATCTTTTGTATGTGTGGTCATTAGTTTAACATGCCATTCTCCGGTTTCCATTTGATTAATTTTAAATGTCCGAATGGACGCCCCCTTAAAGTAGGAAGTTTCGTCTCCAACCGTAAACTTACTATCTTTATTCGTATATACTTTGCCCGACGGAGAAATAAGTTGTACTTTCACTTCTGAAGATGCTGTCAACACAGAGACCACACCTTCTGTTTTTGTATCTACCGCAATTGTTTGATCAATCCATTTATTCGGCTCCAGTTCTCCACCTAAAATGCTTTGATTAGATGTAGTATTTAAATTATCAACAAATTCTCTATTATTATTTAAAGTATAAGGAGGAACGAATGTAGCAGTAGAAGTACGTAAATACGATTCAATTCGAGAAAAGACGGCTGAACCTTTTCGAATATTATCATGATCAAATCTAGAATCAGTAAATAAATGTGTTCCATACGGTAATTTTGTACTCCATTCATTCACTAAACCATCATTAGAGCCATACGCAGAAAGATATAACCCACCTAAAGATAGAGCAGAGAAAGCCGGTCCCCAACTTGTACCTGCAACTGTATAATAACGATTTAATTTAGCGTTTGGATTGTTATCTATTACAGAACGAAATTGTGCCATTTCACCTGTTTGTAAAGAATAAGTGCCATCGTCTCTTTGTCCGAGTAATGAAGCCAACCACCCCGCCCACCAACTATAGGATAAGTCTGCTAAATTTGACCCATAATGCGGCGAAGCTAGTGTAATAACATTTCCTACAAAACGATTCGCACCGTATTGAATGAGCGCTGCTTGGGTGTCAATTCCACCTTTACTATGAGCCACAATATTCACTTTTTTACCAAAATGATTATAAATCTCTTCTAGCTTTGCAGCCAATAATTTACCATTATCCCACTGACTTGCAGATCCCTTTCCAGCTGCATCATATAGTTGAACAAACACCGTTTGATATCCCGCACGATACGCATAATCATACATATCGTTTACATCGTGATAAACTGTTTTTCCATACCAACTATCTGCACTTCCATTTCTCCCTTGTACAAAAACAATCGGTGGCCTATTTTCATCATAATTTAAAGGCTTCTCACCTAAAAACCAATCTCCTGGATTAAATGTTTCTTTTGGCGGAAGCACCCCACCATAATTCGGCGTAGTATTTGCTTCAGCGCTTGCAATACTAATAGGAGTAACGAGTAAAATGAATGTAGTAATCAACATCATGCATCTTTTAAACGACGCGTACATAATAACCCCTCCTTTTTTCAGAAAGATGACGCAGAGTTTATAAATTGCTATGCTATTGCAATACCATTACTTCTATAATTCCCAAGACTCCTTTGCTTCTAAAATTTCTAAGGGTCATATTTATTCAATTAATGAGTATGATAGTTTGAACACATCGTCTTATTCTTTATAAACAGTATTCTTCCTATGCATCTTAATTCCTTTCACTCATCAATAGTACAAATGTTTCTCAATAAAAAGCTCACAGATTTTCTTGATAATAATATTAAATTAAGAAAGACAACTGAAAAAAGCAGTTATAATCGGTATGATAGGAACTCTCTCAAAAATTTTATTTAGTTGGAGATAATGTAGCATTCGGTGTATGTATTGAACGAACAGAGTATCACTACGAATTCAGTATGTGGGGCATAACAAAAATTATAGAGATAGAGGCATTTTTAAGAGAATAAAAAAGAGGCCTTCAAAACCTCAATATTATAAGGCATTCTGAAGGCTCCCTTTATTCTGAAGTAAATACATGTTGTAATACAATCCTTGCTTACTCAGTAATTCTTGATGCGTTCCTCTTTCTACAATTTCTCCATCATGCATAACAAAGATTTGATCAGAATCTTGAATAGTAGATAAGCGGTGCGCAATCGCAATTGTTGTTCTACCTTTTCGCATGCGCTGCAGTGCTGTTTGAATCGCTTCTTCTGTTTCTGTATCAATATTTGCTGTTGCTTCGTCTAATACTAATACTTTCGGATTTGTAGCAATTGTTCTCGCAAACGCGATGAGTTGCCTTTGCCCACTTGAGAACGCAGCTCCTCTTTCTACTACTTCTGTATTATATCGCTCTGGTAACTTTTCAATAAATATATTCGCTTGCACAAATCTAGCAGCTTCTTCTACCTCTTCATCCGTAATACTTTCATTATACATACGAATGTTTTGTTTTACGTTTCCAGCAAACAAGAATGCATCTTGAAGTACAAGCCCAATTTTCTTTCGAATTTCCTGCTCTTCATATTTTTCTAAGTTTACCCCGTCTATTAAAATATTGCCTGACTTAATATCATAAAAACGCATCAATAAGTTCATAATCGTGCTCTTCCCACTTCCAGTATGCCCAACAAAAGCAACCGTTTGCCCAGGCTTCACATGAAAAGATACATTTTTCAAAACATCACGCTTTCCATCATAGGAAAATGTAACATCTTTAAATTCAATTTCTCCTTCATCCACTTTTGACTCTCCATTTCCTTGTTGAACAGGGGCTAAATCTTTTTCATCCATCAAATGAAAGACACGTGAGGAAGAAACAAGCGCTTGCTGAAAGAAAGAAAGTTTCATCATCATTTCATTTACAGGTTGGAAAAAACGATGAATATAATTAACAAAAGCATATAATACCCCAACTTCAACTGGACTATTCAAGGCGTTAAAGCCAAATAATGCAAGCACTAAAGCGATAGCCATAATATGAACAAGGTCTGTTGCTGGGCGTAAAAATAACGCATCTAGTTTTAACGTACGGCGCCCAGCACCGTAATGCTTATCGTTCACTTCTTCAAATTCTTTTCGCATCCGTTTTTCTTGGCGAAATACTTGCACGATATTCATACCTTGAATCGATTCATTGAGCTTAGCATTTAAAATACTTAATTGATTCCGTAGCTCCAAATAAAAAATAGAGCTTTTCTTGCGATACATCGTCATAATTGTAAGCATAATTGGAATTAATATAAGAGAACATAAAGCAAGCTTCACATCAAGTAAAAACATTGCCACCAAAATCCCGATTAAAAACACAACATTTTTTACAAATGTTGATAACACACTCACATAGAAATCTTTAATTGCTTCCGTATCATTAGTAATACGAGATACGAGAGTACCAATTGGCGTACGATCAAAAAAGCTTAATGACAACTTTTGTACATGTTCATACACTTCAACCCGCATGTCTTGCACAATTTTAAACGCAATATTTTGGAAATATAGTAAATTTAAATACGTAAATAAAACCTTTAATAAATGAGCAATCATATATACAACAAATAGGGTTACAAGTGCTGATTGTTCAAAGTTCCGTGGAACTAAATGTTCATCAAGAAACTGCTTAATTAAAAATGGCCCCATCATTTCTGTGAAAGTTGCACCAACTAGAAATAGAAATGCCAGTGCTAATAAGCCTTTATATGGTTTCATATAAGAAAGTAATCGCCATAAATCGCTTCTTTTTTTCTCAGCCATTATATGCCTCCCTTCTCAACTAACGCTTCTAACTGCTGACTTTCATACATCTCTTTATACCAACCTTCTTGCCCCATTAGTTGTTCATGCGTACCACGCTCTACAATTTTCCCTTCATCAACAACAAGAATAAGATTTGCATGTTGGATAGCACTTAATCTGTGTGCTGTAATTATTGTTGTTTTTTGTGCTCTTTCTCGTTTCAATGCCGTTAAAATTGTTTCTTCTGTTTTTGCATCAACTGCAGATAAACAATCGTCTAAAATTAAAATTTCAGCATTTGTTAATAAAGCACGTGCAATTGAAATCCGCTGTTTTTGTCCACCTGATAAAGAAACCCCGCGTTCCCCTACTACCGTGTCATACCTTTCTGGAAATTGCATAATATCATCATGAATACAAGCAATATTCGCAGCATGCGTAATGTCTTTATGCATAGCATCCACCTTTCCAAATGCAATATTTTCACCTATACTTGCTGAAAATAAGAAATGGTCTTGAGGGACATACGAAATAGCCGATCGAATACCGTGAAGCGTCATATCACGAATATCTTTTCCTCCAACTTGCAATGCTCCATTAAAATGATCATATTCTCGAATTAAACATTTTAGTAATGTCGTTTTCCCTGCACCAGTTCGGCCAACAATACCTAATGTTTCACCCTTTTTTAGCGTAAAATGAATATCTTCTAAATTAATTATTTCATTTTTCTTATAGGAAAATGTATCGATTGCAAACGTAATGTCACCGCTTGCTACATTTTGTACTGCGCTCTCCTTATTCACCACATCTGAAGTTTGAGATAATATTTTTTCCACACGGTCATATGAAGCACGACCACGTTCCATAATATTAAATAGCCAACCAAATGCAAGCATCGGCCAAACAAGTGTCCCTAAATATGTTGTAAATGTAATTAATTCACCAACTGTCAGTTCTCCACGAACAACTAATAGTGATCCATAACATACAGCGATTAAGAATGAAAAACCGACAATAAGAGAAATTGTTGGATCAAATAGTGAATCGATACGTGCAACTAACATATTTTTATGTACAACATCTTCTGATTTTTTTCTAAATGCTTGTAAATCTTCCTTTTCTTGACCGAGTGAACGAATCACTTTCATCCCACTCATGCTTTCTTGGACTTTATCATTGATCTCAGAAAACGCTTGCTGTGCTTTATGAAAGCGTCTATGTAATAAAGTACCATAATAATTAGTTGAAATCGCTACAATCGGCATTGGAATTAGACTTAACAATGTTAACTTCCAACTAATTGTAAGTCCCATAGCCACAAGTACACATCCACCTACGGCTAACGAATCCACAAGTGTCAAAACGCCCGACCCAGCTGTTTGTTGAATTGCTTGAATATCATTCGTTGCATGTGCCATTAAGTCCCCTGTACGATGTGATTGATAAAATGACGGACTCATGTTTGTAAAATGTTCATATAATTTCTTTCTTAATTGGCGTGCGAGCTTTAAAGAAGATCCAAAAATCATAATACGCCATATGTAACGTAATATATACATTGTAATCCCAACAACTACTAAAAGAACAACCCACTTTAACAACTTTTCAAATGTTAGCGTCTGGTTGTTAATTTCGTCTACAATAATCCCAATGACTTTTGGTGCCACAAGCTCAAGAAGTGCTACGCCAAACAACAAAATAATCCCCGTTATATACGCCCGTTTTTCTTGTTTAAAAAACCACGCTAAATTAAAAAATACTTTCATCATATCCTCCTCCCCTGAAATGAGCGATGTTTTCAGTGTATCAAAATCACAGAATTTTTTAAAGTTTTCAACACTAAAGTTTTCCAAAAAGAAAGGACACTCTTATCGAGTGTCCCTTTAGCGCTTATTTCATTTGTTGCTTGTTCATTGCGCTCATCATTTGATTGATTTTCTTTTGGGATGGTTTTTGTCCCATTTGCATCATCATCATTTTTAACATTTGTTCATTGATTGGTGGATTTTTTTGTAAATAATTCATCATATATTTGCGGGCGATGAAAAATCCTAACGCCACGCCTGCTACTAGTGCTAATACGCCCACTAGAACAACTACCCAAATTGACATATATTTTCCTCCTTCATGTTGTCTACCTTACAGTGTACTAAAACCTTTTCAATAAGACAAGATTGTATTCGACATTTTTTACACATATGTTCGCGCTTGTTTCAAAGGATTTAGCCAACCATACTTTTTATTCTCATAATCCATTGCCAAAAATGTCAATTCACATTTCCTAAGAACCTCAAAGAAAGTCGTTTCCATCGATACATTCCCAAATGTATTCATTTGAATATATTGTGATTTCACCGTTATTTCCCCATATTCTGCACCCGTAGATAATATGTGCGTATGGTGTATTCTCTTATACTTTCCAACACTACGTAATGCTTGTTCTAATTTATGGTGAATTTTCATTACTTGTAATGGCATCGTAATATACATCATCTGCTTATATAACACTTTCTTTTCCGAAAGGGAACCAGATTCTGAAAATCGAGCAAATAAATCGAAAAACAAATACTCCCGACCAAAGTATGCCTTCGCAATATCTTCTTGAATTAAATACAATTCATACGTTTTCATACTTTCCCTCCCGCACTGGACAACCTTTTTCTCTACATTATATAAAAGATAATATGCAATGATTGTCTGACTGCGGAGAAAGAAAAAACTTTTTCTGTCGAATAAACTCATTTACATAGAAAAATCTCTCCATGCCGGAGAGATTTTTCACAAATCATTAAAGCATTTCTTTTACTTTACGAACAACATTTTCTACAGTGAATCCATACTCTTCCATAATCTTTTCACCAGGAGCAGAAGCACCAAATGTATCGATACCTAACACATCTCCCTCAAGACCAACGTAACGGTGCCATCCGAAAGTAGCACCCATTTCGATTGCGAAGCGTTTTGTTACTGCTTTTGGTAATACAGATTCTTTATATTCAGCAGATTGTGCTTCAAAGCGATCCATAGATGGCATGCTGACAACAGCTGCATCAACACCATTTTCTGCTAATACTTTTTGCGCTTCAACCGCTAAACTTACTTCAGAACCACTTGCAAGTAAGATTACATCAGCAGTTTCTTTCTTGCTTGCAGAAATTACATACGCACCTTTTGCAACTTTTTCATACGTATCGTCTAATGCACCTTCTAATGTTGGAAGATCTTGACGAGTTAAGATTAATGCAGTTGGTTTGTTTGTAGATTCTAAAGCCAATTTCCAAGCTGCAACTGACTCGTTACCGTCAGCAGGACGAAGAACAGATACGTTTGGCATCGCACGAAGCGCCGCTAATTGTTCAACTGGTTCATGCGTTGGTCCATCTTCTCCAACAGCGATACTGTCATGTGTAAACACATATGTTACAGGCAATTGCATTAATGCTGCAAGACGGATTGCTGGACGTAAGTAATCAGAGAATACGAAGAACGTACCACCGTAAGTTTTTAAGCCACCATGAAGCGCGATACCGTTCATTGCTGCGCCCATTGCGAACTCACGTACACCGTACCAAATGTTTTTACCACTGTAGTCAGCTCTTGTGAAGTCTTTTTCGTTATTCATGTATGTTTTGTTAGAACCAGCAAGGTCTGCAGATCCACCAAAGAATGATGGTACAGCTTCTGCAATCGCGTTAATTACAGTACCTGAAGAAGAACGAGTTGCTGTTTTTGATCCTAATTCATAAGTTGGTAAGTTTTTATCCCAACCTTCTGGAAGAAGACCTTTCATTGCTGCTTGTAATTCATTAGCTAATTCTGGATATGCTTGTGCATATTCACCAAGCATTGTATTCCATTCAGTTTGAGCTGTTTCGCCAACATCTTGTACCGTTTTACGGAAGTTCTCATATACTTCTTCTGATACATGGAAGTCTTGTTCAGCCGTCCAAGCATACGCTTCTTTTGTTAATTTTGTTTCGTCTACACCTAGTGGAGAACCGTGTGAAGCTGATTTTCCTGATTTATTTGGAGAACCGAAACCGATTGTTGTTCTTACTTCAATTAGCGTTGGGCGGTTTTCATCAGCTTTTGCTTCCTCAATCGCTTTTGCAATCGCTTCAACATCGTTTCCATCCTCAACACGGATTACTTGCCAGCCGTATGCTTTATAACGATCTTCTACACTTTCAGAGAATGAGCGATTTAAATCACCATCTAATGAAATATCGTTAGAATCATATAATACAACAAGGCGACCTAATCCTAAGTGAGCAGCTAATGAAGATGCTTCAGCAGAAACGCCTTCCATTAAATCACCATCACCGCAAATTGCATATGTATAATGATCAACTACGTTGTATGCATCACGGTTATACTTCGCTGCTAAATGTCTCTCAGCCATTGCCATACCAACTGCTGTTGAAATACCTTGTCCAAGTGGACCAGTTGTTGCATCTACGCCTGCTGTATGACCATACTCAGGATGTCCTGGAGTTTTACTTCCCCATTGGCGGAAGTTCTTTAAATCATCCATTGTTACATCGTAACCAGATAGATGAAGTAAACTGTATAATAACATTGAACCATGACCTGCAGATAATACGAAACGATCACGGTTAAACCACGTTGGGTTATTTGGATTATGTTTCATAAATTGCGTCCATAATGTATAAGCCATTGGTGCTGCACCCATTGGCATTCCTGGATGACCAGAGTTTGCTTTTTCAATCGCATCAATGGATAATGTGCGAATCGTGTTGATAGAAAGTTGTTCGATTGAATGTGACATGCTATTCTTCCCTTCGCTTATATTAGTAAACGTTTTACACATTTATATGATAGCTTCCCACGCAAGATTATACAACATGTATCGACAAATATGTTGATGTTTTTTCGAGTTTGTTCAAAAAAAATACGAAATTCCACAATGTATAGGGTTTCAATCTGCTATACTTTTTTATTATTCATTTATTAACAATAAAGGGAATTATCTATATTTTTTATACGTGACTCGTAAAAATTTTTAGCAAATATTCTATCCACTCCATATCGTCCCCTCTATTCACAACATATCATTAAAATGAATATATATTAATTTTAATCGTATAGATTAAATAAAAACGGAGGAATGCGAAATAATGAGTGAAGGAATAGCTTCTTACACCTTTATAATGGTTTTGACCCTCATTTCAATTCTTTCTATTTATTTTTCAGTCAAATTAAAATCACCCCATAAATACATCCCAGGTGTCCTCATGCTTATTTTCTCCAGCGCTACATTTTGCATACTATATTTTGATCAGGGCGCAATTATAATAAGTGAAGGATTAGGATATCTATATAGTTTCATGGCGATCCTCTTGTTTTTTATTGCCGTTATTTCTTTATTTATTGCAACTGCTATTTCTTTTATTTCAGCTTTATTTAGAAAAAAATAATGTTTTTATATGTGGTCACCCCGATGGAAAAAAGATTACATTCAAAAATGCAAAAGGTATCCTTCATTATCTTTCACTTTATGAAGGAATTTAGCCAAAGAGTCTAATTCTGAACAAAAACGAGCAAAATAAGTGAACCACTATTCCTGCCCCCTTCTTCTCGTTTTTGGTAATACCATAATAAACAATTCTATTAAAATCAAAAAAGATGGGCTTCGCCCATCTTTTAATTCAACTTTGCATTATCTTGTTTTTTTAATGCCTTTAATTTCGCCGGTGTAACATCTTTACCTTCTTCATTAACGATTTTAATGCCTTTTAATTCGTTTAACATATTTTGGCGAAATCCTTTTAAATATTGTTCACGGAGCGATTGGCGCTCACGTTGTTCTTCTTCAGTTAATCCTTCAGCTTTTGCTTTTTTCGCTAAGAAATTAATGCGTTCAATGAGTTCGTGACTTAGCATCTCGAATCCCCTTTCTACTTAAAACTGATTATTATCATACAATAGTTAGTCTTGTTTATCAAGCAGTTGCTTCGTGTATTCCACGTATCTGCGATGTACTGTTGCTTTGGATACATCATGACCAAAACCACGAAGTGTTGCAGCAATTTCCTCAAATGTTAATTCATTACGACGAAGACGCACAATTTCTTCAATCGGTACTTCTTTCTTTTCACGGCCTGTACTTAAATGACGATTTGTTAAATTTTTTTCTGGACGAAATCCCCTATCCACCGCTCGCTGCATTCCACGTTTAATTTTCAAATTATGAATCTTTCTCTGATATTCTTCAACTATACCAATAATATCTAGTACCATAGAATCTGAATCAGAAAGTTGTAATTCGCCATTATGTGTATGCGTATATACCTTTATCCCTTCTTTATGTAAACAGTGCATTAAAGCAATCTTTGCATTTCCTCTTCCAAGCCTTGTTTCATCTTGAATAAGAAGCACATCGACCTGTTCAGCTCGAATCATATCCAATACTTCTAATATACCATCTCGTTCAATTGTATAGCCGCTTGCCTTCTCCTCAAACACCTTTATAACATTCATTTGATACCGCTTAGCTAAATGCAATAATTCATCTTTTTGACGTGATAATGACGTTTCTTGCGCTTCTTTTGTTGTGCTTACACGGGCATAAATAATTGCATTCATTTTAAAACCCTCTTCCTCACTTCAATTTTTACTTTAGTGTATCACAAATCACTTTTTTGTTCGAACTTATGTTTGTAGAATGTTTTTTCCCATGTTATACTTATAAGTAAGAAAATTGAAAGAAAACGAGGTGTTAAAAAACATGGAAAAGTTAACAAAACGCCAGCAAGACATTCTCGACTTCATTAAGCTAAAAGTACAAGAAAAAGGTTATCCACCTTCCGTACGCGAAATTGGTCAAGCGGTTGGCCTTGCTTCTAGTTCTACGGTGCACGGACATTTATCACGTCTAGAAGAAAAAGGTTATATTCGACGTGATCCAACAAAACCGAGAGCTATTGAAATTTTAGGAGAAGTAAAAATCGAAACAGAAACACAATCAGTTGTTCAAGTCCCAATTGTCGGAAAAGTTACAGCTGGTTTACCAATTACAGCAGTTGAAAGTGTAGAAGAGCATTTCCCACTACCTGCAAGCGTTGTTGCTGGAGCAGATCAAGTGTTTATGTTACGAATTTCTGGGGATAGCATGATTGAAGCAGGTATCTTAGACGGAGATTTAGTTGTTGTTCGTCAGCAACATTCTGCATATAACGGAGAAATTGTCGTTGCTTTAACAGAAGATAACGAAGCAACTGTAAAACGTTTTTACAAAGAAAAAGATCACTTCCGTTTACAACCTGAAAACTCTTCTTTAGAACCCATCATTTTAGATAGAGTTTCTGTTATCGGAAAAGTAATCGGTGTATATCGTGATTTACATTAAAAATAGACCAGTTAGCCTGGTCTATTTTTAATTCGATTCAATTGTATCGTCTCCTGCAGATGTTTGTCCGCTAATTTTCACTCTACCATTTCCTAGTGTTACATTTCTTTAAACCAAATCAGTTAAATACTCACGTTTTTCCATGGCTATGAAAAAACGTAACAACGGGGATATCTACTCTAAGTCCTTCGCCCCCATATGCTATTTCAAGAATGTTACTTTTTAACATTTCATATGTAATAAAAAAAAGACCGTCTCTTTAACGATCTCTTTAAGCTAAATTTCCGGCTACTAACATTGAACAATTTTGAAGGCTTTTAGAACGTAGACTATACGCGACCACTTTCTTCTTATACTGCTTGACTACATCAACGTGATCGTCATACCTGTACACAGAAAACCTAACATCATTTTTCCCTTTTTTCGTATCAATAACCAATGGCGTTCCACTGCTGTGTGGAGGAAAATAATATTTTTCTAAAAATATCGCTTCGTTAAAATAATCAACAATTTGAATTTTTTCTTCCCCTTCTAAACGCTTTCCATCAATCGTTACGGTAACAGCCTCATTATTCAATTGCGGGTGCAGTTCAAATCTACCGATAATAGACTCTATAACAGAAGTGGGCATACTCGTCACTACTATTTTTAAAGCACCGAAAAGAATTAACATAACTATAAACCAAGTCGTCATATTTTATCCTCCTCATCATATTCTAAATTCACATTATTACATTAATAATATTACCATAGTGTAATTAGTTAATTTTTGTACATTGTGTGAAACTTAATATAGTGAAGCTTCCATCAGTGGGGGAGAGCTTTATCTCTCACTGATGGAAGGCCTTCACCAGTCCAGCTCTTTTACGAGCAGTTATCAATTCATTCCCCTATGAACCTTAAGCTGTAGTGCTTACTGCCCATGGATAGTGGGATAAAATTATGCAGAAATGTCAACAGTACTTCGTAATCTTACCACATCTTGAGAAAGCTAAGACTCAATAAATTCCTCAAAATAAAAGGATGCATTTTTCATATTTAATTATGAAAAGTAATATTTCCCTTTTTAAGCTGAGCGGTTAATGCAGCCTTATATACTAAAGAGATTTACGGAACAATTCTAGTACATCTTTCATAACAAAAGGACCATCTTTTTTTACATGCTCAGCAAATTCAGAAACGAGACGCAATGTTTTAACACTTTCAATTGGATGACCACCTGATGCACTTTCAGCAGAAAGCATAACCGCATTCGTTCCATCCAGTACAGCCTGGAATACATCAGTCACCTCAGCTCTTGTAGGAATAGAATGATCCACCATAGATTGAAGCATTTGCGTCGCTGTAATCACATATGTATTTGTTCGATTGCACTCATGAATCATCATTTTTTGCAAAAGCGGAATAAATTGATACGGTAATTCCACACCTAAATCCCCCCTTGCAATCATAATTCCATCCGCTTCTTTGCACATATCTTGAAAATTCTCGATTGCTTCTATCGTTTCTATTTTTGCAATTAAATTGGGGGAAGTTTCTTTATATTGATGTATAAAGTTTCGAATTTCCTTTATATGAGAAGGTTTTCTAACAAATGAACACGCAATAAAATCCACACCCTCACCTAGAAGAAACCGAATATCTTTTTGATCCTTCTCCGTAATAGCCGGCAAGCTAACGTTTGCTCCTGGTAAATTCACCCCTTTATGCGAAGCGATATCGCCACCTATTTTCACTTTCGTTTCTATTTTTTCCATACTAACTTTTTCAACAATTAATTCAACTTGTCCATCGTTAATAAGGATTCTATTTCCAACTTTCACATCATTAGCAATCCCAGAATAATCAACACTCGCTCCTTCTTTACTTCCAGTAACGGATTGAGTATATAAAATAAAAGGATCCTCCGCTTGAAGGGTAATTTGTTCCTCCTTGATTACACCCAATCTTATTTTAGGCCCTTGTAAATCACCTAGGATTTTTATGGAATCATCTAAAGACTTTACTAAATGAATTATTTCTTGATGACTTTCATGTGAACCGTGTGATAGATTTAACCGAACAATTTTCATACCCTGTTTTATTAACTGAGCTAATGTCTCTTTATTATTGCTTGCTGGACCAATTGTACAAATTCGATCGATTGTCATATTTCCACCATCCTTTTTAGCTATGATTCCCATATAAAATGAAAAAATAATATTTCTCATACATGATTTATAATTAAATACCTGTGCTAGCTTTTTTCTCCATCACCTACTGATTATTTCCCTTCACCAATTGGACTTTCACAGGCAGTTAATCTTCCTACCAACTTTTTCCCTTGCTGACTTTTGAGATAAGAGTTTTACTGGCCGCAAATAACGAGATAAATTTATGTAGAAAAATAAGTATACGAAAAAGGGTAGTAATTTCCTCTCATAGAAATCACTACCCTTTGCATGATGAAAAAGTGAGCTTTGCAGTAAACGTGTCTGATAGATACATGTTCTAGTATATAGTACTCTTGATGACAGAACACTTATTCCATCAATTGTTGCAATTGTTTTTGTTTCAATCTTTCTTCTAGCACATGAATCATAAATAAGAAATGTTCAGCTTCCCTTGTAACATGATCAGCTAGTAACGGATTAATTACACTTTTAATTTGACATGTCTGGATAAGCTCTAATCCAGCTTTTTTGAAGTTCCTCAACTCAACTGTTGCATTTTCACTATCTTTATTCATCTTTCCAATAATCGGATATGTCGGTTGTTTTTGATACAACATTGATTCAACGTCTCTCGCTTGACCGAGTAGGACTTCAAAATCATTACCAAATTTTAAAGCAGTATGAACTAAATTCCGCTCGGATTGATCAAGTAAAGAGGCAATAAAACGAGAGTGCTCCATCATAATTCTGAGCCAAAACACATTTTCACTTATTATCGCGTCCTGAATTGGATCCATTTTTCCTTCATTAAATTTCTGAAGGGTCCGTATAAAATATTCTGCTTCTCTGGCAACATGATCTACTAATAATGGAAAATTGAAACCACTTACCTTACAATTAATAATCAAAATTAAAAGGTTTCTTTTATAATTACGAAATGCATAAACTAGTTGAATACTTTCTTCATTTAATTGCCTAACTGCTTGAACAGTTTGAGGAATAGAGAATGCTTTTTGTAAATGTCGATCAAAAAGATGATAAAACTGCTCTACTTGTTGAATTAGATTTTTATCTTTCCGATTAAATCCTTCACTAAGAAAAAGTGCATGTTCCTTCATAATCCGTAACCAAAATTGATTTTCAGTTAAGGACCTTTCAATACATAATTGTTCTGTTAATGATTCAGAAGGTGCAACTTTCAATTCCGGCGGAAGTAACATAGCCCGCTGTGTATCCATAACAAAGTGATCAGGAATAGGTTGTTGCCCTTTAGTCATTCCCCCCCCTAATGCCCTTAAAAGCATCTTTACTATAATTGTGTATATTAATCGGTAATATTTACTATACCCCCAAAAATAACAACTTGAATTCCGAATATACTGTTTTCAAAAACAATATATAAAATGCGAAAGCTCATATTCTGCTAACATGTGAACTTTCCTTTATTCTATTTATTACCTGAAGCTGATTAGGTACAAACCCTGAAACAAAATCAGCTTTTCCTATCCTACTCACCACTTGTCCATAAAGATAGAATTTATAAACTTATATGCTTAAAAGTAAATTTCATACCTATTTGCTTACTATTGAGAATTAAGAATAATGAAGTAGTTTAAAGCAAATATTATTACTGTTATAAGTCAAAAGGAGGTCATTATAATGAACAAACAACGCGCACAAGAGATTGCAGCTTCACCGATTATGGCTAATGTAACCTATAATGGAGTTGCAATTTACATTCAAAATGTAGATGAAAATAATGAAACAGCTAGAATTTATCCCCTTAACGAGCCTCAAAATGAGCAAGAAATTCCTTTATCTAACTTAATAGAACATTAAACAAACAGTAATTTTCAATACAAACTCTACTCAAAGTGGTGTTTGTTAGGGACAGCTCATACAATTGCTTGTCCCTCCCTATTTTTATAAATTCAATTATCTCACCTTATCCTCGACACAAAATGGTAGCTCAACGTTATTTGCTGAGAAATATTTCACTAGTGCACCTCGCTTATTAATTTCCACACAACCGAAGAACCAAATTTCATTTATATACGACTAGATTCAAAACAATATAATTTAAAAACGTAGAGTAGGATTTCTTTAAATGACATAGAACTTATTATGTAATAACAAGAAATCAATTCCTCAACAGTACCAACCGTTTCAGGAAAAGTTTCTTCAATTGCTCCTTAGGTTGGATTTTTTCTGCAACAAATACCTAAAAACAAATTTTGTTTTACACGAGTTATTTACATAGACCATACTTATCACAATAAAGTGAAACTTTAATCAGCGATGGTTTTCTTCATCCCCCACCTAACCTCTCTGTTTTCGCTGAATTTTGAGGTGGGATTTTACCGTCCACAAATAGTGGGATAATTTGAATGAACTAAAAAGAAAATGAAATTGGGAGGAGTACGATGACGCAACTCGATTCTTTACATCCAGTTGTAGAAAAGATAATCAATAATATTGAGAAAGCGATGGTCGGAAAGCGGAAGGAAATCACCCTTACCTTAGCGGCTCTCTTAGCTGAAGGTCATGTACTATTAGAAGATGTTCCAGGTGTTGGGAAAACAATGATGGTGCAAGCCCTTGCCAAATCCATCGATGCAGATTTCAAACGAATTCAATTCACTCCTGATTTACTGCCATCAGATGTAACAGGTGTTTCTATTTATAATCCGAAAGAATTTCAATTTAAATTTATGCCAGGACCTATTATGGGAAATATCGTGCTAGCTGACGAAATTAACCGTACATCACCGAAAACGCAATCAGCCTTGCTTGAAAGTATGGAGGAAGGCAATATAACAGTAGATGGGACAACAAGACCTTTACCGAAACCATTTTTTGTAATAGCTACCCAAAACCCAATTGAATATGAGGGAACATATCCTTTACCAGAAGCTCAGCTTGACCGTTTCTTACTAAAGCTAAAAATGGGCTATCCCACACCGGAAGAAGAGTTTGAGGTTTTAAATCGTACAGAAAAAACAAAGCCTATTTCTCATTTACAAGCCGTTATTACAATAGGAGAATTGCTACAATTACAACAAAACATACGAGAAATATATACTTCCAAGGCCATTAAGCACTACATCGTAAAACTCGTTAACCAAACCCGCTCTTATAACTCCGTTCAATTAGGAGCTAGTCCGCGTGGTTCCATTGCTTTGATGAAAGCTTCACAGGCGTATGCGCTCATAAATGGCAGGGACCATGTCATTCCGGATGATGTTAAATTTTTAGCTCCATATGTTTTGTCCCATAGAATCATTTTAAAAATAGAGGCGAAATTTGAAGGGCTAACGCCAGAAAGCGTCATTACAAAGATTCTCGCCCGGACTCCAGTTCCGGCTCAAAAGGCAAAAAACTCCTGATGAAACAGCTATTACGAGCAGCTCATAATGTCGGAAAAATATCGTCGATTGTTTTATTCGTTGCTTTAACATTTATATACGCAATGTTACAAGGAGAATTCGTAAGTTGGTTTCTATTTTACAGCTTTATTCCATTCAGTCTTTATTCATTATTGTTGCCCTTTTGTGCCCTATGGAACACTGAAGTGAGACGTATAACAAATCAAAAGGAGTACACAGCTGGACAACAATTCGTAGGCACTATTACAATAAAACGAAAAATTCCCTTTCCCTTGCTGTATTTAATTATAGAAGAGGTGCTCCCCATGGAGTTTAAAAATCGCAAACAAACAAAAAGTGCAAAAGTGATATTATTTCCAGGATTCAAACGAAATATTTCATACCAATATATAATCGACGCAATCCCTAGAGGAGAACACACCTTTTCGAATGTGCGTGTAAAAACTGGTGATGTATTCGGGATTATTGAAAAAGAGACAATCTTTTCAGTTCCCGATAATTTTTTAGTGTACCCTCAATATGTAGACATAGCTTATAGACAAGTGGAAAACTATTTCGAACAAGGTGCACTCTCCTCAAATGTGAATGTAGCAAGAGATACAACAGTCTCAGCTGGTGTCAGAGGTTATAAACCCGGTGACCGTTTTTCATGGATCGATTGGAAGGCAACTGCTCGAAAAAATAATATTATGACGAAAGAGTTTGAACAACAGCGAAGTCATGATGTCGTGATTGTTATGGACAGAACGCCCTCTCCCCTGTTCGAATTGGTCGTTACGTTTACAGCTTCTCTCATGAGATCTATCTTAAAACAGGATTCACAAGTATCATTCATATCCACCGGAAAAGAACAAACCGTACTCCCTTTACATCATAGAGAGACACAATTACAGAGAATTTTCTGTCATTTAGCAAGAGTACAAGCAGACAGTATGCTCCCGCTCTCTCAAACTATAGAAATGGAGTTAAAGAAAATCTATCAACCAGTAACATTCGTACTTGTAACAAGTAATCTTTCTCCCGATATCCAAAAAATTGCTGAAAGTATATCATTGAAAAACAGTAAGCTGATGGTATTTGTCGTCAAGGAAAAAGCACATCAACTCTCAAATCGGGAACTAAACGTACTCGAAACACTGCGAAAACAAAAAATATTTGTGAAAGCGGTTTATGAGAATCATTATGCAAATGTATTTTTTGAGGTGAACCAATGATCACATTACCTTCAACTAATAAACGAGATATTAGCAGTTTCCTAATGCATATATTCGGTTTTCTCATTTTATTAGAATGGTTACAGCCGCTTATAGAGGTTACAGATATGGTAAGACTGAACCTATTTAAAGGATTTGTAGGAATTTGCTTCGCTCTCTCTTTTTTTCAAGTACGATTCCAAATTTCTGTAAAGGTTGTAATCATCTTATTTATGATTCATTCGGTAGATTATAAAGGAGCTTTTATTAATCCTGCCTGGTTGATGGAATTTTCGGCTGATTTTTTTCATAATATCACTCTACTCTTTCAAGCAAACTGGCAGGGGCTTTCCAAAGCTTTTCAGACCTTCTTATTTTTTCTATTTCTCTGGTTTTTGTGCTTCCTTATCCTCTATTGGATTATTCGTCAAAAACGCGGGCTCTTATTTCTTACATTAACCATTATTTATATCACGATTTTTGATATATTCGGCTTATACGACATGAATAACGCGATCATTCGTACAATTATAATCGGCTTTTTCATGCTCAGTCTCCTCCATGCTGAACGCATAAAAACATCCGAGAACTTGCAAAAGCAGAACAAATTTACATCGAAATTGCTCGTACCGACTGCTGTATCTATTATACTTGCGATCACCTTTGGATATTTTTCTCCAAAACCTGCCCCTCAATGGCCTAATATCGATACTTTTTTTAAATTCGATTCACCTTCAGCGAATAAAGAAGCAGGAATCAGCAAAGTCGGTTACGGTATAGATGACTCTCAATTAGGCGGTCCTTTTAAATTGGATGACACAATTGTTTTCACGGCGCAAATGCAAAACAGCCAATATTGGAGAGTGGAAACAAAAGACTTTTATACCGGTAAAGGTTGGGAAATTTCTGAAAGCCCCAAAAAAATTTCTTTTAAGAATAAAAACAACGTAGTGACTTGGTATGAGCGGAATACAAAAACAGAAGCTGCCGAAGCGATTATCATTATGCAAAAAGACTCCCCTCACCTTATTTATCCCACAGGGTTAATAGCGGTTGAGGCTGCTTCTGATGTATCATTCAGCGCAGATCTTTTTTCGGAAAAAATTGATATAGTGAAAGAAAGATCTTCCACCACCTTAAATAAATATAAGGTGGCTTATGAGACTCCTCATTTTTCCATCGAAAACTTAAAAGCTGTAAAAGCGGCTGAGGATTTAGAGGCAAGCCCTTATTTTATAGCAAAGTATACACAACTACCCAACTCGTTACCAAAGAGGGTAAAAGACTTGGCAATACATCTTACAAAAGATAAAAGCAATCGCTATGATCAAGTATTGGCTATCGAAAGCTATTTCACAGATCATTCCTTTGTATATGAAACAGAACAGGTTAAGATTCCAAGAACAGATCAAGATTATGTAGATCAGTTTATATTTGATACAAAAAGCGGATACTGTAATAACTTTTCAACATCTATGATCGTTTTACTTCGCTCTATCGGAATTCCTGCACGCTGGGTAAAGGGATATACAGGAGGCACTCTTGAAAACAAATTAACTAATTCAGGGTATGAGAACATGTACACAATCACTAATAACAACGCACACTCTTGGGTGGAGGTATACTTTCCAGGATACGGATGGGTCCCATTCGAACCAACAAAGGGCTTTAGTAACCCTTATAACTTTACACAAGACACTTCAGCTTCTACTTCATCAAATAGCGTAACCACGATACCTAGCAATGAACAGGTTCCACAACGAAACCAAGAAGCCAAACAAAAAAATTTAATAGAAGATACAGAAATCCCATCTAACGAAAAAATTATTAAATCAAAAAAAGAATTTTCATGGTGGTACTTGTTCCTTTGTATCATATCAATGAGCATAATTGGCTATACCCTTTTTACTACTAGAATAAAGTGGTTCGTATTTTTTATCATTTTCTTCTATAGATACCGAAAGGGAGATGCCGTTTATTCAAAAGCGTACAGCGCACTTTTAAAACAATTGGCAAGAACCGGCATTCCCCGTAATGAAAGTCAAACATTGAGAGAATACGCAATCCTTGTAGATACTCTTTACAATTCGACTGACATGCAAAAGCTCACTCTTAGTTATGAAAATGTTATTTACCGAAACCATCATGCCACATCAGAATGGAACAAATCCGTACAATTATGGGAGAAACTCATGAAAAAAGCATCCACTCCGCCCAAATCTAATGAGTTTGATACGTTTATTTAAAGGCGTATGGTGATTTCTATCATTAGAATGAAACCTGTTTTCCCAAAACATATGGAGGCATCGAATAATGGATGTTAAACAGTCATTGTTAAAAGAAATATATAATATAGAGGATTCTTTTCAAGTCAATTCAAAATTTGATAAATGGCATAAAAAGCTTTTAAATAAAACAATTCAAGAATTTACATTAGATGATGTTTACACAATGTTAAGACAAAATATTTTATTAAAATTAGCTATAGAACAAGCTTATATCTTTATAAAAGAGGATCGATTAGCTGGAGTTATGTATGATGGTCAGTTACTAGAAGTATGATCAGAGTTATCGCCAGAAGCAATTAATAATAAAAGAAATTGTTTAGACAATGCTTGCATAGAAAATTTCTTTGGACACCTCAAATCAGAATGTTTGTACTTACACAACTTCCAGACAAAAGAAGAAATAATGAAAGCCGTACAAGAGTACATTTATTTTTATAACACAGAACGATTTCAAGAAAAACTAAATCACCTGAGTCCGATAGAATATCGAACTTAGGTGATAAAAAGTGCATAACCATATAGGTCTTTTCTCTAATGTCTACTTGACAGGGGTATATTCACGTAGTATCAAGGCCTCTCACTCTTAGTATAGAGACATATATTGATCGCGTTCCCATTGGTGAACTTGCGTGCGGAACATATTTTGAACTATGGATACAACGCAAGTTCAACGTAAAACATTGATTTATCAACGTTTTATAATTTTGTCACCGCAAAACGAATCAATATATACTAGGTAAAATCGGGCATCTTTCGGGCAATTACCGGGCATCTTCTCAAATAAAAACAAAAAGCAAAGCGTGTATATACAGTGCGCCAACACTATATATACCGTCCGCCTACTCTGGATAGGCAAACACTTGCTGTACTCTTACGGACTATTTTACAGTACGTAAGAGCTCCCTAGCAACAGTTTGCTTACAATTGGGCATTCTGTTGCTTTTTTGTTTTACAAAGGAGCCTGGAGACTATGAAAGAGCGCATTGATGTTATAGCAAGTGAAGAATCCTTCCACAAATTATCATCATTCACAGAAATTGAAGAATATAACCAAGCAAGAAAAGCGGCAAATAGTGCTAATAGGAAGATTCATAGAGAAAATCCTGAATTTAAAGGAAAACAAATCCATGAAATTCACCCCGTAAGATACGGCGGTAGTCCTACAGATTTAGCAAATAAAATTCCATTATCACCCCCAGAACACTATCAGTATAATAACTATTGGAACAGACTTATGAGAGAGTTAAAAAAGATAAAGGAGAATGAATAATCATGGATAATATATTTCATAAATACATTGAAGATATGGATTTGGAACAACCTACATCATTAGAAAATATCACTGTAATTGAATCTCAATTGAATATAAGTTTTCCAACAGACTATATTTCTTTTATGCTAGAATCGAACAGGGCAGAAGGTGCGATTGGTGAAAATGGATATCTACAATTGTGGTCAATTGATGTTTTAATACAGCATAACGAGGGCTACGAAGTAAAAGAATTTGCACCAGGAGTCACTTTGTTTGGTTCTGACGGTGGGAATGTAGCTTACGGTTTTTTTGAAAAAAGCGGGGAAACTCAAATAATTGAAATACCTTTAATGGGAATGGATTTAGATGAAATGGCAGTAATCAGTAACACTTTTGTTGATTTCTTAGACTGCTTATATAATGAAGAATAATGAGGTGTATATATGGGTTTGCGAGAATTAGATGAGATTGACTTTATGGGCTATGATAAAGATGAAAAAATAGCATACCTTATTATTACTGATGAAGAAGACTGGAAAAACGAAGATGGGCATATCTCATTACTGATAGAGAAAATTCATACATGTATGGCTTTTGTAGAAAGCGGTGAAGTATTTGAAAGATACCCTGAAACAAAGGAATATAATTTTGTTATCCGAATCTATGCGAAATACCGTTACACTGAATATGGTGAAGAATTTCTTGGAAAGGCTGAAGAAATAGTTATGAAGGCTGGTTACGGTTTACAGTACATACATAAACCATATGAAGATGTGGAAAGTGTAGAAGAATAAAAAAGAAGAAGAACGCCTTTTAGTGAGGGTAAACGTTCTTCTTTTTTGTTTCTATTGTAAATCAGCGTGACTATAAGTTAAATCAGGTCTTTGTGGTGCTGGTGTATCACCTTCAGCCATTGCTAGGAAACCAAATGCCATAACCGATAATAAAACAATTGTTTTTAATTTTTTCATTACACTAACGCCCCTTTTTCTTCATATTTTTTCCTTGCTTCATTACTCATGTGGAAGTACCTACTTGCTTTTTCGTGTTCTTCTTCTTGATAGAAAACATTCGCTAAAATTTCAGCATATTCTTGAACACATCGTGTTAAATCTTCTACTTCAAAGTATAATAACCCTGCTACTATGGCTTTTTCTAATGTTAATGAATCAGACTTATTATTCATTTCCTTAAGTATACTGAAACGATGTATATATTCTTTATTTTCTACTTGTGAACAAGCTGTAATCCCTTGTTCAATTAAAGTATTAGCGGCATTGTATTCACCCAGTTTATAATGTTCCCTCGCTTGTAAGAATGCCGCTTTATAGTGCTTTGATAAATTACTTGTTACTTCTGATAAATGGCGAATTGCTAAAGTAGAAAGTCCTTGACTAGCATATAACCAGCCTATATTATTTCTAAGGCGTGACAGTAATTCAATGTTATCACTCTTTTTAACAATGCCTATAGCGGCGTTTAGATGTTCTTCCGCTTGTTCGAACTGTCTTATCTGAATACACGTCAGCCCTAATACGTTCTCACATAGAGCAACATTAATTTCATATCCTTCATTTTTACAGAAAACTTCTCTTGCTTTATTGATATACGAAATAGAAGGAAGTGGCTTATATGTTTGATAGTAGAATGCTGCTAAACGATAGTTAAATTCAGCCTTTTCTAATTCATCAGGTACGTATTCTAAAAATTCTTCAGCCTTTTCAAAATGCTCCCCAGCTTCCATGTAATTAGATAACATTGTATTATATATTGCTTTATAGAAATGGTAATAATATGTTAAATAATTATCGACTGGTTTATTCAGATTTTCAATTTTATCAAATTCACCATGAGAGATATTAATACCTTCAGTTAATATTTTGTATCTAAAATCTAATAAAAAATAATATAATAATAAATTTTGGTCTTGTAATTCTGTATTTTCTTCTCTTTTCAAAATGTTAATTTGTTCGTCAATTTCTTCTTTAAGGTTAGCCGCTTTTAAATACTGTTGTGACAGCATTGCTTGATACCAGTCATTAAGTAATTTTGTTGCTTTTTCATTCCCCTTTACTGGAACGTACATATAATCCCTTCCTTTTTTTAGAAATAGTCTTACATTAAATAGTAGCAAAAAAATGTAAAAAAAAGTGAATAAGAACATTTTCTACATAATTGTCAGAATATTACCTTGGAAGCAACAATAAAAAAAACGCCTCATAAGAGCCGGATTTAGTGTGACTTTACATATACATAAGCTTCGTTTGCAGTAACATAGTATGTTTTCCCTTTGCTATTGTGTACTTTATATTGTGGTGAACCATTGACTGTAACCTTTGCATCGATTGTAAAGCCTAATCCAGTATCTAAAGTACCAGCAACATTTTTATCTTGCCAAGATGGAGAATCATAGAAACGTAGGTTGTCCACTTTAGAAACAACACGTTTTCCTGCAATCGGATTAACTGGTTCTTTCTTCTCAAACTTCATGTAAGAAGGATTGTATTTAATCCACTGATTCCCTCCAAGATTTAACCAACCATCTTTTTCACCAAATACTTTATAAGCTTCCGGTTTGTTCAACTGACGAATAACAGAATAACTTGCATCCGGTCCTTTGCGAAGATTTACATTGTAACCTTCAATATATGCAATGCCTTCCACATTAGCGATTGGTTCACCAGGTTTAGATGGTTTTTCAGGAACAGAAACATCCACACTAGAATTATTGTATGCGCGTTGCACATGAGCGCGGAATTGAGCTTCTGATACACCATGACTGCGTAAGTAATCAAGTGGATCTTCATGATCTGTTCCACCAAGATACTTCGTTACATCATAGTGAGTCCACAATCCTTTTTCTACAGATAGATTGTTATCTTTTAAGATTTCAGCTAATAATTTAACGTATTTCTCATATGAACGCTTAAATTTATCATAGTCCCTTGTCTCGCAAAGCTCAACATGTACAAAACGTTTATTTGCACCTGGTCCTGCACCATAGGCAATGTATTTTGTATCCGCAATTTGAATTGTTTCGTTCCAATCTACCGCATAATGAACGAATGCGCTACGCCATGTACGAGACTCATATTTTTGAATATTAATAGCTGGAGCTTCTGGAGTTGCTGTAGAATGTGCCACAACACCTTCATAAGCACCTACGCCATTTCGATATGATTGTTTAGGTAAATCAGGAATAATAACTTGGTCTGTAATGATAGGTGCTAAGTTGACTCCTGTTGTATATTTTGAAAAAAGGATGCTAGGTGTAGGCGTCGTAAAATCAGTCCACGTAATATACAGTGCTTCATTACCTGGATTATTCGCATCAGGTCCTACTGTAATCCACTCTTTATCTTGCAAAAATGTGTTGGGATTATCCATAGCAGGAGGATTTTGTCCCCGCCCAACGATTTGAGGTCGATTCATTGTTATTGCTCCGTTAGGATTAATAGTTCCTGTTGAAACGCTGATTACATCTTGTCGGCGACCGGGTATATTTTCTGTCCCAATTTGACCATAATAGAAAACACCATTTCTATCTACAGTTATCACAGGATCACCAGCATTGATCCCTCCTGGATTTAATGGTATAAAACCACCATCAGTCCAAGTATTACCTAAATCGTTAGAGAAAGCGAACCCTGAAAAGCTTGGAGGACTATTATTACTATCATTAAATCCATAAAGTATAAAATTTTTAAAATGAGCAAGGCTTGTCTCACTTTGGGTTATTCGTGGGAAATTTGTTACATCATTTGCGGAGTTATTAACCTGTCTCTCTAAGCTTATATAATTACAACAGGAATCATTATGTTTTTTATGATGTTTTTTCTCATCTTTAGTGTAATCAGAACAACAGTCATCCTGTTCCCTATAATGCTTTTTCCTAGCTTCCTTGCGCTCAGAACAATTATCGACATTAATATTAATAGTGGGATTTCCTACATTTGATATAGTATCTGTATCATTTTGTGTCTGTGCCTGGTTTTGTTCTTGGCGCTGAAGTTGAGCTTGAAGTTGTTTTTGTTGTTGTTTTTGTTGTTGGAGTTGAAATTGAAGGTCTTCTAATTCTACTTTTATATTTTATATATATTTCTTTTTATATATCTCGTACTCGTCATCGCAATACATAGTTTTCCACCTCTTAAAGTTATTTATCGGCTCTGAAATCAAGTTTGAATTTACTCTGGTTGGGTATCAAACATTTTGATATAAAAACCAATATACAATAAAATATGAAAGTCAAAAAAAAAGGACAAGGCTATTAGCCATTGTCCTTAGCACATTTTCAATAGGAATTAATGACACCTGATATCTCTAGCATCCTAATGAAACATAATATCAATTATCTATTAAATTCGCTCAAAGCAAGTAAACAGAGAATGAGAAATCTTAGATAATCCTCCGATTTCAGTTTGTATAAGTGTAGTAAATACGTTTCGAAAGAAGGCTATATAAACTAAGCTAAACCATTGTTTAAATCCCTCAAGACTTAATGAAATTCCTTTTAATTTTAGAAACAAAAAATTCTCACTAAAATTTCGAATGAAGAATTGTATATAGAACTAAGTCAGAATGCTCTAGCAAATGAGTATGGATATAGTAAGGAATATATATGAAAACATTCCTGAACTGTGGAATATAATATCTAAACGGTATAAGCATTTTAAAGATAATTAAAAGGTCGCTTGTAGTGAAAGGACCTTTTCTGAAATACGAGGGACTGCTATTGCATTACACAATAATGATAAGTATCCATCTATTAATAAAATATCAGGAAAATTAAATAGAGGTTGGATTTTTAACAGTGATGAAATAAGGTTATTTTATAAAAAAAGTGTTAAAAGAATTAGAGTATAAAGAAATGAAATAGTTCTTACCAGTTACGATGTATAAAAATGACGTATTTACGGAAAGTTTATGAGTTAATAAAAAGGGGCTGGCAATATTATACTTCAAATTTCGCGGGAATAGTTTCTAAAAAACTTTGGTTCACGGTAACATGATGGTTCAAAGTGCGGCTGATTTTGTTGCTCACTGGGTTCCAGAACGTTTCGTTTCTTTAACTAGCTCTTTTTATTCTGAATCAAAAACAATTCAAGAACTGTGGAAGGTCGTAAGACAGTGTAATAAAACTACTAACTTCTCTACAGGTGATAAAGCATTTACTAAAGACCAGGAGCTTACTATAGGCTTAAAAGCTATTAAAGAGTTTGTTATGAAAATTAAATCCGGAGCAACAATGAATAAGGGTAAATTCGCTTACTTCAACGGTATTGTAAATAACTTAATGGATAAGTTCTACTTTGATAGTGAGTTTATGGGAGCATAAAAAAAGCCCCCAAACACTAAATGTTCGGGGGCGAATAAGGGTAAAGAAGAAAAACATGCTGAGAGGGATTCTCTACAACCGTAATACATTTTTTCATATTGTTAAAACACTCAAAATTTCTCTTAAGGATGGAAAATCTTTATATCTTATTTATATAATTTATGTTATGGTACAATATGTTAATTAATTACAATACTTCCTAAAAGGAGGATACATAATGAAAGCAAAGAAACTAGTAAGTTTAGCACTTCCAATCATGTTACTAGGGGGTTGCGGAACAGACAATATAGAGAAGAAAGCAGACACAAAGGTAGCAAAGATAGAAGTAAAAGAAGAAGACAAGGAAAAGTTATCGAACGAAGCATACCCTTCTCGTATGTCAAACTTACATTATGAGTTAAAGTTGAAGATGGAAGAACTAACTGAAGTATCAAAAGGAAAAGACAAGGATGTAAAAGAGCAAAACAAGAAAATCTTAAAAAGTGCAGATGGGTTACAAGAAATATATGTTAGGTTTTACAAGATAGACCCACCAAAAGAGTTTGAAGAACAACACAAATCTGTTTTAAAAGCAATAGACTGTTATAAAGAAGCGATTGACACACAATTAAGTCTAGCAAAAAGTGGTTCTGTAACAAAGAATAAGACGGAGCAATTAAAAGACTTAATGTACAAAGGTAATGACTACTTAGAAAAAGGTATGAAACCAATTGAGGAAGCTGTAGAACATACCAAAAGACCTGACGCTATCCCTTTATCAAAAGACGGTAAAGAAATAGTAGGTGAATGGGGTAGTTATGTTGGTGATAAATTCACTAAAGGAACAGAGTTCCGTCAAGATGGTACATACACTATATTTGATGATGTAGACAACACACCTTATGAGAACTCACATATGGATGGAAAATGGTCTTACAATGGAGACACGAGAGAAATGACATTGACAATAGACGAATATGTAAAAGACGGCAAAAAGGCTGAACCTGGTGAAATGAAACAATCTATGACCTATAAAATGGAGAACTTTACTGATACGGGATACAAGATGGTAGGAGACGATGGTAGCGTGATGCGTCAAGTAAAACGTAGGTAATAGTCAATAACAGTATTCAAACAAAGGAGTTTTACATATGGGACGAAAAATACTAGTGTTCGTAATCATAGTTCCTGCTCTCTTTTTCGCTCTTGCAGGGGCAATAGCTAGTTTAGGAACTGGGGAAACATCGGTAGTGGCTAGAGTAATGTCCATAGCAGTACCTATTCTTCTACTAACATGGATAATAAAGAGATACACGAATAAGAAAAAGAAGTCTAACAACATTGCAGTAAGCGAAAGGGTATTTGAGACAGACGAAGAAGGTAGACTAACGAGTAAAACAGATTACGTTTTAAAAGTACAAAACATATCTATGGTTTGGGTACAAGCACAAAATAAATTCAGTGAGTTAGAAAAGAAAGACCCTACATTCCTTAACACACACGATGAATTAAAGCAAGTAGTAAGTGAAATGAAGTCAGCAAACAAGAAATTAAACCACCAGTAGAGTACGATAACTTGCAATCAGAGTTATCTCAATCTCTATATACTTTTGATAAAGGTCTAGACATAATGGTAGAGGGGTTTACAACATTAGATGAAACAAAGATTAATAAGTCAGGTGAACTGATTGATGAAGGTAGTGACGGTCTTATGGAGTCACTTGGAGTTATTTTAAGCTTAACAAAATCGTAAAACGAATAATAAGAAACCAAACAAAGGGGTATATAACAATGAAACGTAAACTATTATCTTTAGCTATTCCAATGTTAATTCTAACTGGGGTTGGTTGTGAGTCAACGAATAAGAAGGAAGACGAAGCAATGAAAGTTTCAGTTGAGCAGAATAAGAAAGAAGACTATAGAAAGAACGTATCATACTTACTTGAAGATTTTTCTGAACAATCTAAAGAAATAGATGACCTTCTAGATAGTAGAAAGTCAATGAAGAAGAAAGCGGTTAAGCTAAAAGAATTATCTAAACCTTATTTTGAATTAGTAGACAAGATAGAAAAACTAGATTATGTATCATCAAATGATTATGAAGTACAACATAACGTAGGAAAAGCAATGATTTACATAAAGAACGCGGTAGAAAACATTCAAAAAGGTTTAGAGGAAGAAGATAAAGACATAGTTGAAATCGCTAAGGAAGACTTAAAAACGGGTGCTGAGTTAATAGACAAGGCAACAAAAGAAATGAATAAAAACAAATAATAACAGCGGGGTATATGTTTATGAAACGTAAACTATTAGCAGTTGCATTGCCAGTTATGTTAATTAGTGGGGTAGTTTGTTCTAAAGACAATGCAGAAAAAAGAAGACTGATAGTTTACAAGTAGCAGTAGATTATAAAACTTCTATACTTGACTTAAGTAAAGAGTTAGAAAGCAAATTATCTACAGAAGAATTAAAAGAGTTACTTATGAATGCTAAATTTAATACATAGTAAAAAAGCCGACTCAATTAATGATGTGCACCCCAATTGTTAGACACACTTAACAATTGGAGGTGCACTTTTTTACTTAATTATTTAATTTTCACATAATAAGAACTAGCAGTAATGTAATACACATTACCTCGATTATTTTTCACTTTATATTGTTGTGAGCCATTCACAGAGACCTTATCAATGATATGCACTTGTCTTATCTCCTTTTTGCAGCATAGGATGTGCCATCCAGAAAGTACCGTTTTGTAATACATATGCTCTTAAACCGACTTTAGCTGCATCGACTGGAGCTTTCAATGTGTGAGATTGTCTAACCCATGTATCATTAGGAATAGCGAAATCGTTAGTTGCAGCTTTTAATTGTGTTCCATCAGACTTCAAAAAAATCGGTACCATTCTAATCTTACCGCGGTCATGTTCTGCTATATCTTTAGTGTAAAAATATGCAGAAACAACAACATCCTCACCCGGTGTTACAGGAACCCTATTTGACGTAAAGCTGTTATAGGCAGGTGCGGTTTCTCCAGTAACAGCTAATCTTAAACTAAAATCTCCTAAATGTGTTACGTTATTATCAACAACTGCTGGAAACTTAGAACTCAATCCCCAATATTTCGTCCCTTGATTGAAACGAGTATTCCGAAGTTCATTGTTTAAACCAACCCCACTTACATATCCCTCTAGTTGCTTTATATTTACAGCTAGTTCGAGCGCTTCCGAATGCTGTTGAATGGTTGACTTAGCATCATTTTAAAGAAAGCGAATCTGCCACCTTTACCAATTCATTCATTAAGACATACACACGCAGTACTTCAACTTGAAGCTGGTGTCAGCATGAAATATTTACAAGAACGTCTTGGACATGGTAGTATGCAAATTACATCTGATGTTTATTCACACATCAGTAAAAAATTAGATAAAGAAGCTATGAATAAATTCGAGGAACACATGAGAAATGTCCTTGAATAATTTTTTTAATTAAACCCGGGCAGTTATCGGGCAGTTGATAAAACAAACAACCGCTCAATAAAATTGCCCGAAAGAAAAAAAGACCCCGATACCGTAGTATCAAGGCCCCTCACTCTTAGTAAAGAGACATATATTGATCGCGTTCCCATTGATGAACTTGCGTTCTGAACATATCCCACTCAATTTCTTTCGCTTCAATGAAGTGCTCAAGTAAATGTTCACCTAATGCACCACATACAACTTCGTTAGATTGTAATTTAACTAACGCTTGTGCTAATGTTGCTGGTAAATCAACGATACCTGCTTCTTCACGTTCTTCTTTAGTCATTACATAGATGTTACGATCTACTGCAGCTGGCGGAGTTAATTTATTTTTAATTCCGTCAAGACCTGCTGCTAATAATGTTGCCATTACTAAATATGGGTTTGCAGCTGGATCGACACTACGCACTTCTACACGTGTACTTATGCCACGAGATGCTGGGATACGTACTAACGGACTACGGTTTTGTGCAGACCATGCTACGTAACAAGGCGCTTCATATCCAGGTACTAAACGTTTGTAAGAGTTTACAGTTGGGTTAGCTACTGCTGTAAATGCTGGCGCGTGTTTTAAAATACCTGCGATAAAGTGGCGCGCATCATCACTTAATTGTAAGTCACCATTTTGGTCGTAGAATATGTTTTCTCCATTTTTAAATAATGACAAGTTACAATGCATACCAGAACCGTTCACTCCGAATAATGGTTTTGGCATAAACGTTGCATGTAAACCATGTTTACGTGCGATTGTTTTTACAACAAGTTTAAATGTTTGAATATCGTCACATGAACGAAGTGCATTCGCATATTTGAAATCAATTTCGTGTTGTCCTGGTGCGACTTCATGGTGAGATGCTTCAATTTCAAAGCCCATTTCTTCAAGTTCAAGAACGATATCACGACGACAGTTTTCCCCTAGATCCATCGGCGCAAGGTCGAAGTATCCACCATTATCGTTTAGTTCTAATGTTGGATTTCCTTTTTCATCAACTTTGAATAAGAAGAATTCTGGTTCTGGTCCAAGGTTGAATTCAGTAAATCCTAGTGCTTCCATTTCTTTCAACATACGTTTTAAGTTATTACGTGGGTCACCTTCAAATGGAGTGCCATCAGCATTGTAGATGTCGCAAATTAAGCGGGCTACTTTACCTTTTTCAGCAGTCCAAGGGAAGATTACCCAAGTATCTAAGTCAGGATACAAGTACATATCCGATTCTTCAATACGAACAAATCCTTCAATAGAAGATCCATCAAACATCATTTTGTTATCTAGAGCTTTTGTTAACTGACTAACTGGAATCTCTACGTTTTTAATACTTCCTAAAAGATCCGTAAATTGTAAACGGATATACTTTACATTCTCTTCTTTCGCTAAACGGAAAATATCTTCTCTAGTGTACCTTGCCATTATAAATTCCTCCTTAGTCCCTCTAAACACCTTCAGAATCAGTCATTTCTAGTGAAAAAACCTTGAAATATCACCTTGTCGTAATGAAGTTCGATTAAATCTGCCTGTATGTTGCAGTTCATCTCGAAGAATTTTACGAAGCTCGGATTTTGAAATTTCTTTCGTTTCTCCTTTTGTTTGCACTGCTTCTGTTTGATTTTCTTTCATTTGTAACACTTGTTTAATACCAGCCATATTTAAGCCTTGATCTAACAAATCTTTAATTTCTAACAACTTATCTACATCGTTAAATGAAAACAACCTACGATTTCCCTTTGTACGGGTTGGAAAAATTAAATTGTGCTCTTCATAATAGCGAATTTGACGTGCAGATAGTTGTGTTAAATCCATTACAATACCAATAGGAAACAGCGGGGCAGAACGTCTATCTTCTTTCATTGTTCAGTTCCTCCTTCGCCTTAACTGTCTCTCATTTTATACCATGTTATGTTTAGTGTCAATAGATGTTAGCTTTTCTTACATGATTTTTTTATTCTTTTTTAAAATGGTACAAATCCCTTCTTCTATGCAAAAAAGCTGTCGAAATCGACAGCTTTCCCTTACGAAATTGTTAATAGGTTTTTTTCAATTAATGCATCAATTGCAGAACAAATTGCGATCTTCACATGAGAATACGTTAATCCACCTTGCACGTAAGCAACATACGGAGGACGAATTGGACCATCTGCTGACAACTCAATACTTGCACCTTGAATAAACGTACCTGCAGCCATGATGACATCATCTTCATAACCTGGCATATAGTTTGGATACGGTGTAAAGTGTGAATTAATTGGAGATGCATATTGAATCGCTTGGCAAAATGCAATCATACGCTCTTTGTCATCAAATTGAACAGACTGAATTAAGTCTGTTCTTGCAGCATCCCAAGTTGGTGATGTATTCATTCCTAACTTTTCTAAAAATGCAGCTGTAAAAATTGCACCTTTTAACGCTTGACCAGCAACATGCGGAGCTAAGAAGAAACCTTGATACATTTCTTGTAAGCTATATAAAGACGCCCCCGCTTCCGCTCCAATCCCTGGAGATGTTAAACGATATGCACAAGCTTCTACATACTTTTCTTTACCAACAATATATCCACCTGTTTTTACAATTCCACCGCCCGGATTTTTAATAAGAGATCCCGCCATCAAATCCGCACCAACATGACACGGCTCTAACTCTTCCACAAACTCTCCATAACAATTGTCTACAAACACAACAACATCTGGTTTAATTTCCTTTACAAATGAAATCATCTCTTTAATTTCCGCAACGGTAAATGAAGGACGAGTCGCATAACCTTTTGAACGCTGAATCCCAATCATTTTTGTCTTTTCATGAATAGCCGCTTCTACGGCTTTAAAATCAACACGCCCCTCAACTGTTAACGGAATCGCACTGTAACCAATGTTATATTCTTTGAAAGAACCAACACCTTTACCACGTACGCCAACAATTTCTTCAAGCGTGTCATACGGTTTCCCTGTTATATATAATAACTCATCATCCGGACGTAATATACCAAATAAAGCTGTTGAAATCGCATGTGTACCTGAAATAATTTGCGGGCGAACAAGACCTGCTTCCGCCCCAAATACATCAGCATACACTTTTTCTAATGTATCACGACCGATGTCATCATAACCATATCCTGTTGTTGGGATAAAGTGCGAATCACTAATTTTATGCTCACGAAAACTTTCTAATACACGGAATTGATTACTCTCAATTACCTCATCCACGCGTTTATGTATATCTGTAATTTGACTTTCTACTTCTTTTACGATAGGAGCAATTCTTTCTCCATTTTTTAGACGATCAAACATTTCTATTCTCTTCTCCTTTTTGCACTAAAAATCTCTTTAATTGTCCATTCAATGTTGAATGAACAAATATATAACCTGTACACTCATACAAGAATTCATCCTCTTTGAATTCCATCCCAGTTAATACCGTTTCTGTTTTTAAAAGTGTTAGCAGTCTACCCTCGCTTGGAGGAATCATAACCTTATACGTTTCCATTTCTTCCATCATCTTCATCTCTACCGATTCTTTCAAGTGTAATAAATCCGTTTTTTCAAAAGCACTTGTCATAAGAAACTCACTTTTTGGAAACGGGATGAAATTTTGATGTAATTGATCCTTCTTGTTGTAAACCGTAATAATTGGAATATGATTAATTTCAAGATCTTGTAGTAATTGCTTCACTGTCTGTTCATGACCTACATAATTGGGATCTGCAGAATCAACGACATGCAAGATTACATTCGCTTCACCTGCTTCTTCCAATGTAGAGCGAAACGCAGCAACTAATGACGTCGGTAAATCCTGAATAAAACCTACCGTATCAGTTAGCAATACAGTATACCCACAAGGCAATTGCATCTTTCTTGTCGTTGGATCTAACGTCGCAAATAGCAGGTTTTCTTCAAATGTATCAGCTTCTGTTAATCTGTTAAACAACGTTGATTTGCCAGCATTTGTATAACCAATCAATGCAACTTGAAATACATGATTATCCTTTCGGCGCTCACGATACCTTTTTCGGTGCTCCACAACAACCACTAGCTGTTTCTTAATTTCATCAATACGAGAGCGAACATGCCGACGATCTGTTTCTAACTTCGTTTCACCAGGACCTCTCGTACCAATCCCGCCCCCAAGACGCGATAGTGCTAGTCCCTGCCCCATAAGACGCGGCATTGTATATTGCAACTGAGCTAATTCTACTTGAAGCTTACCTTCTTTTGATTTCGCACGCTGAGCAAAAATATCCAATATCAGTTGTGTGCGATCAATTACTCTTGCATCTAAAACAGAGGATAAATTGCGGATTTGACTCGGTGTTAACTCATTATTAAATATAATAACAGCTGGTTCCAGTTCTTCTGTCAGCGCTGCAAGTTCTTCTAATTTCCCTTTACCTATGTATGTTGCAGGATGAAATTTCGGACGTTTTTGTGTTGTAGATACTAAAACTTCCGCACGAGCTGTCTTCGCAAGCGACGCAAGCTCTTTCATGGAATGCATAAACCGTTCATCATCATCTTGAGGCAATTGGCAGCCAACTAATATGACTTTTTCTTTTTCTTCCATCAAATATGTTCACTCATCCTTTTCGAAATTTAAACCTTCTAATATAATAGCAGAGGAAGCACATTTCATCTAGTTAGCGGGGGAGAAAATTCATGGCATGGGAAATTTTTAGCATCATTGGCACAATTGCCTTCGCACTCAGCGGAGCTATTGTCGCAATGGAAGAAGATTACGATATTTTCGGGGTATATATTTTAGGAATGGCAACTGCTTTTGGGGGAGGCGCCCTTCGTAATTTATTAATTGGTTATCCAATCGGCGCTTTTTGGCAACAAGATATGTTATTTCAAATTGCACTCTTATCAATGACGATTATCTTTCTATTTCCAAATAAATTAATTACACACTGGAAACGTTGGGAGAACATTACAGATGCCATTGGCTTATCGGCATTCGCTGTACAAGGAGCGCTTTATGCGCAAAAACTCAACTTACCTATTAGCGCTACAATTGTTGCATCTGTATTAACAGGAATTGGTGGCGGTATCATTCGTGATTTACTAGCACGCCGTAAACCTCTTGTTCTTCGCTCCGAAGTGTATGCATTTTGGACGATTTTAGCAGGGGTTTTAATCGGTGCCAAAATCGTTGTTAGCGATTGGGCATTGTACATTTTATTCATTTTAATTGTTTGCTTCCGTATGATCTCTATTCATTACAAATGGCATTTACCACACAAACGCTTAGATAATAAGGAGCGTTCTCTTCATAAATAGCAACTTCACCCCTTTACATATCGTAAAGGGTTTTTTCTTTTCTGACGTGTTTTTCTGTCCATAGTGTCCATACTAAATTTTAAAGAGAGGTGAACATAATGACAAATCACGTAAACAAAGGAGCTCAAAAAAACTCAGTCAACCAAATTAACTTCGATCCAAAATCAGCACATGAAAAAAGTGAAAAAATGGAACGATATCATAGGGCATATCAACAAAAAGCTAAAGAAGAATAGAGGTGACAAAAAATGGCAAAAGGAAATAATAACCGTAATCGCGGACAAAGCAGTAGCGTTAATCCACAAGGACTTGCATCAGATGTAGCTGATACAAGTCCAAAAAGCAAACTAGAACAACGAGCAAAAACAAAAAACACAAAATAGCACCTGACGTATTACACTTACCTTCATAAAGCAAACGCACAGTTTATGAACTGTGCGTCTCTTCTTCAAGCGTTAAATCGCCACTTGATATTCCCATTAAATCATACTTATCGTATGCATCCTCTTGCAATAATCGCATCGCCTGTGTACGAATGGATTTCTCAACAATATTCCGGACATAGCGCCCATTACTAAATGATGTAATTTGTGATGAATATTTCACCGCATGTAAATGATCACGGAATTTCCACTCCGCCTCTTTTGATAACTGATATTCTCGTTCATCATACATTCTCTTACCAATTTCGAGCAACTGATTCACTGTATAATCCGCAAACTCAATAATAAATGGAAAGCGCGATTGCAAGCCGGGATTTAAAGAAAGAAAATGATTCATCTCTCTTGAATATCCCGCTAGAATTAAAACAAATCCATGTTGCTTATCTTCCATATGTTTGACAAGCGTATCAATCGCTTCTTTTCCAAAGTCTTTCTCTCCACCACGCGCAAGCGAGTACGCTTCATCAATGAACAATATTCCACCCATGGCTTTTTTAATTAAATCTCTTGTTTTTTGTGCTGTATGCCCAATATACTCTCCAACAAGATCCGCACGTTCTGCTTCGACTAAATGCCCTTTTGATAAAATGTTCATCTCAAATAATAATTTCCCAATCATTCTTGCAACAGTTGTTTTCCCCGTTCCCGGATTCCCTTTAAACAACATATGAAGCACTTGTTTTTCTGACTTTAAGCCGATTTCTTGCCTTTTTTTATTCACATAAATCCATGCATAAATTTCTTTTATTATTTTTTTTATATCTTCCATCCCAACAAGCTTACCCATTTCCTCATCAATCCGCTGTAGCATCTCATGCTTCGTAGACGTTTCACTTGAAATTACCATTTTTTTTTCTGAAGCAGGTACTGAAATTTTTTTCCGGTGATTTAACACGATATTAATTTGATTATTATTTTTTTTTCGCATCGATTGTTCCATACAATCACCTCTTTTTATCGACTCACCAAATAATATTATTAATATTTCCACTCCCCCAATAAATAACTATTTTCAGAAAAATTTGCTATAATATAAGAAAAAAGGGTGGTGGGAATATGGAAACAAAGGAACTTCATGATACAGTACAAGCTTTTTCTGCCTTTTTATTAAATAAAGGTCGAAAACCTTCAACCATTAAACGTTATGTCTATGATATTGAAGATTTCGGTCATTGGTTAGGAAAAAATAAAAAACTTCCCTCTAGTAATATATGGGCTACACTTTGTACAAAAGACTACGAAGATTATTTTTCCGACTTAAAACAAAAACGAAATTACTCTGAAAAAACAATGCACCGTGTATTTATTGTCTTAAATAGACTATATCAGTTTTTAAACCTCCCAAACCCATTAAAGGATATGGAACTCATCATCCAACCGAATCGCGCGTTACGTGATGAAGATTTCATTTCAAAAGAAGACGAAAAACGTTTAAAACATACCCTCACTTCATTAGAAGGGTTATCAGAGAAGCAACGCCCTGTCCGACCATTATTAATGGATCGTAATATTTCTATCGTTAACTTACTCATTGACTACGGCTTATCCCTCCAAGAATTGGTGTCATTAAATATGCATCACGTTCATTTTGAAACGAATACAATTTCTATTCCAGCTGTAGCAGGTATTGAAAGAACCATTAATTTAACTCACGATGACAAACAACAACTATATAACTATTATAAAAAAATCCCTGAACCAGTTCGCCCAAAATACCATAGTGATGATCCCCTATTTGTGGCATTCGATTTCAATCGCAACACATATCGGTGGGTGTACGAAAACGATGCACCAAAAGCACTAACAGAAATAGCAGTTCAAAAAATGATTCGCCTTGAGGTAGCTAGGGCAAATTTACGCAAAGGAATTTCCAGCCAGCATTTTCGAAACACCTTTATTTTACGATTAATTGAACAACACATTCCAGAACAAGAAATAATGAAACGCATTGGTTTTAAATCAAAAATTTCCTTAAAAAGGTATTATCAATATGTAAGACAAAAAGAAAACGCCTCATAAATAGGCGTTTTTGCTATTTTTTATATAAACAGCCCGTTTTCCTATTCCTTTTTATACCCAACTCGCATCTACTATGATAGGTTTTTACCACCTTACTTAGAAAGGAGCATTTTAATGTCTTACTTTAATGAGAATCCGAAAAAAGTTTCAAAACCTTATTTTCCAACACAACCTCGTCGTACCCCAGCAGTCCATTATACTCCTATCCCCGAACTATACATGAAACTTTTCTCTGATACCTTAAGTGGCTTAACTGATAGTATTCCAACTGTATTTTCTAACCCAACACCATCTAACATAACAGAACTTATGAACCTATTAGAAATAATAAACGGGTTCCTAAAACGCTTAAACTTATCACTTGCGCAACGAGAAACTGGCATTGCAATTGTCGAAAATTTAATTACGATTTTGGATAATCAACCATTTGTAGCAAATGCAACATATATTGAATTACAAAACTTACTAAACTTTTTACTGTACATTACTAAATTATTTAGAGTCAACCGTCTTGCACTGAAAGGACTCCTTGGACGAATCGAAGAATTACAAATTACCTTACTACAAATTGCATCAATTAGAATGACGGGACCTCAAGGCGAGCAAGGACGTCGGGGCGAACAAGGACCTCAAGGCGAACAAGGTTATCATGGCGAGCAAGGACCTCAAGGCGAACAAGGTTATCAGGGTGAGCAAGGGCCTCGGGGTGAGCAAGGACCTCAAGGCGAGCAAGGGCCTCAAGGCGAGCAAGGACCTCAAGGCGAGCAAGGACCTCAAGGCGAACAAGGGCCTCAAGGCGAGCAAGGACCTCAAGGCGAACAAGGTTATCAGGGTGCGCAAGGGCCTCAGGGCGAACAAGGGCTTCAGGGCGAACAAGGGCCTCAGGGTGCGCAAGGGCCTCGGGGTGAGCAAGGGCCTCAAGGCGAGCAAGGGCCTCAAGGCGAGCAAGGGCCTCAAGGTAAGCAAGGGCCTCAAGGCGAGCAAGGGCTTCAAGGCGAACAAGGTATTCAAGGAGAGCAAGGGCCTCAAGGCGAGCAAGGGCTTCAAGGCGAACAAGGTATTCAAGGTATTCAAGGAGAGCAAGGGCCTCAAGGCGAGCAAGGGCTTCAAGGCGAACAAGGTATTCAAGGCGAGCAAGGGCCTCAAGGTGAGCAAGGGCCTCAAGGTGAGCAAGGGCCTCAAGGCGAACAAGGGCCTCAGGGTGCGCAAGGGCCTCAAGGCGAACAAGGGCCTCAAGGTGCACAAGGGCCTCAAGGTGAGCAAGGACCTCAAGGCGAACAAGGTATTCAAGGCGAGCAAGGGCCTCAGGGTGAGCAAGGGCCTCAAGGCGAACAAGGGCTTCAAGGCGAACAAGGGCCTCAAGGTGAGCAAGGACCTCAAGGTGAGCAAGGACCTCAAGGTGAGCAAGGACTTCAGGGCGAACAAGGGCCTCAAGGCGAACAAGGGCCTCAAGGCGAACAAGGGCCTCAGGGTGCG